>NZ_JCALCS010000009.1:0-279900 GCF_059812465.1 Mycobacterium sp. NGS54 | reverse complement strand
ACCCTGGCCGGCGGGCGACCGGCCGCGCCGGGCCGGCGTGTCGTCGTTCGGGATCAGCGGAACCAATGCCCACGTGATCGTCGAGGATCCTCCCGCGCTGGAAGGCGCTGCGGTTGAGCGGGATACGCCCCGGGACACCGTCGTGGTGCCCTGGGTGTTGTCCGCTCGTTCGCCCGAGGCGCTGGGGGTGCGGGCCAAGCGGCTGCTGGCGCGGGTCAGCGCCGACGAGGGTCTGGGCGTGACCGATGTCGGGTGGTCGTTGGCCACGACGCGCTCCACATTCGAACATCGCGCCGTGGTGGTGGGTGACGACCGCGAGACCATGCAGCTGAGCCTGGTGCAGCTGGCCGCGGGCGACCCCGGCCCGGATACGGTGGCCGGGCGGGCCCGGGCGGTGGGCAAGACGGTGTGGCTGTTTCCCGGTCAGGGCTCGCAGCGCCTGGGGATGGGCGCGGCGCTGTACCGGCGCTTCCCGGTGTTCGCCCAGGCCTTCGACGAGGCCGCGCAGGCGCTGGACGACCACCTGCGGTTGCCGCTGCGCCAGGTGGTGTGGGGCGATGACACAAACCTGTTGGAAAGCACCGAGTTTGCCCAGCCGGCATTGTTTGCCGTCGAGGTCGCGCTGGCCGCGCTGTGGCGGTCCTGGGGCGTGGTGCCCGACGTGGTGATGGGCCATTCCGTCGGGGAGATCGCGGCCGCCCATGTCGCCGGGGTGTTGTCGCTGGCCGACGCGGCCAAACTGGTGGCCGCGCGAGGCCGGTTGATGGGCGCACTGCCCGCCGGCGGGGTGATGGTCGCCGTGGCCGCCGGCGAGGCCGAGGTCGTGCCGCTGTTGACCGAGGGCGTCGGCGTGGCGGCGGTCAATGGGCCTAGCGCCGTGGTGATTTCGGGCGAGCAGGCCGCGGTGGACGCGGTGGCCGACCGGCTGGCCCGGCAGGGCCGGCGGATACACCGGCTGGCCGTCTCGCACGCCTTCCATTCGCCGTTGATGGAGCCCATGATCGAGCGGTTCGCGGAGCTGGTCGGCCAGGTGGCGCCGGCCGAGCCGCGGATCTCGTTGATATCCAACGTGACCGGTCAGTCGGCCGGTCCGGGGTACGGCTCGCCGGACTACTGGGTCGAGCATGTCCGCGCGCCGGTGCGCTTCGCCGACGGCGTCCAGCTGGCCGAGACGCTCGGGGCCGGGGTGTTCCTCGAAGTGGGTCCCGGCAACGCGCTGACGGCGGCCGTGGCGCAGTCGTTGACCACCGAGGCGCTCGCGGTGGTGAGCGTCGCCAAAGACCGGGCCGAGGTCGAGTCGCTGGTCACCGCGGCGGCACGGCTGTTCGCCGCCGGGGTGCGGGTGGATTGGGCGGCGACGTTCGCCGGCCTTGACCCGCAGCGCGTCGACCTGCCCACGTACCCCTTCCAGCGCCGCAGGTTTTGGCTGTCGGCGGAGATGGTGGGCTCTCGTGACGTCGACGGGCTGGGCCTGACCGGGACCGACCATCCCCTGCTGGGTGCCGTCGTGGAGCGGCCCGATTCGGGCGAGGTGGTATTGGCGGGCCGGTTGGCGCTGGCCGCGCAACCGTGGCTGGCCGATCACGCGGTGGGCGGAGTGGTGCTGCTGCCCGGGGCGGGCTTCGTCGAGTTGGTGCTGCGCGCCGGCGACGAGGTCGGCTGTTCGGCGATCGAAGAGCTGACGTTGTCGGCGCCCCTGGTGTTGCCGGCAACCGGCGGGGTCCAGGTGCAGGTGGTGGTGGGGGTCGCCAGCGAGTCGGGCTCGCGCAGCGTATCGGTGTATTCCTCTGGCCCGCAATCGGATTCGGGATGGATGCTGCACGCCGAGGGCGTGCTGACGACGAGGCCGGTGGGGCCGATCGTGGATTCCTCGGCGTGGCCGCCGGCGGGCGCGGTCGCCGTCGACGTCGGCGGCGCCTACGAGCGGCTGGCCGGGCGCGGCTACGGCTACGGCCCGGCGTTTCGGGGGCTGCGGAGCGTGTGGCGGCGCGGGACCGAGATCTTCGCCGAGGTCGCCGTGCCACAGGACGCCGGAGTGGCGTTGGGAGGCTTCGGGATTCATCCGGCATTGCTCGACGCGAGCCTGCACGCGCTGGGCATCGGCGGCGACCAGGCCCAGATCGTGCTGCCGTTCTCCTGGCAGGGTGTGACCTTGCACGCCGCGGGCGCGGCGCACGTGCGGGTCCGGATTGCGCCCGCCGGGCCGGGGGCCATGTCGCTGGAGATCGCCGACGCCGCGGGGCTACCGGTGTTGTCGGTGCGCGAGTTGGTGGTTCGCCCGGTGTCGCCCGAGCAGCTCGCGGCGGCGGCCCGTCCCGGCGGCGGCCTGCTCGAGGTCACGTGGTCCCCAATCTCGTTGGAAGGCGATACCGTCGGCCCGGCGGAGGTATGGGAATGTGCCGCCGGCAACGGGAATGCGATGGAGTCGGTGCACGCGGCCACCGCGGAGGCGCTGCAGGTGTTGCAGTCGTCGCTGGCCGCGGATCGAAGTGGCCCGTTGGCGGTGTTGACCCGTGGGGCCGTGGGGCTTTCCGGCGAGGACGTCACGGACCTGGCCGGCGCGGCGGTATGGGGTTTGGTGCGTTCGGCGCAGGCCGAACATCCGGGCCGGGTGGTCCTGGTCGATTCCGACGGGTCGCTCGACGTCGAGTCGGTGATCGGCTGTGGCGAGCCGCAATTGGTGGTGCGCAACGGCGCCGCCTACAGGGCGCGGCTGACCCCGGTGGACGCGGGCCCGGTGCTGGACCTTCCGGCGGGCGAATGGCGGCTCGCCGCCGGAAGCGGGGGCACGCTGGAGGACCTGGTGGCCGAGCCGTGCCCACGGGCGGAACTGGCCGCCGGCCAGGTGCGCGTCGAGGTCGCCGCGGTCGGCGTGAATTTCCGGGACGTGCTGGTGGCGCTCGGCATGTATCCGGGCGCGGCGCAGTTGGGCGCCGAGGGCGCCGGGGTCGTCGTCGAGGTCGGCCCGGAGGTGACCGGCCTGGCCGTCGGCGACGCGGTGATGGGGATCCTGGGCCTGGCGGGCTCCGAGGCGGTCGTGGATCAGCGGTTCGTGGTGCCGGTGCCGTGGGGCTGGTCGCTCACCGACGCCGCGGGTGCGCCGGTGGTGTTCTTGACGGCGCTGTACGGGTTGTCGGTGCTGGCCGGAGTGCGTGCCGGGCAGCGGGTGCTGGTGCACGCCGCGACCGGCGGCGTTGGCATGGCGGCCGTCCAGCTGGCCCGGCACTGGGGCGCGGAAGTGTTCGTCACGGCCAGTCGCGGCAAGTGGGACACGCTGCGCGCCATGGGGTTTGACGAGGACCACATCGGCGACTCGCGGTCGCTGGAATTCGAACGGAAGTTCCTGGCTACCACCGGCGGGGCCGGAGTGGACGTGGTGCTGAACTCGCTGGCCGGGGAGTTCACCGACGCGTCGCTGCGGTTGCTGGTGTCCGGCGGGCGCTTCATCGAGATGGGCAAGACCGATCTGCGGGACCCGCAGGCGATCGCGGCGCACCATCCCGGCGTGAAATACCGGGCGTTCGACCTGATGGAGGCCGGCCCGCAGCACATCCAGGAGATGTTGGTCGAGCTGGTCGGGCTGTTCGAGGCCGGCGCGTTGCGGCGGTTGCCGCTGACGGCCTGGGACGTGCGCCGCGCCGTCGAGGCCTACCGGTTCGTCAGCCAGGCCCGCCACATCGGCAAGGTGGTTCTGACCCTGCCCGACAGGCCGGGCGTCGGGCTGGCCGGCGGCACGGTGTTGGTCACCGGCGGCACCGGCACGGTCGGCGGGCTGATGGCCCGGCATCTGGTCAGCCGGTACGGAGTTCGCCATATCGTCTTGGCCAGCCGTCGCGGCCAAACCGCCGGCGGCGCCGACGAATTGGTGGCCGACTTGACGCGGGCGGGTGCCACGGTGCAGGTGGTGTCCTGCGACGTGAGCGATCGCGCGGCGGCCGCGGAGTTGTTGGCGGGGCTGTCCGAGCGGCCTCCGTTGAGCGCGGTCATCCACGCGGCCGGGGTGCTCGATGATGCGGTGATCGCTTCGTTGACGCCCGAGCGCATCGATACGGTGTTGCGGGCCAAGGCGGATGCGGCGTGGAACCTGCACGAGCTCACCCGGGACCTGAATCTCGCCGCGTTCGTGGTGTTTTCGTCGATGGCCGGGGTGGTGGGCGCCCCGGGTCAGGGCAACTACGCGGCGGCCAACAGTTTCCTCGACGCGCTCGCGGCGCACCGGCGCGCGCGCGGGCTTCCCGGGTTGTCGGTCGCCTGGGGGCTCTGGGAGCAGGATTCCGGCATGACGCAGCATCTCGGCGATCGCGACAAGGCCCGGATAAGCCGGGTGGGGCTGGCCCCGTTGTCCGCCGAGCAGGCGTTCGAGCTCTTCGACACCGCCCTGCTGGGCGAGCACCCCGTCGTCGTGGCCACCCGGCTCGACCGGGACGCGCTCGCCCGCAGCGGCGCGGCGCTGCCACCGCTGTTGAGCGCCTTGGCCAACCGTCCCGCCCGACGCGTCGTCGACCACGTCGAGATCGCGATGGCGTCGACGGGCCTGCGGGCGCGGCTGGCGGGCCTGACCCCCGAGCAGCGCCACCGCGAACTCGTCGATCTGGTGTGTGGCAACGCCGCGACGGTGCTCGGTCACAGCAGCACGGAGATCGACGGCGAGAGCGCCTTCCAGGATCTCGGGTTCGATTCGCTGACCGCCGTCGAGCTGCGCAACCGGCTCAAAAATGCGACGGGACTGACCCTTTCGCCGACGCTGATCTTCGACTATCCGACACCCGCCGCGCTGGCCGAGCAGCTCGACGCCCAGCTGGCCGCCGGCCCCAGCGCCGAGCAACCGGATTCGATGGCCCGCTTCAACGACGTCATCCGCGAACTGCAGTCGCTGATCGACCAACCCGACCGCGATCCCGAAGACAAGAAACGCATGACCGCCCGCATCGAGATGCTACTGACCCTCAGCACCGCCCAATCGGATCCCGCCGCGCACGACGACCTTTTCGACGACGACATCAAAACCGCCACCGAGAGTGAACTGTTCGCCATCCTCGACGAAGAATCCGGCCCCTGACCGTGCGACCGGCAGACGTAGCGATCATCGGGCTCGCCTGCAGGTTCCCGTCCGCCGCCAACCCCGCAGAACTCTGGCGGGTGCTGCGCGACGGACTGGAAGTCACTCGCGTCGCCGAGGGGCAAACCCGCCGAGAAGGGCTGCTGGACAACGTCGCCGAGTTCGACGCGGACTTCTTCAACGTGTCGCCGCGCGAGGCCGCCGCGATGGATCCCCGCCAGCGGCTGGCGCTGGAGCTCGCCTGGGAACTTCTCGAGGACGCGTTTTTCGTTCCGGAGACGCTGCGCGGCGAACGAATCGCCGTCTACCTCGGCGCGATGAGCGACGACTACGCGGTGCTGACGCTGGACACCGCCGACCATGTCGACCATCACTCCTTCGCCGGGATCAGCCGGGCGATGATCGCGAACCGGATCTCCTACGCCCTCGGTCTGTACGGCCCGAGCATGACGATCGATTCCGGTCAGTCCTCGTCGCTGGTGGCCGTCCATGCCGCGGTGCAAAGCCTGCGGTCGGGCGAATCGAAGCTGGCGATCGCGGGCGGCGTCCACCTGAACTTCGCCGGCGAGACGAGCCTGCTGGAACGGGAATTCGGCGCGGTGTCGGCGTCGGGCCACACCTACGCGTTCGACGCCCGCGCCGACGGGTACGTGCGCAGCGAGGGCGGCGGGTTGGTGCTGCTGAAGCCGTTGCACGCCGCCCTCGCGGACGGGGACCGCATCCGGGCGGTGATCCCCGGCAGCGCGGTCGGCAACGCCGGGCACACCGCCGCCGGACAGACCGCGCCGTCGGTCGCGGGACAGGCCGACGTCATCCGCCGCGCCCTGGGCGACGCGGGGCTGCACCCGGGCCAGTTGGAGTATGTCGAGGCGCACGGCACCGGCACCGAGATCGGCGACCCCGTGGAGGCGAACGCGCTGGGGGAGGCGATCGGCACGCTCCGGCACCATCCGCTGACGGTGGGGTCGGTGAAGACCAACATCGGTCACGCCGGTGGCGCCGCCGGCATCGCGGGTTTGCTCAAGACGGTGCTGGCTATCGAAAACGCCGCCATCCCCGCGAGCCTCAACTACGCCACTCCGAGAATCGATCTGGACGGCCTCGGGCTGCGCGTCAACACCGCGCTGACCGCCTGGCCGGCCGGGGAGGAACCGCGCCGCGCGGGGGTGTCCTCGTTCGGCATGGGCGGTACCAACGCGCACGTGATCGTCGAGGAGGCGCCCGCGCAGCCGCCCACCCCCGGGGCCGAACGCGAGAACGGGCCGACGGCGTGGGTGCTGTCGGGCCGTTCGGAGCGCGCGTTGGCGAACCAGGCCGCGCGGCTCGCTGCCCACGTGACCGGGGATGCGCGGCTCGACGCGAACGACGTGGCGTGGTCGTTGGCGACGACGCGCTCGGTGTTCGAGCATCGGGCGGCGCTGATCGGCACCGACCGCGAGACCCTGGCGGCGGCGCTCGCCGGAGTGGCGCGCGGCGAGCCGCGTCCCAACGCGATCGCCGGCCGGGCGCACGCTCCGGGCAAGACGGCGTTCGTGTTTCCCGGTCAGGGCGCGCAGTCGCTGGGCATGGGGGCCGAGCTGTACGCCCGGTTCCCGGTGTTCGCAGCGGCTTTCGACGAAGCCGCCGCGGCACTGGACGACCGGCTGCGCGATGTGATGTGGGGCGATAAGCCGAAGTCGTTGGACGACACCGAGTTTGCGCAGCAGGCCTTGTTCGCCGTCCAGACGGCGCTGGTGGCGCTGCTGCGGCACTGGGGTGTGGTCCCGGACGTCGTGATGGGCCATTCGGTGGGCGAGATCACCGCCGCCCATGTTGCGGGCGTGCTGTCGCTGCCCGACGCGGCGAAGGTGGTGGCGGCGCGGGGGCGGTTGATGGCCGGGCTGCCCGCCGGTGGCGCGATGGTCGCGATCACCGCCGGCGAGGCGGAGGTGGGGCCGCTGCTGACCGACGGCGTGGCCATCGCGGCGGTGAACGGCCCGGACTCGGTGGTGATCTCGGGCGCGGAGGCTCCGGTCGCCGCCATCGCCCAGACCCTGGCGGACCGGGGCCGGCGCTCCCATCGGTTAGCGGTCTCCCACGCGTTCCACTCGCCGCTGATGGAGCCCATCATCGACGCCTTCGAAGCCGCGATCGCCGACATCTCCCCGAAGGACCCTCGAATACCGTTGGTTTCCAATGTGTCCGGTCAGCTCGCGGAGCCCAGGTACGGGACCGCGCGCTATTGGGCCGAGCATGTGCGCCGTCCGGTGCGCTTTGCCGACGGGGTGCGTGCCGCGGAGGCGTCCGGGGCCGGCGTGTTCGTCGAAGTCGGTCCCGGCGGCGGCCTGAGCGCCGCCGCGGAGCAATCCCTGGCGACCGAGCATCCCGTCGCAACCGTCACGCTGGCCAAGGATCGCGCGGAGGTGGAGTCGCTTCTCATCGCGGCCGGCCGGCTGTTCACCACCGGCGTGCCGGTCGACTGGAGCGCGGTGCTGCGGCGCGGCCGGCGCGTCGCGTTGCCCACGTATGGGTTTGTGCGCCGAAGGTTCTGGCTGGGCAGCGGTACCGACGCGCCACGAACCATTCCCGACGAGTCGGCCGAGCGCCTGCGGCAACTGCCGCCCCGCGAGCGCCGGCGCCAGCTGACCGAGCTGGTTTGCGCCCATGCGGCGGCGGTGCTGGGACACTCGGACAGCCACGCGGTCGACCCGGACCGCGCCTTCCAGGATCTTGGGTTCGACTCCCTGACCGGGGTCGAACTCCGCAACCGCCTCAAGGCCGATACCGGGCTGGCGTTGTCACGCACGCTAGTCTTCGACTATCCCAATCCCGCGGCATTGGCGGACCACCTGGCTCAACAACTGCTCCGCGGCGGGCCGGAAGAGTCCGATGACGAAAAGGTTTGGTCGGCGCTGAGAAAGATTCCGCTTCATGAACTTCGCCGGACCGGATTGCTCGACAAATTATTGGCGCTGGCCGGCGACCCCGAAAAGTCGCTCGCCGATTCAACGGTCACCGACGATGCTATCGACTCGTTAAGCCCCGACGCGCTAATTGCGCTGGCGCTTGACGCAAACAAAGAAAATGACGCTCCGTGATGAATCCCTCACTGGCGGAACTGATTACGTGAACTGACGGCCCGAGTAATTTGACGTACGTTGAATATCAACGTCTTTGCGATACGGGGTCAAAGCCTTAGACTTTCCACGGTAACGAGCAGTTCTCAGCCCCGGGTGAAAGTGATGGCTTTCAACCGGCCATGACGAAAAGGGTGGGGCATGAGCGTTGTTGCGGGCGTGTTCGGCGCGCTGCCACCGTATCGGTATAGCCAGAGCGAGATCACCGATCTATTCGTCGAGTTTCCGGGGCTGAAGGAACACGAGGAAATCGTTCGGCGCCTGCACGCCGCCGCGAGGGTGAACAGCCGCCATTTCGTTCTGCCGTTGGAGCGCTATCCGACGCTGACCGACTTCGGCGAGGCCAACGCGATCTTCATCGACGCCGCCGTCGACCTCGGTTGCCAGGCGCTGCTGGGGGCGCTCGAGGAGGCCGGCATTCAGCCGGAAGACGTCGACATGATCGCCACCACGACGGTCACCGGGATCGCGGTGCCGTCGCTCGACGCCCGCATCGCCGGGCGCCTCGGCCTGCGCCCCGACGTGCGCCGGGTGCCGCTGTTCGGGCTGGGTTGCGTGGCCGGTGCCGCGGGCGTGGCCCGGTTGAACGACTACCTGCGCGGCGCGCCCGACGGCGTCGCGGTCCTGGTTTCGGTCGAGCTCTGTTCGCTCACCTACCCGGCCGTCAAACCGACGGTGTCCGGGTTGGTCGGCAGCGCGCTGTTCGGTGACGGCGCGGCCGCGGTGGTGGCGGTCGGCGACCGTCGCGCCGAGCAGGTTCGCGCCGGCGGGCCCGACATTCTCGATTCGCGCAGCCGCCTGTACCCCGACTCGCTGCAGATCATGGGTTGGAACGTCAGCTCCTCGGGGCTGCAGCTGGTGCTGTCCCCGGACCTTACGACGCTGATCGACCGCTACCTGGCCGACGACGTCAACGGATTCCTCGCGACTCACGGGCTCACCAGGGACGACATCGGCGCCTGGGTCAGCCATCCGGGTGGCCCCAAGGTCATCGACGCCATCACCAGGGCCCTCGAACTCGGGCCCGACGCCCTCGAGCTGACGTGGCGCTCACTGGGCGAAATCGCCAACCTGTCGTCGGCCTCGGTGCTGCACATCTTGCGCGACACCATCGCCAAGCCGCCGCCCAGCGGAAGTCCCGGGCTGATGCTCGCGATGGGTCCCGGGTTCTGTTCCGAGCTGGTGCTACTGCGCTGGCACTAGGCGAGCCGACGCGACTCACGGCACCAGGTCGACGACGTCGACGGCCAGTCCCGGCGCCGGCGACAGCGCGGCCAGGTTGTGCGCGCGGATCCGCTGCGCGGGTAGCCGCAGCGTGGTCCGGGCCACCAGCCTTGCGAGCATCACGGTCATCTCGGTGGTGGCCATGACCGCCCCGATGCACCGGTGCAGGCCGCCGCTGAACGGAATGAATTCGTGCGGTGCGGGTTTGCGGTAGCCCGGCGAGCCGGCATCCCAGCGCGACGGCCGGAATTCCGTTGGCTGCGGCCACAGCTCGGGCAGGCGGTGCGTGACGTACGGGCTGAAGATCAGCAACCGGCCCGCCGGAATGCGATGCCCGTCGAACGTCAGGTCGCGCATCACCTTGCGCGCGGAGATGACGCCGGGCGGGTACAGCCGCAGCGTCTCGTGCACGACGCCGTTGAGGTAGGTCAGCGCGTCCAGGTCGCCGGCGCCGGGGACGCGCGAGCCGAGCACCCGGCGCACCTCGTCGGCGGCGGTGTCCCACGCGCCCGGCAGGGACAGCAGCGTGTAGATCGCCCACGCCAGCGCGCCGCTGGTGGTCTCGTAACCGGCGGTGATCAGCGAGATCACGGCGTCACGAATCTCGTTGTCGCTCAACGCGTAACCCTCATCTCCGCGACCGTTGATCAGCATGGTCAGCATGTGGTCGTCGGGCCTGGGATCCGCGCGGGCGGCGCCGATCTGCGCGTCGACCAGGTCATCGATGCGTTGGCGGGCCGCCATCGCCCGACGCCAGGCGGGCGACCGCATCCGTCGCTGCAGCGCCACCACCTGCGGAAGCATGTGGGTCAGGTCCAGCAGGGGCTGCAGTTGCTCACCGAGGAAGTCGGAGTGGACGGCCATGCGTTGGCCGAACAGGCTTTCGGCGGTGCTGCGCCGGACCGCCGAGCGGCATTGCCGATAGATGTCCAGTCGCTGCCCGGGCCGCCAACCGTCGATGACGGCGTCGACGTTGGCGACCATGGTTCGCACGTAGTCCTGGATCTGCCGGTGACGCAGCCCGGGCGCGACGACGCTGCGCCGGCGCCGGTGGTCGTCGCCGTCGCTGACGATCAGCGCGGTGGGCCCGTCGACGATGGCCAGGTTCTCGAACGTCTCCCGCCAACTGAACGCGTCGGCGTTGGCAAACACAAACTTGTTTGCCTCGGGGCCCAGCAGGTAGGTGTAGCCGTGCCGGCCGACACCGGAGTTGATCACCGGTCCCCGCCACCGGTACAGCGCCAACAACGCCTCCCCGGGCGGGTAACGCACCGGCCGATAGGCGCTCATTCGAGCAACTCCGATAGCTCCAGCCAGCGGCTCTCCGTCGCGGCGACCTCACCCTCCAGGCCGCGCAGCTCTCCCGTCAGCCGCGACAGGCCGACGTGATCGGACTGGTCGTGCTCGGCGAGTTCGTGGTGCTTGGCCTCGATCCGCTCGGCGAGCCGGGCGAGCTGACGGTCGACCGAGGCCAGCTCCTTCTCGGCCGTGCGGCGCTCCGCTCCGGACATCCCCGAAATGGGCGCCGGCGCAGCCGAGGTCGAGGCCGCACCCGCCCGACCGGCCGCCAGCCGCAGGTACTCGTCGATGCCGCCGGGCAGATGCCGCAGCCGACCGTCCAGGATCGCGTACTGCTGATCGGTGACCCGCTCGAGCAGGTAACGGTCGTGCGAGACGACGATCAGGGTGCCCGGCCACGAGTCGAGCAGGTCCTCCACAGCGGTGAGCATGTCGGTGTCGACGTCGTTGGTGGGCTCGTCGAGCAGCAACACGTTGGGCTCACTCAGCAGCGTGAGCATCAGCTGCAGCCGGCGCCGCTGGCCCCCGGACAGGTCGCCGACGCGCGCGGACAGCTGCCCGCGGCCGAACCCGAGCCGCTCCAGCAGCTGGGCCGGGGTGACCTCCCGGCCGTCGACCTCGTAGCCGCCGCGCAGCCCGCCCAGCACGTCGGCGATCCGGTCGCCGGCCAGCGCGTCCAGCTCCTCGCCCCGCTGATCGAGCACCGCGAGCCGCACGGTCTTGCCGCGCTTGACGCGACCGGAATCGGGCGCCACGGTTCCGGCGATCAGTCCCAGCAGCGTCGACTTCCCGGCGCCGTTTGCCCCGACGATGCCGGTGCGTTCACCGGGCGCGATCCGCCATTCGACGTCGCGCAGCACCGGCCGGTCGCCGAACGAGACCGACACGTCGAGCAGGTCGACGACGACTTTGCCGAGCCGTGCGGTCGCCAGCTTGGCCAGCTCGACGGTGTTGCGCAGCGGCGGCACGTCGGCGATCAGCTGGTTGGCGGCGTCGATCCGGAACTTGGGCTTCGACGTCCGGGCCGGCGGCCCGCGCCGCAGCCACGCGAGCTCCTTGCGCATCAGGTTTTGCCGCTTGGCCTCGGCGGCGGCGGCCACCCGGTCGCGTTCGACGCGCTGCAGTACGTAGGCCGCGTAGCCGCCCTCGAACGGTTCGACGATCCCGTCGTGCACCTCCCACGTCGTGGTGGCGACCTCGTCGAGAAACCAACGGTCGTGGGTCACCACCAGCAGCCCGCCGCTGTTGCGCGCCCACCGCTCCCGCAGGTGGGTGGCCAGCCAGGTGATGCCCTCGATGTCCAGGTGGTTGGTGGGCTCGTCGAGGGCGATCACGTCCCATTCGCCGATCAGCAGTCTCGCCAGCTGCACTCGTCGGCGTTGCCCGCCGCTCAGCGTGGAAACCGTTGCGTCCCAGGCGATGTCGGAGACCAGCCCGCCCACCACGTCGCGCACCCGCGCGTCGCCGGCCCACTGGTGCTCCGGTTGATCGCCGACCAGCGTCCAGCCCACCGTGCGGTCCGGGTCCAGGGTGTCGGCCTGGCTGAGCGCGCTGACCCGTAGCCCGCTGCGGCGGGTGACCCGTCCGGCGTCGGGCCGCAGCCGGCCGGTCAGCAGGCCCAGCAGGCTGGACTTGCCGTCGCCGTTTCGCCCGACGATGCCGATGCGCGCGCCGTCGTTGACGCCCAGTGTCACCGACTCGAAGACGACCTGAGTCGGATATTGCAGACGTATGCCCTCGGCTCCCAGTAGGTGCGCCACCGGGCAATTATTCGAGGGTCAGCAGCGCGTGATCGACGTGGGTCCGCGTGTCGGGCGACGCCTTGCCGGCGACGGCCTCCAGGAAGCGGGCGGCGAGGTCGCGGACCTTGAGGTTGGTTTCCTGCGACCGCCAGGCCAGGATGTCGAACGCGCGATCCGCCGAGATGCCGTAGGCGCTCATGAGCACGCCCTTGGCCTGCTCGATCCGGGCGCGGGCGTCGGCCACCGCCTCCAGGACGTTGGTGATGTCGGAGTGCAGCGAGTCGGTGACGTCGACGTAGAACCCCGACGTGCCGACCAGCGCGCCGGTGTCATCGAGCATCCGGTCGCCCGCGACGACGACGCAGCGGGTGTGCCCGGCGCTGTCGATGATGCGGTGCCGGCTGCTGAACGGCTTGCCGTTGACGACACGGTCCAGGACGGCGGCGACGCACTCGCGGTCCTCGGGGTGCTTGTGCTGCAGCAATAGTTCGGTGGTGGGCTCGACCTGCCCCGGCTCGTAGCCGTGCATGCGCGCGACGGCATCCGACCATTCCCAGCGCTGGCCGTCCAGGAAGAACCGGAACCTGCCGACCCGCTGCGGCTCGCCCAGGCCCAGCACCAGGTCGAGCGCGCCCAGCCCGCGGTCCTGTACCACCTCGGACATCACCGCTTCGGGCGGCGAGCTGCCGTCCCGCCCATTGCGACGCTGACCGGTGTCGTCTTCGAAGTTCACAGCCATCGCCCGTCTCCCCGGAATTCCTGCGGTTTTGCCTTATCGATGCCCGTTTTCGGGCACGTTCAAGCATGCCGCGGCGGCCCAAATCCCCGCGGTCAGTTCACCCGGTACGGCTCGGCGTCGCCGTGTTTGAGCTCCAGGCCCAGCCCGGGCCGCTGCTGATCCGGCCGCAACGCCCCGCCGTCGGGGGACAGGGCGCCGTCGAACAGCATGTGCTCGATGCGGTGGTGGTCGTGGAAGTACTCCAGGTGGCGCAGGTTGGGAATCGCGGCGGCGACGTGGGCGTGCAGGTTGGGCGCGCAGTGGCCCGACACGTCGACGTGGTAGGCGGCGGCGACGGCCGCGGCGCGCAGGAAATCGCTGATGCCGCCGCAGCGGGTGACGTCGATCTGCAGGCAGTCGACCGCATCGGCCGCCAGCATCCGGCGGAAGTACGTGAGGTCATAGCCGTATTCGCCGGCGGTGACGTCCGGCGTCACCTGGTCGCGCACCTCCCGAAGCCCGGCGAGGTCGTCGGAGGACACGGGTTCCTCGAACCAGGTGACGTCGTGGTCGGCCATGGCGTGGGCGACCCGGATCGCCTGCTTGCGCCGGTAGCCGCCGTTGGCGTCGACGTAGAGTTCGGTGTCCGGCCCGATCACGCTGCGCGCGAAGGCTATTCGATCCAGGTCGCGGCGCTCGTCGGAACCCGACGACTCGCCGATCTTGATTTTGACGCGCGGGATCTTCCAGTCATCGACCCAGCGCTCGAGCTGGGCGCGGGCGGCGTGTTCGTCATAAGTGGTGAAGCCGCCGCTGCCGTAGATCGGCACCTCGGGATGCGCCACGCCGAGCAGCCGGCACACGGGGATGTCGAGCAGCTTGCCCTTGAGGTCCCACAGCGCGGTGTCGACGGCCGAGATCGCGCAGGACGCCAGGCCCGGCCGCCCGCTGTTGCGGACCGCCCGGACCATCGAGTCCCACGCGCCGGCGATGTCGAGGGCGCTGTGTCCCTTGACCGCGCTGGCCAGCGGCCCGGTGATCAGCTGGCGGCAGGCGCCGGCGGCGTAGGTGTAGCCGAGCCCGCGCCGGCCGCCCGCGACCACCTCGGCGACGATCAGCGTGGTCGACGACCAGGCCAGGGTGCCGTCGGCTTCCGGCGCATCGGTGGGGATTTCGTACACCTGCGCGGTGACCTCGTCGACGCAGGCGTCCAGGTGCGTTGGCATGGCGCCCCCTAGGTGGGCAGGACGGCGGCGGGCAGGGTGCGCCGGGCGATCGGCGCGGCGATCCGATGCCGAAGGCGGGCGAGCGCGGCGAGCCGATCGTCGGTCGGGGACTCCGCGAGGGCGGGCGCGCGCCGGGCCTCGGCCGCCCCGGCTACCGCGAACACCCCGGCGACCGCGGCGCTGAGCAGCGTCAGCCGTCGCGACCGGCGGTCGATGGCAGCCCAGGCCAGCATCGAGACGGCGTGCACGAAATCCACCTCCGCACCCAATGCCAGGCACGCGGCGTCGGGCCGAACGTCGGTGACCGCCGCCTGCGTCAACAGCCGCGCCCCCAGGATGCGGGTCACCGCTCGCTCCCGGCTGGTCGCGGGCTTGCCGGACGCCCGCCGCAGCAGCGGACTCGGCGCGGCGAGGAGCACTAAGCCGTAGACGGTGCGCGCCCAGGCGGTCATCGCGCCCGCCGCAGCGCCAGGAGCGCGCCCAGCCCGACTCCCAGCGCGCCGCCGGCGACGGGATGGCGGGAGAGCCAGGCCTCCGGGCTGTGTGCGTGAGCCTGGTCGTCGAACTCGCCGCGCGCGCCGTGGTCGCTGCCGGGCTCCTCATCGACGGGTTGCCAAAGATTATGCGGCCGTTGGCCATTCGTGCGCTCCTCGGTCTGCTGCGAGTCGTAGCCGGTGCGGCCGAGATAGCGATCCAGCAGCGGGGCGAGGAACTTCTGCCCGATCAGCGTGACCGCGGTGCTGTCGCCGACCCAATACTGTTTGCGCTCCGGGTGATCGGCGGCATAGACGACGCCGCGCGCCGCGACCTCCGGCTGATAGATCGGCGGCACCGGCTGGGGATGGCGCGGCAGCCGGGACAGCACCCAGGAGAACTGGGGGGTGTTGACCGCGGGCATCTGCACCAGGGTGATCTTCACGTTGGAGCCCTCGTGCAGCAGCTCGCAGCGCACCGATTCGGTGAACCCGTTGACGGCGTGCTTGGCGCCGCAATAGGCCGACTGCAGCGGGATCGACCGCTCGCTGAGCGCTGAGCCGACCTGCACGACGGTGCCGCGATCCCGCGGCCGCATCTTGGCCAGCGCCACCATGGTGCCGTGCACGTAGCCGAGGTAGGCCACCTCGGTGACGCGTTTGAATTCCGCGGCGCTGATCTCCCAGAACGGCGCGAAGACGGAGGTGAACGCGACGTTGACCCAGGTGTCGATGGGCCCGAACGTCAATTCGGCCTCGTCGGCCGCGGCGGCCACGGCCGAATAGTCGGCCACGTCGGTCGGGATAGCCAGCGCCTTGCCGCCGCCGGCCTCGACGTCGCGCGCCGCGCCCTGTAGCCCGGCGGCACCACGGGCGAGCAGGGCGACGTTCGCGCCGCGCCGCGCGAACAGCTGGGCGGTGGCGCGGCCGATGCCGGCGCTGGCCCCGGTGATAACGATTGTTTTTGAAGTCGCTGTCATTGTCCGAATCTCCTTTCGTTCAGTCGGGGTGGACGGCCGCCTCGGCCAGGGTGGCCGTGCATTCCAGCAGCAAGGCATGCGCGAACGCCTGCGGCAGGTTGCCGCGGAGCTGGCGCTGCCTGACGTCGTATTCCTCGCACAGCAACCCCGGCGGGCCGCAGGCGGCGCGGTTGCGTTCGAACCAGCGCATCGCGCAATCGGCGTGGCGCAGCTGGTCTTCGGCCAGCGCCATCATGAATCCGCACAGCAGGAACGCCCCCTCGGCGTCGCCGAGCTCACGCTCGTCGTGCCGGAAGCGGTAGACGTAGCCGTCGCGGGCCAGTTCCCGGCGAACGGCGTCCAGCGTCGCCCGGGTGCGGGGGTCGTCGGCCGGCACCGCGCCGCGCACCGGCGGCAACAACAACGACGCGTCGACTCCGGTCAGCCGCGGGCTGCGCTGCCAGTAGCCGCGCGGGTGCACGCAGCTGGACGCGGTGTCGGCGAGGACCGCGTCGGCCAGCGAAGCCGAGCCGGCGACCTCGGGGCCCGCGCCGGCCGCCTTCGCGATGGCGCGCAGCCCGGCCACGCACGCCAGGCGGGACTGCGTCCAGCGCTCGTCGTCGATTTCCCAGACACCGGCATCCGGTTCGCGCCAACGCTTTTCGATCGCGGCGATGGCGGTCTGGGCGGCGCGCCAACCCTCGGCGTCGAGCCGGTCGGCGCTGGCCGCACGGGCCAGCAGCTGCAGTGCCTCGCCGAAGACATCGAGCTGGAATTGCTGGTTGACCCGGTTGCCGACCTTGTCGGCGCCGCCCGGGTAGCCGGGCAGGTCCAGGGTCTCCTCGCCGGGCACCGAACCGCCGGTGACGGTGTAGGCGGGTTTGAGGTGCGGACCGTCCTCGAGCAGCCGGGCCCCGACGAACTCGACCGCCTGGTCGAACAGTTCGGTCGCGCCGACGGCGCCCGCGGCCAGGCCGGCGTACACCTGGTCGCGGATCCAGGCGTAGCGGTAGTCGTAGTTCTGGTTGGTGTGCGCCCGTTCGGGCAGACTCATCGTGGCGGCGGCGACCATGCCGCCCCCGCTGCTGGTCAGCCCGCGCAGCACGGCGTAGGAGTGGCGCGCGTCGCGGGGCGCGATGGTGCAGTCCAGCCCGGGCACGCTGCGGTGCCACGCGGCCGCCGTGGCGTCCCAGGCGATGTCGGGGTCGGGCGGCCGGTCGGGGAGCGCGCGTTCGGAGAGCTCCAGCACCAGGTCGTGGTGCCGGCCCTCGTCGAGGGTGATCTCGGTGGTCAGCAGTTCGCCCCGGCCGTGCGCCGACCGCGGGGTGCGCGCGTCTGCGCCGCCCGACCACCGCCACCGCAACGGCCCCGACCGCCCGCTCCAGAACCCGTCGTCGCAGCGGAGCTGGCCGGGACCGTGGCGGCCGAACCCGGCGCTCGGCGCCAGCAACGCCCGCAGGCGCGACTTCCCACGGCAGCCGATCAGCCGCCGCAGCAGCACCACCCGGTCGGGTTCGCCGGGGAAGGCCAGCGCCTCCCGGCACTCCATGATGGCGTCGCGGGTGATCCAACGGCTGCGCCAGATCAAGGTGCCCGGCTCGTAGTAGCCGCCCCACACACTGCGCACGTCGGTCGGGGTGATCGCGTAAACCCCGTCGCCACCGATCAGGTTGGAAAACACCGCGTCGCAGTCCCACCGCGGTGCGCACAACCATGCGACGTCGCCTTGCGGTCCGATCAGCGCGCCGCGTTCGCCGTCGGCCAGCATCGCGTATTCGCGCAACACCCGGGGCGGGAAGGCCGCCTCGACGTCGATCGTCTGCTCAGCCACGGAACCCAGCAGTCCTGACCATCGAGCCACCTCCAAAAAGCAAGCACGGTCCGCCGTACCCGGAGAACGGGTTGAGCGCCCAGCTGCGTCTTTCAACCGAGGCGGCCCCGACGACACGCGCACATGCGTCGCGACCCTTGCGCCTCGGAAAGGTACCCGGTTTCAAGGTGGGTTAACCATCGGATTTTGGCCGCGCCGGGGCTCACGTCGCTCCGGTTACCGGCGTTGGGGCGCAACGCAATTCGCCGCTGCCAACTTCTCGTCGCGGCCCGTCGAGACGGCGGGCGGCCTCCGGGTCCCGTTTCGACTCCGCCAACCGGGTCAATCCTCTCCCTCTGGGAAGGACCGGATGATGGGCAGTGCAAATAATGGGCTTCAGGCCGAGCCTTATCTGAAGGTGTGGGGCGCCGAAGAAGCATTCCGCAGCGGGCAGCGAGCGGAACGGGCGCGGCGGGACGCGAGCTCGGCACAGCGATCCGCGGCTCACAGCATGGACAAGTCCGCGGACAGCCACGAACGGACCGCGAAGGCCTACGAGGAAGCGGCCAAACACAGCGTTCTCGCCAAGGACGAATACCGGCAACACGCGGCTCGCCACCGCGATTACGCGCGGGAGGATCGCCGGATGGCCGAGCGGCTGCGGCGCATGGCGGAGAGCGGCTGGGCCGGAGACGCCGACGACTGACGCTGCGGCGCGCGGCAACCCGGGGTTAGGCGCGGACATCGCCGCGCGCGGCCCTCGTCGGCAAACAGGCTGACCACAACAGCCGAGGGGGCTGATGTGCCATGATGGCGGGGCTGTCAAGAGTCAGGGAGCGGCGGTGGATCTCAATTTTTCGATGGTCACGCGCCCGGTCGAGCGTCTGGTGGCCACGGCACAGAACGGGTTAGAGGTCTTGCGGCTGGGGGGCCTGGAAACCGGCACGGTGCCGTCGCCGTCCCAGATCGTCGAGAGCGTGCCGATGTACAAGCTGCGTCGGTATTTCCCGCCGGACAGCCGGCCGGGGCAGCCGCCGGTCGGCCCGCCCGTGCTGATGGTCCACCCGATGATGATGTCCGCGGACATGTGGGATGTCACGAAGGAAGACGGCGCGGTGGGGATCCTGCACGCCGCCGGGCTGGATTGCTGGGTCATCGACTTCGGGTCGCCGGACAAGGTCGAGGGCGGCATGCGCCGCAACCTGGCCGACCACATCGTCGCGCTCAGCCAGGCCATCGACACGGTCAAGGACGCCACCGGCAGTGACGTGCACCTGGTCGGGTACTCGCAGGGCGGCATGTGGTGCTATCAGGTCGCCGCCTACCGTCGTTCGAAATCCCTCGCCAGCATCGTGGCGTTCGGGTCGCCGGTGGACACCCTGGCCGCCCTGCCGATGGGCATCCCGGCAAACTTCGCCGCACCCGCCGCCAACTTCATGGCCGACCATGTCTTCAGCCGGCTGGCCATCCCGAGCTGGATGGCGCGCACGGGTTTTCAGTTGATGGACCCACTCAAGACGGCCAAGGCCCGGGTGGACTTCGTGCGCCAGCTGCACGACCGCGAGGCGCTGCTGCCGCGCGAACAACAGCGCAGGTTTCTCGAGCGCGAGGGCTGGATCGCGTGGTCGGGCCCGGCGATCTCCGAACTGCTCAAACAGTTCATCGCGCACAACCGCATGATGACCGGCGGCTTCGCGATCAACGGCCAGATGGTCACGCTCACCGACATCACCTGCCCGGTGCTGGCCTTCGTCGGCGAGGTGGACGACATCGGGCAGCCCGCCTCGGTGCGCGGCATCCGCCGGGCGGCGCCGAACGCCGAGGTCTACGAACGCCTGGTCCGCACAGGCCATTTCGGCCTGGTCGTCGGGTCCCGCGCGGCGCGGGAGAGCTGGCCCACCGTCGCCGAATGGGTCCGCTGGCTGTCGACGGGCGGGGACAAGCCGAGCGGCATCGACCTGATGGCCGATCAGCCGGTCGAACACACCGACAGCGGTGTCGCGCTGAGTTCCCGGATTGCGCACGGCCTCGGGGAGGTCTCCGAGGCGGCGCTGGGGGCGGTGCGCGGCGCGGCCGGCACGGTCGTCGCCGCCAACAAGTCCATGCGCACCCTGGCCGTCGAGACCGCCCGCACGCTGCCGCGGCTGGTCCGGCTCGGACAGATCAACGACCACACCCGCATCTCGCTGGGCCGCATCATCGAGGAGCAGGCGCAGAACGCCCCGCAGGGCGAGTTCCTCTTGTTCGACGGGCGCGTACACACCTACGAGGCCGTGAACCGGCGGGTCAACAACGTCGTCCGCGGCCTGATCGAGGTCGGGGTGCGGCAGGGCGACCGCGTCGGCGTGCTGATGGAGACCCGCCCCAGCGCGCTGGTCGCCATCGCGGCACTGTCGCGGCTGGGCGCCGTCGCGGTGGTGATGCGGCCCGACGCCGACCTGGCCGCATCGGTGCGACTCGGCGGCGTCAGCGAGATCCTCACCGACCCGACCAACCTCGACGCCGCGCGCGACCTGCCGGGGCAGATCCTGGTGCTCGGTGGGGGCGAGACGCGCGACCTGCACCTGCCGCACGACTCCGACGTCATCGACATGGAGCAGATCGATCCGGACGCGGTCGCGCTGCCGGCCTGGTACCGGCCCAACCCCGGATTGGCCCGCGACCTGGCGTTCATCGCGTTCACCGCGGCCGGCGGCGAGTTGGTGGCCAAGCAGATCACCAACTACCGCTGGGCGGTGTCGGCCTTCGGGACCGCCTCCACGGCCGCCATGGACCGCCGCGACACCGTGTATTGCCTGACGCCGCTGCACCACGAGTCCGCCCTGCTGGTCAGCCTGGGTGGCGCGGTGGTCGGCGGCACCCGGATCGCGCTGTCGCGCGGGCTGGACCCGAAGCGGTTCGTCCAGGAAATCCGCCAGTACGGCGTCACGGTGGTGTCCTACACCTGGGCGATGCTGCGCGACGTCGTCGACGATCCCGCCTTCGTGCTGCACGGCAACCATCCGGTGCGCCTGTTCATCGGCTCGGGCATGCCGACCGGTTTGTGGGAGCGGGTGCTCGACGCGTTCTCGCCCGCCAACGTCGTCGAATTCTTCGCCACCACCGACGGACAGGCCGTGCTGGCCAACGTGTCCGGGGCGAAGATCGGCAGCAAGGGCCGCCCGCTTCCCGGCGTGGGGCGCGTCGAGCTCGCGGCCTACGACGCCGAACACGACCTGATCCTCGAGGACGACCGAGGCTTCGTGCAGGTCGCCGAGCCCGTCCAGGTCGGGGTGCTGCTTGCCCAGTCCCGCGGGCCCATCGACCCCAGCGCGTCGGTCAAGCGCGGGGTCTTCGCGCCGTCCGACACCTGGATCTCCACCGAGTACCTGTTCTACCGCGACGGGGACGGCGACTATTGGCTGGCCGGCAGGCGCGGCTCGGTCGTCCACACCGCGCGCGGGCCGGTGTTCGCCGAACCGGTCACCGACGCGCTGAGCTGCATCAACGGCGTGGACCTCGCGGTGACCTACAACGTGCCGATGGGCGACCGCCAGCTGGCGGTCGCGGCGGTGACGCTGCTGCCCGGGGCCAGCATCACCGCGGCCGACCTGACCGAGGCCGTCGCGAAAGTCCCCATCGGGGTGGGGCCCGACATCGTGCAGGTGTGCCCCGAGATGACGCTGAGCGCCACCTACCGGCCCACCGTCAGCGCCCTGCGCGCGGCCGGCATCCCCAAGTCGGGACGCCAGGCGTGGTATTTCGACGCGAACAGCAACGAGTTCCGCAAGCTGACTCCCGGGGCGCGGTCCGCGCTGAGCGGCGCCCAGTGATGCTCGACGACGTCCTGCTCAGCATCCTGGTGTGCCCGGCCGACCGGGGTCCGTTGGTGCTCATAGGCGATGAACTGCTCTACAACCCGCGGCTGCGGCGCGCCTACCGCATCGAGGACGGCATCCCGGTGCTGCTGATCGACGAGGCCAGCGACGTCGACGACGACGAGCACGAACGGCTCATGGCACGAGCCCGTCCGTCAGCTCCCCGGTGAGGTAGCGCTGCAGGTTCGGCGCCATGGTCCGCGCGATCTGATCGGCGGGCAGCGACGCGAACGGCTCGAATCCGAGGATGTAGCGCGCCATCACCACGCCCACCAACTGCGACGCGACGAACTGGATGCGGATGTGACCGGTGCCGGGCGGGTCGTCGACGCGCGGGCCCATCTCCACGGCGATCACGTCCTGGATGAATGAGCGGAAGAGGTTGACCTCCGAGCCGGCCAGGATCGACCGCAGCGTGGCGATGAACGCCGCACCGATCTCGGAGTCCCACAGCTGCAACAACATTGACGGCAGCGTGTAGCCGAGCTCTTCGATCGGCACCTCTTTCAACCGGCCGATGACGTCCATCGGGTCGATCGGGATGTGCACGGCCGCGGCGAACAGCTTCTCCTTGGTGCCGAAGTAGTGATGCACCAACGCCGAATCGACGCCGGCGAGCGCCGCCACCGCGCGAATCGACGTGTTGCGGATCCCGTTGCGCGCGAACAACTCCCGGGCACTGGCGAGGATCCGATCGCGGGTGTCCGAGCCACCCGCCGGCCGCCCCGGGCGTCTGCGCCCGGTGTTGGTGGCCGTCACCCTAGCTTGTCCGCCGCCGCAGCGTCGCCGCCGCCAGGCACAGCGCCGCGAGCGCGAAACCCATCACGACGACGATGTCGCGCACCGCGATGAAGGTCAGTTCGCTGTGCGCGCCCACCTGCTGCAGCGCCTCGAGCGCGTAGCTCGCCGGCAACACATTGCTGATCCACTGCAGCCAGTGCGCCATCAACGCGCGCGGCACGATGATGCCGGCCAGCAGGAATTGGGGGACCATCACCAGCGGGATGAATTGCACGGCCTGAAACTCGGTGCGCGCGAAGGCGCTACACAGCAGGCCCAGTCCCACGCCCAGCACCGCGTTGACGATCGCGATCACGAACACCCACACCGGGCTGCCCGCGGTGTCGAAGCCGAGCAACCAAAACGACACGATGCAGGCCAGGATCGCTTGCACCGCCGCGGCGATCGAGAACGCGGTGCCATAGGCGATCAGCATGTCGAGCCGGCGCAGGGGAGTGGTCAGGATGCGCTCCAGTGTCCCGGAGGCCCGTTCGCGCTGCATGGTGATCGAGGTGATGATGAACATCACGAAGAGCGGGAACAGGCCCAGCAGGATCAGGCAGGCGTTGTTGAACGGTGACGGCATGCCCGGCCGGTGCGGGGCGTTCTCGAACATGAAGTACATCAGCGTGATGACCAGGATCGGCACGAACAGGATCAGCGCGACGCTGCGGTGATCGGCGGCCAGCTGGCGCAGGATGCGCGTCGTGGTGGCCGCGTAGCCCTTGAGCCCTAACCGGCCTGGAGCTTCGTGCTGCGCCTGATGATGGACAGAAACGCGTCCTCCAGTGACGGACATCCGGTGTCCTCTCGTAGTCGGGTCGGGGTGGTGTGCGCGACGAGGTGGCCCTCGCGCATCAGCAAGAGGTCGCCGCAGTGGTCGGCCTCGTCCATCACGTGGCTCGAGACCAGCAGGGTGGTGCCGGTGCGGGCGAGCTCGGTGAACTGCTCCCACAGGTCGACGCGCAGCACGGGGTCCAGGCCCACGGTCGGCTCGTCCAGCACGAGCAGCTCTGGCCGGCAGACCAGCGCGCACGCCAGCGACGCGCGGGTGCGCTGGCCGCCGGACAGGTTGCCGCAGAAGGCGGTTCGATGGTCGGTCAACCCGACCCGCTCGATGGCCGCGTCGGCGGCGCGGTTGTCGAAGCCGTACAACGCGGCGAAGTAGCGGACGTTGTCCACGATCCGCAGATCGTTGTAGATGGTCGGGTCCTGCGGCATGTATCCGACGCGGCGGCGCAGGGCCGGGCTACCGGCCGGGCGGCCCAGCACCGTGACGGTGCCCGACTTGACGATCTGGGTGCCGACGATGCAGCGCATCAGGGTGGTCTTGCCGCAGCCGGACGGCCCGAGCAGCCCGGTGATCGTGCCCTTGGCGATCGTCACCGAAAAGTCGTGCAGCGCGGGGCGTTTACCGCGGACGACGCGCAGATGCTCGATGTTGACCGCGGGGGCGTGGCCCTTCGCCAATAATTCATCACTCGATGAACTCATCACGTGATGAATACTCCGCTCCTGATGGGTCGATGTCAAGGCCGGCTTCGCCGCCGAACGTGCAATCCACGACGCGACACGCCGCCGTGCCGTCGTGGATTGCACGCTCGGTGGCGCCGCTTAACTTCTCCACCTCGCGGTGGGACGATTTGCCTGCGCAGTTTGGACCCTGGGATCGGTAGCGAAAGCAGACACAAGAATTTCGCAACGGGCCGGCGCTAACGTCCGGCCGTCGGGCCGCGGAAAGGAACCGCCATGGGCAAGTTGCTGACGGATCACGGCGATCCGGAGAAACGCATCGCCGATCTGGAGCATCAGCTTGCCGAGCGGACCCGCGGCGCCGAAGCGCCTCCGGCTACCGCGCACGACCCGGGTCCGTCGCGCCGTTTCGAGGCAGCCGCCACCCCGCCCAGCACCAAGCAGATGATGAAGTACACCTATCTGGTCATGTTCGGAGGCATGGCGGCGCTCGGCCTGATCTATATGGCGCTGTTTCTGGTTGGCGCCATCGTGGGCGCGGACAACGTGATGAAGGTCGGCGGCTTCGTGGTGTTCCTCGGATTCTTGCTGCTCGCCATGCCGGCCTTCGGCCTGTTCCAGCGGCGGATGAATCGGAAGAAGACGGTCCTCGTCGACGTCGGCAGCGGCGGCCTGACCGTCAGTTCACGGCCGGGGGAGTTCTTTTCGTTCGGCGATGCGCAGCTGGGCGCGTGGACCCTCGCGGGGTATGGCGGCACGGCGAAAGGCACGGCGCTGCACCTGCGAAGCGGCCGCGACCGCTTTGTCATCGGCGGACAAGATCATCGCGTGGCTCCCGAACCACCATTGGACGCAGCGCCGGTGGACAGCGTGGACGCGACGATGTGGCCCGAGGAGTTCGATGACCTTCTCACCACGGTCGGCCGCCCGCGCGGGCTCGATGCGCGCGCAACGGTATCGGGGCAGCCGATTCGCTGCCCGCTCACGCCGAACCCCGCGCGGATGTACTCGACGTCGTTCTTCGGGATGTTCAAAAACACCGCAACGGCGCTGAGGATGAACGCCAACCCGCCGCAGCCGACGCTGGCCATCGACGTCGGCGACGACGGGATTTCGGTCACCGACCTGACGAGCAACGCGCGCGTCGCCTCGGCCCCGCTTGCGCAGGTGATCGCGACGCCGGTCGCGAGCACCCGTTCGGCCCCCTACGTGGGCGCGCTGACAACCGCCGTTCTGGTTGTGCGAGTGGGCAATTCGCAACCACTGACCATCGCGTGTCCCGACTATGCCGGCCCCCCGCAGGCCCGTTGGAGCGGCATGACCAAGCTGACCTACCGGTTCGCTTGGCGCGGCACCGTGACTCCGGCGGATGAAGCGGAGTTTGTTGTCTCGGACGCGGATTGGCTGACGCTCGTCGAGAAATTCGGCTTGGCTTCGCAACTGGAGGACAGGGCCAGGGCCGGCGCGGCCCCGGCGTCGGTCGCGGCCCCGCTGGCCCGTCCCAAACGCAAGCTCTGGATCTATGGCGTCATCATCGCCGCGATCATGTTCGTCGTGGCCCCCGCGATGATGATTCTGGCCGGCAACATAAACAGCGGTCATCAGAACAAAGAAGATCAGCTGAAGGCGGACCAGGAACGGCCGTTTGCGCTGCCGTTCACCGGCCTGCGCCTTCCGCACGGTGTGGCCGTGGACCCCGCCGGCAACGTCTACGTCGCCGAGACGCGCACCAATCAGGTGCTCAAACTGGCGCCCGGGTCGAACACCCAAACGGTGCTGCCATTCACCGGCCTCGACCTCTTCGACGACGGCGTCATCGACGGTTCCACCGCCGGCGTGGCGGTGGACGCCGCCGGCAACGTCTACGTCGCCGACTCAGGCAACGGTCGGGTGGTGAAGTTGGAGGCCCGGTCGGGCACCCAGACCTCGCTGCCGTTCAGGACCCTGCGATCTCCCCACGGTGTCGCGGTGGACGCGGTCGGCACCGTGTACGTCGTCAACTACTCCGACGGTCAGGTCGAGAAGCTGGCGGCCGGGTCGCGCACCGAGACCATACTGCCGAAGCTCGACCAACACAGTTTTACCGGTGACGTGGCCGCGGACACGACCGGCAACGTCTACGTCAGCTGCAGCCACGGACGAAGCAGCCGCAGTTGCGTGATGAGGCTGGCGCCCGGGTCGAACACCTGGACCGCATTGCCGCAAGCACGCGACAACTCCGGCAACACTTTCAGCACCGGCGAGCAGGATCTCGCGGTGGACGCCTCCGGCAACGTGTACATGATCACGTCCAGAACCGTGCTGAAGTTGGCGCCCGGGGCGGACAACTGGACTCCGCTGCAAGGGACGCCCCCTTTCGTGGACCCCATGGGCCTCGCGGTGGACCCCAGCGGCACCAACGTCTACGTCACCGATCATGTGGGCTCCCGCGCCGTGGGAGGTGGATCTTGGTTCGGCATATGGCCGATGGGACCGGATGACGCTCACGGTCTCGTGCTCAAGCTGCCCGTGGGCTAGCCGACCGATCCAGCCCCCGGGCGACGCAGCGGCTGATGTCCGTGCACGCCTTCGGCATAGGCCGTCTCGGCGTGCTGGGTGAGGTCGACGCCGGTTGTCTCGTCTTCGGGGCTGAGCCTGAACCCCATCACCCGGTCGATGACCTTCGCGAGCACGAATGACGCCGTGAACGCGTAGAGCGCCACCACGACGATCGCAAGCGCCTGCTTGCCCAGCTGGGCGAAGCCGCCACCGTAGAACAGGCCCTGCGGGCCGGACGTCATGACCGCCGTCGCGAGCAGGCCGATCAACGACACGCCGACCACGCCGCCGACGAAGTGCACACCCACCACGTCGAGCGAATCGTCGTAGTTGAAACGGAATTTCGCCGCCACCGCGAATGAGCACACGACACCGGCCGCGAGGCCGACGACCGCCGCGCCGAGCGTGTTGACGGTTCCGCACGAGGGTGTGATGGCGACGAGGCCGGCGACCACACCGGACGCCGCCCCGAACGTCGTGGGCCTGCCGTCGCGGATCCGTTCCACCGTCAGCCAGCCGAGCATGCCGAGGCACCCGGCGACGAGCGTGTTGAGGAAGATGGCCGCGGCGGTTGCGTTGGCGGCCAACGCCGATCCAGCGTTGAACCCGAACCAGCCGAACCACAGCAGCCCGACCCCGAGCAGGACGAACGGCAGGTTGTGCGGCCGCATGGCGTCCTTCTTGAAGCCGATGCGGGGCCCGAGCACCAGCGCCAGGGCCAGTGCGGACGAACCGGACACGATCTCGACGACCAGCCCGCCGGCGTAGTCGAGCACGCCCAGCTTCGCCAGCCAGCCACCGGGTCCCCAAACCCAATGCGCGACAACCGAATACACGACGATTGTCCAGACCGTGGCGAACGCCATCCAGGCTGCGAACCTCGCGCGGTCCGCAATCGCGCCGCTGACCAGCGCGGCCGTGATGATCGCGAACGCCAGCTGGAAGGTGGCGTACAGCAATTCGGGGACCGCCCCGTGGACGGTTTCGGGGCCGATGCCGAGCATCCCGAGATGATCGAGGTTTCCCACCAGCCCGTGCGCCCCGTCCGGGGAGAACGCGACGGTGTAGCCGAGCAACAGCCACGCCACCGTGACCAGCGGGATGGAGATGAAGCTCATCATGATCATGTTGAGCACGCCGGTGGTGCGGACCATGCCGCCGTAGAAGATCGCCAGGCCGGGGGTCATCAGCAGCACTAACGCGGTGCTGGCCAGCAGCCACGCCGTCGCAGCGGGGTCGATCGCATGCATTGTTCGGTCTCCTTCGACACGATTTCGGCCGGGATATTGCCATGTCGGGCGTGTCGGTAGGTTCGGTGGGTGGTCGCAGGGGAGCTGTCGGTGGATCCGGTCGCCGCCGCGCATCGGCTGCTGGGCGCCACCCTCACCGGCAGGGGCGTGCGGGCCGTCGTCGTCGAAGTGGAGGCCTACGGCGGGGTTCCCGACGGCCCCTGGCCCGACACCGCGGCCCACTCCTACCGCGGCCTGTCCGGCCGCAACGCCGTGATGTTCGGCCCGCCCGGGCGGCTCTACACGTACCGCAGCCACGGGATCCACGTCTGCGCCAACGTCTCGTGCGGGCCGGACGGCACCGCGGCGGCCGTCCTGCTGCGCGCCGCGGCCCTCGAGGACGGCGTCGACGTCGCGCGCGCCCGCCGCGGCGAGCTGGTCCGCACCGCGGCGCTGGCGCGCGGTCCGGGGAATCTGTGCTCGGCGCTGGGAATCACCATGGACGACAACGGAATTGACCTATCTGATCCCGACGGCCCGGTGACCCTGGAACTGAACGCCCCGCTGACCGCCACGTCGGGCCCCCGCGTCGGTGTCAGCCAGGCCGCCGACCGGCCGTGGCGGCTGTGGCTCCCCGGAAGGCCGGAGGTATCGGCGTACCGGCGCAGCCCCCGGGCACCCGCGCCCGGGACCAGTGACTAGACCGCGGCGGGGGAGGCCACGCGAAACGCGGGGTCCACGCGGCGCGCGACGAGCACGAACGTCACGGCCAGCAGCGGCGCGACGGCGCTGTATACCGCGGCCGGCGTGGCCATTACGGCGCTGTTCAGCAACTGCGGGCTCAGCGCAATGCCCATCGCGACGACGGCGTTGTGCATGCCGACCTCCAGGCTGACGGCGACGGCCTGCCGCGGGGCCAGCCGCATCAGGCGCGGCGCGAGGTAGCCGACCGTCAGGCTGACGGCGCAGAACACCACGACGGCACCGCTGAGCAGGCCGATGTTGTGCCAGAGCGTGGTTCGCCCGCCGGCGATGGCCGCGACGATGGCGAGCACCAGCAGCGTGAGCGCCAAGACGCGGACCGGCTTCTGCATGCGCCGGGCCAGCTCGGGGAAGCGGTGGCGGATGGCGACGCCGATCGCGATGGGCACCAGCACCAGGCCGATCACCGCCAGGAACTTGTCCAGCTGGAGCGGGAGGAACCGGCCCTCGCCGAGGAACCACGTCATCGACACCGCCAGGATCGCGGGCAGGGCGACGATCGACAGCACGGCGTTGATTGCGGTCAGGGTGAGGTTTAGTGCCAGATCGCCGTTGAACAGGTGGCTGAGGATGTTCGACATCGTCCCGCCGGGGGTCGCGGACATCAGCATCAGCCCGACCGCCAGGTGCGGTTCGAGATGGAACGCCTCGGCGATCACCAGGCACAGGGTCGGCAGCAGCAGCGACTGACACAGGAGCGCAACCGCGAGCGGTTTGCGCATGGTGGTGGCCCGCTTGAAGTCGGCGACGGTGAGCGTCAGCCCGAGGGCGAGCATGATGATCGCGACGACCAACGGCCAGTATCGGTTGTCCATGACGCTCCGCGTGGTTGGTGCGCGTACGGGGGAAAGCGATGGCGCGGCGATGCGCCGCGTAGTTAGCTTGCCTTATATAGCCGCGCAGGAGCGAATCGAGGCCGCCGCAGCGACTAAAGTCGTGCGCGATGTCTTCCGGGATCCTTGACGAGCTGGCCTGGCGCGGGCTGATCGCGCAGTCCACCGACCTCGACGCGCTGGCCGCCGAAGCGCAGCGCGGGCCGATGACGGTGTACGCCGGGTTCGACCCGACCGCGGCGAGCCTGCACGCCGGGCACCTGGTGCCGCTGCTGGCGCTGCGCCGCTTCCAGCGCGCCGGGCACCGGCCGATCGTGCTCGCCGGTGGCGCCACCGGCATGATCGGCGACCCGCGCGACGTCGGCGAGCGCAGCCTCAACGCGGCCGACACCGTCGCCGCGTGGACCGAGCGCATCCGCGGGCAGTTGGAACGCTTCGTCGACTTCGACGCCTCGCCGACCGGCGCCGTCGTCGTCAACAACCTGGACTGGACCAAAGGCCTGTCGGCCATCGAGTTCTTGCGTGACATCGGCAAGCACTTCTCGGTCAACGTGATGCTGGACCGCGACACCGTCCGGCGGCGCCTCGACGGGGAGGGCATCTCCTACACCGAGTTCAGCTACATGCTGTTGCAGGCCAACGACTACGTCGAGCTGCACCGGCACCACGGCTGCACGCTGCAGATCGGCGGCTCGGATCAGTGGGGCAACATCATCGCCGGGGTGCGCCTGGTCCGCCAGAGGCTCGGCGCGACGGTGCACGCGCTGACGGTCCCGCTGGTGACGGCCGCCGACGGCACCAAGTTTGGCAAGTCCACCGGCGGCGGCAGCCTGTGGCTGGACCCGGAGATGACCAGCCCGTACGCCTGGTACCAGTACTTCATCAACACCGCCGACGCCGACGTGATCCGCTACCTGCGCTGGTTCACCTTCCTGTCCGCCGACGAGCTGGCCGAGCTGGAAGCGGCGACGGCCGAGCGCCCGCAGCAGCGCGCCGCCCAGCGCCGGCTGGCCCGCGAGCTGACCGTCCTGGTGCACGGCGAGGCGGCCACCGAGGCGGTCGAGCACGCCAGCCGGGCGCTGTTCGGGCAGGGCGAACTCGACCGGTTGGACGAGGCCACGCTGGCCGCGGCGCTGCGCGAGACGTCGGTCGCCGAGCTCAAGCCCGGTAGCCCAGACGGGATCGTCGACCTGCTGGTGGCCAGCGGCCTGTCGGCCAGCAAGGGTGCCGCGCGCCGCACGATCGGCGAGGGCGGCGTGTCGGTCAACAACGTGCGCGTCGACAGCGAGGAGTGGGCGCCGCGGCCGTCGGACTTCCTGTACGGCCGGTGGCTGGTGCTGCGCCGTGGCAAACGCAACGTCGCGGGCATCGAACGCGTCGCCTAGTCGTTATCGTGTCGTGTCGCCGACGTGACCTCGGCTGACCAGGGTGGTCACGGTGACTAGGGCGACGCGGGTGCTGCGAGCGGTGGGGGTGGGCGCGGGCCTGGCCGGCTTGACCGCGGCGCTGGCGGCACCCGTGCACGCGGACCTGATGGGCAACGCCTTCCTGCGGGCCCTCGCGAACGCCGGCGTCCCGGTTTCGCAGCCGGACAGCGCGACGGCGCTCGGCAAGTCGGTCTGCCCGATGCTCGTGCAACCCGGCGGCTCGTTCGACTCGGTGATCGCCACAGTCGGCGACGGACACGGAATGTCCCACGACGCGGCGGGCGTGTTCACCATCGTCGCGATCGCGACCTATTGCCCGGCGGTGCTGGCCCCGCTGCTGACGGACCGGCCGCCGGCCTAAACGGCCGTCACCGCGCGCTCGACGGCCGCCCGTATCCTGTGCAGCGTGGTCGACGACAGGCAGGGGCGCGGCGGTAGGCGGGGACCGCGCACGGAGCGCCCGGGTTCCTGGTCGGGTCCGGGCCGCGCTCGACCGGCGCAGCCGCGCACCGCGGACAAAGAGGACCGGGCCACACACGACGGCCCGCCGATACCGCCCGGCGTGGATGCCAAGCAGCTGGCGCCCGACATCCGCGGCGAACTGAGCACGCTGGACCGCGCCACGGCCGACGCGGTGGCGCGCCACCTGGTCGCCGCCGGCGAGCTGCTCGACGAGGACCCCGAGGCCGCGTTGAAACACGCCCGCGCGGCGCGGGCCCGGGCCAGCAGGATCGCCGCGGTCCGCGAGGCCGTCGGAATCGCCGCCTACCACTGCGGGGACTGGGCTCAGGCGATTGCCGAACTGCGCGCCGCGCGCAGGATGGGCAGCAAGTCGTCGTTGCTCGCGCTGATCGCCGATTGCGAACGCGGGCTTGGCCGTCCGGAGCGGGCGATCGAATTGGCGCGCGGCGAGGAGGCGGCCCAGCTGTCCGGCGACGACGCCGACGAGTTGCGCATCGTCGCCGCCGGCGCCCGCGCCGATCTCGGGCAGCTGGAGCAGGCGCTGACCGTGCTGTCCACGCCGCAGCTGGACACGAGCCGCAGCGGCTCGACGGCGGCGCGGCTGTTCTACGCCTACGCCGACACGCTGCTGGCGCTCGGCCGCAACGCCGAGGCGCTGGAATGGTTCCTGCGCTCGGCGGCCGCGGACATCGAAGGCGTCACGGACGCCGAAGAGCGCGTCGGCGAGCTTGCGTAGATGAAAACCATTGCGCAGCAATACGATTGCCTGCTCGTCGACCTGGATGGGACCGTCTTTCGCGGCGCCCAGCCCACCGAGGGTGCGGTCCAGTCGCTGGACGAGGTCAACAGCCGCAAGCTCTATGTGACCAACAACGCCTCCCGCAGCGCCGACGAGGTGGCGCTGCACCTGCGCGAGCTCGGCTTCACCGCGACCGGGACCGACGTCGTGACGAGCGCCCAGAGCGCGGCGAAGCTGCTGGCCGACCAGTTGGCGCCCGAGTCCCGCGTGCTGATCGTGGGAACCGACGCGCTGGCCAACGAGATCGCCGCCGTCGGGCTGCGCCCGGTGCGCCGCTACGACGACGAGCCCGTCGCCGTCGTGCAGGGCCTGTCCACCACCATCGGCTGGCCGGACCTCGCCGAGGCCGCCCTGGCCATCCGCGCGGGCGCGCTGTGGGTGGCGGCCAACGTCGACCCCACCCTGCCCACCGAGCGCGGCCTGCTGCCCGGCAACGGCTCGTTCGTGGCCGCGCTGCGGGCCGCCACCGGCGCCGAACCGCGCGTCGCCGGCAAGCCGGCGCCGCGGCTGCTGCAGGACGCGGCGGCCCGCGGCGACTTCCGGGCGCCGCTGGTCGTCGGCGACCGGCTGGACACCGACATCGAGGGCGCCAACGCCGCCGACCTGCCCAGCCTGATGGTGCTCACCGGGGTCAACACGGCCAGCGACGCGGTGTTCGCCGACCCGGCCCGCCGGCCCACCTACATCGCCCACGACCTGCGCTCGCTGCACTCCGACGGCGAGCTGCTCGCGGTGGGGCCGCAGCAGGGCTGGCACGTCGAGGTCGGGGAGCAGGCGGTGACGGTCAGCGCCAACGGCGCCGACGAGGGGGACGGGCTGTCGATCGTGCGCGCCGTCGCGCATGCGGTGTGGGGCGCCGTCGCCGCTGGGGCCGTGCGCATCGAGGCCGCCGACGCGCGCGCCCGGGACGCCCTGCGGCGCTGGTCCCTGGACTAGCGTAGGTACGCGATGAATATCGATCCCGATCAGCTTCGCGCTGAAATAGACGCCCTGGTGGCCCAGCTGTCCGATATCGGGGATCCGGAGAACTCCGAACACGAGCCGTCACTCGCCGAGCTCGAAGAGATAGCGCGGCGCCTCTCCGAGGCGCACGACGTGCTGCTGGCCGCGCTGGAGTCGGCGGAGAGGGGCTGAGTGCGGCCGTGGCACGACGTGCCCGCGTTGACTCCGAGCTCGTCCGCCGCGGGCTCGCCCGATCCCGCCAGCAGGCCGCGGAGTTGATCGGCGCCGGCAAGGTGAGCATCGACGGGATGCCCGCCCGCAAGCCCGGCACCGCCGTCGACGTCACCGCCGCCCTGACCGTCGCCGGAGAGGGCGAGCGCGGCTGGGTGTCGCGCGGGGCGCACAAACTGATCGGCGCCCTGGACGCCTTCGGCATTCCCGTCGCGGGCCGCCGCTGCCTGGACGCCGGCGCGTCGACCGGCGGGTTCACCGAGGTACTGCTGGATCGCGGGGCGACCGAGGTGGTGGCCGCGGACGTCGGCTACGGCCAGCTGGCCTGGTCGCTGCGGTCCGATTCCCGGGTGATCGTCGTCGAGCGCACCAACGCCCGTGAATTGACGCCGGAGGTCATCGGCGGGCCGGTCGACCTGGTGGTGGCCGACCTCTCGTTCATCTCGCTGGCCAGCGTGTTGCCCGCGCTGATTGGATGCGCTTGGCCCAGCGCGGATATCGTTCCCATGGTGAAGCCGCAGTTTGAGGTGGGCAAGGGCCAGGTCGGCGCCGGCGGGGTCGTTCGCGACCCCGGCTTGCGGGCCGACGCGGTGCTGGCCGTCGCGCGGCGGGCCGGGGAACTGGGCTGGCAGACCGTCGACGTCACCGCGAGCCCGCTGCCGGGCCCGTCGGGCAATGTCGAATACTTCTTGTGGCTGCGGGCCGAGACCGATCGGGGGCTATCTGCTGATGGGCTGGTGGACGCGGTGCGGCGCGCGGTGGACGAGGGCCCGCAATGACCGTTGAGCGCACGGTGCTGCTGGTGGTGCACACCGGCCGCGAGGAAGCGACCGAGACCGCCCGCCGCGTACAGAAGGTGTTGGGCGACAACGGCGTTGGGCTGCGGGTGCTGTCCGCCGAGGCGGTCGACAGGGGACCGCTGCACCTGGCCCCCGACGACATGCGAGCCATGGGCGTCGAAATCGAGGTCGTCGACGCCGAGCCGTCGGCGGCCGAGGGCTGCGAACTGGTGCTGGTCCTTGGCGGCGACGGCACCTTCCTGCGCGCGGCCGAATTGGCCCGCAACGCCGGGATCCCGGTGCTGGGTGTGAACCTGGGCCGCATCGGCTTCCTCGCCGAGGCCGAAGCCGAGGCAATCGACCGGGTGCTGGAACACGTGATCGGCCGCGACTACCGGGTGGAGAACCGCCTGACGCTGGACGTCGCGGTGCTGCACAAGGGTCACGTCGAACACGGGTGGGCGCTCAACGAGGTCAGCCTGGAAAAGGGCCCCCGGTTGGGCGTGCTCGGCGTGGTCGTCGAGGTCGACGGCCGCCCGGTGTCCGCGTTCGGCTGCGATGGCGTGTTGGTGTCGACGCCGACCGGCTCCACCGCCTACGCGTTCTCGGCAGGCGGGCCGGTGCTGTGGCCCGACCTGGAGGCAATCCTGGTGGTGCCCAACAACGCTCATGCGCTGTTCGGCCGGCCCATGGTCACCAGCCCCGAGGCCACCATCGCGATCGAGACCGAGGCCGACGGGCACGACGCCCTGGTGTTTTGCGACGGCCGCCGCGAAATGCGGATCCCGGCCGGCAGCCGGATCGAGGTGACCCGCTGCGACACCCCGGTCAAGTGGGCGCGGCTGGACAGCGCGCCGTTCACCGACCGCTTGGTGCGCAAGTTCCGGTTGCCGGTGACCGGTTGGCGCGGAAAGTAATGACCGGGTGCTCACCGAGATACGCATCGAGTCGCTGGGTGCCATCAGCGCCGCGGTCGGGGAATTCGACCGCGGCCTGACGGTGCTGACCGGCGAGACCGGCACCGGCAAGACGATGGTGGTGACCGGGCTGCACCTGCTCGGCGGGGGCCGCGCCGACCCGAACCGGGTCCGGTCCGGTGCCGACCGCGCCATCGTCGAAGGCCGTTTCAGCACAACCGATCTCGACGACGAGACGGCGGCGCAGCTGGACGCGATCCTGGAAGACCTGGGCGCCGAGCGCGACGAGGACGGCAGCGTGATCGCATTGCGCTCGGTCAGCCGCGACGGGCCGTCGCGCGCCTCCCTGGGCGGGCGCAGCGTGCCCGCCAAGTCGCTGGGCGATTTCACCACCGGACTGCTCACCCTGCACGGGCAGAACGACCAGCTGCGCCTGATGCGGCCCGAGGAACAGCGCGGCGCGCTGGACCGCTTCGCGGAGGCCGGTCCGCCGTTGGAGCGGTACCGCAAGCTGCGTGAGGCCTGGCTGACGGCGCGCCGCGACCTCATCGACCGCCGCGACCGCGCTCGCGAGCTCGCGCAGGAGGCCGACCGGTTGCAGTTCGCGCTGAACGAGATCGACGCCGTCGACCCGCAACCCGGGGAAGACGACGCGCTGGTCGCCGACGTCCTGCGGCTGTCCGAACTGGACACGCTGCGCGAGGCCGCCGCCACGGCGCGCGCCGCGCTGTCGGCCGACGACGGCGACGGTCTCGGCCAGGGCGCGATCGACAGCCTCGGAAAGGCAAGGGCCGCACTCGAATCCACGGACGACGCGACGCTGCGGGCGTTGGCCGGCCAGATCGCCCAGGCGCTGACGGTCGTTGATGATGCGGCCCACGAACTCGGCGGCTTCCTCGACGAGCTGCCGGTCGACGCCAGCGCGCTGGAATCCAAGCTGGCCCGGCAGGCCCAACTGCGCACGCTCACCCGCAAGTACGCCGCCGACATCGACGGGGTGCTGCGGTGGGCGCGCGAATCGCGCGAACGGCTGGCGCAACTCGACGTCTCCGAAGAGGCCATCACCGCGCTGGCACGCCGCGTCGACGAGCTGGCGCGCGAATTGGCCGACGCCGCAGTCGATCTCAGCAAGGTTCGGCGCAAAGCCGCCAAACGGCTGGCCAAAGCGGTGACCGGGGAGCTGTCCGGGCTGGCGATGGCCGACGCCGAATTCACCATCGACGTGGCCACCGACGTCGCGACCGACCCGGACGATCCCGCCACCCTGATGCTGCCCTCGGGCGAGGCGGCCCGCGCCGGCGGCGACGGCATCGACCAGGTCGAGTTCGGCTTCGCGGCGCACCGCGGCATGACGGTGCTGCCGCTGGCCAAGAGCGCGTCGGGCGGCGAATTGTCCCGGGTGATGCTGGCCCTGGAGGTGGTCCTCGCCGCCTCGGCGGCCGGCACCACCATGGTGTTCGACGAGGTGGACGCCGGCGTCGGCGGGCGGGCCGCGGTGCAGATCGGTCGGCGGCTGGCGCGGCTGGCCCGCACGCATCAGGTCATCGTGGTCACGCACCTGCCGCAGGTCGCCGCGTACGCCGACGTGCACCTGGTGGTGCACGGCGCCGGACCCAAGGGCACCAGCGTGGTGCGCCGGGCGAGCGGCGACGACCGGGTGGCCGAGCTGGCGCGGATGCTCGCGGGCCTGGGCGACTCCGCCAGCGCCCGCGCGCACGCCCGCGAACTGCTCGAGACCGCCCAGAACGAGCAGGACTGAGGGCGGCCTCCCCGCGAGTGTCCGTGTTTGTACGTCGACACGCCGCAAAGCGCGTACAACTGCGCACCCTCGGCGCGACCAACCCGTTGTGAGGCTGTTACCAATGTGACGCTAGATAACTTATGAGGCTAATGTTACGGCGCGCCTCCTCGCCTCACCCTGGCTTCGCGGACAGAATCGCCCCCATGAAGATGTCAGCGCTGCTTTCGCGTAACACGTCCCGGCCGGGCCTCACCGGCACCGCCCGGGTCGACCGGAACATCGACCGCCTGCTGCGCAGGGTGTGTCCCGGCGACATCGTGGTGCTCGACATCCTGGATCTGGACCGCATCACCGCGGACGCGTTGGTGGAGGCCGACATCGCCGCCGTCGTCAACGCGTCACCGTCGGTGTCGGGTCGCTACCCGAACCTCGGCCCGGAGGTGCTGGTCAACAACGGCGTCACGCTCATCGACGAGACCGGGCCCGACGTCTTCAAGAAGGTCAAGGACGGCGCCAAGATTCGGCTCTACGAGGGTGGCGTGTATTCCGGTGACCGCCGGCTGGTCCGCGGCACCGAGCGCACCGACCACGACATCGCCGACCTGATGCGCGAGGCCAAGAGCGGCCTGGCCGCCCACCTGGAGGCGTTCGCCGGCAACACGATCGAGTTCATCAAGAGCGAGAGCCCGCTGCTGATCGACGGCATCGGCATCCCCGACATCGACGTCGACCTGCGCCGGCGGCACGTGTTGATCGTGGCCGACGAGCCCAGCGCGGAGGACGAGCTGCGCTCCCTCAAGCCCTTCATCAAGGAGTACCAGCCGGTGCTCATCGGGGTCGGCACCGGCGCGGATGTGTTGCGCAAGAACGGTTATCGCCCGCAGATCATCGTCGGCGATCCCGAGCAGATCAGCACCGACACCCTCAAGTGCGGCGCCCAGGTCGTGCTGCCCGCCGACGCCGACGGCCACGCGCCCGGCCTGGAGCGGATCCAGGACCTCGGCGTCGGGGCGATGACGTTCCCGGCCGCCGGGTCCGCGGTCGACCTGGCGCTGCTGCTGGCCGATCACCACGGCGCCGCGTTGCTCGTGACGGCCGGCCACACCGCGAACATCGAGACGTTCTTCGACCGCAACCGCACCCAGAGCAACCCGTCGACGTTCTTGACCCGGCTTCGGGTGGGGGAGAAGGTGGTCGACGCCAAGGCCGTTGCGACCTTGTACCGCAACCACATTTCCGGGGGCGCCATCGCGCTGCTGGCGCTGACGATGCTGATCGCCGTCATCGTCGCGCTGTGGGTGTCGCGCACCGACGGCGTGGTGCTGCACTGGATCACCCACTACTGGAACCACTTCATCAACTGGACGCAGCACTTGCTCACCTAGCTTTTCGACGAACGGTGCGTTAAATGATCTCGTTACGCCAACACGCGCTATCCCTGGCCGCGGTCTTCCTGGCGCTGGCCGTCGGCGTGGTGCTGGGGTCCGGATTCCTGTCCGACACCCTGCTGTCCAGCCTGCGTGACGAGAAACGCGACCTGTACACACAGATCAGCGGGCTCAACGATCAAAAGAACGTGATGAACGAAAAGCTCGCCGCGGCAAACAATTTCGATAACCAGCTGGCCGGCCGGATCGTGCACGACGCGCTCGGCGGCAAGTCGGTGGTGCTGTTCCGCACCCCGGACGCCCGCGACGACGACGTCGCAGCGGTCGCGAAATTCATCGGCCAGGCCGGCGGAACCGTCGCCGGAACGGTCTCGCTGACCCAGGAGTTCGTCGACGCCAACTCCGCGGAGAAGCTGCGGACGGTGGTCAACTCGTCGATCCTGCCCGCCGGGCAGCAGTTGAGCACCAAGCTCGTCGACCAGGGTTCGCAGGCCGGCGACCTGCTCGGGATCGCGCTGCTGATCAACCCCAACCCAGCCACCCCGCCCATTGACGAGCCGCAGCGCGACACCGTGCTGGCGTCGCTGCGCGACACCGGCTTCATCACCTATCAGCCCGCCGACCACCTCGGCGCGGCCAACGCCGCGCTGGTCGTCACCGGCGGCGCGCTGCCCCAGGACGCCGGCAACCAGGGCGTCAGCGTGGCCCGGTTCTCCGCCGCGCTGGCCCCGCATGGCTCGGGCACCCTGTTGGCGGGTCGCGACGGCTCGGCCACCGGAGGCGCCGCGGTCGCCGTCACCCGCGCCGACGCCGGCATGTCGTCGGCGGTCAGCACCGTCGACGACATCGACGCCGCGCCCGGACGGATCACGACGGTCCTGGGCCTGCACGATCTGATCAACGGCGGCCACATCGGCCAGTACGGCACCGGCCACGGCGCCACGTCCATCACCGTGCCCCAGTAGCGGGCGGCGTGTTCCCCGCGACAGACGGTCGCGGATGTTAGGGTGGATTTCCGTGGGTCGGCAGGCCCAGCTAGTTAAATCCAAGCCCTGCCCGTCTTCACGGAGGTCGCCAGTGCGCAAGCACCCCCAAACCGCCACCAAGCACCTCTTCGTCAGCGGTGGGGTTGCTTCCTCGCTGGGCAAGGGGCTCACCGCCAGCAGCCTGGGGCAGCTACTGACGGCCCGCGGGTTGCACGTCACGATGCAAAAGCTCGACCCCTACCTCAACGTCGATCCGGGCACCATGAACCCGTTCCAGCACGGCGAGGTGTTCGTCACCGAGGACGGCGCCGAGACCGACCTCGACGTGGGCCACTACGAGCGGTTCCTGGATCGCGACCTGTCCGGGTCGGCGAATGTGACCACCGGGCAAGTGTATTCAACCGTCATCGCCAAGGAACGTCGCGGTGAGTACCTCGGTGACACCGTCCAGGTGATCCCGCACATCACCGACGAGATCAAGCGGCGCATCCTGGCCATGGCCCAGCCGGACGCCGACGGGCGCCGCCCGGACGTCGTGATCACCGAGATCGGCGGCACGGTCGGCGACATCGAATCACAGCCCTTTCTGGAAGCCGCGCGGCAGGTCCGACACGACGTCGGCCGGGAGAACGTCTTCTTCCTGCACGTGTCTCTGGTGCCGTACCTGGCGCCCTCCGGCGAGCTCAAGACCAAGCCGACGCAGCATTCGGTGGCGGCGCTGCGCAGCATCGGTATCACCCCGGACGCGCTGATCCTGCGGTGCGACCGTCCGGTTCCCGAGCCGCTGAAGAACAAGATCGCGCTGATGTGTGACGTCGACATCGACGGCGTCATCTCCACCCCGGACGCGCCGTCGATCTACGACATCCCGAAGGTGTTGCACCGCGAGGAGCTCGACGCGTTCGTGGTGCGCCGGCTCAACCTGCCGTTCCGCGACGTCGACTGGACCGAATGGGACGACCTGCTGCGCCGGGTGCACGAGCCGCACGAGACGGTTCGAATCGCGTTGGTGGGCAAGTACGTCGAGCTGTCCGATGCCTACTTGTCGGTCACCGAGGCGCTGCGCGCCGGTGGGTTCAAGCACCAGGCCAAGGTCGAGATGGTGTGGGTGCCCTCGGATGACTGCGCGAATCCCGGTGAGGCCGCGGCCGCGCTGGCCGACGTGCACGGGGTGTTGATTCCCGGTGGTTTCGGCATCCGCGGGATCGAGGGCAAGATTGGCGCCATCCGGCACGCCCGGGGGCGCGGGCTGCCGGTGCTGGGGCTGTGCCTCGGGTTGCAGTGCATCGTGATCGAGGCCGCGCGCTCGGCCGGTCTCACGGAGGCCAACTCGGCCGAATTCGAGCCGGGCACACCCGATCCCGTGATTTCCACGATGGCCGACCAGGAGCACATCGTCGCCGGCAACGCCGACCTCGGCGGCACCATGCGGCTCGGAGCTTATCCCGCGGTGTTGGAGCCGGATTCGATTGTGGCCCAGGCGTACGGCGCGACGGAGGTGTCCGAGCGGCACCGGCACCGCTACGAGGTCAACAACGCCTACCGCGACAAGATCGCCGAAAGCGGCCTGCGCTTCTCGGGCACCTCGCCCGACGGCCACCTCGTCGAGTTCGTCGAATACCCGCCCGAGGTGCACCCGTTCATCGTCGGCACCCAGGCCCACCCCGAGCTCAAGAGCCGGCCCACCCGGCCGCACCCGCTGTTCGTCGCGTTCGTCAAGGCCTCCCTCGACTACAAGGCGGGCGAGCAGCTCCCAGTGGAGATCCCCGAGCAGCATTCGCCCAACGGCACCCAGCATCGAGACAGCGTCCAGCGGCCGCTACCCGAGCCCGCAACCCGTGGCTGAGCACGTCTTCGAGACGGCGTCATCCGAAACGCTGCACACCGGAAGGATTTTCGCGCTGCGCCGCGATCAGGTCCGGATGCCCGGCGGCAAGCTCGTCACCCGTGAAGTCGTCGAGCACTTTGGCGCCGTCGCCGTGGTGGCGATGGACGACGACGGCAACATCCCGATGGTCTATCAGTATCGGCACGCGTTCGGCCGGCGGCTGTGGGAGCTGCCCGCCGGGCTGCTCGACGTCGGCGGCGAGCCGGCGCAGCTGACCGCCGCCCGCGAACTGCACGAGGAGGCCGGCCTGAAGGCCGACACCTGGCGGGTGCTCGTCGACCTCGACTCCACGCCCGGCTTCAGCGACGAATCGGTGCGCGTCTATCTGGCCACCGGGCTCACCCAGGTGGACCGGCCCGAAGCGCACGACGAAGAGGCCGACATGACGCTGCAGTGGTATCCGCTGGCAGACGCCGTCGACAAGGTGCTTCGGGGCGAGATCGTGAACGCCATTGCGGTGGCGGGGATTTTGGCCGCGCACGTCGTCAACACCGAGTGCATGCCGACCCGCCCGCCGGACTGCCCGTGGATCGACAAGCCGACCGCGTTCGTCGCGCGAAAGGCCGCGCAATGACGGCGGCGCTGGACACCCAACTGCAGGGCTACCTCGACCACCTGACCATCGAGCGGGGCGTGGCGAAAAACACGCTCACCTCCTATCGCCGCGACCTGCGCCGCTATTCGAAGCACCTGTCCGACCGCGGAATTCACGACCTGGCCAAGGTCGGCGAGGATGACGTCAGCGAGTTCCTCGTTGCGCTGCGCCGCGGCGACCCCGAGGCCGGGACGGCGGCGCTGTCGGCGGTCTCGGCGGCGCGGGCGCTGATCGCGGTGCGCGGCCTGCACCGGTTCGCCGCCGCCGAAGGCCTCGCCGAGCTGGACGTGGCGCGGGCCGTGCGGCCGCCGACGCCCGGCCGTCGGCTCCCCAAGAGCCTGACCATCGACCAGGTGCTGGCGCTGCTGGAGGGCGCCGGCGGTGACGGCCCCAGCGATGGCCCGCTGACGCTGCGCAACCGCGCGTTGCTGGAGTTGTTGTACTCCACCGGATCTCGGATCTCCGAGGCCGTCGGCCTGGACGTCGACGACATCGACACTGAGGCCCGCTCCGTGCTGCTGCGCGGGAAGGGCGGCAAGCAGCGGCTGGTGCCCGTCGGGCGCCCCGCCGTGCAGGCGCTGGACGCGTACCTGGTGCGCGGCCGCCCCGACCTGGCGCGCCGCGGACGCGGGACGCCGGCCATCTTCCTCAACGCCCGCGGCGGCCGGCTGTCGCGGCAGAGCGCGTGGCAGGTGCTGCAGGACGCCGCCGAGCGCGCCGGGATCACGTCGGGTGTGTCGCCGCACATGCTGCGGCATTCCTTCGCCACGCACCTGCTTGAGGGCGGCGCGGACGTCCGCGTCGTGCAGGAGCTACTCGGGCATGCCTCGGTGACGACGACGCAGATCTACACGCTGGTCACCGTGCACGCGCTGCGCGAGGTGTGGGCCGGGGCGCACCCGCGGGCTACCTAATTTCCGCCGAACGTCGACTTGTTGGGCCAATCCGCCCGGAATCCCGACATCAACTCGACGCTGGGCCCAGGTATTCCGACTCCAGCACCAGGTCGGACACCATTGACTGGTACTCGACGTGCGTCTTGTGCTCGACGGTGTTCCAGCCCTTGCCCTGCTGCTGACGCATGTATTCGCGGTACTTCGGCGCGCCGGGGATTCGCACGTTGTCGGCCACGACGATCGCGCCCGGATGCAGCCAGCCCCGGTCGACGATGCTCATCAGGTCGCCCAGGTAGGCGTTCTTGTCGTGGTCCAGAAACACGAAATCGAGTGCGCCGGAAGCGAATCCGTGCTCACCCGCCAGCGCGTCGAGGGTGCGCCCGCCGTCGCCGATGGTGCCGACGACGCAGGTCACCCGGTCGGCCACGCCGGCGTGCTCCCAGATCCGGCGGGCGTTGGCGGCGTTGGCCTCGGCGAGCTCGACGGAATACACCTTGGCCTTGGGGGCGGCGCGGGCGATCCGCAGCGCGCCGTAGCCGCAGTAGGTGCCCAGCTCGAGCGCCAGCGCGGGATCGGCGCGGCGCACGGCCGCGTCGAGCAGCAGCCCCTTCTCGTCGCCGATGCTCATCAGCATCGACTTCTCGTAGGCGAACCTGTCCATGGCGGCCAGCACGTCGTCGATGTCGCCGGCGCGGGCGTTCCGCAGCACGTATTCGGCGGCGGCCGCCTCTCGGCCGTCACCGATCTGGCCGGTCGTGGTGATGTTGCGCACGCCGGCGGCCATCCGCCACACCGACCAGCGCAGGATGGGCAGCCGTCGCTTGAGGTCCATGTAGAACCACGATAGCGACCTCCCGAATGTTGCTGGTGTGACTGAAGTTAACTCCCATTACGGATGAGCGCTCGACCAGCGATTTTCGCCCATATTGGCTGGTGACTCGCCAGCGCGGCGCCCGGTTTAACTGCGCGGAGCCGTTAGACTTTCGATCGATGTTCACCTCCCGAACACGCCGGGCGTGATGACCGAGCACCCGGAAAACGGCGTCGAGATCGGCTTGACGGGACGCCCGCCAAGGGCGATCCCCGAGCCGGCCCCGCGCACCTCGCACGGCCCGGCCAAGGTCGTCGCGATGTGCAACCAGAAGGGCGGCGTCGGGAAGACCACGTCGACCATCAACCTGGGCGCCGCGCTCGCCGAGTACGGCCGCCGCGTCCTGCTGGTGGACATGGACCCGCAGGGCGCCCTGTCCGCAGGCCTGGGCGTGCCGCACTACGAGCTGGAGAAGACCATCCACAACGTGCTGGTGGAACCGCGGGTGTCGATCGACGACGTGCTGCTCAAAACCCGGGTCAACCACATGGACCTGGTGCCCAGCAACATCGACCTGTCGGCCGCCGAGATCCAGCTGGTCAACGAGGTGGGCCGCGAGCAGACCCTGGGCCGCGCGCTGTATCCGGTGCTGGACCGCTACGACTACGTGCTGATCGACTGCCAGCCGTCCCTGGGCCTGCTGACCGTCAACGGGCTGGCCTGCGCCGACGGCGTCGTCATCCCCACCGAGTGCGAGTACTTCTCCCTGCGCGGTCTCGCGCTGCTCACCGACACCGTCGAGAAGGTGCGCGACCGGCTCAACCCGAAGCTGGAGATCAGCGGCATCCTGCTCACCCGCTACGACCCGCGCACCGTCAACGCGCGCGAGGTGATGGCCCGTGTCGTGGAGCGCTTCGGCGACCTGGTGTTCGACACCGTGATCACCCGGACCGTCCGGTTCCCGGAGACCAGCGTGGCGGGCGAACCGATCACCACCTGGGCGCCCCGGTCGGCCGGCGCCATCGCGTACCGCTCGCTGGCCCGCGAGTTCATCCACCGATTCGGCGCGTGAACTCAACCGCCAACGGTGAGGCGCCACCCCAGACCGGCTTCCAGGTCCGCCTCACGAACTTCGAGGGGCCGTTCGATCTGCTGCTGCAGCTGATCTTCGCCCATCGCCTCGATGTCACCGAGGTCGCGCTGCACCAGGTCACGGACGACTTCATCGCCTACACCAAGGAGATCGGGTCCCAGCTGGGGCTGGAGGAGACCACCGCGTTCCTGGTGATCGCCGCGACGCTGCTCGATCTCAAGGCCGCGCGCCTGCTGCCGGCCGGGCAGATCGACGACGAAGAGGACCTGGCGCTGCTGGAGGTGCGCGACCTGCTGTTCGCCCGGCTGCTGCAGTACCGGGCGTTCAAGCACGTCGCGGAGATGTTCGCCGAGCTGGAGGCCGCCGCGCTGCGCAGCTATCCGCGCGCGGTCTCGCTGGAGGACCGGTTCACCGAGCTGCTCCCGGAGGTGATGATCGGCGTCGACGCCGAACGGTTCGCCCAGATCGCCGCGGTCGCGTTCACCCCGCGGCCGGTGCCGACGGTGTCCCTCGGACACCTGCACGAGCTGGCGGTCTCGGTTCCCGAGCAGGCCAAGAAGCTGCTGGAGATCCTCGAGGCCCGGGGCAGCGGCCACTGGGCGACGTTTTCGGAGCTGGTCGCCGACTGTGAGGCGCCGATCGAGGTGGTCGGGCGCTTTCTCGCGCTGCTCGAGCTGTATCGGAGCCGGACGGTAGCATTCGACCAGTCAGAGCCGCTTGGCGTGCTCCAAATTTCGTGGACCGGGGAACGGCCGGCAGAAGTGCGTGACGAATGACTGAAGATTTGCCCGAAGAGCTGACCGACGAGCTGCCCGAAATCGATCTGGGGATCGAGATCGCCGAGGCGGCGCCGATGGACGCCGACGAACTCGGGTCCGTGCTGGAGGCGCTGTTGCTGGTGGTGGACACCCCGGTCACCGTCGAGGCGCTGGGCGCGGCCACCGGGCAACCCGTCTACCGGATCGCGGCCAAGCTGCAGCAGATGTCCGAGGAACTCGCCGAGCGCGACAGCGGCATCGATCTGCGGCAAAACAGCGAGGGCTGGCGGATGTACACCCGTGCCCGGTTCGCGCCCTACGTGGAGAAGCTGCTGTTGGACGGGGCGCGCTCCAAACTCACCCGCGCCGCGCTGGAGACGCTGGCCGTGGTCGCCTACCGCCAGCCCGTGACCCGCGCGCGGGTCAGCGCGGTGCGCGGCGTCAACGTCGACGCCGTCATGCGCACCCTGCTGGCCCGCGGTCTGATCACCGAGGCCGGCGTCGACGACGACACCGGCGCGACGACGTTCGCCACCACCGAGCTGTTCCTGGAGCGCCTGGGATTGGAGTCGCTGGGCGACCTTCCCGACATCGCGCCGCTGCTGCCCGACGTCGACACGATCGAGGACCTCAGCGAATCCCTGGACAGCGAGCCACGTTTCATCAAACTCGCGGGCGGTTCGGCCTCCGAGCAGTCGCTGTCCTTCGATGTGGACAAGGATTGATGGCGGAGACTGAAGGGGTCCGGCTGCAGAAAGTCTTGTCCCAGGCCGGAATTGCCTCGCGGCGGGCGGCCGAGAAGCTGATCATCGACGGCCGCGTCGAGGTGGACGGGCAGGTGGTGACCGAGCTCGGGACGCGGGTCGACCCGGACGCCTCGGTGATCCGCGTCGACGGGGCCCGGGTGGTCGTCGACGACTCGATGGTGTACCTGGCGCTGAACAAGCCGCGTGGCATGCACTCGACCATGTCCGACGAGCGTGGCCGGCCGTGCATCGGCGATCTGATCCAGCGCCGGGTTCGGGGCAACAAGAACCTCTTTCACGTCGGGCGGCTCGACGCCGACACCGAGGGGCTGATCCTGCTGACCAACGATGGCGAGCTGGCGCACCGGTTGATGCATCCTTCGCACGAGGTGCCCAAGACCTACCTGGCGACGGTGGCGGGGACCGTGCCGCGCGGGCTGGGCAAGAAGCTGCGCGCCGGAATCGAGCTGGACGACGGCGTGGCGCGCGTCGACGACTTCGCGGTGGTGGACGCCATCCCCGGGAAGACGTTGGTGCGCTTGACATTGCATGAGGGGCGCAACCGGATCGTGCGCCGGCTGCTCGGGGCCGCCGGGTTCCCGGTGGAGGCGCTGGTGCGCACCGACATCGGCGCGGTGACGCTGGGCGACCAGCGTCCGGGCAGCATCCGCGCGTTGCGGCGCGACGAGGTCGGTGCGCTCTACAAGGCGGTGGGCTTGTGACGGGCGTCGTTGTGGCCATCGACGGGCCGGCGGGGACCGGAAAGTCCTCGGTGTCGAAGGGTGTGGCGCGGGCGCTGGGCGCCCGCTACCTGGACACCGGGGCGATGTACCGGATCGTGACGCTGGCGGTGCTGCGCGCCGGGGTCGACCCGGGTGATGCCGAGGCGGTTGAGGCGGTCGCGTCGGGTGTGCCGTTGTCGGTGGACGATGAGCACTACTTCCTTGCCGGAGAAGATGTTTCGGTAGAGATCCGCGGCGACGAGGTGACCCGGGCGGTCTCTGCGGTGTCGGCGGTGCCGGCCGTGCGCGCCCGGCTGGTGGAGTTGCAGCGGGCCCTGGCAGAGGGGCCCGGCAGCGTGGTCGTCGAGGGACGTGACATCGGGACCGTGGTGTTGCCCGAGGCGCCGGTGAAGATCTTTTTGACCGCGTCGGCCGAGACGCGGGCGCGACGCCGCAACGATCAGAACGTCGCGTCGGGGTTGGCTGATGACTACGAGGGCGTGCTGGGCGACGTGCGCCGTCGCGACCACCTCGACTCCACCCGGGCGGTGTCGCCGCTGCGCGCGGCCTCCGACGCTGTCGTTGTCGACACCAGCGACATGAGCGAGGCGCAGGTGATCGCCCACTTGCTCGAGCTGGTGCGGCAGAAGAGCGGGGCGGTGCGATGACGTCCGACGGCACTTGGTCCGACGAAAGCGATTGGGAGCTCACGGATTCCGACCATTCGGATATCGAGGAGGCCGGGCCCGCGCCCGTCGTCGCGGTGGTGGGCCGGCCCAACGTCGGCAAGTCCACTCTGGTCAACCGGATTCTCGGGCGGCGCGAGGCGGTGGTGCAGGACGTCCCCGGGGTCACGCGCGACCGGGTGTCTTACGACGCGCTGTGGACCGGGCGCCGGTTCGTCGTGCAGGACACCGGGGGATGGGAGCCCGACGCCAAGGGCCTGCAGCAGCTGGTGGCCGAGCAGGCGTCGGTGGCCATGCGCACCGCGGACGCGGTGATCCTGGTGGTGGACGCCACCGTCGGCGCCACCGCGGCCGACGAGGCCGCCGCCCGCATCCTGCTGCGCTCGGGCAAGCCGGTCTTCCTGGCCGCCAACAAGGTTGACAGCGAGAGGGGCGAGGCCGACGCCGCCGCGTTGTGGTCGCTGGGCCTCGGCGAACCACACGCGATCAGCGCCATGCACGGCCGCGGTGTCGCCGATCTGCTCGACGAGGTGCTGGCCAAGCTGCCCGAGGTGTCCGAGGCGGCGCCGGCGGCGGGCGGTCCCCGACGCGTGGCGCTGGTCGGCAAGCCCAACGTGGGCAAGAGCTCGCTGCTGAACAAGCTTGCGGGAGACCAACGTTCGGTGGTACACGACGTCGCCGGCACGACGGTGGACCCGGTGGACTCGCTCATCGAATTGGGCGGCAAGGTGTGGCGGTTCGTCGACACCGCCGGGCTGCGCCGCAAGGTAGGCCAGGCCAGCGGCCACGAGTTCTACGCCTCGGTGCGCACCCACTCGGCCATCGACGCGGCCGAGGTCGTGGTCGTGCTGATCGACGCCGCCGAGACGCTGACCGAACAGGACCAGCGGGTGCTGTCGATGGTGATCGAGGCCGGCCGCGCGCTGGTGCTGGCCTTCAACAAATGGGACCTGGTCGACGAGGACCGCCGCGACATGCTGGAGCGCGAGATCGACCGCGAACTTGCGCAACTGCGCTGGGCGCAGCGGGTCAACATCTCCGCCAAGACCGGCCGCGCAGTGCAGAAGCTGGTGCCGGCGATGGAGACGGCGCTGGAGTCCTGGGACAAGCGGATCTCCACCGGCCAGCTGAACACCTGGATCAAGGAGGTCGTGGCGGCCACGCCGCCCCCGGTGCGTGGCGGAAAGCAGCCGCGCATTCTCTTCGCCACCCAGGCCACCGCCCGCCCGCCGACGTTCGTGCTGTTCACCACCGGCTTTCTCGAGGCCGGTTACCGGCGCTTCCTGGAGCGGCGGCTGCGCGAGGCGTTCGGGTTCGAGGGTTCGCCGATTCGCATCAACGTGCGCGTGCGCGAGAAGCGGGGAGCCAGGCGGCGCTGAGGGCCAGCGGGGTCTCTTCGGACCAAGCGGCGATTCTCGAAAGCGATAGCGCCCGCGATATCACCGTGCTCCTAATCCTGCGATGTGGGATGTGAAAGCTACATCACAGGAACAATCGTTGACTTCGCCTGCCGCTCCGCTCTAACGTCTCTCGTATATCGGGTTGAAATACCCGCATCGTAGGAATTACGGAGAGACAGCGATGAAGCTGTTCAGCGTCGAGGACAAGTCAATCCTGATCACCGGCGCGACCGGCGCCCTCGGCAGCGTCGCGGCGCGGGCCCTGTCCGAGGCCGGGGCCCGGCTGACGCTGGCCGGCGGCAACGCCACCGGACTGGACGAACTCGGCATCGACGATGCCGCGATAGTCGCCCGACGCCCTGAATGCGCCGCGGACGCTCAAGAGATGGTGGAGGCGGCGGTCGCCCGGCATGGCCGCCTCGACGGGCTCCTGGTGGCTTCGGGCATGAACCACGTCGCGCCGATCACCAAGATGGCCGTCGAGGATTACGACACGGTGATGGCCGCCAACGCTCGCGGCGCCTGGCTGGTGTGCCAGGCGGCGGGGCGGGTACTGCTGGACCAGGGCGCCGGCGGCAGCGTCGTCCTCGTCTCGTCGGTGCGGGGCTCCCTCGGCCACCCCGCCGGCTACAGCGCCTACTGCCCGTCCAAGGGCGCCACCGACCTGCTGGCCAAGAGCCTTGCCGCCGAATGGGGCCCGCGCGGCATCCGCGTGAACGCGCTTGCCCCAACGGTTTTCCGGTCAGAGTTGACCGAGTGGATGTTTGCCGACGACGAGAAGGGCCGGCAAACGCGCGAGGCGATGTTCGCCCGAATCCCGTTGCGCCGCTTCGCCGAGCCGGACGACTTTGTCGGCGCCCTGATCTATCTGCTGAGCGATGCGTCGAGCTTCTTCACCGGCCAGGTGATGTATCTCGACGGCGGCTACACCGCGTGTTGATTGAAAGGAAACCATGAGTATCAGTTGGCCTCTCGGTGAAGCCGAGTCGAAGTTGGAGTTCTACGACCTGTCCCACCCATGGGGGCACGGGGTGCCGGCGTGGCCCTATTTCGAGGACGTGAGGATCGAGCGCCTGCACAACATGGCGAAAAGCCGGGTGCTGACCCAAAAGATCACCACCGTAATGCATTCCGGTACCCACATCGACGCGCCCGCGCATGTCGTCGAGGGCACGCCGTTTCTGGATGAGATCCCGCTGAGCGCGTTCTTCGGCACCGGCGTCGTCGTCTCGATCCCGAAGAAGAAGTGGGAGGTCGTGACGGCGGAGGACTTGGAGAAGGCCACGCCGCAGATCCGGCCCGGCGACATCGTCATCGTCAACACCGGCTGGCACCACACCTACGCCGACAGCGCCGAGTACTACGCCTACTCGCCGGGCTTCTACGAGGAGGCCGGGGAGTGGTTCGCGGCCAAGGGCGTGAAGGCCGTCGGCACCGACACCCAGGCGCTGGATCACCCGATGGCCACCGCGATCGCCCCGCACGGCCCGGCCGAGCACACCGGTGGGCTACTGCCTTGGGCGGTAAGGGAATACGAGGAGGAGACCGGCCGTCGCGTACTCGACGACTTCCCGGAGTGGGAGCCGTGCCACCGCGCGATCCTGTCCAAGGGCATCTACGGCTTCGAAAACGTCGGGGGAGACCTGGACAAGGTCACAGGCAAGCGCGTCACCTTCGCCGCGTTCCCGTGGCGCTGGTTGGGCGGCGATGGCTGCATCGTGCGGCTGGTCGCGATCGTCGACCCCACCGGGACCTATCGCCTCGAGACCGGCGAGGCGGCGTGACTTCCGACGGCGGCGTCCAGGTCATCGCGCGTGCAGCCGACATGCTGCGGCTGCTGCAGGCCCACCCCGGCGGGCTGAGCCAGGCCGAGATCGGCGAGCGGTTGGGCATGGCGCGCTCCACGGTCAGCCGGATCCTGGGGGCGCTGGACGACGAGGGTCTCGTGGCCGCGCGGGGGGCCCGCGGCCCGTATCGGCTCGGGCCCGAGATCGCGCGCATGGCCGCCACCGTGCGGCTGGGCGTGGTGATGGACGTGCACCCGTTCATGGAAGAGCTGTCGCGCGAGCTGGAGGAGACCGTGGACCTCTCGATCCTCGACGGCGATCGCGCGACGTTTGTCGACCAGGTCGTCTCGCCCCACCGGCTGCGGGCGATCAGCGCTGTCGGGGAGTCGTTCCCGTTGCACTGCTGCGCCAATGGCAAAGCGCTGCTTGCGAGCCTGCCGCCCGAGCGGCAGGCGCAGGTGGTGCCGAACCGGCTGGCCCGGCTAACCGACAACACCATCACGACGCCGGCGGCGCTACGCAAGGAACTCGAACGCGTCCGTGAGGACGGTGTCGCCTACGACCGCGAGGAGCAGACCGAAGGCGTCTGCGCGGTGGGTGCCGTGCTGCCTGGAGTGGGCGAGCAGGTGGTGGCGGTCAGCGTGCCCGTGCCTGCGCAGCGGTTCTACCGCCGCGAATCCGAACTTGCCGAGGCGCTGCTGGCCTGGGTGGAGAAGACTCGCAGGTCGCTCGGGCGTTAGCAGGGTGGCGGGTCGTCTGAGGTAGGCTGTCGACCTGCTGCCGGTGATCCCGGCGGCATCCGGGCTGTGGCGCAGTTTGGTAGCGCACTTGACTGGGGGTCAAGTGGTCGCAGGTTCAAATCCTGTCAGCCCGACGTTTTGTCGGCCCTGTAGTGTCGCAGTCCCTGCGAGCACCAGCGATGATGTCCTCATCTGTCCGGGTCGGGCTGCCGACGGCGGGGCCTGAAATTTTAAATGAAAGTCCGACGAGATTCCGACCGGGATAGAGACGCTGATTTGCACGGGTGTCCAAGCTGTGCGCTCATTAGGGACCGCCCCCAGGCGACCGGCAATCAAGAGAACCTGGTCGCGCCCAACGTCAGACTGGAACACTTGTTGTTCTAGACCGGGTATCGCGGATCCGGTGCGAGGTGCACCAATCCAGAACGTTGTGATTTTATTTGGTATTCGCGCTGTCCGGGCCCAACCACGGAATCACCACCATCCCCACACCGAGGACCAACGCCTTGAGGCCGCCCCCGGGCCAAAGTGAATCGAAGGGGCTGCCAGGCAACGCTATGACCCAGGCGATAAATGCCAACGGCGCGACACAAATTTGGTACCACGGCATATTGCTTCGCTCTAGCCGTACATTCAGATTTTTAGCCCTCGTTCGAGCACCTACATATGTCGCGCAAGGCGCAAGCACACCGAATATCCCCACGACGATCCAGGGCCAATGCGCGCCTGAAGGGATTAGGGCAACTGCCAGGGTGTAGCCCGCAACCACATCGGCGGGTATGTATGCCAGGACACGCCCAATAAACTGTTCAGCCTGCTTTTCAGGCGGGTTTCTTACCAAATCGGCTTCCTCAGAGCCAAACACCCACCCTTCATTATTGCGTAGAGAGCTGTATCCGAGGCCAAGCGCAGTCATCATTTCCTCTCTTTGCAGCTTTAATCACCTATATTGCTGCCGTCTTGGCTCGCCGTTGTGTCGCTCGAAACCTAGACGCTTGATGTCACTGACTGTCGACCAGTGTGTTCTGGGGCGTTAAGCTTCGCGGCGGCCCGCGCGACTAGCTCGCGGATGGCGGGATTTCCATGATTACCGTAGGCGCCAATGATCTGTTTGTAGGCCGTGTCGGCAGACTGGCCTAGTCCAGCTAACACGACGCTCTGGAGGGTCTGCGCCATTGCGACGTGCTGCTGCGACGTAGGGTCAGAGCGCGTTCCGTAGAGATCGACAACGTTTTGATAGCTCTGGACGGCGGCGGCAAATTGGCCAAGTTCAGCCTGCACGACGCCTTTGTTGGTTAGCGCTACCGCGACTTGTTCCTGTAGCCCAGGATCGGAATCATTTTCGTAGCGATCGAATACTTGTTGGAAGATCTTTGCCGCATGGGCGTGCTCTTCGAGCATGCCGCGTATGAAACCCTGGTTGTTCAGTGCGATCGCAACTTGCAAGCGTAGCGCTGGGTCAGAGGCGTTAGCGTGACTTTCAATGACGATTTGAGAGACGCCCAATGATTCTTCGAACATGTGTAGAGCACGAAGTACCGCACATAGCTGAACCCTCTTGGTGGCTAAGGCTACGCGTGTGCGGGCCGTTAAATCCTGATCGTCCTCCAACTGCTCGATCCCGTCTGCGAGGCTGGGGATCCCCGCGTCTTTTAACGATCGCTGCGCTTCATCGAACATCTTTTTCATTTGCTCGATCTGTTCAAATTCCGGGAGCTGGTCAGCAACCTGGTTGATCAAAAGTATTTCGGATTGCGCCCGTTTGGCGAGATTTATTAGTGCGTTATTGAGGTAGTGACATTGCTCACGCGCTATCGCGACGTCCTTGCTCACATCGGTATTAGGGTCCTCTGCATGGCGTTCGATGACTTGATTGAAGCTATACATCGCGTCTTCAAATAAACCTAGGCCGCCGAAAGCCCAAGCGCGGATCATACGTGCCTTCGCTACCGACATGCGGATCAGTGAAAGAGACTCGTCGTCATATCGCGCGATGGTTTGGTTTAGGATGTAAACCGCGTCGATGGACCGGCCAAGCAAAGGTGACGAGGCATAGTCGAAGTGCGTTTTAGGTGTGCCGCGCAGCCAAATCAGTACCCATCCGAGGAAGGCTCCGGCTGCGGCGGCGATGATGTCGTCCTCAGACTGCGATGCTCGCGTGTACGCGTCAATGGCATCGCCCCAGCGAGAGGAACGGTAGGCGAGAGTCCCCATGTAATAGGCTTCAAACGATGAAGCGGTCTCGATGGCGGCCACCCAAACACGCGCGCTTGGAGTTTCTCCTTGGTTGCTAATCAACCTCGTCACGTAGTCATAGGCGCGGTAACCATTGTCGGCAGGTACCAGTAGCCGGATCCGCCCGGCTACCGGCGCTTTTGCCCACTCTATGCCTTTTGCGAAGGCTTGTGCGCTGGCTTCGATGCCGGCTGGCAGGTAACTCAACCACAGGTCGTGCAGCATTTCTTGGCTGACTGCCGCGGTGCGTCCGCATCGTGCCCAGTCAGCTGCAGCACGCACAATCGCCAGTCCTTCGGGTGATGCCCCGGAAGTAAGTTTGGTTTCCAACCGATCCCCAGCAACCAGGTACGCGGCCAGCCCGTAATCGCGCGCCATTTGGAAATCTAGCTCGAGTTGGCCACGCAGCGGTTCCAACTCCGACTCGGTGGTCAGGTCCAAGTTGATTTTGCATGCTCGTGCCAGGAAGTCGTCGACAAGATTGTTCGGAGTCTCTATGCCTTGATTTTTTTCGAAGAGCTTGCCGCCGTAGGTTGCGACGACAAATCTGCCGGGCCCGCTTTTTTTCCAGTTCACTATCGTCTGCCACGTCAGGCCTTGGGAAAGAAAATATTCAAGATCATCCAGCCACAACACTGCAGCGCGGTCTGGCGCCACGACCTTCTCCGGGGCGTTGACGATGTTCGCGATTGCTTCACATCTGTTTTGTGGAGCGACCAATGCGATCTCATTAATCGTCAAATCATATCTGCACAGGGCTTCGAATAACGTTCTGGATTTTCCGACCTTCGATGGGCCTCGAACGACAACCAGTGGCCTGCTTGGGTCGGCATTTGCATCTTTAATGGCTTCCAATAACTTGGTGTCGACCTCGCGTGGCAGATACTGGGGTAGCACGTCACCGGCTAGGACATCCTGCGCCGCCGGAGACACGCCGATGTTGGTTGGGTCGATTTCGCTCACTCGTTCCACCGCAACCCGCAGATATTCCGAACTCGGCACCCGTTGACTGATGACCGCCATGACCGGGTTCTTTGTGGCAAATGGAGGGCCAATGAGTGGATCTACTGAAGCATCTTTCGGGAACAGCGCCGCGTTCTTGCCCCCGCGGAGTCTCTTCGAGATCACTTGGAACGGCACGCCCTGTTTCTCCGCCCGGGTACTGTAATGGTGAAGGGCGACAAGTCGGCCGCGCACGTCGATTATCGATGACCCGGACGACCCCTGAAGGGTGTTGGAGATGTACCGGATGCGGGTTCCCAACTGGTTGATCCTCGGGGGGATTCTCACAAATGACGTTGTTTGCATCTGTCCTAATGGGTGCTGGACGATTCGGAGAATAGAAGCGCTCGCGAAGTCGTAAGGCGTGGTGTCGAGGCGGTAGTAACCGCGCGGCCACTCCTTCGGTTCGCGGCCGACAGGATCTTTGAGGCGAACTACCGCGAAGTCGAGTTCAGTCTCCGGCGCATTCCAGTCGCGTTTTGCATCTCCAGCGACCTCGCCCGACGTGGGAAGGCTCGCCTCGATGAATTCGATCACCTCTACCGCCGAGCCGGTTTCGGCCGGGCTAAGCCAAGGCACCAAGCTGTAGTCGAAGACGGCGACAAGGCCGTCGAGATCTGCTGGTGGCCAGTGTGTGGCGTCGAGGACGTGAGCGGCGGTGAGCAGGAGATCGTCCCCAATCAGCACACCAGTTCCGATCGGCTGGCCGTTTCTTCTAATCTGGGCGGTGCGCCGCGTTTGATTTATGTTGGCCACCAACTCGGCGGGGGTGCTCTCGAACCCGAGGCTGGCGGATGTGAGTGCTTCCGGACCCTCAATAGGCTCGCTCGACGGATCGACTCGAAGACTTTCGAGCTTCTCGACCACCCGGGCAGAAGGTGCTTTGCCTCGAGCCGCGAGCTTGAGAGTGACGATGGGCAGATCGTTGCCGAGGAGTTCAATCAACGAATTGTGAATAGCCTTGGCGGTCGAATCGCACATGACCTCGGCCACGAGATCCAGCACCCTCCCCGAACGTGACGCATCGCCGAGCACACGGATCCAGGCTTCGTTTGCTGAAGCATTGTCATCGTGGTCGCTACCATCGTCCAGTTCTATGGAACGTGCTAACTCCCTTATTTGGTCGAGTTGGCCATAGGTTTCGGCCAATAACTGAACCGCCACAAGTGGCTCCGGCTTAGTCCAGTCGGTCTGACTATTGCTCCATTCGATCACGACATGACTCCTTCAGCAGTGCCTGTCGACGATGTCCGCCAGACGCGTGGCCTGGACTGCGAAGTTGCCCTCGCGCTCGATCCCACCGAAGTGAAGGGCGAGGACCCTTCCTGTTTCAAGATCTACGACGGCCGATCCGGACGAACCACCAAGGGTGGTGGCATCGTGCTCAAGCAAACCGTCCGCGCGGACCGCTGTAACCTTGCCCGGGGACAGCCGTTTGACGTTGTAGATCCCGTCGAAGATGCGCTGTTGGTCGGCGAAGTCGTTGCGACTGTCTCGAGCCGGGTAGCCGACTACCCCGATCCATCGTTGACCGGCGGAGGCCATCTCCTGGGCCGAGGATAGGTCGAGGACTGTCGGCTGGTGTTCGCTTTCCTCACCTAGGTCGACGATTTCGAGCAGAGCGACGTCGAAGGAGGGCTCGGGTTCGATCCACCGCACCTTCCTCACGCGGAATCGTGCGCTTACGTCGCGCTCATGCTCTTGGCGGAAGTCGAGTGTCGCGTCGATCGACTTCTTGTTGAAGTTTTGTCGGAAGACGAAGCCATCGCCGTCCGGCTTGGCAAATTCGGCTGCCACGTGCCGATTGGTCACTACGAGGTTCGGTGCCACCATCCACCCGGTGCCCACCCACGCCATGCGGTGATTGCGGAGGTCGATGCGGCCCGCGCTGGGGATCACCCCATTCAACTTCGTACGCGCCCTCTCAAGCCGATCGGCGACGGAATCGCTATCGTCGAAGTCGTCCCGAGGTGGGCCAAATGTCCCATCCTGGACTAGGTACACGGGTCGGGTGAAGCGTTCGATGATTGCCTCCAGCCCGGGGTTGGAACCACCGTCCCAATTGCCCTCCTGCATGGCAGACACCGCGTTTTCCGCGTCATCGACCGAGTAACTGATGTTGTCAAGCCCCTCGAATCCTCCACGACCTCGATTGCTGAGTTCTCGAGCTTGGGCTTCGAGTTGATTGAAGCGGTCGAGGAATTCGTCCCTCAAATCCTCATCTCGAAAGACCTCGCGGTAATCCACCGTCGCTCCTCCTCCGCTTCCCTCGAATCCCAAACTGGGACGTTTCATGACGCCGCCGATCGCGTTTTTCGCAACTGCCGAGACCAGTTGCATGGTCACGGCGACGAACAACCATTGAGATGGAAATCGGTCGGTCTTGAATTCCGACCAAGACTATTATCACGATTCAGATTTTCCTGTCACGAAAGAGTGACAGAACAGTGAATTCCACATGGACAGGCACTGGCCGCAACTCGAAGCGCCCGAGGAAGTGCTACGGCACTTCCTCGCCCACATCGACCGAAACTCCCGGCGAGATGAATAGGCATGCGCCAAGTCGCTGCCCGTAGAGGAGACCCGGCCCGGGCCGCCGCGCTGCATAATTGTGAACGTTGGGTTCAGTTTTTGGTCGTAGAGGTGACGGGTGGCTGAGGATCCGAGGTCTCGTCCGGGCCGCCCACGTAGCGAGCAGTCCCGTTCGGCCGTGCTGCGCGCCACGTCGGAATTGATCAACGAGGTGGGCCTGCGTGCGATGACGACCGACGAGATCGCCTCCCGCGCCGGCGTGAGCAAGGCCACGATCTACAAGTGGTGGCCGAACAAATACGCGGTGGCAGTCGAGGCGTTCCTGTCGGAAATGGCGAAGGAGTCGCCGGACCCGGACACCGGGTCGGCGGAGGAAGACTTCCGACAAGCGCTCCGGGGTCTGATCCGCTTCTACCGCAGCAAAAATGGCCGAGCGTTTGCCCAACTGATCGGGGAGGCGCAGTTCGATCCCCAGATCGGCAAGGAACTGCGGGAGCAGCTCGTGGGCTCTCGACGGGAACTGGTGCGGGCGATCTTGGACCGCGGCATCGCCCGGGGGGAGCTGCGGCCCGACGTGGACGCAGAGGCCGCGATCGACCTGATCTTCGGGCCCGCGATGTACCGGCTGGTCGCCGGTCACGCCGCGCTTGATCGCAACGCCGCCGACGCGATCGTGGACGCGGCGATCCGAGGCCTGGCGCGCTGAGAGCGATTTCACAGATCCGGCGGGATCACAACCGCCGCGACACGCGTTGATCGCATTTAGAAACTAAACGTTCAGTTTTACAGGGAGCCATGCATGACGAACGCCTTTCCGATCACCAAACATAAGACGCGGTCGACGGCGCATCGCCCCGCGACGATCCGCAAGATGACCGTCGAGTTGATCGGCACCTTCTTCTTGGTGTTCACCGTCGGGGCCAGCGTGCGCGGCGGCGCTGCGCTGGCTCCGCTGGCGATCGGGTCGGCGCTGATGGTGATGGTGTATGCCGGCGGCCACATCTCCGGCGGCCACTACAACCCGGCAGTGACGCTCGCTGCGCTCGTCCGCGGCCGGATCGACCGCACCGACGCGTTCGGCTACTGGATCGCCCAACTCGTCGGCGGTGTCGCGGCTGCTCCGGTGGTCCGCGCGGTTGTCAGTGGTTCGCAGGCCCGCGCCGTCGCACCGGCTGGTCATGCCATGACGAGTGCGCTCGTTGTCGAGTTGCTGTTCACCTTCGCGCTCGCCTACGTCGTGCTCAACGTCGCCACGAGCAAGGACAACACCGATAACTCCTTCTACGGCCTGGCGATCGGGTTCACGGTCGCGGTCGGGGCCGTCGCGGTCGGCGGGATATCGGGTGGCGCCTTCAACCCCGCCGTGGTCGTGGGTGGCGCGGCGATGGGACTGTTCGCCTGGTCGACGTTGATTTATGTGGCCGCACAACTGGCTGCCGGCGCCTGTGCCGGCCTGGTGTTCCGCGTGCTCAACCCCGACGACAAGTAACCGCCAACCATGGGCCCAATTGCGAGGGCAGCCAGCCGCTCCCGTGGACATCGGGATTGGGCTCCTGCTCGGCGTCTCCGCCGGCCGGAGTCAACGTCGCGTACGAGCGCGCGGCGAGTGGAGGGGGGAACTCGTTGTCGAGCAGCAGCGCGACGAATCTTTCCCGATGAGCCATGGCGCAGTCGGATCGATCTAGTCCTAACCGTCTCATAACTTCGTCACCGTCGACTGACGGGATGAAATGACGTGCGTGGGCCTTCTGCCCACGTGTAAGGCGTTGACGATTAACAACTTTGGCTTATCGAGCGAGAATTACTTTGTATCGATTGCGATTTCAGCAGAGTTGCAGTGCCCAATGGGCTGAATTCGTTGTCAACTCACAGGTACTCGTACGTCACCTTGGAGCTTTCGTGCTTAGCGTCATCGTGAGCTGCTCTTGGTCACGGAATTTTGGGGGATTGTCGATGAGTCGGGCGCAACGCATTTCGAATTGGGATCCCGAGGACCTCGCGGCTTGGGAGGCCGGCAATAAGAAGATCGCCCGGCGGAACCTGATCTGGTCTGTGTTCGCGATGCACGTCGGCTACTCGGTCTGGTCGATCTGGTCGGTGATGGTGTTGTTCATGCCCAGATCTGTGTACGGCCTTTCGCCGGCCGACAAGCTTCTGCTGGGTGCCACCGCCACCCTCGTCGGCGCCTGCCTGCGCATCCCGTACGCGGCGGCGGTGGCCAAGTTCGGCGGCCGCAATTGGATGCTGTTCTCTTCGCTGGTGCTGTTGATCCCGACACTCGGCACGATTCTGTTGCTGGCCGACCCCGGTCGGCCGTTATGGATGTATCTGGGGTGTGCGGCGCTAACTGGTATGGGCGGCGGCAATTTCTCCGCGGCGGTTGCCAATGTGAACGTCTTCTACCCTCAGCGACTCAAGGGCGCGGCGCTGGGCATTGCCGGTGGCGGTGGGAACATTGGGGTGCCGATGATCCAGGTCATCGGTTTGCTGGTGCTCGCGACCGCCGGCAACCGGCAGCCCTACTGGGTATGCGCGATCTATCTGGTGCTGTTGTCGGTGGCCGCGCTCGGGTCGGCATGCTTCCTGGACAACATGGAATTGCCCCGCGCCGAGCACAAACCCACGCGAGCGGCTCTGGTACGGCGCGACACCTGGATCCTGGCGACGCTCTACGTCGCGACCTACGGCTCGTTTATCGGATTTTCGTTCGCCTTCGGCGAGGTGCTGCAAATTAACTACATGGCCGCCGGGCAAGGTGCGCTGCAGGCGTCCTTGCACGCCGCCCGCGTCGCCTTCCTCGGACCGCTGCTCGCGTCGTTGGCCCGGATGTACGGCGGCAGGCTCTCGGACCGGCTCGGCGGAGGTACCGTCACCCTGGGAGCTCTATTTGCCATGATCGCTGCCGTCAGCGCGCTGATCGTGGTGAGCGCACACGCCGACAATCGCTCTGGCCCTTTGAGCGTCACCACCATGACCGGCTACATCGTCGGCTTTATGGCACTTTTTGTCTTGTGCGGGATCGGCAACGGGGCCGTGTACAAGCTGATCCCGGCGGTTTTCGAATCGCGCAGCCACTCGATGAAAGCCGCCGAGGCCGAACGCCGCCACTGGGCCCGCGCGATGTCCGGCGCCGTGATCGGAATCGTCGCCGCGGTCGGCACGCTCGGCGGTGTATTGATCAATCTGGCACTGAGACAGTCCTATCTGACCACAGGCTCGGAAACGACGGCGTTCTGCTTTTTCTTGGTGTGCTACCTCGTCGGGTCGGGGCTGACGTGGTGGGTCTACGTGCGGCGCCCCGCCGCCGGGGCGAAATCAGAACTGTCCGAATTACCGCTCGTCGAGACCAGTAGTTCTTAACTGGCACGGTCGGGGTCACTGAGAGTGGCGACGGTGCGCCACATCTTGGTCACCGGCGGAGGAACTTTTCGCGGTCAACTATTACGCGATCGATTTCGCCGCGAGCAACAAGCTGTCCCGAATCGTCAACCGCCTGCACTTCGAACGTCAGGAGTCGCCCGTCGCCCGGCGATCGCGCCTCGGCGGTGACCTCTACGGTGCCGCCTACGTGGGTCGCGCGCCGGTGCTCGATGCGCACCGCGGTGCCAACGGTCGTCTGGCCAGGGCCGGTGAAGGGCGCGGCGGCTTGCACCGTGGCCGCTTCCAGCCATGCAATGAGCCGTGGAGTCGCGAGCACCGGCACATCACCGCTGCCGATCTCCGCGGCTGTGTCGGCGTCAGTCACTTGGTAGTGCATCACTACACGCTAGCTCGCTCGGGAATATCCCTGTCGCCGCTAAGCCTTCGCCGACCGCGTCACCGACGAGTATCTGGCTGCAGCCAGGAGGTCGATGGACGAATACGGGTTCCTCGCGAACCTCCCCGATGAGGGTTAGCCAATCGGGTCGGCGCATGATGACCGTCATGGACGCTGAACTGAAACGCTGGCTGGACTCGGGCCAGCACTTCGACCACCTCGGCTTCGACGTCTTCTACCGCGTCGAGGGCAGCGGACCTCCGCTGCTGCTGATCCACGGCTATCCATTCAATTCGTTTGACTGGGCGCCGATCTGGCCCACGCTGATAAAGCGCTTCACCGTCATCGCACCTGACATGATGGGCATGGGATTCTCCGCCAAACCGACAAACTACCAATACTCGGTGCGCGACCACGCCGACATGCACGAGGCGCTCCTACAGCACCTGGACATCCACAACGCGCACATTCTGGCCCACGACATCGGCGACTCCGTGGGCCAAGAACTGTTGGCGCGCCACGAGTTCGGCCAACAGACGTACGGCCAATGGCGCATCGACTCGATCACCTGGCTCAACGGCGGCATGTTCATCGAGGCCTACACGCCCCGGGCGGCCCAGAAGCTGATGTCGGGCACCCCGCTGGGCGACCTGTTCGGCCCGGTGCAGGGCAGCCCGCTGGCACGACGACTGCTCGAGCCGACAATGCGCGAGATGTTCGGCCCCAACACCAAACCGACCCCGCACATGATGAGCGTGTTCAACCAGATCTTGGACTACAACGACGGCCGGCGGGTGTTGCACAAGGTCGGCCGGTTCATCAAGGACCGCTACACGCATCGCAATCGGTGGGTGCGCGCGATGCGGCAGACCGCGGTCCCGATGCGGCTGATTGACGGGCCGGTCGACCCCAACTCCGGTGCGCACATGGCGCGCCGCTACGCCGAGGTGATCCCCGACGCCGACGTGGTGATGCTCGCCGACGACATCGGGCACTGGCCACAACTCGAAGCGCCCGAGGAAGTCTTACGGCACTTCCTCGCCCACATCGACCGCGTCACCGCCGGCTAACTCATCGGGCAAGGTCGACCGTCGCCGGCCCGAGGGTGACGGGCAACTCCTTGATCCCGCGCAGCAGGGTGCTGTCGTTCGGGATCGGCTCGCCGGCGAGGGCCAGTTGGGGGAAGCGTTCGAACAGCGCTTGCAGCCCGATCTGCAGTTCCATGCGCGCGAGCGATGCGCCGAGGCAGCTGTGGATGCCGCTGCCGAAGCTGATGTGCTCGCGGGCGTTGGCGCGGGCAGTGTCGAACTCGTCGGGACGCTCGAAGACGGCGGGATCGCGGTTGGCCCCGCCAATCAGAAGGAAGATCGTCGAGCCTTCCTGCAGGGTATGCCCGTCGAGCTCAACGGTTTCGGTGGCCACCCGGGCCGCGATGTGCGCGACGGAGTCGTAGCGCAGCACCTCCTCGACCGCGTTCGCCCAGCCGTCCGGTTGCTCCTGGAGCCGGGCCAGCTGATCGCGGTGCCCGACGAGCGCCACCACCGCGTTGCCGAACGCATGGGTGGTGGTGATGAACCCGGCGCCCAGCAGCAGCCCCGCGAACATCCTGACCTCGGTCTCGGTGAGGTCGCCATCCTCCAAAACCGCCGAAAGGATACTGCCGTCCCCGCCGCCCCGACGGAGGCGCTCGATATGCGCGGCGAGGTAGCTTTCGAACTCGCGCAGCGCCGCGATGGCGGTCCGGTATTCGCGCCAGGACGGCGACGTGCTGTTAAGGATTTTGGTGCCGGGCTCGGCGAATGTTTGGAGGTGTGGCGCCTCGTCGCGAGAAATGCCCAGCATCTCGACGATGACGGCGATGGGGATTTGAGAGGCGTAGGCGGCGATCAAATCGCATTGGCTTTTGCCTTCGAGATCGTCGAGCAGGGTGTCGGCGATCTCCTGAATACCCTGACGAAGTCCCTCGATCGCCCTAGGAGTGAATGCCCGCGACACCAAGCGACGCAACCGCGCATGCTCGGGCGGATCGGCAACAAGCAGCGACGGCGGCTCCACCCCATTCAGGACACCGGGGTTCGTTCTCGCCAGCATCCGCTGAACGACGGGAAACGGTGAGCGGTCCCGTGGCTTCGACGTCCGGAACCTGTCGTCGCGCAGCACGTCCCGAACAATCTGCGCGTCGGCGGTGACCCACCCGCCAATCACCGCGGAGACACGCCCGCGCCGGCGTATCTGCTCAACAAGTCGATACACTTCGCCGGGCGGCCCGCCCTCGATTAACAGCTGGGAAAAAGGATCGCCCCGACGCGCGAGCAATTTCAGCGTCCAACGCGGCAGTCCATATCCCAGCAGCCAATGCACCCGGGTCTTGACGTCGGCATTCATATTCGCCCCTGCCTTCGGCTACCGATGAGGCTAGCGGTCAACGGGCGGCGATACGCGTCAAAGAAACGCGCCGGAATCTGGCGGGATTGCACAATTGCGGCAGGCCATTCCGACGGGACATGACGGCTTACCAGCCTTGTTTGGCCCCGGACGATCCACCTGCGTCCGCACCGGGTAGCTATACGGGTGTGATGGACAAGCAGGAGTTGGCTCGGGAGCTCGGCCACCCCGACGCCCAGAAATTGCTCGCCGGTTCAATGGCGCGGCTCGCCTACAACGGCCACGACGGCTTCCCGCGAGTCATCCCCGTCGGGTTCTACTGGACCGGCGAACGCATCGTTGTCTCGACGGCACCGACCTCGCCGAAAGTCCGCGCGGTTTCCTCCCGCCCGGAAGTCGCGTTGACGATCGACACCGGCTCCACCCCGGAAGAGGCCAAGGCGCTGTTGGTGCGTGGCCTTGCCACATTGCAAACCGTCGACGGCGTCACCGACGAGTACCTCGCCGCGGCGAGGAAGTCGATGGACGAAGCGCAGCTTGCCGAGTTCGAACGCAACGTGCGGTCGACGTATCCGGAGATGGTGCGCATCTCGATCGAGCCGCGCTGGGCGCGGTTTTATGACTTCGGCGCCGGCCGGTTACCCGCGTTCCTTGCGGACCTCGTCAACGATGGGTAGTCACTGGGCGCCGAACGCAAAAACGGTTGTCGAATCGTAGGTCTGGCCCGGGTCGAGCGTGGTGGTCGGGAAGGTCGGGTGATTCGGCGAATCGGGGTAGTGCTGGGTCTCCATCGTGAATCCGGCGCCCTGCCGGTAGCTGTGCCCGCTGGTGCCCGTGAGCGCCCCGTCGAGGAAGTTGGACGTGTAGAACTGCACGCCGGGCTCGGTTGTTAAGACCGTCAGGGTGCGCCCCGACTTGGGGTCTTGGGCCTTGGCCGCCTCGACCAGCCCGGTGTTGTTGCCGCGGTTGATCACCCAGTTGTGGTCGTAGCCGTGGGCGAGCAACAGCTGCGGGTCATTCGCGGTGATACGCGCGCCGATCGCGCTCGGTGACGTGAAGTCGAAGGGTGTGCCCTGCACCGGGGCGATCTGCCCGGTCGGTATCTGCGTGGGGTCGGTCGGAAGGTAGTTGTCGGCATGGATTGTGACCTTCTGGTCGTAGACGTCGAGCGTGTCCTCACCGGCCAGGTTGAAGTAGCTGTGATTGGTCAGGTTGATCACGGTCGGCGCGTCGGTGGTCGCGCGGTAGTCGATGCGCAGTTCGTTGTTCTGGTCCAGCGTGTAGGTGACGGTGGTCGTCAGCGTCCCGGGATAGCCCATTTCGCCTGCGGGACTGACATATTCGAGCTTGAGGGCGACGCTGTCCCCACCGTTCTGCGGACCGGCCTGCCACACCTTCGTGTCGAAGCCCGCGGTGCCGCCATGCAGGCTGTTGCCGTTGTTGTTGGTCGGCACGTGATACTCGCTGCCGTTCAACGTGAACGCTCCCTTGGCGATCCGGTTGCCGTAGCGGCCGATGATCGCGCCGAAATAGGTCTTGGCGGATCCGGTGTTGTTCACGTAGCCGGCCAGGGTCGGAAAGCCCAGCACCACATTGTCGACGATTCCGGCGCGATCGGGCACCTCGATGGACTGAATGATGCCGCCGTAGTTCAGGATTCGCACACGCGTGCCGCGCCCGGTGGTGAGCTCGTAGCGGGTCACCGGATTGCCATCCACCTGACCGAACGGCTCGCTGGTGATCGACGGCGGTCCGGCGGGGATCGAGGCATTGCCACTGCCCGTAGTGGAGCTGCTACACGCCGCCAACCCCGCCACACCGGCGATGGCGATCGGTCGAAGTAATCGTCTGCCGCGCATCGGCTCCCCTCACACTCGTACCGAACATAGCGCCAGCAACGCGCGGATCGATTGATCGGAACACTCAGCCTTGTCGGCGTCGACCTCGCACGTCCTCGGTTACGCTCACCCTCGTGGCCGCCGGATACATCAGGGCTACCGACAGTGACCGCGACGAGACCGGACGAGTGCTGGACGCGGCGCTCAGCGACGGCCAGCTCTCGATGGAGGAATATCGCCAACGGGTGAGCGCCGCGCGCCGTGCGGCCACTGTCGGCGAACTCGAGTCGCTTGTGGAAGACCTGCAGATCCACAGCGCCCCGGCCCAGCCCCCGAAGCCGGCCAGTCGACGGAGCATCCTGGTAGCCGGCGTCGCGGTGTTGGCGCTCGCGGGCCTCGGTATCGGCTGGAAACTGATCGGCAACACCACTTCGTCGTCATCCGCGCCACCTCCAAGTGCCACCAGCACCGTGGCGGTCACCCCGCCGCCGCCACCGCCACCACCGCTGCAACTGCAGACCGTCGACGGTCTGACAGGGCTATTGGCGCAAATGCGGAAAGAGATCGGTGACACCATGGGCTACCGGCTGGTGGTCTACGCCGATCACGCGGACCTCGACCGTCCCGACCCCCAAGACGCGCAGCACTCGGTGACCTACCATTACACCGGCAGCGGCTGGGCGAAGCAGGGCGCCAGCGCCATCCCGCCCAGCTCGATCGCCGGTGACCTGAGCAAATTCAACGTGCCGGAAGTGGTCAACGTAATGCGCGGGGCACCGCAGGCCGTCCAGGTGCCCGGCGCCACCAACACCTACCTGATGATCGAATCCGCCAAGGACGGCGGCCTCGCCCTGTCGGTGTACGTATTCAGAGGCCGCGACGGCGGCTATATCGAGCTCAACGCGGACGGCACCGTCCAGGCGATCAAACCTCTTACCAACTGATCCACCTCTAGGATCTTCCCGTGGCCACCGCAAACACCCGGGCTACCGACGGCAACCGCGTCGACACCTGCCAGCTGCTCGATCTAGCGCTGAGCGACGGCCAGCTGTCGATGGAGGAGCACCGCCAGCGGGTGAGCGCTGCGACCAACGCCACCACCCTCGGCGAGCTGCAGTCGCTGGTGTCCGACCTGCAGATCCGCCGCGCCCCAGCCCAATTCCCGAACCTGAAATCGCTGGCCCGCCGCCGAGGGGTACGGATCGCCGTGCTGCTGGTGGTGGCGCTTCTGGGCGTCGCCATCGCCTGGGCTCTGTACGGCAATACCGCGCCCGATCGCGCCCAGCCGGCCGCCGCCAGCCCGGCGGTAGCCGCGCCGCCGCCCCCAACAGCGGCACCAACCGTCGCACCGCCGCAGTCATCGACACCGCCACCGGCACCAGAACAACTGATGACGGTGGGAGGGCTGTCGGACGTAGTCGCACAAATTCGGACAAAGTTCGGGGACACGATGGGCTACGAGCTGCTGGTCTATCCCGAACGCGCCGCCATCATTCGTCCCGACTCGGTCAACGCGCACAAGACGGTGGAATTCTCGTACGCGAACGGCCTTTGGGGCGCCAGCAGCAGCGCCAGCAAGCCGATGGACACGACGGTTGGCGACGTCGGCAAGTTCGACGTCCAGGCCGTCATCAGCGCGCTTCGCGCGGCGCCCCAGACCCTGCATGTCGACGGCGGCCACCCGGATTACATCTCAATTCAAGCTGCCGAAGACGGGACGCTGCGCATCGAGCTCTATGTCACCAACGGTTACACGGGTCGCTACCTCATGGTCAACGCCGACGGCAGCATCCGGCCGGACTTCTGATCGGGCCGACCACTTGTTGGCCAAGGTGTAGCTCGCACGTGACCTTCCCGCGACCGCGACCAAGGAGCCTCAATCTTCGTGACGGTTGTCGCGGTGATCTGCGCGCTCGCAACAGCGACATGCATCGGCTACTACGCCGGCCGGCGAGCCGGCTCGAAGCCGTCGACCTGGAAGATGCGAACGACTCGGATCGCGCTGGGTAAGCAGGCGATGAGCCTGCTCATACTGGTGGCAGTGCGCCGCGCCCGGCGACGTTTCAGGCTGAGAACCGTTGGACCGGTTGACTTCTTGCGGGCTGGGGTGGCGTGGATGCGGCCCTGACGAGGGCGCAATGTAGCCTGTGAAGCCCGTCAGCGCACCAAGAAGGGCCACTATGTCAGCACTGCAAGGCAAGGTCGCGTTCGTCACCGGCGCGTCGTCGGGCCTGGGCGCGGAAACGGCCCGGCTGTTTTCCCGCCAGGGCGCAACGGTTTTCGGCGTCGGCCGCGACATCGGGCGCTTGGCCGAGGTATTCAAGGATGTGGAAAGCGGCTCGTATGCCTCGGTCGACGTTGCTTCGGCGCCGGCCTGCAAGGACGCGGTAGAGCAGTGCGTCAAGGAGTTCGGCGGACTGGACGTTCTGGTCAACGTCGCCGGCAAGCACCAGATGCGCCGAACCGAGTCGATGAGCGACGACGACTGGACCCAAGACCTCGCGGTCAACCTGAACGGACCGTTCTACCTCTGCCGGGCCGCGTTGCCCCATCTGCTGGAACGAGGCGGCAACATCGTCAACGTCGGCTCGATCGCCGGCGTCGAGGGCCAGGCGTACTCGGCCGGCTACTGCGCCGCCAAGCACGGGCTGATCGGGCTGACCCGCGCGCTGGCGGTCGAATACACCGCGGATCGCCTGCGCGTCAACGCCGTATGCCCGGGCGGCATGCTCACCCCGCAGATCGAACAGTTCAGCGCGCCGGAGAACCCGAACTACGACCTGATCCTGCGCACGGCCTCACCGCGCGGCATGATGCAGCCACTCGACGTCGCGAACGTGATCGCGTTCCTCGCCAGCGACGCCGCGGCCGCCGTCCATGGCGCCGTTTACCGCGTCGACAACGGCAAAGGCGCGGGTTAGTACGCCGGGATCAGGGATTCGTGCACCGGCCGATTTGGCATGGTTGTGCCCTTTCTTCCGGTGATGCGGCGTTGGCCCCTGCCCCCCTCGGCGTGATCGAACGTTTCGACAAGCACGCATGCGGTCGCGCCGGTCACGGAGCCGCCGTGACTGCTGAACGGGTTGGGCTATCCGTTGGGTGCTTCGAGCTCGGTCGCCAGCGTCTGTTGGGTGGCCGCCCACGACGCCAGAAGCGCTAAATTGTCAGCCGTCGGCGTGCCCGCGAGTGCTGTGTAGACGTTGAGGTGCAGGCCGGGCTCGGCGGGCAGTTCGAGGGACTCGACGTCCAAATCGAGCCGGCCCACGATCGGATGGTGCACCCGCTTGCGTCCGGACCGGCGCAGCCGCACGTCCTGAGATGCCCACCGCTGCCGGAATAGCTCACTGCACGTTGACAGTTCGCCGATTAGGGCGATCAGCTCCTCGTCGTGCGGATTGCGGCCAGCTTCCATGCGTAGCTTCGCGGCCGTGTCACGGGCAATTTGGTCGTAGTCGACAAAGAAATCTCTGGCCGCCTCGGCAGCTAGGTAGACGAACCGCGCTGTGTTCGCGGGCCGTCGGGGGTCGGCCAGCACCGGTGCATACAGCGCGCGGGCGAGTTGATTCGTGGCGAGCACGTCACATCGTCCGTTTAGGATCCAGGCCGGCGCATCGGAGATGGCGTCGAGCACCTGCTGCAGGGTCGAGCGCACCGTCAGGGCCGGCTTGTGCCGGCGTGGGCCGCTGGGCGCCCCGGATTGGCGTGCGAGGTGGAACAGGTGATCGCGCTCGGCCTCGTCGAGTTGAAGGGCAGAGGCCACCGCGTCGAGGACTCCATCGGAGGCACGGGCCAGGCTGCCGCGCTCCATGCGCACGTAGTAGTCGACTGATACCCCCGCCAGAAGCGCTACCTCCTCGCGACGCAGACCTTTGACCCGACGATTGCCGCCGTAAGCGGGCAGGCCCGCCTGCTCGGGTGTGATGCGGGCGCGACGCGAGCTGAGAAACTCCCGGATATCGGTACGCAGATTCATCGTGGCCATCCCCTCACGGTATGCGCGTTTCGCGGTGTAAGGGAGGCACTGCGGGTACCCCGACGACCGCGTTGAGACCTGGCGTCCGGGTGTTCTCGAGGGGCCGTCGGCGGCCGGCAAAGCCTCGCGCCGACCCCTAGGGCGTACCCGATGCGGTCGTAGCGATGCCGCCGTCGACCGGGATGATGGCGCCCGTGAGGTAGGACCCAGCCCGGCTGGCGAGAAACACGGCGATACCCGCCATGTCGTCGTCGCGGCCGAGCCGGCGCAGAGGGGCCGCCGCGGCGATCGTGTCGCCGATGGCATCGAGCGTGGACGCCATCATCTGCGACGGGAACGGTCCCGGTGCTACCGCGTTCACCGTGACGTGCTGTGGGCCCAGCTCTCTGGCAAGCACTCTGGTGAGTTGATGGAGTGCCGCTTTGCTGCTGGCGTATGAGTAGTTGGGCGACTGGGCGACGTGGATGGCGGCGATACTGCCGATGTTGATGATCCGCGCGGGATCATCGGCCGTGCCCGCCCTGCGGAGCGCGGGGAGCAACGCCTGCACCAGCCAGAACGGCGACTTGAGGTTGAGGTCGATCACGGTGTCCCAGGCCTCGTCCGGGAACGTCGCTAGCGGCTCGCGCCACATTGCTCCCGCGTTGTTGACGAGGATGTCCAGGCGTTCCGAGTCCACCTTGACAAGATCAGCGAGGCGCTGACACTCGTCGTGCCTGGACAGGTCGGCGGGGATTGCTCGAACGTCACCGAATTCGGACAGTAAATGCTGTGCCTCTGCGCACGTCTCTGCCTTGCGTGAGCTGATGACGACGCGGGCGCCGGCCTGGAGAAGGCCGCGCGCTATCATCATCCCAATGCCGCTGGTGCCGCCAGTGACAACGGCGTACTTCCCACTCAGATCGAAAAGTTCTGTGTGAGTGGCGAATTGGTTGTCCGTCACCGGTCTCCGTCCCTTCTGTCGTGGAAGAATGCGTGCAGAATTACGCAGCTGTTCCAGCGAGTCTTGTTACAGCTCCGCAAGCGTGGGTACCAACTGGGCTGCACGCTCGGTGAATTCCAGCGGATGACGGTCCGGTATGACATTGAGGTGCGAAATGCCGAGCGCCGCGTACCGCCGGGCGTCGGTGAGAAACTGTGCGGTGTTCTCGAGTACTTGTCCGAAGTTTAGATAAATGGCCGTCTTCCGAATGGCGTTGTAGTCTCGACCCTCGGCCTCGCAGTGCGCTCGCAGCACCGCCAGTTTGTGGGCGATTTCGTCGACGTCCGTCGCGATCAGGTTGCACGCGTCGGCGTAGCGCGCAACCAACAGCAAGGTCTTGCGTTCCCCATTGCCGCCCAGCAGGATTGGTGGTCGAGATCCCGTCAAAGATGTCGGATTGCAAAGCGTTTCGTCGAGCTGGTAGTGGCTACCCCGGTATGGCCCGTTATTGTCGCTCCACATCTGCAGGCAAATCTGCAGGGTCTCCTCCAGCCGTTCAAATCGCTCCTTCACCGATACGACCGGCACCCCGAGCCCACGTTGTTCGCGGTCGTACCAGGAGGCTCCGAGTCCGAGTAGGGCACGGCCGCCAGAAAGCACATCGAGGGTCGCAACAGTTTTGGCGAGCACGCCCGGGTAACGGTGCAGAACTCCAGTCACCAGAGCGACCAGACGCACTCGTCTTGTACGCGCGGCAACAAAAGCCAGTGTCGTGTACGCCTCTAACATCGGCCCCTCAGCGGGGGCGACGTGCTCCGTCTGAAAGAAATGATCGACAACGCTGAACTCCGCAAACCCTTGCTCGTCAGCGAGTTCGGCCGTCGCCGCGAGGGTTGTGGCGATCATGGCTACATCGGGAGGCTCTGAAAAGTTCAAATAATGCAACCCCAGATCCATTCCTTCTCCTCTGTGTAGCTGGGCGCCGACCCAACCAGGTTGACAGGCGTTTCAGATGTCCGGGAGATCCTGGTGATACAGGGACTGTGAGAGCCACCCTTTGGGCCAACTCAATCCGTTACAAGCACACCGGCGATTCGGCAAACGGGGGCCACCGCGAACCGCAATGGGCCAGAACAACGTGTCACAGTCAGTAATCGCTTCCCCGGTCCCGCCCAACGGCGCCTACGCTGCAATGACACGCCCGAGGAGGTATATGCGACCCGCGACCTATCTCATCGCCTCAACCCCCCGTTCGGGTAGTTCGCTGCTGGCCGCCGGCCTCGTCGCGACGGGAGTCGCCGGGCGGCCCGAAGAGTACTTCGCGGCGGACCATATTGCGGCCTACAAGGAAGATCTGGGGCTGCCGACGGACTGCTCGTGGTCCGAATACCTGACGAGGGTCATGGCGTTCGCGGCGACGGACAACGGCGTTTGGGGCGCCAAGATTCACTGGCGCGACGTCGTCTCGCTGGCGCAAGCGCTGGAGCACGGTGCAGACCCGGGTGCCGTTCTCGAGACGCTCTTTCCCACAGCGGTTTTTGTCAACATCGTCCGCGCCGATCGGCGCGCGCAGGCGATATCGCTGTTTCGTGCCGAAACCACCGGTGAATGGTTTCGTTCGCCCGGCCCGTCGGAGAAAGAACGCCCGTGGGGGCTCTATCTGGGCCGGCCGAGGCCCGACCGCTCCGCGCTGGACCTCACCGGCGCGACGCCGACGCGCGAGCAGATCGCCGAGATCGAACGCGGCCTCGCGGCCGAACAGGCGGCGTGGAACAACTACTTCACCACCCGGCGCCCCAAAGTTCTGACGGTCCGGTACGAGGAGCTCGACGCGGACTATCGCGGGGAGATTGCGCGCGTCCTAAAGTTTCTCGGCGCGGATCCCGCACAGGCCGCCGGCATTCCCACACCCCCGCTCGAGCGTCAGTCCGACCACATCAACGAACACTGGCGGCGACGAATCGACGACGAGGGCCGCGGCTACCCGGTGCAGTGAACCTCGGCGATGCGGCCCGAGGAGACCTTGGCCAGGGCGGCGGTCTGAGCGGCCGGCGCGGTCGAGCCCCAGTCGGCGCCCCACCCGCCGGGCCCGAGAGCCAAAGCGACGCAACGGTTTCGGGTCCACCCCGCGACGGTGCAGCCCGTGCCGTGCCGCTGGCAGTTGCCCAGCGCGATGTGGGTGGCCTCCTCCATGGTGCTGGCGTTGTTGGCCCAGCCCGTCCAGCCGGTGACGGGGGAGTAGGCGATGACGGCGTAACGGTCGACGGCCGCGGCCTGCGCGGCGGGCGACGCCACGAACGCGGCGCCGATGAAGGCGAAGGCGGTTAAGGCGATCAGGGCGTAGACGCGGTGGCGTGTCATAGCGGAAACCTCGTGAGTCGTTTTGGTGGACGAACTCACCATCAGTTACGCCGCTTGGGAGATCCTCAAAAGATCCTTGGCGTTAGCGCGCCTTCCGCAGGTCGGCGAGCGAGTTGCGCAATCCACCGTCCAACCGGATCTGCACGGCCGCCACCGCGAGCATCACCGCCGCCGTCACCAAGTGCACCACGGCATCGGTGGTGTTGTTGGGGAAGGTGAAGACGAACGCGACCTGATGCGAGAAGAAGGCCCAAATGCCCGGCAGCGCACCGGCGATCGCCGCGGCGATCAGGTACAGCACGGCCCACGACTTGCGGAGCGCGAACACCAGGCCCGGGCCGAACAACGCCAGCCCGGCGACCGCATGCCAGCCGTTGTAGTCCATTCCTAGCAGTTGAACCGTTGGCGCACCCGGCCCGGTCGCGAAGCTGGGCTCCATGATGAACCCGACCACCGCCTGGATGACGTGCAGAACACAGATGATCAGCAGCCCGATCTGGGCAAAACTCCACCTCACATTGCACCTCCTTGTGCATGGTGGGATAGCCCAGATACTACGCTCGGTAGTAGACGCTGACAATCGAGGATCTGCGCGTCGAGACTGCAACTACGAACACTCTCGTCGGCGTGTCGTGTGTGTGGCGTAAGTGTCGCGGCGGCCCTCCGAAGCCCCGGAGTCACTTCCGCCCGGGGAGCTTCATCATCGTGCGCACGACGGGCACCAGCGACTTCTGCCATAGCGTCGACGGAATGCCAAGGGGCGGATCGAGATTGAACACGCGCGCCGCCGCGATCGTCTGCGATTCGGTGTATTTCAGCAGGCCCTCGGCACCGTGGCGGCGGCCGACGCCCGACTGGCCCATCCCGCCCATCGGCGCGCCGAGGCTGCCCCAGGCGAACGCGTAACCCTCGTCGACGTTCACCGTTCCCGACCGCAACCGGGCGGCGATCTCCTGGCCCTCGGCGGTGGACCCGGCCCACACGCTGGCGTTGAGCCCGTACTCGGTGTCGTTGGCCTTCTCGACGGCCTCATCCACATCGGCGACGGGATAGATGGACACCAGCGGCCCGAACGTCTCGTTGGCCGCACACTCCATCTCCGGCGTGACGTCGGTGAGCACCGTCGGCTCGTAGAACAGCGGCCCGATGTCGGGTCGCGCCTTGCCGCCGGCAATCACCTTGGCGCCCTTGGCTTTCGCGTCGTCCACGTGGTCGGTCACGGTGTCCAGCTGGCTCGCCGAGATCAAACTGCCCATGTCGACCGAGAAGTCGTAGGCGCTGCCGAGCTTCATGTTTCGCACCGCCGCGCCGAACTTGCTGGTGAACTCGTCGGCGACGTCCTTTTCGACGTAGATCCGCTCGATGGAGATGCACAGCTGGCCCGCGTTGGAGAAGCACGCGCGGGTGGCCGCCTTGGCGGCCTTGTCCAGGTTGGCGCCGCGCGTGACGATCATCGCGTTCTTGCCCCCGAGTTCGGCCGAGAAGCCGATGAGCCGGCGGCCCGCGTGCTCGGCGAGCTGCCTGCCGGTGGCGGTCGAGCCGGTGAACATCAGGTAGTCGCAGTTCTCGATGATCGCGGTGCCGACCACCGAACCCGGACCGGGCACGATCGCGTACAGCGCCCGCGGCAGCCCGGCCCGGTACAACAGCTCGGCGCACGCCAGCGCGCAATACGGCGTCTGGCTGTCGGGCTTGAGTACCACCGCGTTGCCGGCCACCAGCGCGGGCACCGAGTCGGACGCGGTGAGCGTCATGGGGTAGTTCCACGGCGAAATCACCCCGACCACGCCCTTGGGCTGGTAGATGACCGTGGTCTTGCCGACACCCGGGAGCAGCGCCTGCACCTTGCGCGGCTTCAACAAACCGGCGGCCACGTTCACGTAATAGTTGGCGTTGGCCATCAGGTCGACGATTTCCTCCTGCGCCGCCCATCGGGCCTTGCCCGCCTCGGCCTGCAGGAGGTCCATCAGGAACTGCCGGTTCTCGACGACCAGGTCGCGATAGCGGCGGATGACATCCACCCGCTCGGCGACCGGCCGCTTCGCCCAGTCGACCTGCGCCGCGCGGGCCTCGGCGAACGCCGCCTCGACGTCGGCGGCGGTGCCGATGGGGATCGTGGTCAGGGGTTTTCCGGTGAAAACCTCGTCGATCGTCTTGGTCTCGCGTGCGGTGGTGTCCTTGATCGCGACCAGTTGTCGCAGGCGGTCGAAGACCTCGGCTGACGGTGCGGACATGTCGTTACCTCTCGAAAAACGCAAGCGTGCAAAACACCAGCCTAGGCCCGGCGGACCCGGGCCGGTAACGGTTGGGGCACGGTCCGGTTGCCCCGCGGCACGTCACGCGGCCTCGCGGTCCCCGGGATTGAGAATGCGGGACATGACGCAATCGCGGGAGCCCGACGATGGCGCGTGAGATCTCCCGCCAGGCGTTCCTGCGCGGGGCCGCCGGGGCGTTGGCCGCCGGCGCGGTATTCGGCCCGACCCGCGCCGCCGCGGCCCCCAATAATCCCTCCGGCTGGGACGGCCTTACCACCGCGATCGGCGGGAAGGTGGTCCTGCCGAAAGATCCCCAATTCGCCGGCGCGAAGCAGGTTTTCAACACCAACTACAACGGCTCCACGCCGGCGGCGATCGTCACCCCGACGTCGGCGGCGGACGTGCAAAAGGCGATGGCCTTCGCCGCCGCCAACAACCTCAAGGTCGCCCCGCGCAGCGGCGGGCACTCCTACATCGGGGCGTCGACGGCGAACGGCGCGATGGTGTTCGACCTGCGTCAGCTGCCCGGCGGAATCAATTACGACGCCTCCACCGGCCAGGTCACCGTGACGCCCGCGACCGGTTTGTACGCGATCCATGAGGCCCTGGCCGCGGCCGGCCGGGGCATCCCGACGGGTACCTGCCCGTCGGTGGGCGCCGCGGGGCACGCCCTGGGCGGGGGCCTGGGCGCCCAGTCGCGGCACGCGGGCCTGCTCTGCGACCAGCTGACGGCGGCGTCGGTGGTGTTGCCGGGGGGCCAGGCCGTCACCGCGTCCGCGGCCAGCAACCCCGACCTCTTTTGGGCGCTGCGCGGCGGCGGGGGCGGCAACTTCGGCGTGACCACCTCGCTGACCTTCGCCACGTTCCCCACCCGGGACGTCGACGTCGTGAACCTCAACTTCCCGCCGCAGGCGTTCGCACAGGTCCTCGTCGGGTGGCAGAACTGGCTGCGCACCGCCGACCAAAGCATGTGGGCGCTGGCGGACAACACCGTCGACGGGTTCGGCACGCATCCACGGATCATGGCGACCTGCCCGGCCGGATCGGGGAACAGCGTCGCGGCCGCGATCACCAAAGCCGTTGGGGTGCAACCGACCGGAACCGACAACCACACGTTCAACTACATGGACCTGGTGCGCTACTTGGCGGTCGGCAACCTCAACCCGTCGCCGCTGGGATACGTCGGCGGATCCGACGTCTTCACGGCGATGACGCCGGCCGCCGCGCAGGGGATCGCCTCGGCGGTCGAAGCGTTTCCGCGTGGCGCCGGGCGCATGCTGGCGATCATGCACGCGCTCGACGGCGCGCTAGCCACGGTGGCTCCGGGGGCGACGGCCTTCCCGTGGCGCCGGCAGGCGTCGCTGGTGCAGTGGTACGTCGAAACGGGTGACCCGTCGGCGGCGACGAGCTGGCTGGCCACGGCACACCAAGCGGTGCAACCGTATTCGGTCGGCGGCTACGTGAACTACATCGAGGCGAACCAGCCGGCGTCGCGCTACTTCGGCCCGAACCTGTCCCGGCTGAGTGCGGTACGCCAGAAGTACGACCCCGGCCGGGTCATGTTCTCGGGGCTGAATTTCTAGCGGCCGAGTGATAACGCTTTACGTTAATAACGGTTGGCGCGATCATCTATCGCGGATTCGCTCGCTCCGGGAAAAGGGCAAACATAAGTGGCAGACTTCGCGCCGACCCACACCGGGCGAGATCCTCAAGGCGGAATTTCTTGACCCGCTTGGTATCTCGCAGTATCGGATCGCCAAGGCGATCGACGTGCCGCCCCGCCGGATCAACGAAATCGTGCACGGCAAGCGCGGCATCACTGCCGACACGGCGTTGCGGCTCTCCCGTGCGCTCGGACTGAGCGACATGTTCTGGATCAACATGCAAGCTCACTACGACGCCGAAATTGCCCGCGAGCAGCTGGCGGGGGAACTGGCGACCATTGATCGCATCGCGTAATCCACGACCGACCAATAGGTGAGTCTCATCTGTGATATCGCCGGTGATACCGCAATTGGGAATCACCGCATGGTCGGCCGACGGCAGTCACGTCGTTGGTGCGGCGACGGGCTCCCGCAGCGGACGGGAACGCACCAGCGTCGGCCACCAGAACCACGGCCCGAGGATGCGCAGGATGCACGGCACGACGAACGACCGCACGATCAAAGTGTCGAGCAGCAACCCGATACAGACGGTCGAACCCACCTGGCCGACGGTGCGCAGATCGCTGGTGAGCATCGCCAGCATGGTGAACGCGAAGACCAAACCGGCGGACGTCACTACGCCACCGGTGCTGCCGAGCGCGCGGATCAGGCCGGTGTGGATCCCGGCGTGCAGCTCCTCTTTGACCCGGAGGATCAACAGCAGGTTGTAGTCCGAACCCACCGCCACCAGGATGATGAACGTCAGCGGCAACACCAGCCAGTGCAGCGGCAGGCCGATGAGGTGCTGCCAGACGAGGATGGAAAGCCCGAACGCCCCGGCATAGGAGAAGGCCACCGTGCCGGGGATGACAATAGCCGCCATCAGGCTTCTGGTGAGGAACAGCATGATCAAGAAGATCAGCACGAAGGCGGCGATCGCGACGATCAAAAGATCGGACGCGGCGTATTGCTTGATGTCCTTGTTGGTGGATCCGGAACCGCCGATGTAGACCTTCGCGCCGGCCAGCGAGGTCTCCTTGAGGGCAACGGTTATCGCGTTGGGGAACTGCTCGACATGCTGCACGCCTTCCGGACCGTTGGCGTCGCCCTCGTGCGTGACGATGATCCGGGCGGCCTGGCCGTCCGGTGACATCAGCAGCTGCATGCCGGTCTTGACGTCCTCGTTGTCGAATCCCTCGTGCGGGATGTAGAAGAAGTCGTCGCTGCGGGCCTGGTCGAAGTCGAGCCCCACATTGATCTGGTCGTCGAACGTCTGATTGGTCTGGGTGGTCTGCAGAGCCGACTGGCCGTAGGTGCTGACCAAGAGATTGGCCAAGGCCTCCGAGTCGTCCGCCGTCAGCTTCAGCTGCACGATGATCTGCGGCACGATCTTGTCCATCTCCTCGAGGGAGGTCTTGGCGTCGTTGATGTCGGCGGCCAGATGGTCGATGTTGTCGAGCGTGTCGAACAACGACCTGAACGCCCAGCACATGGGGATGTCGAAACAGTGCCGCTCCCAATAGAAGTAGCTCTTGATCGGCCGGAAGAAGTCGTCGAGGTTCGAGATTTCCTGATTCATCTCGTCGGTGACCCGTTGCAGATCCTCGACGGTGAGAACCGTCTTGTGCAGCTCGTCCGACAGGTTCTGGAAATAGTCGATCTCTTTGCGTGTGACCTCGACGGTGTGCTGCGTGATCTGCGCCTGCTGGTTGGTATTGGCGTTCTGTTGCTGGTTGAACGGCAGCTGCTGGCCGCTCCCGCTGCCCTGGGTGGTGAACAGATAGGGGATCGTGGCGTGTTCCAAAGCCCGGCCCATCGGCCGGGTGATGCTTTGCACCATCGCGACGCCGGGCAGGCGTTCGAGGGCCTTGGCCGCGCGGTCCAATGAGATGAAGTCACCCGAGTTCCGCATGTCGTGATCCGACTCGATCATCAACATCTCGGAGAACAGCTTGCTCTTCGGGAAATGCCGATCGGCCGCCTGGAAGCCCAAATTGGCGGGCGCGTTGTGCGGCTGGTACTGACGGTCGTCGTAGTTCTGCCGGTACGTCGGAACGAAGATCGCCCCGAGCAGCACGGCGGCAGCACTGGCGAAGAGGATCGGCACCGGCCACCGGACCACGCTCGCCCCGATCCTCCGATATAGGTGTGCCTTGGCCTTGCTCCTCGGGTCGAACAGCCCGAACAGGCTGCCCAGGGCCAAGAAGGCGGGGCCGAGCGTCAGCGCCGCCGCGATGGTGAACAGCATGGAGATGGCGACGGCCGGGCCCATGGTGTGGAAGTAGTTGAGCCGTGCGAACGTCAGGCAGTAACACGCCCCCGCGATCGTCAGGCCCGAGCCGAGGATGACGGGGGTGACACTCTTATACGCGGTGTAGAACGCCTCCTCCCGGCTCTCGCCGTCGTGCCGCGCCTCGTGATAGCGGCCCATCAGGAAGATGCCGTAGTCCGTCCCGGCCCCCAGGGTGAGCGCGACGACGATGTTCACGGCGAACGACGAGAGTTCGATGTACCCGAGATGCCCGAGGGTCGCGATGACCCCCTTCGCGACCAGCATCTCGAACAGCACCCCGGCCAGCGGCACGAACAGGGTGACAATCGAGCGGTACACCAGCAGCAGCATCCCGATAATCAGGAAGATCGTCACGATCGTGATGTCGTTCAGGCTCGAGTTCGCAATGGCCACCGTGTCCGAGGCGAGCGGGGCCGCGCCGCTGACGTAGACCTTGAGCCCGGCCGGGGGCGTGTCCTTCGCGACGATGTCGCGAACGGCGGCAACGGATTCATTCGCTTGCATCTGGCCGATATCGCCCGCGAGGCGCAACAGCACGTAGGCGCACTTGCCGTCGAGGCTCTGCGCCCCGGCCGCGGTGATCGGCTTACCCCAGAGGTCCATCGCGTACTGCACGTGCTTGGGGTCGCCCTTGAACCGGCGCATCAAGTCGTCGTAGTACTGATGATCCGCGTCGCCCAGCGGCCGGTTGGCCTCCAGCACGATCATGGCCAGGCTGGTCGAATTGGACTCGCGGAACTTCGCACCGATGGACAGCAGCGCCCGCTGGGACGGCGCGTAGTGCGGGACCACCGGCCCCGCGAGCTCTTCCGCGACCCGCTCCACCTGCGGCATGAAGGTGTTCGTCGACACGGCGAGCAGGCCCCAGAAGGCGATGATCGGGATCGCAAGGGCGCGAACCATTCTGGGGATGAACGGGCGCTTCGTCCGCTGCTCCGCCGGATGCTCGCTCATGCGGATTTCACCAGGCAATAGACGTGCGCATCCTGATTGGTATCGGACTGTTCCGCGCGGACAACGCCATTCACCCGCAGTCGGCAGCCGACTTGACCGCCATGAACCTGCGCCGAGATGCTGCCGGACACCACGGTCAGTGTCGTCGCCTCCGTGTGCGACCACGGCAAGGTCGTGAGATCAACCCGGTGCGGATGGCCGTTGATGTCGACCCAGACGAGCATCCCGCCTTCCCCGACGGAGCCGAACAGTTCGTACGTGAGCCGCTTGATGCTGAACTCCGGCGGTGCGGCCGGTTGATTGACGGTGATGACGGGCGGGGGCTCCGAGAACTGGTGCACCTTGTACATGGCCACCCCGCCGACACCGAGCGCGATGACGGCCACCAGCGGCAACCAGACTCGCGCCAAAACCCGCCTGCCCACCGGACGAGGGCTCATTCGATCACCTCTCGTAACTCGCTCGGGCCATCGTCTTCTCCCCCCGGCCCCACCCCTAGGCCAACTGCAGATAGTAGACGGTCATGTACCCAATGGACAGATGATCGTGAAAGAGTAGCGGCCTTGCGGCCGCAACGCGACCGCAGCGACCTGCGGACACACCCGCCGGTCGCTCACGGCAACACATGCCTGTAGGTGCTTCAGGACATCTTTTGCAGACGCCGCTTCAACCTCGCGCTGCGCACGACTTGAGTCGTGAGATTCATGGACGCCAATATCGGAAACAAACCGAGAAACGTCCGCTCGGAGGGCGTCGCTCCGTGCAAGTGGTAGAGACTGCCGAACACGTAAAAGCAGCCCAGCGAGAACAACGCACCCGGGATGGCCAGCGTCAGCAGCGAGCTGCGCGCGGCAAGCAGTTGCTTCGCATAATCCAGCTCGTCTTGCGACATGGGTTCGCGCTTGCGCACTTTGCGCGTAACCGTTTTGGTGCTGCCGATTTCGTCGCTCAGCGGGGGAGGCGGCCGGTCCTGCAGCCGTTTGACGTGCACTGCCGCAATAGCGGCGAACACGAGCGCGAACGCGAGCGCGAGCAGCGTCAGGAAACCGAACAGACCCGATGTCACCATCTCGTTCCTTCACTCCCGGCGGTCGAAGGCCGCTCCAGACGCTACGCCACCCGTCGGGCGCACGACGGCAGACCAAAGATAGCCGACCGGTCGGCTAACATTGTTGCCATGCCCCGCCCACCGAACCCCGAGGTGCGGTCCCGCCTGCTCGCGGCGGGGCAGGAACTCCTGCACAAGCACGGATTCGCCGCCAGCGGCGTCAAGGACATCACCGACGCGGCCGGCGTCCCGAAGGGGTCGTTCTATGCGTATTTCCCGAGCAAGGAGGCCTTTGCCGCGGCGATCCTCGAGCATCACTGGGCAGACGTCGAGGCGCGGTTGGTGCCGCTCCTGGAGGCGGATGGGCCGGCGCAGGAGCGGATCACGCGCTTTTTCCACGCGCTGGCCGACGAACACGAGGCCGGTGATTTCCTGCTCGGCTGCCTGGTCGGCAACCTGTCGCTCGAACTCAGTGGGACGAGCGAGCCGGTACGCAAGGAGCTCGTGAGCATCCTGGACCGCTGGGGTGCGGCCGTGGGCGAGTGCCTGCGTTCGGAGGTTCGGGGCGACCTCGAAACGGGGGACCTCGCCTTTCGACTGATCGAGGCGTGGGAAGGCGCGGCGCTGCGCGGGAAAGTCACCCGCAGCCGCGTCCCGTACGACCGGTTCGAAGCGGTCACCGTTCCGGCGCTGCTGCACTGATCTATCGCTCTCGGGAATGCCGAGACTGAGGGCCTTGTTAGATAGACGACTGGTCATCTATGCTACAGACGCTAGACCAACGGGCTTTGATACGCAGGGAAGGCTCGATGACAGACCTGAGCGACTACGCTGAACCCCAGAATCCCGCCCTGCCGTATTCCGGCTTCACGCTCGACCTCGAGCGCGCCGCACTAGTTCTCACCGATCCGCAGATCGATTTCCTTAGCCCGGAAGGCGTTGCATGGCCGGTATTCGGTGACAGCATCTGTGACAACAACGTCGTCGCTCACATCGGCGAGTTGCTGCACGCTGCCAAGCTGGCGGGCATCACCGTCGCGGTGTCACCGCACTACTTCTACCCGACCGACGAGCAATGGCTGTTCGGTGATCCGCTCGAGAAATTCATGGGCGCCGCCGGCATGTTCGGTCGCCGGGGTGCCTACACGACCGAGGGATTCGCCGGATCCGGTGCCGACTTCCTGCCCGCCTACCGGGACCACATCCACGACGGGCGAACCGTTATCGCCTCCCCGCATAAGATCGTCGGCCCCGAATCGAACGACCTGGTGCTTCAGTTGCGCAAGCGCGGCGTCAACCAAGTGATCCTGGCGGGCATGGCCGCCAACCTGTGTGTCGAGGGCCATCTGCGCGAACTCATCGAGCAAGGCTTCGAGGTCGCGGTCGTCAAGGACGCCACGGCCGGCCCGCGCCTCCCCGAAGGCGACGGCTACCTCGCCGCCCTGGTCAATTTCCGATTCCTCGCCAGCGCGGTGTGGAGCACCGCCGAGGCCGTCGCCCTGCTTACCAAGCACGTCGTCACCAACAACAAGGAGGCCGAAAAGCCATGGCGCCGAACGAGAAACTAAACCAGCACAGATTCGCCTTGAACGACGGCAGCGGCGCGATTCCGGCGCTCGGCTTCGGCACGTCGCTTTCCGATCGCAACGAGACGCGAAACGCGGTCAAGACCGCGGTCGAGATCGGGTTCCGCCACCTCGACGCGGCCGAGCGGTACCGCAACGAAGCGGACGTCGGCGCGGCGCTCAAGGAGTTGTTCGCCGCCGGGACCGTGCGCCGTGACGAACTCTTCGTCACCACCAAGCTGTGGAACAACAACCATCGGCCCGAACGGGTCAAGCTCGCGCTGCAGGCCAGCCTGGACAGGCTCGGTCTGGAGGCGGTCGATCTGTACCTGGTGCACACGCCGTTCGCGTTCCGGCCCGGCGACGACCAAGACCCCCGCGACCGGCACGGAGCCGTCGTCTACGACGACGGGGTCACGCTGGAGGAGACCTGGGCCGCGATGGAAGCCCTTGTGGACGAGGGTCTTTCGCGGGCGATAGGCCTGTCGGACATCGACGCCGCGGGCGCACGGAGAATCGTCGAAACCGCCCGCATCAAGCCGGCCGTCGTGGAGGTCGAGTCGCACCCGTATCACCCACAATGGGAACTCCACGAACTGTGCAAGGAGCACGGGATCATCCTGCTGGCCTTCGCCTCGCTGGGCCATGCGCTGGAACCGCGATTGCTCGACGACCCGCTCATCGTCTCGATCGCTCGGCGCGTCGGAAAGACACCGGCGCAAGTGCTTTTGGCGTGGGGCATCCAGCGCGGCTCGGCCGTCCTCACCTCGTCCGTCAAACCCGCACGCATCGGTGAAAACTTCGACGTGACCGCGCTTCCCGAGAGCGCGATCCAAGAGATCAACGAAAGCCTGGAAACTCGCTACCGGTTCAATTCCGTCGTCGACGCCGGACAACCGGGCTTTGCCGAGGTGCCGCGATGACATCGAGCGTGGGGTTCCACACCGGCGAGTTGGCCGTGCAACGACAAGCCGGCGTCGAGGCCGAGGCCGCCCGACTCGCCGCGATGGTCGGCCGCGGACAACTACGCGCCGGCATGGCCGCGTTCCTGTCCGAGGCGCCATTCGCGGCCATTGCCGCCCGAGACCGGTCCGGACGGCTTTGGACCTCACCGCTGTTCGGCGCATCCGGGTTCCTGCGGGCGGCCTCGCCGACTGCCCTGGAGATCCACGCGGAGCTGCCGAGCGCGGACCCGCTGCACGGCCTGCCTTCCGGACAGCCGGTGGGCGTCATCGCCATGAACTTTCTGACCCGCAGGCGCGTCCGCATCAACGGTGTTCTCAGCTCTGCCGAGGCCGGTGCCCTGACCGTCGACGTGGACCAGGCCTACGGCAACTGCCCGCAGTACATCCACCAGCGCCGCGTCGACGTCCATGGGACGCCCGATGACGACCGAAAGCCGCTGCACTCCGGAAGAGCGTTGCGGGCCGAGGACATTCGTCTCATCGAGGCGGCCGACACCTTCTTTCTGGGCACCACCCACGCCACGGCCGGCAGCGACGCCTCGCACCGCGGGGGCCCGCAGGGGTTTGTCCGCGTTGCCGATGGGCGACTGTGGTGGCCCGACTACCCGGGCAACAACCTGTTCAACAGCTTCGGAAACCTGGCCGCCGACCCGGCGGCCGCCCTGCTGTTCGTCGACTTCGGCGCCGGGATCACGCTCCAGCTCTCCGGCAGCGCGGCCGTCTGCTGGGACGACCCGGACGCGGCCGACACCGGACGCCGCGTGCAATTCACTCCCGAGTGGGTAATCACCACGGCGATACCCGCCCTCGGTGGGGCCGACCACGAGCTGCTAACGGAAAACCGGAATTAAACAATTAGATTTGTACCTATGCGGGACAACGACCGAGACGACCCGCGGTCCGAGCTCGACGAGATGACGACGGCTCGCGACCAGATGGAACAACTGGTGCGGGTCATCGTCGAGGTCGGCTCCGACCTGGATCTGGATTCGACGTTGCACCGGATCGTCGATGGGGCGATGGAGCTGACCGACGCCCGGTACGCGGCGCTGGGCATGCGGGCGCCCGACGGCACGCTGGCATCGTTCGTCCAGAGGGGAATCGACGCGGGCACGGCCCGGCGGCTCGGCGACCTGCCGGTGGGCGAGGGCGTGCGCGTCGATGACCTGAGCACCCATCCGCGGGCGGCCGCGCTGGAGGCGCACGACCCGCCGCTGCGGGCGCTGCTCGGTATACCGATCACCGTGCGGGCGGCCGACTTCGGCAGCCTCTACCTGGCCGACGATCGGCCGGACCGGGCGTTCACCGACTTCCAGGAGGCGGCCGTACGCGCGTTGGCCACGGCGGCGGCCGCCGCGATCGACAACGCGCGACTGTTCGAGCGGGAACGCGAATCTTCGAAATGGACCAAGGCCAGCCGGGAGATCACGACCGCGCTGCTGTCCGGTGACCCGCAGATGGGGCCGTTGCAGCTCATCGTCAACCGGGCACTGGAGTTGGCCGACGCCGAACAGGCGATCTTGTTGGTCCCGCGCGAGCCCGATCTGCCTGCCGATGAGGTCGACACCCTGGTCGTGGCCGCCACGGCCGGCCGGTACGCCTCGGAGGTGATCGGCCGGCAGGTGCCGATGGACGCCTCCACCACGGGCGGCGTCGCGCGTCGCGGCCTCCCGCTGATCACCGATTCCTTCCAGTACCCGATCGAGGGGTTTACCGATGTCGGTGAACGCTCGGCGATCGTCATCCCGCTGATCGCCGACGGCCGGGTGCTCGGGGTGATCGCCGTCGCGCGCCAGCCGCAGCAACAGGCGTTCGGCAGCGACTACCTCGAGCTCGTCAGCGACTTCGCCCGGCACGCCGCCATCGCCCTGGCGCTGGCCGCGGGCCGCGAACAGGCGCTCAACCAGGAACTCGCCCAAGCCGACACCGTCGAGGACGCGGTGCACGCCGCGGCCGAGGAACTGCGCCGGCTGTGGCGGGCCCGCCGCGTCCTGGCCGTCACCTTCCCAACCCACCGGTCCGCCACGGAAACCGCCTCCGGTGAACCGTGGGTGGAATCGGTCGGCGAGCCCGCGCGGTGGGCCGACCTGCCGTCGGAGACCCGGCAGATGCTCAGCTCGTTGCGCGACGGCGACCTGCTGAGCCCCAACGCGTCCGAGCCCGGCACGGCGGGGATCGCGCTGCAGCACCCCGAGGGGGTGCTGGTCGTCCGGATCGACCTCGCCGAGCGACGGCCGTTCACCCTCGAGGACCAGACGCTACTGACGGTGCTGGCGGGCCGCCTCGGCCAGGGCCTGCAACGCGTGCATCAGGTCGACCAGCAGCGCGAAACGGCCCTCGCGCTCCAACACGCGATCCTCGGCCCCGCCGACCTCCCGCACGGGTTCGCGGTTCGCTATGAGGCGGCCAGCCGCCCCCTGCAGGTGGGTGGCGACTGGTACGACGTCTTCGACCTGGACGACGGGCGCATCGCGCTGATCGTCGGCGACTGCGTCGGTCATGGCCTGGCCGCCGCCACCGTGATGGGGCAGGTGCGCAGCGCCTGCCGCGCGCTGCTGTTCGAGAACCCCAGCCCCAGCGCCGCCCTGGCGGGCCTGGACCGCTTCGCCGCGCGACTGCCCGGCGCCCAGTGCGCCACCGCCGTGTGTGCGGTGCTCAACCCCGACACCGGTGAACTGGTCTACTCGAGTGCCGGGCACCCGCCGGCCGTCCTGGTCGACGCCGACGGCAGCACCCGAATGCTTGACGAGGGCCACACCATCGCGCTGGGGGTGCGAGCCGACTGGCCGCGCCCCGAAGCACGCGTGACCGTCCCGCCGCGCGCGACGTTGCTGCTCTATACCGACGGGCTGGTCGAACGTCGCCGTCGGCTGCTGCAGCAAGGCATTTTGCGCGCCGCCGAGCTCGTGCAGGAGGGCCGCGATTCCGCACTGGAGGATTTGGCCAACCAGATCATGTCCGGTTTGGCGCCGAGCGACGGCTATCAGGACGACGTTGTCCTCCTGCTCTACCGTCATCCCGCCCCGCTGGAGTTGGAGTTTCCCGCCGACGTCAGCCAGCTCGCCCCGACGCGTACCGCACTGCGCCGGTGGTTGACCCGGGCCAGACTCGACGCGGATCAGACGATGAACGTGCTCGTCGCCGCGGGCGAGGCCGTCGCCAACGCCATCGAGCACGGTCACCGCCACAGCCCGGGGGGCACGATCAGTTTGGGCGCCACCATTTTGGTTGACCAGGTACGCCTGACCATCACCGACACCGGCTCCTGGAAAACTCCGCAGCCGGCCGCCGAAACGAATCGCGGCCGGGGCATCGCTTTGATGCGGGGGCTCATGGAAGACGTCACCATCAACCCCGAGGCCGCCGGCACCACGGTTCACCTATGCGCGAGGATCACCTGATGGCCACGTCGCTCATCCTCGACACCGCGCGCCGCCACGACGGGCAGCTCGTGCTGACCGCGATGGGGGAGATCGATCTGAGCAACATCGACGCATTCAACCAAGCGCTCAGCAGCGCCACCGCCGAGGCCGATAGCAACGGCGGCATGTTCACCGTCGACCTCAGCGCGGTGGAGTATCTGGACAGCTCCGCCATCAACGCCCTATTCGCCCGGGCCGGCCACATCGACGTCATCGCCCACCCCCTGGTGATGCCCGTCCTCACCGTGAGCGGCATCACGGAGCTCGTCACCGTCGAACCCGCGCAGCCGCCAGCCGAACGCTGACGCGATGCTTCGCGGAAAGTCGGTACTGGTAACAGGTTCCACGTCCGGCATCGGCCTGGGCATCACGCGCGCGTTCGCCGCCGAGGGCGCGAACGTGACCCTCAACGGCTTCGGTGACCCGGCGGCCATTGAGCGGCAGCGGCGCGACATCGAGGAAACGTTCGGCGTGACCGCTGCTTATTCTGCGGTCGACGTGACCAAGCCGCGGGAGATCGCCGACATGATCGCCGGCGCCGAAAAGGCCTTCGGCGCAATCGATGTCCTCGTCAACAATGCGGGCATCCAGTACGTGGCGAAGGTGGAGGAATTCCCGGTCGAGAAGTGGGACGCCGTCCTCGCGACGAACTTGTCGGCCGCCTTCCACACTTGTCGGTGCGCATTACCCGGGATGAAAAGCCGTGGCTGGGGCCGGATCATCAACATCGCGTCGGCGCACGGCCTCGTCGCCAGCGCCGAGAAGGCGGCATATGTCGCGGCCAAGCACGGGCTCGTCGGACTGACCAAGGTGGTGGCCATCGAGACCGCCGACCACGGCATCACGTGCAACGCGATCTGTCCCGGATGGGTGATGACGCCCCTGATCGCCCAGCAGATCCAAGCCCGCGCCGACGCGGCGGGCGTGACATTCGAAGAGGCCAAGCCGGAATTTGTCGGCGAAAAGCAGCCGATGGCCCGCTACACCCAACCGGAGGACATCGGCGCGCTCGCGGTGTTTCTGGCCGGCGATGCGGCCGCCACCATCACCGGCGCTAGCTATACGATCGATGGCGGCTGGACCGCCCAATAGGCGAAATACGCCACGGCACCGAGCGTTTCGCCGCCCGGCGCAACAGAATCGTTTGACGGCTGCCGGCTCGGGGCGCCGCCCGCGGATGAGGCTATTCGGCCGGTACCGTTGCTGAAAAACGGAGTTTTCATAGGCATTTCGGCAATATCCGATTAAGATCCTATTGCTCCGGTCAACGGGCGACCGTCGCGGTGCATCTGCGGGAGGCACATATGTCCTATCTGGTGACGGCTCCAGAACAACTGCAGTCTGCGGCCGAAGGTTTGTCCGGCATCCGCACGTTACTGTCCGGGTCCGCCGCCTCGGCCGCGGCGCCCACGACGGCGGTGGCCGCCGCGGCCCAGGACGAAGTATCGGCTTTGGTCGCAACGCTATTCAGCGATTTCGGCCAGGACTTTCAAGCCATCAGCGCCCAGGCCAACGCGTTTCACGAGGAGTTCGTCGGCTTGATCAGCGCGGGTGCGGGCGCCTACCTCGGCACCGAGGCGGCCAACGCCGCGGCCGCCGCCGCGGCCGACCTGGACCTCTCGTCGTTCCTCGGCGGCAGCGCGAGCCTGAACCTGAACGGCGGCGTGGTGACCCTGCCGCCGATCCTCGGTGGTGGCGGTTTCAGCGTGCCGTCGTTCATCACCGGGGGCGTGCTGGATCTGCCGCCGATCTTGGGCGGCGCGGAATTGACCGTGCCGCCGATCTCGGCCGTCGGGTCCTCGATCGCGACCGCCCTGAGCCCGATCGTCAACGGCGGCGTGGTGGCCCTGCCCGCGTTCCTGGGCGGTGGCGAGCTGACCGTGCCGTCGATCCTCGTCGGCGGCGTGATCGACCTGCCCGCAACCCTCGGCGGTGGCGTGCTGGGATTGCCGTCGATCATCACCGGTGGGCTGCTGAGCCTGCCCTCCAGCCTGGGCGGCGGCGTGTTCACCGTGCCCCCGATCACCACCGTGTTGACGCCAATCCTCGACGGTGGCGCGGTGACCCTGCCAACGTTCCTGGGCGGGGGGCAGCTGAGCATTCCGTCGATTCTGACCGGCGGCGTGCTAAGCCTGCCCCCGATCGCCGGCGGCGGGGACGTGAGCATCCCGTCGATCTTGACGGGCGGCGTGCTGAGCCTGCCCTCGAGTGTCGGCGGCGGGGACGTCGGGATCCCCTCGATCATCACCGGCGGCACGCTGACGCTACCCCCGAGCCTCGGCGGCGATCAGCTGACGGTGCCGCCGATCACCGGTAGCCTGCTGGGCCTCCTCCTCGGCTGACCGCAATCCCGAAGGCGCCGTTGATCACTCGGACGGCGCGGGCGTCATGGACCCGATGAAGTACGTCTCGTGACCGGTCGGGTAGCCGCCGCCGTTGGTGGCGATGTGGACGTGGTCGTAGTGGTTCAGCGTTTCGTTGCCCAGGTTCGACATCCAGCTCGGCGCGCCTACGCCCGGGTAGATCTTCTGGCGCCAGATCACGTGGTTGATTCCCCACCGTTTCGCGTTCGCCAGGGCGTACCCGGCGATTTCGTTGCCGAGCTGGATGCCTTCCGGGCTGGCGTGGTTGGGGATCATCACGTCGATCGCGAGCCCGTTGGGGTGCCACGGCAGGGGATCCTCGCGATAGCCGTAGATGGTGGCGATCTCCGGGAACAGCACGCTGATGGCGCGGGCCGCCCAGATGGTCTTGACCTGCAACCGCTGCTCCGACGCGACGCCGGGAGACAACGGGAACAGGAATTGCTGGGCGGCGGCGGGCGCGCCCGCGGCCAGCTTTTCCACCTCCGCGGGGCTGGCGATCTGCGGCGCCGGACCCGCCGGCGGCGGCGCGGCGACCGGGCCGGGGGCGGCCGCGGCGATCGGCGGCACGGACGGCGCGGCCGCCTGGGCCGCGGCCGGATTGCCGGGCGGCTTGGCGCCCTGGGCGTAGATGGGCTTGGTGCCCTGGGCGTAGATGATGGCGGCCGAGACCACCAGCGAGGCCGCCAACGCCAACCAGCGGCTTCGGCCGATGGCTAACACGCCTTTGCGCACGAACAGCAGCTTAGCGCCGTCCGGGGCGTGCGTGGCAATTCTTTGAACAACTCGATGACGCGCCCGGTCCGCGCATCTCATCGAATCGACGGGCGCCCGTGCTGAAATGTTGCGCATGCCCGTCCATCGCGAGCTCATCGAGCACGAACCGGCGCCCCAATAACGTGCTGTCGAGAATTACCGGTCTCGCCATCGCCGCGCCGCGCCGCGTCATCGCCGTGGCCGTCTTCGTCATGATCGCCACCGCGATCTTCGGCATCCCGGTGAGCAAGTCCCTCCTGCCCGGCGGGTGGTTCGATCCCGATTCGGAATCGTCGCGGTCGTCGGCATTGCTCTCCCAGAAGTTCGGCCAGGGCGACATGGTCATGCTGATCACGGTGACCTCCGACGGCGGCGCGCGGGGCCCCCGGGCCACGGCGGTCGGCACCGATCTCGTTCGGCGGCTACAGAATTCGCCCCACGTGGGGCAGGTGCAATCCGCGTGGACCGCGCCGCCGGCCGCGGCGCCCGCGTTCGTCAGCAAGGACGGCAAGACGGGCCTCATCGTGGCCGCGATCTCCGGCGGCGAGGCCAACGCCCAGAAAAACGCCGAGCGCCTATCGCACGAACTCGCCCACGACCGCGACGGCGTCACGGTGCGCTTCGGCGGCGAGGCAACCGCCACCTGGGAGGTGGACGAGCAAACCCGGGACGACCTCTTGGTCATGGAATCGCTGGCACTGCCGCTGAGTTTCGTGGTCCTGGTCTGGATCTTCGGGGGGTTGTTCGCGGCTGCGCTGCCGGTGGCCGTCGGCGGGTTCGCGATCCTCGGTGCGATGGCGTCGCTGCGCGCGGTCTCGCTGTTCGCCAACGTGTCGATCTTCGCGCTGAACCTGACCGTCGCGATGGGCGCCGCGCTGGCCATCGACTACACGCTGCTGATCCTGAGCCGCTTTCGGGATGAGTTGGCAGACGGCCAAACTCGCGACGCCGCGCTGATCCGCACCATGGCGACGGCCGGCCGCACGGTGTTGTTCTCGGCGCTGACGGTGGCGCTGTCGATGGCCACGATGGTGCTGTTCCCGCAATACTTCCTGAAATCGTTCGCCTACGCGGGGGTCGCGGTGGTCGCGTTCGCGGTGGCCGCCGCGGTCGTCGTGACGCCGGCGGCGATCGCGCTGCTGGGCGAGCGGCTCGATTCCCTGGACGCACGCCGACTCGCGCGACGGATCCTGCGGCGGCCCGCGCTCGAGCCGGCTCCGGCCGAGCGGCGCATTTGGTATCGATGGACGAGGTGCGTCACACGCCACGCGGCGCCGATCGTGATCGCCATCGTCGCGCTGCTGTTGCTGCTGGGCTCGCCCTTCCGCGACGTGCGGTGGGGCGTCGTCGACGACCGGGTCCTGCCCACCTCGGCGTCGGCGCGCCAGGTCGGCGACCAGTTACGAGCCAGCTTCCCGGGCAGCGGTGTCCCCGACGTCACCGTCGTGCTCCCGAACGCGACCGGACTCGGCCCGGCCGACCTCGACGCCTACGCCGCCGCGCTGTCGCGGGTTCCGGACGTGTCGTCCGTGTCCGCGCCGAGCGGCACGTTCGTCGGCGGCCGGTTGGCGGGGCCGCCGACGGGGCCGTGCGCCGTCACGGACGGTGCCGCCTTCATGACCGTGGGCACCACGGCGCCGCTGTATTCCGCCGCCTCCAACGCGCAGCTGGACCGGTTGCACGCCGTCGCGCCCCCGTCGGGGCGGCCGGTGCAGCTCGCAGGCGCCGCGCAGAGCAATCGCGACACCGTGCACGCGATCACGACGCACCTGCCGCTGGTGCTCACCATCATCGCCGTGATCACGCTGGTGCTGGTCTTCCTGCTGACCGGGAGCGCGGTGATGCCCTTCGAGGCGCTGGTGACGAACACCCTGTCGCTGGCCGCGGCATTCGGCGCGGTGGTGTGGGTGTTTCAGCAGGGGCACCTCGGCGGGCTCGGCACCGCGGCGACCGGCACTATCGGGGTCGACCTGCCGGTGTTGTTGTTCTGCATAGCTTTTGGGCTTTCCATGGACTACGAGGTCTTCCTGATCGCGCGGATCCGCGAGTATTGGCTCGCCTCACACCGGGGCTGGGGCGCGAACGACCGGAGCATCGCGCTCGGCGTGGCCCACACCGGCCGGGTGATCACCGCCGCGGCGCTGATCATGGCGATCTCCTTCGTGGCGCTGATGGCCGCGCAGGTGTCGCTCATGCGGCTGTTCGGGTTCGGGCTCACGGTCGCGGTGCTCGTCGACGCGACGCTGGTGCGGATGCTGCTGGTGCCCGCGGTCATGCACGTACTCGGCCGGGCCAACTGGTGGGCGCCCGAATGGTTGGCCCGGCTGCACGACCGGGTCGGGTTCAGCGAGAGCGGGACGGATACTCAAACAACCGATTGGCGGGCGATCAGCCGCCGAATGTTGTTCGGCGTGCAAAGCGGGCCGCGGCGGGGCGAGCCCGTCTGATCAAACGGCGATGGCCTGGTCGATCGCCGGCTTCCAGAGCGGTCGGCGGCCGGTCAGCAGGAGCAGCGCGAGTTCCTGGGCCGCGAACCGCTCGACCAGAAGGGGGACGTAGTCGCGCACCGGCCTGCCCTCGAATCGGGCATGAACGCCCCGCACGACCGCGGTCACGGTTTCGGCCGGGATGGTCGAATACTTGCTGGTCAACCGATCGGCCACCTGGGCGATGATCGTCTGTTCACTCAACTCGATCACCGCGCCAGATTCGCATGGGCTTCACGGCGAAGTCAAACACCGTTAACGACGCGTCCGCGGCCCTACGGCGCGTCATATCTGAGTATTGTGTACTATACCGAGCATGCCCGAAAGACTCCCCGCGAAGCTGGCCGACCACCCCACCGTGAAGAAGGTGAGCTTCCGCCAGAAGCGGCGCCCCGGCGTGCTCGACGCCGACTGGCTGCGCGAGCTGTGCCTGGCCGCCGGCGCCGACGACGTCGCATTCGCCGGCGTGGGCAACCCCGACCTGGCATCAGAGGTCGAGCATGTCCAGGCAGCGCTGCCGGGAGTCAGAAGCTACATCTCGCTGGTGGTCAAGATGAACCGCGACAACGTCCGCTCGACGGCCCGCAGCGTCGCGAACCAGGAGTTCCACCGCAGTGGCGAAGTCCTCAACGAGGCGGCACACCGCATCGTGCGCCGGCTGCAGGACGCCGGTTATCGGGCCCTGAACCCGTCGGCGACGTTCCCGATGGAGATGGACAACTTCCCCGGCCGCATCTGGGTGGTGGCGCACAAGCCCGTCGCCGTCGCCGCGGGCCTTGGCGTTATGGGGATCCACCGCAACGTGATTCACCCCAGGTTCGGCAACTTCATCCTGCTCGGCACGATCTTGGTGGACGCGCCGATCAGCAGCTACGGCGAGCCGCTGGATTACAGCCCGTGCCTCGAGTGCAAGTTGTGCGTGGCGGCGTGTCCGGTCGGCGCGATCGGCAAGGACGGCGATTTCGACTTCATCTCTTGCTCGGTGCACAACTACCGAGAGTTCATGGGCGGGTTCACCGACTGGGTGCAGACCATCGCGGACAGCGCGGACGCGGCCGACTTCCGTTCGCGGGTCAGCGATTCGGAGAACGCGTCGATGTGGCAGAGCCTGTCGTTCAAGCCGAACTACAAGGCCGCCTACTGCCTGGCGGTGTGCCCGGCGGGGGAGGAGGTCATCGAGCCCTACCTCGAGAACCGAAAGGGTTTCATGGACTTGGTGCTGAAACCGCTTCAGGACAAGAAGGAAACCTTGTACGTGCTGCCGAACTCGCGGGCGAAGGCGCACGCCGAACGCCGCTATCCGCACAAGCCGGTGAAGGTCGTCGACAGCGGTATCCGGGGCCGCTAGGGATTGAGGGCGACAACGTCTACGTGCGCGCCACCCGGGTGCCGCCGGTTTCCAGCGAGGTGACGGAAGACCGGGCGGACCTGCGGGTCCGCGTGACCGGCGCGCGCCTTACCCGGTGGTCGTCCGGTATTGCGGGCAGTACGCGGACGACGACAGCCCCAGGAAGAAGCCGGCCTGCCTGGCCGAGAGATTCGCGTCCTTCATCAGCTTCATCACCAGCAGGGCCGCGATGAATGTCGACCACGTCCCAAGACCTACCCTCGCGCGGGCCACGGTTCCTCATTTATGCGGGCGAATTTGCGTCCAGTCAAAAATAACGCGGCCGCACTTCAGGGCGATAGCAGAAAGTCCTCTGACGCGAAGTCGGGTTCACATCATCGGCGGGAACGGGACCATCCAGTTCATCGAGTTGTCGGTCTTTCCCCGGTATTGCGGGCAGTAGGCGGCCACGGAAAGTCCGACGAAGTAGCCGGCTTGCTTCGGGTTGAGATCGGTGTCCTTCACTATCCGTATCGCCGCCGCGGTCGACGGCTCGCCCTTATCGAATGCGGCGCACACCGTGTGACCCATCGAAACGGCGGTGCCCCGGTCGGACATGGCGATCCCGTTTTTCGCGAGGGCCGCGACGAACGCGTCGTCGATCGGCTCCGCCGATGCGGGCGCCGCGCCGAGCAGCGCGACCGCGGACAGTAGGACTCCGCAGGCCGTCGACCACGCGCTCGTGCCGGTCATGGCCTCCCTCGAAACGGGTGAATCGGCTCCAAGTCAAGAACGACTTGGTTGAACGGTAACCGAAATCTGCACATCCCTCTCGCCGAGCGGCCGCAAGAATTCCGCAAGAACTTCGCGACGAAGCGGCAAGCGCCCGGGAGCAACGTATGGGCTGCCGGTCACGGCCACCGGCCCGCACGAAAAGTTCGCGAGAAAAGTGTCCGACCGTGGGGGAGCGGTGGCTCTTACCAATGCGAGCGGCCCACCGGGCCCGGTCGGAGATCTTGGGACCGGTAGCGGCCCGGTACGGGTCAACTTGCACACAACTACAGACCACCAAACCCGAGAGGAAACCCCGGTGAGCACCGACCTCGACAACGCGCCGACACAGCGCACGCGCGGCATCAGCACGCTGACCCCGGTGAGCGAGCCCCGCATCGCCCACCGCGGCTGCTACGCGTCGGGATCGCGCGCGCTCGCGGTCACCGAGACGTCGACACTCCCCCGGATCAGGGTCGTCGCCCCCGCCGCCACCCCGGTGCCCGCGGCAACCAAGGCCCCGCGGAAGTGGCAGGGCCTCTACGCGCTGAAGCCGTGGTACACCCGCCGCTTGACCCCGATCGTGAACATCGCGGTGCGCCGGAACATCTCACCGGACGTCTTCACCCTCGCCGGCGTGCTGGCGGCGGGCGTGGCCGGAGTGACGGTCGCGCTGGGATGGTGGCCCCTGACGGCCGTGTTCCTGGCGCTGCGGCTGGCCGGGGCCAACCTCGACGGCGCGGTCGCCCGCGCTCGCGGCGTGAGCCGGCCGTGGGGATTCGTCGTCAACGAGATCGGCGATCGCGCCTCGGACCTGTTGACCTTCGCGGGCCTCGCGGTGTGGGCGGCGCGGCAGCGCGGCCCGGGCCTGCACTGGCTGTCCTGGCCGGTGATCATGGTGCTGGTGGCCGCGCTGGCCGCGACGCTGCCCACTTTCGCCTCGCTGGCCGGAGCCGCCGCCGGCGCGCCGCGCCGCAACGGTGGCCCGCTCGGCAAGACCGAGCGCTGCCTGTTCGTTTTCCTGGCCACCGCCTTCCCGGTCATCCTGCCGGTGGTGTCGACCCAGCTGGTGAACGGCTCGCTGATCACCACCGTGCTGCGGCTGCGGGCCGCCCACCGCGAGCTGGCGGCCAGGCGCCAGGACGGCCCGGCCGCGCAGGCCACGCAGGAATTGGCGGTGCTGGCATCATGACCGCGACCCGGATCAGCAGCGTGCTGCGACACCGGCTGTGGCGGGCGGTGTGCGCCGTGTCCGGCGGGCTGACCGTCACCGGCCGCTGGCGCGTGCCGGGCGGCTGTGTGGTGGTGGCCAACCACTCCTCGCACGCCGACACCGCGGTGCTGCTGGCCGCGCTGCCCGCCGGCGCCCAGCCGGTGTTCGCCGCGGCGGCCGACTACTGGTTCGACGTGCCGGTGCGCCGGTTCGTGGCGTCCTCGCTGATCGGCATCCTGCCCGTGCGGCGGTCCGGCAAGGACACCTACGCCCAGCTGCTGGCCGCGGCCCGACCGGCGCTGAAGGCCGGACGCACCGTCGTCATCTACCCCGAGGGCACCCGGTCGACGGACGGGAACATCGCCGAATTCCGTTCCGGCGCTGTCCGGTTGGCGCGCGACTGCGGCGTGCCGATCGTCCCGGTCGCGGTGTTGGGCACCGCGGAGGTGCTGCCCAAGGGCGCGAGCTTCATCTCCCACGCGCCGATGCAGGTCCGCATCGGGGAGCCCGTCGACCCGGCGCTCACGTCCGCGGCGCAGCTGCGGGAGCAGGTCATCGGCTTGCGGGACGGCTTCTCGCCCCAGCCGCTCGGGCTGCTGCACGCCGCGTGACGCGGCCGGTCAGCCGAGGAGATAGGCCAGCGGGAGGACGAGCAACAGCGAGTCGATCCGGTCGAGCAGGCCGCCGAAGCCCGGCAGCCAGGTGCCCGCGTCCTTGACCTGGGCCTGCCGCTTCACCATCGATTCGACGAGGTCGCCGAGCACCCCGCCGAACGCCACCGCCACCAGCAGGCCGAGGGTCATCGTGCCCAGCAGGGTCAGGACCAGGAAGGCGCCCACCACCGCGCCGACCAACCCGCCGACCGTCTTGTTGGGGCTCAACGGGGACAACGGCTTTCGCGCCCACCGGAAGTAACGCAGCCCCTTCCCTCCGCACCAGGCCGCGACGTCGGTGGCGGCCGCCGCGAAGCACACGAGATAGGCGTCGGACCACAACGTCACCAGGTGCGCCAGGGACCAACAGATCCACACCGAACCGAACGCGGTGAAGGTGGTCCGCCTGCTCCCGTGTTCGACGTCGCCGCTGAACACCGAGGGCAGCGCGCACGCCAGCACGATGATCGGCGCGAGCCGCAGCAGCGGCGGATGCAGCCATGCCGCAAGCGGATACAGCACGGCCAGCGCCAGCAGCAGGTACGTGTCGACCTTGCCGAGTTTCACCAGGCGCGCGTACTCGAATACCGCGACCACGGCCAGCGCGGCCGCCAGCGTCGCGGTGGTGCCCCGCCCTATCCAGATCGGGATGCCGACCACCGGCGCGATCATCACCCACGTCGTCCACCGCCGGATCAGCTCACGCCGGCGCGACGCCAGCACCACGACGCCGGCGATCACCAGGATCACCACGGTGACCCACAGGAAGAACACCGACCGCGCGTACAGGTGCACGTGCAGCGGACCGATGTCGAAGTTGAGCGGCAACCGCCGATCCATGTGCAGGATCCGCAGGTAGTAGTCGACCAGCATCAGCGTGGCCCGTCCACATCAGCCTCCCAGCAAACTGCGGTCCAGGAAACGATAGGCCGTCCGGGCCGATCCAGGAAATGAGATCGCGGTATCGGGCTCGGTGTCGGCTACCTACGGTCGGGCCCGGGCCGCGCGCGTCGGTACGGCTCGCGGTAGGGTCAAAGAAGTGTGTGGACTCACCGGTGAGGTTCGACTCGACGGCCGGGTTCCCGACCTAGCGGCGGTGTCAGCCATGGCTGCCGTCATGGCGCCCAGGGGGCCGGACGCGGCGGGGGCCTGGTCACAGGGCCGGGTCGCCCTGGGTCATCGCCGCCTCAAAATCATCGACCTGACCGAAGCCGGCGCCCAGCCGATGGTCGACTCGGAGCTCGGCCTGGCGGTCGCCTGGAACGGCTGCATCTACAACTACAAGGAACTTCGGCGCGAGCTCGCTGACCACGGCTACCGGTTCTTCTCGCACAGCGACACCGAGGTTCTGCTCAAGGCCTACCACCGCTGGGGCGACGACTTCGTCAGCCACCTGTACGGGATGTTCGCCTTCGTCATCGTCGAACGCGACAGCGGGCGGGTGGTGCTCGGCCGGGACCGGCTCGGCATCAAACCGCTGTACCTGACCGAGGACGGTCACCGGATCCGGTTCGCGTCGACGCTTCCCGCGCTGCTGGCCGGCGGCGGCCTGGACACCCGGATCGATCCCGTTGCGCTGCACCACTACATGACGTTCCACTCGGTGGTGCCGCCGCCGCTGACGATTCTGCGCGGCGTGCGCAAAATCCCTCCCGCCTCGCTGCTTGCCATCGAGCCCGACGGCCGGCGCAGCACCACCACCTACTGGGCGCCGGACTTCACCAGGCGCGCCGACCGATCGGAGTGGTCGGAACGCGACTGGGAGGACGCGGTGCTGTCCACGCTGCGGGTCGCGGTCGAGCGCCGCCTGGTGGCCGACGTCCCCGTCGGGTGCCTGCTGTCCGGCGGGGTCGACTCCAGCCTCATCGTCGGTCTGCTCGCCGAGGCGGGCCAGCACGGGCTGTCGACGTTCTCGATCGGCTTCGAGTCGGCGGGCGGCGTCGAGGGCGACGAGTTCCGCTGGTCGGACATCATCGCCCGCCGCTTCGAAACCGACCACCACCAGATCCGCATCGGGACCGACCGGATGCTGCCCGCGCTGGACGGGGCGATCGCCGCCATGAGCGAGCCGATGGTCAGCCACGATTGCGTCGCGTTCTACCTGCTGAGCCAGGAGGTCGCGCGCCACGTGAAGGTGGTGCAGTCGGGTCAGGGCGCCGACGAGGTGTTCGCGGGCTACCACTGGTACCCGCCGATGGGTTCGCCGGCGGCCGCGACGCTGGACGGGGCGGTCGCCGAGTACCGCGGCGCCTTCTTCGACCGCGATTCGGCCGAGCTGGCGGGCCTGCTGGGGTCGGGCAACCTCGCGCCGGGCGACCCCAGCCAGCGCTTCGTCGCCGAACACTTCGCGCACGCCGGCGCCGAAACCGGCATCGACCGCGCGCTGCGGTTGGACACGACCGTGATGCTGGTGGACGACCCGGTGAAACGGGTGGACAACATGACCATGGCCTGGGGATTGGAGGGCCGGGTTCCGTTCCTCGATCACGAGCTGGTCGAGCTGGCGGCGACCTGCCCCCCGGAGCTCAAGATCGCCCACGACGGCAAGGGTGTCCTCAAACAGGCTGCGCGACGGGTGATCCCGTCGGAGGTCATCGACCGGCCCAAGGGCTACTTCCCGGTCCCCGCGTTGACTCACCTCGAAGGGCCCTACCTGGACATGGTTCGCGACGCCCTCTACGCGCCGGTCGCCAAGGAGCGCGGGCTGTTCAACTCCGAAGCGGTCGACGCCCTGCTGGCCGACCCGAACGGCAAGCTCACCCCGCTGCGCGGCAACGAGCTTTGGCAGATCGCCCTCCTCGAGCTGTGGTTGCAGCGTCATGGCGTGACGGGCCCGGCCGCATGACCGCCGTCGACCCCTCCGAGGATCACTCGCACGATCACGCCGAGGATCACACCGAGGCCATCACCATGGGCCTGCACGACGCCTCGCCGCCGGAGCTGGTCGACGCGATGGCCAAGGACGTCGAACTCGAAATGGGTTGGGGCCGACTGATTTTCGGCCAGACCTTCGCGGACGCGGAGACCCTGGCCGAGACCCTGCGCCGCGAGGTCGCCGGGCGGCGCGACATCTGCATCTACGCGCGCGAGTCCCACGTGGTGGTCGCCGGGGCGCCGACCGAACTTTTCATCGACCCCAGCCACACCTACCGGCTGCGCTTCACGGGCCACCCGGACGAGGAACGGCTAGCGCCGTCGCCGGTCGGCATGACGGTGCGCACCCTGAACGGCCCGGACGACGCCGACGCGATGAACCGGGTGTTCGTGCGGTGCGGCATGGTGCCCGCACCGATCGACACGATCTGGGACAACCACCTGCACCAGGATGCGGTCACCTACCTGCTCGCCGTGCGTGACGACGACGGTGCCGTGGTGGGCACCGTGACCGGCGTCGACCACGAGTTGCTCTTCTCCGATCCCGAGGAGGGCTCGAGCCTGTGGACGCTGGCCGTCGATCCCGCCGCGGCGCTTCCCGGGGTGGGTGAGGCCCTGACCCGGGCGGTGGCCGATCACTTCCGGCGCGCGGGCCGGGCCTACATGGACCTGTCGGTGGCGCACGACAACGCCGCGGCCATCGGCCTTTACGAGAAGCTCGGCTTCGTCCGCGTACCGGTGCTGGCCATCAAGCGGAAGAACGCGATCAACGAACCGCTGTTCACCGCGCCCCCGGAGACGGTCGAGGACCTCAACCCCTACGCGCGGATCATCGCCGACGAGGCGATGCGCCGCGGAATCTGGGTCGAGGTCCTGGACGCCGAGACCGGCGAGATGCGGCTCACCCACGGCGGTCGCAGCGTGATCACCCGCGAATCGCTGTCCGAGTTCACCTCGGCGGTCGCGATGTGCCGTTGCGACGACAAACGTTTGACGCGGCGGCTGGTCTCGGAGGCGGGCATCACCGTGCCGCGCGCGCGCCTGGCCACCTTCGACGACGGCGACTTCGCCTTCCTGCAGGAGGTCGGCGAGGTCGTCGTGAAACCCACCCGCGGGGAGCAGGGCAAGGGGATCACCGTGGGTGTGCCGGCCGAGAAGGGTCCCGACGAGCTCGCCGCGGCGGTGGCGCGGGCGCGCCAGCACTACCCGGAGGTCCTCATCGAGGAACGCGTCGACGGTGACGACCTCCGCCTGGTGGTGATCAACGGCCGGGTCGTCGCCGCCGCGCTGCGCAGGCCGCCCGAGATCATCGGCACGGGGGACCACACCGTGCGGGACCTGATCGCGGCCGAGAGCCGCCGCCGCTCGGCGGCCACCGGGGGCGAGTCCAAGATCCCGATCGACGACATCACCGAGGCGACCGTGGCCGAGGCCGGCTGGCAGCTGGACGACGTACTGCCGCAAGGGAATCGGCTGCGCGTGCGGCGCACCGCCAACCTGCATCAGGGCGGCACGATCCACGATGTCACCGCCCAGGTGAACCCGGAACTGTGCCGCGTCGCGGTCGCGGCGGCCGAGGCGATCGGCATCCCGGTGACTGGCATCGACCTGCTGGTGCCCGACGTCACCGGGGCCGACTATGCGTTCATCGAAGCCAACGAGCGACCGGGGCTCGCCAACCACGAACCCCAACCCACGGCCGCGGCATTCATCGACTACCTGTTCCCCGGTCAACCGGGCCAGCCACCGGCGTGGACTCCCGAGGAGTCGCGCTCTGACCGGGACTGAGCTTTCGATACGCCTTGTTTGGGTAGTTCTCTGCTCACCCGGATAGGAGTCATATGAGCGCAGGCGTGCAAACCGGCACCATCACCACCCATATCCCGGCGCGGCTGGACCGGCTGCCCTGGTCGCGGTTTCACTGGCGCGTCGTCATCGGACTTGGCGGCGTCTGGATCCTCGACGGCCTCGAGGTCACCATGGTGGGCAACGTGTCGTCTCGCCTCACCGAGAAAGGCAGCGGCATCGGCCTCAACCCCGCGCAGATCGGTGTGGCGGCGGCGTTCTACATCGCCGGGGCCTGCCTGGGCGCGCTCGTGTTCGGTCACCTGACCGACCGGTTCGGGCGGCGCAACCTGTTCATCCTCACGCTCGTGGTGTATCTGACCGCCACCGTGGCGACCGCGTTCGCCTTCGCGCCTTGGTATTTCTTCATCGCCCGCTTCTTCACCGGCGCGGGCATAGGCGGCGAATACGCCGCGATCAATTCGGCGATCGACGAATTGATCCCCGCCCGGGTGCGCGGTCGGGTGGACCTGGTGATCAACGGGACCTACTGGCTGGGCTCGGCCGCCGGCGCGGCCGGGGCCCTGGTCCTGCTGGACACGTCGAACTTCGCGCCGAACATCGGCTGGCGGCTGGCCTTCGGCGTCGGCGCCATCTTCGGCATCTTCGTCCTGCTGGTCCGGCGCAACGTTCCCGAGAGTCCGCGCTGGTTGTTCATCCACGGTCGCGCGGAGGAGGCCGAGCGGGTGGTCGGCGAGATCGAAGGCGAGGTGCGGCGGGGGAGCGACAAACCGCTGCCCGAACCGGCGGGCCGGCCCCTCAAAGTTCGTCAGCGCGAGACGATTTCGTTCCGGGAAATCGCGAGGGTGGCTTTCACGATGTATCCGCGTCGCGCAGTGCTGGGGCTTGCGCTGTTCATCGGGCAGGCTTTCCTGTACAACGGCGTCACGTTCAACCTGGGCACGCTGTTGAGCGGCTTCTACGGCGTCCCGTCCGGCAAGGTGCCGGTGTTCTTCATCCTCTGGGCGGCAAGCAATTTCATCGGGCCCCTGGCGCTGGGGCACCTGTTCGACACCATCGGCCGCAAACCGATGATCACGGCGACCTACATCGGCTCCGCCGTGGTGGCCGTCGTCCTCGCGGTCGTGTTCGTCACCCAGACCGGCGGCGCCTGGACGTTCATCGCGATCCTGGCGGTGGCGTTCTTCCTGGCGTCGGCGGGCGCCAGCGCGGCGTACTTGACGGTGAGCGAGATCTTTCCGATGGAGACCCGGGCGCTGGCGATCGCGTTCTTCTACGCGGTGGGAACGGCGATCGGCGGCATCAGCGGCCCGTTGTTGTTCGGTCAGCTGATCGATTCCGGACAGCGCGGCCAGGTGGCCTGGTCGTTCCTCATCGGCGCGGCCGTAATGGCGATCGCGGGCCTGGTCGAGCTGTGGCTTGGCGTCGCGGCCGAACGGCGCCCGCTGGAGGAACTGGCCCTGCCGCTGACGGTGGCCGACGCCGAGCGCGAGGGATAGCCGCCGCACCGAGACTGCCCTAGCGGGGCGCCCGCGCCGGGTGTGAACTGTGGGCGTTGCGTGTGAGCCGGTGGCGGGAAAATCGCCGATATGCCGCCCTGGGCGCACGCTGAAAACCGCTGGTTCACAGTCAAAGCCGCGAATACACGCGCGACGCGACGACGCGCGAGGAGATCCACGCCACATAGAAGCGCGGGGACCGTTCACGCGATGATTCCCGGGTGATGCGATCGCGGCGGGTGGTCCAGATCCGCCGGATCCGCGCATGGCTGGCGTTGTGCGCGGCAATCACGTTGATCCCCTGGACCGTCTATCTCGCGCTGACCTTGCCGCAGGACTACACCGCCCAGCATTGGCACGCGACCTGGGTCGGCTTCTATATCTTATTGCTGGCTTTCATGGTCGCACCGCCGTGCTCGGCTTCCTCCACCACCAATTGCTGACGCTGTTCGCGTTCGCGACGGGGGTGCTGCTCGTCTGCGACACCTGGTTCGACGTGCTGACCGCCGAAGGCGGCGACCTCGTTGTGTCGGCGCTCATCGCCGGGCTGGTGGAATTGCCGTTGGCGGCGGTGCTGATCGTCGGCACCCTGCGGATCGCGCGCCTGCAGGGCCCTCCGTCCGGCCGGCGACGGCCATTTCGCATGCACCTGCGGCGCTAACCCGCGCCGCCGTCCGCGTCTCACGATCGAAACCATTGCGGACCCGCCGTTGACACGTGCGTAACAAAATTGGCATGGAACGTTCCTACTGTGGGGCGGTCCACTGTCCGGCACCGGAAATCGTGGGCCCCCCTCAGCGATAGGAACTCAATTGAGCGGAAACGCGGTTCGCCTACAGGCGATCAACAACGTAGAGGCATATGTCCCCCCGGCGGTCAGCTTCGTGGATGGCGAAGAGCCCGGCGCGGTATTCGGCTCGAACGTCTTCACCAAGGCCGAGATGCAGGCCCGTCTGCCCAAGTCGGTGTTCAAGTCCATCGTCGCGACCATCGAGAAGGGCACCAAGCTCGACCCCGCGGTGGCGGACACGGTCGCCGTGGCGATGAAGGACTGGGCGCTGGAAAAGGGTGCCACCCACTACGCGCACGTCTTCTACCCGATGACCGGGCTCACCGCCGAGAAGCATGACAGCTTCCTGGAACCCATCTCCGACGGCCAGACGCTGGCCGAGTTCGCCGGCAAGACCCTCATCCAGGGTGAGCCGGACGCGTCGAGCTTCCCGTCGGGCGGCCTGCGCAGCACGTTCGAGGCGCGCGGCTACACCGGCTGGGACGTCACCAGCCCCGCCTACATCCTGGAGAACCCGAACGGCAACACGCTGTGCATCCCGACGGTGTTCGTCTCGATGACCGGCGAGGCCTTGGACTACAAGACGCCGCTGCTGCGCAGTCAGCAGGCGATGGGCAAACACGCCGAGCGTGTCCTGAAGCTGTTCGGCCACAAGGACCTCAACCACGTCGTCTCGTTCTGCGGCCCGGAGCAGGAGTACTTCCTGGTCGACCGGCACTTCTTCCTGGCGCGCCCGGACCTCGTCAACGCCGGGCGCACCCTGTTCGGCGCCAAGCCGCCCAAGGGCCAGGAGTTCGACGACCACTACTTCGGCGCGGTGCCGGAGCGGGTGTTGGGCTTCATGATGGACACCGAGCGGGAGCTGTTCAAGCTCGGCATCCCGGCCAAGACCCGGCACAACGAGGTGGCCCCCGGCCAGTTCGAGATCGCGCCGATGTTCGAGCGGGCCAACATCGCCTCCGACCACCAGCAGCTGCTGATGACGATCTTCAAGACGATCGCCAAGAAGCACGGCATGGAGTGCCTGTTCCACGAGAAGCCGTTCGCCGGCGTCAACGGGTCGGGCAAGCACGTCAACTTCTCGATGGGAAACTCCGAGCTGGGCTCGCTGCTGGTCCCGGGCGACACCCCGCACGAGAACGCACAGTTCCTGGTGTTCTGCGCCGCTGTGATCCGCGCCGTGCACAAGTTCTCCGGGCTGCTGCGGGTGTCGGTCGCATCGGCCACCAATGACCACCGCCTGGGCGCCAACGAGGCGCCGCCCGCGATCATCTCGATCTTCCTGGGCGAACAGCTCGCCGACGTGTTCGAGCAGATCGCCAAGGGCGCGGCCACGTCGTCAAAGGGCAAGGGCACCATGATCATTGGTGTCGACACGCTCCCACCGCTGCCGACGGACCCAGGGGACCGTAACCGGACCAGTCCGTTCGCGTTCACCGGCAACCGGTTCGAGTTCCGTGCGCCAGGCTCCGGGCAGACGGTCGCCGTGCCGCTGATCGTCCTCAACACGATCATGGCCGACTCGCTCGACTACATGGCGACAGTGCTGGAGAAGGCCGTCGCCGACGGCGAGGACTTCGACCATGCCGTTCAGCGGCTGCTCACCGATATCATCACCGAGCACGGTGCGGTCGTGTACAACGGCGATGGTTATTCGGAGAAATGGCAGATCGAGGCGGCCGCGCGCGGTCTGCCGAATCTCAAGACGTCGCTGGACGCCATTCCGGAGCTGATCAAGCCGGAGTCGGTTGAACTCTTCGAGAAGTACGGGGTGTTCAACGAGCGCGAGCTGCACAGCCGCTATGAGGTCCGGTTGGAGCAGTACGCCCTGACCATCGCGGTCGAGGCGAAACTGGCGCTGGAACTCGGTACGACCGTGATCCTGCCGGCCGCCATCCGCTACCAGACCGAGCTGGCCCAGAACGTCGCGACGCTGAAGAAGGCCGGCGTCGAAGCGAGCACGGTTGCGCTGGAAGCGGTTTCGACCCCGATCGCCGAGCTGCAAGAGGGCCTGGCGAAGCTGAAGTCGGCGCTGTCCGACCACTCGGCGGAGACGGCGCTGGCCGAGGCCACGCACGCCCAGAAAGAACTGCTGCCCGCGATGGCGGCGGTGCGTACGGCGGCCGACACGCTGGAAAGCGTTGTCGCCGACGACCTGTGGCCGCTTCCCACCTACCAGGAGATGCTTTACATCCTGTGATAGACATCGTCGGGCGTGGGGGCCGGCCGCGCCAGCGGCGGTGATCCGCGGCCCCCACGCCCGACGATCCACGCGCGACGCGAGCGCAAGAATTTCGCAAGAAACTCGCCAACCTTTGCCAAGTGCTGTGCCGCAACCTTTCCGCTGACGGGCCTTGCCCCCGTAGCAGACCGGAAAGGGACACAAAGTGCCGCAAAGCCGCGAAGACAAGACTTACGATTCGGCCATGTCGCTCGAAGTTGGCCAGGTATTCGCCGGGTATACGATCCTGCGGCTGCTGGGTTCGGGCGGCATGGGCCAGGTCTATTTGGCGGCGCACCCGCGACTGCCGCGCGAGGACGCGCTCAAAGTGCTGCCGCCCGACCTGACCGCCGACGCGGAGTTTCGCGCCCGGTTCGTGCGCGAGGCCGACCTGGCGGCGGGCTTGTCGCATCCGCACATCGTGCGGGTGCACGACCGCGGCGAAGAGGACGGCCATTTCTGGATTTCGATGGCCTACGTGCCCGGCACCGATGCGGGCCGGCTGTTACGCGGAAGCTACCCCGGCGGAATGCCCCTCGACCAGGTGGTGCCGATCATCACCGCGGTCGCCGAGGCGCTGGATTACGCGCACCATCGCGGCCTGCTGCACCGCGACGTCAAGCCGGCCAACATCCTGCTGGCCGAACCCGACGGCCAGGAGCGACGGGTGTTTCTGGCCGACTTCGGGATCGCCCGGCGCATCGAGGACGCGACCGGCCTGACCGCGACCAACATGACGGTCGGCACGGCGGCCTACGCGGCGCCCGAGCAGCTCAAGGGCGAGTCGATCGACGGGCGCGCGGACCAATACGCCTTGGCCTGCACCGCATTTCACCTGCTGACCGGCGCGCAGCCGTATGTCGACTCCAATCCCGCCGTGGTGATCAGCCAGCACGTCAACGCCCCGCCGCCGTCGATCGGTGCGCAGCGACCGGAGTTGGCCCTGCTCGATCCGGTGTTCGCCACCGCGATGGCCAAGGAGCCGTCCGGCCGGTTCGCCAGCTGCCGGGAGTTCGCCGCCCACCTCGGCGGGCAGCCGCTGCCGAGCTTCGCCTACGCCGGCGAGATCCCGGCCCGCCCGGACAGCGAAATCACCCAACCCTCGTTCGGCGTGGCCGCGCCGACCGTCCCGCTGCGGCCGAAGCCGGCAACCTGGAAACGTTGGAGCCGAAGGCCGGCGGTACTGATCCCCGCCCTGGCAGGCGTCGCGCTGCTGATCGCCGGCGGAGTCTTCGCCTCCCAGAAGCTCACCCAGTCCAACAAGCCGGCGAACACGGCGGCACCCACGGCCAGCCCCGGTCCCAAGGCGCCGCCGCCCAACACGGGCCCCTTCACGGGCGTCTACCGGGCCGACTTCGCCCGGATCACCAGCATCGAAGGCATGCCACCCCCGGGCGCCGCGCCGTCGGGCGAAACCTGGGCCGTTAGTTCGGCGTGCCGCCCAACCGGTTGCGTGGCGACCGCGACGCGCCTGACCGGCGAGACCATGCAGGTGCCGACGATCGTGTTCGATCAGGTCGACGGAACGTGGCGGGCCGTCACCGCCGGCACGAGCACGTGCGGCGGTGGCAACGCCGAAGGCGAGATTTGGGAAACGTTCACGCTGCAACCCCGTCCCGACGGCACGCTCGCGGGGGAGGCCACCGAGATCATGGCCAAGGGCTGCGCCAACAAACGCAATGTGACCTTCACCCGCACCGGAGACGTCGACCTCAGCAGCGTGGCCGACCCGAACGCGCTGCCGCCGCGGGTGGCGTCACCGGCCGAAGCGCTGCACGGCCACTACCACGAATCCGATGTCACGCCAACCGGATTCAAAGGCCAGCAGGACTATGTCGTCCGCACGGACTGCCTGCGCACCGGCGATCGGTGCATGAGCTTCTTCCACGCACCCCCGGCGTCCGCCATGGCGTTGGTGTTCGGCGCAGGGGAGTGGATCTACGACCGCGAGTTCGACGGCCGCTGTTCCAGGGGCGGCACTGCGCACGTGCGGATCGTCGCGCATTTCCCGATGCCACAACCTGCCCAGGACCCGATCGCGTTGCTCACCGGGCACGGCCACGAGGACGTGACGAATTCCGCGGGGACCAACTGCGGCAGCACGGACGTCGACGCGAAGTTCGCGCGCACCGGCGACTAGCGGCCTCCGCGGCGTGAGCGTCTAGAGCCAAGGCGCGCAACGGTTTAACGGCCACCGGGCGGACCCATCATCCCGCCCGGTCCCATCATGCAGCCGCCCATCATCCCGCCCGGTCCCATCATGCAGCCGCCCATCATCTGCTGCATCATGGCGGGCATTCCCTGCTCGACGAACCCGGTAACCTCGCGCGCGTGGGCGCGAATGGCGTCGGTGAGGGCGGGATCCTCGGAAGTCTCCTCGGCGGTCACACCCGTTGCGGTAAAGGTGAATTGGCGGCGATAGCCGTTCGCGCGGCGAAACAGCGTCGGCAGGCTCTGGCTCATGCATTTCACCTCCGTACCTTGATCGAGGTGGGCGTACATGCTCGAGACATGCGCCTGGAGTTGGGCGGCAAGCTCCGGTGAGCTCGATTGGGTGGTGGTGCGCACCCCGCCCGGAATCTCTTCCACCGTGCGGCTGATTTCCCGGTGCCGCATGAACATCTCCATATAGCGGCTCATGTCCACCGAACCCGAACCCATGAAACCGCATCCGTCGGCCAGCCGGATACCCGCGGACGGCGACGCGACGATGCTGCGACGGGCCGCCTGCAGGCCTAACACGCTGCCCGCACCCAGCGCACCGAGCGTGGCAAGCGCCGCCCGTCGACTGAACTTGACCATGACGTTCCCTCTAATCCGGAGTCGCTTCGCCAAGCTGACCAGATCCAGACCTCCCATACTAGGGCCAATAGTCCCTACCCCCGTGGGGTATATGTGTGCGATCCTTCGAACCATGACAGACACACCTGAACCCACGATCGAACCGACCCCCGTGAGCGAGCAACCCCGCTACGGCAACCGATACGGCGCGCCCAGCCGTCTGGGACAAGCCGCAGCGTGGGTTGTCATCGTCGCCGGCGTGGTTTTCATCGTCGGGTCGATCTTGTTCTGGGGCCTATTCCTGGGCTGGTCCTCCGGCGCCCACTCCGGCTGGCACCGGGGCTATTACGGCGGCCATGAGGGCAGCTGCCCGATGATGGGCCAGGGCGGAATGGGCGGAATGATGGGTCCCGGTGGAATGGGCGGCATGATGGGCCCGGGCGGAATGATGGGTCCTGGCGGAATGATGGGTCCGTCACAAACGCCTTCGCCGGCACCGTCCACGCCGCATCCCTAGCGGCGAACGGACGGACGTGCGGCGGAATCTCCGACCGCCGCAACCGCATTCCGCGGGCTACCCGAGCAGCTTGGTGAGCCAGGTCGGATCCTGGTAGTTGATCGACCTGGTGCCGTCCCACACGAACGGCGTGCCGGTGGCGTTGAGTCCGGTCAGCGTCGCGTCCCCGGCCGCGGCCTTGGCCTTCCCGGTGCCGACGTCATCGCCCGCCTTGATGCAGTCGATCACGCTGGCGTCGACGCCGACGGTCTTGGCCAGCTGGGCCAGTTCGCCGTCGGTGCGGTCCTCGGGGGCGTCCTCCGCGGGCTGGAAGTTGCTGGCGAACAGGCCCGAGTAGAAGTTCATGTAGAGCTTCGGATCGTTCTGCCCCGCAACGCAATACGTCGCGGCAACCGCGCGCGACGAGTAGTTCTTGCTGTGCGACTTGTCGTCGAGGAAGTTGAGCAGGTGGTAGCGCACCGCGAGCTTCTTGTTGTTCACCGCGCTGTCGATGTCACCGGCGTTCGATCGGATGAAGCTGCCGCACGGCGGGCAGATCGGCTCGTTGAAGATGTCGATCGTCGTCGGGGCGGCCGAGCTGCCGATGGACACACCGTCGTCGAGCACCTTGAGTTCCACCGCGTCCGGCGGAGGCGCCGCCGACGTCGGCGTGGCGGGCCGGGTCGACGGGGACGCCGAATCCCAGGGATGGGCGGCGACGACCGCCAAGCCGACCACCACGGCGACCACCACCGCCACGGCGGCGCCGATCCACAGCAAGGGCTTCCGATTGCTCGGTGGCGGCTGCCCCCATAGCGGGGCGCCGGCGCTGCCCATGTCGCCCGTAGCCCAGGTGGGAGTGCCGGGCCATCCCGTCGGCTGCGGCACCGGTCCACCGCCCACCGGTGTCCCCGGCGCCGATCCCGTGGGCCACCCCGGGGCCGGGGGCGGCGCGTGGTTCGCCATGACGGACGGGGGCATGGCTGCGAAACCGCTGGGCGGCTGGCCGGCGAACGCGGCCGGCAGCTTGGCCACCTGGCTGCGTTCGAGAATGTCGGTGGCCCGATCCTGATCGGGCGTGGCGAGCGCGGCGTACGCGGCCGCAGACAGGTCACCACAGGTGGCGTAACGCGCCGCGGGATCCTTGGCCATGCCGCGCGCGATCACGCCGTCGAAGGCCACCGGAATGCTCGGGCGCGCGGCGCTGGGGCGCGGGATCGCCTGGTTGAGGTGGGCCCCCATCACGCTGATGGTGTCGCCCGTGTAGGGCGGGGAGCCGGTCAAGCACTCATACAAGACGCAGGCCAGCGCGTAGATGTCGGCCCGATAGGTGACGTCGGTTTCGCTGAACCGTTCCGGGGCCATGTATTTCACGGTGCCTACGGTGGTGCCGAACTGGGTCAGCTTTTCGTCGGACGTGGCGCTGGCGATCCCGAAATCGACGAGATACGCAAAATCGTCGGCGCTGACGAGGATGTTCTCCGGCTTCACGTCGCGATGCATCACCCCGGCCGCGTGCGCGGCGTCGAGCGCCGAGCCGATCTGGCGCACGATCGCCACCGCCCGCGGTGGGGACAGCGGTCCGAAACGGCTCAGCGTGGCGGCCAGGTTGTTGCCGTCGATCAGGCGCATGTCGACGTAGAGCTGCCCGTCGATTTCGCCGAAGTCGTGGATCGGCACGACGTGCGGTTCCTGCAGCCGCCCCGCGGTGCGGGCCTCGCGCTGCATTCGCGAGCGGAAGACGGGATCGCTGGACAGCGTCTGCGACATCAGCTTGAGCGCCACGATGCGTTCCCGCACCGTGTCCTCGGCCTCGTAGACGTCGCCCATGCCGCCGCGGCCGACCAGCCGCCGCAGCCGATACGGCCCGAACTGCGAGCCCTCCCGCGAATCCGCGGTCGTGTCACCCATCGCCGACTCCTCACCCGCCGCCACGCGCCGCAAAACCCACACCGAAGCGCGGCGTGCCAGGCATAAGGCTAATGGTTCGGGCAACCGCGGGGCACGCTGAATTGCCAGAAAGCCAGCTAATTCCCGGTCGGCTGGCTACGAACTCCGGGGTCGGCGGGGATCACCGGCATTCCTCCTCGCCGGTCTTTTCGCTGAGCCCCTCCCGTGACAGCGCCCGGACGAAGCCGTAGGCCTGCATGCCCGCCGGGCCGGGATTTCTGACGATCCAGTCGTTGATCTTTCCCAGGGCGGAGGCCAAATCGTCACGCCTTACCCGGATCAGATAGGTCTTGCGGTCGTCCTGCGGATCGTCGATCGACTCGGCGACGGCGACGGGGTTGCGGAACGCGTAGGCGATCCCGTGCACGGAATCGTTGTTCAGCGCCCATTGCAGCTCGCTGGGCCGCAGCCGGTTCACCGCCAGATTGCGGTATTCGTCCTCGCCGTTTGAATCCTTCACGTCGCCCGCCAACCTCCTCTCTGTGCCCGCGAGAAGAAGTCGGACGGCGATGGACTGAAGATTATGTCGCGCAGGCAATTCGATGGAATTTTCCCCAAGCTCTCATCATAGGAAGCGCAGTGCGTCGCTGCATGCCGAGCGAGCGTCCAGCAATCGCGAAGGCACTGACGGTGACCGGCCGCGGCGACGTAGAGTAATCGGCGAGGCAAATCAGGTTGTCTGCGCCGGCTGCGAGGACCCATGACCGAAGAACGCATCGAGACCCGCCGCACCATCGGAGCCCCGGCCGCCGACATCTTCGCGGTGTTGTGCGACCCGCAGGGCCACGTGTCCATCGATTCCTCGGGCATGCTCCAGGACGCCGAGGGTGACCCGGTGACGGGCATCGGCGACAGCTTCGTGGTGCACATGGACCGCGAGTCGCTCAACGACTATCCGCAGCTCGGCAAATACGACGTCACCGTCGACATCAAGGAGTTCGAGAAGGATCGGCTAATTTCGTGGACGATTCTCGGCCAGATCCGCCCCCAGATAGGCCACGTCTACGGCTACCGGCTCGAGCCGGCCGAAGGCGGCGCGTCCACCGTGGTCACCTCGTTCTACGACTGGTCGAACATCGACCCGCAGTGGCGCGACGCCGGGATTTTTCCGGTCCTCTCCGAGGGTGCGCTGCGGGCAACCCTGGGCATCCTCGACCGGACGGTCCGCCGAGGCTATCCCCGCGGCTGACCGCCCGCTCAGCGGCGATACTTCAGGAACACGTAGTCGTCGTAGGCCAAGGCGTGCTCGAGCCGCATCTCGACCGGCACGGACAGCCGTGCGGGCCGCCGGCTGCCGACGCGCTGACTCCCCGCGAGCTTGGGGGCCACCGTCACACAGATTTCGGTGACGGCGTCGGCCTCCACCAGCTCGTCGAGCAGGGTCGGCCCGCCCTCGCACAGGATGCGGTCCATGCCCTGGGAGCGCAGCAGCTCGACGGCCCGCGCCAGATCGACGGAGTCCTCGCCGGCCACCAGGATCCGCCGGCGCGCGACATGGCGGGCGGCCGAGCGCGCACAGGTGACCAGGATCGGGGGCTGGTCGGGATCGCTGAACAGCCTGGCGGGCAGGTTCCCCGTGCGGGTGATCACGGCGATCGGCGGCGGGACGCCCCGGTGCGCATCGACGAGCCGCACGGGGCCGTAGTTCTCGGCGCGCGCCGTGCCCGCGCCGACCAGAACCACGTCCGCGAAGCCGCGCAGGATCCTCAGCAGCCGTTGATCGGTGGGACAGGACAGCGGGCCGGCCCGACCGGTGAACGCCGCGGCGCCGTCGGCGCTGAAGATCATGTTGGCGCGCACGCCCGGTGGGGGATCGGCGTAGAACGACGCGAGTTCGGCGATGTCGCCGACTGCGCCCACCCGGGGCGTCACCTCAGGCCTCGTGGCCCGGTTCAAGATGGCGGACGTCGCCGAAGGACACCCACTGCTCGAGCTCTCGCGGAGGTTGGCCGTCCACCGGTTCGAGCAGATGCCCGACGTGGTCACCCAGGGGGAAGCGGTCGAGGATCTTGCCGGCGAACCAGGCGGCCGCGTCGTCGAGAATAGGCAGCTGCGCCGGCCCGCGATGCCAGGAGCAGCGGTCAAACTTGTTGATGTCGTCGCCGGTCTGGCTGCCGAATAACTCCGCGACACCGAGATGCTCGCGGTCGAAGACGTGCACCGCCAGGTGGCTGGCGCCCGCGGCCACCCGGAACGTGTGGTTCTTGGTGGACAACCCGACCAGGAAACGCGGCGGATGGATGCTGGCCTGGCTGGCGAAACCGACCAGACAGCCGGCCGGCACACCGTCGGCCTGGGTGGTTACCACGAACATCGGATAGTTCAGCAGCGCCACCAGCTTTTCGAATGCGTCTGTTCCGGGCTCGGTCACCCGCTCAGTCTTCCCGTTCGGACCGCCCGGGAATCGCGTACGCCGCGGCACCGATCCCCAGCACCGCCGTCCCCGACAGCACCGAAGACAGCGGCAGCGCGCACGCCAGCACCACGCACCCGACCAGCCCGACCACCGGTATCGCGCGCGGCGGGCGGCCCTCGTCGGGCCCCAGCGTGAACGCCGAGGCGTTGGCGACCGCGTAGTAGATGAGCACCGCGAACGAGGAAAACCCGATCGCCCCCCGCAGGTCGGCGGTCGCGGCCAACACCGCCACCACGACGCCGATCAGCAGCTCGGCGCGGTGGGGGACGCCGAACCTGGGGTGCACGGCGGTGAGAGCGTGGGGGAAGTGATGGTCGCGCGCCATCGCCAATGTGGTCCGCGAGACCCCCAGGATCAGCGCCAGCAGCGAGCCCAGCGCCGCGACCGCCGCGCCAACCTGCACGACCGGCGCCAGCCAGGCCATCCCCGCCATTCGCACCGCCTCGGACAGCGGCGCGGACGCCTGGGCCAGGCGCCGCGGCCCCAACGCGGCGAGCGCCGCGACGGCCACCAGCGCGTAGACGGCCAGCGCGATCGCCAGTGCCAGCGGGATGGCCCGGGGGATCGTGCGCGCCGGGTCGCGCACCTCCTCGCCCAGCGTGGCGATGCGCGCGTAACCGGCAAAGGCGAAAAACAGCAGTCCCGCCGCTTGGATGACACCGCCGACCGTGACGCCCGCCATATGCAGGCGCTCGGCGCTGACGCTGTGGGAGGTGAAGACGGCGACGACGACCGCGGCCAGCACCGCCAGGACCACCGCGACGATGATCCGGGTCAGCCACGCCGACTTCTGCACCCCGACGTAGTTCACCGCCGTCAGTGCGACCACCGCGGCGACGGCCACCGCGTGCGCCTGCGCCGGCCAGGCGTAGGCGCCGACGGTCAGGGCCATCGCCGCGCACGAGGCGGTCTTGCCGACGACGAAGCCCCAACCCGCCAGATAGCCCCAGAAGTCGCCAAGCCGCTTGCGCCCGTACAGATAGGTGCCGCCGGAGGCCGGATAGAGGGCGGCCAGCCGCGCGGAGGAGGTGGCGTTGCAGTAGGCGACGACCGCCGCCAACGCCAGCCCCAACAGCAGCCCGGAGCCGGCGGCGCGTGCCGCGGGGCCGAGCGCCGCGAAGATGCCGGCGCCGATCATCGAGCCCAGCCCGATCACCACCGCGTCGAACACGCCCAGGGTCCGGCGCAGCTCGTTCACGGCGCCAAACCTATCAAATCAGTTTGATGTATTCTCCATGAGGTGGCGGTAACCAAGCGCGCGGACGTTCCCCCGCTGATGCAGATGGCGTCGCATCCGGTGCGGTGGGCGTTGCTCGCCGAGCTCGCCGCGGGCGACCACCGGGTACGGGAATTGGCCGCCGCCGTCGGCGAGCCGCAAAACCTGGTGTCGTATCACCTGCGGCTGTTGCGCTCGGCGGGGCTAATCGACGCGCGGCGCAGCAACTTCGATGCCCGCGACACCTACTACCACCTGAACCTGGCGGGGTGCGCGGCGCAATTCGCCGGGGCGGCAAGCGCTTTGCATCCGGCGCTCGCACCCGCTGGCACCATCCGGCCGGCCGGGTCGGTGCTGTTCTTGTGTTCCGGCAACAGTGCGCGCTCGCCGATGGCCGAGGCGCTGCTGCGGAAGAAGGGCGCGGGCCGCGTCCGTACCGCGAGCGCGGGCAGCCATCCCAAATCCCAGATTCACCCGAACGCGGTGCGGATCATGCGCGACCTGTACGACATCGACCTCGGGGGCGGCCGGCCCCGGCCGTTGGCCGCGGTCGCCCGTCGCCGCTTCGATTGCGTGATCACGCTGTGCGACAAGGTACGCGAATACGCCGACGACCACGGCGTGGCCACCACGATGCACTGGAGCCTGCCGGACCCGTCCGCCGCGGGCAGGGCAAGTTACCCCGAATTCCGGCGCGTGGCAGGCGAACTGAACGACCGGATCGAATTCCTGCTGCCCACCCTCGCCCGGCAGCGGTGATGATGCCGTTCGACCGACGCCGCTTCCTCGGCGGGCTGGCGATGATCACGGCGAGCGGGGCCGCCGGCGTCGCGGCGGCCTGTTCACGAACGACGCCGCCCGGACCGCCCGCCGGCAAGCCCGATTACACGCTGCGGATCGGCACCGGAAAGGTGCAGCTGGCGCCCGGCCACACCGCGACGACCCTGACCTACAACGGCCAATTCCCCGGTCCCTTGCTGCGGTTCAAGGAGGGGCAACGGACATGGGTGGACATCTTCAACGACACCGACGCCCCCGAGCAGCTGCACTGGCACGGACAGCACGTGGGCGTCGACGTCGACGGCTCGGCCGAGGAGGGCACCCCCGACATTCCGGCACACGGCATGCGGCGCATTTCGTTTGTGCCCGGCCCGGCGGGCTTCCGGTTCTATCACACCCACGTCGTGCCGCGGGCCGATCTGTCCCGCGGCCAGTACAGCGGCCTCGTCGGCCCGGTCTACATCGAACCCAAGGAGAACCCCGGCGCCTACGACCAAGAGATCTTCCTGACGCTCAAGGAGTTCGAGCCCAGTTTCAGCCGCGGGGGCGACATGGCCAGCGCATTCCTGGCCGGCGAACCGGATGCCGACCTCAAGGAGAAGGGCGAGGCCTCGATGGCGGCCTCGCTGTCGCGCGGCGAGCCGAAGGGCTTCGAGGTCAGCTACGGTGCCTTCGCCGTCAACGGGCGCATGCTCGGCCACGGCGACCCCATCCGCGTCCGGCCCGGACAGCGGGTGCTGTTGCATGTCCTGAACGGCAGCGCCACCGAATCCCGCAGCCTGGCCCTGCCCGGGCACACCTTCAACGTCATCGCGCTGGACGGCAACCCGGTGCCCAAACCGGCGCCGGTACCGGTGCTGTGGCTCGGTGCGGCCGAACGCATTTCGGCGGTCGTCAACATGACCAACCCGGGCGTGTGGGTGCTCGGTGACCTGTCCGACGACGACCGCGGCAACGGCATGGGGGTGGTGGTGGAATACGCCGGGCGCGGCGGCGACCCCCAATGGGCCGCGCCCGCGCCGTTCAAGTGGGATTACCGGCTGTTCGCGCCGCCGAGCCCCGCGCCGGCGCCGCCGCCGGAACGCACCATCGAGATGCTGATCGAGAAGCGCAACGCGGCCGACAACGGCTTCAACGTCTGGATGTTCAACGGCACGGCGTTTTCCATGGAGACCAATCAGCCCGTGCTCGATCTGCAGCGCGACAAGCGCTATCGGATCCGGTTCCGCAACGCCACCGACGACCTGCACCCGATGCACCTGCACCGCCACACCTTCGAAATCACCCGCATCGCCGGCACACCGACCGCCGGGGTGCGCAAGGACGTCGCGATGCTGGGCGGGTACCAAAGCATGGAGATCGATTTCGTCGCCGATCAGCCAGGGCTGTCGCTGCTGCACTGCCATCAGCAGATCCACATGGACTACGGGCTCATGCTGCTGCTCAACAGCCACTGATCCGCGCGGCGTGCATCTACGATTCGGCCATGGCGCTCGAGACGGGTCAGGTGTTTGCCGGCTACACCATCCTGCGGCCGCTGGGCTCGGGTGGCATGGGGCAGGTCTATCTGGCCTCGCACCCGCGGTTACCGCGCCAGGACGCGCTGAAGGTGCTGCCGACCGAGGTCACCGCCGATCCCCAGTACCGGGAGCGATTCGAGCGGGAAGCGGAGCTGGCCGCGGGGCTTTCCCACCCGCACATCGTGGGGATCCACGACCGCGGTGAATATCAGGGTCAATTCTGGATCTCGATGGAATACGTGCCCGGCACCGACGTGGCCCGGCTGTTGCGCGAGAAATTCGTGGGCGGGATGCCCGTCGACGACGCGATGGCGATCATCAACGCGGTCGCCTCGGCGCTCGATTACGCGCATCACCGGGGCCTGCTGCACCGCGACGTGAAGCCGGCCAACATTCTGGTGACCGACGCGGACGGACAGCCGCGGCGAATCTTCCTGGCCGACTTCGGGATAGCCCGGCGCGTCGACGACGCGGCGGGACTGACCACGACCAGGATGGCGGTGGGCACTGCGGCCTACGCGGCGCCCGAGCAGTTGATGGCCGGGTTGGTCGACGGCCGCGCCGATCAATACGCCTTGGCGTGCACCGCATTTCATCTGCTGGCCGGGTCGCCGCCGTTCGGCGGCCCCAACCTCGCGGTGGTGATCGGCCAACACGTCAGCGCCGCGGCGCCGTCGATCGGTGCCCACCGCCCGGAGCTGACCGGCGCGGATCCCGTCTTCGCCACCGCGCTGGCCAAGGACCCGGCCGGCCGGTTCAACAGCTGCGGGGAGTTCGCCCGGGAGTTGGGCCGGCACCTCGAGATGGCCGACTTGGATGCCCAACAAGCGTCGGGCCCGACTGTGCTTGCGCCGCAATGGGTGAAACCCTCCGTCTGGAGACGGGTGGGCCGCCGCCCCGCTGTCCTCGTCGCGGCCCTGGCCGGGATCGCGTTGCTGGTCGCGGCCGGCGTCGTCGCACTGCTGAAGTTCACCGGTCCGGGCAGCCCGGCCCCGCCGGCGAGCCCCTTCATCGGCACCTATCGGGCCGAGTTCGGGCCGAACATCGCCCTCGACGACGTTCCGGACGCGGGTTCCCCGCCGGCGCTGACGAGCACCTACGGCCTGCGCTCGGTGTGCCGCCCAGCCGGCTGCGTGATGACCGCGTCCCGCCTCGGCGGGGAAACCGTGGCGCAACCGACGATGGTGTTCGACCAGATCGGCGCGGCCTGGATCGCGGTCGCCGTCGCGCCCGACGCGTGCCGCGAGGCAACCGCGGAATTCTGGCAGGTTTTCACGCTGCGGCCCCGTCCCGACGGCGGCCTCGACGGCGAATACACGTCGACCGCCGCCAACGCCTGCGCCAACAAGCGCACCGTGTCCTTCACGCGTACCGGCGACGTCGACGTGAAAACCCTTCCCGACCCGGGCGCCCAGCCGCCGCGGGTGGCGTCGCCGGCCCAGGGGCTGCGTGGCCGCTACCGCGTGACGCGAACCTTCGCGAACGGCCTGCCGCAGCAGCAGTTGAACACCGCGGTCAGGACCGACTGCCTGCGTACCGCCGATCGGTGCATGAGCTACTTCCACGAACCGTCGGCCGACCAGCCGCTGGTATTCGGAGACGGACGCTGGACCTGGAACGTCGACGCCGATGTCACCTGCCCGCACTCCGGCGGCACCGCGCGCATGAAATCCAACGGGGTGTATCCGCTGCCTCAACCGCCCGGGGACCCCATCGCCAAGCTCGCCGGCCGCGCTCACCAGGAACAGAGCGCGCCGTGCGAGCTCAACACGGACTTCGACGAAACCTTCACGCGCACCGGCGATTAAGGGGGAAGGGCGGCGCACCACGTTTGCCCAGACAGCGCGGCTCCGTATTCGTGGCGAATTTAGGTGCCGCTGGGGCTTGAGCATTTACGATTTGCCCATGTCGCTCGAGACGGGTCAGGTGTTTGCCGGGTACACGATCGTGCGGGTGCTGGGCGCGGGCGGGATGGGCCAGGTGTACCTGGCGGCGCATCCCCGACTGCCGCGCGAGGACGCGTTGAAGGTCCTGCCCGCCGACCTGACGGGCGACCCGGAGTTTCGGGGCCGCTTCATGCGTGAGGCCGAGTTGGCGGCCGGGTTGTCCCATCCGCACATCGTGACGATCCACGACCGCGGCGAAGAGGACGGTCAATTCTGGATCTCAATGGATTACGTGGCCGGCACCGATGCGGGCCGGCTGCTGCGCGACAACCCGGGCGGGATGCCGCTCGAAGACGTGGTGGCGATCATCACGGCGGTCGCGTCGGCGCTGGATTACGCGCATGGAAGGGGGTTGCTGCACCGTGACGTCAAGCCCGCCAACATCTTGCTCACCGACCCCGACGGTCAGGCGCGGCGGGTGTATCTCGCCGATTTCGGGCTGGCACGCCACATCGATGACGCGACCGGGCTGACCGCGACCAACATGACGGTCGGCACCGTGGCCTACGTGGCGCCCGAGCAACTGAAGGGAGAGCGGGTCGACGGGCGCGCGGATCAATATGCGTTGGCCTGCACCGCTTTTCACCTGCTCACCGGCTCGCCGCCGTACGCCGATTCCAACCCCGCCATCGTGATCAGCCAACACATCAACGCCGCCCCGCCCTCGATCGCGGCCCGCCGCCCCGAGCTCGCGGCGCTGGATCCCGTGTTCGCCACCGCGATGGCCAAGGAGCCATCCGCACGGTTCGGCAGCTGCCGCGAATTCGCCGACCAACTGGCCCGCCAGCTGGGCCCGGGCTTCGCCCAGCCCGGCGACATTCCATTCCCGGACACCCAACCGCGGATCGACGCGACTCTCCCCGCCCTGCGACCGAGCCGCCGCCCCCGGGCGCTCATCGGCGCCCTGGTGGGCATCGCGTCGCTCGTCGTCGCCGGTGGTGTCTTCGCGGGCGTGAAGCTTCTCCGGCACCCCGGTCCGGGCCACACCGCCCCGACCAATCCGACCGCCGCGCCGGGAAATACCGCCGCCGCGACGCCGAACACCGGCCCCTTCACCGGTGTCTACCAGGTGCGCTTCGGCCAGGGCACCACCCTCGAGGGTGTCCCGGGGCAGGGCGCGGGCCCGGAAACGGACACGTACGCCGTCCGCTCGACCTGCGGGTCGAGCGGCTGCCGGGCGACCGCGCAACGCGTCAGCGGCGAGCTGAGGCTCGCACCGAACGCGGTGTTCGACGAGGTGGACGGGCGCTGGCTGGCCGTGACCATCGGCTCGGACAAGTGCCGAAACGCCCCGGCCGAGGTGTGGCAGGTCTTGACGCTGCAGCCGCGGCCAGACGGCACCTTCGTCGGCGAATACCGCGGGGCCTCGGCCAACGCGTGCAACGAAAAGCGGACGGTGACCTTCACCCGCTCCGGCGACGTCGACATCAACAAGCTCCCCGACCCGAACGCGCTACCACCGCGGGTGGGCTCGCCGGCCGCAGCGCTGCACGGCCGCTACCACCTCGTCCGAAAATTCAAGGCCAGGATCGCGCCACAGCAGACCGACCAGGCCGTCATCACCGACTGCCTGCGCACCGGCGAGCGGTGCATGAGCTATTTCCACTCGAAAACGATTGACACACCGCTGGTGTTCGAGGGCGGGACCTGGACCCTGCACGTCGAGCACGACGACAACGATCCGGGCTGCGGCGGCGCCGTCTACGCTCGGGCCACCGGCCAATACGCGCTGCCGCAGCCGCCACAGGATCCGATCACGCAGCTGATCGGCCACGACCATCTGGACGAGTCGTCGGGCCGCTCCGACTGCCAATGGAGCGTTGACTTCGACGAAACATACACGCGCACAGGCGATTAGCGCCATCCGATCGGTACCGGCCGCCCGCGAGCGCCTCAATGAGGCGCGACGACACCTCCGGTCGTACAGTTAGGCATGTCGCATCCGATGGACCCGGGCCCGCCGCCCCCATACCAACCACCCGCGCCCCAGGGTGGATACCCGCCGCCTTACCCGGGGCCGTACCCGCCGGCGCCCTATCCGCCGCCGTACCCGCCGAGTCCGTATCCCGCGCCATACCCGCCCGGCCCCTACCCGCCGCCGGGCTACGCGCAACCGCCGCAGGCCCAGACGACCAGCGGATTCGCCATCGCCTCACTGATTTTCGGCGCTTTCGGGGGAATCCTGCTCGGCGTCATCTTCGGTCTCATCGCGCTGGGCAAAACGAAACCCGGTGGGCAGCGCGGACGAGGATTGGCGATCGGCGGGCTCGTGCTGTCCGGCGCGTGGGCGATCGGCATCGCCGTCCTCATCGCGGTGGTCGCCCTGTCGCCGACGCACACGGTCAACGCGCGGGACATCAAGGTCGGGGACTGCTTCGCCGAGCTGCCGAGGGGGAACAGAATCTCCTCGGTCGACACCACCAGCTGCGACCGGCCCCATGCGGCGGAGGTGGCCGGGATCGTGACCGTTCCCGACGGCCCGTTCCCGGGCGAGTCCGGCTTCGGCGCCTACGGCAAGGACTGCAAGGACGACTTGGCCTCGTACTCGCCGGCGGCGCTGCTGGATCCCGACATCGACCTCGCGATCATGCCGCCCACGCGGGAATCGTGGCAGCGTGGGGACCGCGCCATGGTGTGCGTCGCGACGTTCACCACCAAGCGAACGGGGTCCATCAAGAGCTGAGTTCCCGAAGCGGCTGATTTTCGCGGATCCCGCGATACATGCCCCATCGGACGATCCACGGCATCACCACCCGCTCTACAGACCACGACGGGAACCGAAACGAGTGGCCCGTGGGGAAGAAAACCTCGAGCCCGTTGGGCTGGATGCCCACCAACGAACCCCACCGCCGCCCCGGAGTCCGGAAAGCGCGCAACTCCCGGCCGGCGAACTCGGCGCGAATATTGCTTGCTACCAACGAATCTCCCCGATTGCGGGCCGAGCTGCGCAGCGGGTCGGTGGCCGCGACGTCGCCGACCGCGAACACGCCGGGGTGACCGGGCACCCGCAGCTGGGGTGTCACGCGAACGAAGCCGCGTTCGTCGAGGAGTTCCGGTGGCAGCCAGTCGGTGTTGGGCCGCACCCGGCCTATCGCCCAGAGCACGGCGTCGGCGGCTGCCGGGGGTTGGCCGGTGCTCCAGTGGACCGGTTCCCCGGTGATCTCCTCACCCGAGAAGCGGTCGGCGATCTGGGCGCGGTGGCCGGGGTGCAGGCCCACGCCGAGGTCGGTCAATCGGTCGTGGATGCGCCGCCACGTCGCCGGGTGATACTCGCCCAACGCCCGTTCGCCGGGGAAGAACAGGTCCACCCGCTTGCCCGGCCAGGTGGTCGCGATGTTCACGGCGCTGCTCACCGCGGCCGCCCCGCCCCCCACGACGATCACCGACTCGGCCGCCGCCAGCCGGTCGTGGGCGGCGCGCAGCTCGGCGCCGATCTCGTCGGGCGACTGCAGGGTCGGGCGGCGCCAGAAGCCGTTGCTGACGCCGGTCGAGATGACCAGCGCGTCGTACTCCTCGGCAACGGGCGTGCCGTCTTCGCTCCGGCCCAACACCGTTCGAGTCGCAAGGTCGAGGCCGGTCAGCGTCGCCTGCACCGTGCGCACGCCGTCGAGGCGGCGGAACCTGTCGAACGGGATCCAGTAGTCGCGGGCCCAGTCCTCGGGGCGGGAGAGCCGGACCCCGAGTTCCTGTCCGCTGACCAGGGCGGGCTTGGCGGAGATCCCGACGACGTCGGCGTGCCGGGCCAGGCGGATGGCGGTCAGGACACCGACATCTCCCAGTCCGGCGACGACGACGCGCTTGCGTGTCGGAATCACGCGCGGCGCGATTGGCTTGTGCCGCTGGGGATTTCGGTCGGCCGGGCCGCTACGACGGCGTCCATGCGGGCCTCCTTACGCGCGTGGTGGGCAAACTGTAACACGTTCTAGGTATGCGCCATCGGGCGTCGGAACGCGGGGAGCCGCATCAGTAGCATGAGCCAGCGGCGCGCGCCGCCACGGCACCGAAAGGAACGGGTCCCATGACGACACAGGCCGATGCCCATCGCCACAGTCCGCAACTGATTCCGCGCCGGCTGCTGCGGGGCGGCCAGGTGCACCACCCGGCCGTCCTGGAGGAGGCCCGGAGGCGAGGCGAGGACCTCCAGCTGCGCCTGGCCGACCGGATCACCGCGTTCGCCGGGTCGATGAACTTTGTCTGGCTACATGCGGCCCTGTTCGGGGTGTGGATGCTGTTCCTGGAGGCCAATCCATGGCCCACCCTGACTCTGGCCGTGTCGCTCGAGGCGATCTTCCTGTCGACCTTCGTGATGATCGGCCAGAACCGCCAGGCGGCGTTCCAGCAGGCCCGGGCCGATCATGACTACCAGATGGAGGACTTGGAGCTGAAGACCAACACCGAGCTCACCCGCGAGATCCATCTCCTCACGCAGGAACTGCACCGGCGCTATATCGGACCGCCGAGTTAGCAACGGCTACGACACGCAGCGAAAAGCGTTGCTAGAGCGGGTGGTGACATGAACGACCGCTCTAATGTGGGGGAGCAGATGTTGGAACTACAGGCGACGATGCGACCACGTATGGACGCTGCGCTGCGTGCCGCGGCGCGTGCGACGGCACCCCGCCCCGCCGCGGCCAGGCGGGCAGCCAAGGACCTGCAGCAAAACCTCGGGCCGGCGGTCGGCGCCGAGATCCGCTGGGCGTTCACGCCGCCCCGCAACTGGCTGATGGGCGTGGTGGCCAACGTCGTCTTCGCCGCTGCCTGGTTGCTGGTGCAGCCACTCACGCCCGGGCGCCACCACCACGACTGGGCCGTCCTGGTCGGCACCTATTTCTCCTCCTGGGTCCTCGCGGACGTCACCACCACCAACCTGCTCGGCGCCGACCACTACCGCGTCCAACAGGCGTTGTCCGACGGGGTGCCGTTCTGGCGAGTGCTTCTGATCAAGAACCTGGCGCTGCTGGCGATCGTCGGGCTGCCGACGTTGCTGACGGCGATGGTCCTCACCCTGTGGTTCCAAACGCCCGCGAGCCTGGCGGTGACGATCCCCACCGTCGCGGTGCCTATCGTGTCCTGGCTCGGCGTCGGTAACTTCTTCTCGGTGGTGCACCCGGTGAGCGTCGAGCCGCTGCTGCGGCGGTGGCGGCAGCGTGGCAATCGTCGCCGCACCGGCGCCTGGATCTTGGCGCTGACCCTGCCATATGCGCTGTACTACGTCGCCGACCCGATGAACGGGGTGGAGCATCGCCTGCTGTGGACGAAAGTCCCCGCCTTGATCTGGCCGGTGTTCGGGCGCGACACGAAGAGCTTCGTGCACCTGGCCATCGCCACCGCGGTGTGGATGGTGGGCACCCTCGCCGCCCTGGTGTGGGTGCGCAAGCGGGGGGTCGAGATCAGGTGAGCCCCAGCTGGAGGAGTCGGGCCCTCCCGGCGGTTATTCGGCTGACGCGGGCGCGCACCTACCGCAGCGCGCAAACCGCCCGCGATCACATCGACCGGCGCGCCGCGCATCCACAGTTCTACGGGCCCCCGCCGGGGTTGCCCAAGGAGGTCAACCTGCACCTGGACCGGCATTCGGTCTGGCCGATCTACACCCTGACCTCCGGCGCCTCGCGCACCGCACAGCGCACGGTCGTCTACCTGCACGGAGGGGCCTGGGTCAACGAAATCGCTTCGCAGCATTGGAAATTGGCGGCCCAGATCGCCGCCGGCGCGCGAGTGCAAGTGGTCGTGCCGATCTATCCGTTGGTGCCGTTCACCACCGCGGTCGAGGTGGTCCCCACGATCGCCGAACTGGTGGCCGAAAAGGCGGCGGCCGACCACTCCGTGTGCCTGGCCGGTGATTCCGCCGGGGGACAGATGGCGTTGTCGGTCGCGTTGATGCTGCGCGACGAGCGCAGCCTGGTCCTGTCCGAAACCGTGCTGATCTCGCCCGTCCTGGACGTGTCGCTGACCAACCCGTTGATCGACGCGGTCGACGATCCGTGGCTGACGCGGGTGGGCCTGCTGGAGTTCGCCGGCCGCTGGTGTGGTGACCTCCCGATGACCGACCCGATGGTCAGCCCCCTGAACGCCGACCTGTCCGGCCTGGGACCGCTGACCGTGTTCAGCGGCACCCGCGACATCCTCAACCCCGACGCGCGACTGCTGGCCGAAAAGGCCTCGGCGGCCGGCGTGCACATCGACTACCACGAACAGCCCGGCTTGGTGCACGTCTACCCCCTCACTCCTACACGGGAAGGCCGCGCCGCACGAGCGCTCATCGTCGATCGGTTGCGGGAGAACTAATCCCACACCGGACAAATCCGGTCCGGCGGTGCAATGATTGGCGTCACCGTTGAGCCCGGCTAAATCGGTGAGCCACACACGCATTCATCGCCTTCAGCAGAGAGGGAAACACAATGACTGAACAGCCGTCCCCCGGGTGGTACCCGGATCCGAGCGGCCAGCCCGGCCAAATGTATTGGGACGGCCAGCAATGGCACGCGAACACCGCTGCCGCCGGCTCGGGCGTCGCCCCGTACGGCGGCGCGCCGTTCGGCGTCGACCCCTACGGCCGGCCGCTGTCGGACAAGAGCAAGCTCCTCGCCGGGCTGCTGCAGATCTTCGTGGGCAGTTTCGGCGTCGGGCGCTTCTACCTCGGCTACACCAACATCGGCATCGCCCAAATCGCGGTGTCCTGGCTGACCTGCGGGATCGGGGCCATCTGGCCACTGATCGACGGAATCATGATCCTCGTCGGCAAGGTGCCCGACGCGGAGGGGCGCACGCTGCGCGACTGAGGCGCATGGCCGGTCCTCACATGTGGCCGCGCGTATTCTCGCGTTTGCGGGTGCAGTTCGGTCAACAGGGGAGGATCCGCCCATGACGACGCCCAACCGGCCCGGTTGGTACGACGATCCACAAGACCCCAACGCCCAGCGTTACTGGGACGGTCGGACCTGGACCCCGCAGCGACAGCGCAGACCCGATGCGCGGGACCCGCGACCGCCGGTCAGCCAGCCGCAGCAACCCCCGCCCTCTGCCGCGCCGACCCAGGTCACACCGCTGCAGCCCCCGCCGCCCCGCCCGCCCGGGTCTAATCTGCCCTCGGCGGCGCAGACCCGCGCGGCGCCCCTGCCGCCCCTGCCCCCGCGCCCGCCGGCGCCGACGGGGCCGCCGCGGCCGCCTCAGCCGGCCAATCGACCGCCCCCGCCACCCGGCTATTCACCGCCCGGCTCACAACGATGGACGCCACCCGGTCCGCCGAATCCGGACGCCGGCGGACCCAAGGTCCCTGAGAGCCTTGCGGCGGTGAAGTCCCTCGCGGCAGGGATGTCGGTGCCCGCGTGGATCGTGTTCGGTGGACTTCTCGTCACCGTCATCTCGATCTTCCTGCCGTTCGCGACGGTCAGCCTCAAGCTGTTCGGCAGGACTCTGAGCTCGCACGGGGCGGCGGCAGACGGAACGGCCAAGTTCGTCGTCATCCTGTTGGTCGTCGTGGCCGGGTTTTTAGCGTTGCCGGCGCTGTGGGGATCCCGAATGCCGGCCAGCCGGCTGTTCGGACTCAGCGTGGTGGTCGGCCTGCTGGGTGCCCTGACGTTCGTCTGGTTCCACACCGTGTCGACGAAAAACAACGAGGGCGAAGGGTTCGTGACCGTCGCGCCGGCGTTCGGGCTGATGGTGTATGCGGCCGCGGTCATCGTCACCGCAGTGGGGGTCGTGCTGCTGTGGATGGATCGGTCGAGGGCCAAACAGGCCTAATAAGGCCGAGCGATTCGGTGTCCCGGCCAGCGGTCCTTCGCGCGGGTTCAGCTGAGCTCGTGTTGTTAACCTGGGGAAATGCCTGAGCCCAGCGACAAGTCGGTGAAGTCGGCGCTCGCCGCCACCAGTTGGGCGCTGCTGGGCATGATGTCCTACGAGGAGGAAGTCTCCGGTTACGACCTCAAAAAATGGATCGACTGGAGCGTCGACCTGTACTACTGGAGCCCGTCGTACAGCCAGATCTACACCGAGCTGAAAAAGCTCGAGGGCCTGGGTCTGGTGACGTCGCGGGTCGAACACGACGAGGGCGCCCGCAGCCGGCGGCTCTACAAGATCACCCCGGCCGGGATGGCGGCCGTCACCCAGTGGACTAATGATGCACCGGTGGATCCGCCGGTACTCAAGCACAGCATGCTGATGCGAGTCACGTTCGGCCACCTCAGCAATCCGGCGCGGCTGAAGGAACTGCTGCAGGAGCACGTGGCCTACGCCGAAGCCAGGCACCGGAAGGCCGTCGAGGACGCCGAGGGCGCCGAGGCGGAACCGGCATGGGCGTATTCGGTGCTCGCCCTGCGCTGGGCGGCCAAGTACTACGCCGCCGAGCGCGAGTTCGCCCTGGAACTCATCAAGGAGATCGACGAGGCCGACGCCATCCTGCAGAAGGCGCCCAAGGGTGGTTACGGCAAACCACGCACCACGCCGGGTTATTGGCGCGAGGTCGAGAAGCAGGTTCAGGCCAGGCGCGAAGCCGAATAGCCGATCCCACGCGCCAACTGGTGTCCCGCTCAATGAGAATGGACCTCGCCAGTTGTTCGGCGGGCGCGGAACGTAGTACACACATTCGCACCAACGGCGGAGGACAGATGGCTGCTAGCTGGGACACGATCGATCGGTATGTGGTCATCTCGACGGACACCCACGCGGGCGCGGACCTTCACGACTACAAGCGGTATCTGCCCGCTCGCCTGCATGACGAGTTCGACGCCTGGGCCAAGGAATACGTGAGCCCGTTCGATGACCTGATCATCGCGACGGCCGACCGAAACTGGGATCACGATCTCCGGATCGCCGAGATGGATGCCGACGGGGTCGCCGCCGAAGTGCTGTTACCGAACACGGTCCCGCCGTTCTTCCCGACCACGCCCAACATCACCATCAGCCTGCCGCGGACCCGCGACGAGCTTGAGAAGCGGTGGGCGGGAGTGCAGGCCCACAACCGGTGGCAGATCGACTTTTGTTCGCTGGCCCCGGACCGGCGTCGCGGGTTGATCCAGATCTTCCCCAACGATGTCGACCTTGCACTGGAAGAGATCCGCTGGGGAGTCCAGCACGGCTGCTTCGGCGGCGTGCTGATCCCCGCGGTCTCGCCCGGCGATCCTGAGGTCGCCCCGCTCTTCCATACCCGCTACGAGCCGATCTGGGCACTGTGCGCGGAGCTGGACCTGACGGTGGTGCAGCACGCCGGGGCCGGTAGCCCCGAGATGCCGATGGACCAGCCGGCGTCCAACGCGGTCTTGATCACCGAGATGGCGCTTTGGGCCCAACGCACGCTCGGTCACCTGATTCTGGCCGGCGTGTTCGAGCGATACCCGACCCTGCGGTTCGCGCCGACCGAGCAGGGAACGCTCTGGGTGCCACCGCAATTGGCGATGCTCGACGCTATGGTGCCGACCATGAAATCCGAGGCGCACAACCGCACCTACGGGATGTTCGGCGGGTCGTCGGTCGACGCATTGAGCATGGCACCGAGCGAATACGCCAAGCGGAACTGCTATCTGGCCAGCGAGCTGGCACCGTTCGACTCGGCGATGATCGACTTCATGGGGTCCGACCACATCATGTGGGGCAGCGACTATCCCCATGAGGAGGGCTTCGCGCCCCAGTCCAAGCTGGCGATCCGCTGGGCGCTGGCCGACCGATCCGAGGACGACTGCCGAAAGATCCTGGGCGGCAACGCGGGCCGACTGTACCGGTTCGACCTCGATTCGCTGGCGCCGGTTGCCGCCAAGATCGGTCCGACGGTCGCAGAGGTACGCACGCCGCTCGAGGACACCGGCTATCGCGCGCCGGCCGCGTTCGGGTACCGGCCCTTCGAAGGTGGGCTGGCCCTGCGGCGTCGGGCCCCGGAGCGCATTTAACCGGCCGCCTCCACGGCCGCGATGTAGCCGTACACCAGTCCCTGGGCGATGGTCGCGCCGGCACCCGGATACGTGGTTCCGAATGCGTTGGCGGCGGTGTTGCCGATCGCGTACAACCCGGGGATGACCAGGCCGTCTTCGCGCAGCACCCGTGCCCGCTCGTCGGTCTTGAGCCCGCCACAGGTACCAAGGTCACTCAGAACCATTTTCACGCCGTAGAACGGTCTCTTGCTCAGCGGACGAAGGTTCGGGTTCGGCCTGATCGTCGGGTCGCCGTAATAGCGGTCGTAGGCGCTGCGGCCCCGGCCGAACTCGGGATCCTCACCCGCCGAGGAGTTTTCGTTGAATCGGGTCATCGTCTGGACGAACTCCGGCACCGGGACTCCCATCCGCGCGCCCAGTTCGCCGAGGCTGTCGGCGCGTACCGCGATGCCGGCGTCATACCAACTCCGCGGGATCCGCATCCGCGGAAACAGTTCGGCGCCAAAGACATAGCTGTTGCGGTATTGCTGGTCGAAGACGATCCACATCGCCTCTAAGGGGCTGCCCGACCGCTCCAGCTCCAGCAGCCGCTGGCCGAACGACATGTAGTCCGCCGACTCGTTGGCGAACCGGCACCCGTGCTGGTTCACGATCACGCAACCGGGAAGCGAGCGCTCGGCCAGCATCACCGCCGGTGCCTTGCCGGGCAGCGGCGCGATGGCGGGGAACCACCACGCCTGATCCATCAGGTCGATGTCGGCCCCCAGTTCCTGGCCGGCCCGGATCCCGTCGCCGGTGTTGGATTCGGCGCCGAGACTCAGGTTGGGGCCCAACGACTCCGACTGGAACTTCCACCGCATGTCCATGCGGTGGTCGAACCCACCGGTCGCCAGCACCACCCCGCGCCGGGCAGTGATTGTCACTTCGCGGCCGTCGTGGTCGACGACAGCGCCCGTCACCCGGTCGCCGTCGGCGCGCAACCGAAGCAGCGTGGTGTCGGTCCACACCGGGATGCCGGCGCGCAGCACACCCGCGAACAACCCGGCCATCAGGCCCTGCCCGCCCGCCGCGTACCGCCGGCCCAGCAGCCGGCCGCCCAGGCCCTGCGCCAGCCGCTTGGCGAACGTGGGCACGCCCTTGCGCGGCACCCGCGCCACCAGGTTCATCCAGCGGTAGTCCGCACCCGTTGTCGGTATCGGCAAGCCGGACTCCAGCACGCTGGGCCGCAGCCGGCTGCGGTACTCGCCGAGGATCGAGGTGTCCAGCGGGCGAGCCTCGCAGGTACGGCCGGCGGCGCTGCCACCCGGCTCCTCCGGGTGATAGTCGGAGTAGTCGCGGGCCCAGAAGAGCCGCAGCGGAGTCGTCCGCCTCAGCATCTCGACCATCGGGGACGCGTGTTCGACAAAGGCGACCGACCGCTGCGCGGATGCCGAGCCCGCGACTACCGAGTCCAGGTACGTGCCCGCACGCTCCACCGTGTCGTCGGCGCCGGCCTCGCGCAACACGGGGGAGGCCGGCAGCCACAGCGCGCCACCGGATCGGGCGGTCGAACCGCCCACACACGGGGACTTCTCGACGATCAGTACCGACAGCCCGCGCTCACTGGCGGCCAGTGCCGCGGCCATGCCGGTACCCGAGCCGACTACCAACAGATCGACGGTCGTGTCGGCGACCGGAAGCCCGGCCGGGATCGTCGTGCTGTGTGGGGCCACGTGCTGAACCGTATGCCGCCGCGCCGAGGGAAAGAAGTCTCGTCCTGACCAGTGGGAGCAGATCGGAGGCTATCCGCTTTTCCAGCGTGAACTGGCACAAATCCGTATAACCGTCGCGGAACAACTCGGCTCATCGAAGCCCAGCCCGCACCGTCCCAGTTCGCCCGCGGCTGGCATTGCCGGGGCCTGATTCGGGACTTCGGCGACGGCAAGCCGGACGCGATCAAGGACTTTGGCGAGAAGCTCGTCGCCTTCCGCGGCGGGGACGGCAACATCAACATGCTCGACGGCTACTGCCGGCACATGGGGGGTGACCTGTCGCAGGGCGAAGTCAAGGGCAACGAGATCGCCTGGCGCGCATTGACAATCCGCTGCTGGTCGAGGAGGACAGCCCCGTCTATCAGCTCCGTCGTTGGTACCAGCAGTTCTACGTCGACGCCGCCGACGTGACGCCAGACATGGTGGATCGCTTCGAATTCGAGCTCGACGCCGCTCGGCCATACCAGGCGTGGATGGACGAGGTCGAGACAGCATGGCGGCCCAGGCGGCCGTCGGCCCGGCGCTATGACGCTGAAATCGTCCGTCAGGACGGACAACCGGCTCGACGAGATGCCCATGGCGCCCGTTGCGTGCCGCGACTGCGGCGCGCGGGTAGCTGGCCCGCAAGAGCAGCTGGAATCAGACCAGCGTGCAGTGGAACGCCGACGCGACCGCCCGGTGCACCGAACTTGCCGAGGCCCACAAGATCTCCGCGCACGCGGGGCGGGGCGTTTTCCTGGTGTGCTCCGTGCTCAGCGAGTCGATCCTGGACGCGGCGCGAGCGGGCGCGTTGTCGATCGTGGACGAGGCGGTGGCGGACGCCCCCGGGCTCACGGGTGGTCGCTGACCACCTCTGCCGAAACCCGATGCTGGTGTCGCTCCACCAATTTCAGCGCCCGTGCGGCCTTCGCCGGGGCCGTCAGCACCGCCGAGTGCGGCGCCGGGGATCCGCCGTGCTGCGCTGGTGGTGGGGCGGACGTGGCGGGCTCGTCGAGTCCCGGGTCTTCGGTGCGTGGTGACTGTTCGTCCCGACGGCCCGACCGCAACCGGTTGGTGGCGGCGACGGCGAGGACGGCGGCCGAGGCGGTGCCCAGCCCCTGCGCCCAGCCCACCGGGCCGACCGGCGTGCAGCCCAGGAGTTGGCTGATCCCCGGGGTGGTGATCATCGCCGTGAACGCGGCGAAGGAGCCGGCGGCGGTGAGCAGCACCAGAGGCGCGTGTGAATCGACCACGGTCTGGCCCAGCTCGACGGCGACCAACGAGATCAGCGCGACGGTGGAGGCCCGCTGCGGTAGCCCGGTCACGGAGGCCATCAGCCAGGCGGTGGTTGCGGCGGTGGCGGTGAGCGCCCCGCGTGCCGCAACGGTTCGCATGAGCGCGCGCTCGTCGATGCCGTGCCCCACCCGTTGCACCGGCCCCGCGGGCGTGCTGACGGCGACCGCGGTCGCGGGCAACGCGTCGGTGAGCATGTTGATCAGCAGCAACTGTCGGGTGTTCAGCGGCGAGGTCCCGGTGAGCGCCGTGCCGATGACCGAGAAGATCACTTCGCCGGCGTTGCCGCCGAGCAGGCCGGCCACGGCCGCCTGGACGCCGCGCCACAGCCGGCGTCCCTCGTCGATGGCGGACACCAGCGTCTCGATCCGGCCGTCGGTCAGGACCAGGTCGGCGGTGGTGTGGGCGGAGTCGCTGCCGCGCGCCACCACACCGACGCCGACGCTCGCGGCCCGGATCGCGGCGGCGTCGTTGGCGCCGTCGCCCACCATGGCGCACACCCGCCCCGCGCGTTCGAGCGTCTGGACGACCTGCACCTTGTTCTCCGGCGACATCCGGGCGAAGATCACCCGTTCGGACACCGCGCGCTGCTGATCCTGCCGAGACAACCCGTTCCATTCGGACCCGGTGATCACCTGGTCCGCGCTCACCGGCACCCCCAGTTCGCGGGCGATCGCAGTGGCGGTGACGGGATGGTCGCCAGTGATCAGCCGGATGGCCACGCCGCGGGCGGCCAGGTCCGCCAGCAGCTGTGGCGCCTGGGGGCGCGGGGTGTCCGAGAGGCCCAGGAACCCGGTCAGCGTCAAGCCCATCTCGCACAGTCCGGTGATGTTGTCGGGGTCTTTCCGCAGCGCTCGCGCCTGCGCCGCGCTCAGGCGGCGTTGGGCCACCGCGATGGTCCGCAGTCCCGCAGTCGTCAGGGCGGCGACCGCGTCATCCACCTCCGCGCCGACTTCCCCGCACGCCGCCAAGATCACTTCCGGCGCGCCCTTGACGGTCAACTGCGTACCCGTCACCGAAGCCGAGAAGGCCCTGCCGGAGCGGAACGGCAGGTGCGCGTCGGGATCGGGTCGGGGGCCGGAGCCCGCTACCGCGTCCGCCGCCTTGATGATGGCTTCGTCGGTGGCGTGGACGTGGGGGTTGCCGTCGTCTGCCGGTGCGGCCTGGGCGGCGCACCGCAGGACGTCGTCGCTGGAATGGCCCGCCACCGGGTGCACCTCGGCGACGCGGAGGCGGTTCTCGCTCAGCGTTCCGGTCTTGTCGAAGCAGACGACCTCGACGCGGCCAAGCGCCTCGGCGGCGCGTGGCACCCGCACCAGCGCCCCGCATTCGCCCAGCCGCTGGGCCGACGCGGATTGGGCGAGGGTGGCCATTAGGGGCATGCCCTCGGGGATGGCCGCCACGGCGACGGCGATGGCGCTGCCGAGGGCTTGGCGCAGGCCACCGGCGCGCAGCAGGCCGAGGGCACCGACCGCGATGCCGCCGCCCGCGCTGAACGGGAAGGCGCGGCTCATCAGCTGGCTGAGTTGATGGTGCAGGCCGACGGTCGGCAGGTCACCGGACGCCAGCTCGGCCGCGCGACGGCTCTGGGTGTCGGCCCCGACGGCGGTAACCAGCGCGACCGTGGTGCCGGCCACCACGGTGGTGCCGGCGTAGATCATGCAGCGGCGCTCGGCGAGCTCGGCCCCGGGCGTGGCCTCGACCTGCTTCTGGACCGACAGGGATTCACCGGTCAGCGACGATTCGTCGACCTCGAGGTCGTGCGCCTCGATCACCCGGGCGTCGGCGGGCACCACCTCGTCGCTGCGTACCTCGATCACATCGCCCGGGCGCAGCTGCTCGATGACGACTTCTCGGTAGCCGCGTGGGGCGTCGGGCCCCTGGGTCACCACGCGGGCCGGCGGGGTCTGCTGAGCGAGCAGGCGGTTCAGCCGGTTCTCGGCCCGAAGCTGTTGGGCCGTCGACAGCAGCGCGTTCCCGGTCAGCACGGTGCCGACCAGTACCGCGTCGGTCGGCGACCCCAGCACCGCGGTGGCCGCCGAACACAATCCGAGGATTGGCGTCAACGAGTCACCGGTCAGCTCTGCGACCGCGGCCCTGGCGAACTCCCACGCCGCGGCGGGGAACCGAGCGCCGTCCTGGTCGGAACCCGTTGTGGCAGGGGGCTCGTCGGGGTCACGGAGCGCCGCCAGCACCTCGCGGACCCGCCCCGGCGACATCGCGTGCCACTCGAATGCCGGCGCCGGCCGGGGAACCGGCGTGCGAATCGTGCCGAGCGCCAACAGGTATCCCGACAGCAGACCCGCGACGGCGCCGATGGTCACCGGGCCCGGCCCGCGCAACCTGCGCACCCCGGGCACCATGAACAGCGCGCCCAGCGCCGAGGCGCCCACCGAGATGGCGATGCCCTGCTGGCTCGCCCTCCTGGCCGCCGGTAGCGCATGCAGCACCCGCCACGCTCCGGCCAGGTCGTCGAGCATCAGGTCCGCGTTCCAGGGCGGTGGAGCATCCGTGTCCTGCCTGATCCCCAGCGCCACGTCGGCGCCCGAAAGGGCCTGCGCGCCAAAGGATGACAACACCGCGACGGTGTGCCCGTCCCGTTGCAGCGCGGACACCGCGTCGGCGAGCGCGCGGTCGATGTCGCCGTGGCCGGCCGGTTGGACGTCGTCGAACGCGGGACGCAGGTCACCGAGCAGGTCGGTGTCGACGGACACCAGGCGCGTACCGGAGTCGCGCGCCCGGGTGATCAGAGCCGACGCGAGCGGGTGGGGCGCCGGGGCGATGAGCGCCTCGACGGCGTCGCTGCCTTCGGCTTCGTCGGTGGCGCGCACGGGAATGCGGTGCCAGCCCGGGGCCGGGCCTTCGTCGAGCAGCTCTTGTGCGCGGGTCCAGACCTCCTGCAGGTCACCGTCGCGGGCGTCGCGGACGCGAACCACCCGCATCTGATCGGCGCACAGCACGCGGGGATCGATCAGCACCGCGTCGACCTTGTCGAGCCGTCGCAGGCTTTCCGGCCGCAGCGGTAGCACCGCGTGCCGGTCTGCCAGGCCGCGCCCGAGGGTGGTGGCGAACGCCTCGTGCGTGGTGCGCATCGCCTTCGGCGAAGTCGCCAGCGCGGCGTTCGACGCCATGGTGACGTTGCGCGTGAGCGCCCCCGTCAGGCCGACACCGATCAGCTGCGCCCACGCCACGCGCTTCCCATGGCGTTCGATCGAGCCTTCTGGGGCGGGAACCGCGCGCGGCAAGTGGTGCAGTTCCGATTCGTCGGCATGCCGGGCCAATTCCGGCTCGTAGCGGGCCCATGCCCGCGCGGCGGCCCGGGACTCCGCGGCCTTGAAACTTTGCATCGCCAGGTCGACGGACAGCTTCGCCGGTGACAACGTGACGACATGCGCGGCGGTGCTGAACACCGACAGTGCAGTGTCCGTGGCGCCGGGGCCGATCCCGCCCTCGAGCGCACGGCGCAGCCACGGTTGGTGATTCGCGATCGCCGACACGGCCTCGACGGCGATCGGGGCAGCCGGCAACCGCAACGCCCGGCTGGCGACCGCGACCGCGAACCCGGCGGCGTTCACGGCGACCATCGCGCCGCGGGTGGCCAACAGCAGCCCGTCACCGGGCAGGCTGCCGGGCCGCGTTGAGTCGCTTGCCCGGTATTCCTTTTCGAGGTCGTCGAGCACCGAGCAGAGGTCGTCGAGCGACGCCGCGTCGTTGTCGATCTCGACAACTGCTCGCGACAACGGACGGTTCAGGCTGACCCGCGTGACGCCGGGCTGGGCCCGCAGCGCAGCAACGACGGCGCGGCCACGCGCCTCCCCGCTCATACCGTCGACGCCGCGCACCTCGATCCACAGCCGGCCGTCGCCGCGCCCGCACCGCCGGCTCAGCGTGGAGCGGGAAACCTCACCCGAGAGCGCCTTTGCGCCCACGCGGACGGGCAGCGCGACGACATCAAGGCCGGCGGCGGCCAACCTGGCGGCCGCGTCGCCAATTCCCGCGGCCGCCCCGAGCCCCGTCGAGATGACCCGCAGCGGCGAAATCTGTCGCACGCGCAACCCCTTTCAAACACGAGACGAATGGTTGCTTCGCGGTTATTCGCGAGAGGAGGCCGCTGATCGACGTTGGCCGCGGCTGCAAACCCGACCAACCTACCCCGCGGGGAACAGGGCCAGCAACTGGAGACAGCTCCGCGTAAAGATCATGTAAATAGTTATCGCGGCAGTTCGGCAGCCTAGATTAAAATATTCGGAGCGCCCAATTTTATATTCAGCAAACTCCCGTGGGCCGTTGGGGCTACGCCCGCTCCGATTCGCGGGGCTCGAGGGCTATCCCTTTTCCAGCGTGAACTGGCACAAATCGGTATAGCCGTCGCGGAACAACTCGGCGCAACCGGTCAGGTACCTCATGTACCGCTCGTAGACCTCTTCCGATTGGATCGCGATCGCCTCGTTCTTGTGCGCCTCCAGGGCCGCCGCCCACAGGTCGAGGGTCCTCTTGTAGTGCGGCCGCAGCCGATGGATCCGGCTGACGCTGAACCCGGCCGCCGTGGAATTCTCCTCGACCATTTCCACCGTGGGCAGGCGGCCGCCGGGGAAGATCTCTTCCAGAAGGAATTTCACGAAGCGGATATGCCACATCGTCAACGGAAGGTTGCGCTGCCGGATCTGCTCGCGGCTCAACACCACGATGGTATGGAGCAGCATCGTGCCGTCGGGCGGCAGCAGGTTATGGGCCCACTTGAAGAAGGGGGCGTGGCGGTCGTAGCCGAAATGCTCAAGCGGGCCGATCGCGACGATCCGGTCCACGGGCTCGTGAAACTGCTCCCAGCCTTCGAGCAGCACCCGCTTGGAACGGGGGCTGTCCGATGCGGCGAACAACTCCTCCACGTAGGCCACTTGATTCCTGCTCAGCGTCAGGCCGACGACGTTGACGTCGTACTTCTCCAATGCACGGACCATCGCCGAACCCCAACCGCAGCCCACATCGAGCAGCGTCATGCCCGGCTGGAGGCCGAGTTTGCCCAGCGCCAGATCGATCTTGGCGATTTGGGCCTCTTCCAGGGTCATGTCGTCGCGCTCGAAGTAGGCGCAGGTATACGTCCGGGTCGGGTCTAGGAACAGCGCGAAGAAATCGTCGGACAGGTCGTAGTGGGCCTGCACGTCTTCGAAGTGGGGCCGCAGGCTCTGAGTGCTTTTTGGCATGCGTCCTTTCGCAGCGGCTCGGGCAGGGACTCCCTGCAGGCTTCACGCCGGCGCGGGTCCCCCCGCGACTATTCCGCACCATCCGGTACGGGAGATTACACGTGTTGGGCGCCGCGGCGAGGTAGCGAAACAGGCCGGATTTTGAATGCAAAATGGCTGGGGGATTCCGCGGCGGGATTCGGCGCTAACGCACCGTCGGTCGCCGTTGCTGTGCAAGGACATTCGCTCGTTCGGTCATGGCCGCCCCGACATACTCCGGATCGGTCAGAAGGTAGAACCGGCCTTCGGCGGCCTGTTGAAAAATCCTGGCTGCGGCCGTAAGCGAATCCATGGCCCCCGCCTTGACCTCCAGCATGGCCGAGCGTTGCCGGTCGGCGGCCGCGGGATCGGTTGCGGCGGACGGGTCGACACCCCCGGCGGATTCGAAGATGTTGGAAACCACCGCCCCCGGCAGCACCGCCTGCACGTGGATGTGGTGGTCGTGTCCGGCCGCCTGCACGTCGAGATACAAGCACTCCGTCAAGGCGAGGACGGCGTGTTTGCTCACGATGTAGGGCCCCTGCAACGGCGCCGCAAGCACGCCGCCGACCGAGGACAAATTCCACACCCAGGCCGGCTCCTCGGTGGCCATCATCCTGGGCAAGAAGGCCCGCACGCCGTAAAACACTCCGCTGACATTGATGTCGACGACGCGGCGCCAGTTCGCCACGGGTGTGTCCCACAGATAGCCGAACTGTTCGACGCCGGCGTTGTTCACCAATAGCCGCACCGGACCGACATCGCGGTAGGTCCGTTCGGCGAGGTCACGCATGGCCTCCGGGTCACGCACTTCGCACACGACGTCGAGCGCCGAACCTCCTGCGGCGCAAAGCTCCTCGCGCAGTGCGGCGATCGCCCGGGCGTCGACATCGGCGAGCACCACGGTCATCCCCGATGCGGCGGCGTGACGGCTGAGTCCCGCGCCGATGCCCGCGCCGGCCCCGGTGATGACCGCGACGCCGCCACGGAACGGATTCACGCGTACTGCAAGGCGGGCCGTGAGATGGGCCGCAAGGGCCGCAGCGGCTGTAGGGTCGGCGCGACGCGCTGCGGGCCGTCCTCGGCGTTGCGCCAGATGCCCATCGCGGTCATGCGCACCGGGGCCGTCAGCCGTTGATCGAACATCATGCGATTCATCGGACCGCACACCGACACCGCGGCCACTGCCTCGCCGGGGCTCCCGATCGGCGCTGCGACACAACCGAATCCGAGCAGCGACTCCTCGCGTTCGAAAGCGACACCGTGGGCCCGCACCTTGGCCAATTCGACCGCGAGCTGCGCGCTGCTACGGATCGTGTACTTCGTCTTGCGGACCCGTAGATCGAGCTCGGCGTCGGCCTCGCGGTAGGCCAGGATCGCCTTGCCGACGGCCGTGCAGTGCGCCGGCTGGCGCCCGCCCACCCGAGTGGGGATTCTCTCGTCGCCGATCTTGTCCAGGTAGACGACGTCGGGTCCGTCGAGCACCGCCAGATGCACGACAAACCCTGTGGCGCGGTGCAATTCGCCGAGCAGCGGCCCGGCCGCCCGCACCAGCCGGTCCTGGTGCACGGCGAGGGAGCCCAGCTCGACCAGCCGCATGCCGAGCTCGTAGTCGCGCCCGCTTCGGCGCAGCCAGCGCAGTTGCACCAGCCGCTCGAGCATCCGATGCGCCGACGAGCGCGGCAGGCCGGTCCGGCGGACGATCTGGGCCAGTGTCAGCCGCCCGGGCCCCTCGAACGCGTCGAGGACCAGGGAGATGCGATCGATGACGGCCGTGGGAGTGGTAGGTCCTGCCATCGGTCCTCCAAGGTATCGGGCTGGCATATTCCTATTAGGAACATAGTGGACCGCGAGCAGACGCAAAAGCCCCCGCGGGTAATGCGGGGGCTTTTGCGTCTGGTGGCCGGGCGAGCCCGGCGAACACCGCTCGAGGAATCAGCCCTTGGCGGCCGACCGGCCCGCGCGGCGGCCGTAATAGCTGCCGTCACCGAGCGAGATGCCGCTGGCGTAACCCCACGCGGCCAGTCCCGCGGTCGACCGGCCGGCGGCGAACAGCCCCGGGATGGGGTCGCCGCTGACGTGCAGGACCTCGGCGTCCAACGTGGTGAACAGCCCGCCCAGCGTGAAGCCGCCGGTGTTCTCCCGCAGGTCGATGGCCCCGACCGGGTACCCGATCGGCCTGAGCCACTCGGGCTTCTTGTGCAGCAGCGGATCCTCGCCGCGCGCGGCGCCCTCGTTGTAGGCGGCCACGGTCGCCTGCAGCGAACCGAGGGCCAGGCCCATGTCGCGCTCCAGGTCGGCCACGGTGTCGGCCACCCAGGTCGCCGGGCGCAGCATGAACTTCGGCGACCACGAGGCCATCGCCTCCTGCTGCGCGTCGTCGTCGATGATCAGAAAAGCGGTGTTGTCCTGGTGGTACAGCGTGAGCTGCCCGACCCGGCCCGGGTAGGTGTCCTCGGCGACGTAGCGCTGGCCGCGGCCGTTGACCAGGATGCCGCGCACCAGTTGCTGCGGGTCGATGAAGATCGCGACCTCGGTCGCGTCCATGTGGGCCAGATCGGCGCCCAGCGCCTGCGCCATCCGGATCGCCTGCCCGTCGTGCTGCTCGATCGAGGCGGCCGGGCGCCCGGCGATCCGCGGGGCGTACCGCGCCACCATGGCGTCGTTGTAGGCGAAACTGCCCGTCGCGAGCACGACCCCACGGCGGGCGCGAACCGTCATCTCCGCGCCGTACTGGCGGGCGCGGATGCCGACGACCCTGCCGTCGGACTCGACGATCAGGCTTTGCACGCGGACGTCGTACAGCGCCCGCGCGCCGGCCGCCGTGGCGGTCTCGACGAGGGGCTTCATCAGCATGTAGCCGGCGCTCGCCTCGCCCTGCTTCTTGTTCTGCATCTGCGGGACGTGCCCGCGCGGGGCGGGGGAGGCGATGGTGTTGAACGGGTAGGCGTTTTCGCCGCCGCTGTACATCAGCCCCTGGTCGCCCATCGGCTCCCAGCCGGGCTCGGAGAAGAACTCCGCCTTGAACGGCACGCCGCAGCCGACGAGCCAGTCGAAGTGCGCGACGCTGCCGGCGCAATAATCGGCGATCCGGTTCTCGTCGGCCCCGGGGCCCATCGCCACGTTGAGAAAAGCCGCCATGTTGTCGACGGAATCGCTGAAGCCACAGGCGGTTTGCAGCGCGGTGCCGCCGCCGAGGTAGATGAATCCGCCGGCCATCGCCGCCGCACCGCCCCATGACCCGGTGCGCTCCAACACCAGCACGTCGGCGCCGGAGCGGGCCGCTTCGACCGCCGCGGCGGCGCCGGCCACCCCGTAGCCGGCGATGACGACGTCGGCCTCCTGATCCCACGACGTGATCGACGACGCCGCGACGGGGGTGACGTCGGTGTCGGGCGTCATAGCCGCATCGCCGCGGGCATCTCACCGGTCCACTGGTGACCCCAGTAGCTGTCCGCGGTGATTTCCTCTGCGGTGTAATAGGTTTCGTCGACGCGCATGCCGTCGGTGCCGAACTCGATGTCCCAATCGCCGGGCGCCCGGACGTAGAAGGAGATCATCTTGTCGTTGGTGTGGCGGCCCAGCGTGGAGGACAACTGGAAGCCCTCGGCGTTGACCCGGTCCAGCGCCTGACCCACCGCGTCGAGGGTGTCGACCTCCACCATGATGTGAACGACGCGCGGGTCGCGCAGATGCGCGGCCGGCACGATCGCCAGGCTGTGGTGGCGCTCGTTGATCCCGAGGAAGCGAACCCGCACCGGGCCGAACTCTTTCGGCAGCGGCACCCGAAACGCGCCGCGGGAACGGAAACCCAGGACGTCGGTGTAGAAGTCGAACAGCCCGTTGGGGTCCATCGCCGGCAACACGACATGGCCGAGCCCCTGATCGCCGGTGACGAACTTCGCGCCGAACGGCGTGATCACCGGGCTGTGGTCAAGCACCGGGCCGTGGAACACCTCGAGCGTGTGGCCCGACGGGTCCTCGAACGTGATCGCCTCCTCCAGTCGGCGCTCCTCCGCCTCGTCGACGGACAGTTGCTTGAACGCGACGCCGGCGCCGTCAAGGGTGGCCTTGACCCGCTGCAGCGCCGCATGATCGCGCACCTCCCAGCCGATGGTGAGCACCCGCTCCGTCGCGCCGGGAACGACGACGATCCGGGCCGCGCGTTCGTCCATCCGCAGGTACAGCGCCGACGGGTCGGATCCCTTTCCCTCCGCGAAGCCGAGGACGTCGAACGCGAAATGCCGCCACCGGTCGACATCGTTCGTCGAAATGGTGATGTAGCCAAGGCTTTTCAGGTCGGTCATCGCGTGCTCCTAGTTCGCCGTTAAATCAACGCCCGCAGCGGGCCTTCCGGCGGGTCGATGCCCAGCGAACTCAGCGCCGACGCGTGATACGTGGTGCCGGGCACATGGATGGCATGCAGGTGGCCCACGTGCACATCACGCCAATACCGTTGCAGGGGCTTGTCCATCCGGGCCGCGTTTCCGCCGGAGCGGGCGAAGATTTCGTCGACCGCCGCCACGGCGCGCCACACCGCACGAACCTGGGTCCGGCGACCGGCCGCGCGGTCCGCGAACGACACCTCCTTGCCGGCGGCGACCATGTCGTAGATGCGGTCGGCGTTGGTCAGCAGCTCCTGGCGGGCGGCGTTGATGTCGGCCGCGGCCTCGCCGATGGCGTGCATGACGTACGGGTCGTCCCTGATCGCGGTTCCGGTGGCGCCCACGCGCTCCCGCTGATAGTCCAGGTGTGCGGCCAGCGCGCCCTCGGCGATCCCAATGGTGGCAGCGGAGATGCCCAGCGGGAACATCGTCGACCACGGCATCAGGTACAGCGGCTCGGTCATGCCGGCCTCGCGCTGGGCGGTGCCGTCCATCACCTTGGTCGCGTCCATGGTCCGGTAGGTCGGGACGAACGCGTCCTTGACGATGACGTCCTTGGAGCCGGTTCCGCGTAGCCCCACCACATTCCACGAATCCTCGACGATCTCGTAGTCCTTGCGGGGCAGGATCATGTGCAGCATCTGTGGCGGCATCAACGGTATGCCCTGCTCGTTGCCGAGCATCGCGCCCAGGATGATCCAGTCGCAATGGTCGGTGCCCGAGCTGAACTGCCAGCGGCCGTTGAAGATATAGCCGCCCTCGACAGGCTTGGCAACGCCCTGCGGCGCGTAGGGGGACGCCATCCACGTGTCGACGTCGTCGGCCCACACCTCGGCGGGCACCTTAGGATCGGCATAGGCCAGCTGGTAGGGGTGCACGCCCACCACGCCGACGATCCAACCGGCGGCCGGATCCAGCGCTGCGGTGGCCATCACGGTCTCGGCGAACTCGCGCGGGTGGACCTCAAAGCCTTGGTAGCCCTTGGGTTGTAGCAGCCGGATCAGCCCGGCCCCCTTCATGAGTTTGACGGTGTCGTCGGTGAGTCGGCCGATCCTCTCGGCTTCGGCGGCCTGGTCGCGCAACTGATCGGCCATGGCCACAACCTGGTCAAGTACCCGCTCGCTCATGTTTGGTCCTTACCTGTGGGGGGCGTACTAATGGTCTACCGCAGTCCGCGCCGAACCCGAAGCCCTTCCCGGTGAGCGGACGCAAATGCGTGCCGGATGAGGAGAAACCATGACAGACATCGAAGACTTGGCGGCGCGGCTGCGCCGGCTCGAGGACGATCGAGACATCAGGCAGTTGATCGCCTCGTACGGTCCGGCCGTGGACGCCGGAGACCCGGACGCGGCCGCGCGGCTGTGGGCGACCGACGGCGTCTACGACGTCGATGGGTTACGCATGGAGAGCCGGGCCGACGTGCACGCGATGATCAGCTCGGAGGCCCATCAGGAGCTGGTGGCCAAGGGCTGCAGCCACTTCCTCGGACCCTGCGTCGTCACCCTCGCCGGCGACGAGGCGGTGGCGGTCTGCGAGTCGCTGGTGCTCATCCGCGAGCGCGGCGAAAAGGGGGCGTATCGCGTATGGCGGGCAACCGCGCACCACTTCGCGCTGCGACGCATCGACGACCGCTGGCAGATCACCACCCGCACCAGCCGGGTCCTCGACGGCAGCCCGGACGCGCACGCGCTGTTGCTGAAGGGCCTCGCAGGATCCGCCAAGTCGTCTTAGCGGGCGAGGAACGCCAGCACGGTGCTTTCGAACGCCTGCCTGGCCTCGATCATGGCCCAGTGCCCCGAGTTCGGGAAGATGTGCAGTTCGGCGTTCGGGATGGTGCGCATCGGGAGGAGCGCCATGTCGGGCGGGCTCACCCGGTCGTCGCGGCCCCATGTCAGCAGCGTCGGCGCCCTCAGCTTGTGCATGACCGCCCACGGCATCGGCCGGTCCGAGGCGGCCATCCCGGCGTTCATGGCGGCGAACGCGGCCTTGCCGTACATCCGGCGGGCGGCGTCCAGGGCCACGGGATCGGTTGCGAGCGCCCAGCGTTCCTCGATCAGCTCGTCGGTGACCAGGGACTGGTCGTACACCATCGACTTCAGCCAGTCGACCAGACGCTGGCGCGTCGGGTCCTCGACGAACTCCTGCAACAGGCGGATGCCCTCACTGGGGCTGGGGCTGAAGATGTTGGTGCCGATGCCGCCGATGGTCACCAGCCGGTCGACGCGGCCGGGATTCTGGATCGCGAAGTTGATGCCGACGCCGCCACCCATCGAGTTGCCGACGATGTGCGCCTTTTCGACACCGAGCGCGTCGAGGAAGGGCCCGACGGTGCCGAACGCCATGACCATCGGGTGGCCGCCGAAGTCGTCGCTGACGCCGAACCCGGGGAATTCCAGGACCAGGCAGCGGTAGTGCTCGGCGAACGTCGGCAATATCCCGCGAAAGTTACGCCAGCCGGTGACCCCGGGACCCGAGCCGTGCAGGAACAGCAGCGCCGGCGCGGAATCCGGGCCGCAGTCGTAGTAGCGCAATGCGCCCTTCGGAGTTCCGATTTCGCGCAGGTCTTGTTCAACGAGTTCAGTGTTGGCCACGGGTGTCACCCTGCCACGCCGCCCCGGCCAGCGGGAGCGATGTCCCGCCGATCGGTCATCTAGAGTCTGGGGCCATGTCAGGCCGCTTGCTGATCACCGGCGTCGACGCGTCCGGGCGGTCGTGCGCGGCCCGGGACGAACCCGTCACGCTGCACGGGGACGCCGGTCGCGGCGGCCTGCTCTATTCGGTGCTGTACGCGGCGCCGTCCCTGCCGTCCATCGCGGCGGGTGGGCGAGCCGCCGACCTCCTCGACCTGGTTGTCGCGCCCGGCGCGCTGCGCTGGACGATGATCGAGTACGCCCCGGGCGCCGAGTTCGCCATGCACCACACCGACACCGTCGATTTCGACGTCGTCCTCGCGGGCTCGGTGGAACTGATCCTCGATGACGGCGCGCACCCGTTGGCCGTCGGGGACAGCGCGGTGCTCACCGGCGTCGACCACGCCTGGCGCGCGGGCCCGGACGGGTGCCGCCTCGCCGTGTTGACGATCGGCGCCTCGGCGCCGGCCTGAAACACAGCCGCGCCGAACGCTAGCCCGCACCGGGAGGGGCGCAATCCAGCAATTCCTTGAGCGCCGCGGGAAACGCGTCGGCGAGCGTCCACAGGTCCGGCACGAGGTCGGGGCAGGAAATGATGCCGATACCCAGCCGGCCGTTGAGCGACATGACGGTCACGTTGAGCCCGCCGCCCGCGATGATCGGCCCCAGCGGATACATGGCGTCGACCCGGCAACCCAGGAAGTACAGCTGCTCCTGCGGACCCGGCACATTGGACATCACCAGGTTGTGCGGCGGCTTTTCGGGCAACGGTATTCGCGGCAGCAGCTTCATCGCGGCGCCGAACATGGTCTGCCCGGCCACCTGCGTCCAGTCCTGCAGCAGGGTCGGCCCCATCGCGGCGGCGTGGTCCTTCGCGCAGGCATTGCCTTCGGCGATGCTGACCAGTCGCTGGGCCGGGTCATCGATGTGGGTTTCGAGCCGGCACAGCATCCACGTGGTCTGGTTTCGGCCCGGCCGGTCGGACCTGCCCCGCACCGACACCGGCACGCTGGCCACCATCGGGCTGTCCGGCAGCTCGCCGCGGTCCGACATGAACTGCCGCAGCGCCCCCGCGCACAGGGCCGTCACCACGTCGTTGATCGTCACGCCGAACCGGTTCTTGACCGTCTTGACGTCGTCGAGGTCCACGGTGGTCAGCGCGACGTTGCGGCGCCGGCTGAACGGGCCGTTGAACGGCGTCGGCGGCGCGGCGAACGGGGCGGCCATGGTGGGCCCACCGCCGCGCGCGCGCAGGATGGTTTGCCCGAGCGTCAGCACGGTCGCCGGTACCACCTTGGCCAGCCGCCACGGCCGCAACGCGGCTCCTATCAGCCCCGACGCGGCGATCTGCAGGGGACTCGCGGCGCCGGCGCGCTCCGCCGGGTTGGGCGGCGGCGGATCGGCCACGGTGCTGCACAGCTGGGCCAGCAGGTTGGCGCCGCCGACCCCGTCGACGACCGCGTGGTGGGCCTTGAGGACGACCGAGAGCGCCTCGGTGCCGTGCAGGCCCTCGATCACCCACATTTCCCACAGCGGGCGGTCGCGATCGAGCGCCAGACCCGCGACGTGCCCGCAGATCTCCGCTAACTCCTTCGGTCCGCCCGGCGAGGGAAGCGCCACGTGGTGCAGGTGGCGAGACAGGTCGAAGCGATCGTCATCGACCCAGACCGGATGGTCGAGGTTCAGTTGGCTGTCGGCCAGCTTGAGGCGGAATTCGGGCACCGCGTCGACGCGTGTCGACAGCGCCCTCCGGAACCCCTCGAATGTGTACCCCCCGGGTTTCGTTTCCGGGTTGAGCTCCAAGATGCAGCAAACATTCAATGGCTGCGTCGGTGACTCCAGGTACAAAAAGAACGCGTCCAGCCCACTAAGTCGCTGCATTCCCCGCCCATCTCATTCGCGCGGTCGTGACCCCTGGTCATATGACCGGCGGTCAACCCCCGGACTCCGATGACCCACCGCATCGGAGAGGACCGCAATCTCTTGATGTGATCCCTAATCTGTAGCCGTTGGGCGGCATGTGGCAAACATCTGGGCGATACATTTAACGAAATCGCCATCAAGATTCATCTGACCGGCCCCGGATCAGCGGGCCATTTTCGAATCCGGGGCCGCCCAGTCGGTTGACACCTTGCGATGCTTGATCAGCCAGGTGTCACCGTCGGGCACCAGGACGTCGCGATAGCGGCCGAAGTGGTCGAGCCCGATGAGGGTAACCACGGTGAAGTACGACGAGACGCGCGCCTCGTCGGGTGTGAGCCCGGTGAAGAGCACGTTGGCGACGTTGTGCCGGACGACGGAGTTGACGTCGACGTCGCGGGCGACGTTGCGCGTGACGCCGCCGAGGAACGAAACGATCGCGGCTCGCCCGCGCAGCGGCTCCAGCCCGCGTATCTCGAGGATGCCGTCGACGCAGAACGTCTCCGCGAGGCCGTCGAGGCGGCCGGCGTCGCCCGACCAGTTGTACCGCGCGAGCGTGTCCCGAATGCGCTCACGGGCGACCAATTCCCACATCTCCACCGCCGCGAGCCTAATCCGCGAAAGTGCAACCGCGGGAGGGCCTTTACCTCACGAGATAAGGCCGGAAGCCACGCTGGGCTGCCGGGGTGACCCCGTTCAGGTCGAAGACGGCGATGAGGGCGCGCAAGAGGGCGGGGGACCAGTCGTCGAAATGCTGCGCATCCATGCGATCGAGTAATTCGCCGCGGAGGTGCTCGATGCCGGTGGGCTCCTGGTGATCGGTCATGTCGTGAACGACGCTAGGAGCCGCGTCAGGCGCTTGTACAGCCAACTGGCCAGATTCAAATGCCATTCTTGCCCGATATGTATTGGGAATGAATCGCCCCGCACGACGGTATAAGCACGCATGAAACTCAACGACGCCGCGCGCGATCTCATCGGCAAGGGTGCCGACGCCACCCTGGTCACCATCAATCCCCACGGCAGCCCCCAGGTGAGCGTGGTCTGGGTCGCGCTGCAGTCGACGCCCGACGGGGACGAACTGGTCACCGCGCACCTCGCCGAACACAAGAAGGTGCGCAACGTCCGCAACGATCCCCGCGTGGCCGTCACGATCCTGGCGCTGGACAAGGCCGGCCAGGGCATGCGGCCCTACCTGTCCGTCACCGGGACTGCGCGAATCGTCGAGGGCGGGGCGCCCGAGCTCCTGACGCAGCTCAACCCGGTCCTGGGCGATCCGAACATGAATTTCCCGCCGGAGGGCGCGCCGCCGGGATTCCTCACGCGCATCCGCATCGACAAGGTCGGCGGCATCGGCCCCTGGACGGCCTGAGAATCCGGTGCCTGCCGGCGCGTGAATCCAGGGCTTTCAGCGTGTACAAGTGGCGGGAATCGCGCGATCTTCCCACCCAGGATTCACACGCAAGGCCCACAATTCACACCCAACGCCGACGGCCAACTAGCCGGCGTACTCCCGCAGCAGGCTGCGGGTCCGGGCCCGGCCCTCTTCGGATGTGTCGAATGCATAGGCGACGAACTCGTCGACGCCGGCCGCGCGCAATTCGTCGAGGCGCTGGGTGACGACCGTCTCGTCGCCGATGATGGCCGCATCCTGCGGGTCGCGGTAGCCCTCGCGATCGAGCATTGCCCGGTATGACGGCAGTTGCCCGTAGAGCGCGAACTGCTCGGCGGCTTGTGCGCGCAGCCTCTCGACGTCGTCGGTGACCGCGATCGGGAGCGAGGCCGCCACCCGCACCGCGCCGTCCGGGCGACCGGCCTCGGCGGCCGCGCGGCGAAGCGTGGGCCCGACGTGTTCGGCGAGGGTCTTGGGCCCGGTCATCCACGTCTCCGTCCCCGCGCAGCGCCGCCCCGTCAAGCGCAACAGTTGCGGCCCCAGGGCCGCGATGTACACCGGTGGCGTTGGCGCACCGGGAACGCGCACCGCTCCGCGGGTGGTCACCGTCTCGCCCGTGGCATTGGCGTCCTTCCCGTCCAGCAAGGGCAGCAGGCCGTCGAGGTATTCGCCAAGCCGCCGCACCGGCTTGTCCCACGGGATCCCCCACATTCCCTCGGTGACCATGCGATGGGTCATGCCCAGCCCGAGGATGAATCGGCCACCGGAGATCAGGCTGAGGGTGAGCGCGCGCTGCGCCATCAGCATCGGCTGCTGATTCTGGATCGGCAGCACACCCGTCGCGACCTCGATCGTGTCGACCTCGCGGAACGCGATCGCTAGCACCGTCAAAACATCGGCCTGCCAGGGCATTTGAGCCACCCAGGCCCGGCTGAATCCCTCGTCGCGCAGCTTCGCGAGTTCCGCCACGTAGTCGTCGACCAGCGACCCTTCCGGGTCGTCGCCGAGGAAGCAATTCACGCTGATTTGCACCTGTATTCCTCTCGTTTGCCTTCTGCAAGATGGTACTTCCGCTACCGGCGGTAGCGGAATACAGTGGGTGGGTGACGACCGGCGATGACGGCAGGCATCTGCGCACCTGCCCACTGTGTGAAGCCATGTGCGGCTTGGAGATTCAGGTGGAGGGCGGCAAAGTCGCCAGCATCCGCGGCAACCGCGACGACGTCTGGAGCCGCGGGCACCTGTGCCCGAAGGGGGTGTCGCTGGCCGCGGTGCACGAGGACCCGGACCGGATCCGCCGCCCGATGGTCAAGGTCGACGGGCAGTGGCACGAGGTCAGCTGGGACGCGGCGTTTCGGCGGTGCACCGAGCTGCTGACGCCGGTGATCGAGAAGTACGGGATCGGCGCGGTCACCGCCTACACCGGTAACCCGCTGGCGCACTCTTTTTCGCTGGCCCGGTATGCCGGAGTGCTGATGGGCATGTCCGGGATGCCGGTCACGTATTCGCCGGGCACCGTCGACCAGTGGCCCAAGAACTTGTCGTCGCATCTGATGTACGGCCTGTGGTGGAACTTCCCCGTGCCGGACATCGAACGCACCGACCTGATGGTGATCATGGGCGCCAACCCCGCCGCGTCGCAGGGTTCGCTGCTGGCCGCGCCCGACGTGATGGGCCTGATCACGGGGATTCGCAAGCGCGGCAAGGTGATCGTGATCGACCCGGTGCGTACCCAGACCGCGGCCCAGGCCGACGAGTGGCTCCCGATCGTCCCGGGCACCGACGCGGCGCTGTTGCTGGCCGTGGCGCACACCCTGTTCGACGAGGGCCTGGTCAATGCGGGACCGCACGTCGACGGCCTCGAAACGATGCGCCGGGTCGCCGCCCAGTGGCCGCCGGAGCGGGTGAGCGCGGTCACCGGGATCGGCGAAGACCGGATTCGGCGGCTGGCCCGCGAACTCGCCGGCACCGAGAGATCGGTGGTGTACGGGCGAATCGGGTTGTGCAATCAGGAGTTTGGCAGCCTGGCCAGCTGGCTGGTCGACGTGATCAACATTCTGACCGGCCATTTCGATACCCCGGGCGGCGCGATGTTCCCCAGGCCGGCGGCCTGGTTGATCACCACCCAGCCACTGCCCGGCCTGGAGGGCGGCCTACCGGAGTTCGGCCGCTGGCACACGCGGGTGCGCGGCGCGAAGGAGGTTCTCGGGCAGGCCCCGGTGTCGTGCATGGCCGAAGAGATCGCCACACCCGGCGAAGGTCAGCTCAAGGCGCTGATCACCGTCGCCGGCAACCCCGTGTTGTCGACGCCCGGCGGCGACAAGCTCGACGAGGTGCTGCCGATGCTGGAAGCGATGATCTCCGTTGACCTTTGGCTCAACGAGACGACGCGGCACGCGGACGTGATCCTGCCCGGGCTGTCCCCGCTCGAGCAGCCGCACCACGACGACCTGATCCTGCTTTTCGCGATCCACAGCATCGCCAATTACTCGGCCCCGGTGTTCGATCCGGGCGATCGCCCGCACGAATGGGAGATCCTGATCCGGCTGACCGGCCTGTGCACCGGGACGCCGGCCGAGGACGTCGACGTCGCCGCGATCGACGACGGATTCTTCGACTATCTGGCCTTCACGCACGGGGTCGACGGCGCGGAAATCCGCAAGCTCTACGATCACGGCGGCCCGGAGCGGATGCTCGACCTCACGCTGCGAACCGGGCCCTTCGGGGACCAGTACGGCAAGAACCCGGGTGGGCTCACCCTGGACATGCTCAAGGCGAACCCGAACGGAATCGACTTCGGGCCGATGGTGCCGCAGCTTCCGGACATCCTGGGCACCCTCGACAAAAAGATCCACCTCGCCCCGCAATACCTGCTCGATGACCTGCCGCGCCTCGCCGCGCGCATGCAGCGGCCCGCCGAGCCGCTGGTCCTCGTCAGCCGCCGGCACCTGCGATCGAACAACACCTGGATGCACAACGTGCCCGCGCTGATGAAGGGCAGGGACCGGTGCACGCTGCTGATCCATCCCGACGACGCGGCCCGCTGCGGCATCGCCGACGGCGACGTCGTCACGGTGAAGTCAGCGGCCGGCGAGATCAAAGTGCCCGTCGAGGTCACCGACGCGATCAAGCCCGGGGTGGTGTCGATGCCCCACGGCTGGGGGCATGGCAAGCCGGGCACCCGCATGTCGGTGGCCAACGGTTCGCCTGGGGCCAACACCAACGTGCTGTCCCCGCCGACGTTCCTCGACGAGCCGTCCGGCAACGGCGCCCTCAACGGCATCCCGGTGACGATCATCGACGATCAAGCACGGTTTCGGCCCGCGCAAACGGTTTGAGCTTGGCGCGATTTCACAGCTGATCGCTAACAACCATCCAGCGTGCTGCTAACGCGATCCCGCAGCATTGCGGATGGCGGCCAACAGGCAGATGGTGTTCGTTCAAACGTTTTTTCGCCGGGGTCGCTACGGTCGCGACGCTGGCGTTGTTACATGCGGCGCAGCCCGATGACGCGAAAATCGTTGGCGCGTCGATGAACTTGGCGGACCGCGGCTTCGCCACCGATGACGACGACGAAGCCCAACTGCAGCAACAGCTGCAGATCCAGCAGGAGATTCAGCAGTCGGAACAACAGGCCGAACAGCAAGAGCAACTCGACCTCCAGGAAGCCCAGCAAGCCGAGCAGCAGGGGCAACAGGTTGAGCAGCAGGCCACCCTGTCGGTCCCCGGAAGCTAACTCAGCGTCGCGGCGGTGCGTTGCTGCCGCGCCGCCCGGATACCGGCGAATCCGAAGACAATCCCCATACTCATTGCCGCGGCGAGACTGAGCCACGAATACCACGTCACGCCCGTGTGTGGCGGCGAGACGAAGCTGTCTTGCAGCCCCGGCAGAAATGTCGGCAGCAGGTGTCCGTAGGTTGATGCCAAGGCCGTGCCGAACCCCACGATGATCGCCGCCTGCGGCGCCCACCGCCGGCGTGCCAACACCATGAACACGGCGATCGCGATCGACAACGCCTCCGCGCCCCCACCGATCATCACCAGCATGGTCGCAGCCGACATCCCACGTCGGACGTGATCCACGGCGTGCGTCCCGAACCCGATCGCCAAGGCGACAGCGCTCCATCGTAGAAACTCCTGCGGGCCGGGCGATCCCGGACGATTCGACATCACAACTCTCCGTTCGCTATTGGCCGACTGCTTAACGCCGCTTGGATTTCGATCGCCACCTGTTGCGGGTTGTCCAGCGGGACCAGGGTGCGAGCGCCGGTGATCTCAACGAGTCGTGCGTCGGGGAACGCGTCGCACAACCGATGGGCAAGTTGGATGGGGAAGAACCGGTCCGCGTCGCCCCAGAGCACCACGACCGGTTTGGCGAATCGCCCAAACCGGGTGTACACCTCAACCAACTCGTCCGGGTCGACGCCGCGCAGGAACTTGGCGGCGTCACGCCGTACGCCGCGATCGGCCAGGGCGGGCGTGACCCAGCGGCGAGTCAGGGCCGGATCCAGGGGTTTGGACACGTTCTGGCCCTGCACGCGTTGACGAATCCAGGCGGGCCGCATGAGCGACATCAGCGCATAAATGCCTGCGGCTCGTCGGCCCAGTCTGAAGACCGGCATCAACGAAGGGGGCGGGAACTGATCGAACGCATCGCCGTCGGTCAGCACGAGTTGAGCTATCCGGCTGTCGTCAATGTCGATCACGAACTGGCACAGGGCAGTTCCGGTGTCGTTTCCCACCAGCGTGACGTCGGTGAGCCCGAGCTCTTCCAGGAAGGCGATGACCAGTCGCGCCACCCCACGTGGACGTAGATCCGCATCGGGTCTGAGCGCTATGGAGTGTGACCCCAGGGGGAGGTCGAGCGCGTAGGAGCGTATGCCGCGTGCGGCGAGGTCGTCGGCTACCCGACTCCAAACCTCGTAGTTGACCATCAGCCCGTGCAGGAACACGACGGGTGCACGTGAACTGTCAGCCGGTCCGGCGAGTCGGTACTGAACCGCCCCGTGGGGCAGGTCGATGATGGGCATCGAGGACTCCTGAGATACGATCCAACGAAACATACATACCGTATGTACTAACATACATACGGTATGTACGAGAGGCAAGGCCTATGAACGCCACCCGCCGAACCCAGGCCGAACGCGCCGCCGAAACCCGCGAGGCGCTGATCGCGGCGGCACGGCCGCTGTTCGCCGAGCACGGTTTCAGTGAGGTGGCCTTGGAGACGATCGTGCGCGCGGCGGGCGTGACGCGGGGCGCGCTGTACCACCATTTCGCCGACAAGACCGAGTTGTTCGCGGCGGTGTTCGAGCGCGTGGAGGGAGAGCTGGCCGCGCGGATGGGCGACGCGATCGCGGCCTCGGGACAAACCGATCCGCTGGAAGTGATGCGGCTCGGTGTGGGCTTCTGGCTCGACGCATGCTCGGATCAGGAGGTGCAACGGATCGTGTTGGTCGACGCCCCTGGCGTCTTGGGCTCGTCACGGTGGAGCGAGATCGGCAACCGTTACAACATCGGCCTGGTGCGGGAACTGCTAAACGGCGCCATTGAGAGCGGCCGCATTCCGCCCCAGCCCGTCGAGGCGACCGCGTTGACAATGTTGGGCGCGATGCGGGAGGCGACGCTCTACATTGCTCGCGCGGAGGGACACGATCAGGCCCGCCGCGACGCGGGTGCCGTGATGAACCGACTGATCGATGCCCTCGCCGCGGAAAGCACTCGACGCTGAAATGGCGGGCCACCAACGTTTTCGCGGCAGCGAACGCGGGTGCCGAGCGGCGCTTCGGCGTATCCGTTCTCGCGCGGTTCATTTCGGCCGGCGATTTCACACCGGGGACGAGATGTAATGTGGTTCACCTTTCATAGCATCTGATGAACCTTTGACGGCTCCATAGTCGTCGGGTGGGTATGACTGCAACAACGTATTCCACATCGGCGAACCATGCCGCCGCTCACGGGCGAGGCGCCCCGCACATCGCGGGAACCGCGGTGGCCTTCACGCCGAACCGCTACGACCAGGAAGAGGTGGCGCGCGAGCTCACCGAGTTCTCGGAGCCGGGTTTCATGCGTTTCGCGCAGACCGCGGGGGTCGACCATCGCAGCCTCGCGCTGCCGCTGTCGCGTTACCCGCGGCTGAGCGGATTCACCGAGGCGAACGACGCCTACCTCGAGGTCGCCGTCGACCTGGGGGAGCGGGCCATACGAAAGGCGCTGGCCGCGGCGGAGATTGAACCCCATGAGGTGGACGCCATCGTGATGGTCTCCAGCACGGGGATCGCGGTGCCGACCATCGACGCGCGGTTGATGTCGCGCGTCGGGTTGCGGCCCAACATCAAGCGCCTGCCGCTATTCGGACTCGGCTGTGTCGCGGGCGCGGCCGGTATGGCGCGGGTGCACGACTACCTGCGCGGCTACCCGGGGGATGTGGCCGTGCTGCTGTCGGTGGAGCTGTGCTCGCTCACGCTGCAACGCGACGACACCTCGATCCCGGCCCTGATCGGTGTGTCGCTGTTCGGCGACGGCGCGGCCGCGGTGGTCGCCCTCGGCGCCGATCGAATCGGCCCGGGCCCCAACGCGCGTCGGGGGCCGCGGGTCCTGGCCACGCGCAGTCGCGTGATTCCCGAGACTGTCGATGTCATGGGCTGGAATGTCAGTTCCAGCGGGTTCCAGCTGGTGATGTCGCGGGACGTCCCGAAGATGGCCGACGACTATCTGCGCGCGGAGGTCGACGGCTTCCTGGGCGACCATGATTTGTCCATTGCGGATGTCTCGACGTGGGTATGCCATCCCGGCGGCCCGAAGGTGCTCGATTCGATCGAGGACGCGCTGGGTCTGCCGCCGGAATCGGTGGCTCACAGCCGAGAATCGATGCGGGAGAACGGAAATATCTCATCGGCGTCGGTCCTCGACGTGCTGCGCCGGACGGTGGCCGAACCGCCGCCGCCGGGATCCCTCGGGGTGATGCTCGCGATGGGGCCGGGCTTCAGCTTCGAGTTGCTGCTCCTGCAGTGGTGAGGGGGTAAACCATGTACTACTACCTGTTCATCCTGGCGATCGGAGCCGAGCGGCTCGTCGAGCTGGCGGTCGCCCAGCGAAACGCCAAGTGGTCTTTCGCCCACGGGGGCAAGGAGTTCGGGCGCGACCACTATCCCGCGATGGTCAGTATGCATGCGCTGCTTCTGGTTTCGTGCATCGTGGAGGTGTGGACCATGGGCCGCCCGTTCATCCCCTTGCTGGGATGGCCGATGCTCGGCGTCGTGGTGCTCAGCACCGTGGTCCGCTGGCGGTGTGTCGCGGTGCTCGGCAAACGCTGGAATCCGCGACTCATCGTGCTCCCGGGCGCGCCGCTGGTCTCCGATGGGCTGTACCGCTGGGTCCGTCACCCCAACTACACCGCGGTCGCGGCGGAGGTCGCCGCGCTGCCGCTGGTTCATTCGGCGTGGCTGACCGCGATCGTGTTCAGTGCGGCGAACGCCCTGGTGCTCACGGTGCGCATCCGCGCCGAGAACGCCGCGCTGGGTTACGCCTAGCAATCACGGCGCTACGGGACGATTCGTCCATTCCCGGTCGGCCCGGCGCGACGAGCGGAACCAGCCGCCCGCCGCGCCGGTGCCGCCGTCGGTCGGGATGGTGTGGCCGGTGACGAATGCCGACAGCTCCGAGGCGAGGAAAAGGATGACGCGGGCCTGGTCCTCCGGCAACCCCATCCGCCCGACCGGCACCCACTGCGGCCACTGAGTCTGCTCGTCCGCGGAGAGCCACCGCGAGTAGGGCACCTGCAGCGATTCGGTGACGTCGGGGCCGATCGCGTTGACCCGCACTCCGTCGCGGCCCACCTGCACCGCCAGGCTGCGGGTGAAGTGGATGACGGCGGCCTTGAAGGCCGCATAGACCGGATCCTCGGGGTAGCCGCGCAACCCCTCGACCGACGAAACGTTGACGATGGCGCCGGCCCGCTGCTCGATCATCGCGGGCAGGAACGCGTGCGTGACGAGGAAAACGTGGTGCAGGTTGATGCGGTACAGGTCGTCCCACAGTTGTGCGTCGGTGTCGACGAAGTTGCCCGGGTGACGCAACCAGTGACCCACGTTGTTCACCAGCACGTCCACCCGGCCGTAGCGGTCCAGCACCGTCCGCGCCAGGGCGCTGACCTGCGTCTCGTCCCGGACATCGGTCACGGCAGCCAGGCCCGAGCCTCCCGAAGCCGCAATCTGGTCGGCGACTCGCTCGGCGAGGGAGGCCTCGATGTCGGCGATAACCACCCGGGCGCCGTGCTGGGCGAACTGGAGCGCGGTTGCCGCGCCGATACCACCGCCACCGCCGGTCACGACCGCGACCTTGCCGGCCAGCAGTGCGGCGGACTGAACTGCCTCTTCCATGGCTCATATCTTGGGCCACCCGGGTCGGCGCCGGCGCAGTTACCCACCTTCCCCGCGCACCAAACAGTGAGGAAGCCGACATTTGCCAGAGATTCAACCGGCGTTTTTCCCGATTTGGGCCGGGTACTCGGTTCATCTCTACGGAGGATGAATACAAATGCTGACGAAGCCGGATCGGCACCGCATATTGCCGAGCCACGCAATCAACCGGCGGGTGCACCATCGGCACAGTCCGCAATCCTTTGCGGTGTCGATGGCCAGTCGGCTTATCGTCAAGAACATCGTGCGCGCCTGGGCCATTCAGCCGAATTTGCATTGGCCTCTGGGATACGTCGACGACTTCGCGGGTTTGCTGCAGCATTTCCCGTCCGCGGCGAGCATCGAACCGGTGCGCCTTGACGGCTGCGCCGCCGAATGGGTTCGCGCGCCGGGTGCCTCGTCGCAGCGGGCGATTCTTTACCTCCACGGCGGTGCGTTCCTCACCTGCGGCCTCAACACGCACCGATCCCTGGTGACCCACCTGTCGAAGGCGGCGGACGCCGCGGTGCTGACGGTCGGATACCGAAAGCTGCCGTCGCATCAGATCGCCGACGCGATCGAGGACGGAATGTGCGGGCTCCGCTGGCTGCGGGACCGCGGCTATGACGGGGACCGGGTGGTGGTGGCCGGGGACTCGGCCGGGGGATACCTCGCGTTCATGACCACCCTCGCCGCCATCCGGACCGGCATGCTCAGACCGGCCGGCGTCGCGGCGATCTCGCCGTTCACCGACGCGGACCCGACCCGAAAGCTGCGGCACCGCAACGCCCGCAGGTGCTCGATGTTCACCCGCGGGGCGTTGTCGATGTTCGCCCGGTACCTCGGCGAGGTGCGCGTTCCGCAGGGCAGGGGGACGTCCGCGCGTCGCGTCGAGTCGCCGGTTGACGCGGACCTTTCCGCATTGCCGCCCGTAACCATCCACGCCAGCTCCGACGAATTGTTGCTTCCCGACGCCGAGCTCATGGCGGAACGGTTGCAATTCAGCGGAGTTCGCTGCGACCTTCACCTGTGGGACGGCCAAATCCACGACTTCCCGCTGGCCGCCGACGTATTGCCGGAAGGGAGGCGGGCCATTCGATATCTCGGGGATTTCATCAAAGAAGTCACCGGGGGAGCGAGCCGCGTGCCTTACGTCGCGGCGGCGGGATAGCCGATATTTCGGTGTCGAAGTCATTCGGGCGGCCCATATCGGGCCGTTTTTCGCGCCGCCCGAGTTTCTCACTGCGGGACGGTCCCGCAATTCCCGCCAGCCGGACGCGGTCGTCCTCCAGCGGAACCGGCAGTCGCCGCCGCATCCACGGCCGCGACCCGGGCCACGAGCCGAGGCCGTGAAAGGCGCTGAGCACTTGGCCTGCAATCGGGCCCGCTGCCGATACAGTTGGTCATCGTGAGCCCACCAGCCCCGCCAGTGCTGACCGTGCGGTACGAGGGATCGGAGCGCACCTTCGCAGCAGGCACCGACGTCGTAATCGGGCGTGATCTTCGCGCGGACGTCCGCGTCGCACACCCGCTGATCTCCCGGACGCACCTCATCGTGCGTTTCGACCAGGGACGATGGATGGCCATCGACAACGGCAGCCTCAACGGGCTCTACGTTCACAACCGTCGCGTGCCTGTCGTCGACATCCAGGACGGCCTGCGGGTCAACATCGGCAACCCGGACGGTCCCGCGCTGACCTTCGAGGTCGGCCGCCACCAGGGTTCGGCCGGGCGGCCGCCCCTGACCACGTCGATACCGATTTACACCGCGAGCACACCGAGCGCCCCCGTGTCCCAGAGCCAGCCGCAACAGGTCGGCCCACACTGGCCGGGCCAGCCGCCGCAGTCGCCCTCGGCCCCGGTCCACCAGCCGACACATCCGCCGAGCGCGCCCCGGCCGATCCACCCGCCCAGCGGGCCGCAGCCAATTCATCCGCCCACCGGGCCGCAGCCGTGGCAGCCGACCGGCGGACATCCGACGGGAGTGCCGAGCGAACCGCTACAGGCGCCGAAGATCTACCGGGCACAACCCATGCAGGTGCCGCCGGCGGAGTCCGAGACCGGCCGCGTCCCCGATGCCGCCAACATCGCCACGTCGATGATGAAGATCCTGCGGCCCGGCCGAACCGGGTTGGTGTCGATGCCCGGCGCGGTCAAGATCGGCCGGGCCAACGACAACGACATCGTCATTCCCGAGGTGCTGGCGTCGCGCCACCACGCGACCCTGATTCCGACGCCGCAGGGCACCGAGATCCACGACAACCGCAGCATCAACGGAACTTTCGTCAACGGCGCCCGGGTGGAAACGGCGGTGCTGCACGAGGGCGACGTCGTCACGATCGGCAACATCGACCTCGTTTTCGCCGGCGGCACGCTGGCCCGGCGCGATGAGACCGCGACCGCGACGCGCGGCGGCGGCCTCGACGTGCGCGGGGTGACGTGGACGATCGAGAACAACAAGGTCCTGCTCGACGACATCTCGCTGGGCGCCCAGCCGGGAACGCTGACCGCCGTCATCGGCCCGTCGGGGGCGGGAAAGTCGACGTTCGCGCGGTTGGTCGCCGGCTACACGCACCCGACCAAGGGCACCGTGGCCTTCGAGGGGCACAACGTCCACGCGGAATACGCCTCGCTGCGCAGCAGGATCGGGATGGTGCCGCAGGACGACGTGGTGCACGGGCAGCTGACCGTGCAGCAGGCGTTGATGTATGCGGCCGAGCTGCGGCTGCCACCCGACACCACCAAGGACGACCGCGCGCAGGTGGTGGCCCGGGTGCTCGAGGAGCTCGAGATGACCCAGCACCTGCACACCCGGGTCGACAAGCTGTCCGGCGGCCAGCGCAAGCGCGCGTCGGTGGCGCTGGAGCTGTTGACCGGGCCGTCGCTGCTGATCCTGGACGAGCCGACGTCCGGCCTGGACCCGGCCCTGGACCGACAGGTGATGACGATGCTGCGGCAGCTGGCCGACGCGGGTCGCGTGGTGCTCGTGGTCACCCACTCGCTGACCTACCTGGACGTCTGCGATCAGGTCCTGCTGCTGGCGCCCGGCGGAAAGACCGCGTTCTGCGGGCCGCCGAGCCAAATCGGTTCCGCGATGGGCACCACGAACTGGGCCGACATCTTCAGCACGGTCGCGGGCGATCCCGACGGCGCCAAGGCGCGCTACCTGGCGCGGACGGGCCCGCCCCCACCGCCGCCGCCGGCGGAGAAACCGGCCGAAATCGGCGACCCGTCGCACACCAGCCTGTTCCGGCAGTTCTCCACGATCGCGCGGCGGCAGGTGCGGTTGATCGTGTCCGACCGCGGCTATTTCGTCTTCCTGGCGCTGCTGCCGTTCATCATGGGCTCGCTGTCGATGTCGGTGCCCGGCGATGTGGGCTTCGGCAGACCGGACCCGATGGGCGCCGCGCCCACCGAGCCCGGGCAGATTCTGGTGTTGCTCAACGTCGGCGCGGTGTTCATGGGAACGGCGCTGACGATCCGGGATCTGATCGGTGAGCGCGCCATCTTCCTGCGCGAGCAGGCGGTCGGCCTGTCGACGTCGGCGTACCTGTTGGCGAAGGTGTTCGTGTACACGGTGTTCGCGGTCATTCAGTCCGCGATCGTCACCGTCATCGCGATCGTCGGGAAGGGCGGTCCGACGCAGGGTGCGGTGGCGTTGGGCATTCCCAACCTGGAGCTGTTCGTCGACGTCGCCATGACGACCGTCGCCTCGGCGATGCTCGGGCTGGTGCTGTCATCCATCGCGAAGTCCAACGAACAGATCATGCCCTTGCTGGTCGTCGCGGTCATGTCGCAGCTGGTGTTCTCCGGCGGCATGATTCCCGTGACCGATCGAGTCGGCCTGGACCAAATGTCTTGGGCCACACCGGCGAGATGGGGCTTCGCCACGTCGGCGTCCACCGTTGACCTGCTCAGCCTGCAGGACAAAGTCCCGTCGGTGCCGCACGACTCGCACTGGCGTCACACGGCCGGCGCATGGTGGTTCGACATGGGCATGTTGGTATTGCTCAGCGCCGTGTACCTGGGCTTTGTGCGCTGGAAGATTCGGCTCAGAGGCGGCTGATCGCTCGCCCGCGCGCTTTCGGTGTGTATCCAGGGCGACGACTCGCGGCGTGTCGTGGGCTCACAGTGAAAGCCGCGGCGGCTATGCGCCCTTGCGGACCACCTGTTCGGCGGCGGCGCGCATCCGGTCCGACAGCTGAAGCAGGGCATGCTCGCCGACCCCGTGCGGCACCGTGTAGGCGAGTTGCCGTAACTCGAGGGCGCAATCGCGCAACTCCTGGCGGAGGCGTGTCTCAAGGGTGGGCATGGCTTCTTCCTCTACGCGTGGGGGCTGAGAAAAATTTTCGCAGCCCGGCGTTGTATCCGCGATATGGGCGAAGCGTTTTTACGGGAGATTGACAGCGTTTTTACATCCGGTGAACGCGTGTTACGGCTCAGGGGCGCACGGCGACGAACGTCTCGTTGGGCACGCCGGCGGCCAGCCCGTCGACGTCGAAGGGTTCGCGCAGCCGCGCGTGCAGCTTCGCGGGATCCGTGATCAGGCTGATCTCCGCGGTCTGCCGCGCGAACAGGCGCCCGAAAAGCGGGTAAAGCCAACGCATTAACGCCCGCTCGGAGCGGGTGCAGCGCGCCGCGCAGTAGCCGACGTGGCCGAGTTCGTCGGTGAGGATCTCGGTGTAGAGCCGATCGATCCGCGCGGCCACGTCCGGCTCGTCGGCGAACAACTCGACGCCAACCCGGCGCAACTCGTCAAACATGATGCAGCCCGCCATCTCTCCCGCGCCGACGAACGGGAATCCGATGCGTTCGGGCAGGAAAACTTCCATCTTGACGAATTGCCGCATCACGAACGGCGGCACCACGACCTGGAACGGCAGCCCGAACATGTCCAACACGTAGCTCAGCAGGCGGGTGTGGTAGTGCTCCTCGAGCGCCAGATACACCCGCTCGGGCGGCTGGTCCGCGCCGCCGATCCGTCCGTACGTATCGCCCAGGTCCACGCCGAATCGCTCCGCCTGGTTCAGTTTCGCGGTGGCCAACAGGAACAGCATCTCGCGGGGCAGCCCCGACTCGGGTCGGCGGCGGCGCAGGTTTCGCAGGAACACGCGCTGATCGATGTGCCGGCTGGAGCGAATCGGGTCGGCCGTCAGCGACCCGAAGAATTCCTCCCGGCTGGAAAGTCGGCGATGCAGCAGATCCGCGTCGCCGTCCCGACGCACCAGAAAGTCCCGGTATTCCTCGATGGCCGTGCTGGTCATGACGCCTCCATTCCGTTGACGATGGTCTTGACGTATCGATCCAGGAGCGCCGCACGTGACCGCGGTGCCGTTGCCGCGGTGACCAGCAATGCGAACAGGCCGGTCAGGAAGATGGCACCGAGTTCACCGGCGTCCGCATCGGGCGACACCCGTTGCGCGGCCTGCGCTTCGGCGATCGCGGCGATGACGAACTCGGCCAGCGGGTGCTCACCGAGTTCGTCCTCGATGGGGCGCGTCGCCGAGAAGTGCAGCCCCAGCATGTCCCTGAAGACGACCGGCCCCAGCCGCTCCTCGGCCGCAAGCACCTGGCGCACCAGCGAAGTCAGCATCGACCGCAGGTCGCCGGGCGCGCCGGTCTCGGCGGCCAGCATCGCCACGATCTTGGACTCCTCGTCGCGTTCCAACTCGGCCAGCACGTGTTCCTTGGTCGGGAAATGGAAATAGAACGTGCCCCGCGCCACCCCCACCGCCGAAGCGATCGCGGCGACGTCGGTGCCCGCCAAGCCCGACCGCGCGATCTCGGCGACCGTGGCATCGAACAGGCGCGCCCGCGTCTGCAGCCGCTGCGCCTCCCGCGCGCTCATGACCGACGTCGTCGAAGGCATGCGAGCGAAACTACCCCCTTTCGCTGACGGGCGTCAATGACGGTCGTCAGCAAGCGATCGGCGGCCCGGTCAATGGGAACGGCATCTGGCGGTGACCCTGGTGGCTGAGCACACTGAGAGGGCACACCACCTCATCTGGGGCGAAGGGGCCGGGATGGATTTCGAGCTCGACGCCACGCAACGCGCGTGGCTGACCGAGGTTCGCGGATTCCTCCAGGAGCACGTCACCGACGAGCTGCGGGCCGAACTAGCGCAGCACGACCTGGAATTCCCCGACGGCGAGGTGGCCCGTTTTCGCCGCAAGATCGGCGAGAAGGGCTGGTTCGGCCTCAACTGGCCGCGCGAGTACGGCGGGCTCGGCCTCGGCGCCGTGCATCAGCAGCTGCTGATGAGCGAGTTCGAATATTGGGGCGTGCCCGGACCCGACCTGACGGTCACCTCGGTGGCGCCGATGATCATGCGCCACGGCACCGAGCGGAACAAGGCCGAGTGGCTACCGCGGATCGCCACGGGCGAAATGCTCTGCGCCGTCGGCTATTCGGAGCCCGACGCGGGAACCGACCTGGCCAGCCTGCGCACGCGCGCCACCCTCGACGGGCAGCACTGGGTGATCAACGGCACCAAGATCTGGAACAGCGGCGCCCAGCGCGCCACCCACGAATGGCTGTGCGTGCGCACCGATCCGGATGCCGCGCGCCATCGCGGGATTTCGGTCATCATCGTGCCGATCGACAGCCCGGGCGTCGAAATCCGCCCGCTCTACGCGTGGTCCGGCTATCGCACCAACGAGGTGCGCTTCGACGACGTGCGCGTCCCGGTCACCAACCTGATTGGCGAAGTCAACCGCGGCTGGACCTACATCACCGGCGCCCTCGACCTGGAACGAGGTGCGCTGACCAACGCCGGCGATCTGCGCCGCGCCGTCGACGACTTGCGCGAACTGGCGCTCCGGCCGCGCCGGGACGGGACGATGCCCGCGCACGAACCGGCCCTGCGCCGCCGCCTGGCGCGGGCCGAGGCAGACGTGGAGGCGGCCACGCTGATGGGCTACGAGGCCGCGTCCATCCTGGACGGCGGGGTCATGCCGACCGTGGAGGTCAGCGTCGAGAAGGTCTTCACCAGCGAATTGCGCCAGCGCATAGCCGAATTGGCGCTCGATGTGCTGGGGCCGGACGGCCTGCTGGCGCATCGCAGCCGGGACGCGCCGTTGGGCGGCAAGTTCGAGCGGCTCTACCGGGCGGCCCCGTTGATGCGTTTCGGTGGGGGCACGAACGAAGTTTTGCGCGACATCATCGCCCAGCGCGGCCACGGGATGCCGTCATATGGACGTTAGGCCGACCGCCGAGCGGCGCGAGTTCGCCGCGACCCTGCGCGCGTTGCTGTCGGCCGAGAGCCCGATCGGCCTGGTGCGCGGCCTTGGCGAACCGGGCGCCGACCGAAGCGCCCCCGCCCTGTGGAAGGCGCTGGCCGACGCCGGTGTCTTCGGGCTGGCCGTCGGCCAGGAGCACGGCGGTTCCGGGGGCTCCCTCGACGACCTCGCCCTGTTCTACACGGAGGCGGGGCGCGCGCTGTGCCCGACGACGGCGCACAGCACGATCGCGGCCGTGTTGGCGATCGATCAGCTTGGCGCCCAACGCGCCAAGGCCGAGTGGCTGCCGCGGCTGACGACCGGCGGCATTCGCGGCACCACCGCATTGTGCAACGCCCGCGACGCCGCCGTCATCGCGCCGGTGCTCCGCGCCGAACCGGACTCGACCGGCGGCTGGCGGCTGACCGGCACCGTGGACTACGTCCCCGACGCCGACTTGGCCGACGTCGTCGTGGTGTCTGCCGCCGCCGGCGAGCGCACGCGCGCCTTCGTCGCGGACACGCACGCGGGCGGGCTGAGCATCGAGCCGCTCGCGATGGCCGGCGGCCACCGGGCGTGCACGCTGCGCTTCGACGGCGTGGTCGTCGACGCCGGCGCGCTGCTCGGCGATGCCGACCCGCGGGATCTGCGCCGCATCGCCAACACCGCGGTGGCGCTGGGATCCCTCGACCTGGTCGGGGTCGGGCAGGCCGTGCTGGACCGCACCGTGGAATACACCAAGCTTCGTCACCAGTTCGGCCGCCCGATCGCCTCGTTCCAGGCGGCCCAGCACCTGATCGCCAACATGCACATCGCCTTGGCCGCGGCGCGATTGGCCGCGCACTCCGCGGTGTTCTGGCTGGCCCGGGGTCACGTGGCCACCCGGCAAACGGCGATCGCGCGCATGCACGCGGCCACCGCGGCCCGGCTGATCACCCTCGACGCCCACCAATTGCACGGCGGGATGGGCTATGTCACCGAAACCGACCTGCACCTGTGGAGCGAACGGGCGCGGCTCGGCTCGACGCTCGGCGGCGGAGCCGACACCGCCGCGGGGTGGCTGGAAGCGATCCTTCAGGAGGGCGCCGATGAGTGAGGAACCCTTGATCGACGCCGAGTCGGCGTCGCGGGTGGGCGCCGTCGCCGCGTCCGCCACTGGCGAGGTGAACCGGCGCGACTGGCAGCGCTGGGCCGCGGCGGTCGGCGACCACAACCCGTTGTGGTTCGATCCGGAGTACGCCCGGGCCAACGGCTTTCGTGACGTCATCTGCCCCCCGCTGTTCCTGCAATACGCCGTCCTGGGTGTCACCCGCCTGGACGGGCTGCGGCCCGACGGATCCTCCCGAGCGGCCTCGGGCAGCCTCGCTTTTCCGCGCGCCCCCAAGCGGATGGCCGGCGGCGAGAGCTTCACCTTCCACCTGCCGGCCTACCACCGCGACGAGATCGAGATGGTGCGAACCATCGAATCCATCGTCGAAAAGCAGGGCCGCTCGGGAAGATTCGTGCTCGTCACCTGGCACACCGTGTACCGAAACCAGCACGAGGATCTCGTGGCCGAGGCGTCGACGTCGATGATCGCGCGACCCTAGGAGCACCAATGGAAGGTCGGCAGGTGTTCTACGAGGACGTCGCGGTGGGCGACCGGATGCCCACGCTGACGGTCACCGTCGACGAAACGCAACTGTTCTTCTTCAGCGCCGCCACCTACAACGGCCACCGCATCCACTACGACAAACAGTGGGCCCGCACCGTCGAGGGCTACGACGACGTGCTCGTCCACGGCCCGCTGCAGGCGGCGCTGCTGGCCCGCGCGATCGGCGACTGGATCGGCGGACGCGGCCGTCTGGTGTCCTTCTCGGTGCAGAACCGGGCCGTCGCGTACCCCGGCCAGCCGCTGAGCTTCGGCGGCGAGGTCACGGGCAAGCGCCTCGCCGAGAACGGCGCGGGACTCCTGGATCTCGAGATCGCCGGCCGCCGAGACGACGCCGTGCTGATGCCCGGAACGGCGACCGTCGAGCTGCCCCGACGCGGAACCGCGTCGTGACCGGGCTGCGCGGGGAGGCGGCGATCATCGGGATCGCCGAGCTGCCCGCCGAGCGGCGCCCGACCGGGCCGCCGCGGTTCACCCTCGACCAGTACGCGTTGTTGGCGAAGCTGGTCATCGAGGACGCCGGCGTCGACCCCGCGTGCATCAACGGCCTCCTCACCCACGGCGTGGCCGAATCGGCGATGTTCGCGCCGGCCACGCTTTGCGAATACCTCGGCATGGCATTGGATTTCGGCGAGCGAGTGGATCTGGGCGGCGCCACCTCGGCGGGCATGGTGTGGCGCGCGGCGGCCGCCGTGGAGCTCGGCATCTGCGACGCGGCGCTGGCCGTGGTCCCGGGATCGGCCTCGGTGCCGCAATCCCAACGGCGCCCGCCGCCCGCGCCGAATTGGTATGGGGCGTCGTCGAACAGCTACGGCTCGCCGCAGGCCGAGTTCGAGATCCCCTACGGCAACGTCGGCCAGAACGCCCCGTACGCGCAGATCGCCCAGCGCTACGCGGCCGAGTTCGGCTACGACGCGGCCGCTGTCGCCAAGATCGCGGTCGACCAGCGCGCCAACGCGTGCGCGCATCCGGGCGCGGTTTTCCACGGGACCCCGATCACGGTGGACGACGTTCTGTCCAGCCCGATGATCGCCGATCCCATCCACATGCTCGAAACCGTGATGCGGGTGCACGGGGGAGCCGGCGTCCTCGTCGCCAACGCCGACGTCGCGCGCCGAAGCCGTCACCGCCCCGTGTGGATCAAGGGCTTCGGTGAGCACATTGCCTTCAAGACCCCGACCTACGCCGAGGACCTGATGCGCACGCCCATCGCGCGCGCCGCCGACAGGGCGTTCGCGATGGCGGGGCTGAGCCGATCCGATGTGAACGTCGCCTCGATCTACGACTGCTACACCATCACGGTGCTGATGAGCCTGGAGGACGCCGGCTTCTGCACCAAAGGCCAAGGCATGTCCTGGATTACCGACCGCGACCTGACCTACCGCGGCGACTTTCCGCTCAACACCGCGGGCGGTCAACTGTCCTTCGGCCAGGCCGGGATGGCCGGCGGCATGCACCACGTCGTCGACGGCGCGCGCCAGATCATGGGCCGGGCCGGCGACGCGCAGGTGCCCGACTGCGACGTCGGATTCGTCACCGGCAACGGCGGCATCATGAGCGAGCAGGTCGCACTGCTGATCCGGGGGGACTAACGTGACCGCCGAATATCGTGTGCCCGAACCCACGCCCGTCTCCCGGCCCTTCTGGGACGCCCTGGCCCAGCACCGGATCCTGGTGCAGTACTCGCCGTCGCTGCGCCGCCACGTCTTCTACCCGCGCACCCTGGCCCCCGGTACCCTCGCCGACGACCTGGAATGGCGCGAAATCGACGGCGCGGGAACGCTGTACACGTTCACCGTCGCGCGCCGGCCCACCGGTCCGCCCTGGGCGGACGCGGTGCCGCACCTGCCCGCGGTGGTCCAGTGGGACGCCGGGCCGAGGATCAGTACCGAATTGGTTGACGTCGATCCGGACGATATCCGGATCGGAATGCGGGTCACCCCCGTGTTCTACGATCTCGACGGGGGAATCACCTTGCTGAAATACCGGCCCGCATGACCGGCGCAGCGGTGCGGGCGGAGGCCCACATGGACGACCCGATCGACGGCGCCGTGCAGGCGATGTTGAGCGAACTGAACGCCGGATTCCCCCGCATCGAGACGATGACCGGACCGCAGGCGCGCGCCGCCGTGGCCGAACGGCGGGTGCCCGTCGACAACGTCGGGGACGTCCGCGACACCGTCGACCACGCGATCCCGGGCCCCGCGGGCGCCATCCCCGTTCGGATCTACCACCCGCACGGCGACCTCGGCCACCGACCCGGAATCGTCTTCTACCACGGCGGCGGACTCGTGTTCTGCGACATCGAATCCCACGACGGCTTCTGTCGCGCCCTTGCGCGCGGCAGCCAGGCGGTGGTGGTGTCCGTCGGGTATCGGCTGGCCCCCGAGCATCCCGCGCCCGCGGCGGCGCTCGACGCGTTCGCGGCGTTCTGCTGGGTGTTGGAACACGCGGCCGGTCTCGGCATCGACCCCACCCGGACGGCGGTCGCCGGCGACAGCGCCGGCGGGAATCTCGCGGCCGTGACGACGATCCTGTGCCGCGAGCGAGGGGTCGCCCGCCCGGCCGCCCAGCTGTTGCTCTACCCGGTCATCGACCCCTCCTTCGATACGGACAGCTACCACCGCTTCGGCACCGGATACGTCAACACCCGAGCCGCGATGCAGTGGTATTGGCGCCAATACCTCGGCGCCGACAGGCTTGTCGACCCGCCTTATCTGGTGGCGCCGGCCCGGGCGGATTCGCACCGGGACCTGCCGCCCGCGGTCATCGCGACCGCCGGCCTGGATCCGTTGCACAGCGAGGGGTGCGACTACGCGCACCGGTTGCGCGGCGCCGGGGTAGCGGTCGTGCACCGCGACTTTCCCGGACTCTTCCACGGCTTCATGACGATTCAGTCCTTTGAGCCGGCGGCCTCGGCGCGCGAGATGGTATGCGCCGACCTGCGTGGGCTCCTCGCGCCGACGCATTGCGAGTCGGCATGACCGATTTCGACGTGATCGTCGTCGGCGCGGGGTTCGCCGGCTTGTATGCCGTGCACCGGGCGGCCTCGGCGGGTCTGTCGGTGATCGGCCTCGAGGCGGCCCCCGACGTGGGCGGCACCTGGTATTGGAACCGGTACCCGGGCGCGCGGTGCGACGTCGAAAGCGTGGACTACTCATACTCTTTCGACGAGGCGCTGCAGCAGAGCTGGACCTGGACGGAACGGTTCGCCGCGCAGCCGGAGATCCTGGCCTATCTGCGCCACGTGGCCGACCGGTTTGACCTGCGCCGCCACTACCGTTTCGGCGTCGACGTGGTCGGCGCCGACTTCGACCAGGCGGACGAGCGCTGGCACGTGCGCATTGCCGATGGTCAGCCGCACGCCGCGCGGTTTCTGCTCTGCGCGACGGGCTGCCTGTCCGCGGTGAACCGCCCCGACATTCCGGGCGTCGCCGACTTCGCCGGCGCGGTCTACTTCACGGCCGAGTGGCCGAGCGAAGACCCGGACCTGCACGGCAAGCGGGTCGGGCTGATCGGCACGGGTTCGTCTGGCATTCAGGCGGCTCCGCTGATCGCCGCGCAGGCGGAGCGGCTGGTGGTGTTTCAGCGCTCGGCGAACTACAGCATCCCGATGCCCAACCGTCCCTGGTCTTCCGAGGAGCAGCAACGGATTCGGGAGGAGTATCCGGAGCGACGCCGGCTATCGGCCTACGCGTCGGCCGGCACGCCGCACGGCACCTATCCCAAGAAAGCCGTCGACACCGAACCGCACGAGGGAGTCGACGCCCTGTGGCGGCGGTGGCGCGAGGGCGGCGTGCTGTTCGCCAAGACCTTCCCCGATCAAAACAGCGACCCGGCGGCCAACGACATCGCCCGGGAGTTCGCCGAGGCGCGGATCCGCGAAATCGTCCGCGATCCCGTCGTCGCCGCCGATCTCATCCCGGTCGACCACCCGATCGGAACCAAGCGAATCTGCACCGACGCCGGCTATTACGCGACCTTCAACCGGGACAACGTCCGGCTGGTGAACCTGCGCCGCGAGCCCATCGACTCCGTCACCCCCGAGGGTGTGCGAACCAGCTCCGCGACCTACCCGTGCGACGTGCTGGTCTTCGCGACCGGCTTCGATGCGCTGACCGGCGCGCTGACCCGGATCGACCCGCGCGGGCCCGGGGGAGTGCGGCTGCGGGACGTCTGGTCCGACGGCCCGCTGACGTTTCTCGGCCTGATGGTGCCGGGCCTGCCCAACCTGTTCACGATCAGCGGGCCGGGCAGCCCGTCGGTGCTGGCCAACATGGTGCTGCACGCCGAAGTGCAGATCGACTGGGTGATCGAGTTGATGCTGACGGCCCGCCGCCTCGGACTGAGCGAGGTGGAGCCGCGCCGCGACGCCGCCGAGGCCTGGACCCGCCACGTCGCCCAGGCCGCCGACCAGACCCTGTTCCCCAGGGCCGCGTCGTCGTGGTACCTGGGAGCCAACATCGAAGGCAAGAAGCGCGTATTCATGCCCTACGCCGGGGGATTCGGAAACTACCGGCGCCACTGCGACGCGGTGGCCGGCCGGAACTACGCCGGGCTGGTGCTGACCACCCGATGACCGAGACAGTGCAGGAGCTGCTGCGCCGGCGCCGGAACGACGACACCCCCGCGGTCGTCCACGGCGACCGGACCTGGACCTGGCGGCAACACCTGGCCGAGGCCGAGGCCGAGGCGGCCGCGCTCATCGGCCTCGCCGACCCGGCTCGTCCGCTGCATGTCGGCGCGCTGCTCACCAACTCTCCGGCGATGCTGCGCGCCATGGCCGCCGCCGCGCTGGGGGGCTACGTGTTGTGCGGGATCAACACCACCCGGCGCGGGGCCGGCCTGCTCGCCGATATCCGGCGCTCCGATTGCCAGCTCCTACTCGTCGACCGCGAGCACCTGGCCCTGCTGGACGGTTTGGCGCTCAACGGGATTCAGGTCATCGACGTGGGCTCGACGCGCTACGCCGAGGCGGTGGCCGCGGCGCCGGCCCTCATTCCGCATCGCGAGGTCACCGCCGCGGACACGCTAATGATGATCTTCACCTCCGGCACCAGCGGCGCCCCCAAGGCCGTGCGATTCGCGCACGGCATGGCGATCATGTGCGGGACCAGCCTGATCTGGCAGTACGACGTCACCGCCCAGGACGTCTGCTACCTGTCGATGCCGCTGTTTCACTCCAACGGCATCGCCGCCGGATGGGCGGTCGCCATCGGAAGCGGCGCCACGATGGTGCCGGCCAAGTTCTCGCCGTCACGCTTCATTGACGACGTGCGCCGCTACCGGGTGACCTACGTGAACTACGTCGGCAAGCCGCTGGCGCTGATCCTTGCCACGCCCGAACGTCCCGACGACGCCGACACCCCCTTGCGCGTTGCGTTCGGCAACGAGGCGACTGATCGCGACATCGACGAATTCGCACGGCGTTTCCGCGGCGCACCGCCTGTTCGTCGGGTGTCTCGTCGACGACGGGGTTTTCGTCGTCGGGGTTGCACGCGCCGGGGGCGGCCAGCTTGGCCAACATGGCCTCGATGGCCGCCCGCAATTCGGGAGTGACCAGCCCGCTGATGCGTGACATGCCGTCGAATTCCTGGGCGCCGAGGGTGATGCCGCGCCGGCGCGCTCGTTGTTGGTCGCTGAATTCGCCATCGGGATGCAGCCAGTCCATGATTCGCCGGGCATATTTGGCGACCTCGTCGGGGCGATAGTGGGTGGCCTTGTCGGCCAGGTCGGCCTCGGCAGCTTCCCGGGTGCAGCCGTCCACGTCGGTGAGCAGGTGGGCGAAGAAGCTGCGGATCACCCGCACATGCCCCTCGCCGATCAGCCCGTCGCGTTGGGCGGTGGCGGTCGCGGGCATAAGCGGTGGCAATGACTCCCCCGTGAGCGCGCGGCGTTCACCTAAATCCTCGGCTTCGTCGATGCGCCGGGCCGCCTCGGCCTTGGTGATGCGCAACCGATCGGCCAGCGCACCACGCAGCGTGCCGCCGAGTTCTTCGGCGCTGGCTTGCGCCCCGACCTGATTGATCAGCGTGTGCTGCGGGGCGCGCAGCCCGCGCGCGAAGGATTCCAGATGTTCGAGGGCCGAAAGTCTTTCCGGGGTGGTCAACACGTCAAACGACAAATCCCGCAGCCGTTTCAGCACCCCCTTGAGATCGCCGAACACCTCGACGATCTCCTCACGACTGCCCGAACCCATACCCGAATCGTAGGAATACCCACCGACAACAAATCCCGATTTGTGACCACTGAAACTAAAGTGACACAAGGGATTCCATGCAATGCCGTTCCCAAAGGTTCAGCACGTTCGCGAGCATCTGCAGCGGCGCACGCACGCTCTCGTCACCGGCGATCCGCGGATCCATGCGGCTCCCCGGTGCTGAGTCGCCAAATCGCGCGCGCATCAGCGCCGGCACATCCAACAACCACGCGACCCCCATCGTCGCCGCGTATAGCAGCGTGTGCCGGCGCAGCCGGTCCGGATCCAGGCGCGGACCACCAACGCGCTCGACCTCCGATACGAACAATTCCAGCAGCTCGTCGAAATGCTCATTCCACAAATCGGTTTCGGCGCCGGACATGGCACCCCAAATGGCCATGCCCATGTTCATCTGGCCGACGCATCCCCAGTCCAGCAAGCCGCAGCGCAGGACGCCGTCGCGCCAAAACCAGGCGTTGTCGATGTTGGCGTTCCAGTGGCACAGCGCGACGTAGTCGGAGTCGTCGGTCAGCTGCCTCATGATCGTGTGCTCGTGACGCGCGACCCGCGGCACCTCTTCGCGCAGGCGCGCCAGGAACTCCGGCGAGCCGACGTTGGCGGGCAACAACCCGGGATTAGCTTCCACAAATTCGGTCAGCTGGGTCACGCGCCGGTCCAACTTGTCGGCGCCCACCGGTGCGCGGTCCGCCACGGTCGCGGCCCGCACATCGAGCGGGAATTGCGCGGCCAGCTGCGCCGGCAGGCGACCGGACCCGTAGGTGCCGGCGAGGCGCCCCAGAGCGGTCAGCAGCGCGCGGTAGTGGCCGACCGCCTCGGGCATGTCGTAGTCCAGGCACTTGTGGTACTGGCGCTCGATTCCGCCGCGGCCGAATGGGATTCGTTCGGTGATCAGGATTCCCGTGCCGGTCTCGCGGTCGTAGTCGCCGAACTGCACCGCGGGGACCGCGATGGGAAACCCGGGTGTGCGGGAGAGCGCGGCGAACCGGACCTCCGGCTCCATCTGCGTCCTTCCCTTGTCGCGCACCGGGTTGTCGAGATCGCGGGAGAACTTCACGAACAGGTCGGTGCGCAGACCAATACGCGGCCTGGCGTATTCGACCGACAGCACGACCTTCCGCCCGGTGCTGCCGCCGGCCACCTCCCGGAACCCGGTCACGGCGGTGACGGCGTTACCGCCGGCGAGCACACCCGAAGCGCGAAACGCCTGGGTCAGAAACCGCGCGCCGACGCCGCGCAAAGCGTTGGGGTCGGGCGGGATCGCGAGGCCGAACCGCCCGCCGTAAATCACCAAGTCTGTTCCGCCGCGCGCACCAACATGTGGTTGACGGCGACCCGGCGATCGCGAGTCACCATGTAGAGCACCGCGTCGGCGATGTCTTCGGGCCGCAACTTGACCATGCCGGCGGTCTGGCGCGCGACGGCCTCTCGCGACGGGGCGGAAAGGTGGCCGAAGATCTCGGTGTCGACGGTCCCGGGAGCCACCACCCCGACGCGCACCCGATTTCCGAGCACCTCTTGGCGGATCCCCTCGCTGAACGCGTTCACCCCGAATTTGGTCAGCGAGTAGACCGCGGTGTTCGGGCGGGCCACCCAGCCGCCGGTGGAACTGATGGTGACCAGATCGGCGACGCCGCGCGGTGAGCTGCCGGCCGCCTCGATCAGGTGCGGGAGAGCGGCGCGAGTGACGTAAAGGACGCCCTGAACATTCACCGCCACCATGTCGTCCCAATCCTGCAGGCGGGCCTCGGCCGCGGGGCCGGACCGGATCAGCCCGGCGTTGTTCACCACGGTGTCGAGGCGCCCCAACTCGGCGAGTGTGCCCTGCACGGCCGCCGACACGTCGTCGGCGTCGGTCACATCGGCGGTGACGACCAGCGCGGTGCCGCCCGTGGACTCTATCTCCGCCTTGACGTCGGCAAGCCGGTCGGCCCGACGCGCGAGGAGCGCCACTGCGGCGCCTTCTGCCGCCAGCGCCTTCGCCGTAGCGGCTCCGATACCGCTGCTGGCGCCCGTCACCAGGGCCGCGGTATTCGCTAGGGTGGCCGTCACCTCGCGCCTCCCGTCGTTGATCCCGCGCCCAGGATCTCCCCCAGGACGTAGTCGGTGTCCTCGCCCAAGTCCGGTGCGCCGCGTTCGATTCGGGCCGGGGACCGCGCCAGCCGCCACGACGGCCCGATTATCGGGCGCTGGCCTTCGCGATTATCCGTGACGAAGCGGAACAGCTCGCGATCCCACAATCGCTGATCGCCGATCGTGTCGATCACGGTGGCACTCTTGCACGCAGGAACCCCCGCGGCCCGCAGGCGCTGCGCCAAATCCTCTGCGTCGTGCTCGCGGGTGAGCGCCGCGAGCGCGTCGTCCAGCGCGTCGGCGTGGCGGTGCCGGGCCTTCATCGTGCGGTAGCGCGCATCGATAACCAGCTCGGCGCCGCCCAATACTTCGCACAGCCGGCGCCATTCGGCGTCGTCGGCCACGGCCACGGCGATCCACGAATCGTCCCTGCACGGGTAGCAGCCGTGTGGGCACATGTCGGGATGCTTGTTGCCGTTGGGGCCCAGGCGTTTTCCGGTGAGGCTTTGTTCAAGCAGACAGTCGCCGACCATCGAGGACAGCGTCTCTACCGCCGACAGGTCGACGAACTGGCCCTCGCCGGTGAGCTCCCGATGCAGCAACGCCACCACGGCGGCGTAGGCGGCGGCGGCCCCGACGGTGGAATCCCCGTAGCGCATGCTCGTCCCGAGGGGTGGGCCGCCCGGGTAGCCGACCAGCGATGCCAGGCCGGCCAGCGCCGCGAAGCATGGGGCGTAACCGGTTTGATGCCCCAGTGGCCCGTCGTTGCCCCACATCTTGATCGACACCGAGATGATGTCCGGCTTGATCGCCGCGAGTTGTTCATAACCCAAGCCCTGGCGCTCCATCGCGCCCGGCCGCAGGTTGTTGACGACGATGTCGGCGCGCGCAATCAGCTCGCGCAGGCGCGCCATGCCCTCGTCTGACTTGATGTCGAGCTCCACGCTGAGGATCTCGTGGTTGATGCTGAGAAAGTATGGGGCGTGATTGATGTCCGTGCCGCCGTAGGCCCGCATCTCCTCGGGGGCGCTGGCGGTTTCGACCTTGATCACTTCGGCGCCCAGCTGCGCCAGGAGCTTGCCGGCATACGGACCGGCCCAGACCTTGGTGAGCTCGACGACGCGGACTCCCTCCAGCGGTCCGCCGCGCGGCCGCTTGGGCGGCTTGAGTTGCGGCGCCCTGACCGACGGCGGTGTGCGTGGCACGCCGAGCCCGTCGCGGACCGCGTCCGTGTGCTCGCCGAGAGTGGGTGCGGCGGAGGTGATTCGGGCCGGCGACGCGCCGAGGGCGTACGGAACGGTGGGATACGCCGCATCGCCCAACGCGGGATGGCGCATCTGCTGGAAGAACCGCCGGTGGCGGTATTGCGGCGACTGGTGCAGATCCCCGGCCTCGTTGACCGGGACCAACGGCACCCCCAGGCGCTGGGCTCGCTCGGCGGCCGCCTCTCTGGGCATGGTCCGGACCCACGCGGCGAAACCCCGCCGAAACGCGTCGACCTTTTCCGCCGTGACGGAGAACTCCAGCCAGTCGTCCTCGAAGGCGTCCAGCCAGTCGGGATGGCCCAGCAGTTCTTTCAGGCCGCTCCAATGGGCGCGGCTGGTCATGTACAGGTAGACGAAGCCGTCGGCGCAGGCGAAGAATGACGCCGGGCCCGCCTGGTCGTAATCGTCACGGCGGCCTGCTGCCGGAACCTCCCCGGTGATGAAGCGGCCCAGGATGCAGTCGGCGCGGGAGACCAGCACCGCGTGCTCCGAGACGTCGATGCACTCGCCCCGACCGGTGTGCAGCCGCCCGAACAGCGCCGACGCGACACACAGCGCCGCATCCAATCCCGCCTCGTAGTCCGCCAGGAAGCGCCCCGGTCCCTGCAACGGCGGCTTGCCCGGATCGGCGTGACTCGGGGTGTGATACCCCCAGCCGCTGGCGTGGAACACGTTCAGGCTCTTGGCGTTTCCGAACCCGGCGGCCGCGGCGGCGCCGAACGGGGTGATCGAGCAGAACACCACGGATGGATGCCGTTCGGAGCGGCCCGACTCGCGGTCTTCGATGACCGCGTCGGCCGAAGCGATCAGCGCTTGCAAGCGCTCGTCGTCGAGGACGACGGAGCGCTTGTTGGTGTTGAGGTAGGCGAACAGCGCGCTGCCTTCGGGCCCGTCGGCGAGGAGGGGGGCCATCGCGCGGGTGCGGCTGCCGCATTCCGGCGCCTCGACCTTGATGACCTCGGCGCCGAAATCGGCCAGTAGCTTTCCGCAGTACTCCCCCGCGACCGTCTCGGCCAACTCAACGATCCGGAAGCCCGTCAGTGCGGTCAGGGCTTCTTCCGTCCCGAGCGGCTCAGGCGCCATTCCGGCGGGAAGTTCAGGTCGTTGTCCTTCACCACGTTGTTGAGGCCCTTTTCGAAGGTGCCGTCGGTCAGGTCGACCTCCTGCGCGTCGTTTTGGATCAGCGGCAACATTCCCTCGACCATGCCGGTGAGCAGGCTGCCGAAGTACTCGCCCTTGTGCTGCTTGTACAGCTCCAGGAAGGTCTTCTGCACCGCGACGGTGTCCGTGGGCCGGGAGCGCGAGCACGCCATCGCGTATTTCAGCGTCTCTTCTTCCAGCTTGTCGCGGGGCACCACGCTGTTGACGAAACCGCACTCGTACATCTCTTTCGCGCTGAACGGCCGCCCGGTGAACAGCATTTCGGAGAACTTCCGCAGCCCCATCGTCTCCGCCCACCACCACAGGCGTGGGCCCCAGCCCACGTAGCGGAACGCGGGGTGACCGAAAAGGGCGTCATCGGAGGACACCACCAGATCGGCGTCGCCGGCCTGATAGAAATGCCACCCGTAGCAGTAGCCCTTGGCCTCGATGATGCTGATCTTCCGAAGCTCTTGCAGCGGGCGGTTTCCCGCGCGGGCCTTGGCGTAGAAGTCCGTGACGGTGGACAGGTAGCGGTACGATCCGCCCGGCGGGTACTTGACGTCGTCGTCGTTGATGGCGAGCTCGTGCAGCAGCGGCAGGCCGGGGTTCTCCAGCATCGGGCGTTGCTCGGGTAGGTCCCCGCCGCTGCCGAAATCCTCGCCCTCGCCACGGATCACGACGACCTTGACGTCGTCGTCGACGTTGCACTTGTGGATCAGGTCGGCGTAGTTCTGCCGCATGCCCAACGTGGTGGCATTCTGGGCGTCGGGTCGGTCGAACGTGATGTAGGCGATCCGGTTCTTCTTGTCCTTCTCGAACTTGATGTACTGCTCGGCTTCCTTCTTCAGCTTCTCGTAGTCGTACTCGGGCATGGGTTCTTCTCCACTTCTCTACTTGAGCAAGGCACCCGCGTCGACGGGCAGCGAAACGCCGGTGACATAACGGGATTCGTCAGAGGCGAGGAACAGGACGGCGTTGCTGATGTCGGCGGCTTCCACCCAGGGCACCGGCAGCGTGTGGGTCATCTGCGAGAACGGCGCGAAGTCGTCGGGTCCGGGATTCTCCAGGTCCGGCCGAAAGAGGCGAAACGTGACTTCGTTCATCGTCATCGGCGTGTTGACCTGGCTGGGGTGCACGGAATTCACCCGGATCATGTGCTGGCCCAGCTCGACCGCGAATGCGCGCATCAGGCCGATCACGCCGTGCTTCGCGGCGATGTAGTGGCCGGTGTAGGCCATGGCCTTGTGCGATCCGACCGAGCCGGTGAGCACGATCGAGCCGCCGCGCCCGCCGGCGATGATGTGCGGCACACCGGCTTTCACGGTGTGCCAGACGCCCGAAAGGTTCACATCGATCATGTCCTGCCAGACGTTCTCGCGAATCTTGTGCAGCTTGTTGCCGAATGTGCCGATGCCCGCGTTGGCGACGATGATGTCGAGACGCCCGAGCTGCTCGACGCCGCTGTCCACCGCCGCCTTGAGCGCGTCGTAGTCGCGCACGTCGACCTGCGCGGTCACGATGCGGCGATCCTGCGCCTTCACCAGGTCGGCGGTTTCGGCGAGATCCTCCGGCGTGGAGTGCGGGTAGGCCAGGTTTTCGATCGGTCCGCAGACGTCGATCGCGATGATGTCGGCGCCCTCCTGCGCCAGGCGCACCGCGTGACTGCGGCCCTGCCCCCGGGCGGCCCCGGTGATGAAGGCGACCTTCCCTTCTACCCGGCCCGTCATCAGGGCACCACGGTCGGCAAGGTTTCCCAGCCCCGCACCGACGACGTCGGGCTCAGCTTGGCGTTGGCCAGGTCGACGTCCCACTCCGGAAAGCGTTTGAGTACTTCCTCGAGCGCGACCCGGCCTTCCAGTCGGGCCAGCGCCGAGCCCAGGCAGAAGTGCGTGCCCACGCTGAAGGTGAGGTGGGGCCGGGCTTCGCGATGGATATCGAACCGGCCGGCGTCGGGCCCGAACTGCCGCTCGTCGCGGCAGGCGGACCCGAGGAGCGTCATCATGACGCTGCCCTCGGGCACCGTCTGGTCGTACAGGGTGACGTCGCGGGTCACGTACCGGGCCATGTGTGGGGCGGGCGGCTCGTAGCGCAGCAGCTCCTCGATCGCCTGCGGGATGAGGCCGGGGTTTCGTACTAGCTCGCGGCGCTGATCGGGATGCTCGGCGAGCACCTTGCCCGCCCAACCGATCAGCCGGGTCGTGGTTTCGTTGCCCGCTCCGGCAACGACGTTGAGGTACACCAGGATCTCGCCACGGGTCAGCCGTCGCGTGGTGCCGGTCTCGTCGACGAACTCGACATTGAGCAGATCGGTCATGATGTCGTCGGACGGATTGTCGGCCCGCCAGTCGATGTAGGCCTCGAACTGTTCGCCGACGGACAGGCCGTGCTCCGCGGCCTTCATCGGCTTGCCGGCCTCGGTGCGAAGCTGCGCGTTGCCGCGGTCGCGGATGTACTCCTGGTCGTCTTCGGGGATGCCGAGCAGCGTGCTGATGACCTTCATCGGCATGATCGCGCCGAGATCGGTGACGAAGTCGAATTGCCCCGAACCCACCAGGGGATCCAGGAGCTGCGCGCAGAAGTCCCGGATCATCGGCTCCAGCGCGTTGATCTTGCGTGGGGTGAACATTCGCGACAGCAGCTTGCGGTGTACGTCGTGGATCGGTGGGTCCTCGAAGATCAGCATGCCCGAAGGGATTTCGAGGTTGGCCTTGATCAGCTCGAGGATCACGCCCCGGGCGGAGCTGTAGGTGCCGTGGTCGACGAGGGCCTTGTTGACATCGGCGTACCGGCTCAACGCGAAGAAGTCGTATTCGGCGTTGTAGTACAGCGGCGCCTCGTCCCGCAGGCGCGCGAACATCGGATACGGGTCGGCAATCAGCTCGACGTCGTATGGGTCGAAATGGACATCGCTGTCCGTGCTCACCGTCACGAAATCCCTCCTACCGCTGACATTTTCGTATAAGCATCGAGATATCCGCCGCGGCGCAATTTATACGCTTCGCTTAAATACAGCGGGTTCACTCTATTCTCGTAGAGAACCATACGGCGGGTGCCCTGGCAAGACGACGACACGGAACTCATCCGGGCGCACCGGTTCCGGTCAGCCGGCCCTTGTTCGGGTTCTTCAGGATGCCGGTGGCCATCGCCGTCAGGATCCCGTCAAGCTGTTCGGGACTGTCGACGACCCGGTCGCCGTGGGCGAAGCGCAGGAGCAGGCCGTTGATGAAGGTGAGCGTGATGTTGCTCAGATCCTCGACCACGGCCGGCTCCAGCTCGGCGCCGCGCGGCATGAGCTGCACCAGGATTTCGCGGTGCAGCTTCGTGAATGCGTCCGTGGCCTGCTGCAGAATCGCCGCCACCGCGGGGTCGCGGGTGGCCTGCATGGTCAGCTCGTAGCGGGCCCGGGTCCGCGACAGCTGCGGCTCGTGGCCGGCCTGAATCACCACCTGCGACAACCGCGACGGCGACGGGCTGTTTGGCCGACCGTCCGCGCCGTCGGCCTCGTCCGCCACGGACTGCAGGCTTGCCAGGTCCAGCTCCGCCAGCCGCTCGGCCACCGCGCGCAGCAGCGCCGAGCGGGTCCGGAAATAGAACGAGGTGGTGCCGTCCGGGACCCCGGCCTGACGGTCGACTTTGAGATGGCTCAGCCCCTTAGCCCCGTCGTGAGACAAGAGGTGGATCGCCGCATCGCAAAGGTCGCGGCGGCGTTCGGTGGGGTTGGGCTTTCGTCGTTTGTCCATTCAAGGTGTCCCGGAGCGGGAGACTACTCTATATTCGTAGTGTCCGTAAAGAGCGTGTCGCGCCGGTGCAACGGGTTCCCGGATGAAAGTCTGGTGCAATGATTCACCGCGCATCCCGGGGCGCCGGCGGCCTGACGAGCGCGCTGCTGCTGGGCGCGGTGATGTGCGGCTGCCACTCGGCGCCACACCACAACTCCCCCACCACGCCGACCACCGCCGCGGCACCGACGACCACCCAATCGGCGCCCACGGTGAGGATCCAGCCCTTACCGGTTCGGCCGGTGCAGAAGTCCCAACCGACGACGCCCAACAAGTGCCCCGCCGCGAATCCGAACGCTCCGGTGGCACCGACCGGCGTCCTGGTTACCTGCGACCTCGCCCGGACGACGCTGTATACGTTGGGTCCCGAGACGATGCGACTGGCCCTGATCCACGTGGACCCGCCGGCGTCACTGACGTCCGGCTTCTACGAGGTGAGCTTGACCATGGACCCGCTGTCCGCGGGGGCCTGGGCGACATTCACCGCCACCCACCTGCAGGACCACGTTGCCTTCATCCGCGACGATCTGGTTCTGGAGGCACCGATCATCGTAGAGCCGGTCACCTCCGGCAAGATCGCGTTGACCACCCAGACGGCCCAGGCCGCCGACCAGTTGGCGCAATTGGCCGGACGCCCCGAGTAGCATGGACCGCCTCGGCATCGGCTTCCTCGGCGGATTCGGACTTCCGCCAGTGGAATTCGTCGATCTCACGGCCGACCTCGGTTGCAAATACATGTCGGCCGTGGTGCGGGGGCTTCCGCTGGTACCGCTGGGCTATCCGCCCTTCTCCCTGAAGGACGCGGCGCTGCGGCGAGACGTGCGGGCCGCGATGGATCACCGTGGCGTCGCGATCTCGCTGGGCGACGGGTTTTTGGTACTGCCCGGCGCCGAGATGAGCGAATTCACAGGCGAGCTCGACGCGCTCGCCGAGCTCGCGGTTCCGCGGATCAACGTCGTGAGCCTCGACCCCGACCTCGGCCGCACGTTCGACCAGTTCGCGGCCCTGACGGAGCTCGCCGCCCAACGCGAAATCCAGACGGTCGTCGAACCGGTACCGGGCCTGACCGTGGGCGACCTGCCCACCGCGCTCGCCGCCCGGGAGCACGTCGCGCGGCCCGACTTTCGGCTGTTGATCGACCCGATGCACCTGGTGAGATCCGGTTCGACCGCCGCTGACGTCGCGGCCATCGACCCCGATCACATCGGATATGCCCAAGTCAACGACACGACCCTGCAGCCGCGTGGCGACAACTACATGGAGGAGGCCATGTTCGAGCGCATGGTTCCCGGTGAGGGCGAATTGCCGCTACCCGAAATACTTTCCGCGCTTCCCGCCGACGTTGTGATCGAAATCGAAGTCCCGAGAAGGTCGTTGGCGCTGGCCGGCGTCAGCCCGATCGATCGCCTCCGCCCCTGCGTCGAGGCGGCGCGCCGCTTGTTGTCCGACGTGGCAGCCCGGTCAACGGGTTAGCGGTCAGCTCGGTTCGCGAAGCGGAAGGCCCGCGGCACGGTAGATCGCGTCGATAACGGTCATGTTTTCGATCGCGTCTTCCGGGGTGGTCTTGACCGGTTCGCCGCGCAGCACCGAGGCGGCGAAGGCGTCGAGCTGGTAGGCGTAGGTGGGGCGGCGCGAAAAGCGCTCGACGCGCCGCCCGTCCTGTGATCGGATCGTGAGCCGGTGGAAAAGGCTGGGCAACACCGGGTTCAAGACGCGAAGCTCACCGTGTTCGCCGACCACGTGCGCGCTGATCTGCAGCAGCTGCGTCGACCACATCGAACAGCGGACCCGGCCGGTGTGCCCGCCGGCGAACTTCACCTCGGCCGTCATGGCCCGGTCCACCTGCGGATCGCGCAATTTGGCGCGCGCGGAAACGACCTCCGGGGTGGAACCACCGAAGGTGCGGACCATGTGCACCGAGTAGCACCCGGCGTCCATCAGCGCCCCGCCGGCAAGCGAATAGTTGTAGCGGATGTCGGAGAACCTCGGCAGGGGGAAGCACATGGCGGCCTCCACCCGGGTGAGCTTGCCCAGCTCGCCGGAGGCGATGATCTCCTCGACGCGCCGGGTCAGCGGGTGGTAGCGATAGTGGAAGGCCTCCATCACCACCCGGTCCGAATTGGCGGCGATCTCCGCGATCTCGCGTGCCTCGGCGGCGTTGGCGGTGAACGGCTTTTCGCACAGCACGTGCTTGCCGGCCGCCAGCGCGGCCCGCGTCCACTTGCCGTGCAGTCCGTTCGGCAGCGGGTTGTAGACGGCGTCGACGGCGGGGTCGGCGATCAGCGCGTCGTAGCTTTCGTGCACCCGCGGGATGCCGTGTTTGGCGGCGAAGGCCCGCCCACGCTCCGGGTCGCGGGCCGCCACGGCGGCCACCGCTACCTGGCTGTGCTGCTTGGCTGGATTGACGACGGCCAAAGGCGCGATGCGGGCCGCCCCCAAGATGCCGATTCGGATGGGGTTGCCGTCTGCTGACACGGAGCCGACGCTAGCACTCGGCCGTCTGCCACGGCTATCGCCGACATCGAGGCCGGTCCCCGCGCCTACAGGTCCGCGTCGAACACCGAGATGGGGTCCAGGATGACGCCGGTCTCCTCGACGTAGCGATCCCACAGCGCCAGCAACTCGGCCAGCTTGTCGGGCTGCGAGGCGGCCAGATCCTCGATCTCACCCGGGTCGCCGGACAGGTCGTAGAGCTGCCAGGCGCCGGGACCGTACGGCGCCGGCAGATAGACGGCCTTCCAGTCGCCCTGCCGAATGGCCCTGCGCCCGAACAACTCCCAACCGGTACCGGTGTCCGCGCCGTGAACCGCTTCGGTGTCGCCCGACAGGTACGACACCAGCGAGCGGCCCCGCATGGGTTCGACGTCGCGGCCCCGGTAGGCGGTGCCCGGGTGCGCGACGCCGGCGAGCTCGAGCACCGTCGGGGCGATGTCCATGACCGTCGTGAAGGCCGTGCCGATTTCGGCCTGCCGGGCAAAACCGGGCCAGGTAACGAACCCGACCACCCGGATCCCGCCTTCGGTGGTGAACGCCTTGTGCAGGCGCGACGGCGCGGTGGCCGCTTGCGCCCAGCGCGGGCCGTACCAGATGAACGAGGTGGGGCCGCCCAGGTTGTCGAGGCTGTTGTCGCAGTACTTTTCGATCTGCGCGACGATTTGGGCGCCGCGCAGCGGCATCGCCTCGACCATCGCGCCCTCCGCGCCGTTGTCGGACAGGAAGATCACGACCGTGTTGTCCAGTTCGCCGGTGTCGGCCAGGTAGTCGATGACCCGGCCGATGTTCTGATCCATCCGGTCCACCATCGCGGCATAGACCTCCATGCTGCGGGCCGAGCGGGCGCGCTCGTCGTCCGTCATGTCGGCCCATTCGGGCGCGCCGTCGGCCACGACGGGGTGCGCCTCGACGTCGGGCGGGCACAGGCCGAGCTTCTTCAGCGCCGCCAGGCGCGCCTCGCGCAATTCGTCGGGCCCGGCGTCGTAGCGGCCGTGGTAGCTCGCGATGCACTCCGCCGGCGCCTGCAACGGCCAGTGCGGCGCCTGAAAAGGCAAGTAGGCGAAGAACGGGCGGTCGTCGTCCGCGCGGCGCTCGCGGAAGTAGCCCAACAGCGTGTCGACGTAGAAGTCGGACGAGTAGAAGTCGTCGCCGACGGTGACGAATTGGTCGTCCTCGGTGTAAAGCGTTGCCACAGGCGAGAACCCACCCCCGGTGGCGGGGCCGTAGTGGCTGGCGCCGGCGGGCAGCAGGGCGAACGAGCGCTCGAATCCGCGCGCCCACGGCGACCTTTCGATGGTGCCGCCCAGGTGCCACTTGCCCGACATCAGCGTCAGGTATCCGGCGTCGCGCAACAGCTCGGGCAGGGCCACCACCCGGTCGTTCAGGTAGCCCTCGTAGCCCGGGGCGCCGCGGAACTCGGGCATCGCGACCTCGAGCATCGTGCCGATGCCGGCGAGGTGGTGGTCAGTTCCGGTCAGCAGCATCGCCCGAGTGGGCGAGCAGGCCGGGGCCGAGTGGAAATCGGTGAATCGAACCCCGGCGTAGGCCAGCCGGTCCAGGTTCGGCGTCTTGATCTCGCCGCCGAACGCACCGATATCGGAATAACCGAGGTCGTCCGCCACGATTACTAGAAAGTTGGGCCGCTTCACGGTGAAGCATCCTGTCAGGTCCGGCGCCGGGATGGAATGGCCGGGATGGAATGGCCGGGATGGAATGGCAATGCCCCGCCGATATTCTCAAGGCAGCCCGTGATCCGGACTCGGAAGGGGGACTGGGATGCTGGAACAGTTTGGGATGTCGATACCGCTGGTCGCCGCCCCGATGGCCGGCGGGCCCACCACGTCGGCGATGGTGTCCGCCGCGACCCAGGCCGGCGCGCTGGGCATGCTGGCGGCAGGGTACAAGACCGTCGACGCCGTCGAAGCCGAGATCAAGAAGGTCCGCGCCGAGGGAATTCCGTTCGGGATCAACGTCTTTGCGCCCAATCCCCTGCCCGTCGACCCCGACAGCTATCGCGCCTACGCCGCGATCGTCCAGAAGGAGGCCGACCAGTTCGGTCTGACGCTTCCCACTGAGCCGATCGACGACACCGACCGGTTCGACGAGAAGATCGCGCTGTTGCTCGACGACCCGGTGCCGATGGTGTCGTTCACCTTCGGGATACCGCCGGCCGACGTGATCGCCGCCCTGCGAAAGGCCAATACCGTTGTGGTGCAGACCGTGACGACGCCCGACGAGGCGGCGCAAGCGCGCGACGCCGGGGTGGACATGCTTGCCGTGCAGGCGGCGACGGCGGGCGGGCATTCGGGCACGCTCTCGCCGCGCAAGCCGTTGACACCGGTCCCGATCGTCGACCTCGTCGCACAGATCGTCGCGACGGTATCGCTGCCGGTGATGGCCGCCGGCGGGCTCGCCACTCCCGCCGCGGTGGCCGACGTGATCCGTGCCGGCGCCGCGGCGGCCGCGGTCGGGACGGTTCTGCTACGCGCCACCGAGAGCGGCGCCTCGGCCACCCACCAGGCGGCCCTCACCGATCCCGCCTACACCGAAACCGTGATTACCCGGGCCTTTACCGGCCGCCCCGCCCGCGGCCTGCGCAACGCGTTCATCGACGCCCACGAGGCGCAGGCGCCGCTCGGCTATCCGGCGATCCACTACCTCACCAGCCCGATGCGCAAGGCCGCCGCCGCGGCGGGCAAGCCCGACTACGTCCACCTGTGGGCGGGCACCGGGTATCGGCACGCCACCGCGGAGCCCGCGGCCGACATCCTGCGGCGCTTGGCCTCCGACCTGTAACCGTCACGGGGCAGCCGCAGAATTTAGTTGCTCAGATACAGATACCAGAGGCCGTCAGCATGCTGCTGGCAGGAGAAATGGGTGAAGGTGCCGGGGTGGTTGACCTCGACGTGGGGGCCGTCCACCTCGCACGCGGCCTGGGTCGCATAGTTTCCTTCGACTTGGATCTCCTCGGCGTTGCTGACGCCGACGCCGGTGGTCATCAGCCCGCAGAGCGCCAGAACACCGGCGGCAACGAACTTCCTCATCATGCACCTCCAATTCGCTTCCGCCGCTGGGGCGGAGCTCGCAGCCGTTTGCTGATGGCCCGACGTTAGCCAGCCGTGCCGGTTTTCCGCTCAGCAAAGAAAAAGAATTTGCACGGACATAACATTCGACTCGCCCGCGGGCACTCAACTGGCCGCGCCACGGGCGGGCCGGTGCCCCATGGACAGCACGCGGTCGATCGCGTCGCTGACGCAGTCCGCGTCCTCCTCGAGGAGCATGTGCCCGGCGGTGGGCCGGTGCACGTGGATGGCACCCGGGATGGCCGCGGCGAGGTCGCGCGCGTGGTCGGCTGGCGTGGTTCGGTCCGCTCCGCCGCTGATGACGACCGTGTTGGCGGCGATCACGGCGAGCGCGTCGTACTGGTCGTATTGCTTCAGGCTGGGCAGGAAACCGGCCGCGGTGGTCAACGAAATCGTGCGGATGGCGGATTGCGTGACCGCCGCGGCGCCGTTGCGCTCGACGCCGGAATATCTGATGAGGCCCTCGCAGACGGGCCGGACCAGCCCGTTGATCGCCTGGTCCGTCGCCCGTCGGGGCATGTGGTGCACCAGATCGAACAGCGCTCCCGTGGCCCGGCTGGCCAGCAAGCGGCCCAGCCCCCGCTCGGCGAGCCGGCCCGCCGCCGTGGCCACCAGGACGAGCCCCTGCGGTTGCACCGGGCGGCCGGCGGCGGGACCGCCCAGATAGGCCAGCGCCGTCATCCCGCCCATCGAGTGCCCCGCCAGCGTCAGCGGCCCGCTCACCCGCAGCACGGTCAGGATGTCGGCGAGGTCGGCGGCGAGCCGGTCGATCTGGTAGGTGTGCATGTCGGCCCCGGTGGAACGCCCGTGGCCGCGGTGGTCGTAGGTGATGATTCGCACGCTGTCGCCCCACCGGCGCACCAGGTGGCGAACCTGGAGGGCCCAGCTCGACTGCGTCAAGCACAGACCGTGCAGCAGGACGACGGTGTGGTCGCGGGCGCCGGCCGCGCCGTAGTCGCGGACCGCGAGCCGCACGCCGTCGCCGGTGATCACCGTGCGCTCGACGTACCCGTCGCGCGGAGTGGGCAGTCGCCGCGGAAGCGCAGCGGTCGGCGCACGGTACGCGTTTGATCCCGTCGTCATTTCCGGCTGAGTGAACACGGTGGGCTCCTGGTCGGTGTCGATGTCGAGGGGGTCTCGACACCTCGTTGCACTCGACGCTACGGAGCGATGACGGCGCTGACGCGCTTGTGCGCAATAGCCACGGAACAAACGATTTTGAGCTTTTGCGCATTCTGTTCACGGAGTGATCGTCGGCCGGGACCGCCGCGCGAATGCCCTAGTCTCTCCCGCCGCCGTGTCCCTTGCCGTGGCCTTTGCCCGGCCCGTGCCGTGGCGGACCCGGCGGCTGTTCCGTGGGAGGCGGTGGGGGAACCGGGTTGCTGACCGGCATCGGCACCGGCGACGGCGTGCTGGTGGTGACCGGCTTGGCAGGCGAGTTCGAGGGTGCCGGATCCGACGCGATCGCGAACGGGAGGACGACCATCGCCGCCAGGACTGCCAGGGCGGCGAGCGCCTTCCTGGTGCGGCTCGTCAGCCGTGGACCGCGCGCCGGCACGGGCATCTCGAGTACCTTCGTCGCCGGGCGCCGCGGGGCGGCGAGCGGCACCCCGGCCATCAGCGGCGCCCCCCGGCCGTGCAGTACTCCCCGCATTTCCTCGGCGCTGCCGAACCGCTGCCGGGGATCCGGCGCCATCGCGCGTTCGATCGCCGTGATCAGGGCGGGATCGACGTCGGGCCGCAGCAGGGCGAGTGGCGGCGGCCGGTCGTGCAAGATGGCGCCGGCCAGTGCGCCCATGTTCTCCTGCGGGAAGGGCCGATGCCCCGCGAGTGCCTCGTAGCCGACCACCCCGGCGGCATAAAGGTCATCGGCCACGCTGGCAGGCGCTCCGGCCAGCCGCTGGGGGCTCAGGTAGGCAATGGTGCCGAAGACCTGGCCCGTTCGCGTATGGGCGGCCTCCTGGGTCTTGGCGATGCCGAAGTCCGAGACCTTCATGGCCGCGCCGTCGGCGCCGACCAGGATGTTTCCCGGCTTGATGTCCCGGTGCAGGATCGCCGCGCGGTGCGCGACCGACAGTGCGGCGAGAACGTTGTCGAGCGTGGCGCGGACGTGCGGGGGTGGGAGGGGACCACGGGCTATCAGATCGGCCAGCGAAGTGCCGGGCAACCGCTCCATCACGATGAAAGGCATGCCGTCGTGCTCGCCGCTGTCGTGGACCGCCACGATGTTCGGATGGTTCAGCGCGGCGGCCGCGCGCGCCTCCGCGTCGAACCGGTGCCGAATGTCGGGCTCCGCGTTGAAAATCGGGTGCAGGAGCTTGATGGCGATGGACCGGTTCAGTCGGGTGTCCCAGCCGTCGCGAACTTCGGCCATGCCTCCCAGGCCAAGCCTGCCGCGCAACTCGTAGCGGCCGGCCAGCAACGCGAGGGTGTTCATTCGCCCTGCCAATCCCCACTGCTTTTGTCGACGACCGGGCGCGCAACGCGACGACCGACGTCCCACGTCGGCTACCCAAAGGCCCGCGGGTCAAAACGCGCGTCCGAGATCGACGCGACCAGAGCTTTTGCGCAATGTGCTGATTTGGAGCGGCACGTTCGCCATCCGCGACGGGCGTCGCTCCGAAACACTATCGAGCAGATTTTGTGGCGACCGACGCCGATGGTTCGAAGAGGGGGCCTGTCTTGATGGGAATAGCGACGTTCAAAACGGTTGCCGCTGGCGATGGTTCACCGCAATCCCCATCCGGATACGCCTTTTACCTGCTGGTCCACGCGATCGCGACGGCTCTGCTGCTGATCGCCTTCGTGGCCGCGATATGGACGTTCATGGACTGGGTCGCGGCGCCGCCGTGCACGAAACCCTCCCTGGCTTCGGTGTCCTCGCCGGTGGGCGCGTCGCAGCGGTATGTGGCCCTCGACGATACCGGCTGTCCCTGCCCGCACGAGCGGCAGCGCCAGAACGCCTAGAACGCGTCGGGATTGCGCTGGACCTCGGCCGGCACCGGGTGGCGGTACAACCGAGAGGCGTTCTCCCAGCTGAACTTTCGGATCACGTCTGCGGGCAAATCGCCGATTTGCTCGTGGATAGTCTCCTGGGTGTGCGGCCAGGTGGAATCGCAGTGCGGGTAGTCGGCTTCCAGCATGATGTTGTCCACGCCGATCCGGTCGCGCTGCACGAACGACGATTTGTCCTCCACCGCGCAGAACCAGAAGTTTCGGGTGAAAACCTCTGCCGGAGTTAAGCTTTCGCCCAGGGCCTGCCAGGTGCCGTACATCGCGTGGTAGCTGAGCATGTGGTCCAGGCGGTCCAGCAGCCCGGCGACCCAGCCGATTCCACCCTCCGACAGGCAGATCTTCAGGTCGGGGAATCTGCTGGGCAGGCCGGAGTACAACCAGTCGACCGCTGCGGAAATGGCGTAGGCGAAGAACAGCACGCCCTGGACGTCCGGCGGCGCGTCGTCGGTGGTGGACGGTGAGGAGCCGGAGGACCCGATGTGCAGGTTCACGACGGTGTCCGTCTCGGCGCAGGCCGCCATCATCGGGTCCCAGTGGCCGGAGTGGATGCTCGGCAACCCGAGCATCGCCGGGTTCTCGCTGAAAGTAACGGCGTGAAAACCCCGTTCGGCGTTCTCATAGATCATCTTCGCGCCGAGCTCGGGGTCCAGCAGCCACGGCAGCTGGCAGGGGATGATGCGTTCGGGATACGAGCCCGCCCAGACCTCGAGGTGCCAGTCGTTCCATGCCCGCACCGAGGCCAGCGCCAGGTCGCGATCGGTGGTGACTTGTTGTAGCCGCTGGCCGGCGAATCCCGGCAGGAACGAGGGAAAGTTGAGCGAGGCGTAGATGCCGTTCAGGTCCATGTCTTTGACCCGCTCGTGGATATCCCATGCGCCCCTGCGCATCTCGTCGAACCGGACCGGCTCGAAACCGTATTCGGTCACCGGCCGGCCGACCACGGCGTTGAATCCGACGTTGGGCAGTTCCCGGCCGTCGTAGACCCACGTCTGTCCCCCGGTCCCGGTCTCCACAACCTTTGGGGCGCGGTCGGCGAACTTCCGGGGCAGGCGCCCGGTGAAGGTGTCGGGCGGTTCGACGATGTGGTCGTCCGCCGAGATCACCGTATAGCGGCGCGGGGCGCGGGGTGGGTCGGGCAGAAAGGTGACCGAGCGATCGTCGCCGGTCTTCGCCGTCGTGAACTTCAGGTCGCCGGCCAGTTCATCGATCGATTTCACTCGTCAGTCTCCTTGCGGGACAGGGCATTTGAGTGTGCGCCAGCGGCATTGACTGTGCGCCCAGGGCGGGAATCGCGGCCGAGCCGCGCCCTGAATGCACACTCAGCGCCGTGGCCGCACAATCCACGGCCGCTCAATTGAGGACATCCGGATCGGCCTTGATGGTCATCCGGGCCGCCCCCGCCCAGTACACGTCGGCGGCACGTTCGATCAGCGACCGCTGCATGCCGGCCATGTCCGACCAATTCATCTTCACCGGTTCCCGGCCGGTAAGCATGACGTCGTAGGCAAGCTTGCAGACCCGTTCGATCGATGCGGCCCGGTAGACCGCCTCCGGCAGGTTGCGACCCGTTGCGATGACGCCGTGGTTGGCCAGGATGGTGAGGTTGGCGCCCCCGATGCGCGCGGCGAGATCCGCGGCGCGGGCCGGGCTGTCGACTTCCCCGTCGTAGGACTCGACCAGGCACAGGTCGTCGAGATACAGCGAACCGGTTTGGTGGACCAGTTCGGGGAGCCTGCCCAGCGCGGCGAGCACGCACACGTAGTAGGGGTGGTTGTGGATGACCACGCGGGCGTCGTCGCGCACGCGGTGCAGTTCCGTGTGAATGTGGATGGCCGGGGTGACGTCCCATCGACCGCGGACGACGCGGGCCTCGCTGTCCACCACGCAGATGTCCGAGGCGGTGAGCTCCTGCCACCACAGCCCCCACGGGTTGACGAACATGTCCGTTTGGCCGTCGAGCTGCCAGGTGATGTGTCCGGCCATGTTCTCCGAGAACCCGATGCCGGCGAGATGCCGGAAGGCCACCGCGAGGGCCTGCTCGTTCGACAGGTCGACGCCGATCGGGGGCACCACCGACGGTGCCCAGACCTCGATGCCGCCTCGACGTGCGTTAGGAGCGTTCATGATCCGCCTCCGTCCTGATTCGAATATCCTCGCGGAGCTGGCCTTTGGCAATCTTGCCGCCGGACGATCGGGGAAGCTCATCGAGCACGATGAGCCGTTCGGGCAGCAGCTCCTTGGAAACTCCCAGCGCCAACAGGTGCTCGACGAGCTCCGGCAGGTCGATGGCCCGTGAGTCGACGAGTTCGGCGTAGAGGCAAACCTTTTCACCGAACACCGGATCGGGCATGGCGACGGCCGCCGCCACCGCGATCGCGGGGTGGGTGGTGGCGGCGTCCTCGACCTGGCTGGCGCTGATGTTTTTGCCGCCGCGCACGATGAAATCCGAGGTTCGTCCGGTGACGCTCAGATAGCCTTCCGCATCGATCTCGCAGATGTCGCCCATGCGCATCCACCCGTCGGCGGTGAACAGCTTGTCGTGGTCGGTCCCGCCCAGGTACCCGAGACTGGTGGCCGGGCCCCGGCACGCGGGCTGCCCGCGCCCCGTCGCGGTGACGTCCCGATCGCCGTCGAAGAGTCGCACCGCCATCTCCGGGACGATCCGCCCGCCCGTGCGGAGCCGGCGTTCGCGGGTGTCGTCGAGCGTGGTCGCGCTCAGCAACCCGGTTTCGTTCGAGCCGTAAAACTGCAGGATCTTCGCGCCGGTCAGCTCCTCGAACTCCGCGGCGGGCCGGTACGGCAGCGCCTCGCCGCCCGCGAAAACGACGCGCAGAGAACTCAGGTCGTGCTCGCGGGAAGCCGGGTCCGCCATCAGCATGGTCAGCTGCGTGCTGACACAACACAGCACGGTGACCCGGTGGCGGGCGATCGCCTCACACGCCGCCGACGCAGTGAACCGCGGCAGGATCACCGCGGTGGTGCCGAGATAGATCGGCGTGGTGTGGCTGGTCCATAGTCCAAAGCCGAAGGGCGTCGGGATGACCGGCAAGAAGATGTCGTCTGACGTCAGCAACCCGTTGGCGACGGCCTTCTGGTGAAAGTAATGCCAGCGGTTCTGCGTGTGCACCACGCACTTGGGCAGGCCGGTGGTCCCGGAAGTGGAGTTGATCAGGAAGATGTCGTCAGGACCCAGTCGCGATTCGGTTCCCACCGCCCGGGGCCGCGCGTCGACGTTCAGCCGCAGCGCACCCGGATCACCGTCCAAGACCAGGGCGGACACCGCGGATTCCTTGGCCACATCGGCCGCGGCATCTCCGCGTTGCGGATCGCTGACCAGGATCTTTGGCTGCGAATTGCGCAGTATCGCGGCGACCTCGCGGGTCCCGGCCCGCGCCCCGATGCCGACCACGACGGCACCGCACCGTTCGATCGCGACGAACAGCACGTGGATGGCGGCGGCATCGCCGTGCCACACCGCGACCCGGTCACCGCGAACCACGCCCAGCCCCGCGAGTAGCTCGGCCAATTTGGTTGCCGCATGGTCGAATTCGCGCCAGTTCAACGACGTTCCGGGATGATCGACGTAGGCGGGGCGATCAGGCGACGATTGGGCGTTATGACGTACCGCGTCCGACAGCGTCGCATCGGACCACCAGCCGGCGGCGCGAAACAGGGCCGAGTCCTCGTCGGTGAATGCCGGCGAGCCCACGGTATCCAGCCCACCGGCGCTCATTGGCAAATGATAGGAAAGCCGCTCGCGTTCTGGTCAGGAAACCCGGCCGCTATGGATTTTGCGGGGCGGGGGGATTGTGCTGGTTGGCGCCCGCGGTGCCCGGACGACGGTGCGGGGTAGGGCAGGTGACCCGCGGAATGCACCCACAGTTGAGGCCGACGATGCAGGGGCTCCCACCGACGGGCTGCACGTCGATGGCGCCGCCACCGTCGCCGCCGGTTGCGGCCGTCCCCGATGAAGAGCTCGCTGCGACGTTCAGTGGCGCGCCGACGACGGGCCGCGGGCCGAAAGCGCCCAACCCGACCGCAAGAACCAACGCGGCGCCGCCGCACACCGCCGCCGCCCGCGTGACTTTGCGATTCGTCATGACTACCAACTGTAATTCCCGCTCGCGGGATGCGCACCGCCACACAGGGTGCTTTAGTCAAACTCGACGCAAGCTGCCAGAGAGGAGGCGGCCGGTGCGGACCACCCGGATTGCCCGGCTTTGGCCGGGGCTGGTGAGCGGCGCCGCCGCCGGGACCGCCGGTACCACCGCGCTCAACGTGATCACCTCTCTGGACATCGCGGTGCGGGGCCGGCCGACGAGCTCGACGCCCGAACGGACCGTCGAAGCGATGGCGAAACTGTTCGGCCTGACGGTGCCGGGATCCGGTGACGTCTTGGCCAACCGGATGCTCGGCCTCGGCGCGCTGACCGGGTATGTCGCGGGGATCGGGATGGGGCTGATCCTCGGGCTGGCCTACGCGCTGGGCTGGCGCCCGAGCCTTGTGGTCGCCACGCTGGTCGCGACGGCGATCGCCCTCATCGGCACCAACGGTCCGATGACCGTGCTCGGCGTGACCGACCCGCGAACCTGGGGCGTTGTCGGGTGGGTCAGCGATCTGATCCCGCACCTGGGATACGGGATGGTCACCGCCCTGGTGCTGCAGTACCTCTGCCGCAGTTGGGATCGGTAGCCGCCCGCCGGGTTTCCACTTGCCGCATGAAAATCAAGGCCGCAGTCCTGTTGTCCGGCGCGCTCATCGCCCTGCTGCTGCTGACGCGCTACCTCGCGCTGAGCCGCGCCGGCCTGCCGCTGGGGTGGATGCTCTACCTCGGGCTGCCGATCACCGCGGGCGGTGTGCTCTTCGCGCTGCGGCTAATCAACCTCGGCGCGGGATGGGGCGCCAAGGACACCAGGCGGCCCGCGCATCCGATAGCGCTTTCGTATCCGGAACCGCCGGTGCCGGTTTCCGAACGGTTCAGGGAGCTCGAGGCGCTGCGCGCCGCCGGCGCGATCTCCGATTCGGAGTACAGCGCGAAGCGCGCCCACATCATCTCGGAGATGTGAGTCAGTTTCCGTCGGCCATCCGGACATAGCTCATGGCACGTCGACTGGCTCAAAGACGACCACATGGCGCGTGCCGCTCCGCCTCATATACGCATCATGAGCAGGCCACATTTCTACGAGCCTCGTCGTGTTGCGGGCGGCCTCATCCTCCGTGGCGGGCCGGCCGACGTAATCGGCGGCCGCACCGCCGATCTCGATCCGTGCCGTTGGGTTCGCACGCAGATTGTGTGGCCAGCTCGACGTCGCGTTCAGCCCGAAGTTCTCGCACATCGCAACCAAGTTTCGTCCGTCGCGAACGTAGTGCAGCGCAACTTTCCGGTCCTTGCCGCTCTTCCTGCCGATCGTGGTGAGCAGCATGGTCGGTAGCTGCGGGCCGCTCATCGACAGGCGACCACGGCTTGCTTGGATCAGTGCGCGGTCCGCTCGTGAGCCGACGTGCTTCATGAACAGGGCGAACCAGCGGTAGTGACCAATGCGGCGCATGACTTTCAGATAAAGCTCATACGGCCTGCCCGCCGAAGCCTGGGCGATTCGCTCCGCCATGGATCCTTCCCTCCCACCGCCGCTTACGGTCGCTCGAAGTAGGACTGCAGCTTGAGGGCTCGCCAGGGCCTGCGCCCGCCGACGATTCGTAATCCGTGACGAACCGCGGTGAATGGCCCGATGCGCTGGTAGAGCATCAGCGCGAAGGTCGATGCGGGCGTCCGCAGCACCGCGTCCGGGCGATCATTGGGGCGGCGCGGCCGGAACTCGGCGGTGCCGCAGTGGATGTGAGTCAGGTATGGCCGGGCTCCCGCGAGTTCGAATGCCACCCTCAAGTCGACGTCGGGCGAAACTCCCTCGCGCAATGGGTATCCCGCACCGATCTGCACCATGCCGCGAGATACCAGCAGCATGTCCCGCTCAGAGAGTTCCCAGGGCGCCTTGACGCCTCGGGCAATGTCGTAACCGTGCAACAGCAGCTCGCCCAGCCAATTCGTTTGCGCCGTGATGTCGTCGACGACCGCACCGCCGTGAAACCGAAGCGTCGCCGTGCTGGTAGCGAGCGTGTCGAAGTAGCCGTCGATTTCTGGCGCAAGTGCTTGAAGCTGGTCAGCCAATTCGTGCATTGGCGCCATCGCGACTTGGAGCTCCGCCTCATTGATCGCGCCTAACTCGCCAGCGGTTGCGCCGAGGTGAGGCTCTCTGCCATGCGCCAGTTCCCGATATCGATGAGCGACAGTAAGCACGTGGGCCACAGTCTGCTGAACGGTCCAGCGGGAACCTGCGGGGCGCGCGAGCGGATCGGCGATCCGGGCGAGGCTGTCAAAGCGGTTGCGTGCCAATTCAATCCGGTTGCGGAGCTCGTCGCGCGTGCTGTCGGCGAGTGCGACGTATTCGGTGCCGTTCATTTCAACCGCCTAAACTCCAGTGTGGAGTAGATTTTACTCCAGAATTGAGTATCGTCAAGGAATGGCCTCTCGCCCGACTGCAACTTCTTTCGCGCTTCTGGGTCTCCTCGCCGTGCAATCGTGGACAGCGTACGAGCTGGTCGCGCAGGTGCGGCGCAGTCTCCACTACTTCTGGCCACGATCGGAGGCCCATCTGTATGCCGAGCTAAAGCGGCTCGTTGAGCGGGGGCACGCTCAAGCGGAAACGGTTGACGGCCGGCGCCGGCGAGCCACGCGCTACACAATCACGCCGCAGGGCCGCGCGGCCCTCAAGGATTGGCTCGGCACCGAACCCGCCCCACCCACTATCGAGGTCGAGGCATTGCTGCGCCTCTTGCTGGCGGACCAGGGAACGTTAGCGGATCTGCGCGCCGCCTTAGATGCCACGGGGCACCAGGCCCGCGAATTGCGCGCCGCCGCCCTGCAGCTGGGCGACGAATTGCTCAGCACGGGGGGGCCATTCCCGGAGCGGCTCCACCTCACCGAACGCGTGGTGGCGCTCTATGGCGAATTCCTGCTGCTCCTCATCCGCTGGTGCGAAGAAACATCAGCGGAGGTTGAGACATGGTCGGATACGCGTGACATTGGGCTGACCCCCCAAGGGCGCGAACGACTCACTCGACTCGTCGTCCGCGCCCGCGAAGCTCATTGATCAAATGAGCTACCTGATCGTCGCTAATTCTGTTCCGTAGTGCCAATGATGATGTCACCGATCTCGACACCGGGGTGTTCGCGTTGTTCTCCCTGCATGTCCCTTTCGTACTGCGTGCGTGTTGATGTCTCGTATTGTGTAGTCCGTGCTCATCGGGTTCCTGCTCGCGCTGGGTTGCTCGGTGTGCTACGGCACCGCCACGGTGTTGCAGGCGGTGGCGACGCGGTCGGTGGAACCCGCCAGCAAGTCGGGTGTCGACGCGGTCCTGCTGATGCGGGCCGTGCGGCAGTGGCGCTACATCGCCGGTATCGGCCTTGACGTCCTCGGGTTCCTGCTTCAAGTGATCGCCCTGCGTTTGGTGCCGATCTACGTCGTCGCGGCGGCACTGGCCGCCTCGATCGCGGTCACCGGCATTGTGTCCGCGTGGGTGTTGTCGGCGCGCCTTTCACGGGCCGAGTGGGCGGCCGTCAGCGTGGTCTGCGTGAGCCTCGCGGTGCTGGCCTCGGCGGCCGGGCCGGGGCATTTTCGGCACGCCCCCGAGGGACTCGGCTGGGCGCTGATCGGCGTGGTCGCCGCTTTGTTCGTCGTCGGTGCCGCTGCCGGCCGGTTGCACGATCGCGAGCGCGCGCTTGCGCTTGGGCTTTGCGCCGGAAGCGGATTCGGGGTGGTGGAGATCGGCGTGCGGCTGATCGACGTGATCGACCCGACCAAGGCCGCCTTCTACACCCAGCCGGCCGTGTACGCCGCGGCCGGCGGGGGCGCCGCCGGATTCCTCTTGCTCACATCGGCCTTGCATCGCGGATCCGTGACCACCACAGTGGCCGCCATGGTCGTCGGTGAAACGATCGCTCCCGCGATCGTGGGAGTCGTATGGCTGGGTGACACCGCTCGCGACGGTCTCGGCTGGCTGGTGATCGCGGGATTCGTTGTGGCCGTGTCCGGAACACTGGTATTGGCCCGGTTCGGCGAGGCGCCCACGCCCGCCGAGTCCGGTTGAGTCATTTCGCTCTGGCCACGGAACCTATTCTGCCGCAGCCGATATAGGACTCCGTGTGACGACTGAGTCCAGGGCGCCGACGACGATGGGTCAGTTTTCGTGCGCGGTCCAACGGGCCGGAACCTGGGCATGCGAAAACGGCTAGCGGCCAACCCGATTGCCCCACACGGCCCGTTACAGACCGGCTCCCGCTATTCATCCTCGGCCACGTAACCAGGCGCAAAGCCAGGCGCCACGTGCCTGGCGCGGCTGGCGGATTCGCTGATGCCGATCCGGTTGTGCAGCCAGGCCAGCGGTTTGGGGGTCCACCAGTTGGCCCGGCCCAGCACGTGCATGAAGACCGGCAACAGTACGGTGCGTATCACGGTGGCGTCGATGAGTACGGCCAGGGTCAGTCCGAGCCCGAACATCCTCATGAACGACACCTGCGAGGCGGCCAGCGCGGCAAACGAGATTGACATGACCAGCGCGGCGGCGGTGATCACGCGCCCGGTACGGGCCACGCCCAACGCCACGCTCACGTCACTGGCGTCGCTGCTACGGGCCGATGCCAGCCAGTACTCGCGAATCCGTGACACCAGGAACACCTCATAGTCCATGGATAGGCCGAACGCGATGCAGAACATCAGTACCGCCGTGTTGGCGATCAACGTTCCGGTAGACGTGGTCCCCAGGGCGTCAAGGTGGCCCTCTTGGAATATCCATACCAGGGCACCGAACGTCGCCGTCAGCGATAACACGTTGAGGATCAACGCCTTGAGCGGCAGCACCACGCTACCGGTAAGCAAAAACAGCAGTACGAAGGTGACGACAGCGATAAACCCGACCGCCAGCGGCAGGCGCGAGGTGATGGCTTCGACGCTGTCGCGGTCGGCTTGCGCGAGGCCGGCGAGCTGGACTGACCGGCCACCGGGGCCCGGCATCTCGTGTAACCGGTCGAGTTGGGTGTCGGAGGCTGACGAATTCAACGGCGCGGAACTGAGGACCGTCAAAAATGCACTGCCGCCGGCGATCCCAGTCGCGGCCGCCGGTGGCCCAACTTCGTGCCCATCGATGAAGGTGCCGGCCGGAGCGGCTACCGCAGACACGTCGGGCATCCGAGACAGGTCGGCAGCGTAGCCGTCAAGATCGCCCGGAACCAGGTCGCGCGCGTCGGGGATGACGACCTGTATCGCCGGCGCGGAATCGTTGGAAAAACCGTTGCGGAGCTGGTCGCCCACCTGATGGGCCGACGCAGATCGCGGCAACAGGCGGTCGTCGGAATAGCCCCACTTCACGTGCAGGAACGGGAATCCCAGCAGCAGCAGCACGGCGAGCGCGGCCAGACCGATGGGCATCGCTCGGCGCATCACCAGCTTGGTTGACCGGTACCAGAACAGCTGCTCTGGTCGTCTCGGCAGCGGATCGGGCCGATGCAGCGCCCGACGTGCCAGCCGGCGAACATCCAGGGAGTCCAGCCGAGGCCCCAGTGCGGCAATCGCTGCCGGGGTCACCATGATCGCCGTGAGACTCGCGAATGCGACGGTTGCAACTCCGGCATAGGCGAACGATCTCAAGAAGTACATGGGGAACAACAGCATCACGGCCATCGACAACGCGACCGTAGTCGCGGAGAAGAGCACGGTTCGCCCGGCCGTGGCCATCGTCCGGATCAGCGCGTCGTTGGGAGTGGCTCCTTCGGCCAGCTCGTCGCGGTAGCGGCTGATGATCAACAGCGTGTAGTCGATGGCCAGCGCCAGGCCCAGCGCGGTGCTCAGGTTGAGCGCCAAAATCGAGACATCCGTGGTGAAAGTCAGCAACCGCAGTATCGACATGGAACCGACGATGGCGATCAGCGCCACGGCGATCGGCAACGCTGCCGCGAGCAGTCCACCGAACACCCACACCAGTGCGAGGAAGCTCAAGGGGATTGCGATGGACTCCATCAACGCCAGGTCGCGTTGGGTTTGATCGTTAACCTGCGCGTAGACCATCGCCATACCCCCGGCGCGCACGGCGACCCCGTCCCGGTTGCCGCCCACTTGATCCGACAGCGTTTTTGCGTATTTCGGTGCATTGTTTTCCCCGCCCTTGAGGTTGGCCACGATCAGGCCGGACTTGCCGTCCTTGCTGACCAGCCCGGCGGCGGCCTGTGGTGCCGCGGTCCACAGGGAGGACACGTTGAACACGTAAGGGGATCGCTGCAGGTCGTCGACGATATCGGTGCCGACCCGGCGAGCTTGATCGCTGCGGGCGCCTCCGGGCGCGGTCACCATGAACAGCAACTGCTGATCGCTTTGACCGAACTCGTCGGCCAACAGCCCGCTGGCCCGGGCCGACTCCGATCCCGGAGCCCGCAAGCCGCCCACCGACAGACTCTGAGCGACCGGGGCGCCAAAGACCGCCGCCCCGATAAAGCCCAGGAAGGCAACGGCGATGACCCGCCGTGGCGCGGCGATGGCCAACAGCGTGATCCGGTGCAGCATGTAGTGTCCTTCCAAGGTTGTCGCCCGGACTTCGCCCGACGTACCCTCCTCAGGCGAGTAACATGAGTACACGCCGATGGCGCTCATATTAAACGGGAGTACACATGGACGCAGCCGAAGGTGCGGAGAAGGGCGACCTGGCGGCCCGTCTCGACAAGCTTTTCGAGGTAATGCGTCGGCCGGACACGCCGCCACTGTCGAATGCCGCCGCCGCGGCCGCGATCACCAGCCAAACCGGTGTCTCGATCAGCCCGGCCTACCTCTGGCAACTCAGGAGCGGACTCAAGGACAACCCAACGGTCCAGCATTTGCGCGCCATCGCCGAGTTTTTCGGAGTGCCAGCCAGCTACCTCGTTGATCGTGATCCGAACGCACAGATCGACGCCCAACTCAATCTCTTGCAGGCGTTGCGTGACAACGGCGTACGCGACTTGGCGATGCGTGCGAGCGGCCTCACCCCGCAGGCGCTCAACAGTGTGGCCCTGATTCTCGACCGCGTTCGCGAGCTTGAGCGGCTGCCGCCGATCGCGCACCCAGGCGGCGGTGAGACGGAGGCGTAAATGACACTTTCGAATGGTGACATCTTGGCGCTGGCACGCCGCCAGCCGATCCCGGTCCCCTGGGACAGGGATGTCTTCATCCGCAACCTCGCTGAATTGCGCGGCCGCCCAATCAGATTAATTCCGACCGACACCGCCGCTCTGGCCGACAGTCCATGCGGACTGTGGCTGGCTCGCGACAACGACGACCTGATCCTGCACGAGATCGGGACCACCGACTATCACATCGACCAGATCGTGGGCCACGAGATCGGGCACATGCTCCTAGGTCACCAGCGAAGTCCTGCTTTCGGCGCAGACAAGTGGCGCGAACGCGACCTGTGCCGCCAGATCCTTCCCGATATCGATCCGCAAACCGTGCACGCCGTGCTCGGACGCAGCAATTGCGGCAGCGAGCAAGAGCGCGATGCCGAAATGTTCGCTTCCCTGCTGATGATCGCCGCCGCCGAAGCCAACGAACGCTCGTCGATGATGATGCGTAGCGCCTTCTTCCATCGGCGATGACCTCCACCGTCCCAGGCTTCATCGCCTGGCCCGTGATCATCGCGATGGCGGTGCTTCTCGCCGCGCGCTTCCGCTGGTGCAGGACCAACCTCTACGAGAGGTACTACACCAATCTGATGGCCTGGATCATGCTGATCCAGCTCCTGCGTGAGCGCGATGTAGAAGTCCTGCTGTCCAAATGGGCTCTGTTGACTGTCACCACCGCCCAGCAATTATCTTCCGCGGCAATGATTTTCGCCGCCACCGAATTCATTGGCTTCACGATGTTGGGGACTCGGCTCTCACCGGCCGAAACGCGCCGGGGCCACCGCTATTACCGCCTGGCCGCGGTCATCTTGTCCGTGGCATACCTGGTCGCGGCCACCCGTGCCCGCGTCGCCGGTCAAACCCTTGAAGTCGCCGGCGGCTGGGACGGAGTCTTGGCCTGCAGCTTCTATACGGCCATGATTCTCCTTCTGGCGGCTCGGGCTGTGTGGATGTTCGCGGCTGAGTTGCGAAAGAGCACCCAGAAACGTGACCTCTTCCTCGCCGTCGGCGGGCTGCTGGTCGGTGTGCTGACCGCAGCAGCTCCTCTAGAAGCGCTGGTCTCGGCCGCGACCGATCAGCTCGGCTGGACCGACACGCTGAGGTTCCGGCTGTGGTCGCACGGCTTTGAGGCCTTTTGCATGGCAGTCATCGTGTATGGCTTCGGAGCTGTTCCGCTCCTAGCGCGAGTGCTGCGTTACCTCGGACTGGATCCCACCAGCCGCTCCTGGAAAAACCTGGCCGCCTTACGGGCAAGCATGACAACGGTGGTCCCGGAAAGCAGTTTCAACCTCGACCACGACAATCATCGGTTTCAGAAAACCACCCTGCAGCTACACCAAACTGTTATCGAAATCCGCGACGCGATCCTGCACCTGCGTCCCTATTTCCGCGACATAGCGCCGCACGAGCTGGCCCGGTTCCACCGGACAAACTCCGTGCCAACCGCCGAACACGACGCGGCATCGCAAACCTTACAGCTGGCTCACGCCGCCAGAGCCAAAACCGCGGGCGCAGCGCCCGGATCCCCCGACGTGGCAACGATCCTGCGCTCCCGAGCGACAACCCTCGACGAGGAGGTCGCCGAATTGTTGACCCTGGCGAAATGGTGGAAGCCCGCCTTAGCGGCCACCGAACAGTTCAGCGAGATTGCGCCCACGCCCGCCGAGTCCCGCTAACTCAGATCGTCACGCGATAGCTCGTGCCGCGCGGTTCACGTGCCCACAGCACCCCGCCCTGCGCGGTGACGCCGGCGGCGATCAACTCCCGCTTGAGGATCTTGTTGGTGGCGGTTGCCGGCAGGTCGTCGTTGATGCGGACGTAGCGCGGCCACGCCTTGGGCGACAGGTCGGGCTGCGCGGCGAGGAATTTCTCGAAATCGGCCGGCTGTAAAGGGGTTTCGTCACGGAGCACGAGGGCCGCCATCACCTGGTCGCCGACCCGCTCGTCGGGCACGGCGTAAACGGCGACCTGGCCGACCTGCGGCAGCCGTTCCAGGATCCGCTCGATCGGGGCCGCCGCCAGGTTTTCGCCGTCCACCCGCATCCAATCGGCGGTGCGGCCGGCCAGATAGATCCAGCCGTCGGCGTCGCGGTAGGCCAGGTCGCCGGACCAGTACATGCCGTGCCGCATGCGCTCCGATGTCGCGGCGGGATCGTTGTAGTAGCCGGTGAACGGGCCGGCGCCCTGGGTGTTGACGAGCTCGCCGACGGCGTCGTCGAAGTTGGTCAGCGCGCCGTGTTCGTCGAACCGCGCGACGGCGCACTCTTGCAACGTGTTCGGGTTGCAGATGCTGACGCCCGGGTAGGGCTTGCCGATCGAGCCGCGCGGGGCGCCGTCTTCGCGCACGACGATCACCGCGAACTCGCTGGAGCCGAAGCTGTCGATGACTCGGCGACACCCGGTCCCAGCGTCAGCGCAACCACGACGCCGTGCTGGCCGCAATGCGTGCCCTGTTCGCCTCGGGAAAGCTGGGCACCCACAACGGGTTACCGGTGTCGATCGTGGCCACCACCACGCTGCGGGAGCTGGAGGCGGCCACCGGCAAGGCGTTGACCGGCGGGGGCACCCTGGTGCCGATGTCCGATGTGATCCGCTGGGCCGCCCACGCGCATCACTACCTCGCGATCTTCGACCAGGCCAAGCCGCTGGCGCTGTATCACACCAAGCGGCTGGCCTCACCCGCCCAGCGAATCGTGCTCTACGCGCGCGATCGCGGCTGCACCAAACCCGGCTGCGACGCCCCCGCGTATCACAGCCAGGTCCACCACGTCACCGGCTGGAACACCACCCGCACCACCGACATCGACGACCTCACCCTGGCCTGCGGACCCGACAACCGCCTCGCCGAACAAGGCTGGACCACCCGCACCAACGCCCGAGGCGAAACCGAATGGCTACCCCCACCCCACCTGGACCGCGGGCAACCCCGCACCAACAGCTTTCACCACCCCGAACGACTCCTCCGCGACACCGACGACGACAAACCCGTTTGACAGCAGGGGCTGCTGGTCAGCACCTCCGCGCCGCCGTCGGTGATGTGTACGGTGTCGCGACGGAGCACCGCGCCGACGCCCTGTTGCCAGACGTAGCCGGTGATTGCCAGCACCATCCCGGCGTCGAGGCGGTCGTCTTCGCCTGCGCTCGACAGCGTTTCGGAGACGACGGGCGGATCGAAACCCAATCCCAACCCGTGCGCGACGGGCATGGGCGGTACCGGCTCACCGGCGGCATGGTAGGCGGCGAGCAGGCCGACCGCGGGCGCGCCGGGGCGGCAGGCCGCGATCATCTTGTCGAACAACGCATCCGACCGTCCGAACAGCTTCCGTGTCGAGCCGTTGGCCTCCGCACCCGCCGGCCAGGTCCGGGCGACTTCGCCGACGTACCCGTCCGCCAGCGCACCCGCGGCGAACGCGACGAGGTCGCCGGGCCGCACCTCGCCGTGGCCGCGCCGCCACGGCTGTTCGCGCGAAGTCACCCACGCGACGTCCTGGGTGGCCGGCGTGCTGACGCCGCCGGCGGCCATGGCCTCCATCGCGGTCGCGGCGAGCGCCCGCTCCGACACCCCGGGCCGCAATTCCCCGACGGCGGCGGCGAGGCCGTGTTCGGCGACGCGCAGCGCCGGGCCCATCGCCGCGATCTCATCGGAGGTCTTGATGCGGCGCGCCGTCCGCATAGTCGGCTCGCCGTCGACGAGCTCGGCGTTGGGAAACGCTTCCGGCAGCAACGCCGCGAAAGTCGGTGTGATGGCGTCGGTTCCGACCCGGCGCGCCGTCTCGGCCCCGTCGATCTTCTTCAACACGTCGATCAGGGTCATCGGGTTCCAGGCCAACCCGTAGAGGTGATCGTGGCCGATCTCCTCGGGGACGCCCTCGTCGTCGGTGCTGTTGAGGTAGATGTCACCGGTGGCGCGCACCACGACGCACATCGGAGCGAACGGACGCGTCCCGGCGATCCAGAGCTGGGGGGCGCCGGTCACGTAACGAATGTTGGATTGTCGCCCCAGCACCAGGATGTCGAGATCGTGTGCGGCCATCTGGGCCAGCGCCCGTTCCCGACGTCCCGTCCGCAACGCCACTGGGTCGGGCGAAATTTCAGTCGTCATAGGGGGAGCCATAGGGGGAGTAGGGGTAGTCGGTGATCGGCGTGTAGCCGTCTTCGGTGATCACCACGATCTCCTCACTGCGATAGCCGCCCGTGCCGTCTTCCCACACCACCGGTTCGAGCACCAGCACCATGCCGGGCGCAAAGACGAAGTTGTCGTCGAACTCTTCGCCGAGATCCGTTCCGATCATGGGTGCCTCGGCCGGATAGGTGCCGATGCCGTGGCCCAGGTAGAAGTGCGGCAGCCACGGCTTGCGACCTCCGTTGGCGGCAATAGCAGCGCGCGCCAGATCACCCGAAGTCACGCCCGCCTTGGTCACCTGGAGCACGGCATCAAGGATGGCCTTCCACTGGCGAAACTGGTCCTGCTGCCGCGGCGAGGGCTCCTCGCCGACCACCCACGTCCGCCCGAAGTCCGAGCAGTATCCGGCGTAGCTGATGCTGATGTCGGTCCACAGCACGTCGCCGGCGGCGAGCTCGCGAGCCGACGGCAGCAGGGGCAACGCGAGGTCGCCGTGGGTCGTCCAGACACCGGCCTGCCGCGAGCTGGGCATCACCTGCCAGATGGCCTCGAGCATGTTGGTGGTGGCGCCCAGCTCGAACGCGCGCCGAACCAGCTTGGCCGACAGATCAATCTGGCGCACGCCCGGCGCCAACGCCGCTTGCACGTCGACCACGGCCTGTTCGGTGATGCGACAGGCCCGGCGAAGGCAGGACAGCTCGTCTCGCGTCTTGACCAACTGCGCGGCGCCGAGCACGATCGCGGCATCCGACGGCGGCCCGGCGGGAAAGAGCGTGGCCGCCGATCGCCGCATCGCGCCGGTGAGCTCGTCGACGGCGACGGCCGCGCCCCGCGGGATCAGGGCGGCCAGCGTCCGGGCGAAATCCCGTACACCGCTGTCGAATTCCAGATAAACGGGACCATGCAGATGGTCGTCGGGTACCGGTGGATCCCGTGGTTCCAGCGAAGCCCCGGCGCGAAACGGCATGAACAGATGCGGGTGTTCGTCGTCGGCCAGCACGACGGCCACCGGACGCTCCACGTGCGAGAGGCCCGCGTCGATCAAGGGCCAGCTGGCGCCCGTCGCGTACCCCACATAGCCGTTCATCAGCAGGATGAGCGCGTCGACGCCGTGGTCGGCCATGGCGGCGCGAAGCCGCGCGCCGGTCTCGGCGCGCATCCGCACGAAGTCGGGCTCGTCGGGAATGTCGATTACCGCGCCGCGGGCGCCCAGTGCGTTGGTCATCTCACCACCTGTATCACCCGGGGTACGTGACGCCGGTGAGTCGTTCGGACATCTGCCACAGCCGCCCCATGTCGGCCTCGCTACGAGCCAAGCCGGGGACTCCGGCCAGGGCGACACCGCCCCCGGCGGTTTCGTAGAGGCCGCGCGGCCCGTAATAGGTGCCGCCGCGGGCGTCCGTCGACGCCGCCGCGTACAGGGTCGGCTCGATGCCTTCGTCGACGTCGAGCCACATGAACGGCAGTAGCCGCCACGTGAGCCGGGTCAGGCGGGCCTGCAGGGTCGGCCTGTCGCGGCCGTAGGACGCCCCGCTGAGCAGGTTGGTCTTGCTCAGCCCGGGATGGGCCGCGTTGGACATCAAGCGCCAGCCGCCGAGGCGGCTGCGCCGTTCCAGTTCCATCGCGAACATCAGTTGCGCCAGCTTGGCCATCCCGTAGGAGCGCATGGGTCGGTAACCATGTTGGGCGTTGGGATCGCTGAAGTCGAGGCTTCGCTGGGTTGCGGCGATGCTGCTGACGGTCACCACCCGCGCGGATTTCGCCGCGCGTAGCAAAGGCAGCACGTGTCCGGTCAGCGCGAAATGGCCCAGATGGTTTGTGCCGAACTGTAATTCGAATCCATCGCGCGTCTCCTGGCGCTGAGGCGGCGTCATGACGCCCGCGTTGTTGATCAGGATGTCGATCGGCCGGCCCTCCGCGACCAGCTCCTCGCCCAGCGCAGCCACGCTGCGCAGCGATGACAGGTCCAGATGCCGGATCCTCAGCTTGGCCCGTGGCGCCTCCCGGCGGATCTCGGCGATCGCGGCTTCGCCCTTGGTCCGGCAGCGAACCGCCACCACCACGTCGGCGCCCGCGGCCGCCAGCCTCGTCGCCAGGCCGAGCCCGAGCCCGCTGTTGGCGCCGGTGACGACGGCGCATCTGCCGGACAGATCGGGCACCTCAATGCGCAGGTCCGGCTTCACCATGTCACGGGGAGCTCGTACACGCCGTAGGCCAGTGTGTCGTGTTTGAAGGGAAGCTCCTCGAGGGGCACGGCCAACCGCAGCGTCGGGACCCGGCGCAGCAGGGTGGGCAGGACGATCTGCAATTCCATCCGGGCCAGTTGCTGGCCCACGCATTGGTGGCGGCCGTAGCCGAAGCCGACGTGCGCGCCGTCCTCGCGCAGCAGGTCCAGCCGGTCCGGGTTGGGGAATTGGCGGGCATCCCAGTTGGCCGGCGCGACATCGAGGATGATGCCTTCGCCGGCCCGGATGGTCTCGCCGCCGACCTCGATGTCCTCCACGGCGATGCGCCGCTGACCCGTCTGGATGATGCTCAGGTACCGCATCAATTCCTCGACCGCGTTGGCGATCACCTTCGGGTCGTCGGCGTCGCGCAGCAGCGCCCTCTGGTCGGGATGCTCCAGCAACGCCGCGACGCTCAGGCTGATCATGTTCGCGGTGGTCTCGTGACCGGCGATCAGCACACCGAGGGCCAGTTGCGTCGCCTCTCGCACGCTGAGCTCCTCGCCGTTGACCCGTTCGGCGAGGTCGGACACCAAATCCTCTGAGGGGCTTTGCATTTTGGCGCGGATCAGGTTGGCCAGGTATTTCGCTAACGAGGCGGCCCCTTTGGCCGTGTCCTCCTCGGTCGCGTAGCGGCCCGTTCCCCGTTGGGCTTGTTCCTGGAAGAAGTCCGCGTCCTCGTAGGGGACGCCCAACATCTCGCTGATGACCAGCGACGGCACTGGCAGCGCCAGGGTGCTGACGATGTCACCGGGGTTGGGACCGGCCAGCAGCGCGTCGATGCGCTCGTCGGCGACCTTCCGCACCGCCGGGCGCAGCGCTTCGACCCGCTTGAAGGTGAAGGGTTTTGACAACATCCGGCGAAACCGGGTGTGTTCTTCGGCGTCCGAGGTGAAGACGGAACGCGGCCGGGTGTGGACCGTCGCCAGCATGCCCTCGTTCCAGTGCGGGTACCCCGGCAGCCGGTCGTCGACGCTGGTGCGGGAGTCCGTGAACAACGCGCGGATCGCCTCGTAGCCATGGATCAGCCAGGGGGTGCTGCCGTCCCAGATCCGCACCCTGCTCAGTTGCCTGGTGTCGTTGAGCGCCAGGGCGTCCGGCGGCGGCGCGAACGGGCAGCCCGGTGCGCGCGTCATCGGAAACTCCGGGACGCTTGTTGCGGTGGTGATGTCGGTCATCCTGCTCCTCGGTTGCCATCCGCCGCGTTCACGTGCACCGGCGCGCGCCACAGGCCGACGATTGCGTCGATCATGCCCTCCCCGGCGACCGGCCAGCTCGACCGCGACCGCGGACCGTGCTCGGCCAGCGCGCCCTCATGCTCGGCGCAGGTGTGCATCAGCAGATTGCGGACCATCGCGATCCGTTCGTTGCGCACCCGCTTGGGCAGGTCGGGAAGGCAGCGGGTGATGCCGTCGATCGTCCGCACCAGCAGCGGCGACGTCAGAGCATCCTTGGTCACGACATGGCGATAGGTGGGATCGGCCATCGCCTGGGCGGCGAACCGGGCATACCAGCTGGGCGTCCCCAGCGCGGCCAGGTGATCGGTGAGTGGGCGCACCAGCGTGCCCACCCAATCGCGGAGCTCGGTCGAATCGCCGATGTCGGCCAGCATCTGCGCGCGCAGCTCTTCGATCGGCTCCCGGTGCTTGCTTTCGATGGCCCGGAGCAGGTCGGTCCTCGTTCCGAAGTGGTAGCACGCCGCGGCGTTGTTGCCCTGCCCCGCCGCCTCGCTGATCTGCCGGTTGGACACGGCATACATGCCACGCTCGGCGAACAGCACCTCCGCGGCCGACAAGATCGCCTCGCGGGTGCCGGTCGACCTCCCGGAGCGGGCCATCCTCTGAGCGGTCATCGACCCAGTGAACACCGCGCACAAGGTTAAATCAAGCCATTTATTTAACGCCAGCGCTGCGCTCGTATCACTGATCCGACAATTCGCCGAGACTGTAATTTTGCAGGCCTCAGCTCGTACTTCTCCTGCGGATTTACCGGCTCGGCGACTGTCGGTCCGGACGAATTGACCCGCCCGCGCCGGACTAGAGTACGCGTGTGAATCCGCTGCAGCGGGTGGCGCGAAACCCGACCGCATACACGTGGCTGATCCTGCGGGGGCGACCGGTCGCCGAAGGGATCGAAGCCCTGCTCAGGTTCGCAACCAACGGACGCCTCGGGGTCCTGGACGTGACCGGCGTACCCAACATCCAGGTGACCACCTCGGGGCGCAAGACGGGCCTCGCCCGGACGGCCACCGTGCAATGCGTCCCCGACGGGGATGCGCTGCTCGTGGTCGGGTCCAATTGGGGCCTCGCCCGGCACCCGTCGTGGTCGGCGAATCTCAGAGCGACGCAACGGGTCACCGTTCGCAGGCGCGGGCACCGCTTCGTCGCGAAGGTGCAATTGCTCACCGGCGAGGAGCGCGCCGAAGCGTGGGCACGGGTGGTCGCGCACTGGCCGAATTATCAGATCGCCCAGGACCGCGCCGGCGGACGGCAGTTCCGCCTCTTTCGTCTGACGCCGACCGACTGACCGGCGCTCAGCCGGCCAGTCCGGTCTTGATCGCGGCGTCTTGCTTCTGGCCGACGTCGGTGACGACGTCCGGAGGCACGAGCGCGTCGGGCGGGCCGTCGAATTCGAGCTCGGCGAACGCCTTTCCCTCGGTGAACATCAGCACGGTGACGCTCTTGGAGCCGTCGGGCGAGGGTCCCGAGATCGTGGTCCCGCCGGTGCCGATCGAGATCGGGTCGGGCACGCCGTGGACATAGCCATCGGTCGACGCCTTCGCCGATTCCAGGGCGCGGACCGCGGTCGCGGGATCCGGCAGGACCTGAAGGCTGTCGTAGATGACGAGGGTGCGGCGCTGGTTGCGAAAGGTGGTCGTGGCACCTGGCCGACCGTTCGGGTTGTTGACGGGCGGCGACGCCGTGAAACTCTCCGGCGCATTGATGTCGCCGGCCCCGATCAACAACCCGGTGTAGTCGGGCGGGTCGGCGACCGCGATCCGCGGGGTCCCGGTCAGCGTCGCGGCGGCGATCAGCGCCGGGGCGCCCCAGCGGGCGCCGCACGCCATCACGCCGGACCGAGCGCGTCGAAGATCAACTTCCCGTACATCGCCATCCGGTCCGAACCGAGGATGCCCGGCCCCATCTTGTTCATGACGTAGGAGACGGTGGCCTTCCGGTCGGGCCACATCAACACCATCGAGCCGCCCCACCCGCCCCAGAAGCAGATCTTCTCGTCAGGAACGTAGGGGAGCGCGTCCTTTTGGGGAAGCCCGTATCCGAGGCCCCAGCGCAGCGGCGCGGGCAGCACGAGGTCGACGCCGCTGGCCTGTTCCTCGAAGATCAGCTCGACGGTCTCGGGCTTTAGCAGCCGAACCCCACGAGCCTTGCCGCCCAACGAAATCACCGACAGGATCGTGGCCAGCGACCGCGCGTTCCCGTGGCCGTTCAGAGCGCCCATGTCGGCGTCGCGCCAGGCCGGCGTGTTGGCGGCATCGGCGTTGGGCGGCGGGCCGCTGAAGGTTCTGCGCATCGGGCTGTCCTCGGGGAGCGCCTCGATTGGCAGCTCCAGGGGAGGCGGCGGCACGATCTCGGCGATGCGGTCGTAATCGGCATGCACCGCGCCGATTTGGAAGTCGGCGTCCAGTGGGCCGGCGATCTCGTCGCGGACGAACTCCTTCAGCGTTTGGCCCGTGACGCGGCGAATCAGCTCACCGATGAGATGGCCCTGGTTGTGGGCGTGATATCCCGACGCGGTTCCGGGCTCCCACCACGGCGCCTGCGCCGCCAGCGCCGCCGTGGCCTTGTCCCAGTCGTACATGTCCTCGGTCGCGAACGGCAGGTCCCAGCCGGACACACCGGATGTGTGCGACAGGATGTGGCGAATCTCGATGTCCTGCTTGCCGTTTGCGGCGAATTCCGGCCAGTAGGCGGCCAGTGGCGCGGTCGGCTCGATCAGGCCGCGGTCGATGAGCATCAGCGCGGCCAGGCTGGTGACGGTCTTCGTGGAGCTCCACACGTTGACGATGGTGTCCTCGGCCCAGGCGGTCGTCCGTGCCGCGTCGGTGAAGCCGCCCCAGATATCGACGACGGTTTCGCCGCCGATGTCGATGGCGATGCACGCGCCGACCTCTTCGCCGGAGGAGATGTTGTCGGCCAGCGCGGCCCGGACCTCGTCGAAGCGGTCGTCGCAGTGCCCGTTAATGACGCTCGTCACCACGAACGGAACATATGCGACGGTGCAGCCGGGGGCAAGGGTGCTAGCCAGCGCCCTGGCTGGTGATGTGCGACAGCAGGTCCCGCGCGACTCCGGCGGGCGGTGTGCGTCCGCCCACCCAGATGGCGCGCAGTTGGCGTCGGAGGTCCAACTCCGGGACATCCACCGTGCGCAGCCGTCCGATCGCCAGGTCGTCGGCCACGGCCAGCCGGCTCATCACGGCGGGCCCGGCGCCGGCCGCAACGGCGGCGCGCACCGCGGCAGCGGAGGACAGCTCGAGGACCGGCTCCGCCTGTCGTGTCGAGTCGCCCAGCGCGTGGCGCAGCGCGGCGGTGAGCGAATCGCGTGTCCCCGATCCGGGTTCGCGGGTCACGAGCGGTGTCCGGCTCAGTTCCGAAGCGGTGATCGGTCGCTGGCGCTGCGCCCACTTGTGATTCGGGGGAACGATCAGCACGAGGTCGTCGTGCCCAACCACTCGGCTGCGCAATCCCTTTGGGGCGTGCGGGGTCTCGATGAATCCGAGGTCGGCCCTCCCGTCGCTGACGGCGGTGATCGCCTGGTCGCTGTTGGTGGCGGTCATGATGACTTCGGGCGTCGCCGCGCCCAGCCGGCCCGCCGCAACCTGTAGCGATACCAGCCAGCGCGGCATGAGCTGTTCGGCGATCGTCAGGCTGGCCACCACTTTGACGCGCTTGCGCCTCTCGGATCGCAGTGACGCCAACCCCGCGTCGACGTATTCGGCGACGTCGAGCAGTCGATCCGCCCACTCGGCAACGACGACTCCGGCCGGCGTCAGCCGAGAACCGCGCGGGGTGCGCACGACGAGCGCGATGCCGGTCTGCGCCTCGATCGATGCCAGCCGCGCCGAAATCGCCTGCTGTGTCAGCCCGAATTCCCGGCCCGCGGCGGCCAGGCTGCCGGTCCGGGCGATCGCCGTAAAGATCTCGAATGCGGACAGGTCGGGCATGTGAGTGCTGAGCGGCATGACCATCCTCCGGCGGGCACAAGGCGGCTTTGTGGCATCTGGGGCCTGTCACAAGTAAAGCTTGTGACCCCACAAAATTCACCCCCCTGGCCGCGGGCGTTCGAGTGGGGAACCATTGCTTACATGACAACGAGCGCCATGACCCCGGCCGCTGCATCGTGGGGCAAGCGCGACGACATGGTCGTGCGGGGGCGCCTGCCGTACAACGCCGAACCGCCGCCGGCGGTGCTGGCCGACAGCGACATCACCCCGATCGACGCGTTCTACGCCCGCAACCACGGCCGGTTCCCCGATATCCCGCCGCAGCAGTGGCAGCTGACGGTCAACGGGCTGGTGGACAGGCCACTCGCGTTGACGTATGAGCAGCTCACCACCGAATTCGACCAACACGACGTGGTGGCCACCCTGGCCTGTGCCGGCAACCGGCGCGCCGAGATGCTGCGGGTGCGGCCCATACCGGGCAAGGATCCATGGGCGCACGGCGCGATCTCGACGGCCGAATGGCGCGGTGTCCGGCTGGCGGACGTCCTCGCGGCCGCCGGGACGCGCGAGGACGATGGGCTGCACGTCGCCTTCCAAGCCCCGGACGTCGCGAGGGAAGCCCGGCCCGTCCAGGCCTACGGCGGCTCGATCCCCCTGGGTAAGGCGATGTCGCCGGAAGTGCTGCTGGCGTGGCAGATGAATGGCGAACCGCTGCCACGCGCCCATGGCGGCCCGGTCCGGCTGGTGGTGCCCGGGTACATCGGGGCGCGCAGCGTCAAATGGGTCACGGCCGTCACGGTGCAACGCCGTGCGTCGGACAACTACTTCCAGGCGCACGACTACCGCATCCTGCCCCCGGACGCCGACCCCGACGCCGCCGTCGGCGGCGAGGGCATCGCGTTGTCGTCGTTGGCGCTGAACTGCGACATCCTCGATCCCACCGACGGCGACCGGGTGTCGCGCGGCCCGTTGACCATCCGCGGCTACGGAATCGCGGGCGACGGCCGCAGCGTCGAACGCGTCGACGTGTCCCTCGACGACGGACTCACCTGGCGCCGGGCCGACCTGCACCGCGCGCCCAGCAAGTGGTCCTGGCGGCCGTGGTCGCTGGCCGTCGACGCCGAGCCCGGGCCATTGCGCATCACCGCCCGCGCCTGGGACGACACCGGTACCGCCCAGCCGGAGTCGGCGGCGTCGCTGTGGAACCCGCGCGGATACGCCAACAACGCGTGGGCGCGGGTGGCCCTGAGGGTGGTGTGAGGCTCGCCGCCGCGGCCGCTACGTCCCGTTGGACTTCTGCAGCCGCGCGATCTCGCCGCCCCACACCGACTGGGCGCCCGCATCGCCGGTGCGATAGACCTGGATCGTCGACGAGATGCCCACGGCGAGAACGATTATCGCGGCGATGAGATGGCCGAGCACGCGGCGCTTCTCGGATCGGCGTTCGACCACGCGCAGCACGACGAGCCCGATCGCGACCACCAGCATGGCGGCGGCGAAATAGACCATGGTGCCGCCCCGTTCGGCATGTTCCTGCAGGATCGGGCTGGGCTTTTTCCTCAGGTCATAGAGCCATTCCCCGGCGTTGACGGTGATGGGCGTGATCACCATCGTCGCAACGGCCAGCGCCAGCGTGAGCCACATCAGCTGGCCCCGCCGGGCCGGCCGCCATAGGCCGCACACGATTTCGAACAGGGCTGTCAGCGGAACGAGCACCACCACCAGATGCAGCAATAAGGCATGAGCAGGCAGGCCGTTGATGACGTCCATACGTCAGCCGCCAAGCCCCTTCTTCACCGCGTCGTCTTGCTTCTGGGCGACGTCGGTGACGAAGTCCTGCGGCGGGAGCGAGTCGACCGGCCCGTCGAATTCGAGCGTGACGAACGCTTTGCCCTCGGTGAACAACAGCACCAAGATCCCCTTGGAGTTGTCCGGTGCGTTCCCGGACACCGTCGTTCCGCCGGTTCCGACGTTGAACGGTTGCGTCGTCGGATTCTTGATGTTGCCGCCCTGCGCGCCCTTGGCCGCGTTCAGCGCGTTCGTGGCGGCGCCGGGGTCCGCGAGCACCTGGATGGTGTCCTTGATGACGTGGCTGTTGTCGTCGGTGCTGAAGGTGATGGCGGCGCCCGGCTGCCCGTTCGGGTTGCTCGTCGGGGGGGCGGCGTTGAACTGTATCGGGGCGTTGATATCGGTCGCCTTGATCAACCAACCGGTGTAGTCGATTGCCGGTGCCGCGGACGCGGAAGTGGGAGCCGCGCTGCCGGTACCCGGCGCTGGGCTGGATGAGCCCGACTTCGACGTCGATGACGTCGAGGGCGCGGGCTTACTGCCGCAGCCGGCCACCGACGCCGTCAGCGCCGTGGCCACCGCAACGCCGGCGACTATCGTCCGAGACGTCCGAGAAACCCTCATCGCACCGCGCCCCTTCCAGGCTGATTCTGGCGACACAGTCGACCCGTGCCCGAATCGCACAGTACATCGCCGGGGGCCACCGAAGGACCTGCCGGGCCGCGCCGTAGGGAACGACCTACCCCAGTTGGTCGCGCAGGCAGCGCAGCGTGTGGGCCAGGATGCGGGAGACTTGCATCTGCGACACGCCGATGCGCTCGGCGATCTGGCTTTGGGTCATCGACTCGAAGAACCGCATGTGCAGCACCTGACGTTCCCGCTCGGGCAGCGCACCCACGATGGCACGCACGGCTTCGCGGTTGGTGATGTGCTCGATTTGCGGATCGACGTCGCCGACGGCGTCGGCCACCAGGCGCGGCTTGCCGGAGTCGTCGGCTCCAAGCGGTGCATCCAGGGAGTCGAGCCGATAGGCATCGCCGGCGACAAGGCATTCGATGATTTCCTCCCGCGGCACGTCCAGCACCCGAGATAGCTCGCCGGCGGTGGGGGCGCGCCCCAGTTTTTGTGCCAAGTCGCTTGTGGTGCGACTGATTTGGACATGCAGCTCGCGCAAGCGCCGCGGCACCCGCATGCCCCAGCTGTAGTCACGGAAGTATCGGCGGACCTCGCCCATCATGGTGGGAACCGCGAACCCGATGAAGCTGGGGCCCTTGTCGGGATCGAAGCGGTTGATGGCGTTCATCAACCCGAGGCGGGCGACCTGAGTCAGATCGTCGAGGCCTTCGCCACGCCGCGCGAAGTGGCTGGCCACATGGTCCGCCAGCGGTAGGCAACGGGCGACGATGCGTTCGCGCTGACGGCCATATTCATGCGATTCTGCGGGCATCTGGCGCAGCGCGACGAACATCTCGACAACGTCGTCGTAGGAATCGTCCGTTTCTCTGCTGGCTTGTCGGGTGGGTCGGGATGGGGTCGCTACGCCGGTCATCGGCTAGGACGCGTCGCGAAAAGGTCTGTGCAGGAAGGGGTTTGCATTATTGGCCCACTTTCGGGGTCGTGTGCAGCGGGGCATCGCAGAAATGCGCACAATCGCCTCCGCTACACCTGTATCCGCCGGACAAGTCGGTGATCAGCGCACGCAGTGATAACGAGAGGGTGACCGGAGTTTCTCTCGGAGCCACGCCATGCTCAGCAGCCGTGCGGCTGACTGACCGCTTTTAGCTAAACGGCGACATGTCCAGAACGGACTTCACTGGTGACTATACGCCTCATCGGGCCCACCCGCGATTGCTCAGCTCAGAGGGGCCGGGAGCGAAGCATTGTTCAGTTTTCGAAGTTCGCCGGCCGGTGCCAGGACGAGCCTTGTCGCTGGATGTTCGGCCGGCGGCAATGTCGCGAGGGTAGCCGGGGCGCACCCCAGTTACGGGCTTCTCATTCTCGGACCGCCTGGGTACTGTTCGGCACATGTTTGTCACCGCCGCGCGCAAGCTGTTGCTCGCCGCCGAGAAGTCCGCGCGCACAGGGCATTCGGAGGATTCTGAGGCCCACGCCGATGTCTGATCCGCTGCTTGGGCGCGGCGTGGTGGTGTCGGGCGGCAGCCGCGGCGTCGGACGCGCGGTCGCCGAACTGCTGTGCGACCTCGGCGCCGGCGTGGTGGTCAACGGGCGCGACGCGGACGCCGTGGCCGAGACCGTGGCGGCGATATCGCACGCCGGCGGGCGAGTAACCCCGGTGGTCGGGGCCGCGGACAACGAACACACCGCGAACGCGCTCGTCGACGCGTGCGTGAGCAGGTACGGGCGGTTGGACGCCCTGATCAACTGCGCCGGGATCGCCGAGCCCGCCGGTTCGTCGATCCTGAACATCTCGCCGGAGGAATTCGACCGCCTGATCAGCGGGCACCTGGGTACGGCGTTTCACACGTGCCGCGTCGCCGCCCGCGTCATGGCGGCGCAAGGGCACGGATCGATCGTCAACACCAGCTCGGTGGCGTTTCTCGGTGACTACGGCGGCACGGGTTACCCGGCGGGCAAGGGCGCCGTCAACGCGCTGACGATGGCCATCGCGGCGGAACTGAAGCCTCACGGGGTGCGGGCGAACGTGGTGTGCCCGGGCGCCCGGACGCGGCTGTCCACCGGTCCCGAGTACGAGGAGCACATCGCGGACCTGCACCGCCGCGGGTTGCTCGACGAGATGACGATGCGAGCCTCGCTCGATAGCGCCCCGGCCGCCTTCGTGGCCCCGCTCTATGCCTATCTCGCCAGCGACTTGTCCCGCGGTGTGACGGGGCGGATCTTGGTGGCCGCGGGCGGATTCGTCGGCAGCTTCGACCGGCCCACGCCGCGCGTGCTCGGATACCGCGATCACCACGACGCCGAACCGTGGTCGGTCGACGAGATGCACAAGATGGTCGGCAGTGACCGCGTTCGGTGAACCGATGGGTGCGCGGGCACGTATCCAATGAAGTGACGGGCCCGCTTCGGATACTTGTCATCGGCGCCGGCGTGAGCGGAATTTCCGTCGCGCGCGGACTGCTGCGCGACGGCCACGACGTCACGGTCTTCGATCAGCGCAAGGACACGCGCGCCGGCGGCGGCGCGGTGACTATCTGGTCCAACGGCGAGACGGTGTTGCGGCAGCTGGGCGTGAACATGGCCGGGGCCGGCCAACTGCTTTCCCGGGTGCGGGTGCTGACCTCCCGGGGACACCAGCTGGCGAGCCTGGACGTGGACGCGATGGTGGACCGGCTGGGCGCACCCGTGCGGATGGTGCCGCGTCGCGTCCTGCTGGAACGGCTGTTGGACGGCTTCCCGAGCGATCGCATCCGCTGCGACGCCCGCGCGGCGCGGGTCGTGACGAAACCCGACGGGGTCCAGGTCGAATTCGACGACGGCAACGTGGCCCGGGGCGACCTGGTGATCGGCGCCGACGGCCTGCACTCCGTCGTTCGCGACGTCGTCGGCGCCCCCGCCGCGGAACCGACGGGCTGGTGCAGCTGGCAGGGGCTCGTCACCCTCCCCGCCCTGGTCGACAAGCGGGTGGCGATGATCGTCATCGGCGAGCGCGGAAACACCGGCGTGTGGCCGGCCGGGGGTTGCGACGTCCAATGGTGGTTCGACCTGCCGTGGTCCCGCGACTTCGTCAGACCGCGGCGCCCGATCGAGGCGATTCGGTCGAATTTTTCCGGGTGGTCCGACACCGTCGACCTTGTGCTGCGCAGCCTGACGGACGAGGACCTGGCGGGTTCGCCCTACCCGCACTTTCGGCACCCGCGGCTTCCCCCGTTGGTCCCGGGTCCCGTGACGTTGCTGGGCGACGCCGCGCATACCATGCCGCCCACGCTCGCGCAGGGAACCAATCAGGCGCTGCTCGACACCATGGTGCTGTGCAAGGAGCTTTCGGATTCCCGCGAGTGGGTAAACGCCGGCGCCGCCGAGCTCTCCAGGGAGATTTGCGCGGCCCTGCGCCGATACGAGAAGGCCCGGCGGCGCCGGGTCGGCGCCGTGTCCCGGGTCGCGGCGCTGCAGGTGGCCCACGGGGAGTCCGTGTTGTGGCCGGCGACCATGATCCCCGACCGGGTCCACACCTGGATGCTGACCACGTTTCTGCGGTGCACGAGTCATCGCCGGCTGTCCGCGGCGATCGATCGGGGCCTCGGGACGGCGATGCCGATCGCGTCGTGCCGCCGATGAATGCGCCCCCGACGGTGCGTGGCGCCGACGGTCCCGTGCGGGTGCGCGGCGATCTCGAGGCGCCGTCACGCTGGCTCTGGGTCGTCAAGTGGTGCGTGCTGGCCGTCCCGCACTACCCCATATTGATCCTTCTCTATCTGGTGTATCCGCTGCTGACGATCGTCGCCGGCGTGGCGATCCTGATCACGGGGCGCTACCCGCGCGCGATCTTCGCCTTCAACGTCGGGGTGCTGCGCTGGTCGTGGCGGGTCATGAACTACCGCTTCCCGATGAACACCACCGACAGGTACCCGCCCTTCGCGTTGGGCTCGAGGCCCGACTATCCCGGCGACCTGGTGGTCGACTACCCGGAGCGCCTGAGCCGCTGGGCCGTGCTGGTGAAGTGGTGGCTGCTCGGGCTCCCGCAGATACTGCTGTGCTGGGCGATGGAGCCACTGCTGCAGGTGCTTTGCGTCATCAACGCGGTGTGGTTGCTGTGCAAGGGGTCCATTCATCCCGGCATGTTCGACCTGCTGATAGGGATCGTTCGGTGGCGCTACCGGGTGGCGGTGTATGTATCGTTGATGAGTGACGAGTATCCGCCGTTCCGACTGGATCTAGGTGGCAGATAACGCGCGAAAATCCTTTATTCCCATACATATATCGGTTCGGTCAGCCGATGTTCGACCGGCTCTTCTACAACCGATATCGCCGGGCGGCGATCGCACACGCGACCGGCCGGCTGCTGATGGTCGGGCTGGGGCCGGGAACCGATCTGAAGTTCGTGCCGCCCGCGGTGACGTCGGTCGCCGCCGTGGAGCCGGTGGCCGCATTCCGGCGAATGGCGTCGCGTGTTGCCGATCGACAGGGCATCGCCGTCGACATCGTGGAGGGCACGGGCGAGTCGATTCCCTTCCCGGACAACACCTTTGATTCGGTCCACATCGGGCTGGTGCTGTGCTCGGTCGACGACGTGGCCGCGACGCTGGGGGAGATCCGCCGGGTGCTGGCCCCGCAGGGCCGGCTGGTGGTGCTCGAGCACGTCCGCGGAGACGGGGCGACGGGCCGGTTCCAGGACCTGGTCGCGCGGCCGTGGTCCTGGTTTGCCGCCGGTTGCCATCCGAACCGCCGAACCGTCGATGCCATCGCCGCCGCCGGCTTCGATACCTCGGGACTGCGCAGGATCCGGACCCCGGTGCCATTTCCGTGCAAACCGCACCTGCAGGGCTTCGCCACCGTGATGGGCGATGTCGGCTAGACCCGCATTGAACTATCCCGGCCTCTATTTCGTGTAGTCGTAGACGCTGCGTGTTGTCGTGCTGGCGTTGTCGTGCTGACTGCGCCGGCCCGGCCGTCGCGGCCCTCACGGAAGGGACTGGGGTCATGAATTTCTCGGTATTGCCACCGGAGATCAACTCGGCGCGAATCTTCTCGGGCGCCGGCTCCGGTCCGATGTTGGAGGCGGCCGCGGCATGGGACGCGTTGGCTTCCGAGCTGGGGTCGGCGGCGTCGTCGTTCTCGTCGGTCACCTCCGGCCTGACCCAGCAGGCGTGGCGGGGGCCGGCGGCTGCGGCGATGACGGCCGCGGCGGCCCCGTACGCGGGGTGGCTGAGCGCGGCGGCGAGCCAGGCGATGGGCGCGGCCGGACAGGCCCGGACGGTGGCCGGCGCGTTCGAGACGGCGTTGGCGGCCACGGTGCATCCGTTGCAGGTGACGGCCAACCGAAATGGGTTCGTGCAGTTGGTGATGTCGAATCTCTTCGGCCAGAACGCGCCGGCGATCGCCGCCGCCGAGGCCGAGTACGAGCAGATGTGGGCCCAGGATGTGGCCGCGATGGTCGGCTATCACGCCGGCGCCTCGGCCGCCGGCGGGGCGCTGGGGCCGTTGCACGGCCTGGCCACCCAGCTCGCGTCGGCGCTGGGCCTCAGCCCGGTCACCAACCCCGTCGCCGGCGACCCGGACTTCATGAGTCAAACCACCAATTTCGGCGGGCTGTTCTCATCGACCTCCCTTGCCGACCCCGACGACAACCACTTTGTCGCGACCAACATCTCGAGCCCGCTCTTCACGGCCGCGGTGACCTCCGGGTTGGAGCCGACATTGGGGCTGGGCGCCCCCGGGCAGACGATCTTCACGTTCCAGAGCCCGGTCGCCCCGTTCCTGAACAGTTCGTTCGCCCTGCCGGTGACGGATCCGCTGGCGCCGCTGTTCACCGCGCTTCTTCCGCTCGGCTTCTGATCGTCCGCGGGCATCGGAGGGGAGTGCCCGCGCCGCTCGGGACCAGCTACTCGTGGATATATTTTTCGTCGGACGTCGCCCGGGTATCGGCCCGAACACACAGCACGACTCATTCCGCACATTCGGACGGGCGATTCGATGATTTGTGGCGGAACTCAAATCTTTCGGCAATCGAAGTCATAGAATTCGCCTACGCGGCCTTGTCGGGGGCCGACCGCCCGGCGAGGCTCCTTCGACGTCGTAGGAGGCCTTCATGGTCACTTTTCCGATGTTGCCGCCGGAGATCAATTCCCTGCTGATGTACAACGGAGCGGGGTCTGCCCCGATGCTGGAGGCGGCCGCGGCGTGGAGCGGGCTAGCCGATGAGCTTGCAGCAGCGGCCAATTCGTTTTCCACGGTGACCTCGGAGTTGGCCGGCGGGGCCTGGCAAGGCCCCGCGGCGGCGGCCATGGCGGCCGCGGCGGCTCCGTATGCGGGATGGCTGGGCGCCGCATCGGCGCAAGCCGCCGGTGCGGCCGGGCAAGCGCGGGCGGTGGCAGGCGCGTTCGAGGCGGCGCTGACGGCCACGGTGCACCCGCTGGCCGTGTCCGCCAACCGCAACGCATTCGTGCAGTTGGTGCGGTCGAATCTCTTCGGGTTCAATGCGCCCGCGATCATGGCTTTCGAGCACCTTTACGAGGAGATGTGGGCCGCCGACGTCTCGGCGATGACGGGCTATCAGGCCGGTGCGACCGCGGCGGCTGCCCAGTTGAACCCCTTCGCGCAATTACTGGCTTCGCTGCCGGTGAACTTGGGGATCGGCAACAAGGGCGGCACCGGCAACGTCGGCAACGGCAACAAAGGCACCGCCAACGTCGGTGTCGGCAACAGCGGCAGCGGCAACACCGGCGGGGGCAACACCGGCACCTCGAATGTGGGCAGCGGCAACAACGGCAATTACAACTTCGGCGCCGGAAACACATTCAACGGCAACGTCGGCTTCGGCAATACCGGAAACGTCGTGACGAGTTCCGATCCGGGCCACAACATGGGCTTCGGCAACACCGGCAACGGCAACTTCGGCGTCGGAAACTCCGGCGATGGAAACCGGGGCGCCGGCAACACAGGCAACAACAACATCGGATTCGGCCTGACCGGAAACAATCTCGTCGGAATCGGTAACGCCTATTTCAACACGGCGACCAATCAGTTCACTTTCACCGGGCTGAACTCCGGCACAGGCAACATCGGTTTCGGGAATTCCGGCACCGACAACATCGGCTTCTTCAACTCCGGTAGTGGCAACGTCGGCATCTTCGATTCGGGGACGAATCCTTTCACTGGTCACCTCAACGGAATTGGGGTGGGCAACTCCGGCACCGCCAACATCGGCATCGGGAATTCGGGTTTCAACAACTTCGGCGTCGGGAACGCGGGCCAGGTGAACACCGGATTCGGAAACTCCGGCGTGATCAACACCGGCTTTGGCAACTCGGGCGCCATCAACACCGGTTTGTGGAATGCCGGCAACTTCAATACCGGCGATGGGAATACGGGTGACTTGAACACGGGCTTCTGGAATTCCGGCAACACCAATACCGGCATCGGATTCACCACCGACAGCGGGGCCACCAGTTCCGGCTTCGGCAACACGGCCAATAACTCGGGCTTCTTCAACACGGCCGTCGGCGGATCGGGACTGAATGGCCATATGTCAGGGCTCTTCAATACAGCCAGCGGCGCCGCGGGCACGGACGGCCAGAGCTCCGGCGTCGGAAACGTCGCCATCCCGGGCGGCCCCTACCTCGGTCCCCTCAACAGCGGCTTCGACTCCGGCTTCTTCAACACCGGAGGCAGCTTCCTCGCGGGTTTCTTCGGCCTCGCTCGACTGTTATGGCAATAGTTTCGGCCTGAGTTCCGGCCGACACTGAAGCCCATTGCGACGAAAACTACTCGACGCTGACGGCTTCGATGATGTTGAGCCGGGCCGCGCGCCGCGCGGGCGGCAGCGAGCCGAGCAGGCTGATCGCCAGCGCGCCGAGTGTGAACGCACACGCCATCCAGCTGGGCCGGAAGGTGACCTGGAAGTTCATCATGTCGCCGCTGACCAGGCTGAACAGCCATTGGTCCGAGATTCCGAACACCAGCCCCAGCGCGCCGCCGACGACGCCGATGCCGGTCGCCTCGGCCAGCACCATCCGCAGGATGGACCGTCGGCTGGATCCCATCGCCCGCAGCACGCCGATCTCGCGGCGCCTTTCCAGCACCGAGAGCGTCAGCGTGTTGAGCAGCGCGACCGCGGCAACCAACACGACGATGATCCATACGGCGTTCGCGATGAACATGCTCTGATGCATCGGGGCCTGAAGCCCCGCCAGCTTGGCGCGCCCGTCGTACACGTAGTTCGGCGCGGGCACCGCGCGGTGCACGACGGCGAGGAGGCGACCGGCGTCCGCTCCCGGGGCCGCGGCGATCTCGAGCGTGGTCGTCACGGGGCGGTCGAACCAGGCGCGGAGTTGTTCGAGGCCCATCCCGACCGTGCCGATCACGGTGGAGAAGTACGGCACCAGGGCCAGCACGGTCGTCTGCTGCGCGCCGTGTGGGGTTTGCATCCGCAGTTGGCCGCCGACCCCGACGTGCAGTGTCCTGCCCAGGTTCTGTGTGAGCACCACGCCCCGGCCGGCGAGCACCTGCTCGCGGGTCCGCTGGTCGAGCGCGCGGTAGAGCGGATCGGCCGTGCCGGCGGAAAAGCCGTCGAGCATCACGCGGGTGCCGCCCACTTCGGCGAACCCGAGCGCGCCCTCGGTGACGCGCCGGACGCCCGGCAACGCGGCCACCTTATCCGAAAGGCCTTGCGGCAGAGCATCCGTGGGATAGCTGTCGGGGGAGTTCGCGCTCACCCAGACCGGGACGTCGGCGACCGGGGCGAAGATGCCCCGTGCCGAGGAGATCATGTCGGCGTTGGTTCCGGTGATGGTGACGGTGGTGACCACCGCGATGAGCACCGTCATCACCGTCGCCCACACCCGGCGCGGCGCCCGCTCGACGGTCGCCGCCGCGAGGGCGCCGACGGAGCCGAACACCCGTGCCGTCGCGGCGGTGGCGTTGACGATTTGCTGGGTCAGCGCGAATCCGAGCGCTACCTCGGCGGAGAACACAGCCGCCATCGCGACGAACGCCAGGACGCCCCGCTGGTTGACGACGACCGCGATCGATGCGGCGAAGACAGCGAGCGCGCCGACCCCGCTCGCGACGCGCAGCCACCGCGGCACGCGGTCCGCGGCCGAAACGCCGACCGGCGCCAGCGCCTCGATGGGTGCGACCTTGTACACCTGCCGCGCGGCCATCGCCGATACCACGACGCTGGTGAGCGCCGTCGCCGCGACGGCGGCCGGTATCGCGTACCCGGGCAGCCAGTACTCGATGCGGGCCTCCAGCCCCTGGGTCATGGCCGGCGGCAATCGGCCGATCGCGATGCGGCCCATGACGATCCCGAGGGCCGAGCCCAACGCCCCGCCGATGATGCCGAGGATCACCGCCTCCGCGAGCATGTCGCGGACGATGGTCGCGCGGCGCCCCCCGATCGCGCGCAGCATCGAAATGACCGGCCGCCGTTGGGTGATCGCCATGGTCATCGTGGTGTAGATGAGGAAGGCGCCGACCATCAGGGCGACCATCGCCCCCATCAGGGCCATGTAGTTCATCAGCTTGACGCCGTCGCCGGCCCGGGTGGCCCGCATGCTGGGCTCGGCGACGATCGCGCGGCCGTTCACGGCGGTGGTGACCGCGGCGCGGACCCGGGCGAGGTCGGCGCCGGGTTTGGTGGTGATCAGGATGGAGTCGAGCTGGCCCGCGCGGCCGGTGATGTTCTGCGCCAAGGCGAGTGGGGCAAGCACGTAGTGCCCGCCGTTGAGCGCGGCAACCTGCTTGCCGGCGAGGACCTCGCCGACGGTCACCGATCTCGACCCCAGTTGGAACGTCTCCCCCTTGGCGTGGCCGACGCCGGGTCCGACACGCACGGCGTCGGCCGGTCCGCTCGGGCCGGGCGACCCGCTCTTCAACGCGTCCTTGAGGGCGCCGCCCAGCGCGGCCAGGCGCTCGTCGGCGCCGAACAGCAGGACCGGGCCCGAGGAGGTGGGCGCCGACGTCCGGATCAGCGGCGCCGCCGTCGCGACCCCGGGGACCGCGGCGACGTCGGCGGTGATCGTGTCGGGAAAGCCCGCGTCGGTGATGCCCGACACCTCCAGCGAGGCGATACCCGCGACGCCGTCGGCGAGCCGGTTGACCGATCCGCTGATCGAGCCGAAGATGCCGAACACCGCGACCAGATACATTGCGGAGACCGCCATTACGGCGACGGATGCGCTGGTGCGACGGCGATGCACCGCGAGCTCGCGCAGGCTGAACAGGCGCAGCCGGCTCGCAGCGGCGGCAATCGCCGAGCCCGGTGTCACACCATGACCTCCGACCGCTGGTCGGCGCCGACCCGCCCGTCCTGCAGCATGATCACCCGGTCAGTCGCCGCCGCGGCCTCCGAATTGTGGGTCACCATCACCACCAGCCGGCCCCGGCCGGGCTCGTGGGCCACCTCCCCGAGCAGCGCCAGGATCGACGCGCCCGTCGCGGAGTCGAGGTTCCCGGTCGGTTCGTCGGCGAGGATCAGCGGGGGGTCCATCATCAACGCGCGCGCGACGGCGACCCGCTGCATCTGGCCGCCGGACAACTCGGCGGGCCGGTGCTCGGTCCGGTTGCCGAGCCCGACGCGCTCCAACAGCCGAATCGCGTCCGGTTTGGCCCGGCCCAGCCGGACGCCGTCGAGCAGCCTCGGCACCGCGACGTTCTCCCACGCCGACAGCGTCGGCAACAGGTTGAAGAACTGAAATATGAAGCCGACGCGATGGTGACGAAACTGCGACTGCTGCTCGTCGCTGAGCCGGCCGATCTCGTCGCCGTCGAATTCGATCGAGCCCGAATCGGGGGAGTCCAGCGCACCCAACAGATGCAGCAGGGTGCTTTTGCCCGCGCCCGACGGCCCCACCACCGAGATGAACTGCCCGCCCTCGAGGCGCAGGCTGATCTCGTCGAGGGCCCGCACGGATTGACCGCCGACCCGGTATTCGCGCACCACGTCGCGCAGTTCGATGGTCAGCGGATTGTGATTGCTGCCGGTGTCGATCCGTCCGAACATGACCCTCCCCGCGCGCACCCCGTACCGCAAAAACGCTGGTACTTGAGATCACGAGGCCGCGCCGCGATCAGTTCATCGCGGCGCTCGAGAGAGGCCCCGGCGAGTTTGGGATGTGAAACGCGAACCCGCGTCCTACGCTGTGCTCCGGACCGCAGGAAGGTGCCCCAGAAAGGTGTTGTCAATGCAACCGAACCCGCTTGACCCAGTCGCGAGCGAGAGGCTGTCGCACGCAGGCAAGGTGTTCACGACCGACCTGTCGATCAACGAATTCGCCTTACTGCACGGGGCCGGGTTCGAACCGATCGAGCTCGTGATGGGCGTTTCGGTCTATCACGTGGGCTACCAGTTCACCGGCATCAGGCAGCAGTCCGAGCTGCCGGTGCTCACCGAGGCGACGTACCGCGCGCGCTGGAACGCGATGTCGCGGATGCAGGCGGAGGCCGATTCGTTGGGGGCCGACGGCGTGGTCGGCGTGCGCCTGGAGTGGCGTCACCAGGGGGAGGGCGAGCACCTCGAGTTCATCGCGGTCGGCACCGCCGTGCGATACACCGCGAAGCCCGGCGCGTTTCGGCGCCCCAACGGGCAGGCGTTCACCAGCCACCTTTCCGGCCAGGACCTGACGACGCTGTTGCGATCCGGATACGCCCCGGTCGCCTTCGTGATGGGCAACTGTGTGTTCCACGTTGCCGTGCAAGGGTTTATGCAGATGTTGAAGCAGGCGGGACGCAACGCGGAGATGCCGCAATGGACGCAGGGCAGCTACCAGTCCCGCGAGCTGGCGATGTCGCGGATGCAGAGCGAGGCCGAGCGCGACGGCGCGAACGGCGTCGTCGGGGTGCATTTCGCCATTTCGAATTACGCGTGGGGACATCACACGGTGGAGTTCTACGTGGCGGGCACGGCGGTGCGTCGCAGCGGCGAGCCGCAGACCCTGACCCCGTCGTTCGTGCTGCCGATGAGTGACTGATGACGGTGTTCGACCACGAGCGGGTCAGTCACGCCGTCGGGTCCGCCCTTTCGGGGCCCGGCGGCGTCGCGCTGGTGGTCAAGGTGTTCGGCGGCGTTCCCGGGGTGATCGTCACGCCAGCGCGGCGCGGCCTGTTCCGTTCGCAGCCCGAGCGGGTGCAGATCGGCGACTGGCGCTACGAGTTGACCGCTGACGGCCGGCTCCTCGCCGCCCACGTGGTGAACGGGGTGGCCATCGCCGAGGAGGTCCTCGCCGCCGGCGCCGTCGGTCCGCACATCGCCCGCGCGCTCGGCCAACTGGTGAGCGGTTACGGCCCGACGATCATGCCCAACATCGACGCGGCCCTCGAAGCCCTCGACACCGGCGCCGGTCCCCGCTTCTGACTTCCTCGCGCGCGACGACTTTCGGGCGCGGCGAGGGTCTATACCGGCGTCATCTCTGCCGGGTATTGGAGGCTTACATGTTCGAAGGTGCCACCCGCGACGCTCTCTGGTCCTCGGTTCACGCGGAGCGCGCCGCGCTCGCCGACGATCTCGCCGGCCTGGACGACGCGCAATGGGCGCAGCCGTCGCTGTGCGGCCAGTGGGTCATCGAGGACGTGGTCGCCCACCTCACCGCCGCCGCGAGCACCGGCCCACTGCGCTGGTTCGCCAGCGCCCTGGGCGCTCGATTCGACTTCGACCTGCACAACGCGCGGCGCCTGGCCGAGCACCGCGGCGCAACCCCCGCCGAGACACTCGAACGGTTCCGGCGCGTCGTCACCAGCACCACCGCGCCGCTGGGACCGACCGCCGCGTGGCTGGGCGAGGTCGTCGTGCACGCCCAGGACATCCGGCGGCCCCTCGGACTCCCGCGCACGCCGACCGTGGACACCGTCGCCCGGGTAGCGGAGTTTTATGCCCAGCGCGACTTTGCGGTACGCAGCCGGAGCGCGATCGATGGTCTGCGGTTGGAGGCGACCGACGGTTCCTTCGCCACCGGCGCCGGCCCACTGGTTAGCGGCACCACGCTGGCGCTGACGATGGCGATGGCGGGCCGCCAGGCCTACTGCGACGATCTCGCCGGCCCGGGTGTCCCCGCGCTGCGCGCCCGTTGCGCTGCGGGCTGACGCACTTTCACTCGCCTTGGCGAACAGCCACGCACCGTCTTGTTTGACCGCGTCGCCTATCGAGAAAAGCGTGAACGCTGTTGAATGCTTGGTGGGCGCCAAGCCCGGCCCGCGAGGAGGCTGTCATGACCTACGACCTGATCATCCGGGGCGGAACCGTGGTGGACGGCACCGGCGCGCCGGCGCGGACCGCCGACGTCGCGGTCACCGACGGGATCGTCGCGGAGGTCGGCCGTGTCGAGGGCACCGCCAAGCGCACCGTCGAGGCCGACGGGCTAACCGTGACACCGGGATTCGTCGACGTGCACACCCATTACGACGGGCAGGCCACCTGGGATCCGCACCTCACCCCTTCGTGCTGGCACGGCGTGACGACGGCGATCATGGGCAATTGCGGCATCGGTTTCGCGCCCGTGCGGCCCGACCGGCACGGCTGGCTCGTCGACCTGATGGAAGGCGTCGAGGACATCCCGGGCTCCGCGCTGTCCGAGGGCATCACCTGGGAGTGGGAATCCTTCGGCGAGTATCTGGACGCCCTCGAACGGATGCCGCGCGCGGTGGACGTAGCGGCCCAGATCCCGCACGCGGCCGTCCGCGGCTTCGTGATGGGTGACCGCGCGCACGACACCGCGACGGCGGTTGACCTCGACGCGATGAGCGGGATCGTCGCCGACGGCCTGCGAGCCGGGGCGGTGGGAATGTCGTTCGGACGCACGGCAGGGCATCGCAGCGCGTCGGGCGAACCCGTCCCGGGAACCTACTCCGAAGAAGAGGAACTCGCCGCGCTGATGGCCGTGATGGCGGAGGTGGGTTCCGGTGTGCTGCAAGTGGTTCCGGCCGGTGTGGGCGGCGCGATGGGAGGCGACCAGCGCCACTCGATCGACGCCGAGGTCGAGTGGATCACCAGGCTCGGGCGCCAATACCGGATACCGCTCACCTTCCTGGCGATGGTCAACGAGCAGGATCCGCACGATTGGCGGCACTGGTTCGCGGCGGTGCACGAGGCCAACGCGGCCGGTGCGGCGATCCGGCCGCAGGTCGCCAGTCGGGCCTTCGGAATGTTGATGGGCCACCAGTCGCGGATGAATCCCTTCCGGCACCGCGCGACATACCGGCCGCTGATGGAACTGCCGCTGGCGCAGCGCGTTCGACGACTCCGCGATCCGGAGGTGCGGGCGCAAATCCTGGCCGACGCGCCCGACCCGACGCCCGAACCCTCGGCGGACCAACTGAACAAACACATCTTCAAGCGCCTGTATCCACTCGGTGAAGCGCTCGACTACGAACCCGCGCCCGGGGACAGCATCGCCGCGATCGCCGACCGGGAGCGCCGTGACCCCTGGGAGGTCACCTACGACGTGCTGCTCGGCGCGCAAGGGCGCGAATTCCTGCTGCTGCCCCTGCTCAACTACGCCGGCAACAACTACGACCACCTCTACAACATGATGGCGGACCCGGTGAGCCTGCAGGGGCTCGGCGACGGCGGGGCGCACTGCGGGATCATCTGCGACGCCAGCATGACGACATACCTGCTGTCGCATTGGGTGGGCAAGCGGACGCGCGGGCCGGGCCTGTCGCTTCAGGCCGCGGTCCACCGCCTCACCGGCGACCCGGCAAGTTTCTACGGGCTGGGCGATCGCGGCGTGCTCGCGCCCGGGCGGCGTGCCGACATCAACCTGATCGACCTGGACCGGCTGCGGCTGCACTACCCGGAGCGGGTCGAGGACCTGCCCGGCGGCGCGGGCCGGTTGATCCAGCGCTCGGAGGGCTACGTCGAGACGATGGTGCGCGGCCAGACCGTCGTCGCCGAAGGCGAACTGACCGAAGCCAGGCCCGGCGGTCTGGTCCGGGGGCGCAGGCCGGCGGCTGTCTAGGTCCTCCTAGAGCCGTCCCACGGCGAAGTCGGCCGCCTGATCTACCATCCCGGCCTCGACGTACTGCCGGTGCGCGGCCGGGAATCCCGAGCCCGAACAGACCGGATCGTTGGGTACGCACAGCTCGATCGTCTTCGGCGCGTATAGCGGGCCGACCGTGACGGGGGGCTCGTTGATGATGCTCATGAACTGGGTCGACGGCTTGCCGAACAGGGCGACGGCGGCGACGTGGTTGGCGACGTCGGGCGGCATCGGCTGGGGCGGCTGCGCGAGGTTGGCCCCGTCCGGGACCCGGTTCGCGGTGACGAAGCCCATGACGGCCGCGCCCTGGGAATATCCGCCCAGCACCATCTTGGTTCTGGGGCAGTTCGCGGCCATCGACTCGACGTGGTGGCCGGCGTCGGTGATGCCGTCGATCGCCGTGGGGAAGTCCGTGGTGGCCGGGTAGTTGACCGGGTACACGCCGAGCGATCGGGTGCCCACGCGCGAGCGCAGCGTGTCCACGAAATCCTGGCCGACGCGGCCGACGCCGGGGGGCTCGGTGGTACCCCGGGCGAAGACCACCTCGACGTCGGGGCACGGCTCGGCGGCGGCGAACGGAACGGGCGCGGCCAGCAGCGCCCAAATCGGCGCCGCCGCAGCACAAATGAGACGGAGGAGGGGAGGAAACTTCACGCTCAAAATTTTGTCACAGCGCGGTAACGGATGCTCGCCGAGCGCGGGCCACCCCCCGACGGACCCGAAGGCCTTCCCAGGGGACGGCCTGCACCCACGGCCCCGGAAATGTCGCAGCTCAGGACCGCAGAAGGGGCCGCCGGACCGGTCGCAAGTCGGGCGAGCCGAAATGCGCGGTAACTCCCGGTGATGTGACCAAGTCGGCCGTATTACGTGCGTGTGTCCGGGGCGGCGGTCTCGCGGTTGCCGGCGCCCCGCCGGCGCAGTACAGAGCGGGCCGAGCGCAGCACGCCGCGAAATGCGTACGCGGCGGCAAGAACACACAGCAGGATCAGCAGGATGAACATCGGCAGCCAGTTGCTGCGCTCGTGGCTCACGTCCCACCAGACGATGGTGAACAGCAGCGCGCAGAGCAAAAGCACCATGTCCCGCCAATTGCCTCGGTAGGACAGGGCGGCTCGGCGCATCGCACGGTTCCTGTCGGCGACACCGATCAGGTCATCGATGCGCTCATCGATGATGCGTTGCATTTCGGCGCGTCGGGTGATCGCGTCGGTGGGGAGCCGGTCGAGCAGGTCCATGTCTTCTTTGATCAGCTCTCGGTAGTTCGGGCCCCGGAATTGCCCGGCCACGATGGCCAGCATCGCGCCGCCGAAAATGGGGGCGCTGTTGAGCGCGATTGCTCCCAGACCTGCCATGTCCCCTCCTTCGTCGGTCGTCGTCAACGTCGGTTCGTTGAGGATGGCCGAACTCGGGGGAGGGATCAACCACTCCCGCGGTATCAGGACGCTCGTGACGGGCGCCCGCGCGCGTGCGCCGGCTCGGCCGCCCGAAGCGCGTCCATGGTGCGCATCAACTGCGGGTAGGCGATCGCGGGTCCTATCCACCGGGTGAGATAGCGGCGCAGGTCGGCGCCGGTGCGCGGCGGCCGGCCCGGGTCAGTGAGGAAGGATTGCAGCACCCGCAGGCCGAATTCGTTCAGCTCGTCGAGCCCCGTTTCGTCGAAACCGTAGTGCTCCCAATCGATGTCGAATCGATGCAGCATCGATCGCCCGAAGGCCAACGCGGTGTCGGAGATGATGGAGACGCTCTGACCGCTGCGGTGGCGCAGCACGAACCCGACCTGATCGTCGGAAGCCAGTTGCTCGATGGCGAACGCCATGCCTTCCGTCATCGCCACGACCGGGTCGGTCACGCCTTCGAGCTGGGTCGCCAGGCGGTCGAGGAACCCGTCGGCCGACCGCATCGCGGCCGCCACCAGCAACGCCTGGGTGCCGGGGAAGTACCGGTAGACGGTCTGCCGCGTCACGCCGAGGGCCCGCGCCACGTCGGCGATTCCCATCGCCGTGCCCCGCTCGTCGATGATCCGGTCCGCGGCGTCCAGGATGCGCTCGATCGCCTCCTCGTCGGAGGCGGGCGCGTTCCCTGCCCAGCCGTGACTGCGCATGCTCAGCCGATCCTCACAGCTGGATAATAGCGATTCGGTTGGGCCACTGGGCTTTAGGCGGCGCAGGCTTTCAGAATGAGGCCGACGGCCTCGTCGAGCTGTCCCGCGATCTCCTCATAGCTGACGAACCGGGCCGTCAGGAGGGCCCCGGAGAACGTCATCTGAAGCGCGGAGCGCACCGCTCGCGGCCACCCGGGACCCAGCGCCGCCGCGATCCGCCTGGACACCTCTTCGCCGATCTGCTCCCGCAGCGGCTTGACGGCGGGGTCGTCGGCCATCAGCGCCGCGCCGCAGGCCGTCGCCAACTCGGGCTCGTCGGCGACCATCAGCGCCATGTCCCGCAGCGTCGCGCTGACCCGCGACTGGGTGGTGTCGTTGACGTCGGTGTGCAAAGGCAGGTCCTGCAGGAAGCGCAGGTACACCGCCGCCACCAGCGCGCTCTTCGACGGAAAGTACGTATACGCGCTGGCCGGGGACACGCCGGCGCGGGTGGCGACCGCGCGCATCGTCAGGGTCGCGTAGGAGGATTCCCGCAGTTCCTCCAGCCCGGCGTCGAGGACCTTGCGGATCGTCTGCGCCGGCCGGCGGTCGGAGCGGCGGGCCGTCCCCGCGTCCGTCGGAGTGGCCGCCTCTCTAGACACCGGTCCAGTGTAGAAACGCGGTGGGCGATTTAGGGTGGCGCCTATGGCCGAGGACGACCGGCGTCGCTGGGACGAGCGGTACGCCGCCGCCGGGCCACCGCCGGTGGGCGAGGTCGGGCCGCCCGGCTTCGTGGCGCGCCACGCCGAGCAGTTTCCGACCGCGGGACTTGCGCTCGACCTCGCCTGCGGGCAGGGGCAAGGCGCGGTGTGGCTGGCCCGTCGCGGCCTGGACGTCTGGGGGTACGACGTCTCCGCGGTCGCCATCGAGCAGGCGCGCGAGTTGGCCCGGCTCGCCGGCGTCGGGGACCGCTGCCGCTTCGACGTCTTCGACCTCGACGGCGGGCTGCCCGCCGGACCGCCCGTCGACCTGATTCTGTGCCATAACTTTCGGGACCGTCGCCTCGACGGGGCGATCATCGAGCGGCTGGCGCCGGGCGGGCTGTTGGCCATCGCCGCGCTGAGCGAGGTCGGGGCCGCGCCGGGACCGTTTCGCGCCGCGCCGGGCGAGCTGACCGCCGCGTTCGCCGCGCTCAAGCTGGTCGACGCCGGGGAGGGCGACGGTCGCGCCTGGCTGGTGGCGCGCGGCTGAGCGGCCGCCCGGTAATGTCACGACGATGGAGCGGCGCGTGCTCGAGGCGATCATCTATGAACGCGAACCGCCGATTGCGCGGATCATCCTGAATCGGGTCGACAAGGCCAATACCAAGGACGCGGTGTTGGTCACCGAGGTCGACGACTGCCTGCACGAGGCCGACCGCGACAAAGAGATCAAGGTCGTCATCATCAAGGCCAACGGGAAGGGCTTCTGCGGCGGGCACGTGGCCCGCTGGGGACCTGACGAGAATCCCTACCCGGATTTCGGAAACACCTTCGAGGACCTGTACAAGGGGACCGCCGACCTGTTTCTGTGGCCCACCCTGTATCTGTGGGAGTTTCCCAAGCCGACGATCTCGGCGATCCACGGCTATTGCATGGGCGGCGGAATCTATCTCGGCCTGCTGACCGATTTCTGTGTGGCGTCCGAGGACGCGTATTTCCAGATGCCCCTTGCCCAAAGCCTGGGGGAGCCCGGCGGGCACACCATGATCGAGCCGTGGCTGCTGATGAACTGGCACCGCACCATGGACTGGCTGCTGCTGGCGCCCACCCTGTCCGCGCGCGAAGCCCTCGACTGGGGCCTGCTGAATAGGGTGGTGCCGCGCGAAGACCTGGAAGACACCGTCGAGGAGATGGCGCGCAGGATCTCCCAGATCCCGTTGACGACGCTGATGGCGGTCAAGAACAACGTGAAGCGGGCCTGGGAGTTGATGGGCATGCGGGTGCACCTGCAGGTCAGCCACATCTTGACCAACATGGTGGGCGCCGCCTCGGATGTGCAGGCGCGCCGGGCCGAACTCATGCAATCCGGCATGAAGCCACGCGATTTCGTCGGCCGCGACGAATAGGTTTTTGCGCGAGCAGACGCAGGATCGCACTGTGGGGGCTCAGCGCGTGCGATTCTGCGTCTGCTCGCGCGTCTAGCGGGCCCCCTCGCCGGCGATCCGGCGCCCGGCGGCGTGCCGCGCGGCCACGTAACCGAACACCATCGAGCTGGCGATGCTCGCGCCCGCGCCCGGATACGTGCGGCCCATCACCGTCGCGGTGGTGTTGCCCGTGGCGTAAAGGCCCTCGATCACCAGGTCCTGCTCGTCCAGGACCTGCGCGTGCTCGTTGGTGACCACGCCGCCGCAGGTCCCGACGTCCGCCGGGAAGACCCGGGTGGCGTAGTAGGGCGCACGGTCGAGCGGGCCGACGGCGGCGTTGGGCCGGTAGCCGGGGTCGCCGAGACAGTCGTTGTAGGCCGACTGCCCGCGACCGAAGTCGGGGTCCAGGCCCTTGGCGGCGAAGCGGTTGAACCGCTGGATCGTTTGCGCCAACTCGTCGGCCGGAAGGTCGATCTGACGGGCGAGGTCGGCGATGCTGTCGCCGCGTTTCACCGCGCCCTTTTCAATAAGTTCGGGCGGCAGGCCTTGGTTGCGCTTGAGCGGATTCGTGCTGGTGACATACCTGTGCACATAGCCGTCGTCGAAGATCATCCAGCAGGGCACCGCCTTGTTGGCGTACATCGCCTTGCCGACCTCGACGTAGGAATTCGACTCGTTGCAGAATCGGCGGCCGGTGGCGTCGACGTAGATGGCGCCGGGACGCTGCCGGCCCGAGCCGAGCGAGGCCGCCGCCGCACCGCCGTTGGCGATGAAAACCGAAGGCAGCCACCACGCTTCGTCGAGCAGATCGGTCTTGGCGCCCAGGCGCATCGCGGCCTGCAATACCTCGCCGGTGTCCCCGGCGTTGGCGATCGACCACTGCGCCTCGTTGGGCTGATCGCCGCTGTATTGGCGGCGCATCTCCTTGTTGTGGCCGAATCCGCCGGCGGCCAGCAGCACGCCCTTGCGCGCCTGGACGTTCAGCGGCGCGCCACCGCCGCGGGAGACGCGCGCCCCGACGACGCGGCCGTCTTCGACGATGAGGTCTTCCATGGCGGCGTCGGTCCACAGCGGGGGCTGCCCGTCGCCGAATTCGATGAGCGCCTTGAGCATCTGGGCGATCAGCGAGGCGCCGTTGGTGAGGATTTGCCGGCGGCGGGCCCGCGCGGCCGCGGTGCGCAGGAACACCCGGGTCGCCACCGCGAACGCGCGCGGCGACCGGTTGTAGTACTGCACCGAGCGCAACTCGTTGGTCAGGACCACGAACCCGTAGTTCTTCGCCAGCGGCGGCTGCACCTTGTCGCTCCAGGCGCCGAGCTCCGCGGCGTCGAAGGGGATGCCCTCGATGGCGCGGCCGGACTCGTTGCCGCCCTTGTGGTTCGGGTAATAGTCGCTCCACCCGGCGCACCGGATCAGCCGAACGCCTTTGCGGATAAGGAAATTGATCATTTCGTAGCCCGCGGTGAGAAACATCTCGCGGCGCGCGGGCGAGGACGGCGCCCCAATGTCGCCGACCACGTCGGCCAGGTAGGCCATGCCGTCCTCGTGCGAATCCGCGATTGCTTCGGCCCGCATCAACGGGTTGTTGGGCAGCCACACGATGCCGCCCGAGAGCCCCGTCGAACCCCCGACCAGGGCCTGCTTCTCGATGATCAGCGGCTCGAGCCCGCAGTCGATCGCGGCCAGCCCGGCCACCATGCCGCCGCCGCCGCTGCCCGCGATCAGCAGGTCGACGGAGCGGTCCCAGGGGGTGCTCATCGCCCCTCCGAGCCGAAGCCCAGGTCGGCGACCGGCACGTCGATGGTGGTGTTGGTCTTCTGGATCGCGGGCACCAGCGCGTCGTACGGCAGGCCGGCCAGGAAGCCGTCGACGACGCGTTCGAAGTTCGAGATCAGCCCCTCGATCCGGTCCGACAGTCGCATGTAGTTAAACCCCTTGGAGTGCAGGCCTTTCTGCTGTCGCGGGAGATTGGAGAAGTCCTGGGCGGGGATGGGCGGCCAGCGCGGGTCGTCGGGCGCCATCGGCTCCGGTGGTGTGGGTTTGTCGGTCATCTGGTCCGGCGGGATGCGGGTCAGCGACCAGATCTCGAACAGCGTCTCCTCCGGGCCCAGCGGACGGATCCGGTACGACGAGGCGCTGCTGTATTGGGGCAGTAGAAAGTAGTGCGGGAAGCAGAAATTGATCGCTTCGGTGATGCCGCGCCGCTCCAGCTCGTTGAGGTCGGGCATGTCGCAGCCCCGGGCGCGGTGCCAGTCGACGATCGCGTCGTTGAGCGCGGCCCGCCAGGCGGCCATCGCCGCGGCCGGATCGGCCGGTAACTCCATGTTCTGCAGGCCCTCGGCGATGCGGACGTCGTTCTCGTGGGTCATGCCCGCCATGCCCTCGCCGAGGGTGCGCATGAAGTACAGGTTCGTCTGGGCCAGCCCCGGCGGTTTCGACGTGCTGGGCATCGAGGACGGCAGCAGCTGCGGGTGGGTCTGCGGGACGTGGTAGCCCTCCATGAAGGCGGCCGTCGCCAGCTTCCAGTTCACCGGAAGCCGGCACGCCTGCCACCACTCGACGCGCAGCGACTCGACCTTCCAGGCGTCGTAGATCGAGGCGAACGGCTCGAAGCAGTCGCGCATCGGTGGCGCGTGGTCGTCGAGGTTGATCCACGCGCAGCCACCCCAGAGCTCGCATCGGACTCCGACGAGTTGCAGGTCGTCAGCGCTCAGGTTGTCCTCGGCGAACTCGTCGGGTCGCAGAACGAAGGTGTTGCGGCCGTCGATGGCCCAGCACCACCCGTGGAATGGGCAGACGAAGGTGCGGCGGTTTCCGTTGCCCTCCACGAGCTTTACCCCGCGATGGCGGCACGCGTTGTGGTAGGCCCGCACCGTTTCGGCGTCGAGCCGGACGACGATGACGGACTCCTCGAGGATCTCGTACTCGACGTAGTCGCCGGGCTTCGGGATTTCCTCGAGCCGGCACGCCATCTGCCATACGCGGGGCCAGAGCAGCTCCGCTTCGAGCGCGTAGAACTCCGGGTCGTAGTACCGCTGCTTGGGGATCCGGTCGGGCCGCTGCACCGCCCACGGTACCGGCAGCGGCGTCCAGTTCACGTCGGTGTGGGTGGTCTGGGTAGTCACCATGTCCGTTCCCTCGTTCATACGATCCGTGAAGCCCGGCCTTGCCAGTACCGTTCGCGAATGCGCCTCTTGTACAGCTTTCCGTTGGGGTCGCGGGGCAACTCTGCTTCGAATTCGACTGTGCGCGGACACTTGTAGCCGGCCAGGTGGGCCCGGCAGTACGCGATGAGCTCCGCCTCGAGGTCGGGCCCGGGCGTGACGCCGTCGGCCGGCTGCACGACGGCCTTGACCTCCTCGCCGAACTCGTCGTTCGGGACGCCGAACACCGCGGCGTCGACGAGCTTGGGATGCATGATCAGCAGGTTCTCCGCCTCCTGGGGGTAGATGTTCACCCCGCCCGAGACAATCATGAACGTCGACCGGTCGGTGAGGTAGAGGTATCCGTCCTCGTCGACGTAGCCCATGTCGCCGAGCGACCGCCAGCCCCGTTCGTTGGAGACCGACGCGGTCTTGGCGGGGTCCTTGAAATACTCGAAATCGGGCCCGCCCTCGAAGAACAACTCGCCGGACTGGCCAACGGGAAGTTCGACCCCGTCGTCGCCGACCACGTGTACGGGGCTGAACGGCTTGCCGACCGAGCCGGGATGGGCCAGCCATTCCTCGGGCCCGATCGTCGTGCCCGCGAATCCCTCTGTGCCCCCGTAATATTCGTGGATGATGGGGCCGAACCACGCCATCATCCGGTGCTTGACGTCCACCGGGCACGGGGCCGCGGCGTGGATCACGCATTGCAGGCTCGAGACGTCATACTTTCGCCGCACCGCCTCGGGCAGCTTGAGCATGCGCACGAACATCGTCGGCACGAACTGGGCGTGGGTGACGCGGTGCGTCTCGATCAACCGCAGCACGGCCTCGGCGTCGAACTTGCGCATTAGGATCGAGGCCGCGCCGACGCGGTGCACGGCCATGGTGTAGTTCACCCCCGCCGCGTGATACAGGGGCGCGGGGGAGAGGTACACGCTGGACCGGTCCATCCCGTACTTGTGGATCAGCGCCAGCTCCAGGACTGACTGGGCCCACGACCCGTTGCCGTCGGCCGGCAGCGCCCGCCGAACCGCCTTGGGCCGTCCGGTGGTGCCCGACGAATAGAGCATCTCCGACCCGTCCGCCCGCGGCGGGGCGTCGCCCGCCGCCGCGAGGGCGTCGTCGTAGGGGCGCCAGCCCGGCAGCGCGCCCCCGACGGCCACGTGGATCCCGACACCCGGGTTGGCGGCACGGACGTGCGCGGCGAGGTCGGCCCCGGACGCCTCCGACGCGTCGACAAACACCGCCTTCGCGTCGGAGTCGTCGATGACGTATGCGACCTCGTCGGGGGTGAAGTGGGTGTTGACGGCGGTGTAGTAGAGCCCGGAAAGCTGGCAGCCCCAGGTGATCTCGAAGAACTCGGGCCGGTTCGGCAGCACCAGCGCGACGCCGTCGCCGCGCCGCAGCCCGGCCCCATGGAGGGCGGCAGCGACCCGCTGGCTCCTTTCGTACAGCTCGCCGTACGGGATCGTGTCGCCGTCCGCGAGGAGGAGGGCCGGCGACTCGGCGGCGGTGTTCGCGTGATCGGCGATGTTCACCAGCGGACCTCGCGAAGGCTCAAGTGGTCGCCGCGCCGTCGGTGGACGAGGCTGCTGCCGCCGCCTGGCGTCGGGCCTGCTCGGACGGCAGCACCTTGTCCTTGAACACCGTCTGGATCAGCTCCTGCACGTCCCTGCTGACCGACGCGAGCGCGACGAGGTCGTTGGAACTCTGCCAGTGCACCCGCATGCCCATCAGCTCCCAGGCCCGCTTCAGGTTCGCCTTGGTCGCCAGCAGCGTCGTCATCGGCGCCTGGGCGATGTGGCGGGCGATGGCGTCGGCCCGCGACTCCAGCTGGTCCCGCGGCACGACCTCGTTGACCAGGCCGACCTCCAGCGCCTTCTTCGCGTCGATGACCTCGGCGAGGTACAGGTAGTACGCGGCGCGCCGCCAGTTCATGAAAACCCATGGCTCGATCGAGCATTCGCCGGACGGCATCCCGAAGCCCTGCAGCGGCGGATAGGAGAAGTAGGCGTCCTCGGCGGCGATGACGATGTCGGTGGTCAGCCCGTAATGCGTGCCGCCGCCGACGCAGTAGCCGTGCACGGCCGCGATGGTCGGCTTGGAGAACTCCCACAGGTTCAGCACCGGCTTGACGAACAGGTCGCTCTGCGGCTTCCACGGCGTGCCCATGACCTTCGCACCCTCGACGAACGCCGGGTAGTCGACGGCGTTGTTGCCGATGGCGTGTCCGGAGCAGAAGCCCTTTCCGTTGGCCTTGAGGATCAGCACCTTGATGTCGTAGTCGCGGTCGGCGTCGAGCAGCGCGGCGTCGACTTCCTCGGCCAGCTTCTGGTCCTGGGCGTTGGCCTTCTCCGGCCAGTTGAGCGTGACCCGTGCGATCGGGCCTTCCTTTTCGTAGATGATTCTCTCGCGGGTCTCGTTGAGATCCATTGGCGGCCTTACCTTTCGCTAGGAACTGATGACGCCGATTTCGGCGCCGATGTCGTAGGTGGTCCCGACCCGTCCGGTCCACTGCACGATGCCCGAGGCGCCCGCCTCGATTTCCTGCTCCACCTTCTCGGTGGCGATCACGTAGATCGGCGTGCCCTCCTCCACGCGTTCGCCGGCGTCGACGAGAAGGCCGGTGAGCTCGGCCTCCGAGACGGCCACCGACACGCGTGGAATCCGGATGACGAAGTCAGCCATGCACCTTGGCTCTCTCACGCGTGCGCAGGGCGGCCTCCACGATGCGCGCCGGCGACGGGTACACCTGCGCCTCGAGCGCCGCCGCGGCCGGGTTGGGGACGAACCGGGCGGCGACGCGCTCGATCGGGGCGGCCAGCTCCCCGAACAACTCAGATTGCAGGGTGGCGGCGATCTCGGCGCCCGGGCCGGCGAATTGGACCGCGTCGTGCACCACGACGACTCGCCCTGTGCGGCGCGCGGATTCGACGATCGTCTCGACGTCGAGCGGCACCAGCGTGCGCAGGTCGACGACTTCGGCGCTGACACCCTGCCCGGCCAGCGTGTCCGCGGCCGCGAGCGCGTCGTGCACGGGGCGTCCGTAGGCGATCAGTGTCACGTCGGTGCCGCGCCGTTTGACGTCGGCCCGGCCGAGGGGGATCGAGAATCCGGGTTCGACGGGGACGGGCCCCTTCTTGCCCTGCAGCCGGATGGTCTCGATGAACAGGCAGGGGTCCGGATCGAAGATCGCCGACGTGAGAAGGCCTTTCCCGTCGCGCGGGGTGGCCGGCACGATCACCTTCATGCCGGGGATGTGCATGAACCACGCTTCCAGGCTCTGCGAGTGCGTGGCGCCGGTGGCCAGCCCGGCATAGACCTGGGTGCGGATGGTGATCGGCGCCGTCGTCCGCCCGGCCGTCATGAACCGCAACTTCGCGGCGTTGTTGATCAATTGGTCGGCCGCGATGCCGATGAAGTCCATGATCATGATCTCGGCCACCGGCAGCATGCCGTCGATCGCGGCACCGATCGCGGCACCGACGATCGCGGCCTCCGAGATGGGCGTGTCGAGGACCCGTTCGTGGCCGAACTTGGTCGACAGCCCCGCCGTTGGTCCCGAGGCGCCGGGGTCGGCGATGTCCTCGCCGAGCAGGAACACCCGGTCGTCGGCCGCGAGCGCCTGGTCGAGCGCGAGGTTAAGCGCCTCGCGCATGGTCATCTCTTTCTCTTGCGTCATACCGGGAACCCGATCGGGGTCGCGTACACGTCGCGGTCGAGTTCCTCGACCGAGGGGGGCTCCGCGCCCATGACGGTCGCAAGGGCGGCCTCCACCCTGGCCAGCGCCTCCCGGTCGATGCGGTCGAGCTCGTCGGCGTCGCAGATGCCGGCTTCCGCCAGGTGGTCGCGGAACCGCGGCACCGGGTCGGCCGCCATGGCCGCGGCCAGTTGATCCTTGGGGATGTAGGCCATCCGGTCACCGAAGTAGTGACCTCGGAAGCGGAACGTCACGCACTCGATGAACGTGGGGCCGGCGCCGGCGCGCGCCCGCCGCAGCGCCTCGTCGAGCGCCGACTTCACCGCCAGCGGGTCGTTGCCGTCGACGCGAACCCCCGGCATGCCGTAGCCGTCCGCGCGCTGCGCGACGTGCTCGATCTTCATCGTGTCCGTGGTCGGCGTCATCTCTGCGAACAGATTGTTCTGGCACACGAAGACGAGCGGCAGATCCCACAGCGCGGCCATGTTGGCGGCCTCGTGAAACGAGCCGGTGTTCGTGGCGCCGTCGCCGAAGCTGACCACCGTGACGCGGTCGAGGCCCTTGCGTTTGCCGGCCATCGCCAGCCCCACGGCCACCGGCGGTCCGGCGCCGACGATCCCGGTCGAGAGCATGACGCCCGTGGCGGGGTTGGCGATGTGCATGGTGCCGCCCTTGCCGCGGCTCGCGCCGACGGTGCGCCCCATCATCTCCCCGTAGATCTCCTCGAGCGGGACGCCCTTGCCGATCAGGTCGTGCAGCCCGCGGTAGGTCGTCACCAACTGGTCGTCGGGCCGCAGCGACACCCCCATCGCGGCGGCGATGGCCTCCTGGCCGCGCGACGGCCAGTACACGCACATGAACTCGCCGGTGCCGATGCCCTTGGAAAGCCGGTCGTCGGCCGCCTTCATCAAGACCATGAGTTCGTAGAGGCGACGCGCGATGTCGGCTGCGGATCGACCGTCGCTCACCAAGCCCCTCCAGTTCCGTTGCACCCCAACATGGTTAGCGTTGCCGCCCTCACCCGCCCGACCACGGCTTGACCTTCAGGAAGCCGCCCCCGTCGACGCGGAGCTGCTGGCCGGTGACGTAACGCGCCGCGTCCGACGCGAGGAACAGCACGGCCTCGCTGATGTCCTCGGGCTCGACATAGGGGATCGGCATCGCCTGGACCACCGGGAAGACGGGTTCGGCGTCCTCGCGCTTGGGTTCGGACAGGTCCGGCCGGAACGCCCGGTACATCGGTGCGCTGTGCAGCATGTCGGTGTTGACATTCGTCGGATGCACCGCGTTCATCCGGATGCTGAAGGGCGCGAGCGCCAAGGCAAAGTCGTGCACATAGTGCGCGGCAGCCAGTTTCGCGAACGCGTACCCGGCTCCGCCCGGCCCACCGGACACGCCGCCGCCGGTGTTCAACGACGACATGAACGCCGCGTTGGACCCGATCACGATGATCGACGCCCCGGTCTGCAGATGTTTGAGGCTCGCGTGCACGAGGTTGAGCACCCCGAGCAGATCGACGTCGACGGCGTCGGCGAACGCCTGCGGCGGCAGGCCCGCGGTGAGCGGGCAGATGCCGGCGTTGGCCACCACGATGTCGAGATGGCCGAACTCGGCCACGCCCTGGTCGATCGCGGCGGCCAGCGCCACCCGGTCGCGCACGTCGGCGATCGCCGTGAACGCGCGCTGCCCCTCCTTCTCGACCAACCGCGCCGTCTCGTCGAGATCTTCCGGCCGGGCCAGCGGGTACTCGTTGGTCCCGATGTCCGCGCAGATGTCCACCGCGATGATGTCGGCGCCCTCGGCGGCCAGTAGCCGCGCATGCGAACGTCCCTGCCCCCGCGCGGCCCCGCTGATCAAGGCCACCTTGCCCGTCACCCTGCCCATATCCCGTCCCTTGCCTAAATCAGCGACCCGCGTTGGGGGCCAAAGCTATTCGCTGCCAAAGAATTGGGAAAGCGCGCACTCACCGCGTCGCGGAGCGGGGTCGGCCCAATGGTCGGCCCCGTCGCATCTCTTCCACGAAAACCGCGCGTGGCCGCAGCCGGGCTGTCGATATCCCTTAGAGTAGCTAGAATACTTAAAATAGCAAGAAAGGCGGATGGTGCCCTTGTCCGGCGTGCTGAGCGGTGTCCGAGTGGTCGAGTTGGCGTCGTGGACGTACGTGCCGTCGGCGGGGGCGGCCCTGTCGGACTGGGGCGCCGACGTGATCAAGGTGGAGGGCGTCGCCGCCGGGGACCCCGGACGCGCGCTGGTGGTCGGTGGCTTCACCCGCGAAGCGGCCCGCCCGGACGCCGACTTCATCCTCGAGTTGGGCAATCGCGGTAAGCGCAGCATCGCCATCGACATCAAGTCCGAGGTGGGCCGCGAGCTGTTCGGACGCCTGTTGGCCAGCGCGGACGTCTTCCTGACGAACTGGCTGCCCGGCGCGCTCGAGCGGGCCCGGCTCACCGTCGACGACATCCGCGGGTTCAACCCGAAGATCATCATCGCGCGGGGCACCGGGTTGGGGGTCCGGGGTCCGGACCGGGACCGCGGGGGATTCGACGCGGCCACCTACCTGGCGCGCGGCGGGGTGGCCTACACGCTCACGCCGTTCGGTACCGACACGCCGGCGGTCCAGGGCCCGGGGTTCGGCGACCTGCAGGGCGGCGCGACCCTGGCCGGTGGGGTGTGCGCCGCGCTGTTTCACCGGGAACGGACCGGCGAGCCGACGATCGTGGATTCGTCACTGCTGGCGCAGGCCATGTGGGCGATCGCGCCGTCGATCTCGGCGGCCGACTTCTTCGACATCGACGGCATCCCGGGCGCCCCGCCCGGGCTGGCCATCAACCCCCTGGTGAACCGCTACAAGACCAAGGACGGCAGGTGGATTCAGCTGGTCTTCCTGCAGCCCGACAAGTTCTGGGCCGGCTTCTGTGAACGCATGGGCCTGGGGGAGTTGGCCACCGACGAGCGGTTTGTGCCGTCGCGCAACCTGATAGCCAACGCGGCCGCGGCGACCGAGATCTTCGCGAAAACCTTCGCCCGCAACGACCTTGCGCACTGGCAAAAGGTGCTCGCGGACGAACCCGGGGTGTGGGGCGCCCTCGCGACGCCGCGCGAGACCCTCAACGACCCGCAGGTCGAACCCAACGGGTACGTCGTGACCAACGTCGACGACCACGGGGAGAAATACCGGATCGTCGCGGCGCCCGTTCAATTCGACGAGACCCCGCCGGCGCCCGCCCGCGCCCCGGAACACGGGCAGCACACCGAAGAGATCCTGCTCGAGCTCGACGTCGACTGGGACGATATCGCCAGGGCGAAGGACCTCGGGGCCATCCTCTGAGGTCCGCCCGTTACCGGGCCGCGGCGGCCTTCCGGGCGGCGATTTTGGCGCGCACCACGTCCATGTCCAGGGATTTCACCTGGGTGATGAGGTCTTCGAGCGCGGCCGGCGGCATGGCACCGGGCTGGCTGTAGACCAGAACGCCGTCGCGAAACGCCATGATGGTCGGCACGGAACGGATCCCCAGCGCGGCCGCCAGGTCGAGCTCCGCCTGGGTGTCGACCTTCGCGTGCACGACGTCGGGGTGCGACTGCGCCGATCGATCGTAGACGGGCGCGAAGGCCCGGCAGGGCCCGCAGTATTCGGCCCAAAAATCAACCAGCACAAGCGGGTTGTCGAGAATCGTCGACTCGAATGTCTCGTAGGACAGGTTGGCCGTCGCCATGGTGAATTCCTTCCGGCTCGGTGTCTAGGAGTTGTCTAGGGGTGACAACCGATACCCTATGGGGTATATTCCTGGTTGAACCGATGATACCCCCGCGGGTACCCTGTGGGTAGCGTTCGGGAGTACGGGGAGACGGAGGATTCAAATGGTTGGTGATCAGGACAGCATCGGCGCGGTGCTCAACCGGCTGCGCCGCGCGCAGGGGCAACTCGCCGGGGTGATCTCGATGATCGAGCAGGGCCGCGACTGCAAGGACGTCGTCACCCAGCTCGCGGCGGTCTCGCGCGCGCTCGATCGCGCCGGGTTCAAGATCGTCGCGACCGGGTTGCGGGAATGCGTCACGGGCAGCACCGCCGACGGTGGTACTCCGCTGAGCGAGGCGGAGCTGGAGAAGCTGTTCCTGGCGCTCGCCTGAGCGCTTTGAGCACGAACGGAAGGAGTCATGATGGACATCGCGATTGCGACGCCGCTGCACACCTCTTTCGAGGACGCGGTCGCGCGTACCCGCGAGGCGCTCGCCGAACAGGGCTTCGGCGTGCTGACCGAGATCGACGTGAAGGCCACGATGAAGGCCAAACTCGGCCACGACATGGAGGACTACCTGATCCTCGGCGCCTGCAACCCGCCGCTGGCGCATCGCGCCGTGCAAGCCAATCGCCAGATCGGCCTGCTGCTGCCGTGCAACGTCGTCGTGCGCGCCGACCCGGAGGATGCCGGTACGGTGCTCGTCGAGGCGATGAATCCCGGGCTACTGGTGGAGGTCACCGGTGAGCCGGAGCTGCGTCCGGTCGCCGAAGAGGTCGGGGACCGGCTGCGAGCGGCGATCGAGTCGCTCAAGAGTGGTTCGCCGGTGAGCGCCGAGTAGGCGGACATGTCAGATCAACAGCATCACCACGAGGTCCTGCAGGAGCTGTTGCCTCAGCACCGCGAGCTGCGCAAGCAAATCCCGGAGGTGTACAAGGGGTTCGCGGCCCTGAGCGGGGCCGCCCTGGCCGACGGGGCGCTGAGCCGCAAGGTCAAGGAGCTCATGGCGTTGTCGATCGGGATCGTCCAGGGCTGCGATGGGTGTATCGCCTCGCACGCCCAGGCCGCCGCCCGGGCGGGTGCCACCCGTGAGGAGGCGGCGGAGGCCATCGGCGTCACCTTCCTGATGCACGGCGGGCCGGCCACCATTTACGGTGCACGCGCCTACACGGCGTTCTGCGAATTCGCCGACGCGGAGGCGGGGGAATAGCGGGAGCCCCTGACGAATGTCCCGATGTTGAGGGACCAAAGTCATTGTCTGCCAATGAGGTGCTGACCTTTGCCGCCCCGAGTCGTAGGTTTAGGCCCGGAGCACACCATGACTGCATTCTTACGCAACAGCGACGCGTTTACGTGGGCGATGGAAACCGACCCGCGGCTGCGGTCGACCGTGGTCAGCGTCGTACTGCTGGATCGGTCGCCGGACTGGGACCAGGTGCGCGAACGATTCGACCTGATCAGCCGCAAACTTCCGATGTTTCGGCAACGGGTCGTGCCCTCTCCGCCGCCGGCCCCGCCCCGCTGGGAATACGCCCCCGACTTCGACCTCGACTACCACGTCCGGCGCGGTGTGGCGCCGGGGGCCGGCACGCTCGACGACGTGCTCGAGATGGCCCGGTTGGCCGAGATGCAGGACTTCGACAGGGCCCGCGCGCTCTGGGAGACCACGCTGATCGACGGCCTGGAAAACGGTGGCGCGGCGATGATTTGCAAGTTCCACCACGCCCTGACCGACGGGATTGGCGGCGTGCAGATCGCGATGAACCTGTTCAACCTTTCCGAAGACCTATATGAGCGCGAGCCGCTGCCGCCCGAGCCGGCGGCGCCCACACCGTCATGGGTCCGCGGCTACCGGGATACCTGGCGCTACGACGCCGGCCTGGTCGCGAATGCCGTTGCCGGCGCGGCCAAAGCGGCGCCACGGCTGGTGTACGGCGGTGTCCGCAGGCCCGTCGCGACGGTCCGATCGGCGGCGGCCATGGCGGGGTCGGTCTATCGGATGATGCGGCCGATAAGCCGCCCCGGCTCGCCGCTGGTGACCGACCGCGGCCTGATCCGCCATCTGATGGTGCACGAGGTGCCGATGCCGCAACTGCGCGAGGCGGCGCACCGTTGCGGTGGCGCGCTCAACGACGCCTTCGTGTCCGGCGTGGCCGGGGGTTTGCGCCGGTATCACGAGAAGCACGGCGTCGCGATCGGCGACCTGCACCTCACGATGCCGATCAGCCTGCGGACCAAGGCCGACGACATGGGCGGGAACCGGATCACGCTGATGCGCTTCGATGTTCCCGCGGGCGAGGCCGACCCGGTCGCGCGCATCCAGGAGATCCACCAGCGCGCCGGCGCGGTCCGCGACGAGAAATCCGTCCCCTACACGCAGCGGATCGCCGGGGTTCTCAACCTGATGCCCCGCTGGTACATCGGCTCGGTGTTGCGCCACGTCGATTTCGTCGCCAGCGACGTGCCCGGGGTGCCGGTGCCGGTGTTCCTGGGCGGCGCGCCGGTGCGCGCGCAGTATGCCTTCGGGCCCACCATCGGTTCGGCGGTCAACGTCACGCTGCTCACCTACGTCGACAAGTGCGCGTTGGGCATCGACGTCGACACCACCGCGATACCGGATTACGACGTCTTCTACGATGCCCTGGTGGCCGGTTTCGACGAAGTGCTGGCTCTCGCAGGCTGATTCGCGCGATCCCGGATCGGTCACAAGGGCGTATCGATTCCAGCGGTGCTCTGGCACAACGGCCTTCGCTCAACAAATCATGGCATAGGGCGCCTTTTAGGGGACAAGGCGCGACGATGCGTACCGCACGGGTTCTTTGCCGCCATACGCGTGGCGGATTCCGTTCGGGCGCAACAGGAGGTAACGACAGCATGACGGCGTACGGCCCGAACTCCGGCGGCATTCTCGACACCGCGCGGGGCATCTTGATCGGACTTCGCCGATGCCCTTCGCAAGTGGCTCTGGACGAACTGCACACTGCCGCATTGCGTCACAAGGTTCCGGTATTCGCCATGGCGTGGGCGCTCGTCCACCTGGCGGGCGACGGCGAGAAGACGCCGAGCTTCACCGACGCGCAGTCCGCGGCTCGTCGCGAATGGGGAGCGCTGTTCACCGCGCCGGCGGCGGCGCGCTGCTGAGCGGGGGTTAGGACTTGGCGCCGGCCGGGGTCCTGGGGGGTACCACGGCCGTCGCCAACCGCCGTTCCCGTAGTCGTCAGCGCGTCCAGGCCGACGAGTCGGCCGCCGCGCGCAACGCCGCGAGGATGCGCTGCTCCTTTTCGCGAAAACGTTCGGTGGGGGCCGGCACCGAGATCGCGACCACGTTGTCGCCGGCGGTGCGCCGCGCGATGGCGGCCGCAGAGATGCCCTGGGTGTGCTCGTCGCGGTCGAAAGCGATTCCGCTGCTCTTGATCTCGGCGATCTCGTCGCGCAGCGCCTCGGCCGCCACGGGTCGTAAGCGAGCGATGACGGCCTCGGCGTCGGCCTCGTCCAGCGCCGCCAGCGCCGCCTTCCCGTTGGCGGTCGATTCCAGCGGGAACCGGACGCCGACGGCCGAGACCGCGCGCAGCCGGTGCGGCGATTCGATCTGGTCGACGAACCACATCCGCTGGCCCCGCAGTATGGATAGGTCGACGGTTTCGCCGTCGGTTGAACGCGCCACCCGTTCGATCGTCGGGCGGAAGATCGTCGCGATCTGTTCCCCGTCGGCACCGCCTAAACCCAGCAGGCGCTCGCCGAGCGAAAAGCGCCCCTGCGCGTCGACGTTGGCCAGCCCCACCTCCACCAGGCCGACCAGCAAGCGGCGAGCCGTCGACTTGGCCAGCCCAAGCCGCTCGCCGAGGTCGACCAGGCGCAGCCGCCCGGGCTCGGCGGCGATCTCGTCCAGCGCGGCGGCGGCCCGGCGCAGGACCTGGATGCCTTCGTCGCGACCGGTCGGCAAAATTTTCCCCCTTAGACGCCCGTTATCGGCATTCGTCCACTATAGTGTTCCGCATAGCGGACCACAATGACCCACAATGCGGATCAAAGGAGTTCCCAGATGGGCGGGCTACCAGCCGGGCGGCACTATTTCCGGGGCGACGACGGGTATGAGGCCGCCCGGCGCGGCACGGTGTGGCACCAACGGGTGCCCGACCGCTACCCCGAGGTGATCGTCCAGGCGGTCGACGCCGGGGAGATCGTCGCCGGCATCCGCTATGCCAAGGCCAACGGGCACAAGGTCAGCATCGTCTCGGGCGGGCACAGCTTCGCCGCCAGCCATCTGCGCGACGGAGCCGTGCTGCTCGACGTCAGCCGCCTGGATCACGTCACGGTCGACGCCGCAAAGGGCCTCGCGGTCGTCGGTCCGGGCAAGGGCGGCAGCCTGCTCATGGCCGACCTGGAGGAGCACGGACTGTTCTTTCCCGGCGGCCATTGCAAGGGCGTCTGCGTCGGCGGTTACCTGCTGCAGGGTGGGTACGGCTGGAACAGCCGCATCTACGGCCCGGCGTGCGAGAGCGTCGTCGGCCTGGACGTCATCACCGCCGATGGCGAGCAGATCCATTGCGACGCAGACCATCACGCCGATCTTTACTGGGCCGCCCGCGGGGCCGGCCCCGGTTTTTTCGGTGTCGTCACGTCGTTCTACCTGAAGCTGTATCCGCGCCCCGCCGTCTGCGGCACCAGCGTCTACGTCTATCCATGGGACGTCGCCGACGAGGTCTACAGCTGGGCCCGCAGCATCAGCGCCGAGGTGGACCGGCGGGTGGAGATGCAGGCCATCGCCACCCGCAGCCTCCCGGAGATGGGCATCGACAGCCCCGCGATCGCGTTCGCCTCCCCGGCGTTCGCCGACTCGGAGGAGGAAGCGCAACGGGCCCTCGCCATCTTCGGCAGCTGCCCCGTCGTGGACAAGGCGCTGGTCGCGGTCCCGTACATGCCGAGCGACCTGCCCACCTGGTACACCGCGGTGATGACCCACTACCTGAACGACCACCGCTACACGGCCGACAACATGTGGACCTCGGCGTCCGCCGAGGAGCTGCTGCCGGGCATCCGGACGATCCTGCAAACCATGCCGCCCGCCCCGTCGCACTTCCTGTGGCTGAACTGGGGACCGTCCCCGCCGCGCCAGGACATGGCCTACAGCGTGGAGGACGAGATCTACCTGGCGCTCTACGGCTCGTGGAAGGACGCCGCCGACGACGAGAAGTACGGCAACTGGGCCGGATCCAACATGGCCGCGATGTCGCACCTGGCCACCGGAATCCAGCTCGCCGACGAGAATCTCGGCAACCGGCCGGCGAAGTTCGCCACCGACGATGCCATGGCGCGCCTCGACAAGGCCCGCGCCACCTATGACCCCGACGGCCTGTTCAACAGTTGGATGGGACGACTCTGATGGCCGGCGAGAAGTATCTTGGCTACCGCGATGACGACACGAACACCCCGTTCGGCAAGTTCTTCAAGCCCGAAATGGCTCCGTTGCCAACGCATGTCGTGGAGGCGCTGCAGCACGGCCCGCAGGGCGGGATGGCGTTGCTGGCGTTCGACGACGCCACCACCGTCGCCGAGGAGGGGTACCAGCAGACCGAGAACGGCTACGGCGTTCTCGAAGACGGCAGCTATCAGGTATCGGTGCGCACCGACATGCCCGGAGTCACCCCGGCGATGTGGTCGTGGTGGTTCGGCTGGCACGGCTGCGACACCCGCCGCTACAAACTGTGGCATCCGCGCGCGCATCTTTCGGCCGCCTGGAAGGACGGTGACGACGCCGGTCGTCAGGGCGCCCGGCGCTACATCGGCCGCTGGTCGATCATCAGCGAGTACATCGGCTCCACGATGCTCAACGGCGCAATCCAATTCGTCGAGCCGACCGAGATGGGCTGTCCACCCGACGGCGACGACGCCGTGGCGATTTGCGCCCGGCTGGGCTCCAGCGACGCGCCGGTGGATGTCGGATGGTTCATCCACCACGTCAGGTCGACGCCGACGGGCGCCGAGATGCGGTCCCGGTTCTGGATGGGCGGGCCGCACATCGCCGTGCGCAAGGCGCCCGGCGTCGCGTCCAAGGCGGTGCGCCCCATCGCGGCGCGGATACTGGGCGACCCGGTGGCCAGCGGCCGCAATCTGCTGGTGCACTGCGCCCAGGAGATGAACCACCTCGCGGGCTTCCTGCCGGAACTCTACGCGGCCTTCGGCGACGAGTGATCCAGGCGCTGTTGCCGCTGGGACGCCCGGATCTGGGTAGCCGGGTTCGGGCACATCCCACTGTTGGTGGTACCCATCTGTCGGCGACCGGCGACATCACGCGACACCGCCGGGTTGACGCTCCCGGGAAAATGCCGGCGCGACGAACCTTTCCACCAGTCGGCGTTCAGCGTCATCGTCGTCGGCCGGCCAGTACATCAGTGATAACACCACGCGAACCACCCATTTCGCCGCCTGCGCATCACCGCCGGCCAGCCCGGCGAGGTCGGCAGCAAATTCGCCCAGCAGCGGCGACTCGGTGAGCCAGGCTATTTCGCCGGCGCCGCCGCGGACTGATCCGATCATGAGTTGACCCAGTGGATCGGCCCGGATGCGCTGAAGGGCCAACACGATGGAGGCGACGAGTCGCTCCGGACCGCTGAGATCGGCGACCGCCGACCGCACGCCGTCGGCGATCCGGGCCGCGGCCCTGGTGAGAACGGCGTTACGGATCTGGGTTTTGCCGCCCGCGTAGCGGTAGACGGTGGCCCGTGAGCAGTGGACGCGGGCAGCGAGCTTGTCGATCTCCAGCCCGTTGATTCCGTCGTGGGCGATGAGGTCGGTGGCGACTTCGTAGATGCGTTCGGTGGCGGCGAGGCGGCGATCACCTCCGAGGAGCCAATCGTCAGCGGTCATTGTTCATCTGTCCGTCCTGTCTGCCCGTGGGCGCAAGACATTTTTTTCCGGCCGTGAGACACAGTTTGACACGTGTATGACTGTCGTGGCTGGTCAATTCGCCCCGCTGAGATAAGGCGTGTCGGCTTGCCGCGGTAGCTCGTCTCAACTTGCTGCAGGGGCATTGAGCTGCATGTTTGCGCTGTCAAGCTAGGTGAAACTGGCTTGTTCTCGGACGGGTGCTGGAGGGTCGGAAATGTCGTTGGTGAGTGTTGCGCCGGACCTGGTGGTGACGGCGGCTTCGGATTTGGCGCACATCGGATCGTCGCTCAGTACCGCCCATGCCATGGCGGTCGGTCCGACCACGGTGGTCGAAGCCGCGGGCGCCGATGAGGTCTCGGCGGCGATTACAGCCCTGTTCCGCGCGCATGCGCAGCAGTATCAGGGGATCAGTGCCCAGGCGGCCGCGTTCCATGAGCATTTTGTGCAGGCATTGACGACCGGCGCGGAGTCGTATGCCGGCATCGAGGACGCCAGCGCAGCGCAGTTGCGGGTTGCCGAGCAAAGCGCCCTGAACGTGATCAACGCGCCCACCGAGATGTCGCTGGGGCGGCCGCTCATCGGCAATGGCGCCAACGGCGCCGCAGGGACCGGTCAGGCCGGCGGGGCCGGCGGGTTGTTATGGGGTAACGGCGGCAACGGCGGTTCCGGTGGCCTCGGTCAGGCCGGGGGTAACGGTGGGGCCGCGGGGTTGTTCGGCAATGGCGGAGTCGGCGGGGCCGGAGGGGCTGAGGTGGCGTCCGGCAATGGCGCGGCCGGCGGAACCGGGGGACACGGCGGGCTGCTGTACGGCAACGGGGGCACCGGGGGGGCCGGCGGCCAGGGCGTGACCACCGGGGGTATCGGCGGGGCGGGTGGTGCTGCGGGCCTCGTCGGTACGGGCGGTGCGGGCGGTGTCGGCGGTGTCGGGGCCCAACACAGTGCGACCGGCGGTGCGGGCGGCCATGGTGGGAGGGTGTATGGCAATGGCGGGGCCGGTGGGGCCGGTGGGGCGGGGCCCACAGCCGGCGGCGGCGGGAACGGCGGTACCGGTGGCGCTGCCGGGCTGTGGGGTGTCGGCGGGCACGGCGGTGTCGGAGGGCATGGCGGTAGTGGCGCGACCGCCGGCGCTGGTGATGTCGGCGATGCCGGTGGTGATGGCGGCGCCGGAGGCGCCGGAGGCCGGGGTGGCTGGTTGGTCGGTTCGGGCGGGACCGGCGGTCAGGGCGGTGCCGGCGGGACCGCCGGCGACGGTGGTGCGGGTGATTCCGGGACGGTGCTCGGCGGTGCCGGCCACGACGGCGGCACGGGCGGCAACGGTGGTATAGGCGGCGACGGCGGGAACGGCGGGGCCGGCGGACAGGGCGGCCTGATCAGCGCTTTGAGTCGCCAGGGGGCCGGCGGGGCCGGCGGCGACGGTGGGGTCGGAGGCGTCGGCGGTAACGGCGGCACCGGCGCCGCCGGCAGCTTCACCGGTAGCGATGGTGTCGGCGGCAATGGCGGCCAGGGCGGTGACCCGGGTGCCGGCGGTGCGGGCGGACAGGGCGGCGGCGGCTCCATCATCGGTCAGCACGGCACCGCGGGGGCCGGCCCGACCAGCGGCGGTAACGGCGGCGACGGCGGCCGCGGCGCCGACGCCGGCACGGTCGGCGGCAACGGCGCGACGGGCGGCAACGGTGGCGCCGGCGGACTCTACGGAAACGGCGGAAAAGGCGGGGACGGCGGTACCGGCCTGGCCGGAGCCGACATCGCGCAGGCCGACGCTTCGGGCCAAGCCGGCGGCAACGGCGGTAGTGGCGGCGATGGCGGTACCGGCGGGCAGGGTGGCCTGGGTGGAGCAATGGCCGGTAACGGCGGAGCCGGTGGTAACGGCGGCGGCGCCGGTAACGGCGGCAACGGCGGTGACGGCCACGCCGGCCACGCCGGCGCCGACGGGGGCGTCCCCGGCAGCAGCATCGACGGCCAGGCCGGCGGCAACGGCGGCAATGGCGGTACCGGAGGGCACGGCGGTGACGGCGGGCTGGGCGGCAAGGCGCAAGTGAGCGGATACTCTGACGGCGTCCAGGGGACGGGCGGTGCCGGTGGTGATGGCGGTGCAGGTGGGCTCGCCGGCAACGGCGGCGCCGGCGGCAAGGGCGCTGTGAACTTCAACAACCCCTACGGCAACGGCGGCGATGGCGGCCACGGCGGCAACAACGGCGGCGGCGGTGCCGGCGGACAGGGCGGTGGCGGCTCCGTCGTCGGTCAGGACGGCACCGCGGGGGCCGGCCCGACCAGCGGCGGCAACGGCGGCGACGGCGGCCGCGGCGCCGACGTGGTCGGCACCATCCACGCCGGCGGCGCCGGCGGCAACGGCGGCGACGGCGGGCGCTACGGCAACGGCGGGAACGGCGGCACCGGCGGCACGGGCGGAGCCGGTCAAAGCACTCCGGGGTCTACGACGCCAGGTTCCATCGGCGGCAACGGCACCGTCGGCGGCAGGGGCGGTGTCGGCGGGGCCGGGGGTGACGGCGGCGCTTCGGCCGGCAACGGTGGTGACGGCGGTGCCGGCGGCGCCGGGGGTACCGGCGGGAACGGCCTGGACGGCGTAGCCGGCGCCGCAGGCACCGCGGGCGGCGACGTGAACGGCGGCACCGGCGGCGGCGGCGGCACCGGTGGTGACGGCGGCACCGGCGGTGCCGGGGGAGCCGGGGGCAGCGCGCACGCGGCCGGATACCACGACGGCACGAAGGGCGGGGGTGGCGACGGCGGTCAGGGCGGTGCCGGCGGTGACGGCGCCGCAGGCGGTCATGGCGCTGATGGCGCAGCCGGCGTGCTGGGAACCAACAACGGGACCGGCAACGGCAGCGGAACCGGCGGAAACGGCGGAAACGGGGGTGGCGGCGGTAACGGTGGATCGGCCGGCGGCCCCGGCGGTGACCAAGGCGGGGGTGGCAACGGCGGGGACGGCGGCGCGGCCGGAGTCGCCGGCAGCGGCGGCAAGGGCGCCACCGGCAGCTTCGCAAACGGCGGCACGGGTGCTGGCGGCGATGGCGGACACGGCGGTGACAGCGGTTACGGCGGGTCGGGTGGGCGCGGCGGCGCCGGTTCCACCACCGGCTTCGCCGGCGCACACGGCAAAGTGACCAACAGCGGCGGCAACGGCGGCAACGGCGGTAACGGCGCCACCGCGACCACACCGGGCGGGACCGGCGGCGACGGCGGCGACGGCGGGAGCGGCGGGACATTTGGCAACGGCGGGACCGGCGGGCACGGGGGCAACGGCGCGGCCGCGACCACACCGGGCGGGACCGGCGGGACCGGCGGTGCCGGCGGCAACGGTGGCACGGGCGGGTCGTCCAGCGGCAACGGCGGGACCGGCGGCATCGGCGGGACCGGTGGAACCGGTGGCACCGGTGCGAACGGCCCCAACGGCCCCCAGGGCACGTGGTCTGGCGGCGGCGATGGCGTTGGCGGGACCGGTACCCAAGGCTATACGGGCGGGGCCGGCGGCCACGGCGGGGCCGGTGGAACGGGTGGCCAAGCGCCCGCAGGCACCCGGGGCGCGGGGGGTGCCGGCGGGGCCGGCGGACAGGGCGGCACCGGCGGGATCGGGGGCGCCGGCGGCACGGGCGCAGCGGCCAACGCGGGTCACGCCTTCGGCAGCAGCGGCGGCGACGGCGGCCTCGGCGGCCTCGGGGGGGCCGGCGGGTCCGGCGGGGCCGGCGGCACCGGGTCCACCACTGGCAACACGGGCGCGACCGGCCTCGTAGGCGATGGCGGCACCGGCGGACATGGGGGCACCGGCGGCACCGGCGCCGTCGGCTTCGGCGTAAGCGCCGGCGACGGCGGCTCTGGTGGCCAAGGTGGCGGTGGATACAACGGCGGCACCGGCGGCACCGGTGGGATGGGCGGCGACGGCGGTGCCGGACACGTGGGCGGCACAGGCGGCACGGGCGGCGAAGGCGGATACGGCCTCCACGGCGGCGGCGACGGCGGCACCGGCGGAATCGGCGGAACCGGCGGTGGCCCGGCCTTTCTCGCCACCAGCGCCGCCGATGGCGGCCATGGCGGGACCGGCGGCGCCGGCGGCTCCAGCGCCGTCGGCCTTGGCGGCGATGGCGGTGATGGCGGCACCGGCGGCACCGGCGGCGCCGGCGTGCCCGGCTTCGGCACCAACCCGGCAGCGTCCGGCGGCGACGGCGGCATGGGCGGCACCGGAGGTAACAGTGGTCCGGTCGGCAGTATCGGGATCATCGCCGGGGGCGGCGCCGGTCAGCCCGGGACCGGCCCCACCGGGACCGGCGCGCTCATCGGCGGCACTGGCGGCGCGGGGGGACCGGGCGGCCAAGCCTGAGCCTGATGGAGCCGCCGCGGGCGTGGACCGCGACCGGGGTGGCGACAAGATGAAGCGGCGAAATGGAAAACTGCACTGGCACAGCGGAATACGCTGCCCAGGTGCCGAACGCCGACGGATCGGCGACATCGACGTGAGCACCTGCCTGCCCGGCTCGGAGCCCGCGCGTCGACCGCCGTCCGCACACTGGGGTGCCGAGTTCAACCGAGGCATGTCCCTCACATTGAGACGAAGACAGCCGCATGGGTCGTGATACCCGCAGGTCGGGCCGCGGCGGTGAGACGACCGGCCGGCGGCGCCCGGTGACCAGGGATTCAACTTGTTGCGGCGTCGTTGACGGGCGATAGTCGGCCCAGCACGCTGGATGCATGACGGTCGCTACCGACGCCAGTACGTTCTTCGGTGCGCATGCGTTGCAAGACCCGTACCCGATTTACGAGCGCATGCGCGCCGCCGGCCCGGTCCACCGCATCGCCGACTCCGCGTTTTACGCGGTGTGCGGCTGGGACGCGGTCAACGAGGCGATCGGCCGGCCCGAGGACTTCTCGTCCAACCTGACCGCGACCATGACCTACACCGCCGACGGTGCCGTCAAGCCGTTCGAGATGGACCCGCTCGGCGGGCCGACCCACGTGCTGGCCACCGCCGACGACCCCGCCCACGCGGTGCACCGCAAGCTGCTGGTGCGCCACCTGGCCGCCCGGCGCATCCGCGCCATGGAGCAATTCGCGGCCGAGACCGCGGACCGGCTGTGGCGCGACGGCCTTCGCGACGGGCGCATCGAATGGATGGGCGCCGTGGCCAACCGCCTGCCGATGATGGTGGTGGCCGAGTTGATCGGTGTCCCAGACACCGACGTCAGCCGGTTGGTGAAATGGGGATATGCGGCCACGCAGCTGCTCGAGGGTTTGGTCGATGAGGATCAGCTCGCTGCCGCGGGCACCGCGGTCCTGGAACTCAGCGGCTACATCACGGAGCGCTTCCACGAGGCTTTGGCCGACCCGCAGGACAACCTGTTGGGCGTACTGGCCAGCGCCTGCGCCGCGGGCGAACTGGACACCATCAGCGCCCAGGTGATGATGGTGACGCTGTTCGCCGCCGGCGGCGAGTCCACGGCCTCGCTGCTGGGCAGCGCCGCGTGGATGCTGGCTCACCGACCCGACATCCAGCGGCAGGTGCGCGAAAGCCCGGAATTGCTAACGGCATTCATCGAAGAAACCCTGCGCTACGAACCACCGTTCCGGGCCCACTACCGGCACGTGCGCGACCACACCTCGCTCGCCGGCGCAGATCTGCCCGCCGACTCGCATCTGCTGCTCTTATGGGGGGCGGCCAACCGGGACCCGGCCCGCTTCGACATGCCCGGCGAATTCCGCCTCGATCGCGTAGACGCCAAGGGGCACATCAGTTTCGGAAAGGGAGCGCACTTCTGCGTGGGAGCGGCGCTGGCGCGGCTAGAGGCACAGATCGCCTTGCGCCTGCTGCTGGACCGGACCTCGGTGATCAAGTCGGACGACGTCGGCCGGTGGTTGCCGAGCATCCTGGTGCGCCGCCTCGAACGCCTCGAGTTGGCCGTCGCTTAAGCTCCCGGCTGCGACGGCGGTTTCGCCGGATTCGGCGCGCCGATGACAACGAACGCCTCAACCGTGGTCGCCTGCTCGAAGCCCTGCACCTCCACCCGCCACTCGTAAAGCCCCGGCTCCAGCGGGATACCCGCCGGGATGTTGAGCGTGAGCGGCATGCGAACCGAGGTGCCGTGGATCGCACCGGGGGGACGACCGGCCTCCGCCGACGCCTCGAAAGAGATCCGTTGTGGCCCTTGCGTGCCCATCACCACCACCGGCTCGCCGTCGGTGGTCAGCAATTGACACGTCAGCTTGTGCGGCTTGTTGGTCTCGTCCCAGTCGATGTCCAGGAAAAGCACCAAAGCGAAAGGGGGAGTGGGTGTTTGGCACTGCCGCCAGCCCAGGCCGAGGGCATGGACCTTTCCGGATGCGACGTCGGCCTGCGCCGCGTCCGCGAGGAACAGGCTGATCTTCACGCCGGGGCCGCGATCGCCTTAGCGGTTCTCACCGCGAGACCCTGCTCTGCCATCTCCGCCGCCTCGAGATCCACGAGATCCTTCCCCCCGCCACTATCCGGAGGATCATACCTTCGCGCGGATCAGGCACGGCGGCCGCGCACCCGCTCGGACGCCGTCGGCCCCGCCGGCAGAAACCTAGGTCCCGGCGGGCTTCGGCGATTCGCCTTGCTCGGTCTGGGTCAGCTTCTCGGGGCAGTACGCCGAGGCCGCGATCGCCGCGAACTTGGCGGCGCCGGGGCCCTGGAAGCCCGGGTTTTTGTCCTGCAGGTTCTTGACGATTTCCTCGCCCGTCATGCCGTCGTCGGCCGACTTGCAGACCTGCTTGCCGGCCGTGATTGCGCGGTCGGCGTTCAGGTACGTCAACCCCGCTTGGGTGAGCGCGTTGAGGAAGCTTTGATCCTTGGCGTCAGGGTCGGCGTAGGCCGGGGCGGCGGTACCGATCACCAGGGCGGCACTGGCCAGTAGCAGTACGGGTCTCATAGTTCCGAGATTCTCGCAAAGCGAGGAAAACCGTGCATCCGTTGCGGCCAACGGGACTTTAACGACGACTGGCCACCGGATGAAATCCGATGGCGCCGCGATCACTTGCCGGGCGGTAGCTGCCGCGGGCCTTCCGGTGCACGCAGCTCGCTCGGTCCGTCCCGCCGCGGCAACTCGGCGTCGCGCTCGCGGCCCGCCAGTGCCAGGCCCTCGGCGTCGTTGGCGGCGATCCCGCGCACCGAGCGCCGCTCGTGGCCGCCCACCCGCATCCGGCCGGCGGCGGACGGCGCTTCGTCGGACGCGGGCCGCTGCGGCGCCTGCCCACCGGCGTCGGCGCTTTCCGAGTCGAGCGTCACCTTGTGGGTGCGCCTGAGCGCGAACGTGATCTCCTCGACCTCTTCGAAGACGTGACGCGCGGTGCGCAGCGGCTGGGTCGTGTTGTCGATGACCCGGGCGACGAACGGGGGAACCAGCGGGCGAATCCAGCGGGCCGCGGCCCGGGTGGCGTCCGGAAGCGACGGAATCAGGGGCGTCGCCCGCTCATCGTGCGGTTCGACCTCGCCGCCCGGCTCGATCGGTGCGGGCAGGTTCGCGGGGCTTTCGGGCGTCACCTGGACCTCGACCTCCTGCGGGTCGGCGGTCAGCGGGGCGATCGCTCGACTGGCCGCCTCGGCTTCCGCCGCGATCGGCAGGTACATGTCGTCGGCCACCGGCTCGAACGTGCGCCGCGACGACGCGCGCACCGGCGCCTCGAGGGCGTCCATCACCCGCCGGCGCTGCTGTTCGCGGTCGATCTCGGTCTGCGCCTCGATGGCGAGCCGTGCCTGCGTGAGTTGGTGCTCGGCCCACATGATTTCGGCCTCGCGGCGGACCTGTGCCCGCTTGATCGCGATGGCGGTTTCGGCCTCGAGTTCGGCGCGCTCGCGCTCGGACCGAGCGGTCGTGTGGCGATCATGGGTCGTCTCGCCGCGCCACAGCCGCAGGATCAGCGGCAGCAGGCACAACAGCGCGAAGAACGCGATCGCCGCCAGCCGCAGCGCCAACGCCCCCGCGTCGGCGAGTGTGAGGTCGTTCATGGCGACCCAGCGCGCGCCCAGCCCCCGGCCGGCGTCCGCGGCCACCTCTTGGCGCGCCCGGGCCACGGCCTGCTCCTCGCGGGAGATTCGGGCATCCAGTTCGGGCGCCTGGCGGTCCCGGGCCGCCAACGCGTCGTCCAGTTGGCGCTGCGCGTCGGCGAGAAGCTCGTTTGCGGTTCGGGTTTCGGGCCCGGCACCGGGAACGCCGGTGATCCGGGTCTGCGGGCAGGGCGGCGACGGGTTGTACTCGCAGCGGGCCACCACCAGGGCCTGGTCCTGGCGCTCGCGAGCCTGCGCGACGGCGACGTCGAGCGCGCCCCGCGCGTCCTTGGTTCGTTGCAGCGCCGCCGACGCCTGCGCGACGGCCGGCGCCGAGTCGGCGTTGCGCAGGGCGCGTTCGTCGAGGCGGTGGTCGATCGAACTGGCGAAGATGGCGAGCGAGGCCAGCTCGCCGACGACGGCACCGACGGCGATCGCGACGGCCGCGCGAGCGGCGACGCCGGGCCAGCGGCGCCCGGGCCCGGCGGCGGTGCCGCGGGTCACCGCGCCCACCAGCAGGCCGAAGAGGAGCGTCAGCGCCACCACGGCGGGCGTGGGCCAGCGGGTGGACTCGTGCACCGCCAGGCCCGCGACCAGCCAGGCCAGCGCGCCCCCGAGCAACACGACCGCGCCGGCCAGCGCCTCGTCGGCCTGGGTCACCCGCTCGTGCCGTTCACCGGGCTCGCGCCGGTGCCCGCCGCCGAGCCAGGTCAGCGGACCCTGGATCCGCGACGTGAACGAGCGCGACTCAGTGCCTTCCTGGGCGCACATCGGTTCCAAACACCTCCAAGTTCGTCAAGCCTCCCAGGCCGGCGGCCGACGCACCGAATCCAGGCGCCATGCGTGTGGTGATGTTCACAGCGCAACGGGGTGGGTGCGGGGTCACATCCTCGTGATACCCATCGGGTCCGCCCGGCCTGATCCGGGGCCGCCTCTGGCGCGAAATTGCTGCGACGCGAGCAGATCAACGACCGTTCCGGCAGGGGACGTGAGACGGTATAAGCCTATGCCAAACCACGATTATGTCACCTACGAAGAGTTCGGCCGCAGGTTCTTCGAGGTCGCAGTCACCCCCGAGCGTGTCGCCGCCGCGTTCGCCGACATCGCGGGCAACGAGTTCGCCATGGAGCCCATCGCCCAGGGCCCCGGCGGGATCGCCAAGGTCAGCGCCAACGTCAAGATCCACGATCCCAAGGTGACCCGCCGGCTGGGCGACGACATCACGTTCGTCATCCACATCCCCTTGTCGATCGATCTGCTGCTGGACCTGCGCCTGGACAAGCAGCGGTTCGTGGTCTCCGGGGACATCGCGCTGCGCGCCACGGCGCGGGCGGCGGAGCCCCTGCTGCTGATCGTCGACGTCGCAAAGCCCCGCCCGTCCGACATCACCGTCAACGTGTCGTCGAAGTCCTTCCGCGGCGAGGTGCTGCGCATCCTGGCGGGCGTCGACGGCGAGATCCGCCGTTTCGTCGCGGCGTACGTCGCCGAGGAGATCGACTCGCCGCAGTCGCAGGCCGCGCAAGTCATCGATGTGGCCCATCAGCTGGCGGAAGCCTGGCCCTAGCCCGCCCAGCCGTGGGCCGGGTTTATCCCTTCGGGACCGACGGGTATGCGGAGGCAACGTCCGTGACCGTCTTTTTCGAGGAGTGAGAACCGTTGGCGCGAGTAGATGTTTCGATGGCGTCGGAGGTGCCGGCGGAAACCGCCTGGAAGCTGGCGCCCGACCTGCGCCGCTTCGACGAGTGGCTGACGATTTTCGGTGGCTGGCGCGGGCCCGTCCCGGCGACGATCGAGAAGGGCACCCGCGTTTCGTCGTGCATCAAGGTCAAAGGCTTCCGCAACATCATTCACTGGGAAGTCACCTGCTACGACGCGCCGAAAGCGATTGAGCTGCAAGGCCGGGGCCGTGGGGGCATCCGGATCGGGGTCGGGGTGACCATCTCCGAGGACCGTCCCGGATCGGAGTTTCACCTCACGGCGGACCTCAAGGGCGGCGTGCTCAGCGGTCCGGTCGGGGGGCTGGTCGCCAGGGTGCTGCGCTCCGACATTCGCAATTCGGTCAACAACCTGGCGTCCCTGCAGTAGTCACGGCGGCGGCCGATCGGTGTGCCATCCGCGTTCGGCGTCGCGGATTCGCCTGCGGTCCATGGCAAGCCACGCCAGGCCGGCGCCGAAGGCCAGTAGGCCGACGATCGCGGCGACGACGCCCGCGCCGGCCTGCCCGAGCGCGAAATTGATCACGCACGCCACAAACGCCACGGCGGCGGCCGCGACAACGGCGAGGCCGCCCGAGCGCTCCCAGGCGCGTCGTGCCATGGTGCCTCCTCGGATGCCGCTTCGTTACACCGCTTGTCAGCGGCTACCCGAAACGGCCTCGGGGGAAACGACTTTGGCCCGCGACGCGCTACAGCGTCTGGTGCCGCCCGAAATACTTGTGGTCCTCGCTGTAGCCGCCGTACCCGCTGCCGATGTCGCGGTAGTCGGCGACGAACTCGATCCCTTTGATCCACTTCACCAGCTTGAAGCCGTGCTGCAGCTCGTTGCGCAGCCGCAGCGGCTTGCCGTGCAGGTAGGGGAGTGGCTGGTCGTTCATGTTGTAGGCCAGCATCGTCATGTGGTGATCCATCTGGCCGATGTGGTGGGCGTTGTAGTAGATGCCGCCGGTGGCGCCGAGGCCCATCGAATAGAACACCGCCCATTTCGCCTCGGGCAGCGGTTTGACGATGTCCATGATCGCCTTCATCTGCACGCCACCCCACTTGGCCACGCCCGACCACGCCTGGATGCAGAAGTGCTGGCTGATCTGCTCGTGGTAGGGCAGCGCCTTGAGGTCATCGAGCGAGAATTCCATGGGATGCTCGACCAGGCCGTAGACCTTCAGCCGCCAATCGCGAAAGTCGTTGGCCTCCAACTCTTTGTACTCGACGGTTTCGGGCAGGCGGCCGTTGCGCCAGTGATGCGGTGAGATGTCCTTCTCGGTGAAGGCGCCGGGCTTGGGGTCGAGCTGTTCGAGCGCGCGCTGAAAGGGGCCGACGAGCGCATAGCCGACCCGCTGGATCACCCGGGGATGGCGAATCGTGAAGGGGGTGGCCCACACCCACGCGATGGCGGTCACGACCATCGCCGCGGCGAAGATCCAGAAACCCACCCAGCTGTCGTCGTCGCGCGAGGCGAACATGTGGTTGAGGTTCCGCAGCGCGCCGGTCGTCAGGACCATCGTCACGTGCACCAGGATGAAGAACAAGAAATACACCAGCACCACGAAATGCAGGGAACGCGCGTGCTGGATGCTCAGCCGCTTGCTGAGCCAGTGCACGCGCTGCGACAGCGCGGGCGACATGCCCAGGCCGGTGATCAGCGCCGCCGGCGCGGCGATGAAGACCGTGGTGAAGTACGCCAGCAGCTGCAGGCCGTTGTAGGCGACCCAACCGTCGTCCTTCGGCCAGTCCAGCGAGAGGTACTGCACCGCAACGGACGCGGCGTTGGGAAAGACGTCCCAGCTGGTGGGCACGATGTGGCGCCACTGGCCGGTGGTGAACAACAACACGTAGAAGACCAACCCGTTGACGAGCCACAGCACGTCGATGCCGAGGTGCCACCACCGGGCCAGCCCGATGGAGTGCCGGAATCCCGGCAACCCGAGTTGCGGTGGCAGCGAGACGGTGTCGGCGTTGGCGGTCCACAGCTCGTCGTCGGGCACCGGCGGCCCCACCCGCAGCCACTCGTCCTTGCCCGGTGTCGCGTTGCGGCTGAAGTAGAGGCGGGGGTGGTCACACAGGATCTGGATCCCCGTCCGGACGATGAACATCATCATGAACAGGTTGAAAAAGTGCGTCCACCCGATCCAGGCGGGCAGGCCGGGGCTGACGCCAGTGTGGGTATCGGTTCCCGGGTAACGCTGGATGAACGACTGCACCGCCGGCATGTTGTGCAGGCCCTTGCCCATCGCCACGCCGACGACCAGCAGGGCGAAGCCGATCGGGATCAGCCAGAGCAGGTTGAACCATTTGTCCCGCCCGACGCGCAGCTTCGGTGCCGTCGCCCGACGGGTGAGGTCGAAGCCGCCGCCGTACGCCTCGACGTCGATGGTGTCCTCGGCGGTGTGTATTTCGTTGCGGTAGTCGGGGATTGACGTCAGCGGCGTGCCCGCCGCGACTGTCGATACTGAGCCGTCGTGCGCTGCCCGCCCCCCGGCGGTCGCGGCGTTGTCAACGCGCGGGTCCCGATGTTCGGTATTCGTCACGGGGCCGAATTTACCCGAATGCACTTGGATTAATTGGGCTCATTCAGGCGGCGAGGCTCCGCCGCGGGGTCTGCGGTCTTCGGCAATAGTTGCCTGGGGGCAAAATCCGCCTCGTCATGAATAGCGGTAGCCGCAACTGCCGAACAAACCAGGTATTTTTGCCGCAGAATCGGTTCCTTGGCGGTCCCTGTGAGTTTGGGCATAACCTTCTGAACGGCGACGAACGCGCGGGTCGTGCCCCTGGATTCGAGCCAATGCGTCGACGTCACGGGGGCGAACGTCGACCTGCTCACCGCGTCGGACAAAGATGCCGCACGGAAAGCCGCCGACACCTTGGAGGGCTACAACCCGCCGGCTTCCGTCAAGGACGCGATCGAACACTTCGTCACGACGGGCGGCGCGCACTTCGATGACCCGGACTACACCAAGAACAACAAAGCCCTCGACGGCTGGGTCAAGCAGGTCTGCCCCAGCTAACGCCCGCAGCGCAATAGCTGCGCGCTAGGCGAGGTCGTGCGGCCGCAATCGGCGGGCCGGCCGGGTCTCGATCGCGTTGACGGTCAGGGCCCGTCGGCCGATCCGCCAGCCCGCGTCGGTCAGCCGGTACTCGTCGTCGTAGCGCAGGTGCCAGACCACGTCGACGACCTCGTCCCTGCGCGGGCTCCAATGATGCGCGACGCACGCGACGCGCCCGACGGCGGTGCCGCCCCGGGCGCCCTCGTCATAGACCTCGCCGACGACGGCGTGTTCGGTGCGGGTGACGGCCGCGACGGCGGCGACGGCGGCGACGATGGCCGCCTGCCCGCGGTGGACGTGGACGGGCTCCAGCGCATCCGCCGGCTCGGGCACCCGCAACTCGGCCGTCTCGGTGAAAAGCGTTGCCACGGAGTCGAATCGACGGTCGTCCACGTAGGCCGCATACCGGTGCACCAAGTCGCTGAGGGCCGCGCGGTCGGTCGCCGAGAGGGTCACGAGCTCAACGACAGCCGCTGGGCGCACGCCGACAGGACGTCCTTGGCCTCCTCGATGTCGGCGGTCGGCGGCATCGAGAGCACGATCCGGTCGGCCCCCTGATCGATGAGGCCGCCCGCGCGCTCGGCATCGATCTTGGTGACGGCGTGGCCCAGCGATACTTCCAGCGCCGCCGGGTCGCGGCCCGCCGCCGACGCCTCGTCGCGCATCAGCGCGATCAGCGACCCGAGTTCAGCGCCGGCCACTCCGAGCGGCTGCAGGCCGTCGCCCAACCGCCCCGCCCGGCGGGCCGCCGCTTTGCTGTGCCCGCCGATGTAAATCGGAAGCCGTTCGCCGGCAACGGGTTTGGGATAGCACGTGACGTCGTCGAAGTCGAAGAACTCGCCGTGGTGCGACACCCCCTGCGGTCTGTCCGCCCACAGCGCCCGCAACACGGCCAGCTGCTCGTCGGCCCGCCTGCCCCGGTTGTCGAATTCCGCGCCGCACGCCTCGACCTCTTCCCGGAGCCAGCCCACTCCCACGCACAGCCGCAGCCGTCCGCCCGAGAGCGCGTCGACCGTCGCCGCCCGTTTGGCCAGCACCACCGGATGGTGGTTGGGTAGCACCAGCACCCCGGTGGCCAGCCGCAGCCGGCTGGTGTGCCCGGCCAAGAACGCCAGCAGGTCGAGCGGGTCGGGAATGGGGCAGTCGGCGGCCAGCCCGACCCGCCCCGAGCTGTCGTACGGGTAGACGCTGTCGTAGCGGGTGGCCAGCACGGTGTGCTCGACGACCACGATCGATTCGAACCCGCACCGTTCCAGGTGCCCCGCGAAGCTCGCCATCCACTCCGGATCCGCGGTGACACCTTCGGCGACGGGCGCCAGAACCCCGAATTTCAGCGAAGCCGTCATGGCACCAGAAGCTAACAGGTGGTGTTATCCCGGCGGCCCGATCGCCTCGCGGACGGCCTCTGCCAGCGCGGCCGCCCGGCGATCGGTGAAAACGTCCTCGAGCAGCACCGGTCGGCCGTCGGTGCCGGTCAGCGGGACCCGCCAGTTGGGGTACTCGTCGGTGGTGCCCGGCTGGTTCTGGGTCCGCCGGTCACCGACCGCGTCCGTCAGCGCCACCCCCAACAGCCGCGACGGTGTCCGGCCCAGGTACCGGTACAGGGCGAGAATCACCTGCTCCGGGTCGTCTTGAACGGCTTGGCCGCCATCCAGTAGCCCGACCCGGCGCAGCTCGGCCATCCAGGCCGCCAGCTCGGCCCGGTCGGATTCGAGCTCGACCTCCGCCGGCCGGGTCAATAACCCCAGGGACTCCCGCAGCCGCACGTGGTCGCCGGCCAGGTAACCGGCCGTCGGCGGCAGATCGTGGGTGGTGACCGACGACAGGCAGTATTCGCGCCAGCGCTCGGCTGGCAGCGGCCCGCCGGTTCCGTCGCGATCCAACTCGAACCACAGGATCGAGGTGCCCAGCACGCCGCGTAATAAGAGGTAGTCGCGCACCCACGGTTCGACGGTGCCGAGGTCTTCGCCGACGACCAGCGCCCCCGCCCGGTGGGCTTCCAGGGCGACGATGCCGATCATCGCTTCGTGGTCGTAGCGCACGTAGGTGCCCTCGGTCGGCGATGCGCCCCGCGGGATCCACCACAGCCGGAACAACCCGATGATGTGGTCGATGCGGACGCCGCCGGCGTGCCGCAGCACGGCCCGGATCAGCGCCCGAAAGGGGCGGTATTCCTGTTCGTCCAGCCGGTCCGGGCGCCAGGGTGGCTGCGACCAGTCCTGGCCGAGTTGGTTGAACTCATCAGGCGGCGCGCCGGCCGTCACGCCCAGCGCCATCACGTCCTGCAGGGCCCAGCTGTCGGCGCCGTTGGGGTGCACCCCGACTGCCAGGTCGTGCATGACGCCCAACGCCATCCCGGCCCGGATCGCCTGGGACTGCGCCCAGGCGAGTTGTTCGTCGAGTTGCCACTGCAGCCAGCGGTGGAAATCGACGGCGTCCGCGTTCCGTTCGACGAACCCCGCGACGCCGGCGGCGCCGGGGTGCTGCAGCGAGTCCGGCCAGCGATGCCAGTCGTCGCCGTATTCCTCGGCCAGCGCGCAATAGACGGCGAAGTCGTCGAGGGGGGTTCCCTCGCGGTCGCGGAACGCGGCGTAGGCGAGCTCACGGCCCGCCGAACGCGGCTCCCGGTGCAGCAGCCGCAGCGCGGCGCGCTTGGCGGCCCAGGCGCCGTCGCGGTCGATGGCGTCGAGTCGGCCCGCCCGCTGTTGGACGTCCGTGCGCAGCCGGCGCACCCGGCCCCGCTTGGTCAGGCCCGCGTATTCGGGAATCGCCTCGACGCGCAGGTAGAGCGGGTTGAAGAAGCGCCGCGACGTGGGCAGGTACGGCGACGGCTCCATCGGGCTCGACGGCCCGGACGGGGCGGCGGCGTGCAGGGGATTGACCAGCACGTAGTCGGCGCCATGGCGCGATGCCGACCACACCGCGAGGTCGCTGAGGTCGGTGAGGTCGCCGACGCCCCACGACTGCCGCGACCGCACGCTGTAGAGCTGCGCGGCCAGGCCCCAGGCGCGGCGGGCGCCCAGCCGCTCCGGCAGGCCGAGCCAGTCCGGCGTGACGATCAGCGCGGTGCTGGTCTCGGAGTCTCCGGAGCGCAGGTGCACGCGGTGGTAGCCCAGCGGCAGGTGAGCGGGCAGGACGAAGCTGGCCTCACCGATCCAGCGCCCGTCCAGCTCGAACGGCTGGGTGAAGTTGTCGACCTGCGCCACCCCGCCGCGGACCGTGCCGTCCTCGAGCTGCAGCCACACCTCGGCGGGATCGCCGTGCGTCACGTGCACCCAGAACCGGATCTGCTCACCCGTGCGCCCGACGATGGTCGCCGGCATCCGGCGCTCCCAATGCGACCGCCGTTGCGCGGTCAGGGCGGCGTTGCGCTCCTGCTCGGTGCCGGCGGCGACACCGAGCGCGGCGAGCACGGCCACCAGCGTGTGCTCTCCGACGAGCACGCGCCGGCCGGTCCAGTCGTCGTACTCGGTGGCGATGCCGAAGCGGCGGGCGAGTTCGACCAGCGAGGGCGCGAGCTCCGTCATGTCGCCCATCTTGCTTGAGAAGCGGTTCGGTCGCCTCACCGCCGAGCCGGGCGGGCGAAGCTGGCCGTTCGACAGGACTAAGCGGGCGTCCCCGGTTAACATGCCCAGTGAAGACGTGAGGAATCCAGCCGGGGGATGAGTGGGGAACAGCAAAAGTGTCAGCGCCGCTGCTGGCACCCTTAGCGACACTCACGACCCGAAAGCGGCCGGATTCGTCCACGCGGCGAGATTGAATCCAAGTGAACGTGCACGGCAACGCGTGGCGAGCTCCGTGCGGGTCCCTTACGGTTGTCGATGTAATTCGCGCCCGGATATTTTTCAAGGACAGTGTCCAGGCGTTCTAGCAGACCGGATGGTGAATTAGCGTGGCGGAAGAAAGTCGCGGGCAGCGCGGGACGGGATACGGCCTTGGGTTGTCGACCAAGACCCAGGTGACCGGCTACCAGTTCCTGGCTCGGCGAACCTCGATGGCGCTGACCCGCTGGCGGGTCCGCATGGAGATCGAGCCCGGGCGGCGCCAGACGCTGGCCCTGGTGGCCTCGGTCTCCGCCGGCCTGGTGATCTGCCTGGGCGCGTTGTTGTGGTCGTTCATCAGCCCGTCCGGCCAGATCAACGAGTCGCCGATCATCGCCGACCGCGACTCCGGCGCCCTCTACGTCCGCGTCGGTGACAAGTTGTACCCGGCGCTGAACCTGGCGTCGGCGCGGCTGATCACCGGGCGGCCCGACAATCCGCACCTGGTTCGGGGGAGCCAGATCGCGAACCTGCCGCGCGGGCCCCTGGTCGGCATCCCGGGTGCGCCGTCGAACTTCGCCCCCAAGACACCGACCGCGTCGTCATGGCTGGTGTGCGACACGGTGGCCGGCTCGACCGGGGTCGGGGCGCCGTCCGGGGTGACGGTGACGGTGATCGACGGGACCCCGGACCTCAGCGGCCACCGGCAGGTCCTGAACGGCTCGGACGCCGTGGTGCTCCGCTACGGCGACGACGCGTGGGTGGTCCGGCAGGGCCGGCGGTCGAAGATCGACGCGATGAACCGCTCGGTGCTGTTGCCGCTGGGCTTGACCCCGGAGCAGGTCAGCATGGCCAAGCCGATGAGCCGCGCCCTGTACGACGCGCTGCCGGTGGGGCCCGAGCTGACGGTGCCGGAGATACCGAACGCGGGCACCCCGGCGACGTTCGCCAGCGCGCCCGGCCCGGTGGGGACGGTGATCGTCACCCCGCAAATCAGTGGGCCGCAACAGTATTCGCTGGTGTTGGCCGACGGCGTGCAGACGCTGCCGCCGTTGGTGGCGCAGATCCTGCAGAACGCCGGCGGCCCCGGCAACAACAAGCCGGTCACGGTGGAGCCGTCGGCCCTGGCGAAGATGCCGGTGGTCAACAAGCTGGACCTGTCGTCGTATCCCGACAACCCGCTCAACGTGATGGATATGCGGGAGAACCCGGCGACCTGCTGGTGGTGGCAGAAGACCTCCGGTGAGAACCGGGCCCGCATCCAGGTCATCTCCGGGTCGACCATCCCCGTCGCGTCCAAGGAGATGAGCAAGGTCGTGTCGCTGGTGAAGGCCGACACCACCGGCCGCGAGGCCGACCAGGTGTATTTCGGCCCCGATCACGCCAACTTCGTGGCCGTCACCGGCAACGACCCCGGCGCCAAGACCACCGAATCGCTGTGGTGGCTGACCGACGCCGGCGCGCGGTTCGGGGTGGACGACACCCGCGAGGCCCGAGAGGCGCTCGGCCTGAAGACCGCGCCGAGCCTGGCGCCGTGGGTGGCGCTGCGGCTGCTGCCACAGGGCCCGACGCTCTCCCGGGCGGACGCCTTGGTGGAGCACGACACCTTACCGATGGACATGTCCCCTGCAGAGTTGGTGGTACCCCGATGAAACGTGGATTCGCGCGCCCGACACCGGAAAAGCCGCCGGTCATCAAGCCGGAGAACATCGTCCTACCGACCCCGCTGAGCATTCCCCCGCCGGAGGGCAAGCCCTGGTGGATCGTGGTGGTCGGCGTCGTGGTGATCGGCCTTCTGGGCGGCATGATTGCCATGACCTTCGCCAGCGGCTCGCACGTGTTCGGCGGCGTCGGCGCGATCTTCCCGATCTTCATGATCGGCGGCATGGCGATGATGATGTTCGGCGGCCGGTTCGGCGGCCAGCAGCAGATGAGCCGGCCGAAGCTGGACGCGATGCGCGCCCAGTTCATGTTGATGCTCGACATGCTGCGCGAGACCGCCCACGAGTCGGCCGACAGCATGGACGCCAACTACCGCTGGTTCCACCCGGCGCCCGACACGCTGCCCGCCGCGGTGGGCTCGTCGCGGATGTGGGAGCGCAAGCCGGACGGCAAGGACCTCAACTTCGGTGTCGTCCGGGTCGGCGTGGGCATGACGCGTCCCGAGGTGACCTGGGGTGAGCCCCAGAACATGCCGACCGACATCGAGCTCGAGCCGGTGACCGGTAAGGCGCTGCAGGAATTCGGCCGCTACCAGAGCGTCGTCTACAACCTGCCGAAGATGATCTCCCTGCTGGTCGAACCCTGGTACTCGCTGATCGGGGAACGCGAGCAGGTGCTGGGCCTGATGCGGGCGATCGTGTGCCAGCTGGCGTTCTCGCACGGCCCCGACCACGTCCAGATGGTCGTCGTCAGTTCGGACCTGGAGCAATGGGATTGGGTGAAGTGGCTGCCACACTTCGGTGACTCGCGGCGCCATGACGCGGCGGGCAACGCGCGGATGGTCTACAGCTCGGTGCGGGAGTTCGCCGCGGAGCAGGCCGAATTGTTCGCCGGCCGTGGCTCTTTCACGCCCCGGCACGCCAGCTCGTCGGCGCAGACCCCGACGCCGCACACGGTGATCATCGCCGACGTCGAGGACCCGCAGTGGGAGTTCGTGATCAGCGCCGAGGGCATCGACGGCGTGACGTTCTTCGACCTGACCGGCTCGTCGATGTGGGCGGCCGTGCCCGAGCGGACGCTGCGGTTCGACGAGCGGGGCGTGATCGAGGCCCTGCCGCGCGACCGCGACACCTGGATGGTCATCGACGAGAAGCCGTGGTTCTTCGCGCTCACCGACCACCTCAGCATCGAGGAGTCCGAGGAGTTCGCCCAGAAGCTGGCGCGCTGGCGGCTGGCCGAGGCGTACGAAGAGATCGGCCAGCGGGTGGCCCACATCGGCGCCCGGGACGTCCTGGCGTACTACGGCATTGACGATCCGTCCGACATCGACTTCGACGCGCTGTGGGGCAGCCGCACCGACGCGATGGGCCGGTCGCGCCTGCGCGCGCCCTTCGGCAACCGTTCCGACAACGGCGAATTGCTGTTCCTGGACATGAAGTCGCTGGACGAAGGCGGCGACGGCCCGCACGGGGTCATGTCCGGCACGACGGGTTCGGGTAAGTCGACGCTGGTGCGAACCGTGATCGAATCGCTGATGCTCGGGCACCCGCCGGAGGAGCTGCAGTTCGTGCTGGCCGACCTCAAGGGTGGTTCGGCGGTCAAGCCGTTCTCCGGTGTGCCGCACGTGTCGCGCATCATCACCGACCTGGAAGAGGACCAGGCGCTGATGGAGCGCTTCCTGGACGCGCTGTGGGGCGAGATCGCGCGCCGCAAGACGATATGCGACAGCGCCGGGGTCGACGACGCCAAGGAATACAACAGCGTGCGCTCCCGGATGCGGGCCCGCGGCCAGGACATGCCGCCGCTGCCGATGCTGGTGGTCGTCATCGACGAGTTCTACGAGTGGTTCCGCATCATGCCGACGGCGGTCGACGTGCTGGACTCGATCGGACGGCAGGGCCGCGCCTACTGGATCCACCTGATGATGGCCTCGCAGACGATCGAGAGCCGCGCGGAAAAGCTCATGGAGAACATGGGTTACCGGTTGGTGCTGAAGGCGCGCACCGCCGGCGCGGCGCAGGCGGCCGGCGTGCCCAACGCGGTGAACCTGCCGGCCCAGGCTGGTCTGGGTTATTTCCGCCGCAGCCTCGAGGACATCGTCCGGTTCCAGGCCGAGTTCCTGTGGCGGGACTACATCTCGCCCGGGCTCACCATCGACGGCGAGGTGGCCCCGGCGTTGGTGCACAGCATCGATTACGTTCGCCCGCAACTGTTCACCAACTCGTTCACCCCGCTCGAGGTGAGCGTCGGGGGACCGAGCATCGAGTCGGTTCACTCGAACGGCTCGAACGGTGAGCTGCTGCCCGCCGAGCTGGCGGAAGCCGAGGGCGAGGACGACGAGGGCGTCCGGACGCCCAAGGTCGGCACGGTGATCATCGATCAGCTGCGCAGGATCGACTTCGAGCCCTACCGGTTGTGGCAGCCACCGCTCAACTCGCCGGTGGCCATCGATGAGCTCGTCAACCGATTCATCGGCCGCCAGTGGCAGCAGGACTACGGCACGGAGCAGAACCTGGTGTTCCCGATCGGGATCATCGACCGGCCCTTCAAGCACGACCAGCCGCCGTGGACGGTCGATACCTCCGGGCCCGGCGCCAACGTGCTGATCCTCGGGGCCGGCGGTTCGGGTAAGACGACGGCGCTGCAGACGCTGATCTGCTCGGCGGCGCTGACCCACACGCCCGAGCAGGTCCAGTTCTACTGCCTGGCCTACAGCGGCACCGCGCTGACCACGGTGGCCCGCCTGCCCCACGTGGGTGAGGTGGCCGGCCCCACCGATCCGTACGGCGTGCGCCGCACGGTGGCCGAGCTGTTGGCGCTGGTTCGGGAGCGCAAGCGCAGCTTCCTCGAATACGGGATCGCCTCGATGGACGTGTTCCGGCGCCGCAAGTTCGGCGGCGAGGCCGGGCCGGTGCCCAACGACGGGTTCGGCGACGTCTACCTGGTGATCGACAACTACCGGGCGCTGGCCGAGGAAAACGAGGTGCTGATCGAGCAGGTGAACCTGATCATCAACCAGGGACCCTCGTTCGGTGTGCACGTGATCGTCACCGCGGACCGCGAGTCGGAGCTGCGGCCGCCGGTGCGTAGCGGTTTCGGTTCCCGCGTCGAGTTGCGCTTGGCCGCGGTCGAGGACGCGAAGCTGGTGCGTTCCCGGTTCGCCAAGGAAGTTCCGGTCAAGCCGGGACGCGGCATGGTCGCGGTCAACTACGTCCGCCTCGACGCCGACCCGCAGGCGGGTCTGCACACGCTGGTGGCGCGGCCCGCGCTGGCCAGCACGCCGGACAACGTGTTCGCGTCGGACAGCATCGTCGAGGCGGTCGGCCGCCTCGCGAGCGGCCAGGCCCCGCCGATCCGCCGCCTGCCCGCGCGCTTCGGCGTCGAGCAGGTGCGCGAACTGGCCGCCCGCGACACCCGTCAGGGGGTCGGTGCCGGCGGAATCGTCTGGGCCATATCGGAATTGGACCTCGCGCCGGTCTATCTGAACTTCGCCGAGAACGCGCACCTGATGGTGACCGGCCGACGCGAATGTGGTCGCACCACGACGCTGGCGACGATCATGTCGGAGATCGGGCGGCTCTACGCGCCCGGCGCCAGCAGCGCGCCGCCGCCACCGGCCGGGCGGCCCTCCGCCCAGGTGTGGCTGGTCGACCCGCGCCGTCAGCTCCTGACGGTGCTGGGCTCGGAGTACGTGGAGAAGTTCGCGTACAACCTGGACGGCGTGCAGGCGATGATGAACGACATGTCCGCCCTGCTGGCCAGCCGCGAACCACCACCGGGCCTGTCGGCGGAGGAGCTGTTGTCGCACTCCTGGTGGAGCGGCCCGGAGATCTTCCTCATCGTCGACGACATCCAGCAGATGCCGGCCGGTTTCGACTCGCCACTGCACAAGGCCGCCGCCTGGGTGACCCGGGCCGCCGATGTGGGCCTGCACGTGATCGTCACCCGCACGTTCGGTGGTTGGTCGTCGGCGGGCAGCGATCCGATGCTGCGGGCACTGCACCAGGCCAACGCGCCGCTGCTGGTGATGGACGCCGACCCCGACGAGGGCTTCATCCGCGGCAAGATGAAGGGCGGCCCGCTGCCCCGCGGCCGCGGCCTGCTGATGGCCGAGGACACCGGCGTGTTCGTCCAGGTGGCCGCCACCGAGTTCCGCAAGTAGGGACCGCTCGGAGAAGTAGCCGTTGCGCTGGGGCTGGGGTTCAGCCCCAGCGCAACGGTAATGTCTTGAGCGCGAAGGTCTTTGAGGGGAACTTGATCTCGGGCTGGTAATCCTCGGGCACGTCGAAGTCCGGGATCTGTTTGAGCCACTCCGCGACGATGATGGTCAGCTCGATGCGGGCCAGGTGCGAACCCAGGCAGCGGTGCGGTCCGCCGCCGAATCCCCAGTGCCGATGCACCTTGCCGTCCAGGAACAGCTCATCGGTGGACATCGCGTCGGTGCCATCGCGGTTCACCGCGGCCATGCACAGCCGCACCGGCGTGCCGGCGGGCAGCATCATGCCCCCGACATTGACGATCTCGGTCGTGACCCGGGGCGCCACCGGCGCCGACGGCTCCAACCGCACGATCTCCTCGATGAAAACCCGGATCTGCCGGGGATTGTCGCGCAGCGCGGCGCGCAGCTCCGGCCTGCGCGCCAGTTCGTAGAGCGAAAACCCGATGGACGCGGTCACCGTGTCCAGGCCGGCGAGGATCAGCAGGTGGCTCATGCCCAGCAGCTCGAGATCGGTGAAGTCGCCCTCGCCGGTCATCACCCGCGACAACATGTCGGACCCCGGGTTCTCCCGGCGCTTTTTGATCGCGTCGGTGAGATAGGCCAACAGCAGGTGCGCCTTTTCGTGGTCCTCCTTCGTCATGTAGGGCTTGTCCCCGATGACGGAGTCCTTCCAATCGATGACGAGGTCGCGGTCCTCGACCGGCAATCCGTAGAGATCCAGGAAAACCTGAAAGGGGTAGAGCCGCGCGAAATCCGCCATCACGTCGCACTTGCCCTGTTCGGCCAGCGCGGCGATCATCTCGGCGGCGTGCCGCTGCAGCACCGGCCGCGACGCGCTCAACCCCTGCGGGCTGAAGTACGGCTGCAGGATCTTTCGGTAGCGGGTGTGCTCCGGCGGGTCGAACGCCAGCGGCACCACCGGCAACGGGCTGCCCGGGGGTTGCAGCGCCAGCCGCGACGAGAACACCTTGGGATTGCGCAGCGCGGCGAGCACGTCCTCGCGTCGTGTCAGGTAGTAGTGGCCGTTCATGAACACCACCGGCCCGGCGTCGCGCAGGGTCTTCCATCCAACACCGCGGTCGGCGGACATCGGCAACTTGGTGTATTCCAGCCGCGGCAGGTGGAAGGCGCCCGGCTGGCCTTCGCCGAGAGTGCTCATGGGCTCTGATCTCCGCTTGTCCGTTGAGTTTTCGTTGTCCGTCGAATTCGTGTCGTGCCGCCTTGTCGACGGCACCCCAATATCGCACGCGGGCCAGGGGCGCACCAATCGTGTCGGCCCCGATCGACGACCGTCTCCTAGACTTTATCGACCGGCTAATCTACGTATCGATTCGTCAGGTCCGTTCCGGGTTCTCGCGAAAGCCGCCGAAGGAAACGAAGAAGGAAACCTCGTGAAGGTTCGTCTCGAAACGTCCAAATGCGTTGGCCACGCCCAGTGCTACGCCGTCGACCCAAACCTTTTCCCCATCGATGAGTCGGGTTATTCGATCCTCGAGGAGCACGAGGTGAGGCCCGAGGACGAGCAGGTGACTCGCGACGGCGTGGCCTCCTGCCCGGAGATGGCGCTGATCCTCGAAGAGGACTAGCGGCGCAGCAAGCCCGACCGCTAGCCAAACGCGAGATGAACATTCGGTTGTCTCTGGTGAACCGGGGCTGGCCGGGAGTGAACATTGGTTGGCGGGGAATGAACAGTTGGCATCCTCGGGCGGCGGGCCAGGAACGAGCAGCTAATGTCTTTCGCGAGCGGCAGTTCGTGCACCAAAGAGCTGTCGCTCGGTTGCTGACAGCGGGGTAGTCGAGGCGGATTGTGCATGTCGTTCCTGACCGGAAATCCAGGCAATCCTGGTGGCGGAGCACTTGTCCGGGCAGTGGGAACGCGCGTCGCAGTGCGCGGACTATCCCGTCGAACGGGTTTGCTGGTCGACAAAGTCGTGACCGCGCCCACCATGGGTTGTACCTGACCGCGATGATCGCCGCCGCGATCATGGCCAACTGAGGAGGACACGGTGTTCGACTTCGGAGCGTTACCGCCCGAAATCAATTCCGGTCGGATGTATGCGGGCCCGGGGGCCGAGTCGATAATGGTCGCCGCGACGGCGTGGGACGAGTTGGCGGCGGAGCTGAGCACGGCTGCTTCCGGTTACGACTCGGTGATCAACGATTTGATCAGCGCGCCCTGGGTTGGGCCCTCGTCGACGGCGATGGTCAACGCGGTGGTGCCCTACGTGAGCTGGCTCAGCTCGGCCGCCGGTCTGGCGGAGGACAGCGCCAGCCAGGCGCGGGCCGCGGCGGGCGCCTTCGAGGCGGCGTTCGCGATGACGGTGCCCCCGCCGGTGATCGTGGCCAACCGGGTGCAGCTGGCCACGCTGGTCGCGACAAATTTCTTCGGGCAGAACACGCCGGCGATCATGGCCACCGAGGCGCAATACATAGAGATGTGGGCGCAGGACGCCGCCGCCATGTACGGCTACGCCGCCTCGTCGGCGGCCGCCACGGTCTTGACCCCGTACCAGGCGCCGCCCAACACCAGCACCCCGAACGCGGCGGCCAACCAGGGCGCCGCCGTCGCGCAGGCCACCGCCCAGCCGGCCGCCAACTCCGCCAGCGTGGTGGATCAGATCGCGGCGATCCCGCAGGTGTTGCAGCAACTGGCGCTGCAGCAGCTGAACGGCTATCAGTTCACGACCTGGCCGTTCTCGATGCTGCAGAACCAGCTGAAAGATCTGCTCACCTATGGGCTTCCCTCCCCGAGCAACAACTGGTTCGGCATCACTCCGCCGCTGTTCAACTCGGCCAGGCAGACCCTGCAGGCCTACTTCGGTGTCGGGATTGGGAACTTCGGCTGGTCCTATGGCCAGCAGTTGACGTTCGGCGCTGGCACCACCGTCGGTGCGGCCGGTGGTTGGTTCCCGACCCCGCAATTCGCCGGGTTGCACCTGGGGGCGATCGGGGCGAGTTCAATCAGCGGCAACGGCGCAGGGTCGGTCCTGGCCAGCGCGGGCCAGGCCGGCAAGGTCGGAGCGTTGTCCGTGCCGGCCAACTGGGCCAACCCGACCGCGGAGGCCACCCTGGTCAGCGCCGTCAGCGAGGAGGCCCCGGGCAACGCCGGCGCCGCGCCCGGACCCAACGCCATCCTGCGCGGCATGCCGATGGGTGGCGTCGGACGGCGCAGCGCCGGATACGGCTACACCACCAAATACGGGTTCCGTTACAGCGTGCTGACCCGCCCGCCATCGGCCGGATGATCGAGAGGCCGCGAATGAACAACAGTTGTCCACCAATGAACAGTTGGCGCTAAGGAGGCGCGACCCGGAGGGATCCAATTAGTCTCACTAGCAAGCCATGTCTGAAGTAAATCTTCAGCAGCAAATCTTTCCTTAAGGTCATCGAGCCTGAAAGTTGAGGAGGAAACCACATGTCCTTTGTGACCACACAGCCAGAAGCGCTGGCGGCGGCCGCGGGCAGCCTGCAGGGTATCGGCTCGGCGTTGAGCGCCCAGAACGCTGCGGCAGCGGCCCCGACGACCGGCGTGGTGCCCGCTGCGGCCGATGAGGTCTCGGCGCTCACCGCGGCCCAGTTCGCCGCGCACGCCCAGATGTACCAGGCCGTCAGCGCGCAGGCGGCGGCGATTCATGACCAGTTCGTCAGCACCCTGGGCATCAGCTCGGGGTCGTACGCGGCGACCGAGGCGGCCAACGCGGCCGCGGCCGGCTAGGAGGCAGTGATGAGTGACTTGGGTATGTTGCCGCCGGAGGTCAGCTCCGCGATGATCTACGCGGGCCCGGGCTCCGGGTCGATGATGGCGGCGGCCGCGGCATGGAATGGGATTGCCGCCGAATTGACCTCGGCCGCGATGGGCTACGACCAGATCATCACCCAGCTGGCCGGCGAGGAGTGGATGGGGCCCGCATCGGCGTCGATGGCTTCGGCGGCGCAGCCCTACGTGCAGTGGATGACGACCACCGCAGGTCAGGCCGAGGAAGCCGCCGCCCAGGCCCAGAACGCCGCGGCGGCCTACGAGACCGTGCTCGCGTCGGTCGTGCCCCCGCCGCTGATCGCGCTCAACCGCACGGAGTTGTCGCAGGCTATGGCGACCAACATCCTGGGCCAGAACAACGGGATCATCTCGCAGCTCGAGGCCCAGTACCAGGAGTTCTGGGCGCAGAACTCCGCGGCGATGTACAACTACGCCGGCCAGTCCGCGGCCGCGGCCAAGGTGACGCCGTACCAGAACGCGCCGACGGTGGCCAACCCGGCCGCCGCCGCCGTCACGCAGTCCGCGGCGCCGGCCGCCTCGATCCAGCAGACCCTGCAGAGTTACCTCACGCAGATTCAGAGCTCGTTGGGCGCCCTCGCCACGCCCAGCTCGACGGTCTCGGCTGTGAACCAATTCGGGACCAACAACCCGTTGACCGAGCTCTGGTTCCTGATCAGCGGCCAGACGGTGCTCCCGTCCAACGTCGGGACGTTCCTGAGCGGCTACAACAACTTCTCGAGCTTCTTCTACAACACCGAGGGTCTGCCGTACTTCAGCGTCGGTATGGGCAACTTCGGTATCCAGATGGCCAAGACGCTGGGGGCGATCACCGGGCCCGCGGCGGCGGCGGCGGCCGTTCCGAAGGGCCTGCCCGGGCTGGGCGGCCTGCTCGGCGGTGGCGCCGGCGGGGCGGCGGCGCACCTGGGCAGCGCGACGTCGATCGGCAAGCTGTCGGTGCCGGTCTCGTGGACGGGCGCCACGGCCCCGACGGCGGCCGCGGCCCACGCGATTCCGGTCAGCAGCATCAGCGCAGCGCCGGAGGCGGCCGGGGGACCCGGCAACCTGCTCGGTGGCATGCCGCTGGCGGGCGTGGGCTCCGGTGCCGCCAACGGCGCCGGTCCGCGGTACGGGTTCCGTCCCACCGTCATGGCCCGGCCACCCCTGGGCGGGTAGCCGGCTTTCCAGCACAACTGGCGTCGTGGGCGCGGGCACAATTGCCTGCGCCCACGACGGCGTTTTGGGGTAAAACCCGACCGGGTCGACGCGCGAGCGCGCCCAGATCGCGGCGGGCCCGCCGCCCCGTTGATGCCCAATTCGGCGGCTTTATCTGCGGCCGGATTTTTACCCGGCCCGGCCGCTTTCGTCCCGCCGATCTCGCGGCAACCGGGCCGGCGTGGCGTGCGCGCCGGAAGCGGGTTCGGCGCATTGTCGCTACATTTTCGCAGCTAGCGGACGGTGCCTTCGCGCGTCCGCCGCTCACCGACCGAGGCCCGCGTCGATCCCGGACCATCGGGCGATCCGGCGTCGCTCCATGAGCCCGGCCACTTCGCTCGGCTCCGGGCGGGGATTGCCGGCCTTAGCCTCCACTCAAGCGAACAGCTGCCAGAACTTGCGGAGAAAACATGTCGTTTCGGCCCGGCGGTTCATAGGTGTTGGACTTCGGCGCGCTACCGCCAGAGATCAACTCGGCCCGGATGTATGCCGGCCCGGGGTCTGGCTCGATGATGGCCGCGGCTTCGGCCTGGGACGGGCTGGCCGCCGAGTTGAGTCTGGCGGCCACCGGCTACTCGTCGACCGTCACCGAGCTGACCGGCTCGCCGTGGCTGGGCCCGGCGTCGCGGGCCATGGTGGCCGCCGCGGCGCCCTACATCTCGTGGCTCGGCTCCGCGGCGGAGCTCGCCGAGGAGGCCGCGAACCAGGCCAGGGCCGCCGCGGCCGCCTTCGAAACCGCGTTTACGCTGACGGTGCCGCCACCGCTGATCGCGGCGAACCGTGTGTTGTTGGCGACGCTGGTGGCGACCAATTTCTTCGGACAGAACTTTCCGGCCATCGCGGCCACCGAGGCGCAGTACGCCGAGATGTGGGCCCAGGACGCCACGGCCATGTACGGCTACGCGGCCGCCTCGGCGGTCGCGACGCAGTTGACCCCGTTCGGCGAGCCGGCACAGGCCACCGACCAAGGCGGGCTGGCCGCCCAGGCGGCCGCGGTCAGCCAGGCCATCGCCACGCCGGTGGGCACCGGCGCCCCGGCGCTCGCGCTGACCCCCGACGCGGTTTCCATCACGTCGGTCTTCACGTCGATTAACCAAGCGCTGCAACAGCTTTCGGCTGGGGCGCTGGCCTCGCAGCTGAACCCGTACAACTGGTGGATCGTGCAGCAGGTCGTCGCCCTCAACGTGTCGAACCGAACCGCACTGTCTCGCATCACCGTGGGACTCGCCTACTTCTCCACCGGCATGACGAGCTTCCTCAGTTCGATCGCACAGCAGGTGACGTTCGGCCCCGGCGGGACGACGGCCGGCGCGCAGGGCGCCTGGTACGCGACCCCGCAGTTTGCCGGCCTGCACCTGGGCGCAGTCGGCAGCGGCGCCGCCGGCCATGGCGGGATCGCGGCGAATTTGTCCTCGGCGACCAAGATCGGCGGGTTGTCGGTGCCACAGGGTTGGGCCGGCTCTCCCGGCGCGGCCGAGGAATCGGCGACCCAGGCGATCGCCGTCGACTACGCCACCGACCCGCAGGGTGCGGGCAACGGGCTGCTGCGCGGCATGCCGATGGGCACCGGCAGCCGACGCTCGGGCTCGGCCTGGCCGCCCCGCGAATACGGATTCAAGCGCAGCGTGCTGGCACGCCCGCCATCCGCCGGATAACCAGCTGTATAGAGCGGCCACCGTGGCCGCGACTGATGAAGGAGTCAGGACATGGCAATCGATTTCGGTGCGTTACCGCCGGAGGTCAACTCGGCGCGCCTGTACGCCGGTGTGGGCTCGACACCGCTCGTGACCGCGGCCTCGGCCTGGAACTCGTTGGCCGCGGAGCTCACCGCGGCCGCCCTGGGCTACGAGAACGTGGTGACGCAGCTGGCCGGCGAGGAGTGGCTGGGGCCCGCCTCGGCGTCCATGGCCGCGGCGGTGCAACCGTATGTGGACTGGATGAGCACGACCGCCGCACAGGCCGAGCAGGCCGCCACGCAGGCCAGCGCGGCCGCGGCCGCCTACGAGGCGGCGTTCGCCGCGATCGTGCCCCCGCCGTTGATCGCGGCCAACCGAACCCAATTGGCGCAGGCGGTGTCGACCAACGTGCTGGGGCAGAACACCGGGATCATCGCGCAGCTGGAAGCCCAGTACGCCGAGTTCTGGGCCCAGGACGCCGCGACGATGTACGGCTACGCCGGCAACTCGGCGACGGCGTCGAACGTCACCCCATTCACCGCCGCACCCGCCATCGCCAATCCCGCCGCTTCGACCACCCAGGCGGCCGCGACGACCGCCGCAGCGACGACGTCGGTCGGCTCGATCCAGAACCAGATCAACGCCGCCATCAGCCAGATCACCGCGCAGCTGGCGAGCTTGGCGTCGCCGTTCTACACGCCACTCCAACAGGAATGGTGGTATCTGGCGTCGGGCAGCGGGCCGCTGTCCGCGGTGTGGCAGGTCTTGTTCGGGTCGCAGTCGTTCCCCGGCGCCAGCCTTTCCGCGTTCATGTCTGCGGTCTCGCCGTACGCGGGCGTCCTCTACAACACCGAGGGCCTGCCGTACTTCAGCATCGGTATGGGCAACTCCTTCACCCAGATCGCAAAGTCGACGGGGGCACTCACGGCGGCCGCGCCGGCCGCCGCGGCCGCCGTCCCCAAGGGCCTGCCCGGGCTCGGCGGGCTGCTCGGCGGCGGCGCCCCGCCGGTGGCGGCGCATCTGGGCAGCGCCACCTCGATCGGCAAGCTGTCCGTGCCAGCCTCCTGGTCCGGGCCGGTTTCAGCGCCCAGCCACGCGACGGCAATCCCGGTGAGCAACGTGCGGGAGGCACCCGACGCGGCGGCCGGAAACCTGCTGGGCGGCATGCCGCTGGCCGGCGCGGGCACCGGCGGAAGCGGAGCCGGCCCCCGGTACGGATTCCGGCCGACGGTGATGGCCCGCCCGCCCGCGGCGGGCTAGGTTGTGGACTCGGTGATGGGGCCGCGCAGGCATTTGCTCCGACGCGATTTCGCCGCATCGGTGATAAGCTCCATCCGTGCTGGCCAACCGGCCTTCAACGGCGACCCGTAGGGGTTCACCTTGTCGGTTTGCTGTGACGGTCCTGTGAACGCCAGCGGTAGGGGCCGGGCGCTGTTACTGTGTCGTTACTAAAAGTGAATTCGCCGTGCCATCCAGTGAACAATTGCGAACAGGTGGTCTCGGATTCAGCTTGAAACGGAAGTAATCATCTACTCTCTTGCACAGAGCAGTGCGGGGGACAATTTTTAGGAGGGAAAACCATGTCGTTCGTGACCACACAGCCTGAGGCTCTGGCCGCTGCGGCCGGGAGCCTGCAGGGGATCGGCTCGGCGTTGAGCGCTCAGAACGCGGCCGCGGCCGCCCCGACGACCGGTGTAGTGCCGGCGGCGGCCGACGAGGTGTCGGCCCTGACCGCGGCGCAGTTCGCCGCTCACGCGCAGATGTACCAGGCGGTCAGCGCCCAGGCCGCCGCGATTCACGAGCAGTTCGTCAGCACCCTGGGCATCAGCTCCGGGTCGTACGCCGCGACCGAAGCCGCCAACGCAGCGGCCGCCGGCTGATCAGGTTCAGCGGTTCTGCGAATGTCGGGTCTGACGGCTGGGCTGAGGCCCCGGGATCCGAGTTTTCAATCGCCGTGGCTGGGGTTGCACGTCCGTACGCCGGACGTGCCCCGGTCGACGGTATGGGGGGAAGTCTTTCTGCATGTGGCTCCGCGGCGCGCTGACGCGTAACCGTTGAGCCAGCGTCACTCACAACTGAAAACAAGTCACTCAGTATTAAGGAGAAAGCCAACATGGCAACACGTTTTATGACTGACCCGCATGAGATGCGGGCGATGGCGGGCCGGTTTGAGGTCCACGCGCAGACCGTTGAGGACGAGGCCCGCAAGATGTGGGCGTCGTCGATGAACATCGCCGGTGCCGGCTGGAGCGGCCAGGCCCAGGCGACCTCCTACGACACCATGGGTCAGATGAATCAGGCCTTCCGCAACATCGTGAACATGCTGCACGGTGTGCGCGACGGGCTGATCCGCGACGCGAACAACTA
>NZ_JCALCS010000008.1:0-446538 GCF_059812465.1 Mycobacterium sp. NGS54 | reverse complement strand
GCTGCTGGAAAAAACCTGAGCCTCAGGCGGGCGGCAGCGACTCGCCTCCGTTTTGATCCTTTCAGAGGAGGCTTAGTGCTCATCAACACGTGGCCGTACTCGCCACGCACCCCGTGTTCGAGGTCGTCGATGTCGATGATCCGCGTTTCCAGCCCGCTGGCGTCGCGGATCAAGGCATCGATGTCGCGACCCCAATCCATGGTGACCAGCGTCCCGCGTTGCTCGGGATTCCCATGGTGTACCGCGGGCTCGAGGAACTCGACCCGGCCTTCCGCTGTGCGCCTCACCCGCTGGCGCGAGGGCTGGTCGCCCCGCACCAGCGGCACGGTGAAGATGTGCGCCCCGCCGGGCTTGAGCGTCCGCGCGATCTCGGCGAACGCAGCGGCAGGAGACTCGAGGTGCTTCAGCACTTCCTGCGTGATGTGCAGATCGAAGGTCTCGGGCTTGAATGACAGGCATTCGAGCCGCTCGGCTATGCGCATCCCGTAGCGGCGGCCGCCGCCAGTGTCGTCCAGCCAATGAGTCGCGTAGTAGCCCTCGCACTCCCGTTGCAGGCGCTGGCTGACCGGACGGCCCACCGAGCCGAACTCGTGGATCCTCAGCGATCGCCAATTCGGGTATTCACGCTCGATCACGAGCATCAGCGCGCGTTCGCGCGGGAGGCTGCCGCATTCCTCGCACCGGTAGTGGTCGCGCATCGGCAACTCGACGGCCACGAAGCGCCTGCGTCGATCACAGATCGGGCAATGACCTTCGTTCTCGAACGCCACGCCGACTGACGACGGCGTAGGGGCGATGACGAGTGTGGGCGGGTTCACCGGTTCGACCACCGGAGCCGGGCCGTGCGCGAGCATTCGCGCGTACGCCCGCGAGATGCTGTGAGAATCGATCGAGGCTGGCATTGATTCGAGGTGTCCTCGATTCCGGGCCAGCTCGGCTTTGACGCTGGAAATGGCCATCCTCGTTCGGTCGATGTCCGACTCGAGGCGCAGGTTGCACACTAGGTCTCGCGCCACCTTTTCCGGATCGGAAACCAGCTCCTCGTAACGAACCTGCGCTTCGATTCGCTCCTTGGGAATGCTGAGCAGGTGCTCGAAGTACTGCTCGCAGAGCTTGAGCCCGAATCGCAGCGACAATCCGTTGCGGGTCTCGAGCGACTGCGCGACCGCCGCCGGGTTGCGCACACAAAGCACCACGCGGGCGGTCGGCTTCGCCTGCAACCAGAAGGGCCACAGCACACTGAGTCGAGGATCCTTCACTGCCCAGGGCCGCCCAACGGCGGCGGCTTCGGCGTCCATCGAGGCGACGAGTGACTTCAGCCACGCGACCACGTCGGGTGGGGGCTGCAACTGTCCGAGATGCGGATCGCCCAATTCGGGTGGAAGGTCCCAGGCCGAGCCGCACCAGTCGAGCAGGCGATCGTTGAGGGCTACGGCATCCTGCAGCTCGTGGTACCCCTCGGGATTGTGGACGTCTCCAGGTTGCAATCGCTCCGGAGCCCCCAGATGAACGCCGAGGTGGGCCAAGAGGCCAGTCGTCGCCGACGTCCCTGATCGGTGCATGCCGATGACGAGAATCGGGGGAGGAGCCACTCCGCTGGACATCATGTCGGGTGCTGTTCTGTCCGCTTCGCAGTCCCGGGACAGGGCGAACGGCGCGCCGACAGCTTACCAAACCAACTCATCGGCAACACATGCGGGTGACCTCCCGGGAGGTGGTATATGAGCGGTCGCGTGTTCGCGTTAGGCTCTGTGTTGGTCACTATGCCGTGAGTGCTGCTGTGGCGGCAACTGTGGGGGTGGGGTCCTCGCCTCTAGTGACGAGTAGGGCCAGGTTGTTCTCGGAGAGGTAGCGCTTGTCGGCGACTTGCCATCCGCGCTGGTGCAGTTGGGTGCCGGGCTTTCGTCGTGGGCTTCGACGAGGACCGTGCCGGAGCATGAGGAACGGGTGTTCAGCGGATGATAGGTGCGATCGCCTGCAGGTAACGTCCGGTCGCATCTCCCAGCGTCGGCATCATGCAGCCACCTTCGTCGCACTCGTCCCACGAGTAGATCAGCAGCGTGCGTGTAGGACAGATGGCCGGGTGGTCCTGGATGTAGTTCGCCGCCGCCTGCAAATGCGCGGCGAACTCACCGGGAGTCGCCATGCTGAAGTATTCGGTCGGGTTGGGATTCGACTGCCGCCCATGATCCCAAGGCACGGGCCGCTCCTGGCGCGGCCGGGTATCCCAGCCGATCATCGCCGTCGGCACCATGGGCAATCCCGTGCGCGCTAGTTTTTCCCAGTAGGCTCGGGTTTGCATGTCCAGTTCGCGGAACGATCCCGCGGGTACGTTCTTTAAACTTGAGATATAGCTCCCGATCGCGTCGGCACCGGAGTCTCGCACCAGCGAGGCACCGTCGGAACCAGTCAGTATGACGACATAGGGATCGCCGAGATGCGCGGCCTGGCATGCATCGCCGAGTCGGCGCAACGCAACTCTCAGGTTGCCGAAACTGCTCCCGAAGTATCGGTGGAAATGGTCCTTGTTCCAGAGGACGTACAGGAGTGGTCGCGCGCGTTCCGACTCGCCGTCACGCACTTTCTGATAGGTGGGCTGGAGCATGTATTCCGCCCATTGGTCGATGTTGGTCCACCATGCGTCTTTACTGGAGGGTACAGAACCGAGGGCGTCCAGCTTGGCGATGCCACACCAGTTGATCAAATACTTCTTGCCGCTGCTCTGGTATAGATTCCACGCCTTCCGCAAGCTGGATTCGCTGCCGTACCAGTCGAAGGCCCAGTACTTGAGCCCGGCCTCAGCGGCGGCGCTGATTTCCTCGTCCATGACTTGCTGTGATCCCTCGCAATGGACAGATTCGTCAGTCGGCGCGATCAGGCAATGCGCCGGGGCACGACTGGAGTACTTCTTGGACGAAAGGCTGAACTGCGCGGGAATCGAGCTATCCGATCGCCTATACCACGCATCCCAGCGAATGGCCCCCGCGATGATTGGATTCGAAGACCTGGCCTCGGGTAGCAATCGGTGGCCGAGGTAGATGGCAAGGCCGGCCGGGGTGAATTTCCAGAGAAAGTCTCGACGTGAAATCATGGGCAGGTCAACCACTCGAGGTATCTGCCGTATTCCGATCGGTTTGCGAAAACGTGGTTCGACGGGCTGGTCATGAATGTCAAATCTCTGAGCCGTTGATCCTGAACTTGTCGAAGGGCGCCGATTCGGGGACCACAAACCGAGACGTCATCAGCTTGCCAGGTCGTACCGACCTGTGTCGGCGTCGTCCAAGGCATCCACGAGATTGAACACTTTGCGCGTGCCGTAGGCGTCGACCGGCGCAGTTGACGCCGACGTCCTGCGAGTTCTGCGCACCGCCACCAAATCGGTTGGCTCGGAGACGACTTCAAAGCTCTCGTCCAAGCCGCTGACGTCCTTGGCCCCGACCTCCAGGACAGCGGCCCGTACAGCGTCCGCGCTCCGACCGTTCTTCTCCAGAGTCACCGCGTCTTGCGGGACCGGTGGCTTCGCCTCTGCATTTGGACTACACCGAATGCGGCGGCCGGCGAATCAGAATCCCCGCTCGGCTGCGGCGATGAGCACGTCAAAGTCGCGGTGCGCGGCCGTCAGCGGTTCGTGCGGGTCGCGTCGCCAAAGGGCGGCCATTTCCGGCTTGGGTGTGGTGAGCTGATTGGCTGGCTTGGTGGTATTGCCGGCGGAGCGGTATCCTTCGGCGGCGGGGTGCCGGGCAGGCCGCCGTGTGCCGCTTCCAAGCATGCGACGGCGTAGGCGAGCTCCGAGATTTGGCCCGTCCACGCACCCTCGGGCCGGTCAGCCATTGCTGCCAGGGTATGGTGCGCTGCGATTTGAACGATTTTGATTACCGTGCGCCGAGCCTCCAGGAGCATTTCTTCGTCGCTCAATTGGATCGCCCTTTCGTTCTGTGGTATGTGGCCCGTGTCAAGCTAGTAAACGGTATACCCAGACAGGCTGCAAGACGAAGACTGAATCGCCCTGGTTCAGCCGCCAAAGTGCCCGCAACGCGGCGGCTTTGAGGGCGTCTTCGACCAGTTCGGTGCGCATGTGCTCGGCGATCGTCCACCCCGCGACCCGCCGCGAGCAGCAGCCGATCACCGGCCAAGGTACCGATCGCCGCCGACGGTGATATCCCGGACGTAGCAGAGTTCACCAGCTCGGGCGGTGAAATCCCGCTTGAGCAGATCAGGGCTAGAGGTACAGACCTGAGATGCAGAGCACTTCGTCGAGGGTGGCGGTGCGCGGCCCGGCGCCGGCGACCGGTTGGCTGCGTGGGGCGGGCGGATCGAGGTTGGTGTGCTGGACGCTGCGGGCTTGATCGAGGCGTGCGGTGTCGAACATCGCTGGGCCGCTGGCCATTCCGTCGGTGAGCAGGTAGCGGCCGGCCTCGGGGGCCCGGCGCACCGCCTGCTCGGCGGCGCTGGCGCCGGTGAGTTTGGCCGCGTCGTCGAAGTTGATGCCCGCTTGAAAGACGTGTGGTTCGGCGTCGAGCACCGCGGTCAGGCGGGTGATGTAGTTCTCGGGGGCGAAAAACCGCCAGCCTTCGCCGAGGTGCAGCCAGAACCGGCTGTCGATCTGGGCGCGCAGCTGCGCCAGTAGGGGCGCGGGCTTGTCGCCGGCTCGGCGACGGGCGAACTCAAGGAACCCGTAACGTTTCCGTAGCGTGGCGCGGTCGGGGGCGGACAGGCCGGCATCGAGCACCAGAAAGCGCCCGACTCGTGACACATCGAGGCAGCAGTTCAGAAACGAGTTCAAGGTCTGCTCGGTGGTCTGGCGGTCCGGTCCGGCCACCAGGGTGACGGTGACCTCGGCCTGACCGGGCCCGGCGGTCAGGGACTGCACCAAGGCTTCGGGGTACGGTGAGGCCGCCTCGAGCATGGCCGGCACCAACAAGTCGCGGTTGGTCGCAATCCGTTGCCGATCAGGGCGGGGGAGGTCGGGGCGGCCCAGCAGGCGCCGATACAACGTGAACGCCTCGGCATACCTGCCGATCCAGGACGCGCACACCGCCTGCTCATCGGTTGCGCGCCAAGCGTAGACGTCCGCGCTGACAAATATTCTGTCCTCTTCGGGAAGCGGGATTTTGGCGGCGCTCTCGGCAAACAGGTATGCGAAACCGTAGCGCTGCTCGACGCGACACCGAAAGGCAATGGCGAATAGCGGCTCGGCGCGGGTCGGGCGAAACTGCCAGGCGCGCAAATAGGCGTCCTCAACGTCCGGCCACGGCTCACCGAGATTCGACATCGACTCCGCGAGCCGGTACATCGCGTAGTAGACCTGCTCGTCGTCGCCACCCATCTCAACCCGCCGCGCATACCAGTGGCGCGCCTTTGAGAAATCGCTGAGATCGAAATAACGCTGGGCAAGGCGCAAGACCGACGGTCCATCTTCGGGGTCGCTCTCGACCCTTGCCAACAACAGATCGGGATCGTTGGCCCATCGGTGCTGCAGGGCCAGCATCGCGCACCGAGGATGCTGCGCGAGCGAGTCCAGCAGCGCGGCGCGACCTTCTGGGCCCGGAACGTTCGCGATCTCGCTGAAAATCCAGTCAGCCATCCCGCCGATGACATCCTCGCGCTCGGGGTCGCCTGCGGCCAGGTCGATCATCGCGTCGTACAACGCGGCATGCCCGCCACCGAACGACAGCCAGAACTTTGGAGGATCTACGACCCGGTTGTTCCACATGCCTTGCGAGTGGCGGCGGTAGACGGCCATCGTCTCCGGCAGCATAGCGATGTCGCCGCTGAACGCATGGCGCACCATAAGGTAATGGTCCAGCGGCATGACATCGGCCGGGATGCCACGGTAGTGCGGGAGGCGGCGGTACACGACCGAATTGGTCTGGATGAAGTTCCGCCTGATCAAGGTGTCCAAGCTAAAGTCGTCGCGCCAGACGACCGGCGGGAAGTCTTCCTCCTCGACCCGGCCGTCTTCCCAGATCGTCCGCACGGGATGGAAGCACACCGCTGTCTCTGGATGCTGATCGAGGAACGCCACCTGTCTGCTCAGCTTCAGCGGATCAATCCAGTAGTCATCGCCCTCACACAGTGCGATGTACGTGCCGCGAGCCTTCGACAGGGCGTCGACCAGGTTCCTGTTGAGGCCGAGATTCTTGGGCCTGAGGATCGACCGGAACAGGTGCGGGTACCGATCCACATACTCCCGGATGATCGCTCGCGTGGAGTCGGTCGAGGCATCGTCGGCCACGACGATCTCCATCGGGAAGTCGATCTGCTGCGCGACAAAGCTGTCGAAAGCGTCGCGGACGTAGGCTTCCTGGTTGTGTGTGGTCGTCACCACGCTCAGCTTGGGTCGTTTCGTTTCTATCCGTTTCGGTGTCACTGCGAGCGCCGTTCCCCCGCGCTGGCATGGACCGCCGGCGCGGTTATCCGTGAGCAGACGTCGCGGGTCGCACTGGTCGCGAGGCCTAGGCGCGGGCGTAGACGCCGGACCGAGACTCTCGAATATCCGCGACCGAGGCGGCTTCGGGCAATTGTCATTAGGGGTGTCATTACGGGGCCAGACCTGAGATGCAGAGCACTTCGTCGAGGCTGGCGGTGCGCAGCTCGGCGCCGGCCGGCAGTCGCCGGCCGCCGGCTGGCGGTCGTCGACGTTGGGCGGTCGCATCGGGGTCGGTGCCGGGCTGCACACGGCCGGCCCGATCCAGCCGTGCGGTGTCGAACATCGCTGGGCCGCTTGCCATTACATCGGTGAGCAGGTAGCGGCCGGCGTCGGGGGCTCGGCGCACCGCGTCCTCTGCTGCACTGGCGCCGGTCAGTTTGACCGCATCTTCGAAGTTGATGCCCACCTGAAACACCTGTGGCTCGGCTTCAAGCACCGCGGTCAGGCGGGTGATGAAGTTCTCGGGGGCGAAAAACCGCCAGCCGTCGCCCAGGTGCAGCCAGAACCGTCCGTCGATCAGAGCGCGCAGCTGCGGCAGCTGGGGGGCTGACCCGTTGCGGGATTTGCGACGGGCGAACTCGAGAAACCCGTAGCGTTTCTGCAGCTTGGCGCGGTCGGGGGCGGACAGGCCGGTATCGAGTACTACAAAGCGCCCGACTCGTGACACATCGAGGCAGCAGGTCAGAAATGAGTTGATGGTCTGCTCGGTGGTCTGCGGGTCTGGTCCGGCGATCAGGCTGACGGTGACTTCGGCTTGACGCGGACCTGCGGTCAGGGACTGCACGAGGGCTTCGGGGTAGGGTGCGGCCGCGTCGAGCATGGTCGGCACCGAAAAATCACGGTTGGTCGCTATCCGTTGCCGGTCGGGATCGGGGAGTTCGGTGCGAGTCAGCAGGTCCCGGCACAGCGTGAACGCCTCGGTGTGCTTGCCGATCTGAGATGCGCACACCGCCAGCTCATCGATTGCGCGCCAAGCGTAGACGTGTGCGATCTCTCCGGGGACAAAGAGGTCCTCTTCGGGAAAAGGGATTTGGGCGGCGCGCTGGGCAATCAGGTAGCCCACCCGGTAGCGCTGCATGGCGTGGTACGCAGCGGCGACGGCAAACAGCGGCTCGGCGCGGGTCGGTCGGATGTGCCAGGCGCGCAGGTACGCATCTTCACATTCTGGCCACGGCGTACCGAGTTGCTGTGTCGATTGCGCGAGCCGGTACATCGCCCAGTAGGCCTCCTCGTCGCAGCCGCCCATCTCGACCCGCCGCGCATACCACTTCCGCGCGTTGACGAAATCCTCCATACGGAAGTAGGTCTCGGCTACGAAAAAGACCGACCGCGCATCCTCGGGGTTGCGTTTGACCTTGGCCAGCAACCAATCGCGCTCCTGCGCAGCCTTATGCTTGAACAGTTTGCGGGTGAACAGTTGACGGTCGCGGAGATCTGCGCTGTGGTCTCTGCCGTCGACGCCCGGGTCGTCCTGTGCAGCCGTCTGGTGGGTGACACCCTCGATTCCTTCCGAGAGCGCGCGCTGCAGGATGGCGGCCTGGTCGCGAGCGGAGAAGGCCTGGTAGCCCCGCTCGGCGAGCTCGCGCCGCGCGCGCTCGTCGCCGACGAGCTCCACACAGCGATCGACCAGTTCGTCGTAGTCCGCGAACGCGATGCCCGACGCCAGGTCGCGCTCCAATGTCGGATCGGCGCTATGCTCGGAGACCACCGCGCGCCTGTTGGCGAGCAGATAGGAAACACGCACGATCGCAAAGATTTTCGCTTCAAAGTAGTGCAAGTTGAGGACGATCTTCGAGCGTGCGATCCAGGCATCGCGGCTCGCCCCATAAGTGCCGGGTAGCCATTTGACCCGAAGACCGCGCTCGTGCAGTTCCCTGAGCACGGCGTACCGGCGCCCGTTGAGCGCGCCGTAGAACAGGACGTCGATGTCCTCGGGGACCGGGGTGATCCGTGTCAGCTCGGGGACGTATCCGATCGGAACGTAGGCGGGCCGGGGCAGTCCCATAGCAGCGAGGTACTCGACGTTGGCTTGACTGTAGTCCCAATGCGGGTAGCGCCGGAAAAGGTCGACGAATTCAGTCATCGTCATCCACGGCAAGTCGTCACCCAATTGCTCGAGGTTGTAGAAGATGGGGTTTTTGGGCGGCTTCAACGCGTACTGGACAAGGAGGTTTGAGCCCAGCACGATGGTGCGGCGATCGTCGAGGTCGAGACGATTGGTCAGCACCGAGTCATGGCCAAGCGCCACAAGACCATGGTGCAATGACTCGGCGACCTCGTTAAAAGCTCCGCCGCTGATGTCATGATGGTCGGGCGGTAACACAACCGCGACGGCGAACCGCATGGGTGCAAAATACCGTAATACGGCCTGCCTGGCCGTGCCTCACGCAAAGTCAGCGCGAAGTGCGGCTGTTGACACCGTGACTGGCGAAATTGGTGTTAATGTCAGGACTCCTGGGCACTGGCCAGCTTCGCAGACTGCGCTGCAGCGGCGGGGGACGGGGGCGAAGGTTTTGTTGACGAGCGGATCGCCCGCAGATGTGGCGGCGCCTTGGGCGAGGAGGGACGGGTTCGCCGCATGGCGGTGGAGATAACTGGGGTCACCCTGTGCCCTGGCGATGATCTGATCACCGCTGCTTATCTCGACTACCCGCAGACGGGTCCGGTCGTCGACAAATACGCGGTCGAGGTCATCGGCTGGGTCGCAAGCAAGGCGCCCGTAGCCGAGGTGCAGTTCCTCCACGAGGGAATCGTGGTTGCGCGCTGCGAGCTAACTATTTCGCGGCCCGATGTGGCCAGCATGTATGCCGATTCGTCGCCAATGGGGTTCTGGAAGGCGATCGGAACGGTGGGCCTCGCACCGGCCTTCACCATTGAGGTGTGGGTCCTCTTCAAGGATGGAAGCTCAAGCCAGATCGCGGAAATACGTGGCACGCAGCAGCTGACCTCGGCGTTCACCCCCTCCATGCAGCCAATCATGGTTACCAGTCCTGGCCGATCTGGCAGCACCTGGCTGATGAGGATGCTCGCGGAGCATCCGGACGTCATCGTCCATGAGCAATTTCCCTACGAGACGTTTGTCTGCAGCTATTGGATGCACTTCATACAAGTGCTAGCCGCACCCGGGGACAACTTGCAGGTGGAATCGTTGCAGTTCTGGAGGGATCCGAGACGGCTACCTCCGTTCCCGTATTTCTTTGTCGACGCGAGCCACACGACCGATCCCACGGGAGCGCAAGCAACCCTCGACCGCTGGTACTCCGATCAGGTCGAGGAATTCGCCCGCGTCGCGCAGTCCGCCGTCGAGTCGTTCTACCGCGACTACGCCGGCGAGAAAAAACGCACAACGCCTGCCTTCTTCGCGGAAAAGGTCGTCCCCGCAGGCCACTACTGGACAATGCAGCAGCTGTACCCGCGCGCGCGGCAGATATTCCTCGTCCGGGACCCCCGCGACTTCCTGGCCTCCGTACTGGCGTTCAATGCTCGCGTCCGCGGACGGCTCGGACCGGCACTGTTGACCGGCTTCGACGGCTTTGGTCGCGATCCGGTTGAAACGGATGAAGAATACGTCGACGTCGTCCGCAGGAGCATGGAGTCATTTGTCGAACTGTGGAAGCGCAGATCGCAGTACAGCGCGCTCGTCCGTTACGAGGACCTCGTACGTTCACCCACCGAACACATACGCGCCATGCTCGACGCCCTCGAGCTGGACTCGTCGGCGGATATCGTCGACTCAATGGTAAAAGCTGGGAATGAAGCCACCGCTGATGTGAATGCGCATCGAACGTCGCGCGATGGTTCGTCATCGATCGGCCGGTGGAAGCGGGACCTTGAACCACGGCTGCAAAAGATCTGCGACGAAGCGTTTGAAGGGTTACTCGAGGAACTCGATAGCAGCCCACCATTCGAGAGCGTTGCGGCAGACATCGCCGTGGCAGGACGATCCTTGGCGTCGACTCTTAGGGAGATCAACATGGAATCGGCTGAAATACTTGACGCTTATTTCGCGCTGGCAACCTCATATCAGGATTTGTTCGCGGCATACCGCGATCGAGGCATCAGTCGGAATCTGAACCCGAACGACCAAGAACTCATTGACCGTTCGGCTGAGTCGATCCGGCGTTACTACAGTGTCGGGGCCGACGCGATGCGCGTCATCATCAATGCGCTTCTCGCCAACTCTCGCCAGCCGCCGCAATCCATTCTGGACTTTCCGAGCGGCTCAGGCCGGGTGACTCGCCATCTCCGCGCGTTTTTCCCCGAGGCGAGGATCGTCGCATCAGACCTCTATGATGATCATTTAGATTTCTGTCGCGAGGCGTTTCAAATTGACTGTCGATTGTCGCAGGTCGACTTAAGTAAGATGGACTTCGGAGAGAAGTTCGACTTGATATTCTGCGGCTCGCTACTGACGCACCTGCCGGAGGATTCGTTCACAGACACGATCAATTTGCTTGGTCGTTCATTATCCGATTCCGGCATAGCAGTGGTCACTCTCCAGGGGCGATTCTCCGATTACATTCAGGAGACCAGGCCGAATTTTTACCTCCCGGACCAATATTACGAGGTAGCCGCCGAGAGTGTACGACGAACCGGGTTCGGATACGTTGACTATCCCCCCGAGATCTTGAACATCTTCGATAAGGAGGAGGGGTACGGCATCGCGCTCGTACGGCCACACTGGGTGTTGCGCCTGTTCGAACAACGCACTGACTTGAGGCTGCTTGGCTACGTCGAGCGAGGCTGGGACAACCATCAGGATGTCTTGATTTTTGGGCGACCTGGCGTGAACGCGTAGCGTCGCTATCGGAGTCCGACCGGTAAGCGGATTGCCGATGTCGACAACAGCTCGAAAATCGCCGCGTCGTGTGGCCCAGCTTGCTGCGTCTGTAGAAATGTTTACGGACGAGCCCGCAGCCAGATCGAGCCGCCTGGATTGTTGAGGAACAGCGGGTTGGTCTCATGAACCAACTCACGTTGTCGGCGCGCGAACAAGCCGTTCCAGAATACTATCTCGAACGCCGAGTTATACATCAGGAAGGCGCGCAGAGCATAGATTTCGTTCCACGACAAATTGTCCTCAAACAGCCACTTCCGTGGATACTCGAACGGGTATTGAACGTCGTGAAAATGTATTAGCACGCCCTTGTTGAGGCTGGGCAGGATGGAAAACAGCTCGTAGTGCACATCGCTGGCGGTCTTGAGTACGTGGGTGGAGTCGATGAACAGGATGTCGTTCTCTTTGAGTGTGGAGAACACTGACACTGGCACATCCTGGACCGGCCCCTCGATGATATCGACCCGGAAATGGTCTTCTTTGCGAAGCCTGCTGCGCAGGCGAGCGGCGTCTGGATCGATGCACGTCATCGTGAAGTCGCTGAGACCGACATGGTCAGCAGCGTCGAGCATGCAGGCCGAGGAGAATCCTGATCCGACCTCGATGACGTTCTTCGGCTTAAAATGGGCAATCATCGTGCGCAGCATCATGGCGTCGCCGTACGGATATTGGTCGTTGTCATAGTAGTAGCGATTCTTGCCGTCGTCATGCCGACTGAATGGCGTGTTCTTTATGAATTCTGCGTTCTCCTTCCAGAACCGCACCATGGCGTCTTCATCGAAATGGATGCCTTTGATGTCGCCAGGTTCTTGGAGATACTGCTGCTTGACGTATTCGGCGATGGTCGATGGATCCACGATGGGTGAATAGTAGTGACCGGGCAAAAACATGGTCGGCACTGACTTTTCCTCCTGCCGAAGCCTGTACTCTTTCGACTCGACGAAGGCGAAATAGACTTGCTCGGGCGGCAAGGCAGCGGCGGTCCTCACCCAGTGAGCAAACTCGGCCGGTGTGGGATCTCGCTTCAGGAGCGTGGTGTAGAGGCTCGCGATATATTTCTCGGCGGCAGCGGGGCCCATGCGCAGTATTCTTTCAGATGCTCCTGACAAGGGTGTAGTGGCAGGATTGACGCCCATGGCCTCGGTGGAGGCGATGTTCTCGGCCGAAAGCGGGACGAGCGGATGTTTGGTCGACCCCTTGGGCCGTTCGATGTCAGTCATACTCACTCCTTGGGCTAGGCGATTCCTGCTCGCGGCCTCGACCGCGACCACGACGTCCTGCCAGCTCATAGCGTTCATTCGGCCGCACCACGTGCCGTAGTGCAACGCGTCCCGAAGCCCGATGCCGCATTTTCTATACTCAGCCGAGTAACCGCGGACTGCAGCCGTCCCGGACGGCGCACAGGTATAGCCAGCCCTCACCGGTACGCAAGTATGTGATGTCACTGACCCAGACCCGGTCTAGCTTGCCGGTGTCGAACCGAGGCCCTAGTCCTTCGGTACCGGCGCTCCAAGGTCGACGATGGTGGTGGCCGACGCGAAGCGGCGTGGGCAGATCCCCGCCAGACTTTGACCGCACTGCGCCGCCACCGTCTCTCGCGACATCGCCGCCCCGGCGGCACGCAAATCGGCCAAGGTCCGCGCGCCGTACACGCCGTCGGAGTAGAACTCCGATCGCAATACGTCGAAAAACTCAGACATCCGTTTGACGGCGTGGGTGGGCCAGGGTGAGCAGTACGGGGTTGGTGAGTCGATGCACCAGGCCAGGAACCGCTGCAGGCGATGACGGGTCAGGTGCGCATCACTACCGATCTGGCCGGTGTGGCCTTCGGCTGCAGTCGCGTTCCACATCCTGGTGAAAGCTTTTGTCCAACAAGCGTTTCCGCGCTCGCGGCAGCCGACGCCAGTTGGCTCACTTCGGATCGAGCTTGCGGGCCCGGCACGTTCCGTTTGTGTAGCGAGCCCAAACTGCCTAAGAAGCTAGGACCTCCTTTCAAGCGGCGGGTGGTTGCGATCCATCCTGGCTCGGGCAACGAACTGAAGGTGTGGTCAATGGCCCACTACGCCGACCTGATCGATCTTTGCTCGATCGCGGCGTACACGTCGCAATCGTCGGCGGACCCGGGACGCGAACGCTATGCTCCACCCTAGTGGAGTGCGCGGGCTTCGATTTGAGCTGCAAGCTGCTGGCGATTAATTCTCCAGAACGGAGATGACGCGTGCAGCAAATGAGGTAGGAGAAAACCCTTGAGCTGGGGAGAATTGCGCGGTCGATTGCCGTTCTCTGATTGGCGAAGCTGATGGGCCAATATGATTCGCGGATAACGTCAGGAGTTTCTGTTGAATGAGAGAAACGACGCTCTACTGGCTGCCTGAATGTAAGGACTTTCGCGCACGGGCGCGGTCACTGCTAGTTGCCGAAGTACCGCCTACCTGGGCGGATTTGGTAGCGTTCGCCAACCATGATCTGGATTTCGTCCAGACCAATACGGTGGATCAGATTCTCGCAAAGCATTATGGTGCGGGCGCCGCACCTCCCTCGGTCAAGAGCTTGCGGGTGGCCATACTCGGCTCTTCGACCGTAACCCAGCTGCACGCGGGTCTTCGGGTGGCCGCCCTCCGACGCGGCCTACACGTGCTCACATATGAGGCCGAGTACGGTCAGTACCGGCAAGAATTGCTGGACGTCGAGTCGCGTCTTCATCGCTTCCGCCCTCAGATCGTTCTCTTCGCACTCGACGCTTACCATCTCACGCAGGGACTGCGGCCCGGGCTCGACGGACCGCAGGCTGCTGGCGTGTTAGATCAGGTTCTCGCGTCTATCCGAGAATGCTGGGCTTTGGCAAAAGGAGCCTTCAACTGCAGCGTCCTTCAGCAAACAGCGCTCCCCATCTGGCATGACCTCATGGGCAGTAACGAGCACCGGCTGCCGGGTTCACGAGCGCACTTCCTAGATCAATTGAATCTTCATTTGCAGGCCGCTGCGGATGCCGGCGGTACGCACCTTGTCGCAGTCGACCGCCGCGTCCGGCAGGATGGTCTTGATGCCTGGCATGATGTGGCACTTTGGCACCGAAGCAAACAGGAAATCAAATTGTCCGCGGTTCCACGCTATGGAGAATCGGTAGCGCGTGTCCTCGGCGCACAGCTGGGGCTTTCCTCAAAATGCTTGGTGCTAGATCTCGACAATACGATCTGGGGTGGCGTCGTCGGCGACGACGGATTGGAAGGGATCGTGTTGGGCCAAGGGAGCGCCTTGGGGGAGGCCTTTCTCAGCCTGCAAAGCTACGCAGTGGAACTCTCCGAACGCGGAGTGATTCTCGCGGTGTGTTCCAAGAATGACGAGCATGTTGCAATCGATGCTTTCGAGCGCCACCCTGAGATGATTCTGACTCGCAAGCAGGTGGCGAGCTTTGTTGCCAATTGGGACGACAAGGCGGCCAACTTGCGCCGTATTGCAGCGGAACTCAACATCGGTCTGGATTCACTAGTGTTCGTCGACGACAACCCGTTCGAGCGCAGTTTGGTCCGGCAGGAACTGCCGATGGTCGCCGTCCCGGAGCTCCCCGAGGATCCCGCACTGGTCCCACGATGCATCGCGGATGCCGGATATTTCGAATCTCTTGCTATCACTCCGGAAGACCGCGAACGGACCCGGCAATACTTTAATAACCGTGAACGATCCGAGCTGCAGGATGGCGCGACCGACATGGAGGGCTACTTGCGTAGCTTGGAGATGCGCTTACAGTGGCGGAACTTCGACAAAATCAACCTGCAGCGCACTGTTCAGTTGATCAACAAAACGAATCAGTTCAACTTGACCACCAAACGCTATTCCGAAGATGAAATACTCGCAATCATGGAGGACCCCGAGGCCTTCGGAATCTACCTGCGCTTGCTCGATCGCTTCGGCGACAATGGCATTATCAGCATCGTGATCGGCAAGCGCGTTGGCGATGCGGTACTGCTTGATACCTGGCTGATGAGCTGTCGCGTTCTTGGTCGCCAAGTCGAACAGGCAACGCTCAATGTGGTCAGCGAAGAGGCTCGGCGGCTCGGCGCCCGGCGTATCGTCGGTGAGTACCACCCAACTGCAAAGAACAGTATGGTCAGCGATCTCTATCCAAAATTGGGCTTCGCCTCCCTCGCCGAGGACCTAGCCGACCATTGCAAATACGCCCTAATGCTTGACGATTTTGTTCCGATCAAGACGCACATCACAATCGAAAGACATCAAACATGACGGACGGAGAGATTTACGAGCAGCTGACGGAGATCATCCGTGACGTGCTCATGAACTTTGATTTGGTGTTGAGACCCGATCTCACAGCGACGGAAGTCGACGGATGGAATTCGTTCAAAATGATAGAAATCATCATAGCGGTCGAAAGCCATTTTGGATTGAAGGTGAAGTCTAAGGAGCTCGACGAGATGGAAAACGTTGGTGACCTCGTGGCGCTCATTCGCAAGGCGAAGTCGGCGTAGAGCACCTGAGGTGGTTGCCTCGACCGCAGTTCGGCCCTTGTGGTTAGACGACCAATAGGTCTTCGCGGAAGTATCGTGCGACTTCAGCATGATTGAGTTGGAAGCTTGTTCGCTGGCAGCGGCGATGCTGCCGATTGAATGCGTCGAGGGGCGAGTTACCCCGTGAGTGCCTGCTTGGAATCTTCGAGCCGAATGCAGCCCGGGCGCAACATTTCCTCATCGCACTCCGTTGCCGGGCTTCGAGTTCTGTGCCTAGAGCCGATCCTGGGTCTTCTCAACTCATCTCAGGCCGCTCTTGCTCGGGCGGCAAGCCCTCAGCGTGAGTTGGAATGGGTCTGTCGAGCGCCTCCAGGGCGGAAACCAGAATGTTTTTCCAGCATCCAATCGAAAGGGTGCTCCAATCGTCGTTCCACCCAGAAAATCCGTCTATGTAACCCTTCACTAGATTGTTTCCGATTATCTCGCACTGCCCGACAAGGTGTCTCTCATCCGGTCCGGCGACGGTAACCCAGAGCAGCGCCGCCTTCGGGTTATAACGGCGCATCAAGCTGATGAGAGGTAACACTTCGAACTCGTTCAGCGGAGCGAACTTTCTCAGGAGAACGAACACCTTTTCTCCATCTTCGAGATCTTCTCGGAAGAGTCGCACCAACATTTTCAATCTGGTCGATTCCTTGCGGCGCAAGGCCTCGACATTCGGATTCTGATCAGCCAGAACCAGCGTGTGATAAACCATATCAAGACTTCTGTACTGGCCGTGATATTCCCCGGTCGAGCATACGTAAATGCTCAATTTCTCTTCGTCGGTGAGTTCCGAGAACTCGCTGAGAAGACATTGAATCAATCCGCGAACCGGAATATTAGCGAATCTGAACAATCCTAGAGGCTCGGCCTCGCACTGCCTTTGTACCAATCCAAATTCACAGTCCTGTCCCATGCTTTGGAACGTGGAGGCGACCTTTTTCCAGTCGGGGACTAAGGCTTGTGCGCGCCAATCGCTCGACACAAATTGGCCGGTCTGTCCGCGCCAGCCCGTCAATTCATCGGCCTCTGTCGCCGGCAGCAAGACCGCTTCGTGCACCGCGATCGCCAGCTCGCCAGAATCTGGCGCGATTCCAAAGCCCTGGGGGTTCGCCGCATCCGGATGGACGAATAATATCTCTAGCTTCTCCGAGATCACCGCCTGCGCCGGGATACGAAAGCCGATCCAGCTAGACGTTACGAGCTTCACCTCGGCAACCGTCTCAGCCCCGCAAACGACAGTGCAGCGCTGACCGTCAAGCTGACCATTTGCAGCGTACGGCGTGACCCGCAACATAAGAATGGAGTCGGCAGTGTTGCTCTCCGGCGGCATCGGCAAGGCGAGCACGGTGAATCTGCCGGTCATCCAGCGGCAAGCAGGTTCTTGGAAGGACCAGCCCGGGCCAATTACCTCCCGGCTATGGCCGCTTTCTTCAAAGGAAATCCACTTCTTAAATTGCGTCTCCGCCTGCTGGCCGCCCGCGACACCAATCTGAGCATGTTGCGTCTGGGGAATGTCGACAGGCCGGGCTCGCAGCCAGATCGAGCCGCCTGGATTGTTGAGGAACAGCGGGTTGGTCTCGTGAACTAACGCACGTTGTCGGTGCGCGAACAAGCTGTTCCAGAATACTATCTCGAACGCCGAATTATACGTTAGGAAGGCCCGCAGAGCATAGATTTCGTTCCATGATTTATTGTTCCCGAATAGCCATTGCCGTGGATACTCGAACGGGTACGGAATGGCCTGAAAATGTACCAGCACGCCCTTGTTGAGGTTGGGCAGGATGGAAAACAGTGCGTAGTGCACATCGCTGGCGGTCTTGAGGACGTGGGTGGAGTCGATGAACAGAATGTCGTTCTCTTTGAGTGTGGAGAACACTGACACTGGCACATCCTGAATCGGCCCCTCGATGATATCGACCCGGAAATGGTCTTCTTCGCGAAGCCTGCTGCGCAGGCGAGCGGCGTCTGGATCGATGCACGTCATCGTGAAGTCGCCGAGACCGACATGGTCCGCAGCGTCGAGCATGCAGGCCGACGAGAACCCTGATCCGACCTCGATGACGTTCGTCGGCTTAAAATGAGCAATCATCGCGCGCAGCATCATCGCGTCGCCGTACGGATATAGATACATGCCGTTGTCGTAGTAGAAGCGGTTCTTGCCGTCGTCATGCTCGTTGAACGGCGTGTTCTTTATGAATTCTGCGTTTTCTATCCAGAACCGCACCATGGCGTCTTCATCGAAATGAATTCCCTTGATATCGCCAGGTTCCTGCAGGTACTGCTTCTCGACGTATTCGGCGATGGTCGAGGGATCCACGATGGGTGAATACTTCTGCCGAAGCTTGTACTCTTTCGCGTTGACGAAGGCAAAATAGACCTGCTCGGGTGGCAAGGCGGCGGTGGTGCTCACCCAGTGAGCGAACTCCTCCGGTGTGGGATCTCGCTTCAGGAGCGTGGTGTAGAGGCTGGCGATATATTCCTCGGCCGCAGCGGGGCTCATGCGCGGCATTGTTTGTGCGTCCGGAGCGGCGCGCGACCGGCTTTTGTAGTCCTCTGACGATACGAACTGTTCCACCAGGTCCGGCACCGTCAATCCCTCGCGCGCTCCCTCGCGCGCGTAAGAAGACCAGACCTTCAGTTCGATTTCCGTGGGCTTGTCACCCAACAGGTCTCGGTAAAGTCCGCGAACGGTTGCCTCGGCGTCGACAATCTCCTGGCCCCGCGCGTCTGATGCGCTCTTTCGCGGCAGTCGCTCGATCAGCTGGGCCAATCGCTCCGCCAGTTTCAGGTACACGACGCGGTGATAGTGGTTACCAAGCTCCTGTACCTGCTCATCATCGTCCACGAAGTCGCTGAAACAGACGGTCTCTGCATATGGGTACGCGCGCACGATGCTTCTGACCAATTCGTTGTAATGCGCCGTTCGCGGCTCGGGCCGAACGACGCCCTGCACGCGATGGCGATCATGGTCCAACAGCACGATGAGCTTGGCACCGACCGGAACGTGTTCCAGCAACGCCCATAGGGTCGCCGCCCTCCTCCCGTCGGACATCGGACGCGCAGTGCGATAATTTCGCCGCACGTGGCGAGCGACCTCGGTGAGATGGAGGCGTGTTTCCTCATCGCACCCTTCCTGCTCTTCCACGAGGCGCTCGAACGCCCCCTCCGGCAAAGTCGTCACGTCCCAGAGATTCGCCAGCTGGAATGTCAATTCCCACCCATGCTGCGCATGCTGGTAGTACGAATGGTGGTCCGAAAAACGGCCACCATCCAGCGCGCCGCTGAAGACGATCGCGGTTCCCGGTGGCGCGTCGGCGAAGTAGTCACCGGCAAGAACATCCGCTGGGACACCCAGGGCCTTTGCTTCGTCGGAAAATTCCGATTCCGTTCGCTCGAAGGCTGATACGGCGACGGCACAGCTGTTGAGAAGAATGAATTTGTTGTTGGCGACGAAGCTTCCTCGCACCTTCACTTCCTGGGCATATTGCTTCAGATAAAGTCCGATCGGGTACATCTCGCAACCGCCCCACAACCGTAGTTCCGGAGCGATCGCTGCGATCTCGGCCTCCCGATCGGAAAATAATTCGGAAGACGACACCAGGCGAACCCAATCCACCACATCCGGCCGGGACAGATCCGTGACCACCTCGCCGACTACCTCCAGCTTCGGTCGCTCGAGATAGTCGTAGACCCATCGCTCGACCAACATTCCCAAGATGCGGCACGAGAAGCAGAAATGAATAAGCTCCCTATGCGCTGACTCGTGCGCCTGCATATTGACTCTCATCATGAAGAAGCCAACGTCTCCGTAATCGCCGTACCTGTCGACCACCCGGATCAGGCCGGCCTGCACCTCCATGCGAGCGGTGTCCCGGCGCAGAATCGCGCGCGCCGCCTCAACATCCTCCGGCAGGCGGCGCTTCGTATAGTTCAACTGATTGGTCCGATTGATCAATTCGATCGCGCGATCGAGATTGGCAACATCCTCCAGATCGTGATCGAAGCACACGCGGATGTCCGAATCCCTGAGAAACTGGTGCCCGCCGCCGCCCGCTGACCGCTGAGCCTCACGTCGGGTTTCGAGCAACTTGTATTGCCTCAGCCTCGACAGTTCGCTGTCGTCCTTGCCGACGAAACGAGGATCAGCGAGCAGCTTCGGAATGAATTCCTCAGTCTCGACTTGCAGGTCCGGGATCAACGCCTTGGCTTCGGCGAGATTGTGAGGATTGTCGTCGATGAACATCACGGTGGCGGGCCTGAGCTGGACAGCCTCGATCAGCGCCGCCAACCTCGGGCCCTTCGGATCCCAGGAGATGTCGGGAAACACAAAGTAGTCGAGGATCTTGCGCTCCTCGAGGATTTTGACAACGCTCTGCTCGTCGTTCTTCGAGCAGATCGAGCTGAGGATTCCGCGCCGGGCGAGCTCAACGACGATCTCGTGATGCGCCTGCACGTACTCGCGGATGCCCCCTTCGACCAGCGTCCCGCGCCAGAACGTCTCGTCGAGGTCCCAAACGACCAGCCGTACCGGTTCCGCCATCAATATCCCCAAACCTGCTGACTAAGTACCGCTCTCCATTGCGGGTCACATGCCTCGAGCCAGATCCTAACTGGCGCGTCTTCGAGGAACTCGGGTTCAGACACATGAGAAAGCCGGGATCCTCTGCGGCGAGATAGGGGCGTGTCCGCGGTAAATGAGTCCGCTTTTGTTTTAGAGTCCTGTGGCCCCCGGGTGGGGGCCGGCCCTGCGCGAGTCCGCAGTCCCAAAGATTAGCCGGCGGGTGGAACGCATGCCGCAGTATGCGCGTTCGAATTTTGTTGCCCGAGAACACTTCCAGAGTCCGGGCGACTGCCTGGCTCGTGCGCAGCTGTGGTGTACCCAGACCGCGTAGATGCGGATTCATGCCACCACCCGCCTGCCCCAGCCGAGGTGTTTCCGCCGAGGCACTACCTGCGCTCAAGCTGGTGCGAGAGGAGGTTGTTTGACAACCCGGTCTGGACGCATCCGAAGGTGGCTCCCGACCGGCGCATGCAGATCGCCCAAACGAACTCGTGCCTCGGCGAGCACGTTGCCGCATACTTGGCACCGTGGCATCGCGGCGGGACACTTCCGAGGCGGCTCGAGCCCGTCAGGTCGACGGCCTGCTGACCCGGCGCCAGGTGATGCGACCATTAGCGCTCGTCGCGGCGACCGCGACCCCCACCGCACTCATCGCCGGCTGTTCCAGCGGGCCGAACAGGCGATGGCGGGGGGTAAACGTTCTGGACTACGGGGCCGATCCGACCGGCGTGAGCGATTCGACCAAGGCATTCACCAACGCTATCGCTGCGCTGCCGGCCGTCGGCGGTTCTTTGGATTTGCCGACGGGTGGAGGCTGGGTGTACGCACCGACTGGCCACTACAAGATCACCAGCACGCTGAATTTCACCCAGTTTCAAAACCTACGGGGCGATGGCAAGTCCCTCACCAGCCTCGTTTACGCCGGAACGGGGCCGTGCATTTCGGCCTCGCACGCCGGCCGCATGAGGGGCTTTCCGGCCCCTTGCCGTTTCGAGGGCTTCACCATTGATGGCACTGGTGCTGGTACTGGTGCCATCGGAATACAGATTGGCAACCTGTTTCATTCTCGCGGCCACGATCTCGAAATACAGAACTTCCTCGCTACCGGCGCCATTGGCGTGTTATTCAAGAACTATGGCAGCAGTCCCGTGGCCGATAGAATGCGTTGGAATATAGACCTGATCGAGAACGCCAATCACGTGGTGTTCGACGGCAACTGCGGGGTGGGTGAAGGTTCGTTTAGCTACGCGGAGTACGAGTTCTCCATCGTAGCCAACGAGAATCAAAAGATCCTGACGCTACAAAACAATGCAGTGGTCCGCAGCAGCAGAATGTCCATCGTCGGGGGCGTCGCCACGACCAGCAACAATAATTCCGGCTGGGTGATTGGCATGGACGTCGGTGCCCCATCGAACCAAAGCACGCTCAGAGACTGCGAATTCCTCATCTCCGTCGAAGCGGATGCCGACGTGGGCCTTCGTACCCACCAGTCGATACGCATGGAAAGTAACAATCTCGGCGAACTCTCCGGCACAGGCGTGCTGAATTTCATCCCCGCCTTCACTGCCGGGGTTCCATACCCTTTCCAGCCTGCGTCGATAGCTGCCGGCTCCATACTTGCGGTGTCTGGCCGTATCTCCGAATCAGTGCTGGGCATGATGAGTTTCGAAGATTGTGCTAATTTCCAGGGTGGCACTCAACGGAAAGCATATGTCGTCGGGGCTGCTAACATTTCTTCCCGTTTCACCATTGTCCCGCAGAACGGAGATGTGCAGGAGTTCATTCTGCCGAATACCAATGTCACCATAGCCGGTTTTCACGGCGCGCCCTACGTGACGTCGCGCAGTATGGAAATCCTTTTCCACCAGCCTGCATCAGGTGCCGCCTGTTCGGTCACTTGGCCGTCAAATGTCAAGTGGGCCAACGGGAAAAACACCCTGTCCACCGTCAATGGCGCTATCGACAAGGTGCGACTGGACTACTTCCCCCACAAGGACATCTGGTTCGCCGAACTTCTGACGAGCTAGTCACAAGCCAGATCGACCAACGTTGATCTCGTGTAGCCAAAGTGGCGTCTTTCCTGGTCGCTCCTTCGGATTAGTTTGCGCAGATGATGTGTGCTGCTTTGATCGTTGAAGCCGGTCGCCTACCTCGATGTGGGTTTTCACCATTGCCGGTGTCAGCGGAGGCGGTTCTGGGTTTCCACTTCCGGGGCGAGCTGGTCGCAGGCTGCGACCTCGGTGCTCGGGGGCGTGCTGGTGCGGATTTGTGCACTAGCCGGCGTCCCGTGGGGTGCCTGGGAGGCCTAAATGCACCGTGAAGACGTCGTCGGGGGCAACGGCGGTGCGGGTCGTGTGGTCGTCGCGGCGCGGTTCACGCCCGATTGAGCATCCGGGTTCAGCCCGTGACGAGGCCGGAGTCGCGGCCTTGAAGGCCGCCGCCGTTCGGTGAACCGCCGTCGGCCGGTGTTCGCCAAACCCGCTTTCCGGCAAGCGCTTTCGACCGCATGCGCTGCCCGCGCGCAACCGGGGCCGGCCAGTCTGGTGCTCTATGACGTGCCTTGCACTTCGAAACCGATACCGGTGACGGGCTCCGCAAACCGGATTCTCCCAGGAAAGACGGCTGGACCCGCAGATCACTCTAGGGGTTGTTGGCAGATGCTGGCGGGTTTCCCTTGGCGGTCGCGGCCTTTGAACGCGACAAGCCGAGACTGCGATTAGCCAAGGCTCGACTATGCATCGGCCGATCGGAGGCGATAATCTCCACACCATGAGCATCGACAGAGACAAAGTCGACATCATAGATCAGGCCTTCTCATCTTTTGGTGTCCAGTCGTTCGCGGATCTTGGCGCCGTTTGGCCACCGGACGGTGCGTATACATTCTATGCGCTGGACAAGTACTCGCCGCAGCACGCCGTTTTGGTCGATACGGACATAACCCCGACTGTTATCGACCGCGCAAAGAAATATCCCCAGCTTCGCGTAATCAATGGAAACTTCTGCAGCCAAGCCGTTGTTGACGAAGCCGGTGGAGTCGATGCAATCTTTCTGTTTGATGTGTTGCTGCACCAAGTGGCACCCGATTGGGACACTCTCCTGGAGATGTACGCAAAGAATGTGCGCATCTTCGCGATCTACAATCGGCAATGGATAGGTTCGGACACCACAATCAGGCTGCCGGATCTAGGCGAAACGGAATATTTCCGCACCGTCCCTGCCAACCCGAAGGAAGAACCATACAAAAATCTCTTTAAAAAGCTCGATCAGAAGCATCCACATGCCGACAGGCCGTGGCGCGACGTGCATTCCATTTGGCAGTGGGGCATCACCGACGATGATCTCGAGTCAACCGCCGCCCGGCTCGGGTTCAAGCTGCGGTACAAGAAGTGGTGTGGCAATCTGGGTGAGCATTTCGAGAATCAGGCGTTTATTTTTTCCCGTTGATAGCGACTCCCCGACACTTCCGCGGGTGGGGATGTTGACTTGGACCGGGGTGACTACGAGCCACAGGCACAGTGCAGCTATTTGGTTTCATTCATCGCCTCCTCGCATTCGCGCTCGGCAAGTTGACGGGCCAATTGCTCCAGCGCACGGCTGCGGTCCTGAGTGCCGTCGCCGCCGGACGCGGCAGGTTCGCTGTGGCTCAGAATTGCATCCACTACCGTCTTGACAACGTCGACCGTCACCGTACGGCGGTCATCAGCGAAATGGTTTTCGGCCCCGGGGCCGGTGACGATTTCATAGGCGGGAAAATAGAGCACATCCGGCCGTGCGGCGACCGCCTCCCCGGCGGCGGCCCGCAGCACGGACTTGCTGTACACCGTTGCGGTATAGACGTGTTGGGCGGTGGCGGTCGCCACCAGCGGCACTGGCGATACCGTTAACACGATCTTCAGTCCCGCCTGGATGGCCCGCATCCGGTCGATGAAGCCCAGGATGTCGGCGAGGACCTCGCCGACGGTGAAGTTGACGAACCGGTGTCTTTCGGGAGCGAACGTGCCGGCGATTGTCCCGGGGCACGACGGAAAGACCGCGCCGTCGAGGGTCGAGACCCAGCTTTCCGTCAGCCCCAGGGTGAAGATGAAAACGTTGCATTCACCGATCGCAGCCAGCACCCGATCCAGATGGGAGCGGGTCAGGAGATCGAATTCCTCCGCTGATTCGGCCGGATAGGGCAACCCTGGCCGGAACGGATCGATGACGGCGTCCGGCGTCGCCCAGCGATCTTCGCGCGGGTGGAAGCGCCCCTCGGCCCGGTCGATGAGCTGAAGCCATTGCCTTGCCGTGTAGATGTTTCCGTAGGCTGCCGAATAAAGTTCGTAGCCAAACCGGTCGCTCGCCTGGGCCGTCTCAGTCCGCACGTAGCGATAGCCCGCTGCTTCCAGATGCGGGACGATGTTAGCGGCGAAGCAGCTTCCCGCTGACATAACCCGACTGTCGGCCCGCAGGATCGGTTCATCGGCTGTTATCAGATCCACCGGCGACCAGTTGCGTGCGACGGAGCGTGACCAAAAGGCTTGGTCTGGTTGGTCGTTGTAGGGGTGCTGCGCCATGTGTTCGTCCTATTTGAAGGCCCGTACTACGGTCTCGTAAATCAGGTTGCCATAGGCTTGGTTTGCATGGCTCACATCCGATGCCCAAAACTCACGCTTCAGGAAGCCGTCGGGGTCCTGAACTTCCTTAGGGACAGGAATGAACATCACCCCCCGGATGCGGGCTTCTTCGGCCAGCATGTCCTGCAGCAGATACCAAAGCTTAAGTCGCACATAGGGATCGGTGATGGGAATCGTCTCCACGGACTGTCCAAGCAGCGCCGCCTTACTGACGAAGAATTCTTCAGTCTTCAATAAGGCGCGCAGCGCCTCATTGTCGCCCTTCGGCGGCGGTGTGCCGATAAGCGCGATACGATTCAACCCGCCGGTCGCCAGCCGCTTCAAAGTCGAGTCGAGATCATTGAAACTGAGCTGCTGGAAGCGGTGTCGGATGGCGGCCCTCGACATGATCTGCGCCGACGGGTTCATTATGCGCACATGCGCCGAAAGGAAGTCGAACGGCGTTTCCGCCTCGAAGAAATAGCAAACATTGTGCTCGTTACCGCCCCAGATGATGCCGACATCCGCGCCCATTCCAAGATCGGCGAGGGTATCCCAGTAGGTCATGTCCCGCGGCCACGTGCCGCCCGCCAAAAAAGCCGTGCCGTCCCCGCGCGGGCCGGCGATAACCTCCAACGGCCCGGAAAAAATCTGTCCTCCGACGATGGCAGCGAGATGGGAATCCCCTGCGAGAATGAGGCGGGATGCAGAGGACTTCAGGCCAGAGAGGTCATCATTCATTACTCGATGCAGGCTCCCGACGTCTGTAAGGGCAAGGACAGCATACGTGAACCGCTCCGAGATGTCCGGCGACTCCCTTTGTCCGCCATCGCGGCTGGGCGGTTCGCCTCGAGGGCGTTGATCGTGCCCATGACAGAACTATGTGGCCGAGGTCGAACATCACGTCGATCCTCATCAACTGGCGCGGGAACGGTTCGACACCGGGCAAGGCAAGGACGCCGTGACCCAGAAGTGTCTGGCCGGCCATGTTGGGGCGACAGCGTGTTGTACGTGAGGATCGCGCAGGAGCGGGCGGGGTGGTGCAGCTGTTTTCCGATTCAACGCCCAGCTGATCGTCAACGGGAACCATAGGGCACAGCGGCAGGGGAACAAGGCGGGGATCGGGTTCACCCCGCTAGACAACGGGTTCGCCAACCGGGGCCAAGTCGCTGGGTTCCAGGCGATCTGCGGGCGAGAGCTTCAGGGTGCACACATCGAGGCGCTGCCGACGGACGTCGGCGAAGTGCTCAGCGATCTCGCCGGTCGTTAATCCCTCGGCGAAGTTGATGCCCAGCATTGACCCGTGGTCACCGTCTTCGACGTCGAACTATTACGAGAATTCCCGTTCCCGCGCCCCGGCCGGATCCCCCGACTCATAGCCGATTTTGGGTCATCTCGGCTGCAACGAACGCTCTAACGCCGCCTTGGTCAACCAATTTAACAAGTGGTCCGCACCGTCGATCGGCGTCGCCGACTTCATCGCGTCGTTGATCAACGAACTCAGCGCCTCAGTCGAAAACGTGTCCGCCGCTTGGCGAGTCGCCGGTTTCTCCTACTTGACAACGCTAGGGCCTCGGTCCGAAAACCAGTCTTTTCGTCCGTGCAACGGCGGTCCGACGATGGACCACCCCGAACTGACCCAGATGGAATCACACCGTTCGCTTGCGGGCAGAACCGGCGGTAACCGATAATCGCCACGATGGGGGCCCGCCCCGTGATACAGCTCCCGGCTGACCACGGATCCGGATCCTCGATCAAGACTCAACCGGAAGGGCCAACCTCCGCTATGAACGAGGATCTGAAAACAGCAGTCGTCGCTCGCCGTTTCGAGGCGTATCCAGAACCTATACAAGACCTCGAGGCATGGACGGATAGCAATTGGGAGTGGTTCGACCCCGCCCACGCTCACTCGACTTTGTGGCCCGACCGCGACTACAAGCCCGACCTCGATATTTTGATCGCTGGCTGCGGTACCAATCAGGCCGCGGTTTTCGCATACAACAACCGTTCCGCGAAGGTGGTGGCGGTCGATATCAGTCAGCCGTCGCTGGACCATGCGCAATATCTGAAAGACAAGTATGAGCTGCGGAACTTGGAGTTGCATCGGCTTCCGATAGAAGAGTTGCCAACGCTCAAGCGCAACTTCGACCTCATCGTGTCAACCGGCGTCTTGCATCTCTTGCCAGACCCAGCAGCGGGCATGAAGGCCCTGAGGGCTTGTCTGCGGCGAGATGGCGCTCTGGGCGTGATGCTTTACGCGAAGGCCGGCCGAATCGGCGTCGAAATGCTGCAATCGGCCTTCCGTGACTTGGGCATGGGTCCGGACGACGCGTCGGTCCAAATGGTCAAAGAAGTGATCTCGGCGCTCCCGCTAGAACACCCCGTCCACCGTTACTTCAAGATGGCGCCGGTTTCCGCCCAGTCCGACGCCGCCCTGGCAGATACCTTCCTGCATGGCCCCGAGCGCAGTTACAGCGTCGATGACTGCATCGACCTCGTGACGTCAGCTGGGTTGGCATTCCAGGGATGGTTCATCAAGGCGCCCTACTACCCGCATGATTGGTTCAGACCCGGGACTTCGCTCCATCAGGCGGTGAGCGCGTTGCCCGAGGCTAAGCTCTGGTCGGTAGTAGAGCGTCTTCACGTGATGAACGGCGCCCATTTCTTCATGGCATGCCGTTCCGACCGGCCGAAGAAGAGCTACGAAATCAGTTTCTCCACTCCCGAGAGCCTCGGATACGTTCCGCGGATGCGGATGCGCTGCGGTATCGAGGGGGACGAGATTTTTCGGCCGAATTGGCGCACGAAGGTCACGCCGTCTCATATGCGTTTCCTACAGCACGTCAATGGCCGGCTCACGATTCGTCAGATCGCTGATCGGGTCGCCAAGGGCGGGGAGTCGCTCGGCGCCAGCAAACGTGACCTGGAGGAGTTCGGTCGCAGGCTGTTCGAGTCGCTGTGGCGCCTCGACTTCGTGGCGGTGACGCTGAAGGAAGATCCGGCGGATTAGGCAGGGCGGCGGCGTGGTGTGAACACTCTGGCGACGAAGCCGCCGCCACCGAATCGCACTGCCACCCCAATGTAATTCACTCAAATTGCGCATGACCGCCGGTCATCGCGTGCGGTCACACGGCGAATTTCCGATCGCAGATCTACGGTGCACACCCTACGATGTGGCCTCTGAACTCGCGCCTGGAAAATACCCCATGGGGTATGGTATATCTAGTTGGGGAGCGTCCCATCGGGGTGTTCGAGTCAGATGACCCCCGGTCCGGGGTCGAAGGGCCCTATCGGGCGTCCCCGTGTGGTGGTGACACTGCGTTCGAAGGACCTGGTCACGAGCGAAAGGAAGCGGCGGTGTTGGCCTTTCTCAAGAAGGCATGGGTGCCCCTCGTCGTCGTGGTGGCGGTTGCCCTGGGCGGTATCGCCGTCGACCGGCTTCGCGGCGTTTTCGGTTCCGACGCCATCTTTACCGCAACCGGCAGCAGCGCCGAACCACTTGAGCCGTCGCACCTCAAGCGGGTGACCTACGAGGTCTACGGGCCGAGCGACACCGCGGGAAGCGTCAGCTACCTCGACACCAAGGCCCAGCCGGAACAGGCGAACTTCACCAGCCTGCCCTGGACCATCACCATCACGACGACGGTGCCGGCCGTGATCGCCAGCGTGGTCGCACAGGGCAACAGCGACAACCTCGGGTGCCGCATCACGGTCAACGGTGAGATCAAGGACCAAAGTTCCGCCGCCGGCCATCACGCACAAACGTCTTGTTTGGTGAAGGCCGCATGAACACCGACAACGACGCCCGTCCGAGGTACATGCGGTTCGTCCGCACGTTTGCGTGGCCCATCATCATCGGCTGGCTCCTGCTGACCGTCGCCCTGAATGTGCTTGTGCCGCCGATCGAGTCGGTCGCCCGCAAGCATGCGGTTACCATGTCGCCCCAAGACGCGCCCGCGATGATCGCGGCCAAGCGCATCGGCGCGACCTTCCACGAGTCGGACTCCGACAGCATCGCGATGATCGTCCTCGAGGGCGATCAGCAACTCGGCGACGCGGCGCACCGCTACTACGACGGCTTGGTCCAGAAGCTGCAGGCCGATCCGAAGCACGTGCAGCACGTGCAGAACGTGTGGGGAGACCCGCTGACCGCCGCCGGTGTCCAGAGCCGCGACGGCAAAGCGGCTTACGTCCAACTCAATCTGGCCGGCAACCAGGGCAGCACGCTGGGCAACCAGTCCGTGGACGCGGTGCGGAAGATCGTCGACAAGTCGGAGCCGCCCAAGGGGCTCAAGGTCTACGTCACGGGCCCGGCGCCGCTGACGACGGACATGAACGAAGCCGCCGACAAGAGCATGTTCAAAATGATGGGCGTCACGGGCGTGGTCATCATGATCATGCTGTTCATCGCCTATCGCTCGATCAGCACGGTGCTGCTGGTGCTCGTTATGGTCGGTTTCGAGATGGGCACGGCCAGAGGGCTTGTCGCGCTCCTCGGCAACAACGAACTGCTGGGATTTTCCACGTTCGTGGTCGCCATGTTGTCGTCCCTGGCCATCGCGGCGGGAACCGACTACGCGATCTTTCTCATCGGTCGGTACCAGGAGGCCCGCCAGGCGGGTCAGGATCGAGAAACGGCCTGGTACACGATGTTCCGTGGTACCTCCCACATCATCATGGGCTCGGGGCTTACCATCGCCGGGGCCACCTTCTGCCTCCACCTGGCGCGGCTGTCGTATTTCAAGGCGCTGGGCATCCCGTCCGCCCTGGGGCTGCTCGTCGTCGTCGCGGGGGCGATGACCGCGGCGCCGGCCGTTGTCGCGGTGGCCACCCGGTTCGGTTTGCTCGACCCGAGGCGAATGATCAAGACGCGCGGGTGGCGGCGCATCGGCACGGCCACCGTGCGCTGGCCGGGTCCGGTGTTCGCGGCCTCGCTGGCCATCGCGATCGTCGGCATCCTCGTCATGCCCAGCATGAAGATCAGCTTCAACGACCGCTACTACACACCCGCCAGCGTGCCGTCCAATGTCGGATACGCGGCCGCTGAGCGCCATTTCAGCGCCGCGACAATGAATCCCGACATCCTCATGATCGAGAGCGATCACGACATGCGCAACAGCGGCGACATGATCATTCTCGACCGGCTCGCAAAGGACATCTTTCGATCGCCGGGAATCGCGATGGTGCAGAGCATCACCCGGCCGCTGGGCGGGCCGATCGAGCACACGTCGATACCGTTCCAAATCAGCGCCCAAGCGATCCCGATCCAGCAGAACCTTCAATTTATGAAGGACCGCACGGCCGACATGCTCAAGATGAGCGACAATCTGGGCGCCATGATCGGCTCGATGGAGCGGATGCAGGGCCTGCTGGGTCAGATGAGCAGCGCGACTCATCGCATGGTCGGCGATATGGGCGACATGCAAACCACGCTGAACGAGATGCGGGACCACTTGGCGGACTTCGACGACTTCGCGAGGCCGTTCCGCAGCTATTTGTATTGGGAACCACATTGTTTCGACATCCCGGTCTGCTGGGCATCGAGGTCGGTGTTCGAGGCGATCGACGGCGTGGACAAGTTCAGCGCGAACATGAGCACGTTGATCAAGGACATGAACAACGTCGACGCGATCATGCCCCAGATGATGGCCCAGTTCCCGCCGATGATCGCCGTCGCGAAGTCCATGCAGGGCACCCTGCTCACGATGCACAGCAGCTTCTCGGGTCTGGTGACGCAGATGGCCCAGATGACCGATACGGCGAGCGCGATGGGTCAGGCCTTCGACGCCTCCAGGAGTGGTGACTACTTCTACCTGCCGCCGGAAGCCTTCCAGAATGCCGACTTTCAGCGTGGTCTGAAACTCTTCCTCTCACCGGACGGCAAGGCCGCGCGCTTCATCATCACCCACGACGCGGACCCGGCGACCCCGGCGGGCATTGCCGCGGTCAAGCCCGCGCTGAATGCCGCGCATCAAGCGGTGAAGGGAACGACCCTCACCGGCGCCAAGTTCTACCTCACGGGGACGGCGGCGATATACCGCGACATCCAGGCCGGCTCACAATACGACCTGCTGATCGTCGGACTTGCCGCCCTGACACTGATTTTCGCGGTCATGGTGATCATCACACGAGCGCTGGTCGCGTCCCTGGTGATCGTCGGGACGGTGCTGTTGTCACTGGGCGCCGCGTTCGGGCTGTCGGTGCTGGTGTGGCAACACCTCTTCGGTCTGGAATTGAACTGGATCGCGCCGGTGTTCGGCTTGATCATCCTGCTGGCCGTGGGATCCGACTACAACCTGCTGTTGGTGTCGCGGTTCCAGGAGGAAATCGGGGCGGGGCTGCGGACCGGCATCATCCGCTCGATGGGGGAGACCGGCGGCGTCGTCACCGCGGCCGGGCTGGTGTTCGCCTTCACCATGATGTCTATGGTTGCCAGTGACCTGCGCTCGATTGGCCAGGCCGGGAGCACGATTGGACTCGGCCTGCTGTTCGACACCCTGGTCGTGCGCTCCTTGATGACGCCGTCGATCGCGGCGCTGCTCGGACGCTGGTTCTGGTGGCCGATACGGGTGCGGCCGCGCCCGGCCAGCTCCATGCTCCGGCCCTTCGGGCCGCGTCGCCTGGTCCGCTCTCTGCTGCTCGGGGAGGAGGCCGACACCGCCAGGATCAACACGCCGGCGGGTGATGGCCAGACGGGTGCGCGACCACACGACGGAAACGCGCCGACCTATTCCGGAGTCGCGGGCCGGCCGTAACCGGCCACCGAATCCGCGCCCTCACCCCGGGTAACGACGAGGGGTGAATACACGGTCACCGAAATCGTCTGAGTGCCACTGGGTTTGCGAGGAGCCGACGATCAGCAGGCAGCGCATGTCGACGTCTGCGGGGTCGAGATCGGCCAGTCGCACCACGCGTACGTCTTCGTCGGGGCCGGACACGTTGCGGCCGATCACCACCGGCGTGCCGGGTTCGCGGTGGGCCATCAGCACGTCGCGCATCGCGCCGACCTGCCAGGTCCGCGCCTTGGACGCCGGGTTGTAGATGGCCAGCACCAGGTCGGCGGCCGCGGCGGCGGCCAAGCGCTCGGAAATCACGTCCCAGGGTTTGAGCCGGTCGGACAACGAGATCACCGCGTAGTCATGGCCCAGCGGAGCGCCGACCCGGCTGGCGACGGCCTGGGCCGCCGTCATCGCCGGAATGACCCGGATCCGCACTCCCGGCCACTGTTTGGCCTCTTCCAGCACCGCGGTCGCCATCGCGAACACGCCGGGATCGCCCGACGACACCACGGCGACGGCGTGCCCCTGCTCGGCCAGCGCGCAGGCCAGCCTCGCCCGCGCCGGTTCGTCGGTGTTGTCGCTGGGGTGGCGCCGCTGGCCGTCGCGGACCGGGACGCGGTCCAAATAGCCGGCATAGCCGATCAGATCGGTCGCGGCGGCCAGCTCCCGTCGGCTCTGCGGCGTCATCCAGTCGACGTCGCCGGGCCCCAGGCCGACTACCGCGACCGTGCCCGAAAGCGTTTCGCGACGGCGGCCGCCGGGCAGCATGGCCAGCGAAAAGTAGGGTACGCCGGCCTCGTCGACGTCCGCGGCGGGCAAGATCCGCTGCCCAGACGTGCTGGCCCGCTCGACGTAGAACGCGTCGTCGAGCTGCCCAGACGCCGAAAGCGCCTCCCGCACAGCGTGATACGAACGGCCAAGCTTGAGCACCACCGCGGCGTCGGCGTCGGCGAGGCGGCGCGTCAGCTCTGCCACCGGCAGGGTGCCGGGCAGCACCGACAGCACCTCGTCGCCGGCCACCAGCGGGGTCGCGATGGCCGCCGAGGCGGCGCTCACCGACGTCACGCCCGGCACGATGACGGCGTCGAACCGCTGCGTCAGCCGGGTGTGCAAATGCATGTACGAGCTGTAGAACAGCGGGTCGCCCTCGGCGAGCAGCGCGACATCGCGACCGGCATCCAGGTGCGCGGCGATGCGCCGCGTCGAATCCGCATAGAAGTCTTCGATCGCACCGGCGTAGCCGCCCGGATGGTCGGTCGCCTCGGTGGTCACCGGGTAGACGAGGTGCTCCTCGATCTGGCCGGGCCGGAGATACGGTTCGGCGATCCCGCGGGCGATGCTGCGGCCGTGCCGGGCGCTGTGGTAGGCCACCACGTCGGCCTCGCCGATCACCCGGGCGGCCTTCACCGTCACCAACTCCGGATCGCCGGGCCCCAACCCCACCCCCCAGAGGGTGCCGCGCGCGCTCATTCGGCGTCGCTCGCGATCGCGTTGACGGCGGCGGCGGCCATCGCGCTGCCGCCACGACGGCCCCGCACCACCAGGTAGGACATGCCGCGCGGACGCTCGATGAGCTCCTGCTTGGATTGCGCGGACCCGACGAATCCGACCGGGCCGCCGAGCACGGCGGCCGGCGGGGAGGCCCCCTCGTCGATCAGCTCCAGCAGCCGGAACAGGGCGGTCGGCGCGTTGCCGATCGCCAGCACCGCGCCGGCCAGCCGGCCCGCCCACAGCTCCACGCCGGCCGCCGAGCGGGTGGTCTGCCGGCGCGCGGCCAGTTCGGGCGCGCGGGGATCGGCGACGAGCGATGCGACCTCGTTGCCCGCGGGGAGCCGCGCGGCGGTGATCCCGGCGGCCACCATCGACGAGTCGCACAGCACCGGTGCGCCGCGGCGCAGCGCGGCGCCCGCGCGCGCGACCACGTCGTCGGTGTAGGCGACGTGCTCGGCGACGTCGACCTGACCGCAGGTGTGGATCAACCGGACCACGACGCGTGCCACGTCGTCGGGGAACCTTGTCAGGTCGGCCTCGGCGCGGATGGCCGCGAACGACTGGCGATAGATCTCGGCCGCGTCGCGGATGTAGTCGAGCACCCGCTCACCTTAGGCGCTGGTCGCGCAGCAGCCGATAACCCTGTCCGCTGGCGAGCAGGACCTGCCCGAAGGGCTGGCTGCCGCACGCACGCTCGCAGCCGACGAAGTGACGGTGCACCCCGGCATCGGCGTCCCGCGCGTCCAACGACATCGCCGCGTCGGCTCGCACGTCGGCGGCCGAATGCTGGCAGCCGGGGCTCCCGGTGCAGGAGCTGACGCTCAGCCAGGGCGAGTGCTCGTCGAAAACCAGGCCCAACGGCGCCAGCACGCGCAGCGCGACGTCGGCCACCTCTTCATCGAGATCGCACACCAGCACCGATCGCCACGGCGTGACCACCAGCGGGGCCTCGATGGCGGCCAGGTATTCCGCGACCCTGGCGGGCAGCACGCCCAACGGCACCGCGGCGCCCAGCGCCACCCGGCCGTCGTCCTGGCCGACCCAGCCCACCGGCGGCCTGGCCACGGGCGGGAAAGCCGCGCCGAGTTCGGCCCCGGGCCACAGCTCCGCAATGTCGGCCAATTCGCTGACGCGCCAAGCCTTCCCGCGTACCTCGAGGAACCGCACCGCGAGCGTGACCAGTGACTGCGCCACGTCGGCGACGGCCAGCCGGACGCCGGTGTCACGCCCCGCCAACACCAGCGCGACGCCGTCGTCCAAGGCGTGCACGCCGACGTCGGCGCCCAACCCGGACACGTCGGCGCGGCCGTCGTCGAGACCGAACCAGAATCGGCCCCCCAGCTCCGCGAGCCTGGGTTCGGCGCAAATCGCCGCGTCCAGCTCGCTCACCCACCCACTGACGTCGGCGAGGCCACCCACGCGGCCCGACAGCGGCGACGCGACGATGTTGCGGACCCGCTCATGGGTCGGCGACGGCAGCAGCCCGGCTTGGGTGAGCGCCTCGGCGGCCGCGGCCACGTCGGTGATCGCGCGCAGCTGAACGTTGCCCCGGGCGGTCAGCTCGAGGGTTCCCGAGCCGCGCTCACCCGCGACGGCGGCCAGCGTCGCCAGCTGGGCGGCGCTGATCCGGCCGCCGGGCAAGCGCACCCGCACCAGCGCGCCGTCGGCGGCCTGATGCACCTGCAGCGCGCCCGGGCAGGCGTCGGTGTCGCGCGCTCGGACCATCCGCCTACGGTACGACTCCGCGTCTCCGTTTCGCGCAGGTTCGGCGCGGGCCTGGTGTGGGCACTCTGTTGCCCGTGAGGACGGTGGAGTACGCGCCGGGACGCCTGGCCGACGTCTTCGGCGATTCGGCGCAACCCGCGGTCCTGCTGTGGCACGGCATGCAGACCGACGCCCGCGCCGCCGTGCGGCCGCTGGCCGGCATGCTCGCCGAGCGCGGCGCCGCGGTGGTGGCGCCGGATTGGAACTCCCACGGCGACGACGGCGGGCGGGCGGATCTGCTGCGGTCGCTCGAATTCACGCGGGAGCGCGCGCATGGTGCCCTGGTGCTCGTCGGGTGGTCCCTGGGGGGCTGCGCCGCCGCGGGCGTGACGGTTGGGGGCTTCGACGTCGCCCTCGCGCACACGGTGTGCCTGGCGGGTGCCTTCATGGTCCCGGACCCGATCTCCGGCCGGACGCCGACCGAGATGTTGTCGGCCGACGGCGCCCGGTCGCCGTTCACGCTGCTGCACGGGCTCGCCGACGACGCGGTTCCGGTCTCGGCGAGCAGGACGTTCGCCGCCAACCTGCACCGGGCCGGTTGGCCGGTGGAGCTGGTGGAGCTGGCGGCCGATCACGGGTCGATCGCGGGCGCCGACTACGACCCGGTCGCGGATCGCTACGTGCCGGCGACGGGCGGACCGGCTCTCGAGGTGGCCGGCGAGGTCGCCGCGCGCATCGCGGCGACGCTGCGGTACGAATGACGGGTGGCTGAGCCGAGGATCCTGCTGCTGTCGACGTCCGACACGGACCTGATCAGCGCGCGGTCCAGCGGGAAGAACTATCGGTGGGCCAACCCGTCGCGGCTGTCCGACACAGAGTTGCCGGACCTGCTGAACGACGCCGCGATCGTCGTGGTCCGGATCCTCGGTGGCTATCGCGCCTGGCAGGACGGCATCGACGCCGTGCTCGCCAGCGGCGTCCCGACAGTGCTCGTCAGCGGCGAGCAGGCCGCCGACGCCGAGCTGACCGGCCTGTCCACGCTGGCTGCCGGCATCGCGGTGCAGGCCCACATCTACCTGGCGCACGGCGGCGTGGAGAACCTGCGCCAGCTGCACGCCTTCCTCTCCGACACGGTGCTGATGACCGGCTTCGGCTTCGCCCCGCCGGTGGTGACGCCGACCTGGGGCGAGCTGCCGCGGCCGGCCGCCGCCGACAACGACGGCCCCACCATCGCGGTGCTCTACTACCGCGCGCAGCAGCTGGCCGGCAACACCGCTTACGTCGAATCGCTGTGCCGGGCCATCGAAGACGCGGGCGGGCGAGCGCTTCCCGTCTACTGCGCCTCGCTGCGCACCGCCGAACCCGAACTGCTGCAACGGCTCGGCGACGCCGACGCCATGGTGGTTACCGTGCTGGCCGCCGGGGGCCTCAAGCCCGCCACGGTGTCCGCCGGCGGTGACGATGACAGCTGGAACGTCGAACACCTGGCCGCGCTGGACATCCCGATCCTGCAGGGCTTGTGCCTGACCAGCCCCCGCGACCAATGGCGCGACAACGACGACGGCCTGAGCCCCCTCGACGTGGCCACCCAGGTCGCGGTGCCCGAGTTCGACGGCCGCATCATCACGGTCCCGTTCTCGTTCAAGGAGATCGACGACGACGGGCTGATCTCCTATGTCGCCGATCCCGAACGCTGCGCGCGGGTCGCTGGCCTGGCCATCCGGCACGCGCGGCTGCGCCACGTCCCGGTGGCCGATAAGCGGGTGGCGCTGGTGTTTTCGGCCTACCCGACCAAGCACGCCCGCATCGGCAACGCGGTCGGGCTGGATACGCCGGCCAGCGCGGTCGCCCTGCTGCGCGCGATGCGCGAACGCGGGTATCGGGTGGGCGATCTGCCCGGCGTCGAGGCCGACGACGGCGATGCCCTGATCCACGCGCTGATCGAACGCGGGGGACAAGACGCCGACTGGCTCACCGAAGGGCAGCTGGCCGGCAACCCGATTCGGGTGTCCGCCAACGACTATCGCGATTGGTTCGCGACCCTGCCCGCCGACCTCGCCGACGCCGTCGTCGAGCACTGGGGCCCGCCGCCCGGCGACCTCTTCGTCGACCGCACGGCAGACCCCGACGGCGAAATCGTCATCGCCGCAATGCAAGCGGGCAACCTCGTCCTGATGGTCCAGCCGCCCCGCGGGTTCGGGGAGAACCCGGTCGCCATCTATCACGACCCGGACCTGCCGCCGAGCCATCACTACCTGGCCGCCTACCGCTGGCTGGACACCGGTTTCAAAGCCGACGCGGTGGTGCATCTCGGCAAGCACGGCAACCTGGAATGGCTGCCGGGCAAGACCCTTGGCATGTCGGCGGCCTGCGGATCCGATGCCGCGCTGGGCAACCTGCCGCTGATCTACCCGTTCCTCGTCAACGACCCCGGCGAGGGCACCCAGGCCAAACGGCGGGCGCACGCCGTCCTCGTCGACCATCTCATCCCGCCGATGGCTCGCGCCGAAACCTACGGCGACATCGCGCGTTTGGAGCAGCTGCTCGACGAGCACGCCAACGTCGCGGCGCTGGATCCCGGCAAGCTGCCCGCCATCCGCCAGCAGATCTGGACGCTGATCCGGGCCGCCAAGATGGACCACGACCTGGGGCTGACCGAACGGCCCGCCGAGGACGCGTTCGACGACATGATCCTGCACGTCGACGGGTGGCTCTGCGAGATCAAGGACGTCCAGATCCGCGACGGGCTGCACGTCCTGGGCCAACGGCCCACCGGCGAGGCCGAACTCGACCTGGTGCTGGCCATCCTGCGCGCACGCCAGCTGTTCGGCGGCGAGCACGCCATCCCAGGCCTGCGCCAGGCGCTGGGCTTGGCCGAGGACGGCACCGACGATCGCGTAGCGGTCGACCAAACCGAGGCTGCGGCACGCGAATTGGTGGCGGCGTTGCAGGCCGGCGGCTGGGACCCCGACGCTGCCGAAACGCTGACCGATAACGCCGACGTCGCGGCGGTGCTGCGGTTCGCGGCCACCGAGGTGGTGCCCCGGCTGGCGGGCACGTCGTCCGAAATCGACCAGGTGCTCAGGGCGTTGGACGGCCGGTTCATTTCCTCCGGCCCGTCCGGATCGCCGCTGCGCGGCCTCGTCAACGTGCTCCCCACCGGGCGCAACTTCTACTCCGTCGACCCGAAAGCGGTGCCGTCCCGGCTGGCGTGGGAAGCCGGTGTGGCGCTGGCGGATTCGCTGTTGACCCGGTACCGGTCCGACCACGGGCAGTGGCCGCAATCGGTCGGGCTGTCGGTGTGGGGAACCTCGGCGATGCGCACCGCCGGCGACGACATCGGCGAAGTCCTCGCGCTGTTGGGCGTTCGACCGGTCTGGGACGATGCGTCGCGCCGCGTCGTCGGCCTGACGCCGATTCCGCTGGCCGAGCTGGGCCGGCCCCGCATCGACGTGACGGTGCGGATCTCCGGGTTCTTCCGGGATGCCTTCCCGCACGTCGTGACCATGCTCGACGACGCGGTCCGGTTGGTCGCCGACCTCGACGAGCCGGCCGACGACAACTACGTGCGCGCCCACGCCCGCGCCGACCTGGCCCAGCACGGCGACGAGCGCCGTTCCACCACAAGGATTTTCGGATCCAAACCGGGAACTTACGGCGCCGGGCTGCTGCAGCTGATCGACAGCCGCAACTGGCGCGACGACGCCGATCTTGCGCAGGTGTACACGGCCTGGGGCGGGTTCGCCTACGGGCGCGGTCTGGACGGACGCCCCGCGACCGACGACATGAAGCGCCAGTACCGGCGCATCGCGGTGGCCGCCAAGAACACCGACACCCGCGAGCACGACATCGCCGACTCCGACGACTACTTCCAGTACCACGGCGGCATGGTCGCCACGGTGCGCGCGCTGACCGGGCAGGCGCCCGCCGCCTACATCGGCGACAACACCCGGCCCGACGCGATCCGCACTCGGACCCTGTCGGAGGAGACCACCCGGGTCTTTCGCGCCCGCGTGGTCAACCCACGCTGGATGGCGGCGATGCGCCGGCACGGCTACAAGGGCGCGTTCGAGATGGCGGCGACCGTGGACTACCTGTTCGGCTACGACGCCACCGCGGGCGTGATGGCCGACTGGATGTACGAGCAACTGACCGAGCGCTACGTGCTGGACCCCGAGAACCGCAAGTTCATGGCCGAATCCAACCCGTGGGCGCTGCACGGCATGGCCGAACGCCTGCTGGAGGCCGCCGGCCGCGGCATGTGGGCGGAACCGCAGCCGGACACCGTCGACGGGCTGCGCCAGGCGCTACTCGAAACCGAGGGCGACCTGGAGGGCTAACAGCCTGCGCGAGCGTGCGGCTGGCCGCACACTCGGCACCCAACGTGCGGCTGGCCGCACACTCGGCACGAGCGGGTCTACGGGCGTAGGTTGACACCGTGACCCCGACCTTTGCCGACCTCGCCAAGGCGCAATACCTCCTGTTGACCACCTTCACCAAGGACGGGCGGCCCAAGCCGGTGCCGATCTGGGCCGCGGCCGACGGCGACCGGCTGCTGGTCATCACCCAGGAAAAGTCGTGGAAGGTCAAGCGGATCCGCAACACCCCGCGCGTCACGCTGGCCACCTGCACCATGCAGGGCCGGCCGACCAGCGAGGCGGTCGAGGGCACCGCGGCGATCCTCGACAAGTCGCAGACCGCCGCCGTCTACGACGCCATCGGCGGCCGGTACGGCATTGTCGGCAAGGTCTTCAACTTCTTCAGCAAGCTGCGCGGCGGCATGGACAACAACGTCGGCCTCGAGCTGAAAGTGGCGCCAGGCTAAGGCCAATGGGGACAGTCCTCATCCCGATCCCGGACCGCGACTTCGACCCGACCGAGGTCGCCGTCAGCTGGCGGGTCCTGACGCACAACGGGCACCGGGTGGTGTTCGCCACCGAAAGCGGCGGACCCGGCATCGCCGACGACATCATGGTGACCGGCCGCGGGTTGGACATCTGGTCCGCGCTGCCGCTGCTGGGCAGCGTCCCGGTCCTCGGGCTGATGCTGCGGGCCAACAAGGACGGCCGCCAGGCGTATCGGGACATGCTGCGCTCGGCGGAATTTCAGCATCCGGTCAGCTGGTCGCAGGCGAGCCTCGACGGCATCGACGCGCTGCTGCTGCCCGGCGGCCATCGCGCCCGGGGAATGCGCAGTTACGTCGACAGCGACATCCTGCAGCGGCTCGTCGTGGACGCCTTCGGCCGAGGGTTGCTCGTGGGCGCGATCTGTCACGGCGTGCTGCTCGCCGCGCGCAGCGTTGATCCCGCCACCGGTCGCTCGGTGCTCTACGGGCGCAAGACCACGGCGCTGACATGGGCGATGGAAGGCCTGGCCTGGCGGCTCACCCGGATGACCCGATTATGGGATCGCGATTACTACCGAACCTATACCGAGCAGCCCGGACAGCCCACCGGCTACATGTCCGTGCAGTCGGAAGTCACTCGCGCCCTTAAGGATCCGACGGATTTCCAAGACGTCGGCAGCGACACGCCGCACCGGTTGCTGAAGTCGTCGGGGATGGTGCGCGACACCGCCACCGATTCGCGGCCCGCGTTCGTCGTCGACGACGGCAGCTACGTGTCGGCGCGCTGGCCCGGCGACACGCACACGTTCGCGACGGTCGTGTCACGGAAGCTGAAGTGATACAACGGGTTTCAGCCCGCCTTCAGGTGCTCGCCGAAGAAGGAGAAGACGCGGTTCCACGCGTCGTCGGTGGCGGCCTCGTCGTAGCCGAAACCGGTGATGCGAAGCAGCGGCTGGGCGGGAAGGGTGTTCGCGAAGCTGTGCCCGACGCCGGGGTAGACCTTGGTGTCCGTGGTGATCTGCTTGGCCTCGGTCACGGCTCGGAATTTCTCGGGCGCGCCCCGGCCCAGCGGGTCACGGCCGCCGAAGCTCGCCACGATCGGGCACGCCCCGTCCAGGGTCTTGTCGAGGTTGCGCGGCAGGGGAGTCCCGTAGAACGGCGCCGAAGCGCCAAAACCCTTGGGCGACATGACGAGCGCAAAGTGGCCGCCCATGCAGAACCCCGCGATGCCGACCTGCCCGGAACACTCCGGCATGGCCTTGAGGTGATCGCGCGTCGCCAGAATGTCGTCGAGGGCGCGCCCCCGCTGCGTCTGCATCTCGCGCATGACCCGGGTGATGCAGCGGACCCGGCCGCCGCGGGCGTACATGTTCGGCGTGAGCGCCACGTACCCGCCCCGCGCGATGCGCTCGTTGGTCGCCTGCTTGTCCCGCCCGTAGCCGAACGCGTCGTGGATCACCACCACGCCGGGCCACGGGCCCTGACCGTCGGGAACGTTCAACAGCGCGTCAATCGATCCGTCCGGGGTGTCGATCTGAATCGTTGCCATAGCGTCATCTAACTGCAGCCGTGTCGGGCGACACCAGGGGAACTCCATGGTGGCCCGCGGACGTTGGCCTCACATGATGTCGCGGCTGTTCCTCATCTACGCCGTCGTCGAGCTCGCGGCGGTCATCGCGCTGGTCTCGTCGGTCGGGTGGGGCTGGACGCTGCTGGCGCTGCTGGCCACATTCGTGATCGGGTGGGTCGTGCTGGCGCCGATGGCCGGTTCGCAGCTCATCCGGCAGATCGGGCAATTGCGCTCCGGGCTGGCCGAGCCGCGCAACGCGGCGGGCGACGGGGCGCTGGTCACCTTGGCCATCGCGCTGGTCCTCGTCCCGGGCCTGGTCACCACGGCTTTGGGGCTGTTGCTGCTGGTCCCCCCGATACGAAGGGTCGCCGGCGCAGGACTGATGCGCGCCTTTCGGCGGCGGGTGCCGCTGATCGCCGAGGCGACGCTTTTCGGGGCCGAAACCGACGGCCGTGACTACATCGACGGCGAGGTCGTGGACGTGCGGGACTTCCGGGCGCCCGCCCTGCCCAGCGAGATGCGGGGCGGATATCCCGGAAACCCCGCCTGGGATTGATCTGAAGGCCGCCACACGTAGTTTTGGCCTGTGACCGACATGCCCACCACGCTGCTGGTCAACGGGCGGGTGCACAGCCCGAGCCATCCCGAAGCCACCGCCATGGCGGTCCGCGGCGGCGTCGTCGCCTGGCTGGGTAGCGACGACGTCGGGCGAAGCCAATTCCCCGACGCCCTGGTCGAGGACCTGGACGGCGGCTTCGTGGCGCCGGGGTTCGTGGACAGCCACATCCACCTCACCGCGACCGGCCTGACGCTCAGCGGCCTGAACCTGCAACCCGCCGCGTCGCGCGCCGAGTGTCTGCGGATGATCGCCGACCACGCGGCCGCCCACCCGGGCCGGCCGGTGTGGGGGCACGGCTGGGACGAATCGTCGTGGCCCGAGAACGCGCCGCCGAGCACCGCCGACCTGGATGCCGTCGTGGGTGACCGGCCCGCCTACCTGACCCGCGTCGACGTCCACTCCGCGCTGGCCTCCACGGCGCTGCGTCGGCAGGTCGCGGAGCTGCCCGCGGCGGCCGGTTTCGACCCGGAGCGGCCACTGGTCGGCGACGCCCATCACCTGGTGCGCGCCGTCGCCCGCGACCTGCTGACACCCCAGCAGCTGGCCGAGGCCCGGGCGGCCGCGCTGCGGGCCGCCGCCGCGGCCGGCATCGTCGCGGTGCACGAATGCGCGGGTCCCGAGATCGGCGGGCTCGAAGACTGGCTGCGGCTCCGGGACATCGATGAAGGCGTCGAGATCGTCGGCTACTGGGGCCAGGCCGTCACGAAGGCCGCCGAGGCGCGGGCGTTGCGGGACCAGACGGGCGCCCGCGGGCTGGCCGGCGACCTGTTCGTCGACGGGGCGCTCGGGTCGCGCACCGCCTGGCTGCACGAGCCGTACGCCGACGCCCCGGACCGCGCCGGAACCTGCTACCTGGATCCCGGCGCCATCCAAGCCCACCTGCGGGCGTGCACCGAGGCGGAGGTGACGGCCGGTTTCCACGTCATCGGCGACGCCGCGGTCTCGGCGGCGGTCGCGGCGTTGGAACGGGTCGTCGCGGACCTTGGGGTGGCCGCCGTCGCCCGCTGCGGGCACCGCCTGGAGCACCTGGAGATGGTCACCGCCGACCAGGCCGCCAAACTGGGCGCGTGGGGCGTCATCGCCAGCGTGCAGCCCAATTTCGATGCGCTGTGGGGTGGTGCCGACGGCATGTACGCCCGGCGGCTCGGCGCCGAACGAGGCAGCCGACTGAACCCCCTTGCGCTGTTAGCATCCCAAGGCGTGCCCCTCGCGCTCGGTTCCGACGCCCCCGTCACGGGCATCGACCCGTGGGCGAGCGTGCGCGCTGCGGTCAATCACCACACCCCGGGCAGCGCGGTGTCGGCGCGGGCCGCGTTCGCGGCCGCCACCCGCGGCGGTTGGCGGGCGGGTGGCGCGCGTGACGGCCAGGCGGGAACGCTGGTGCCGGGCGCGCCCGCTTCCTACGCCGTGTGGGACGCCGGGGCCCTCGACGTCCAGGCGCCGCGCGACGCCGTTCAGCGCTGGTCCACCGATCCCCGCTCCCGGGTGCCCGCGCTGCCGCCCCTGGGCCCCAACGACCCGCTGCCGAGTTGCCGCCGAACCGTGCATCGAGGCGCTGTCATCCATGGCTAGGGAGTGGTTCGGCGGCCTGCAGCCCCCCGACCAGGACCCGATAAGCGACGAAGCCGAATCGGAGCGGGACGAAGACGCCGCCGAGATCCGCGCCGACGAGCCCCCGACCGCCGACGAGCCGGCACTGGAAGCGGAACCCGAACCGGAGCCGGAAGACGCGGCCGGCCCGCCCGCCCAGCCGGGCGCCGCGACGCGCGGCGCGCTCGCCGGGCTTGGCGCGGCGGCGCTCGCACGGCTCCCGGGCGTTTGGGCCGCGCTGCTGCCACGGTTGGCGCGACTGGCGCTCGCCATCGCGGGCGGCTTGCTGCTGTTCGCCAGCTTCCCCGCCGTGAACTGGTGGTGGGCCGCCGTCGTCGCCGCCGCGTTGCTGGCCTGGGTGCTGCAGCATCCGGCGACGACACCGGTAGGCGGGTTCGGCTACGGGTTCCTGTTCGGGCTGGCCTTCTACGTGCCGCTGTTGCCGTGGATCAGCTCGCTGGTGGGCGCCGCGCCCTGGCTGGTGCTGGCGGCCACCTGCGCGCTGTTTCCCGGGATCTTCGGCCTGTGCGCCGTCATCGTGCGACGGCTGCCGGGCTGGCCGATCTGGTTCGCGCTGCTGTGGGCGGCCCAGGAGTGGCTGAAGTCGATCTTCCCGTTCGGCGGCTTTCCCTGGGGCGCGGTCGCCTTCGGCCAAGCCCAGGGTCCGTTGCTGCCGTTGGTCCAAATCGGCGGGGTCGCGCTGCTGTCCATGGCCGTCGTGCTGGTGGGGTTCAGCGCGACCGCGATCGCGCTGGAGATCGCGAAGTGGTGGAAAACCGGGCACCCGGCCGGCGCAGCAGCCACGAATGAGCCCGCACCGCCGCCGGCCGTCGTGCTGCCGGGCGTCTGCATCTGCCTGGTGTTGTTCGCCGCCGTCATCATCTGGCCGCAGGTGCGGCACGCCGGCGCGGGAGCGGGCGGCGAACCCTCGGTCACCGTCGCCGTCGTGCAGGGCAACGTGCCGCGGCTGGGTCTGGACTTCAACGCGCAACGCCGGGCGGTGCTGGACAACCACGTCCGCGAGACCCAGCAGCTGGCCGAGGACGTGCGCGCGGGGCTGGCCCCACAACCGCAGTTCGTGATCTGGCCGGAGGACTCCTCGGACATCGACCCGCTGGCCAATCCCGACGCCGCCGAGCAGGTCGCGCGGGCCGTCGCGGCGATCGGCGCGCCGATATTGGTCGGCACGGTGCTCGATGTGCCCGGCCGCGCCCCGGACAATGCGCAGTACACCAACACGGTGATCGTGTGGAATCCGGTCAGCGGGCCGGCCGACCGCCACGACAAGGAAATCGTGCAGCCGTTCGGGGAGTACCTGCCGATGCCGTGGCTGTTCAAGCACCTCTCCGGCTACGCCAATCGGGCCGGACACATGGTGCCCGGCCGAAGCAGTGGGGTCGTGCACATCGCCGGGGTACCCCTCGGGGTGTCCACGTGCTGGGAAGTCATCTTCGACCGGGCGCCGCGAAAGGCGGTGCTGAGCGGCGCCCAGCTGCTGGCCGTGCCCGCCAACAACGCGACCTTCAACAAGACGATGAGCGAACAACAGCTGGCGTTCGCCAAGGTCCGGGCGGTGGAGCACGACCGCTACGTCGTCGTCGCCGGAACCACCGGGATCAGCGCGGTGGTCGCCCCCGACGGCGCCGACCTGGTCCGCACCGATTTCTTCGAGCCCGCCTACCTGGACATGCAGGTGCGACTCAAGACCAAGCTGACGCCGGCGACCCGGTGGGGCCCGATCCTGCAGTGGGTTTTGGTCGCAGCGGCCGGAGCGGCCATTCTGGTCGGGATACGGCACAATGGATGGTTCGCGCGTCCGATTCGTCGGAGGTCCAGGCCTCTCGATGAATCGGAAGACGCCGGTACGCCCCTGGGCGAACCCCCGCCCGACGAGGGCGACGCGGAGAGAGCGCAACACACTGCGCCGGCCGAGGGCGGCGATGACGACACACCGCCCGAGCAGGGCGGCCCACCTGATTTCGGGCGAGACAGAGGAGCTACATGACCACCGGCAAGTCGGCGCCCCGGGTCCCGGGCGAGCGTCCCAGCGAGCGCGTCCTGGTGATCATCCCGACGTTCAACGAGCGGGAGAACCTGCCGGTGATTCACCGGCGGTTGACGGCCGCGTGCCCCAACGCGCACCTGCTGATCGTCGACGACAACAGCCCAGACGGCACCGGACAGCTCGCCGACGAGCTCGCGGCGGCCGACCCCGACCGCGTCCACGTGATGCACCGCACCGCCAAGGACGGGCTGGGCGCGGCCTACCTGGCCGGTTTCGCCTGGGGTCTGAGCCGGGACTATTCGGTGCTCGTCGAAATGGACGCCGACGGCAGCCACGCGCCCGAACAGCTGCACCTGCTGCTCGACGCGGTCGACGCCGGCGCCGATCTGGCGATCGGTTCGCGCTATGTCGAGGGGGGAGCGGTTCGGAATTGGCCGTGGCGGCGCTGGGCGCTGTCGTGGACGGCCAACACCTACGCGCGGGTCGCCCTCGGTGTCGGCGTGCACGACATCACCGCCGGCTACCGGGCCTACCGCCGCGAAGTGCTCGAGACGATCGGCCTGGACGGCGTGGACTCCAAGGGCTATTGCTTCCAGATCGACTTGACCTGGCGCACCGTCTGCAACGGGTTCACCATCGCCGAGGTGCCGATCACCTTCACGGAGCGCGAACTCGGCGTCTCCAAGATGAGCGGATCCAACATCCGCGAGGCGCTGGTCAAAGTCACCCGGTGGGGCATCGAGGGGCGATCGTCGCGCCCCCGCGCGATCCGGGCCAATAATCGCGGTTAGCCGCGGCGGCGCGACCGGATCAGGTCGAGTCGCTCCTTGAGCAGCTCTTCGAGCTCTTCGACCGAGCGGCGCTCCAGCAACATGTCCCAGTGCGTGCGCGGCGGCTTGACCTTCTTCGGCTCGGGCAGGTCGCCCTCGATGAGGGTGCCCTCCATGCCGTTGCGGCACAGCCAGGTGCCGGGGATGTCGGCGTCGTCGGCGAAGGGGACCTCGAACTCCTCGCCGTTCTCGGTGCGGTACCGCGCGATCTGACGCGGTGCGAGGTCGTGGTTGCGGTCGGTCTCGTAGCTCACGGCTCCAAGGCGACTGCCTCTCAGGACGCGATCGGCCATGGGTGCTACTCCTTATAGATCCTGTGGGCTGTGGTGCAATTTCCGCTTAGCAAACGTAACGACGGCCCGCGTAGTTCCCAGGCCGACACGCGGCATACGCGACGCGACATTCAATGATACGGGATTGCCGATCACGGCCGACTATCCTCGGCAGGCGTGACCCGCCGCGCCCGCCCCCAGCCGTGCCGGTGGTGCGGTCGGGACGTGACCGACGCCGGGATGGGCCGTCGCCGCCAGTACTGCCGGCAGTCCTGCCGGCAACGCGCCTACGAGCAACGCGCCTCTTTGAATCGGGGGGATGCAATAGCCTTGCCGGCCGACGCGGTGGTGCTGTCGGCCGAGGACGCCGCCGACCTCTCGGATCGCGTTTACCAGGTGCGATGCGCAGCGGAGGACGTCGCCACGGCGCTCGACGAGGGGGCCGCCGCGGCCGAACTACGGGAACTGTGCGACGTGCTGATCCGGGCCGCCCGCGCCGCCGACGGCTGGCGCCGGGCGGGCGTCTAACCCGGCTTTGACCACCAGCGATGGGTTGCCGAGTACAGTCGCGCCATGGGCGGCGGGCCATTCGTACTCGGGTGTACACCCCGGCGCCGATGCTGTTTTCGCAGCCGGGAGCATCGGACGTTTTGAAATCCTGCCGGAGTTGGCCATACTCACGAGCGACATTCTTGGGTCGGAGAGCAGCGCGAAGCTTGTCGGGGCTGGTCGAAAAATCCACGAGACCGATTCGTGCAGCAACTCCTGTGACCGGCAAGGGCGCTCGGCAAATGCCGCATCCGGCGGCTACCAGACGGCCCACCTGCCAGGTGAGGGTTAGGCGAGGTTAGTGATGGATCAACTCCAGCATGCGACCGAAGCGCTGCGCAAAGCGCTGGTCCAGGTGGAACGCCTGAAGCGCACCAACCGTGCGTTGCTGGAGCGGTCGAGCGAGCCGATCGCCATCGTCGGGATGTCGTGCCGCTTCCCCGGCGGGGTCGAGACCCCCGAGGACCTCTGGCGGATGGCGGCCGACGGCCGCGACGTGATCACGGACTTTCCCGCCGATCGCGGCTGGGACGTGGCGGGGCTGTTCGACCCCGATCCCGACGCGCGCCACAAGACTTACGCCCGCACCGGCGGCTTCGTCGAGGGCGTGGCGGATTTCGACGCCGCGTTCTTCGGCATCGCGCCCAGTGAGGCGCTGGCGATGGACCCCCAGCACCGGATGCTGCTGGAGCTGTCCTGGGAGGCGCTGGAGCGGGCGGGTATCGATCCCGGCGGCCTTCGCGGCAGCGCCACCGGCGTCTTCGCCGGGCTTATCGTTCAGGGCTACGGCATGTTGGCCGAGGAGATCGAGGGTTACCGGCTCACCGGCATGACCTCCAGCGTCGCGTCCGGCCGGGTGTCGTACGTGCTCGGGCTGGAGGGCCCGGCGGTGTCGGTGGACACGGCGTGCTCGTCGTCGTTGGTGGCCCTGCACATGGCGGTGCAGTCGCTGCGCTCGGGCGAGTGCGACCTGGCCCTGGCCGGCGGCGCGACCGTCAACGCCACGCCCACGGTCTTCGTCGAGTTCAGCCGGCACCGCGGGCTGGCACCGGACGGCCGCTGCAAGGCCTATGCGGGCGCCGCCGATGGCGTCGGCTGGTCCGAGGGCGGGGCCATGCTGGTCGTCGAGCGGTTGTCGGATGCGCGACGGCTGGGGCATCCGGTGCTGGCGGTGGTGCGCGGTTCGGCCGTCAATCAGGACGGTGCGTCGAACGGGCTGACCGCGCCCAACGGCCCGTCGCAGCAGCGGGTGGTGCGCGCCGCGCTGGCCAATGCCGGGCTCGCCGCCGCCGACGTGGACGTCGTCGAGGGCCACGGCACCGGGACCACGCTGGGCGATCCGATTGAGGCGCAGGCGTTGTTGGCCACCTACGGCCAAGACCGCGACGAGCCGCTGTGGCTGGGCTCGATCAAGTCGAACATGGGCCACACACAGGCCGGCGCCGGCGTCGCCGGGGTGATCAAGATGGTGCAGGCGATGCGCCACGAGACGCTGCCCGCGACGCTGCATGTCGATGTGCCCAGCCCACACGTGGATTGGTCGGCGGGCTCGGTGTCACTGCTCACCGAGGCCAAGCCGTGGCCGGCGAGTCGCGCGCGCCGCGCGGGCGTGTCGTCGTTCGGGATCAGCGGCACCAACGCGCACGTGATCGTGGAGGCGGTGCCCGCCGCCGAGCCGCGGGAGGTCGGCCCGACACCGGCCGTGGTGCCGTGGGTGGTCTCGGCGAAGTCCGCAAGGGCGTTGCAGCTACAGGCCTCCCGGTTGGCCGAGCATCTCGGTGCGCACCCGGAGCTCGACGTCGCCGACGTGGGGTGGTCGCTGGCCGGCCGCTCGACGTTCGAGCATCGCGCGGTCATCGTGGGCGGCGATCGGGACCGGTTGCTGGCCGGGCTGGACGAACTGGCCCGTGACGAGCCCATGTCAGTGGTCCGCGGCACCGCGTCTGCCGCGGGCAAGACCGTCTTCGTCTTCCCCGGCCAGGGTTCGCAATGGCTGGGCATGGGCGTCGAATTACTGGACACCGCACCGGTATTCGCGCAACACATCCGGGCGTGCGAGGAGGCCTTCGCCGAGTTCGTCGACTGGTCGCTGACCGATGTCCTGCGCGGTGCGCCCGACGCCCCGGGCATGGACCGCGTGGACGTGGTGCAGCCGGTGCTGTTTGCGGTGATGGTGTCGCTGGCCGAACTGTGGAAGTCGGTCGGGGTCAGCCCCGACGCGGTGATCGGGCACTCGCAGGGCGAGATCGCGGCCGCCTACGTCGCCGGTGCGCTGTCGTTGGCCGACGCCGCGCGGGTGGTCACGTTGCGCAGCAAGCTGCTGCGTTCACTGGCCGGCCCCGGCGGCATGCTGTCCATCGCGTGCAGCACCGAACGGGCCCGGGAACTGTTGGCGCCCTACGGGAATCGCGTCAGCATCGCCGCCGTCAACGGCCGCTCCGCCGTCGTGGTATCCGGCGACGGGGCCGCGCTGGACGAACTCGTCGGATTCTGCGCCGACCTGGAGCTGCGCACCCGGCGGATCGACGTCGACTACGCCTCGCATTCGGTTGAGGTCGAGGTGATCCGGGGGGAGCTCGCCGGGGTGCTGACCGGGCTTGAACCGCGGTCTTCTCGCACCGCCTTCTTCTCGACGGTGACCGGAAACCGGTTGGACACGGCGGGATTGGACGCCGACTACTGGTACCGCAACATCCGGCAGACCGTTCAGTTCGACCAGGCGGTGCGCAGCGCGTGCGAGCACGGGTTCCGAACGTTCATCGAATCCAGCCCGCACCCCGCGTTGATCGCCGGGATCGAAGACACCGCCAACAGCTGCGGCGGCGACGGCGAGGCGATCGTAGTTCCAACGCTGGGCCGCGACGACGGCGGGCTCGCGAGGTTCCTGACGTCGGCCGCCACCGCTTTCGTCGCGGGAGTGAGTGTGGACTGGCGCGGCGCGCTGGACGGGGCGGGCTTCGTGGAGTTGCCGACCTACGCCTTTGACCGGCGCCGGTTTTGGCTGTCCGGGGAAGGCGTCGCGGCCGACGCCACCGGCCTGGGGCTGGGCACCAGCGAGCACGCGCTGCTGAGCGCGGTCGTGGAGCTGCCGTCCGCCGGCGGAGTGCTGCTGACGGGCCGGCTGTCACCCGGCCTGCAGGGATGGCTGGCCGACCACGCGCTCTCCGGTGTGGCGGTGTTCCCCGGCGCGGGGTTCGTCGAGTTGGCGATCCGTGCCGGTGACGAGGTCGGCTGCTCGACGGTCGACGAACTGACGCTGCAGGCCCCACTGATGTTGCCCGCCAAGGATTCCGGCTCGGGCTCGGTCGCCGTGCAGGTGGTGGTGGGGGCCGAGGACGAGAGCGGCCGGCGCGGCGTGTCGATCTTCTCGCGGCACGACACCGGCTCCGGCTGGGTGTGCCACGCCGAGGGCATCCTCGGCAAGGGGTCGGTCGAGCCGGCCGCGGACCTTTCGGTGTGGCCGCCGGCGGGGGCCGTCGCGGCCGACCCGGCCGACGGCTACGAACGGTTGGCGGCGCGTGGCTACGGCTACGGCCCGGCGTTCCGGGGCCTGACCGCGGCGTGGCTCCGCGGCGACGAGGTGTTCGCCGAGGTGCGGCTGCCCGACGCCGCCGGCGGCGTCAACGGGTTCGGTGTGCACCCCGCGTTACTCGATGCGGCGATGCACGCGCTGGTGATGGCCCACCAAATCGCCGGCCGCACAGACGAAGTCGTGTTGCCGTTCTCCTGGGAGGGCGTGTCGCTGCACGCTGCGGGCGCGTCGTCGGTGCGCGCGCGCATCGCGCCGGCGGGCGCTTCATCGGTGTCCATCGAGCTGGCCGACGGCCTGGGGTTGCCGGTGCTTTCGGTGCGGGCGATGGCGGCCCGTCCGGTCAGCGAGCAGCAGCTGCGCGCGGCGGTGTCCGGCGCGGGCCCGGACCGGCTTTTCGAGGTGAACTGGTCGCCGGTGACGGCAACCGCGGCGGCCAATGCCGAGCAACCGGCGTATCAGCTGTTCGAATCACTTGCCGCCGAGCACAACCCGGTGGCCCAAACCTATGAGCGCACGCACCAGGCGCTGGCCGCGGTGCAGTCGTGGCTGGCCGACCACGACTCCGGCGTGCTGGTGGTGGCCACCCGCGGCGCGGTGGCATTGCCGGGGGAGGACGTCACCGATCTGGCCGGCGCGGCGGTGTGGGGGCTGGCACGGTCGGCGCAGACCGAGCACCCCGGCCGGATCGTGCTCGTGGATTCCGATGCGCCCCTTGATGACGGCGCGATGGCCACCGTTCTCGCGGCCGGCGAACCGCAGCTGTTGGTGCGCGGCGGCAAGTTTTACCACCCGCGGGTGCAGGGCAGCCGCGCGGTCGACGGCCTCCTGGTGCCCCCGGCCGACGGACCGTGGCGGCTGGGCATCAGCAGCGCGGGCACGTTCGAGAACCTTCGCTTGGAGCCGGTGCCCAACGCCGACGCGCCGCTGGAGCCGGGCCAGGTGCGGGTGGCCCTGCGCGCGATCGCCGCGAACTTCCGTGACGTCATGATCACCCTGGGCATGTTCACCCACGACGCGCTGCTCGGCGGCGAGGGCGCCGGCGTGGTAGTCGAAATCGGTCCGGGGGTCACCGAATTCGCGGTCGGCGATTCGGTGTACGGGTTCTTCCCCGACGGCAGCGGCACGCTGGTCGCCGGCGACGTGCGCCTGCTGGTGCGCAAGCCCGAAGACTGGTCCTACACCGAGGCCGCCGCCATCTCCGCCGTCTTCACCACCGCGTACATGGCGTTCATCCACCTGGCCGACGTCAAACCGGGACAGCGGGTGTTGGTGCACGCCGCCGCCGGCGGCGTCGGGATGGCCGCGGTTCAGCTGGCCCGGCACCTGGGCCTGGAGGTGTTCGGCACCGCCAGCCGCGGCAAGTGGGACACCCTGCGGGCCATGGGCTTTGACGACGACCACATCGCGGACTCGCGCAGCCTGGACTTCGAGGAGAAGTTCCGGGCGGTGACCGGTAGCCGCGGCATGGACGTGGTGTTGGACTCGCTGGCCGGCGAATTCGTCGATGCCTCACTGCGCCTGGTCGCCCCCGGCGGCGTGTTCCTGGAGATGGGCAAGACCGACATCCGCGACCCCGGCGCGATCGCCCAGTCATATCCGGGTGTGCGCTACCGCGCCTTCGACCTGTTCGAGCCGGGCCGCCCCCGGATGCATGAGTGGATGCTGGAGCTCGCCGGGCTGTTCGAGGCCGGGGTGCTGAAACCGTTGCCGGTGACGACGTTTGACGTGCGCCGCGCGCGCACCGCGTTGCGGTATTTGAGCCAGGCCCGCCACGTCGGCAAGGTCGTCATGAGACTGCCGGCCGGGCTGGCGTCCGGCACCGTCCTGATCACCGGCGGCACCGGCATGGCGGGCGCGACGCTGGCCCGTCACCTGGTGGCGCAGCACGGCGTCCGGGACCTGGCGCTGCTGAGCCGGCGCGGCCCCGGCGCGCCGGGTTCGGCCGAATTGGTCGCCGAGTTGGAGGCGGCGGGCGCCCGGGTGCGGGTGGTCGCGTGCGATGCGGCCGACCGTGCGGCCCTCGCGGCGGTGCTCGCCGATCTGCCGGAGCTGTCGGGTGTCGTTCACGCCGCGGGCGTGCTGGACGACGCGATGGTCACGTCACTGACGCCCGAGCGCGTCGATGCGGTGTTGCGGGCCAAGGTCGATGCGGCGTGGAACCTGCACGAATTGACCCGCGACCGGGATCTGTCGGCGTTCGTGATGTTCTCCTCGATGGCCGGGCTGGTGGGCTCGTCGGGCCAGGGCAACTACGCGGCGGCCAACTCGTTCCTGGACGGCCTGGCCGCGCATCGGCGGGCGCACGGGCTGCCAGCGACCTCGCTGGCCTGGGGGCTGTGGGATCAGGCCAGCGCCATGACCGGTGGGCTCGACGCCGCCGACCTCGCCCGGCTGGGCCGCGACGGCATCCTGGCGTTGTCCTCGGCCGAGGCGATGGAATTGTTCGACACCGCGCTGATCGTCGACGAGCCGTTCCTGGCCCCCGCCCGCATCGATCTCGGCGCGCTGCGCGCCCACGCCCTCGCGGTGCCGCCGATGTTCAGCGACCTGGTCAACACGCCGGCCCGCCGCCGCGTCGACGACTCGCTGGCCGCCGCGAAGTCGAAATCGGCTCTGGCACATCGCCTGCACGGGCTGCCCGAAGCCGAGCAGCACGCCGTGCTGCTGGACCTGGTGCGCTCGCACATCGCCACCGTGCTGGGCAACACCACCGCCGAGGCGATCGACCCGGACAAGGCGTTCCAGGAGCTGGGCTTCGACTCGCTGACCGCGGTCGAAATGCGCAACCGCCTCAAAACCGCCACCGGACTGGCGCTTTCGCCCACGCTGATCTTCGACTACCCGACACCCAACGGCCTTGCGAGCTACATGCGCACCGAACTCGCCGGAGTGCCGCAAGAGATCACGCACGCCCCGGTCGTCCGCGCCACCGACGACGATCCGATCGTGATCGTCGGCATGTCGTGCCGCTATCCCGGCGGGGTGAATTCCCCCGAGGACCTGTGGGAGATGCTGACCGCCGGCCGCGACGTGCTCACCGAATTCCCGACCGATCGCGGCTGGAATCTGGCCGCGCTGTATCACCCCGATCCCGACGTTCCGGGCACGTGTTACACCCGCACCGGCGGCTTCGTCGACGGCGTCGTCGACTTCGACCCCGCCTTCTTCGGCATCACACCGAGCGAGGCGCTGGCCATGGACCCGCAGCAGCGCCTGTTCCTCGAGCTGTCCTGGGAAGCGTTGGAGCGCGCCGGAATCGAACCCGGCGGGCTGCGGGGCAGCGCGACCGGCGTGTTCGCCGGGGTGTACACGCAGGGCTACGGCATCGGGGCCCCGCCGGCCGCCGAGGGCTTCCGGCTGACCGGGCAGTCGTCGAGCGTGGCGTCGGGCCGGATCTCGTATGCGCTGGGGCTGGAGGGCCCTGCGGTGTCGGTGGACACGGCGTGCTCGTCGTCGTTGGTGGCCCTGCACATGGCGGTGCAGTCGCTGCGCTCGGGTGAATCCGATCTGGCCCTGGCCGGCGGCGTCACGGTCAACGCCACACCGGACATCTTCGTCGAATTCAGCCGCATGCGCGGGTTGTCCGCGGACGGCCGGTGCAAGGCCTACGCCGGCGCCGCCGACGGCACCGGATTCTCCGAAGGCGGCGGCATGCTCGTGGTGGAGCGTCTGTCGGACGCCCAGCGGCTCGGGCACCGGGTGCTGGCGGTGGTGCGGGGTTCGGCGATCAATCAGGACGGCGCCTCGAACGGCCTGACCGCGCCCAACGGCCCGTCACAGCAGCGGGTGGTGCGGGCGGCGCTGGCCAACGCCGGGCTGTCCGCGGCCGAGGTCGACGCGGTCGAGGGCCACGGCACCGGAACGATGTTGGGCGATCCGATTGAGGCCCAAGCGTTGTTGGCGACCTACGGGCAAGGCCGCGCCGAGCCGCTATGGCTGGGGTCGATCAAGTCCAACATGGGTCACACGCAGGCCGCGGCCGGCGTCGCCGGTGTGATCAAGATGATCTTGGCGATGCGCCACGAGACGTTGCCGGCCACGTTGCACGTCGACGAGCCCAGCCCGCATGTGGATTGGTCGCTGGGATCGGTGTCGTTGCTGACCGAAGCCCGGCCCTGGCCGGCGACCCGAGCGCGCCGCGCCGGGGTCTCCTCGTTCGGCATCAGCGGCACCAACGCGCACCTGATCATCGAGGCCGCGCCCGCCGGGTCGGAGCGCGTCGCGGAGCGCTCCACGGTGCCGGTGCTGCCGTGGGTGGTGTCCTCGAAATCGGCGGCGGCCCTGGCAGCACAGGCTTCCCGGCTCGCGACCCACGTCCGCGCCCACGACGAACTCGACGTCGCCGATGTGGGGTGGACGCTGGCGGGCCGCTCGAACTTCGAGCACCGAGCCGTCGTCGTCGGTGCCGACCGCGAACAACTGTTGGCCGGCCTCGACGAGTTGGCCGCCGGTGAGGTTGCCTCGGTCGTGCGGGGTACGGCGACCCCGGGCAAGACCGTCTTCGTCTTCCCCGGCCAGGGCTCCCAAATGCTCGGCATGGGAAGGGGTTTGCACGCGGCATACCCGGTGTTCGCCGAGGCGTTCGACGCGGTGCTGGGCGAATTGGACCAGCACCTGCTGCGACCCCTGCGCGACGTCATGTGGGGCCAGGACGAAAACCTGCTGAACACCACCGAATTCGCGCAGCCGGCCCTGTTCGCGGTGGAAGTCGCGCTGTTCCGGCTGCTCGAGTCCTGGGGGGTGCGGCCCGATTTCGTGATGGGTCACTCGGTCGGCGAGATCACCGCCGCACACGTCGCCGGCGTGCTGTCGCTACAGAACGCGTCGGTGCTGGTCGCCGCCCGGGGCCGGTTCATGCAGGCGCTGCCGGCCGGCGGGGCGATGATCGCCGTGCAGGCCACCGAGGACGAGGTGCGACCGCTGCTGACGCCCGAGGTCGGCATCGCTGCGATCAACGGGCCCGCTTCCGTGGTGATTTCCGGCCCCGACGGCCCGGTGACCGCGATCGCCGACCGGTTGCGCGCCGACGGCCGCCGCGTCCACCGACTCGCCGTGTCCCACGCGTTCCACTCCTCGTTGATGGATCCGATGATCGACGAATTCGGCACCGTCGCAGGAGGTCTCGTCGTCTCCAAGCCCACGATCCCGATCGTGTCGAACCTGACCGGGCAACCGGCGGGCGACGACTTCGGGTCGGTGGCGTATTGGAAGCGGCACGTCCGCGAAGCCGTGCGATTCGCCGACAGCATGCGCTTCGCGCATTCGGCCGGCGGCACCCGCTTCCTCGAAGTCGGGCCGAGCGGCGGGCTGACCGCCTCGATCGAGGAGTCGCTGCCCGATGCCGCGGTGACCACCATGCCGGCGCTGCGCAGGGACCGCCCGGAGCCGGTGACGCTGCTCAACGCCGTCGCGCAGGGCTTCGTCACCGGGATGGAGGTGGACTGGCGCGGTGCGCTCGGGACCGCCGACCTCGTCGAGCTGCCCACGTATGCCTTTGAACGGCGCCGCTTTTGGCTCTCCGGCGACGGCAGCCCGGCGGACGCGGCCGGGCTGGGGCTGGCGGCCGGCGAACACGCCCTGCTGGGCGCGGTGGTGGACCTGCCGGCCTCCGGCGGCGTCGTGTTGACCGGCAGGCTGTCGCCGAGTGCGCAGGGCTGGCTGGCCGACCACGCCGTGGGCGGCGTCGTGCTGTTCCCCGGCGCGGGATTCGTCGAGTTGGCGATCCGGGCCGGCGACCAGGTGGGCTGCGGCATCGTCGACGAGCTGAATCTGGCGGCGCCCCTGGTGTTGCCGGCCGGCGGATCGGTCGCGGTTCAGGTCGTGGTCGGGGGGGCCGACGATTCGGGCGCCCGCCCGGTATCCGTCTTCTCCCGCGCCGAGTCCGGGTCCGGCTGGTCGTTGCACGCCGAGGGCGTGCTGCGCGCCGGGTCCGTGCAACCGGGCGGGGACCTGTCGGCGTGGCCGCCGGTGGGTGCGGTCCCGGTGGATATCGGCGACGGGTACGAGCGGCTTGCCGCGCGTGGGTACGGGTACGGGCCCGCGTTCCGCGGCCTGACGTCGATGTGGCGCCGCGGCGACGAAGTGTTCGCCGAAGTCGCGCTGCCCGAGGACGCCGGGGTGTCGGCCGCCGGGTTCGGTGTCCACCCCGCGATTCTCGACGCGGCGTTGCACGCCGTGATCCTGGCATCGGACACCGACGAGCTCGCCGAAGGTTCGATGCTGGTGCCGTTCTCCTGGCAGCGGGTGTCCCTGCACGCCGCGGGCGCGGCGGCGGTACGCGCGCGAATCGTGCCGGTGGGCGAATCGGCCGTATCGATCGAATTGGCCGACGGCCTGGGGCTGCCGGTGCTCTCGGTGGCCTCGATGGTGGCCCGGCCGGTGACCGACCGGCAGCTGCTGGCGGCGGTGTCGAGTTCGGGACCGGACCGGCTCTTCGAGGTGGTCTGGTCCGCCCAGCCGTTGGCCGCGGTGCAGCCGGTGTCGGTGTCGGATTGGGGGACAACGGATTCCGAGGCCGCGGCGGTGCTGTTCGAATCGGCGCCGGTGGCCGGGGACGTCGTCACGGAGGTGCATGCGGCCACCCGCGCGGTGCTGCCGGTGCTGCAGTCGTGGTTGGCCCGCGAGGGGGCGGGAACGCTGGTGGTGTCCACCCGGGGCGCCATGGCGTTGCCCGGGGAGGACGTCACCGATCTGGCGGGCGCGGCGGTGTGGGGCCTGGTGCGCTCGGCTCAGACGGAGCATCCCGGCCGAATCGTGCTCGTGGACACGGACGCGCCACTGGACGACGACGCGATAGCCGCGGTTTTGGCGCCGGCCGAGCCTCAGGTGTTGCTGCGCGATGGGACCGTCTACACCGCGCGGGTGCACGGCAGCCGCGCCGTCGGCGGCCTTTTGGTGCCACCCGACGACGGTCCGTGGCGGCTGGGCATGAGCAGCTACGGCACCATCGAGAACCTGCGCCTGGAGCGGATCCCCGACGCCTCTAAGCACGTTGCGCCGCTGGGCCCCGGTCAGGTGCGGGTCGCCGTGTCGGCCCTCGCCGCCAACTTCCGCGACGTGATGATCGCGCTGGGCCTCTACCCCGACCCGGACGCCGTAATGGGCATCGAGGCCTCCGGTGTCGTGGTCGAGATTGCTTCGGACGTTGACCGTTTCGCCGTCGGCGATCGCGTCATGGGCCTGTTCCCGGACGGCACCGGGACGATCGCCACCACCGACCAGCGGCTGCTGGCCAGGGTGCCGGCCGGCTGGTCACACACCGCGGCCGCGACGACGTCGGTGGTGTTCGCCACGGCGCGCTACGCGCTGGTCGACCTCGCGGGCGCCCGGCCCGGTCAGCGGGTGCTCGTGCACGCCGCCGCCGGCGGGGTGGGCATGGCCGCAGTGCAGCTGGCCCGCCACCTCGGGCTCGAAGTGTTCGCGACGGCCAGCCGTGGCAAGTGGGACACGCTGCGGGCGATGGGCTTTGACGAAGACCACATCGGCGACTCGCGCAGCCTGGAGTTCGAGGAGAAGTTCCGGACGGTCACCGCCAGGACCGGCGTGGCGGGGATGGACATCGTGCTCGACTCGCTGTCCGGCGATTTCGTCGACGCCTCCCTGCGGCTGGTCGCCCCCGGCGGCATATTCCTGGAGATGGGCAAGACCGACGTCCGTGACCCCGAGGTCGTCGCCCGCGAGCACCCCGGCGTGCGCTACCGCGCCTTCGACCTCTTCGAGGCCGGACCCGAGCGCATCGCGCAACTGCTCGACGAGTTGGCCGCCCTGTTCGGCGACGACGTGCTACAACCGTTGCCGGCCACCCGGTTTGACGTGCGGCGCGCCCCGGCCGCGTTGCGCTACCTGAGCCAGGCCCGCCACGTCGGCAAGGTCGTGATGACCATGCCCGACGCCTGGATGACGGGCACGGTGTTGATCACCGGCGCGACCGGCATGGCCGGTTCGGCGTTGGCGCGCCACGTCGTGACCCGGCACGGCGCGCGGCACCTGGCGCTGATAAGCCGGCGCGGCCTGGACGCGCCGGGCGCGGCCGAGTTGGTGACCGAGCTGTCCGCGGCCGGCGCCCAGGTGCAGGTGGTCGCCTGCGACGCGGCGGACCGCGAGGCCGTCGCCAAGGTGCTCGCCGAAATCCCGGTGCAGCGACCGCTGTCCGGCGTCATCCACGCGGCCGGCGTACTCGACGACGCGGTGATCTCGTCGTTGACGCCCGAACGCATCGACGCCGTGTTGCGCGCCAAGGTCGACGCGGCGTGGAACCTGCACGAGCTCACCCGAGAGCTCGACGTGGCCGCGTTTGTGATGTTCTCGTCGATGGCCGGGCTGGCCGGAGCGTCGGGCCAGGCCAACTACGCGGCGGCCAACTCGTTCCTGGACGGGTTGGCCGTGCACCGGCGCAACCTGGGGCTGCCGGCGATATCGCTGGCATGGGGCCTGTGGGATCAGGCCAGCGCGATGACCGGCGCGCTGGGCGCCGCCGACCGCGCCCGGTTCGGCCGGGACGGAATCGTCGCGATGTCCTCCGACGAGGCGCTGGACCTGATGGACACCGCCCTGATCGTCGACGAGCCGTTCATGCTGCCGGCCCACATCGACCTCGCCGCGCTGCGCGTCAAATTCGACAACGGCACGCTGCCCCCCATGTTCATCGATTTGATCAACGCGCCGAGCCGGCGTCAGGTCGACGACTCGCTGGCCGCGGCGAAGTCGAAATCGGCCCTGCTGCAACGCCTGGAGGGACTGCCCGAGGACGAACAGCAGGCGGTGGTGCTGGACCTGGTGCGCTCCAACATCGCCACGGTGCTGGGCAACTCCAGCCCCGAATCCATCGATCCGGACCGGGCGTTCCAAGAGTTGGGCTTCGACTCGCTGACCGCCGTTGAGATGCGCAACCGGCTCAAATCCGCCACCGGGCTGGCCCTTTCGCCGACCCTGATCTTCGACTACCCGAACTCCGCCGCGCTGGCCGGCTACATCTACCGCGAGCTCGTCGGCGCCTCGGAGCAAACTGCCCCGGCCGCCGCGCCCGGCGAGGCCGAGATCCAGCGGGTCGTCGCGTCCATCCCGGTCAAGCGCCTGCGCCAGGCGGGAGTGCTGGAATTGCTGCTCGCGTTGGCCAACGAGGCCGACAGCGGCGGCCAGGCGGCCCCCGCGGCGACGACCGAAAAGGACATCGCCGACATGGACCTGGACGCTCTGGTCAACGCCGCTTTGAGCGACGATGACGACGACGAGTAGCCAGTGAGAATCGCGATCACGGGGGCCAGCGGCGTGCTCGGCCGCGGCCTCGCCGCCCGGTTGCTCGGACAGGGCCACGAGGTTGCCGGTATCGCGCGGCACCGACCCGAAAGCTGGCCGACCGCGGCCGAATTCGTCGCGGCGGACATCCGGGACGCGGGAGCGGTGAGCCGTGCCCTCGCCGGCGCCGACGTCGTCGCGCACTGCGCATGGACACGCGGCAGCGAGCAGGTCAACGTCGGGGGAACGCTCAACGTCCTCGAGGAGATGGCCGAAACAGGTACCCGGCGCATCGTTTTCCCGTCGTCGGCACAGGTCTACGGCGGGGGAGAAGCCCCGAAAACCGAACACGACGCGAGAACTCCCGTCAGCGCCGACGGCCGGCACCAGGCCCGCGTCGAGCAGATGCTCGAGGATTCAGGCCTGGAATGGGTCGCCATCCGCTCCGCGCTGATTCTCGGCCGCGGTGTCGACAACTGGGTGCGCCGGCTGTTGGCATCACCGGCGTTTCCCGGACGGGCGGCCGATCGTCGCCTGCAGGTGGTCCACCTCGACGACGCGCTCCGGCTGTTCGACCGGGCGATCGTGGACACCGAAATCGGCAGCGGCCCCGTCAATCTCGCCGCCCCGGGCGAGCTGACCTTGCGGCGCGTGGCCGCCGCGCTGGGACGCCCGATCGTGCCGTTGGGCATACGACCGGCCGAACTGCGGATGGTGCAGGACGCCCCGTTCATGGATACCGCGCGGTTGCGCGAACAATGGGAATTCCGGCCGGCATGGAACTCCGGCGAATGTGTCGAGGATTTCGCCGTCGCGGTACGCGGCCGGGTCACGGTGGGCAAGCGGGTTCTGTCGCTGCCCTGGCGGATGACCAGCATCGGAGACCTGCCCGCCGTCGACGCGCCCAGCGAGGACGGCGTGAAACCCGATTGGGCCGGCCCGGCGGGGGATAACGGTGAGTTCGACACCCCGATCGACCCACGCTTTCCCACTTTTCTGGCCACCAACTTGTCGGAGGCACTGCCCGGGCCCTTCTCCCCGGCGTCGGCCTCGGTCACGGTTCGCGGGCTGCGCGCCGGCGGCGTGGCCATCGCCGAGCGGCTGCGGCCCGGGGGCATCATCCAGCGCGAAATCGCGATGCGCACGGTCGCGGTGTTCGCCAACCGGCTCTACGGCGCCATCACCTCGGCGCATTTCATGGCCGAAACGGTGCCCTTCGCCAAGCCCGCGACGATTGTCAGCAACAGCGGGTTCTTCGGCCCCAGCATGGCGTCGCTGCCGATCTTCGGTGCGGAGCGTCCACGCTCCGAAACCGGCCGTCTCCGAAGGCAACTGCGGACCGTTCGCAACATCGGGGTGTTCGGCGTCAACCTGCTCGGCCTGTCCGCCGGGTCGGCCGCCGACACCGACGAGTTCGTTGCCGATGTCGATCGCCTGGAACGCCTGGCCGACGGCGACATCGCCCGGCTCGACGATCGCCGGCTGCTGAGCCTGATCGCGCTGGCGCGCGACGATGTGGTGCACGGCTGGGTGCTGGCCTCGGCGTCGTTCATGCTGTGCGCCGCGTTCAACGTGTTGTTGCGCGGTTTGTGCGGGCGAGACACCGCCGCGCCTGCGGGTCCGGAATTGGTCAGTGCGCGATCGGTCGAGGCAATGCAACGGTTGGTCCTCGCCGCACAGCGCGACCCCAAAGTGGCGGCGCTGCTGGCCGAGCCGGGGGAGCGGCTGGGCAAGCTGGCCGTCGAGGCGCCGGAGTTTCACGCCGCGGTGCTGGCCGAGCTGGCGCTGATCGGGCATCGCGGCCCGGCTGAGCTCGAGATGCTGTCGACCAGCTACGCCGACGATCCCGAGTTGCTCGTCCGCATGGTGGCCAGGGCGATGGGCGCGGCTCCCACACCGCAGCCAGCGCCCGCCCGGATTCCGCTGCGGGCCAAGCCGATCGCCCGCCTGGCGGGACACCAACTTCGCGATCGCGAAGTCCGTCGCGACAAAGTGGTGCGGGCCAACTGGGTGCTGCGCAACCTGATGCGCGAGTGCGGGCGCCGGTTGGTCGCCACCGGAATTCTGCAGACCGCCGACGATGTGTTCTATCTTCTGGTCGACGAACTTGACGCGCTGCCGCCGGATGTCGGGGACCTGGTGGCGCGGCGTCGAGCCGAACGACGCAGGCTGGCCGCCGTCGTTCCGCCGACGGTGTTCAGCGGCAGCTGGCAGCCAACCACGGCGGCGCCGGAGACGCTGGCCGGCGGGGACACCCTGCGCGGCGTCGGGGTCTGCGGGGGGCGGGTCCGTGGGCGAGTGCGGATCGTGCGGCCCGAGACGATCGACGACCTGCAGCCGGGCGAGATCCTCGTCGCCGAGGTCACCGACGTCGGCTACACCGCCGCCTTCTGCTACGCCGCGGCCGTGGTGACCGAACTCGGTGGCCCCATGTCGCACGCCGCCGTGGTGGCGCGCGAGTTCGGGTTCCCTTGTGTGGTGGACGTCCAGGGAGCCACCAAGGCTTTGCCGCCCGGCGCCCTCATCGAGGTCGACGGGACGTCCGGCGAAATTCACGTGCTAGACACGCACCCCGAAGACGCCTAACCGCCTTCCCGACTCTCCGGGGTTGACAAAGGTTCTGAACACGGCACGATCAGTCAGCACCCCTCGTCGGAAGGATCGGACTGATCGTGCGCAAAGTGATTCAATTCTCGACTGGCAACGTGGGACGGCATTCCTTGAAAGCGATCATCGGCCGACCTGATCTGGAACTCGTCGGCGTGCACGCCGCCGGCGCCGAGAAGATCGGCCGGTATGCGGGCGAGCTTTGCGGTTCGCACGAACCGACCGGCGTCATCGCGACCGACGACATCGACGCCCTCGTCGCCCTCGGTGCCGACTGCGTCGTCTACACGGCGCAAGGAGAGACCCGGCCGATGCAGGCCATCGAACAGATGGCCAAGTTTCTCGCGGCCGGCAGCAACGTCGTCGGCACCTCGATGGTCTGGCTCGTCGCACCCCGGCACGCCGATGACTGGTTGCGGGTGCCGCTGGAGCGCGCCTGTGCGGCCGGCAATTCCTCGCTGTACGTCAACGGCATCGACCCGGGCTTCTCCGGCGATACATTGGTCCATTCCGCGGTCAGCCTCACCACCCGCGTCTCGTCGATCACCGTGCAGGAGATTTTCGACTACGGAAATTACGACGATGCCGAGTTCACTGGGGCCGCAATGGGTTTCGGAACGACCGCGGACGACGAGCCGGCGATGATGTTCTCGCCCGGGGTTATCGTGTCGATGTGGGGCGGTCAGGTACGCAGCCTTGCGGACAACCTCGACATCAAACTCGACGACGTTCGGCAGCGCGTCGACCCCTGGTACACGCCGGAGCGCATCGATTGCACGATGATGACGGTGGAACCGGGTCAGATGGCCGCCGTGCGTTTTGCCACCGAGGGTGTCCTTGACGGCAAACCGGTGATCACCCTCGAGCATGTGACCAGGCTTACCCCGGCCGCGGCGCCCGATTGGGAGTTCCCGCCCGACGGACATACCGGCGTGCACCGCGTCGTTGTGGAGGGCGAACCTCGGGTGGAAATCAACACCCACCTGTCCCATCCCGTGTTCGATGCGACTGATGCCGGCTGCATCTCGACGGCGGCCCGGGCGGTCAACGCGATCGATTGGGTGTGCCGCGCGCCCCAGGGACTCGTCGCTGTGGAGGACATCCCGCTGTCCGCGACGATGCGCGGCGTGATGTGGACTGACCCCGCGCTGATCGGCGGCTGATCCGCTTAGATTCGCCAGCTACTGGGCTCCGAGATGCGCAGGGCAGCGCCCGCCGGTAGCGGTTCTGGCCCGGTGGTAGATATCGCACCGAGGATCAGGGCCACGTAGCGTCGCCAGCCGTCGCTGTCCGGGTCCATTGTCGGCAGCACCGCATACAGCATCGCGATCATGCGCGGAAGGTCCTCGGCGACCAGATCGGCGCGGACGAGCCCGGCCCGCTGACCTCGGCGGGCAAGCTCGTAGAGGGCTTGGTTCAGCGAGTCCGAAATGTCGGGGGTGAGCGACCCGGCCCGGTGCGCGGCGGTCAGCAGGTGACGCTCACGGGCACCGAGTCCGATTGCCGCTTCGATCAATTGGCTCAGGCCCTGCAGCGGGTCGTCCGCGCGTCGCGCGTCCTCGATCGCGGGCGTGAGATCCTCCGCGACGCTCTGATCCAGGGCGGCCCGCAGCAGGTCCGCCTTGGCCGGGAACCGGCGGTAGAGCGTTCGTTCGCCGACCCCGGCACGTCGGGCGACGGCTTCCATGGGCGCGTCGGGCCCCAGCTCGCCGTAGACGGTCCGCGCGGCGCGCAGGATGCGCGCGACGTTGCGGGCGGCGTCCGCCCGCAACGGCCGGTCCTCGACCGCGGTCATCTGCACAGCCTAACTGACGGTTGACTGCCAACTACCCGGGTCCTACTCTCCATGTAACTGGCAGATAACTGACACTTAAGGCGGAACCGCTGATATGTCAATGATTTCCGAGACGGACCTTCCCGTCATCCCAGCGCGGCGTGCTGCCCATTGCCCACTCGCGCCGCCACCCGAGTTCACCGAGTGGCGCAACGAGCCGGGATTGCGTCGTGCGATCTACCACGGCCAGCCGGCCTGGGTGGTGAGCCGCTACCGGGACATCCGGGCGGCACTGCTCGATCCGCGCCTGTCCGCGGATACGATTCCGGCCTCGATGAAACCGGCGAGCCCGGACAATACCGTTCCCGTGATGTTCGCGCGGGTCGACGACCCGGAGCACCATCGGTTGCGGCGCATGCTGACCAGTGATTTCACCTTTCGGCGTTGCGAGAGGATGCGACCGCAGATTCAGGAATTGGTGGACCAACACCTCGACGACATGATCGCCAAGGGCCAGCCAGCCGACCTGGTGCGTGACTTCGGTCTGCCGGTGCCCTCACTGGTGATAGCGCTGCTGTTGGGTGTGCCATCCGAGGACTTGGGGTTCTTCCAGCACCATTCCACGCTTGGGCTGGAGTGGACGACGACCGATGAGCAGCGGGCCCAATCCTTCGGGGCGATGTATGCCTACATCGAGGAACTCGTGGATCGCAGGGCGGACGATTCCAGCGATGACCTCATCGGCCGCCTGGTCACCAACTACGTCGCGACCGGCCAACTCACCCGCGAGACCGCGGCTATGACGGGTGTGGTCATGATGCTGGCCGGCCACGAAACCAGTGCCAACATGATTTCGTTGGGAACTGTTGCGCTGCTTGAGCATCCCGAGGTCTTCGCACGGCTCGGCGAGACAGACGATCGTGCCGTCGTCGCGAACATCGTCGAAGAGCTCATGCGCTATCTCAGCATCGTGCACAGCCAAGTCGACCGGGTGGCGACCGAAGACATGACCCTCGGTGGTCAGTCGATCCGCGCGGGAGACATGGTCTTGATGAACCTGCCCGCGGGAAATTGGGATAGCGATTTCGTCGACAACCCCGAGACGTTCGACGCCGATCGGAATACCCGCGGACACATCGGATTTGGCTACGGCGCGCATCAATGCATCGGGCAAAACCTTGCCCGCGTCGAAATGCAGGTCGCGTTCGCCACGCTGGCGCGGCGCCTGCCCGGGCTGAAGTTGGCGGTACCCCCGGATGAGCTGAAGTTCAAGGAAGCCGACATCTACGGGATGAAAGAACTTCCGGTCAGCTGGTGACCAACGAGCTGCGGTTCGACGAGCAGGTCGCCGTCATCACAGGCGCCGGCGGCGGCCTGGGCAGGCAATACGCCCTGCTGCTGGCATCCCGCGGCGCGCGCGTCGTCGTCAACGACATCGGCGGCTCGGTGACCGGGGATGGCGCCGACGGGCAGGCCGCACATGCCGTCGTCGACGAGGTCCGCGAGCGGGGTGGCGAGGCCGTCGCCGACATCCACAGCGTGACGACTCCCGAAGGCGGACAGGCGATCATCGACACCGCCCTGCGCACCTGGGAGCGGGTGGACATCGTGATCAACAACGCCGGGATCGTCGGCGACGCGCCGTTCGCGGACATGACCGCCGACCGGCTCGAGCCGCTCATCGACGTGCACCTGAAGGGCGCGTTCCACGTGACGCGACCCGCGTGGGCGGTGATGCGAGAACGGCGGTACGGCCGGATACTGAACACTTGCTCGGCGGCCGGAATCCTTGGCGCCGAACGCATGAGCAACTACGGCGCGGCCAAAACCGGATTGATCGGTTTTACCCGGGTACTGGCGGCCGAGGGGGCTGCCCACGACATCAAGGTCAACGCCATCGCGCCGATTGCCTACACCCGGATGCTGGCGCGCGAGGTCGAGCACGCGACCCGACAGCAGGACGACCAGGTGGCACAGGCGGTGTTGGATGACCTTGTGGGCCAACACCTTCAGAAGCTCGACCCGGCCCTGGTGGCTCCGGTGGCGGCCTTCCTGACGCACCGCGAGTGCCCGGTTTCCGGCGAGATCTACACGGTCGGCGGCGGGCACGTCGCCCGGTTCTTCATCGGCAGGACAAAGGGTTTCCACCGGCCCGCGCTGTCCGTCGAGGATGTGCGCGATCACCTCGACGAGATTCGGGACGAGGCGGGCTATACCGTTCCGGGCGGACCGGCCGACGAGATGACGGAGTTGTTCGCGGCCGTCGGTGACCGACCGGGCTGACGGTCACCTAGGTAACCTGGCCGCCGAGCGTGCAATGCACGACGCTTCATCGGCGTGTCGCGTCGCGAAATGCACACTCGCGCTGAGGTCGGCGGGCATAAAGCCGTCACCGGGACTTGAAGATGCCGCGCCAGATCAGGAAACCGATGCCCACGGCGGCGCCCAGCACCACCGCGGCCAACATGGTCTGGAAAGCATCGATCGCGATCCAACTGGGCTCATACGAGCCGGCGGCGCCCACGCATTCGAAGCTCACGCTGGTCCCCGACTGCCCGGGTTTGTAGCTGTAGTCGGTGGTGTCGTACGCCAGCTGGTATCCGCGGTCGCAGACGAAGGGGCTCGTCCACAGCGCGCTCGACGGCATCAGTGCGGTCAGGGAGGCGGCGGCGCCGACGCAGAGGCCGAGGGTGCCGAGGATCGCGCCGATGCGGTCGGGCCACCCGCGCAGGCCCCACGGCCGCCGGCGGCCCTGCGCCGCCTGGCGCTTTGAGCCGACCGGTTGCGAAAACCCGGGCGGCGGTCCCATGAAGGCCGGCGCGCTGTATTCCGGTGCGGTGCCCTGCCCGGAATACACCACCGAGTGCCCCACCTTGAACGTCGCTTTGCCGTGTTTGAAGATGTTGTCGATCTGTTCCTGCGACAGGCCGGCCTGGGCCGCGGCTTGCATGAATGCCGCCCGATGCTGAGCCATCTCGGACCCGGAAGGCCCGCCGGGGCCCGCCGCCCCACCGGAGCGCAAACCCTCCCACAACGACTCCGCGTACTGGCGGGCGCGGTCGTCGGCACCCCGGCCCGCACCCGTCTGCACGGTGAAGAACGACGGCGACGGCCCCTCGACGCGGTTCGGCTCAGCGGCCGCCTTGGCCTCGGCCAGTTGACGTTCCAGCTCAGCGATGCGCTTTTGCTCCGCGAGCTGACGCTCCAGGTCAGCGATGCGCTTTTCGGGATCGTCGGTGTCCATCGGCACATGGTCCCACGCCGAAATAGCGGTTGCAGCAAATTCAGCAGCCGAACGCGGCGCCGACCCCGTCCGGCGGTGGCACCGACTTCAGGCACCCGAACGGCTGGATGCCGGCGGCGGCGAATCGCACCGCCGACTGATGGGCGTAGTTCACGCAGAGCAGGCCCGAATCGTCGGCGCGGCAGCGGTAGTCGCCGAATGACAGCGAATCCCCGTTCGCCAGTTCGGGCCCGTTGCCGTTGAGGAACGGACCCGGATCCGCGCGTGCCGACCCGACCTGGAGGGTCGTTCCGTCGAAGTCCACCCAGCCGCCCTTCCAGTCGCCGTAGGCCGTGTCCGGGCGGGGCGGGGGATTGGTCAGGGCGACCAGGCACGCCAGCGCGGCGCCGGTGTGCTTGGAATCGGTCATGCACGACACTTTGCCCGCCTGCACGGTCAGGGCGATGTCGTTGCCGAGCGGCGTGGTGGCGCCCTCGCGGACGGCGCTGTGGTAGCGGCCGGGATCGGCTGGGTGAGCTGCCTCGATCCAGGCGATGACGTCGGAGATCGCGGCCCCGTCCCCGGGCGCTCCGGACGGCGCCGGGGGTTTGCTGCCGGACGGTCCGACGGATGTGGTCGCGGAAGTCCTCGCCGAGGGCTGCGTGGTGGTCTGCGGCTGCCCCGAGTCGCCGCCAGGATGCGAGCATCCGGCGACCAGCAATGGCACGGCGACCAGCGCGGCGATCCGCATCCCGCCAGGCTAGCCGCCACGCCCCGCGATTCGATCGCTAGCCGCGCACGACCGCCGTTGTGTCGGCTACCGTCACTGGTATGCATGAGCGCACCATTCGCGCCCGCACCACCGCCGGCATCGTCGAAGGGTTCACCCGCGATGGCGTAAACCGGTGGCGGTCCATCCCTTACGCCCGCCCGCCGGTGGGCGGGCTGCGATTCCGGGCGCCGCAGCCGGCGCCGCCGTGGTCGGGCGTGCGGCACTGCCACGGCTTCGGCAACTGCGCGCCGCAGCAGCGCCGCTACACCATGCTCGGCGTCGGCCGCTACCAGCCGATGAGCGAGGACTGCCTCACCCTCAACGTCGTCACGCCCGAGGTCGCGGCGGACGAGCCGCTGCCGGTGATGGTGTTCATCCACGGCGGCGGCTACATCATGGGCAGCTCGGCCACCCCGCTGTACGACGGCGCCGCGCTGGCGCGCCGCGGTTGCGTGTACGTGTCGGTCAACTACCGCCTGGGCGTGCTGGGGTGCCTCGACCTGTCGTCGCTGTCGACGCGCGACACGAAAATCGACAGCAACCTGTACCTGCGCGACCTGGTGCTGGCGCTGCAGTGGGTCCGGGACAACATCGCCGAATTCGGCGGAGACCCTGGCAATGTCACGATCTTCGGCGAGAGCGCGGGCGCCTGCATCACCTCCACGTTGCTGGCCGTGCCCGCCGCCGAAGGCCTCTTCGCACAGGCGATCTCGGAAAGCCCGGCGTCCGGTCTGGTGCGGTCGCGGGAGATCGCCGTCGAGTTCGCCAAGCGCTTCGCCGGGCTGCTCGGCGTGCGCCCGCAAGACGGCGCGCACGCGTTGATGCGGGCGTCCGCGGCGCAACTGGTGGAAACGCAGCACCGGCTGATCGATCAGGGCATGGAGAACCGACTGGGCGCCTTCCCGATCGGTCCCGTCGTCGGCGACGACGTCCTGCCCGCCGACCCCGTCGAGGCGATGCGGTCAGGCCGGGCGCACAAGGTGCCGCTCATCGTGGGCACCAACGCGGAGGAGGGCCGCCTGTTCACCCGCTTCCTCAAGATGCTGCCGACGAACGAATCGATGATCGAAGAGCTGCTCGCCGACACGGAACCGGCTGCCCGCGAGCGGATTACCGCCGCATACCCCGACTACCCGGCGCCCTCGGCCTGCATTCAGCTCGGCGGCGACTTCGCGTTCAGCTCGGCGGCCTGGCAGATCGCCGAGGCCCACGGCAACCACGCGCCCACCTACCTCTACCGCTACGACTACGCCCCGCGGACGCTGCGCTGGTCGGGCTTGGGCGCCACGCATGCCACCGAGCTACTGGCCGTGTTCGACGTCTATCGCACCCGGTTCGGTGCGCTGCTGACCGCCGCCGCCGACCGGCGCGCGGCGCTGCGGGTCAGTAACCATGTGCAGCGGCGGTGGCGGTCCTTCAGTCGCACGGGTTCGCCGGGCGACGACTGGCCCGTCTACACCCGCGACGACCGCGCCGTGATGGTGTTCGACCGCAAGAGCCGGATCGAGTTCGATCCGCACCCGCACCGCCGGATCGCCTGGGACGGCTTCTCACTTGCGCGTTGACCTGGCACGCTAGACCCTCATGCACGCCGACACCGAGCAAGTCATCGAGCGACCCGATAACCTCACCGCCTCCTGGCTGGCCGCCGCGATCGGCTCCGGACCCATTGCCGACTTCGCCGTGGAGCGCATCGGCACCGGACAGATGAGCGAGTGCTACCGCGTGCGGCTCACCTACGTCGACGCCGGTGCCGGAGGACCGGAGTCGGTGGTGCTGAAGGTCGCGGCCTCCGATCCGGTGAGCCGGCAGACGGGCTCGGCCCTGGGCCTCTACGAGCGCGAAGTCCGCTTCTACGGCGACATCGCGCCGCGCCTGGGCGGCCCGATCGCGCCGTGCTACCACGCGGCCGTCGACACCGCCACGGGCGTGTTCGATCTGTTGCTCGGCGACGCCGGGCCCGCGGTCGTGGGCGACGAAATCGCCGGTGCCACACCGGAACAGGCCCGCATCGGCGTCGTCGAATTGGGGCGCCTGCACGGCCCGCTGCTGGGGGACCCGTCGCTGGCCGACGCGCCGTGGCTGAATCGCGAAACGCCTTTGAACCAGGCGATGATAGCGTCGCTGTACGCCGGCTTTGTCGACCGGTATGGCGACCAGATCGCGCCCGAGCACCGCGTCGTGTGCGAGCGCCTGGTCGCCGCGTTCGACGGTTACATCGCGGCCGAGTCGGAGCCGGGCCGGATCCGGGGCCTGGTGCACGGCGACTACCGGCTGGACAACATGCTGTTCGGTACCGAAGGGGCCGACCGCGCGCTGACCGTGGTCGATTGGCAGACGGTTTCCTGGGGTCCGGCGTTCACGGACCTGGCGTACTTCCTCGGTTGCGCGTTGCGCGGGCAGGACCGGCGGGACCATTACGACGAACTGCTGCGCGCCTATCACGACGCGCTGGGCCCGGAGGCCCCGGTCAGCCTGGCCGACGTCCGCGAAGGTGTCCGGCGCCAAAGCTTTTTCGGCGTGATGATGGCGATCATTTCGTCGATGCTGGTGGAGCGCACCGACCGCGGCGACCGGATGTTCATGACGATGCTGCAACGCAATTGCGAACACGTGCTCGACACCGACGCGCTGGCCACGCTGCCCGCCGCGGCAAAGCCGGAGCCGCTGCGGCCGTCGGACGACGATGAGCTCGCCCACGCCCCGACGGATGAGCCGTTGTGGAGCGAGAGCTGGTACGCCGACTTCGCCGACGCGGCACAGGGATTGGGCGGCTGGTTTCGCCTCGGCCTGATCGCCAACCAGCAGACCGCATTGGTGCACGTTCTGCTGTGCGGCACCGACATGGCGACCGTCGCCGTCGACGCCGAGATCCCGCTGCCGGCGGACCCGTGGGCGTTGCGCACCGACGCCTTCGAGTTGGACCACTCCGCCCGCGTCCCACTTCAGGCCTATCGGGTCGACGTGCGCGGGCAGGCCCAGGCCTACCCGGACCCGTCGGCCTTGTTGCGCGGCGAGCCGGGCACTCCGGTCGAAATGACGATGAACTTGGAGTGGGCCACCGACGGCGCACCGTACAAGTACCGGGTGACGACGCGCTACGAAATCCCTTGCACCGTCTCGGGAACCGTCACGATCGGCGACACCACCTACCGTGTCGATTCGGTTCCCGGGCAGCGCGACCACTCGTGGGGAGTGCGCGACTGGTGGAGCATGGACTGGATCTGGAGCGCGCTGCACCTCGACGACGGCACCCACCTGCACGGCGTGAACATCCGCATCCCGGGCGCGCCGACGTTCGGCATCGGCTACGTGCAGGACGCCACCGGCAACGTCACCGAACTGGACGCCGTCGCGTCGCGGGAATCGTTCGGCGACAACGGGTTACCGCTGAACGCGACCGTGGACCTCAACCCCGGTGACATTACCGCGGACATCGCGGTGCGCGGCCACGCCCCGGTACGCATGGTCGCCAAGGACGGGCGCGTGAGCCAGTTCCCGCGCGCGTGGGTCAGCGTCAAAACCGCGGACGGCCGCAGCGGTGTCGGTTGGGTGGAATGGAACCGCAACCTCGCGGATTAGCGGCCGGGCCACCCGTCGTGGTGATGGGCGTCTCGGGATCGGGCAAGTCGACGGTGGGGACGGCGCTGGCGCGACGGTTGGGGGTGCCGTTCGTGGACGCCGACACCCTGCACCCGCCGGCGAACATCGCCAAGATGACCGCCGGTGAACCGCTCGACGACGACGACCGCTACCCCTGGCTCGAACGGGTCGGGCAGTGGTTGGCCGGCCACCGCGACGGGGGCGTGGCGAGTTGCTCGGCGCTCAAACGCAAATACCGCGACCAGCTCCGGGCCCACTGCCCCGAGGCCGAGTTCTTGCATCTCGCCGGTTCACCGGAACTGATCGGGGGCCGGCTGGCCGGGCGGTCGGGCCATTTCATGCCGGCCGCGTTGCTGCGATCCCAGTTCGACGCGTTGGAGCCCCTCGGCGCCGACGAGGCGGGCGTCACCCTGGGCGCCGGCCAACCCGTCGACGCGATCGTCGGTGCATTCATGATGTAGCATTGTGCTACAGTCTGTAGCGGAATGCTGCAGGAGCGGAGGAAGGTCATGGCAGAGGCTCTCGATCGCGTCACGCGGGTTGCCGCCGACCTGATGGACAGTGCGGCGTCCGAGGGCGCCCGCCAGAGCCGGTCGGCCAAGCAGCAACTCGACCACTGGGCGCGGGTCGGCCGCGCGGTATCCAGTCAGCACACCAGCTCTCGGCGGCGGGTGGAAGCGGCGTTGGCGGGTCACTTGGCGCTCGGCGAACTCACCGTCGAGGAGGGTGTCGTGTTCAACGCCGAGATCTCGGCCGCCATCGAGGAAAGCCTGGCGCGCACCAATTACGGGGCGGCCCTGGCCGGGCAGGGGATCACCACGGTGGCCCTCAACGACGCCGGCGACATCGTCGAGTACCGGCCCGATGGCACCGAGGTGGTGCTTTCGGGCAAGCGCTGACCGCGCGGGTCGATGAACCGCCTGGACCTGGTGGTCGGGCCGAACGGCGCCGGCAAGTCGACGTTCATCGCCTTCACCCTCTCGCCGCTGTTGCCCCGAAGCTTCGTCGTGAACGCCGACGAGATAGCTCGTCAACGCTGGCCCGAGGACCCGGCGTCGCACTCGTATGAGGCCGCGGAAATCGCCGCCGACACGCGCGCCAAGTTGATCGAGCTGGGCCGGTCTTTCATTGCGGAGACGGTCTTTTCGCATCCCTCGAAGCTGGACCTGATCCGCCGCGCGCGCGGCGAGGGTTTCACCGTCGTCCTGCACGCGCTGCTCGTCCCGGAAGACCTTGCGGTCGAGCGGGTCCGGCACCGCGTGCTGGCCGGCGGCCACCGCGTGCCCGAGGACAAAATCCGTCAGCGGCACCGCCGGTTGGGGGCGCTCGTCGCGGACGCCGTCGCGTTATCCGACATCGCAACGGTCTACGACAACAGTCGCCTGCGTGGGCCGCGCATCGTCGCCCAACTGAGCGGTGGCGCGCTCGTCGGATCGCCCGACTGGCCGGAATGGGCGCCAAAGGAACTGTCGGCGCGCTGGCCGAGCTGAATACGCGCTTACCAGGGGCGCCGGCGCCGCCGGGTCGGAACGTCGCCCACCCGGTCGCGGGCGGTGTCGGCCAGTTCGCTGCCCCGCGCGGCCGCCGTGTTGGCCAACTCGATGCCGCGCAGGCGCGCGATCTCGGCGAGCTCCACGCCGCGGTCCCGCGCCGTGTCGGCGAGCTCCTCGCCGCGCTTGCGCGCCTTCTTCGCCAACGGTGCGCCTTTTTCGGCGGCCGTGCTGGCGAGTTCCTCGCCGCGTTTGCGCGCCTTCTTGGCCAGTGGGGCGCCCTTTTCCGCGGCGGTGCTGGCGAGTTCGCGGCCGCGTTCGAGGGCGGCCTCGGCGTAGGGGGCGCTCCTTTCGGCGGCGGTGCTGGCGAGTTCGCGGCCGCGTTCGAGGGCGGCCTCGGCGTAGGGGGCGCTCCTTTCGGCGGCGGTGCTGGCCAGTTCCCGCCCGCGTTCGGCGCCGACCTGCAGGCCGTGCACGATCTTCTCCCCGAGCTCGGTCAGTTCGCCGTCGTCAGATCCGGGCAGCGCCGACGACACCCGCTCGGAGAGCCGTTCCGCGGCCCGGCGTCCCCGCCAGCCCAACGACGGCTTGCCGGCCGTGTCGGCGGACGCGATCATCAGTCCGCCCACCAGGCTGAGGTCGGTCAGAAAGTCCTTGCGCTTCTGGGCTTTCAGCTGCGGGTCGCTCTCGCTCCAGAACATGTGCGCGCCGAGGTTGGCCGGTAGCACCGTGAAGGCGAGCGCCGCCGAGGCGACGCGCGGCGCCTTGCCGATGGCGAGCAGCAAGCCGCCGCCGATCTGGACGGCCGCATTGATCTGAGCGAACGTCTGCGGGTCGCTGGGAATGCTGCTCCCCACCGGATCCGGCAGGGCGCGAAGACCGTCGACCGCCGGCGCCGCGGCTTCGGCCGCCGGCTTGGGATTGAGCAGCGAGTCGATTCCCTGGCCGATGAACACCGCCGACAGCAGGGGCCTCGCGATTCTGCGGATCAACATGGCAGCTGGGTTACCCGGCCGCCCGGCACGCAAACCGCCGGGGCTATCGCCCCTGCTCGCCGCGCCTCCCACGGGTCCGGCGATATGGTGGAGCGCGTGCGGGCGTTGATCGTCGTCGACGTGCAAAACGACTTCTGCGAGGGCGGCTCGCTGGCGGTGAATGGCGGTGCGGCGCTGGCTTCCGCCATCTCCGATTATCTCGCCGGCAACCCCGGTTACGACCACGTCGTCGCGACCGCGGACTTCCACGTCGACCCCGGCGAGCACTTCTCCGAGCACCCCGACTACCGGTCGACCTGGCCCCCGCACTGCGTCGCGGACAGCCGCGGCGCGGATTTTCACCCCGGCCTCGACACCGGCCGCATCGAGGCGGTGTTCCGCAAGGGCGACTACGCCGCGGCGTACAGCGGCTTCGAGGGCGCCGACGCCGACGGGACCCCGCTGCTCGAGTGGCTGCGCCGGCGCGGCGTCGACGAGGTCGACGTGGTCGGCATCGCCACCGACCACTGCGTGCGGCGGACCGCCGAGGACGCTGCGAGGGCCGGCCTGACCACCCGGGTGCTGGTGGACCTGACCGCGGCCGTCGCGGCGGATTCGGCCGCCGAAGCGTTGGCGGAGATGCGAACTCTGGGCATCGAGCTGGTCGGCGGCCCGTGATGGTGGTGCCCCTGGATCGCGAGCGCCTGCTCGCCGCCGTGGAGCGCTCGCCGCAGGCCGCCGCGGCGCACGACCGCGCCGGATGGGTGGGGCTGTTCACCGGCGACGGACGCATCGAAGACCCGGTGGGATCGCGCCCGCACGTCGGGCATTCGCAGATCGGCCGCTTCTACGACACCTTCATCGGGCCCCGCGACATCAAGTTCCACCGCGACGTCGACATCGTCGTCGGCACCGCCGTGCTGCGCGACCTCGAGCTCGAGGTGTCGATGGGCTCGAGGGTGACGATGTACATACCCGCCGTCCTGCGTTACGACCTCCGAGAAGACAACGGCCGCTGGAAGATCGCCCATTTGCGGGCCTACTGGGAGCTGCCCGCCATGATGCTGCAGTTCCTGCGGGCCGGGACGCGGGCGGCGTCGCCGGCCGTGCAACTGTCGCGCGACTTGCTGGCCAATCAGGGATTCCGGGGGACCACCGGCTTTCTTGCCGGATTTCGGCGCGTCGGTGCGCGGCGCAAGCGTGTCGCGGAGGCCTTCCTCGGCGCCGTCGCCCGGAAAGAGACATCCACCGCCCTGCGCTCACTATCGCCAACGGCCGCAATAACTTTGGGCGACAACGACCGGCTCGATGTCGCCGAACTCGTCGAACAGCTCGACGGGGCCGGCTGGGCCAAGGTGATCGGCGCGAGGACCACCGTCGCGGTTTCGGTCAGCTCGGTTCATGGGCGCGGCATCGTGCTCGTCGACGTGGCCTGGCCGGGAAACGCGATCGACCGGATCCGGTACTTCCCCGCCTGAGGGCACCAATTGTTCCCGGCGGAGAGAAGTTAGCCAGTGCCGGATGTTTCTATGTCTTGTCAGGCAAGTGATACTGCCGTAGAAATAGCTGTCACTGAATGGAGGCGGGCGATGGGTGTGCTGCGGATCTTCGGAGTGGGCGTGGCGTTCACCGCCGTCCTGACGGTAGGAACGGCCTGCACGGTGACCACGACGTCGTCTTCCTCGTCGAGCTCGTCCAAGCCGGCGTCGTCCACCACGACGCCGTCGAGTTCGGCGGCATCGACCACCACGTCCAGCGCGCCGCCGTCCGGGGTTGCCCCGCTGGGCGACTACACCTACCTGCTGTTGCAGGCGAGCGACATCGGGCCCGACACCGCGACCACGGCGCCGCCCGTGCAGAACCCCGGCGGCATCGCCGGAGCCGGCGTAACGTACGCCAACCCCGATCGGACGCGGAGCATCGACGACCTCGTCGTGGTCTTCACCGACCCGACGACCGCCGCACAGCAGGCCAAAGAGCGCGCGTCGTCGTACGGCAAATACGTCACCGGGACCCCCCAGCCATTCGAGGTCGGGACTAACGGCCTGATCGCGGTGGGGACGTCCCCCGACAACTCCAAATCGGTGACGTATGTGACGTTCGCCGAGGGAAGGGTGGGCGTCGACCTGGAATTCGACAGCGCGCCGAACGATCCCGCCCCGCGCGACGTCGTGCTGGACATGGCCCGCAAACAGGACCAGCTCATCAAGGACCGGTTGCCCGCCTAGCAGGGTTCAGCGCGCGACCGTCAACGCCAGTGTGGCCGCCGACAGGCACAGGTAGGCACCGGGAAACGCGATGTTGTAGAAGACGCGTGCCCGCAGGTGAGTAACCACGGCGCCGACGAAGAACATGACCAGGCCGGCGGCGGCCGCAATTCCCAACGGGCGCAAGCCCACCAGCCCGACAACGAGTCCGGCGGCCCCGGCCAGCTTCACCGCCGCCAGGGGCGGCAACCACGAGCGCGGCACCCCCACCTCGGCCGAGTTCGCCAGGACGAATCCAGCGGGGATCAGGTCGGCCACGGCTACGGCGGCGGTGACGACGGCGGTTGTCAGCGTGACGGCGATGTAGGCGGCATGCATTTTCGTCAATCCCTTGTCCGACAGGTGTTTCCGCAGCGGCGAGCCGGATGGCCGCAGCGCGCGGTGCGGCGCACAATCGGTAGGGTCATGGTGCTGGTCTCCTTTGCGACAGAGAGTTCGATGGATGCGGTCACCTTCTTGACGACTCCCGTGCGGAAAAGGTGACCCATGAGCGCACCGAAGGATCTGGCGGATATCGCGCAACGGTTCGACGCGGACCGACGACACCTGAGGTCGGTCGCGTTTCAGCTGCTCGGGTCGGCGGCCGACGCCGACGACGCGGTCCAGTCGGCGTGGCTGAAGGCCAGCCGCAGCGGATTCGAAGCCCTCGCGGACATCGACAACCTCACCGGCTGGTTCACCACCATCACCGCCCACGCCGCCATCGACCAGCTCCGGGCGCGGGGGCGCCGCGCCGAGCAACCGCTCGGCGATCCCACCGAGCTGGACCGCCTCGTAGGGACCGCGTCGGCGCCGGCTGACGAGGGCGCGCTGCTGGCGGACTCGGTCGGCAGCGCGCTGCTGGTCGTGCTCGACCGGCTCTCACCCGCGGAGCGGGTGGCGTTCGTGCTGCACGACGTCTTCGCCATGCCGTTCGAGAAGGTCGCCGCCCTGCTGGACCGGTCGCCGGCCGCGGCGAAGAAACTCGCAAGCCGGGCCCGCGGGCGCCTGCACGCCCGTCCGGCGGTCGAACCGGCCCGCGCGGCCAGGCACCTCGAGGTCGTCGAGGCGTTTCTGGCAGCGTCCCGCGGCGGCGATATCGCCACCCTGCTCGAGCTGCTGGCTCCCGACGTGGTGCGCCGGGTCGACCCGGCGCTGGTCCCCGCCGACGTGCCGACCGAGGTGCGCGGGGCGCGGGAAGTGGCCGAGGAGACCCGACGCTTCACCCGGCGCGCGCGGTCCGGTGTGGTGCTGCTCATCGACGGCGTCCCCGGCGTCGTGCTCGCGCCGCGCGGGCGCGCGCAGGCCATGCTGCGGATCGCCATCGGCCCCGACGACCGCATCCACACCATCGACATCACCGGCGATCCCGACCGGCTGCGCCGGGCCGTTCTCACGCTCCCCGTTACCGGGCAAGATCGGGAGCACCATGCTCGATAAGCCGTTCGGGCGACGAGGAGTGCTACGCGGCGCCGGCGCGCTCACCGCGGCGTCGCTGGCGCCCTGGACCGTCGGCTGCGCTCCCGACGACGACGCGCTGACCTTCTTCTTCGCCGCCAATCCCGACGAGCGGGATCGCAGGATGCGCATCGTCGAGGAATTCCAGCGCCGCCATCCCGACATCAAGGTCCGGGCGGTGTTATCCGCGCCGGGCGTGATGCAGCAGTTGTCGACGTTCTGCGCCGGCGGCAAATGCCCGGATGTGCTCATGGCGTGGGAATTGACCTACGCCGAGCTGGCCGACCGCGGGGTCTTGCTGGACCTCAACACCATGCTGGGTCGCGATCAGGCCTTCGCGGCGGAACTGAAGTCAGACGGCATCGAGTCGCTGTACGACACCTTCGCGTTCAACGGGGGCCAGTACGCACTCCCGGAGCAATGGTCCGGAAACTTCCTGTTTTACAACAGACGGCTTTTCGCCGAGGCCGGCGTCGCGTCGCCGCCCGGAACGTGGGAGCGGCCGTGGACTTTCGCGGAATTCCTCGACAACGCCCGCGCCCTGACCAAGAGAAACGGATCGGGGCGCACCACTCAATGGGGCTTCGTCAACATGTTTGTTTCGTACTACTCGGCCGGGCTTTTCGCCATGAACAACGGGGTGCCGTGGTCCACCCCGCTGACGAACCCCGTCCACTTCAACTTCGGCGACGACGCCTTCATCGAGGCGGTGCAGTTCTACGCCGACCTGGCCAACAAGCACAGGGTGGCGCCCAACGCATCCGAGGTGCAGTCGATGTCCACGCCCGATCTGTTCGCGGCGGGCAAGGCGGCGATGGCGCTCGGTGGCCACTGGCGATACCAGACGTTCATTCGAGCCGACGGCCTGGATTTCGATGTCGCGCCGTTGCCGGTGGGACCCCGCCGAACGGGACAGGCCGCCCGCTCCAACATCGGTTCCACCGGGCTGGCCATCTCGGCGAGCAGTCAACGCAAGGAGCAGGCGTGGGAATTTGTGAAGTTCGCGACCGGCCCCGTCGGCCAGGCGCTGACCGGTGAATCCACCCTGTTCGTGCCGGTGCTGCGCTCCGCGCTCAACTCGGTCGGATTTGCCGAATCGCACCACAGGATCGGCAACCTCGACGTGCTCACCCAGGGACCGGCGTCGTCGGACGGGATGCCGGTCACCCCGGCGTGGGAAAAGATCGTCGCCCTGATGGACCGTAGCTTCGGACCCGTGCTGCGCGGATCCCGCCCGGCGACGTCGCTGACCGCGCTGTCGCCCGCGCTCGACGAGGTGCTGCGCACGCCATGACATCGGTTGACACGCCCACGGTGTCCGGTCCGTCCCGGCGACGCGCCCGCGCCGGTCGCCTGTTCGTCGCACCCAATTTGGCCGCGGTCGCGGTGTTCATGCTGTTTCCGCTCGGATTCTCGCTCTACATGAGCTTCCAGCGGTGGGACGTCTTCAGGCCACCGAAGTTCGTGGGCCTGAAGAATTTTGAAGAGCTGTTCACCTCTGACCCGTTGTTTTTGATCGCGATCCGCAACACCGTGATCTTCACCCTTGGCACCGTCGTGCCGACCATCCTGATCAGCCTCGTCGTGGCCGGTGTGCTGAATCGGAAAGTCAAGGGCATCGGCGTTTTTCGCACGATCGTCTTCCTGCCGCTGGCCATCTCGTCGGTGGTGATGGCGGTCGTGTGGCAGTTCGTCTTCAACACCGACAACGGGCTGCTCAACATCATGCTCGGCTGGGTCGGGATCGGGCCGGTCCCGTGGCTGGTCGACCCCAAGTGGGCCATGGTTTCGTTGTGCATCGTCAGCGTCTGGCGCAGCGTTCCGTTCGCCACCGTCATCCTGCTCGCGGCGATGCAGGGGGTTCCCGAAAGCCTCTACGAGGCGGCCAGGATCGACGGCGCGGGCGAGATACGGCAATTCGCGTTCATCACGGTGCCGCTGATCCGCGGGGCGATGTCGTTCGTGGTGGTGATCTCGATCATCCACGCGTTCCAGGCGTTCGACATGGTCTACGTCCTCAACGGCGCGAACGGCGGGCCCGAAAGCGCGACCTATGTGCTGGGCATCATGCTGTTCCAGCATGCGTTCTCCTTCCTGGAATTCGGCTACGCGTCGGCGCTGGCCTGGGTGATGTTCGCGATCTTGCTGGTGCTGACCGTGGTGCAGTTGCGCCTCACGCGGCAGCGTTCTTTGGAGGCTTCCGGTGGTCTTGGCTGAGCGGGTGTTCAAGCGCAACGTCTTTCGCGCCGTGCTGGTGTACACCGCGCTGATCGCGATCGCGTGGTGCTGGCTGTTCCCGATCGCCTGGGCGGTGTCCGGCTCGCTGAAAAGGGAGGGCGAGGTGACCGAGCCACGGCTCTTGCCGGCGCATCCGCGGTGGTCCAACTACACCGAGGTGTTCTCGCTGATGCCGTTCTGGCGCATGTTTTTCAACACCGTGCTGTACGCCGGGTGCGTCACGGCCGGGCAGGTCTTCTTCTGCTCGCTGGCGGGATATGCGTTCGCGCGACTGCAGTTTCGGGGCCGGGAGACGTTGTTCGTGTTGTACCTGGGCACGCTGATGGTGCCGCTGACGGTGACGGTGATCCCGCAGTTCATCCTGATGCGAACCCTGGGCTGGGTGGACACCCCGTGGGCGATGATCGTGCCGGGTCTGTTCGGCAGCGCCTTCGGCACCTATCTCATGCGGCAGTTCTTCCGCACGCTGCCGACCGAGCTCGAGGAGGCGGCGATCCTGGACGGTTGTTCCCCGTGGCAGATCTACTGGCGCATCCTGTTGCCGCACGCCCGGCCGGCGGTGCTGGTGCTCGCGGTGCTCACCTGGGTCAACGTCTGGAATGACTTCCTGTGGCCGCTGTTGATGATTCAGCGCAACAGCCTGGCGACGCTGACGCTCGGCCTAGTCAGGCTGCGCGGCGAATATGTCGCCCGCTGGCCGGTGATCATGGCCACCTCCATGCTGATCATGGTGCCGTTGGTCGTCATCTACGCCTTCGCCCAGCGCTCCTTCGTCCGCGGCATCGCCGTCACCGGAATGAACGGATAGCCATGGCATCGGTCAGTTTCGAGCGGGCGACGCGGCGCTATCCGGGTGCGGATCGGCCCGCGCTGGACAGCCTCGATCTCGACGTCGGGGACGGCGAATTCGTCGTCCTGGTCGGACCGTCCGGCTGTGGCAAGACGACCTCGCTGCGGATGGTGGCCGGACTGGAGACGCTGGACGCCGGGCGCATCCGGATCGGGGACCGCGACGTCACCGACGTCGACCCCAAGGATCGCGATGTGGCCATGGTGTTTCAGAATTACGCGCTCTACCCGCACATGACCGTGGCGCAGAACATGGGCTTCGCGTTGAAGATCGCCAAGACCCCGAAAGCCGAGATTCGCGAACAGGTTCTGGCCGCGGCGAAACTGCTTGACTTGCAGCCCTATCTGGATCGCAAGCCCAAAGACCTGTCCGGCGGGCAGCGTCAGCGGGTGGCCATGGGGCGAGCGATCGTGCGGCGCCCGCAGGTTTTCCTGATGGACGAGCCTTTGAGCAATCTCGACGCCAAGTTGCGCGTGCAGACCCGCAACCAGATCGCCGCGCTGCAGCGACGGCTCGGCACCACCACCGTGTACGTCACCCATGACCAGGTCGAGGCGATGACCATGGGGGACCGGGTCGCCGTGCTCTGCGACGGGGTGCTGCAACAGTTTGCGACGCCGCGCGAGCTCTACCGCAACCCTCAAAACGTATTCGTCGCGGGGTTCATCGGGTCCCCGGCGATGAACCTGTTCACCCTGCCGATCGTGGACTCTTCGGTGTCGCTGGGGGACTGGCCGATCCCGGTGCCGCGTGAGATCGACGGTACCGCAGGCGAGGTCGTCGTCGGGGTCCGCCCCGAACACTTCGAACTGGGCGGCCTCGGCGTCGAGATGGAAGTCGACGTGGTCGAGGAGCTGGGGGCCGATGCCTATCTCTACGGCCGAATCACGGGGTCGGGCAAGGTGATCAGCCAACCCGTCGTCGCGCGCGCCGACGGGCGTCAACCGCCGGAGAAGGGCAGCCGGGTGCGCCTGCATCCCGAACCCGGGCACTTGCACTTCTTCGGCACCGATGGCCGCAGAATTTGTTGAGCAGCTATGCGCTCGCGCACCCGATCGCGTGCAGCCGACGTTGCACGCGCGCGATGTCATCGTCGGAGGGCATCGCGTTGGTGACGTGGGTGATCGCCACCCCGACATCGGCGCTGCTGATCGGCGCACATCTGCGCATGATGAGTTCTCTTGTGATGGTGTTGATCTCGTCGTTCGATACGCGCCGGTGCGACAAAGCCGCCAGCGGCGCGAAACCGGTCGCCGGCATGCCGGTGGGGTACCCGGCGCGCAAAAAAGCGACGATGCTCGAAACCCAATGGGACAGGTCCATGACGTCCACCTCGCTCACCGCCACACGCTGTGCATTAGCGGCACTTAGCAACCTAGCAGCGGCAACGCCATCAGCCCGGTAATACCACGCAGTTACTTACGACTAATTTATGGATTTTTCAGACTTGCGGCCGAACCCTTAGCGGTTTACCAATTTCGACAGGGTGGCGCGCCGCAACCCTGTTTGGCCGCAACGCTTCCTAGGATGGCCGGGTGGTTGATCGCTATGGAACTGATGTCCTCGCCGCGGGCCGGCGCAAGCCCCGCTCGACCGAGCACCCGGCCGATCTCGGGCTGGTCGTCGAGGATGCCGAAACCGGCTACGTCGGAGCGGTGGTGCGAGTGGAATACGGCCGCGTCGACCTGGAGGACCGGCACGGTCACACCCGCGGCTTTCCGCTCGGCCCGGGCTTTTTGCTCGAGGGGCGCCCGGTGATCCTCACCGCGCCGCGCCGCGCGGCACCCGCCACCGCGGGCAGGACGGCGTCCGGCTCAGTCGCGGTGCCCGGCGCGCGAGCCCGCGTTGCCCGGGCGGGCCGGATCTACGTCGAGGGCCGCCATGACGCCGAACTGATCGCACAGGTATGGGGCGACGATCTGCGCATCGAGGGTGTCGTCGTCGAGCACCTCGGTGGCATAGACGATCTGGTGGACATCGTGGCGGAGTTCGGGCCCGGCCCGGGGCGCCGGCTGGGCGTCCTCGTCGACCACCTCGTCGCGGGTTCGAAGGAGACGCGGATCGCCGAGGCGGTGCGCCGCGGACCGGGCGGGCGAGACACCCTGGTCGTCGGCCACCCCTACGTCGACATCTGGCAGGCCGTGAAACCGCAGCGCCTCGGCCTGGCGGCCTGGCCGGAGGTCCCGCGGCACGTCGAGTGGAAGCACGGTGCCTGCGAGGCGCTGGGCCTGCCGCACGCCAACCAGGCCGATATCGCCCGGGCGTGGCGCCGCATACGCTCGAGCGTGCGCGACTGGAACGACCTGGAACCGGCGCTCATCGGCCGCGTCGAGGAACTCATCGACTTCGTGACAGAACCGCCTTCCCCCTGAATCTCGCGTACTAAAAAGATCGACTGGATTTTATTCGCCTGCTGAGGCGACTCACCGCCGGCGACCGCTCAATTGTCGCGGCGGCCACATCACGGTAGCTACCCCTGCGGTAGCGCTCGCGGTCAAACGAATGCCACTACATCCTGCGGAGTCTGCTCACCCGAGCAACACCGGAACATGCCCGTAATGGCGCGGGGCCCGTGATGTTTCGGGCAAGTGATGTCTTGTGTCGTCAACGTAAAACAATCTCACCCGCCGTCACGCATCGGTCGTGGATGAGAACTAAATCCGTGAAGAACCAATAATCAGCAGGAAACGGAGGAAGTGCATGACCGACGCACTCGTCATCGATGCGGAAGGGCTCGACCGGCTGTCGTGCAACGCCAAGGCGAACCCCGACACGGGAAAGAAGACGCTGCAAGCCACGACGGTTTGTGAGGCAGGGTTTCGCAACATGACCTACGTGCGCGACCTAGCGCCGATGCTGGTGGGCGAGCCGCCCGCGCTTCTGGGTGACGACTCGGCGCCCAATCCCTCCGAAACCGCCCTGGCGGCCTTGGGGTCTTGCGTCTCGGTCGGCCTGCTGGCCAACGCCACCCACCGGGGCGTGACCCTCACCAAGATCGAGGTCGAGATGGAAGGAGACATCGACATCTCCGCGGTGTGGGGGGTGGGCGACACACCCGAGGGCAAACGCCTTGGTTTCAGCGCGGTGCGCTGCAAGGTAACCCTTGCCGGCGATGCCGACGACGCGACCCTCAAGGAGATCCACGACAACGCGATCGCCTGGTCGCCCGTGGTCAACACGTTCCAAAACCCGGTAAGCGTCGTATCGACCCCGGTTACCGAATAGGCATGGTGGGGGACACTAACTGTGGCAACAACACTGACGAAAAGCGACCTCGCGCAGGTCATCCGGCTGGCTCGCGTCAAACACGGTTTGAGCTGGGCGAAGATCGCCGAATCGATCGGCAAGGACCCGTTGTGGGCCATTGCTGCCCTGCTCGGCCAGCATCCGCTTTCGGCCGGCGACGCAGCAACCGTCGCAGCGCTTCTCGACCTCGACGATGAGGCGATCGCGGTTCTGCAGCTGATGCCGTATCGAGGATCCGATCCGGCCATGGTGAACGATCCCACGATCTACCGCTTTCATGAGGCACTGGCGGTATACGGTCCGGCCATCAAAGAACTCATCCACGAGGAGTTCGGTGACGGCATCATGAGCGCTATCAACTTCCAGATGACCGTTGAACGACGCCCCCACCCAGCCGGCGACAGGGTGGTCGTCACGTTCGACGGAAAGTTCCTCGATTACGCGTGGCGGCACGCTGCCCAGCAGGCCCAGGAGGTAATGAAATGACGGCGACCATGGATCCCGAGGCCGGCCAATTGGATCTCGAATTGTTAGAGGACATCCGGGCCCACGCCGGGGCGCTGGACCGCGGTGAGCACCACTCGCGGCGCAGCTTCGCCGCGCTGGGCGCGGCCGGACTCCTGGGCATTGGCGCACCGGGTAACGCCGACGGCAGGCTCCCCGACATGGCCGACGTCATCCGGCGGGTCTCCGGGGAGTGCATGAGCACGGGGTTCTCGTTATGGGCCCACCGGATGACGGTCGAGTACCTGCTCAGCGCCGCAACACCTTTCGGCACGGCGGCCGCAGAGCCGTTGCTCGCCGGAACCACGCTCGGGGTCACCGGCATGGCTGCGGCGTTCAAGGAAGCCGCGGGATGCGGGAGCCTTGAATTGACCGCCACACCGGTCGACGACGGCTACGAGGTGTCTGGCCCGATCAGGTGGGCCAGCAACCTCTTTGCCGACTCGATAATGGTCACCGCGGCCCGCACCGAATCCGGTGAAAAGCTGATCGTGGCAGTGCCGTTGACTACGCCGGGCGTCGTCGTGGGCGATCACTTCGACTTGTTGGCAATGGGCAGCACCGCCTCGTCGTACCTGAAGCTGCAAGGGGCGTACGTAGCGGCGGAGCAGGTGCTATCGCGAGACTTCGACCGGTTTCTGAGGGCGGTGCGCCCGACTTTCCTTGTCCTGCAATCGGCCATGTGTCTGGGGCTGACGAGAACCACCGTGGAACAAAGCAGACTCGGCCTGACGGGCGTCAATGCGGTCTTTGCCGCCGATGTGGACCGGATCGCCGGCAACCTCGCCTCGGCGGAGTCGACGTTGGCGCGGCTGGCCGCAGCCGTCGGCGGGACGAGGGCGCCGGGCAAGAAAGAGTTGCTTTCGCTGCGGCTCACCGCTGCGGAACTGTCCAGCGCCAGCGCCGATTTGGAGATCCGGACCGCTGGAGGCAAGGGGTACGCGAGCAGGACGTCGGCGAGTCGGCGGTACCGCGAGGCGGCGTTCATCCCCGTTCAATCTCCGTCGGAAGCGCAACTGCGCTGGGAACTCGCCGGATGCGCCTGAGCGTGGGTCGATGGTGACTCCGGTGGCGGTGCCACCGGAGGGCGCCGAATCCGAACACCTGGTGGGCGGCGTTCCGCTGGCCAGCTTGGTGCGCGACTTCCACGTGCCGATGGTGAATTTCGCTCGCACCATGGTTAATTCGACCGGCGTGGCCGAAGAAGCGGTGCAGGAGGCCTGGGTCCAGGTGCTGCAGTCATCGGATTCGTTCGAGGGACGTTCCTCGGTGAGCACGTGGTTGTTCGGCATTGTCAGGAACACCGCGTGGCGGCACCGCCGGCGCGAGTCCCGGATTCGCGACCACGAGGTGCTCGCCACCGCGGAGGCCGACGACCCGCTGTCGGGCCGCATGCACCCTGCGGGGCACCGCGATGCCGGGCACTGGAGTGTCCCGCCGTCGCGACGCTTTCTCCCCGAGGACCAAACCGTGGCGAGCGAGCTCGTCGGATTCGTGCGGGCGGCGCTGGTTGCGTTGCCGGAGCGCCAACGTCAGCTGATCATCTTGCGAGATCTCGTCGGCACGTCGGCCGACGAGGCGGCCGAAATCCTTGAGCTGTCCGCCGAGGCGCAGCGCGCTTTGCTCTACCGCGCCCGGGGAAATCTCCGAAACGAATTGGAAAAGCGGTATCAACGATGACCGTCTACGACAACATGGTCCCCGCCATCGACTGCGTCGACTTCGTTCGGCTCGTCGACGACCTCGTCGATGCCGACCCGAAGCAGTGGGGAGCGGTGGTCGCCAAGCATCTCGAGGAGTGCCCGCCGTGCCTCGTCTATCTGCAACAAATGCTCGACCTCAAGATCCTGCTCAACCACGTGTTTGACGGGGAGAAGCTCAGCGACGAGGACATTTCCGGGGTTATCAACGCGATCAACGACTTCAGAAAGGGCCGACACGCATGACGATCAACGCGCAAGTGCCGCAACTGGACAGGCAAGTGCCGACGGAAAACACCCTGGTTCCCTTGGCTTCCAGGGTCACCGCCGAGGACCCATTCGAGCCGCTGAGCGTGGGCGCCATGGTGGACCGGGTGGCCGCCATGGCGGTGGAGAAGGCCGCGCATCCGTGGGCGTTCTTGATGCGTTCCGTGGTCGGCGGCGCGATGGTGGCCTTCGGGGTGCTGCTCGCACTGGTCGTGAGCACCGGCGTGAAGACCCCGGGGGTCGCGAGCCTGCTGATGGGCTTGGCGTTCGGCATGTCCTTCGTGCTGATCCTGGTGTCGGGTATGTCGCTGATCACCGCGGACATGGCCGCGGGGTTGCTTGCCGTGCTCAAGCACACCATGAGCGTCGGTGGCTACGCGTGGCTGGTTGCCGTCGGCCTCATCGGCAATATTGCCGGTGCGTTTGTGTTCGTCACGCTCTGCGGTGCCGCCGGAGGCCCGTATCTGGGTGCCTTCGCCGAGCGGGCGGCAACCGTCGGCGCCCTGAAGGCCGGCCAGCCGGTCGGCACCGCGCTGTTGCTGGCAGTGGTGTGCACCTGGTTCCTGCAGACCGCGATGTGCATGTTCTTCAAGGCCCGCAGCGACGTGGCGCGGATGGCATTCGCGTTCTACGGGCCCTTCGCCTTTGTGATCGGCGGCACCCAGCACGTGATCGCGAATGTCGGATTTCTTGGGCTTCCCTTGTTGCTCAACCTGTTTCATCACGCCGCACCGCGCGCCGGGATCAGCTGGGGCTTCGGCCACGATGGCTTGCTCACCAACATCGGCGTCACCACTGTGGGCAATCTGATCGGCGGCACTGTCTTCGTGGCGTTACCCTTTTGGGTCATCGCGCAGCTGCAGCGGCGCCAGACCTGAACGTCTCCGGCGACTGGCGAGTGACGCAGCGGTTACATCTCGGGGAACTCAACGGCCCCAACGGGTTCCGGGGACAGCCCTATGTCCCCGGAGGTTGAGGACTAAAGCCTCACGACCGAGACCCCCGCCTCCCGATAGCGTCGCTGGTGACGAAGGGAGAACAAAGTGTCTGAATCCGTGAAACGCCTGGGCGTCGTCGTCGCGGTCGACGGCTCGCCCGCATCGAATGCCGCCGCGTGCTGGGCGGCACGCGAGGCGGCAATGCGGAACGTTCCACTGACCGTCGTCCACGCGGTGGCCACCCCCACCGCGACCTGGCCGCCGGTTCCGTACCCGGAATCGCTGGCGGTACGGCTGGAGGACGACGGCAAGAAGGCCATCATGCACGCCATGAAGATCGCCGAGGATGCGATGCCGGAGGACGGAAAGGTCGCCATCGGCCGGGAATTGGTGTACTCGACCCCGGCGCCGACCCTGATCGAGATGTCCGACGAGGCGGAAATGGTCGTCGTGGGCACCTCCGGGCGGGGCTTGTTGGCCCGCGGCGTGCTCGGTTCGGTCAGCTCGACCGTGGCGCGGCACGCGACGTGTCCGGTGGCGGTCATCCGTGACGAGGATCTGCCGGACCAGAACGCTCCGGTCCTGGTCGGAATCGACGGCTCGCCGACGTCCGAACACGCGACCGAGCTGGCGTTCGACGAGGCCTCCCGTCGGGGCGTCGACCTGGTCGCGTTGCACGCGTGGAGTGACGTCACGACCGAGGTGCCGTTCTTGGATTGGGCGACCGTGGAGGAGGAGGGGCAGCGCAGCCTCGGCGAAGCCCTGGCGGGCTGGGGCGAACGCTACCCGGACGTGACGGTGCGCCGAGTGATCGTGCGCGACCGGCCGGCGCACCACCTCATCGAGGCGGCCGAATCGGCCCAACTAATCGTGGTCGGCAGCCACGGCCGGGGTGGTCTCACGGGCATGCTGCTGGGCTCCGTCAGCAACACGCTGCTGCATTCGGTCCGAATTCCGGTGATCGTCGCCAGGCCGGCGCCGGTGGCCTAGCGCCTTTCCCCCCGCGAGCAGACGCAGAATCGCACGCTGAAGCCGGGCGATTCTGCGTCTGCTCGGCGGTTCAGCGGTTCAGCGCGCGTGCAGGACGGTGGCCGCCCATCCGCATAGCGCGGGGAGGTCGCGACCCGCGCGCATGACCGTCCGGTCGGGGCGCACCAACGCCGCGGTGGCGCGGCCACCGCGCAGCCACGTTTCGAGCGCGCTGCCGGGTTCGGCGGCCACGACGGCGACGCCGCGGCGCCGAAAGAGGGCCTCGTCGCCGGCGCTGGGCTGGCTTGCGGTGATCAACGCGAAACCGGTGCCGACGACGTCGTCGAGCCGCCGACCGTTGGGCAGCAAGGGGTTCGGGCACAGCGTGCCGGCCAGCGGGCGCGGTCGGCGCGGTTTGAACACCAGCGCGGAGGCCCGCAGCGCCGGTGTCGTCGAGTCGATCACCTTGTCGCGCAGGCCGGGGATCAGCCGCAGCCCGGGCAGCACCAAACGGCGCGCCGCGCTGCCCAGCCGCCCGCCGCCGCTCATCGCCCACCCGACGCCCAGCGCGAGCCGAATCATGTGCCGGGCGTGCGGCTTGCGTTCCTGCTCATAGGAATCGAGAACGCTCGCGTCGAGCGTGCCGTTGCGGACCCCGGCGAGCTTCCAGGCCAGGTTGGCCGCGTCCCGCATTCCGGCGCACAAGCCCTGCCCGATGAATGGGGGAGTGAGGTGCGCGGCGTCACCGAGGATGAAGACGTTGCCGCGGCGCCACCGATCGGCGATTTGCGCGCGGAACGTGTACTCGGTGACGCGCAGCAGCGTCATCTCCGAGTCGGCAACCTCGGCGACCCAGGGCGCGATCAACGGTCGCAACGCCGCCAAGGTGCCGAACTGGTCGGAGGTTTCGCCGTCCAGCAACCGGAACTCCCACCGATAGCGGCCGGGTCCGATGCGCATGTAGGTTCCGGCGCGCACCGGGTCGCAGACCTGGTGCACCCCGTCCCACTGCCGCAGGTCGGAGTCGCTGGCGATGTCGACCACCAGCCACCGCTGCTCGAACTTCAAATTCCGCATGGTCGAGTCCATTTCGGTGCGCACGATGCTGTTGGCGCCGTCACAGCCCAACACATAGTCGGCGTCGATATGGTGCACCCGGCCATCGGTTCGGTCGCTGAAGGTGACCCGGGCGCCTCGTCCGGTGCCGCTTACGGCGGTGACCTCGGCGTTGCCGCGCAACTCGGCGTTCGGATACCGCTTGAGGTTCGCGCGGAGCAACACCTCGAACTCGGGTTGGTCGAACATGTTGGCCTGGGGAAACCCGTTCCGACTCTGGCTGGGCTCGCGGTGGAACTCGCCGAGCACCCGGAACCGGTTGTCCACCAACCGCAAACCGAGGGTGGGCCGCGAGATCGCCGCGAACTCGTCGGCCATGCCGAGTCGCGCGATGACGCGATAGATCTCGTCGTCCAGGTGCACGGCGCGCGGCTGCGGGTACACGTCGGGCCAGCGGTCGAGGATCAGACTGTCCACCCCGTGCTGTGCCAGCAGGGTGGCCGCCGTGACACCGGTCGGTCCGGCGCCGACGATCACCACCGGAACGTGCGGAACGGCGTTCTCGCTCACTTGAACCGGACTTCGGTGCGTTGCGTGCCGAGATCGATGGCCCCGTCGTCGGTGGCCACCGACGCCTCCACGACGTCGCCGTCGTTGAGGTAGTTGCGGTTGCCGGCCTGACCTTTGAAGAACATCTTCCATTTCACCGCAGGCGGCAACAGGTTCGAGATCATCTGCACCGGCTTGGGCGGCGCGCTGAGCGCGGTGCCGACCGGGGTTCCGGTGAGCACCAGGTCGCCGGGAGCCAGTTCCTGAAACTGGGTGAGCGATTGCAGCGCTTCCAGCGGCCGATAGAGCATGTCGCCGTCGACGAGCGCGTTTTGCCGTTCCTGCCCGTTGACGCTCAGCCGCAGCCGCAGATCACCGAAACGGTCGAGCTCCTCGGCCGTCAGCAGCACCAGCTCCGGACCGACCGGCGTGAACGTCGGATAGGACTTGGCCTCGTAGAACTGGGTTTGGGGAAGCTGGATGTCGCGCGCCGAAACGTCGTTCGTCACGACCAGCCCGGCGATGAATTCGGCGAGGTTGGCTTCGGAAATCGTTGTGCCGATGGGGACTTCGCGACCGATGACCAGCCCGATCTCCACTTCGTAGTCGAGGAACCTGACGTGCGCGGGTTTGACGATCTCGTCGAACGGACCGGTGATCGACGCCGACGCCTTGCGGAAGAACGTCAGCGGAATGGATGTCGGGTCCATCCCGGCGTCTTTGACGTGTGACGCGAAGTTGGTCATCTGTGCGATCACCCGGCACGGCCGGGTGACCGGGGAGACCAATGCCAGGCTGTCCACCGCGACGGGCTCGCCGCCCGCGGCGGCGGCGAGCCCGTCGCGGTCGGCCAGGAGGGCCCCGGTGGTGGTGGCGGCGGTGTCGATCTTGACGGCGCCGTCGGGGGTCTTGAGAAACCAAGCGTCGAAGGTGTGCAGCACGGAAACGGTCATGAGGTGGGTACTTTCAGTAGGCCGGCAACGCGGTTGACATCGAATTCATTGCGTGCGCGCAACGCGCTGATGATCGAAACCAGCTCGCGGGGAACCGATTTCAGGTCTGTTCCGAGGAAGTCCCTGGTCGCGGGCGGCCCCCACTGGGCCAGTCCGGACGCGCTGAAGGGCGCCCATCCCGGTTCGAGGGTGTTGTCGAACAGGTCGCCGTCGGCGAAGTGCTCGACCAGGAAACCGTCGGGATCGCGCCAGTAGTCGAAGATTTGGCTGCCCTGGATGTGCCTGCCGATTCCCCACGAGCGGAAATAGCCTCGGTCCTTGAGGTATTCGCCGCCGGCGGCCAGCGCGTCCAGGTCGCTGACCTGGTATGCCGAGTGCACGTAACGGTTGGCCGGCCCCAGGGCCATCGCCAGCGTGTGGTGATCGGCCGGAGTCGATCCTCGATCGCACCGGATGAAGCTCATGGTCGGGCCGCGGTCGCGCTGGCCCGGGAAGAACATGAAGTCGCTGACTATCAGCCCCAGGTTGTACAGGTACCAGTCCAGCGCCTCGAGGTACTTCGTCGACTGGACCACCAGGTGGCCCAGCCGCTGCACCCTGGCGGGCACGCGTGGGGGGCGTTGGGTGGCGTTGGTCCGTGGCGCGTCGGATCCGAAGTTGAACGTGTGGGGTCGCTGGCCGGGCAGCTCGGGCAGCTCGTGCATGCCGGCGACGACGCGGACCGGCACGCCGCTGGGGTCGACGAGGTCGGCCGCCACTCCGCCGATGCTCTCCGGCAGCCGCCGCACCGGGGCGCCGGCCTTGTCGGCCAGGCGCAGCACATCGGCTTCGTCGCAGGCGCGGAACGCCACGCCGGTGAATCGGCTGCGCGGCCCGCGGCGCAGAAGCACGCACGGCGCGCCGGCCTGCGTCCCGCGCAGGTGCAGCTCGTCGGGGTGCGGCAGCGCGGTTTGGAAGCCGAAGGCGCGGGCGAACGCCTCGGCGCGGGTGAGGTCGGGCTTTTCGAGCTCGAGCCAGGCGAGGTCGGCGACCTTGATCACCGGATTGCGGCAGCGTCCGGGATGTTCGCCGGGCAGCGCTCCCTGCTCGCTGTGCAGGTCCCGGTGGGCGGGTGTCGTGTTCATGGGCCATCTCCAAGGTAACTGACGAAATCGTCACATACTCGCGACGCACCGTCAAGCCCTATCTGACGAAATCCTCAAAAGTGATGCATACTACGAAAGGTGAGCGCGATGCCTGAAGACCCCGACCCGCCCAGCCGCCTGGAACGACGCAAGCAGCGCACCAGGGCGGCGCTGATCGGTGCGGCCCAGCGGCTGATCGCCGAAGGAAGACTCAACGTGCCCGTCCTGGAGATCACCCAGGCGGCCGACGTGGGGATGGGCTCTTTTTACAACCACTTCGACAGCAAGGAGCAGCTGTTCGAGGCCGCGGTCGCCGACGTCCTTGACGCGCACGGAGCGATGCTGGACCGGTTGACCGAGTCGATCGACGACCCGGCGGAAACCTTCGCCACCAGCTTCCGGTTGATCGGCCGGCTGTTCCGTCGACGCCCGCGGGAGAGCGACATCCTGCTGGCCAACGGGCTAACGCTGCTGTCCTCCGATCGAGGCCTGGCCCCACGGGCGCTGCGTGACATCAAGGCCGGCGTCGACACGGGCAGGTTCACGGTCGACGACCCCGAACTCGCGCTCTTCATGGCGGGCGGTGCCCTGCTAGGGCTGGGAAAGCTGTTGCGCGACAACCCGGATCGCGACGACGAGGCGGCCGCCGACAGCGTCACCGAAAGCGTCCTGCGTCTGTTCGGGCTCAGCGCCGAGGAGGCGCGCGCGGTATGTCAACGTCCGCTGCCCGACGACTCTGTCGTCCAGTCCTAGCGGTTTCGGGTGTCGGTGGCCGTCAGGCCCCTTTTCGGGCGTCGTTCCCGGTGGCCGACACGATGTGCGCCACCAGCTTGCCGCCGCGGATGACCTCGATGGTCTGGCCCGCCGCGACCTTGTCGAAATAGCGCCCCGCGCGCTTGCGCAGTTCGTCGAGTTCGATCCGGCGACCGGCATCGCGGGGAAACGGGGCCGCGTCGCCGGCGGACACGATCCGCGCCAATATCCGGCCGCCACGGACGACATAGACCGTCTCGCCGGCCGCAACCCGGTCGAAGCACTGCCCGGCGCGGGTCCGCAGTTCCTCGAGCCCGACCCAGCCGCCCGCGTCGGATGGCGGGGCTTTGACGGATCGCGCCGGGATCGGAGCCACCCGCCAGTCGCCCACCGGCAGGATCCGCGCCACCAGCTTGCCGCGACGGACGACGTCGAGGGGCTCTCCGGTGGCAACCCGTTCGAGATACGCACACGCGTCGCTCCGGAGTTGGCCCAGGCCAATCACTTCCGGCATTTCGCTCCGATCTCCGTAGTTCACCGACCGGGAGCGTTGCGATCCGCCAACCCGACGATCCCCAAGTATATGACTGTACGTGCGGTCAGTGTCAATGGCCTGGTCAGGCGTGTCGGCCGGGGAGGGAGAGCCTTGTGGCGCGGCGTCGCGTGAACGCGCGCGGGCATGCGGGGGAGGGCGAAGTTCCACCCCCTCCAAGAGTTGAGGCCAAATCCAAAAGCGCCGCAGGCCAGCCAGATTCACCAGGATCCGCATCAGCGGGGCGGCGCCAGCATGTCCTTCCACCCGTCGTCCCCGGTTTTGGTGGAATTTTCGACGGCGTACTTGACGCCGTCGGGCCCGACCAGTTCGCCGCTCTGCGGGCTGTAAACGGCCGCGGGAGGGCCGCCCGGGGTGTACACGCAGGGGTTCGGCTGCTGCCCATTGCACTGGACGGCCCCCGACCCCGGGCGTTGCAACGGGTCGCTGACCGGGGGCGGTGTCCCGGGCACCCGGTCGGAGGGCGCCGGGTTCATGCCGTTGTTGACGGACGGCGCGGGTATCACCTGGCCCGGCTTGACCGGCTGATCGCAGCGCGCCGCGGGCGCGGGACAGGTCAGGATCTGGTTCGGATCGCCGTACCACGGGTTGGTGCCCGCCGGGACGTACGGTCTGGAGTCGCGGCATTCCCGCGGCGTCGCGGCGCGTTTGCCGGGGACATCGACACAGGGGAGGTTGCGCGCCCCGCGGACGGCGTTGGCCGGGGCGTCCTGCGGGATCTTGCAATAGGTTCCGGACGGCATCGGCGCCAGGCTGGTGTCCGCCGGCGATCGCCATTGCGGTGCGGGGAGGAACCCGGTCAGGCACGGCGGCGGCTGGTTGATCGTCAGCGAGGTGCCGAGCGACGCATAGCCCGGGAAGGGCGTCGTCACCGTCTGGCCCTCCGAGGCGCCCTGCGGGTAGGACACCAGCAACTGCTCGACGCCCTTGTGGTAGCGCTTGAGCATGTCGAGCACGATCTCGAGATTCGCCAGCGTCTGCGGCAGCGATTCGCGGACGTCGCCGAACACCGCGTTGACCTGATCGGCGGTCGGCGCGCCCTGTGTCAGGATGCTTCGCACATGCTGGTCGTTTTCCGCGCTCTGCGCGGCCAGGATGTCGAGGTTGTGCGACCACCGCTCGATCGAGTCACCCGAGTTGACCTGGCTGTCGATGATCGGCCCAGAGTTTTGGATGATGTCGTTGACGTCACCGATGTTGGTCTTGAAATCCCCGGCGAGCGCCTGGGTCGCGTCGACCAGCCGTTGCAGCGCGGGCCCCAATCCGCCTACGGCTTGGGCGGTTTCGTCGAGCAACGAGGAGATCTTCTCCTTGGGCAGCGCGGCGAGCCCGCGGTTCGCGGCGTCCAGCGCCGGACCGATGTCGGTGGGCACGGTGCCCTTGGTGATGGTCTGCCCGGGCTGGAAGTACTTGCCCGGGTTGCCGGGCGACACCAGGTCGATGTACTGCTCACCGACCGCCGACACCGAGTGCACGTTGGCCGTCGCGTCAATCGGGATCTTGAAGCGGTTGGCGATGCTCATGGTCACCCGCGCGCCCGACTGGGTCGGCTGGACATCGATGACCCTGCCGATCGTTTCGCCGCGATAAGCCACGTTGGCCGTCTTGTACAGACCGCCCGACGCCGGCAGGTCCGCCTGCAGGGTGTACTGGCCGATCCCCGCCGCGGTGGGGATCTGCAGGTAGTACCCGCCCAGCACGACCGCGGTGACGAAGCTCAGGATGGCGAACAGGATCAGCTGACGCTTGATGAAGGGGGTCAGCATTGGCCTCTGTCCGCCCTTTCCACCAGCGGCCCGCCCGGGGCGTCGTTCGGGTTCGGCGTGTAGCGGACGTCGGGGATCATCGTTTCGGGGTCGCGGCCCCACGATTGCTCGAGCGCGCGCAGCGCGCCGGAGAATCCCGTCCCGGTCAGGATCGCGTTGTCGACGGAGCTCATGGTCAGGTCGAGCGTCAGCGACAGGTTGAAGTAGTCGCCGCGGAACGCCTTCGGCACGGCGTCGACGTCGAACGGGCGGACGAGGATCAGCTTGAGCGCACGGATCAGATACGGCGCGGCACGGCCCAGTTCCCGCAACGGGCATTGCAGCGCCAGCAGGTCCTGGTGCAGGTCGCCCCGGGAGGCGGACAGGTATTGGTCAGCAACCTGGCTGAGCCGCCCCGTCGCGTCGACCGCGTTGATCAAAAGGTTTTGTTTGTCGGCGAAATGCTTGAGCAGGGGCGGGAATTCGGTGAGGACCCGATCGATGACGTCCGAGCGGGGACCCACGTAGGCCAGCAGCCGGTTGGTGGAGTCGATGGCTCGGGTGATGTCATCGGTCTGCTCGTTGAGCCGGGCGGTGAACGTGTCCAGCTTGCCGAGGAAGGCGTGGATCTGGTCGGCCCGCCCGTGCACGATGTTGTAGACCTCGTCCTGCAGCGTTTCCAGGTTCGGGATGCCGCCCCCGCGCAGGATCATGGCGAGACTGGCCAGCGTCTGTTCGGTGGTGGGGTACGCGGACGCGTTTTGCAGCGGGATGGTGTCGCCCGGCTTCAGCGGTTCCGGCGACGGGTTGGGCGGCGCGGCCAGCTCGATGTGTTGAGAACCCAGCAGGCTGGTCTGCCCGATCTTGGCGGTGGCGTTCCGGGGCAACTTGACGCTCTTGTCCACCCGCAGCGTCAGCGTGGCGACCCAGTTCTTCAAAGCGATCGCGCGCACCGTGCCGACGAAGACGTCGGCCACCCGCACCCGGCTGTTGTCGTTCAGGGCCAGCGTGTCGGGCATCTGGACGTAGATGACGTAGGAGCCGGGCCCGCTGCCGGGACCGCCGGGCATCGGCACATTCGCGATTCCGTGCCACTTCGCGCACGACGTCAGTGCCGCGGCGGCGACCAGCAGGGCCACCGCTTGGCGCGCCCGGTGCCCGACGCGAATGCCGAAGGCGCGCAGCGCGTTCACGATCCCAGTCCCGCCGATGCGGCCGCCTGTGCGGGCGGGGGTGTCGGTGCCACCGGTCCGGGGATCACGCCGGGCCCGGGCGCCGGCGGCGGGATCGGCACCTGCGGGGCGCGCACGCCGATGGGTGGCAGCACGGGGTTTTCGTCGTAGGCGTTCGGCGGTCCCGGCGGCGTTTGCAGCCCCGACTGCGGGGGTGCGATGTCCGGACCGCCCATCAGTTCGGCGAGCGAGTCGGGGGTCAATAGGCCGGCGGTGATCGGCCCCACCTGCTGCCCCTGCATACCCGGGGCGACGACCCAGCCGGGCTGGGTGTTGCGGTGCGACAACGGGGTATCGGGCACCCAGATCCCGGGCACGGTCGTGTCCTTGTACCCGTTCGGTGGCTGCAGCCGGGGTTCCGAGTAGGCGACTTCCTTGGGCAGCGTCTCGGCGGTGCTGAACAGGTTCAGCCCGAAGGGCAGGTAGTTGAACTTGATCGCGTCGAGGACCGGCGCCAGGTATTGCGCGCACAGTTCGGCGGAATCCTGGTAACCCAGCCGGCTGCCGGCCTGAATCATGCTGCAGACGAACTGCATTGGGTTCGCGAAGTTCGGGATCGCCGGGATGGACATGACCGCGCCGTGCGACGGGTGGTAGATCTGGCTGAGGTTCGTCTCCAGCGTCGGCAGAACGTGCAGAGCCGTCTCCAGACCGTTCAGCGGATCGGGCTGGACCAGCGTGTTGGTCAGGGTGGCGAGGTTGTTGACATCGGTGGTAAGCACGCCGCGGTTCTTGTCCAGGAACGGTCGCAGCGTGGAGAGCAGGGAGTCGAATTGCTTTAGCGCAGTGGCTAGTTCACGATCGGTTCCGGTCAGCTTGTCGGTGAACTGGGCCAGGTTCTGGTTCAGCGCGACGAACTGCTGGTCGTCTTTGTGCAGGGCGTTGACGAACTGCGCCAGGCTGTGCACCACCGCGAAGAAGTCGCCGCGGCCCTCGTTGAGGGCGGTCAACGCCCGCGACAGGCTGTTCAGCGTGGCGTTGATCTGCTTGCCCTTGCCGGCCAGCCCGTCGGCGAACGACTCGATGGCGTCACCGAACGGGCCCTTTGGCTGCTCGGGTGTCGGGCCCAACTTGTTGATGACGTTGGCGACGCTCTGGCTCAGTTGGTCCCACTCCGTAGGGACCTGCGTGCGTTCGATGGGGATGACCGCGTTGTCGCCCATCACCGGGCCGCCTTTGTAGGGCGGCTCCAACTGAATGTTGCGCGACGCCACCAGGGTTGGGTTCACGATCACGGCGGACGCATTGGCGGGCACCTTGTATTTATTGTCGTAGTGGAACGTCACCCGCATCTTGTCGCCGGCCGGCTCGATCTTGTCGACCGCGCCGACGCGGACGCCCATGATCTGGACCTTATCCCCGGCGTAGAGCGCATTCGCCTGGGGGAAGTACGCGACGACGGTGTTGGTGGTCAGCTTGTTGTAGAGCTGCAAACCCAGGTACCCGGCGAGCAGGGCCAGCGCCACCACCAGCGCCCCGATGACCCGGCGGCCCCGCAGGTTACGAAATGTGTTGACGGCACTCAATTCTGGCTACCTCCCGTGATGCCGCTGCCACCCGTGCCGCCGGGGTTGATGAACGGGGCCGGCAGCTGGTTTCCGGGTCCGGGAGGCGCGGGCGGCCCCGGCGGCAGGCCGGGCGCGAAGGTCGACGGCGGCGGTGGCGGGCCCGCCGGTTGCAGGTTCTCGGTGCGCGCACCCGGCGGCGCCTGGGTCGGCAGCGGCACCGGCGTGCCCGGCACGTCCGGGGGCGGTTCACCCGGACGCCCGGCGATCGCGATCCCCGGCGTCGGGGGCAGGCCGTTCGGGTTGGGCGGCGAGCCCTGCACGTCGATCGGCGCCGGGAAGCTGCCGCCGAACGGGCCGACGTTTACGCCCGTGCACGGCAACGGGTTCCACGGCCGTGGCAGCGCGTCGGCCGGTGGGGTATAGGAGCACGCTGTGCCCGGCGGGACGGCCGGTCCCGGATGATCCGGCGTGCCCTCAAGCACCGGAGGTGCCGGCGGTGGCGCCCCGTTCGGGAACCGCGTGCCGTTCGGGTCGGGCCAGCGGAATTCGGGCAGCCCGGCGCTGCGCCAGAAGTCCTCGGGGTCGATACCGCGCTTCTTGAAGGCGGCATCGACGAACGGCTGCAGGATCCAGTACGGCAGCAGGTTGGACAGGACGATCTTGAAGTACGGTCCCGATGCGACGGATTCCCCCAGCGATGCGGCGAATTGGCTGACGTAGGTGAGGGTTTGGGCCAGGTCGTCCTTGCGCGCCACCAGCACATCGGTGATGGCGTGCAACTGCTCCAGCGCGGGGTTGAGGCTTGGGTTGTCGTTGATGAACCCCTGCACCTGCGTCGAGAAGGCGGAAACGTTTTGCAGCAGCGCGTCGATGGCCCGGCCGCGTTCGTTGAACGCGACCAGCAGCGTCTTCGCGTTGACCAGTAACCGGTTGATCTGCTCGCTGCGGTCACCGAGCACGCCGGCCACCTGGTGGGCCTGCGCGAGCAGGTGCTTGATCTGTTCGTCGCGCTTGCCGATGGTGTCGGAGAATTTGGTCAAACCGTCGAGCGTGGCGCTCAGGTGTGGGTAGGTCTGGTCGATGGTCTCGGTTAAGACGTTCAGCGAGCGCTTGACGGTGTCGATGTCCCAGCCGGCGGCGGCCCTGGTGATGTCGAAGTTCGCGTCGTAGAGCTGATAGGGCGTGGTGCTCTGGCTCAGCGGCAAGACGCTGCCCGGCCGCAATACCTGGTTTCCGCGCGGCTCGATCTCGAGGACTTTCTTACCCAGGATGGTGTCGGTCTTGATCGCGAGCCGGCTCTCGGTGCCGATGGTGTTCGCGCCGATGTTGAACTTGATCAGGACGTGGTCGCCGTCGATGTCGAAGGACTCCACCTTGCCGACATTCACGCCGGAGATGCGCACCTTGTCGCCCTTGTTCAGTTGGCCGGTGTCGGTGAACTGACCGTAGAAGCTCGGACTGGCGAAGATCATCGGCACGCTGGTGAAGCTTTGGCCCACGATGACGCCGAGAATCAACACCGTGATGCCCATGAGACCCACACGGCTGCGGTTGAATTCGGTAAGCGTTCTCATTGCGGCGAGCACCTGCCGGTGGGCTGCTGCCAGATCCTGACCGTCCGGACCGGGCCGCCGGCCTGCAGTCCGTTCCACTTGATCGTCAGGTCGCAGAGGTAGAAGTTCACCCAGTCGCCGTACAGGCCGATGCTGCGTCCGATCAGGTTGAGCGCGGTCGGCGTCTTGTGGATCAGGTCGCTGAGCTGATCCCTCTGGTCGACGAGCGGGCCCTGGAGCGCCTGAAGGTAGTCGATCTCCTTGTGCAGCAGGGCGCGGTTGTCGGCCAGCAGGTTGGCCACCGTGCCGGCGGCGTTGCTGATGTTCGCGGTGCCGGCGGCCAACGGGTCCGCGTGGTTTTCCAGCCCGGTGATCAACCGTTCGAAGTTGTCGACGGTCTGGTCGAACTCCTTGCGATGCCGAACCGTGGTGTCCAGCACCACATTCAGGTTCTTGACCACCTCGCCGATCGCCTCGTCGCGTTCAGCCAGGTGTGAGGTCAGCTGCGCGGTCTGGTCGAGGATGTCGTTGATGGTGCCGCCCTGACCCTGGAACACCGTGATGATCGCCGATGCGATGGTGTTGACCTTTTCCGGATCCAGCGCCCGGAACAGGGGTTTGAAGCCCCCGATCAGGGCGTCGAGATCCAATGCCGGTGACGTTCGGGACAGCGGGATGAATCCGCCCGGCGGCAGCACGCGGTCGGCGCCCGTCCCTTCGCCGCGTTTCAGTTCCAGGAAGCGGTTGGCGAACAGGTCGAGGTAGCGGATCTGGGCCGTCGTCGACTGGTAGAGCGGTATCGAGCGGTCGACGGCGAAGTCCACCTGCGCCTTGCGGCCGCCGTCGACCAGCCGCACCTTCTTGACCTTGCCGACCTCCACTCCCGAGGCGCGGACGAACTGGCCGTCCTTGAGGCCGCTGGCGTTGCTGAACTCGGCGGTATAGCTGTTGGTGCGATTGAAGCGCAGCTGGGCGAACACCACCACGATCGAGACGGTGATCAGTGACAGCACCAACGAGACGATGGCGAGCTTGATCGCGGAGCCGGTGATTTTCATGGGTTGATCGTGTTGTCCCCGACTTGGCGGCCCCAGACGTACTCGATGGCGTACGGGGAGCCGGTATCCAGGTGGTTGTATGGCGCCAGACTGGCGCCGGTGTCCAGCACCAGCTCGGGCGCGGGCCACAGGTCATGGGTGATGGCCTGCCAACAGCCCGGCGCACCCCCGGGGCCGCCGCGCGCGTTCACTCGCGGCAGATTGTCCGGGAACACATAGGGATTCGGCGCGCCGCCCACCAGCCCGGCGAGGCCTAACAGTCCCTGGGTGAGCACGGTGCCCGCCAGTCCCGGCAGCGTCAGGATGGCGCCCAGGCCCGACGTCAGCTCGGTCATGGTTCTCAGCGCGTAGCCGTTGCCGCCGCCCGTCGTCGCGAATGCCGCGGGTTCTTCGTCGTAGTAATTGCGGATGGTGCAGAAGAATTCGGGACTGTAGGTGTCGAGCAGCTGGGCGGTGGGCACCAGATCGGCGACGCCCCGCTGAAAGTACGGGCCGCCCCGTCGGAAGATGTCCTCACCGGTGTTGCCCAGCCCCGCCGCGGCCAGCAAGGCGGCGTCCAGGTCGGCCTCCTGGCGGTGCAGCGTGCGCGCCGTGACCACCGCGTGGTTGAGGGAGTCCAACAGATCCGGCGCGGCGTTGGCGTAGGTGTCGCCCAGGGCGGCCAACCGCGCAATGTCGTGGCGGATCTGCGGCATCTGCGGATTGATGTCGTCGAGGATGGCGTTGCCGTTGACGATGGATTGCCCGAACTTGTCACCCAGCCCGGTCAATGCCTGCGCGGCCGCGGCCAGCGTGAGGTTCACCTTGACCGGGTCCACCTTGTCGGCGATCGAGGTGATCGTCCCGAACAACGTGTTGAACTCCGTCGTCACCGACCGCGCCTCGATCACCTGTTGCGTCGTAACACGTTGCGGTGTCGGGTTTTTCGGAGAGGTCAACGACACATATTTGTTGCCGAACACCGTGGTCGCCTTGATGTTGGCCTCCACGTTGGCCGGGATCAGGTCGATGTACTTGGGTTCGACGTCCAAGACGAACCTGGCCGCCGGCACGCCGTCGCGCTGGATCTGCGAAATGCTGGCCACCCGGCCGATTTCCACCCCGTTGTAGGTCACCTTCGAATTCGGATCCATCACCAAACCCGACCGGGGGGCCACCATCGTCAGTGGCGTCTTCGGCGTGAGCCGGCCCCGGAACTGCAGCCACACGAACGACAACACCACCGCGGCGACCACCAGGAACACCGCGGCCGCGGTCTTGTACGGGGGGGTCCGTGGCGGATGATCCTTGATCTGCGGCGTCGGGGTTGTCATGGCGGCTACACCGTGAGGTTGAAGTTCGGGCTTTTGCCGTAGACCGCCATCGCGGTCAGCACGACGACGACAACGATCGTGATCAACGACAGCCGCATCGACCGGCCGACGGCTTCACCGACGCCGACCGGACCGCCGCTGGCGGTGTAGCCGTAGTAGCAGTGCGTGGTCATCACGACCACCGCGACCAGGATCACCTCCGCGAACGACCAGCCGACGTCGTTGAGACGCAGGAACGTGTGGAAGTAGTGGTTGTACGTGCCGGCGGACTGCCCGTAGAAGAAAACCGTCGTGACCTGCTGGGACACGAAGGCCAGGGTGATCGCCAACCCGTAGAGCGGGATGATGACGATCAGGCCCGCCACCACCCGGGTGGACGCCAGGAACGCGACCGACCGGATGCTCATCACCTCCAGCGCGTCGATCTCCTCGCTGATGCGCATCGCGCCCAGTTCCGCGGTGGCGCCGGCGCCGACCGTCGCGGCCAGCGCCTGACCGGCGGCCACCGGCGCCACAAACCGCACGTTGACCAGGGCGGCCAAGAACCCGGTGAACGCCTCGACACCGATGTTGCCCAGCGTCGCGTAGCCCTGGATGGCGACCAGCGACCCCGCGGACAGGGTGATGAAGCCGACGATGGCGGCGGTGCCGCCGACCACGGCCATCGCGCCGGTGCCCATCCCCATCTGGGCGACCATCCGCAACATCTCTTTGCGGTAGCGGCGCATGGCGAAGGGGATCTGGCCGACGGCGGTCATCGCGAACCAGACCATCTGTCCGATCTCGACCAGTACCCGGGCCGGGGCCTCCCCGTACCGACTGAGGCTGTCCCGCGTGAAGCGGACCCGCAGTGTGGACGGCGCGGCTGAAGTGGCGGTCATCAGCGCCCCGTTCCGAACCGGACGCCGATGGTGGTCAGCGCCGCGTTGACCGCGAACAGCGCGATGAAGCACAGCACGACGGTCTCGTTGACGGCGGTGCCCAGACCCTTGGACCCGCCACGGACGATGAGCCCGCGATAACAGCCGACGAGGCCGGCGATCAGCCCGAACGTCGCGGCCTTGATGAACGCGATCACCACCTCGGGCAGGCCGGTCAGCGCCGTCAGCGTGGAGAGGTAGGCGCCGCTCGAGACGTTCTGCAGGTAAACGCTGAACAGATAGCCGCCGCCCAGGCCGACGGCGACCACGAGGCCATTGAGCAGCACCGCGACCATCGTCGAGGCGACGACGCGCGGCACCACCAGCCGGTGGATCGGGTCGATGCCGAGCACCTCGAGGGCGTCGATCTCCTCGCGGATGGTGCGGGCGCCCAGGTCGGCGCAGATGGCGGTGCCCCCGGCGCCGGCGACCACCAGCACGGTCACGATCGGGCCGAGTTGGGTGACCGCGCCGATCGCGGCGCCGGCACCGGACACGTCGGCGGCGCCGATCTCGGCGAGCAGCAGGTTGAGCGTGAAGATGAGCAGCACGGTTTCCGGGATCGACACCGCGATGGTGGGCAGCAGCGATACCCGCATGAGGAACCAGCCGGTCCAGATGAACTCGCGCCACTCGAACGGTTGCCTCAGGGCTTTACCGGTCAGCACGCACATCCGGAAGAACCCACCGGCCACTTCCGTGCCCGGCCGGATTCGTTGGCCCACTTTGCCGGCAAACGAGTGTGTCGTGGTCATCGGCGCGGACCCCGAGGCGAATGCGTATCGGACCGCGATCCGTCTGCCGGCCGTTCACGTGAGCCATGCGGCGGCGCGGGGGACAGGCGCAGGCGCCGGGCGTGGTTCCGATCCGTAACCCCGCCCATAGGGTGACGCTGCCCCGAAAACCGGGGCAGCAGAGAGCATTTAGGCGGCGGCTCGAGTACCGACACTTGCCGGCTGCCGCGCGTCGCGACTTTGCCCAACGGTGCTCTGCGCGACCCCGCGCGTCGCGCATCACGCGGTTGCAAGTGCGGGCCGACAACGTGGTCCTCCCAGGCGGTGGCCCCGGTCCCCGCCCGTCGGCCCCACGCCGCCATCGTTTGCGCCACGCTGCAACTATCGCATTAGACCGTACGTGCGGTCAATAAATTGCAAATCTCGGCCGATTTCGTCCAAAACGTGGTGGTCGATCCGCGGAACGTGCGGTTTTACCAGGGCTTTTGCGCTTCACGGTGCCTGGCGCGCGCAGGGCGGCTCAGCGCCGCCTACCGGCGAATTCGGCTCCCGCGCAAGATGTTCCGCCGATCCGCCGTCAGCGTCCGCCGGCCGTGACCGCGGCGAGGCACTCGCGCACCACCGAGACGACGCCGGTGGAAGGATTCGTCCACTTGCCGAGCCCGATGCGGTCGAGCAGGAGCCCGCCGAGGAACACGTCGACGAAAGCCGCGCCGACTTGCTCGGGTGTCCGGGAATCGGCGGGATCGAACCACACCCACATCCACTCCAGCGATCCCCACAGCTGCAGCGCCGCCAATTCGATGTCCACGCTTCGGAACACGCCGACGTCTATCCCGTTGCGGATTTCGTCAACCGCGTGTGTTTGCAATTGATCGCGCAGCTTGCGCACGTGCTGCATCGCCGGGTCGTCGGAGAGCTGGACCACCTCGCGCTGGCTCGCAACGGTCGCGTGGCGGGCGCTCACCTGCAGCAGTGCGGAGGCGTAGATGATCGCGGCGATGCGCTCGTGCGGCGCGGCCAGGCGGTCCCATGCCATCCGCAGCACATCGAGTTGGAGGGCCAGATGGGTCTCTTCGAGCTCGCGCAACATCTGGGCTTTGGTGCCGAAGTGATGGACGATCGTGCCCTTCGACATGCCGAGCTCGTCGGCGATGTCGCCGATATTCGTTCTGTCATAACCACGTTCGGCGACATAGCGGACGAACGCGTCCAGAATCTCGCTGCGCCTGCCAGGCGACCTGGGCATCTTGAACCCTTCGGCATAACTAACCGTACGAACGGTCTATCATAGCGGCCGGCGACGCGAATACAGATAACGGTTTGGTCAGCGGGGGCCGCGGTGTCCCGAGCCGGATCCATCCGGCGCCGTCACGGCGTACATGTTCTCGCCGGGGGCCGAGTTGATCTCACCCGCGGTGTACACGGTCAGCAGTTCCCTGCCATCCCGATCGGCGACGCACACATAGGCGTCCGTTTCCTCGTCGTATTCGAAGCCGTCCCAAGCCAATACGAATGCCAGGCAGTTGCCGTCGCGGTCGAGAACGACGAGCTTGTGCACACCGGATTCCTGCAGTAGTTCGGCATCCGATTCCCGGGTGCGCCGTTGAGGGCCGTGGTTGTTGGTGACCGCGAGGCTGTCTAACATCTGCATACTCCCTTACCGAGGGTGTCTCCTTGCGGTCCGGGCGCTCAAACGTTCCGAACCTGCCGGAGACGTTGCTCCCGAATACTACCTCCGACCAGGGCATTACGGCCCCTCTCATGAGGTCGTAAGTCGCTTGCCAAACGGGCGAGGCCGTCAACGCCGGCGCGCTCGAGTCCCTTCGGCCGGGGGCGCCGGATCGGCCGCGCGCTCGGCCTTCGCGGGGCGAAGCGCCACCAGCACCACTCCGGCGGCAAAGACTAACGCGGTCACCCAAGGTAGGTGACCGTCCGGCGCGAAGCCGGCGTAGGCGAAGAAATGGAGGCCAGCGGCCGCCAGCGCCGCGCCCACCAGCATGAACACTTCACCCCAGAGTTCCGTGATAGGCGTACCGACCATGGGCAGCGGGGCCGCAAAAAGGCGTCGCAGCGACCACAACAACACCAGTTCGACCGCCGTCACCACGCCGAGGACGACCACCCATTCCAGCCGGGCCAGCCACCACGCTCCGCTACCCTCCGGCGGTTGCGGCAGCAGGCCCGCCGGATACGCGACGATCGCGACGATCACGACCGGGATCATGTGCCAGAGGTACAGCGCCATCACGTTGTTGTTCCCGATGGCCAGCGCCCGCTTGATCCGGTCGGCACGGAGCGCCCGATTCAGTGCGGGGGCCAGCGTTATCGCCAGTCCGCCCTGGGCGCATCCGAACGCCAGCAGCGCCGCGGTGGGCGGCGTCGTGTTATCGATCGTCTGCCCGGGAACGCCGATCATGCTGACCGGATACATCCCCAGCCCGATTAGCAGCGCCAGCGCGATCGCCGAGGAGGCGGCCAGCAGCACTGGTCGGCGACCGCCCAGTAGCCCTCCGCGCCAAGCGATCCCGAGCTGGTAGAAGGTGCCCCAGCACAGCAGGTAGTTGACCCAGCCAAGATTGTGCACGTGGGCACCGATCGAAAGGGCGTCCACCGCCACCACCCCCAGCGCCAGCGCCGCCGGCACCAGGAGTCCCCAACGCCGATGTGCCGCAACCGCAATCGGGGTCAGCGACACCACGATCAGGTACACGGCCAGGAACCACAGATGCATGGCGACCGCCCAGCCCGCGTATTCCAGCGTCGTGCCGGCCACGTGGCCGACGTCGAGCGCGGCCACCACCGCCGAGATCAGCGCGACGTAAACCGCCGTCGGGCCCAGCACCCGGGCCAGGCGGTGCCGAAGCCAGGCCTGACGCGACACGCCGTCGGTCTCGTGCCGATGCGTCCAGGACAACGCGCCCGCGTAGCCGGCGACCAGAAAAAACGTCGGGACGGCCTGGAAGGGCCAGGTCAGCCACTGGGTCCAAGGTATGTCGACGAGCGGGTTCTGCCGGCCGAAAGATCCGTCGTGATAGGTCACCGAGCCGGCCAACCAATGCCCCAGCACGATGAGCACCACACCGGACACGCGATAGAAGTCGGCCGCGAGATTGCGGTCCGGTCGCGCGGTGTCTTGCACGAGCGCCACGGTACCTGTCCCACGGCCGGGAGTCGCCCGGCGCACAATGGGGCGATGAAACGGGCTCATCTCGCCGAACTCGAAGTCGGACGCCTCGGCCTGGGCGCGATGGGCATGTCCGTCGCGTATGCCGGTGCCGGCACCGATGACGCCGAATCCATTCGCACCATCCACCGCGCCATCGACCTCGGCGTCACGCTGATCGACACCGCCGAGGTCTACGGCCCTTACGTCAACGAGGAACTCGTCGCTCGCGCCCTTCAGGGCCGGCGCGATCGGGTGGTTCTCGCAACGAAGTTCGGCCTGATCTCCCACACCGGCCGGAACGGCCTCGACAGCAGCCCCGCCAACATCCGCATCGCCGTCGAAGGTTCCCTGAAGCGGCTCGCGACCGACCGCATCGACCTCTACTACCAACACCGCCTCGATCGCGACACCCCGATCGAGGACACGATCGGAGCCCTCGCCGAGCTGGTGGCGGCCGGAAAGATCCGGCACATCGGTCTTTCCGAAGTGGGAGTCAACACCATCCGCCGTGCGCAGGCCGTGCATCCCATCACCGCCGTGCAGTCCGAATACTCGGTATGGACCCGCGATCCCGAGGACGGAGTGCTCGACGTGCTACGTGAACTGGGCATCGGGTTCGTCGCCTACTCGCCGCTGGGCCGCGGGTTTCTCACCGGCGCCATCCGCTCGAACGGGGAGCTTCCCGACAGCGACTACCGCAAGACCAACCCCCGGTTTTTCGACGAGAATTTCCAGCACAACCTGCGCAGCGCGGACGAGCTGCGCGACATCGCCGCCGATGTGGGCGCCACCCCAGCGCAGGTGGCGTTGGCCTGGCTGCTCGCGAAAGGGCCTGACATCGTGCCGATTCCGGGGACAAAACGCGTCAACCGGCTCGAGGAGAACGCCGCCGCCGACGCCGTCGAGCTCGCGCCCGACCAACTCGCGAGAATCGACCGACTCACCCCGCCGGTCGGTGGCCACCACGCCGAGGCGCAGATGGGCTGGATCGACCGGTAGCTGCGCTGTCCGCTCCGCGCAGCTAGCCGTTCGCGCTACTCCGAGGCGGCCAGCGCCGCCGGGCCGTACTTCTTCTCGATCAGCGCCCACGGGTCCGCGTACGGACCCCGGCCCTCGGCCCGGCGCTGCAGCTGAAGGAGGGCGCGCAGCACCGGTCGCAGGATCGGGCCAAGCGCGCACAGGACGAGGCGCATGCGGCCCTGGGATTCGGCGACCCACGCTGTGGTCTGATGCCAGTCGTGCTCTTGGAAGTCAAGCAGCGCTTGGGCTTCCGTGGTGTCAAACCACCCGGTGAAACTCCACCCGCGGTCGTCGCCGGGGTCGCCGGGCAGGCTCGCCGAGGGGCCGAGCCGGCCCAGGCCGGCGGCGGTCATCAGGTCGTCCTCGAGGTCGCGCTGCAGCAGCACATACGATTCGTTGCCGCCGATCAGCAGCACCTTGCCGTCGATCGTGGCCTTGCGGTCGACCGCGTTGACGAATGCCAGCGCCACGTCGCGCGCGTCCACCGTGTGGATGCGGTTGTCGCCGGGCATCGACCGCATCAGGGTCAGGTGGTCGCCACTGATGCCCGCCTGGGTGTCCGGCGAAATCACCCCGCCCAACCTGAACATCGCGTACGGCAGGCCGCTGGCCCGGATCGCCGCCTCGGCCAGCACCTTGTCCTCGCCGTACTGGTCGATCGGCGACACCGGCGTGTCCGGGGTGATCCGCTCGGGATGGCGGTACGGGTTGCGGGACCCGTAGACCGCGGCGCTCGACGCCATCAGGAACAGCGGGGGATCGGGCAGTCGGGCGGCGGCCGCCAGCAGGTTCTCGGTGCCCCCCACGTTGACCCGTCGGGCCAGTGCGGGATTCCGATACGACGGCGGCGAGATGACGGCGGCGAGGTGAATGATCGCTTCGGGCCGATGGATCGCGACCAGGTCGCCGACCGCCTCGGCGTCCAGCAGGTCGATGTAGGCCTCGATCAGTCGCCCGCCGCCCTGGGACAACTCGGAGGCGGCGGCCAGGGTCTTGTCGGTCCGCAGGTCGGTGGCGACGACGGTGCGTCCCCGGTCGAGCAGGATTTGCGCGCATCGCCTGCCGACCTGGCCGAACGCGCCGGTGATCAGAATCGTGCCAACACTCATCGGCGTATCACTGCTCCATCAATCGGCCGGCGAGCTTGGTGGCTGCCCGCCGGATGCGGTCCGAGATAAAGATCGAGAACAGCGGGGTGACGACGTCTTCCCGCAGCCGAGTCAGCTTGGAGCTCTTGATAATCCAGCGCCCGTCGATCCTCTCGTAGGTCTCGTGGTAATGACCGTACCCGACCAGGCTCACCCCCGGCCCGAAGCGGACCACATCCTGCAGCGCCCACACCCCGCGCGCGGTCGTCGCCGAGGTCAGCTCGATCTCGGGCGCGTGCACCTGGTGCGCCGTCGCCTGCGCGGGACGTCCGATGCCCTTGCGGGTGAACGCCACGAAGTCGTCCGCACCGACGATCAGCTTGCCGCCCGCCGCGGACGTGTCGCTGACGAAGTCGTCGGCGAACAGCGCCCGCCAAGCCGCCCAGTCCTTGGCGTCGAGGTACCGGCAGTAGCGGGCCTTGAGCTGTTTGATGGCCTCGATCGCCAGCAGCGCGGTGGCGTTGTCTTCGGCGGTCCGCTCCGTCATCGCGGCCCAGCGTGACAGTTCACCCCGAAACTGTAACCCCTCAACCCTTGAAGTAGACGATCTGGTGCGTGGTGGCCAGCAGTACACCATCCCGGGTCCATACCTTTGCGCTCTGGTCGAAGTAGCCGCCGGAGAAGCGGTTGGCGTGGGCGGTGGCCAAGACGAAGTCGCCTCCCACGGCGTCAAGCTGGCGCTGATCGGCGAGGAAATAGGTGGTCAACGAGATCGTGCCCGCCGGCACAACACCGCGGCGCAAGTAGACCCTGGGGTAGAAGACGTCGCAGAGCGCCGTGAGCCCCGGATAGTCGACGGGGCGTTGCGCTTTGTCGCGCACCCACAGGGTGGTCGTCGACGATGGGCTGGGTTGCGCGCCGGCGCGGGGCATCGGGCCTTCGACGAACCGCATGTCATAGAGCTGTGCCCAGCGAATGACGTCAGCCATGCCCCCGGGAGCGACCTCTTCCGGCGGTGGCGCGCCCGGTGGGCGGGCTTCGGTGTCGGCCCAGGTCTCGCGGGCCGTCGCGAACACCGCCGTCGCCGTGGCCTTGGCCTCGCCGTCCTGGCGAAGCTCGACGTTCCAGTGCTGATTGGTGCGGTTTGTGCGCACGACCCGAAGCGACAGGTCGAAGTCGCCGTCGACCACCGGTGCGGCGTAGTTGACGGTCAACGCCAACGGTTCTCCGATGCGGTCGGGGTGGGTGTCGATCGCCCGCACGATGGCGGCCGCGGTGATTCCGCCGAACGGGCCCACCATGTTGGCCCACTCCGGATGGGTCGCGCCCCGCCTGAGGTCGGCATCGATCACGTCGAGGGTTAGCGCACTGTCAAAAGGGTGTGTGCCGGTCACGCCGATTCCTTGATCGCCATAGCATCGGGCAGTGGTCGCACACCGATGCGAGTCGTCGGCAGACTACTTCCCGACGGGCCTGACCGCCGGATTGGGGTCAAGGCTGGGGCCGCCGGTCGCGTCGTTATGACGCCAAAACGTGAGGAGGCGCTCATCGCATGAGCATTCCGGACCGTCAGCGCGCAGTGGTGATGCCGGGGCCCGGCGCGCCCCTCGAGACCGTGGACAGGCCCGTCGACGAACCCGGTCCGGGCCAGGCACTGGTCAGGGTCCGCGCGTCGAGCCTGAACTTTCACGACAACGTCAACCTCATGGGGCTACTCCCGGGCCCGTGGCCGCGCGTGCCGATGAGCGACGGCGCCGGAGAGGTGGTGGCGGTCGGACCCGGGGTGGACGGACTTCAACTGGGGGACCGCGTCATGGGCGCGTTTCACCCCGGTTGGCCGGACGGGCCGCCCACGCCGGAGGCCAAACGGGAGCTGCCCGGCGACAGCGAGGACGGGTGGTTGCAGCAGTACCGGGTCGCCGACGCCTCGGGCCTGGTTCGCACGCCCGAGCACCTCAGCGATATCGAAGCGGCCACCCTGCCGTGCGCCGGTGTGACGGCCTGGAGCGCCCTGACGGAAGCCCACATCGGCGACGGCGACGTCGTGGTGACCGAGGGAACCGGCGGGGTATCGCTGTTCACCGTGCAGCTGGCCCGCGCGCTGGGCGCCACGGTGATCTTGACGTCGTCGTCCGACGACAAGCTGAAAATCGGATCGGATTTGGGCGCAACGCATCTCATCAACTACCGGGCGACCCCGGCCTGGGAGACCGAGGTGAAGCGGCTGACGGGCGGCAAGGGCGCCGACCTGGTCGTCGATCTGGGCGGCCCCGCCACACTGGCGCAGTCGGTGCACTCGGCGCGACCTGGCGGCACCATCACCGTGGTCGGCGTACTCAGCGGCTTCGACACGGCACCCATCTCGGTGGCGGAAGTGATGCTCAACAACCTGCGGATCATCGGGATCACGGTGGGCAGCGTGCGCGCACACCGGGACCTGTGCGATTTAATATCGGCGACCGGGATCAAGCCCCACATCAGCCACGTCTTCGACTGGGGGAAATTGGACGAGGCAGTGGCCGTGCTGCGTGCCGGCGAGCACGTCGGCAAGATCGCGATAACCATCCCCTGACGCAACCATCGGGAAGGCAACGACGACCATGACGGACTCTCCCTCGCAGCTCATCGACGCCAGGATCAAGGAACTGGGCGATTGGCGCGGCGAAATGCTCTCGCGCATCAGGGAATTGATCAAACAGGCCGACCCGGACGTGGTCGAGGAGTGGAAGTGGAGGGGCGTGCCGGTCTGGTACCACGACGGGATGATCTGCACCGGCGAGACGTACAAGAGCGCGGTCAAGGTGACGTTCGCCAAGGGCGCCTCGCTCGACGACCCGTCGGGCCTCTTCAACTCCAGCCTCGACGGCAACACGAGGCGAGCCATCGATTTCCACGAGGGCGACAAGGTCGACGAGGACGCGTTCCAGGCGCTCGTTCGCGCCGCGGTGAGGCTGAACGCGTCCTAGTGTCCCGGCCTGTACACCCGCAGGGCGGTGCTGTACAGTCGCCCAGCACAAGGTCAAGGAGGCCATCGGCGATGAGGCACAGGCGAATTCGGTGAGCCCGGAGTCGGTCGAGGAGTTCCGCGGCCGGGCCAGGGCCTGGCTGGCCGAGAATCTGCCGCGGCTGGATTCCGCCGACGCCATGGTCCTCGAGCGCGACGAACTTGCGTCGTGGCGGCGCGCCCGCGAACTGCAACGCAAGTTGTACGACGGCGGGTTCGCCGGGATCTGCTTTCCCCGCGAGTATGGCGGCCTCGGGCTGGGCTACGAGTACAAGAAGGCGTTCGACGCCGAGGCGGCGGCCTACGAGACGCCCTTGCTGCTCAACGTCCCGTCGTTCGCGATTTGCTGCGCGACGATCCTGGACATGGGCACCGAGGACCAGAAGCGCACCCACATCGGTGCGGCGCTGCGCGGCGACGAAGTGCTCGTCCAGCTGCTCTCCGAACCCAGCGGCGGTTCGGACCTCGCGGGCGTCATCACCCGCGCCGACCGCCGCGACGGGCGTTGGGTCATCAACGGCGCCAAGACGTGGAGCACCTGGGCGTTCGCCGCCGACTACGGCCTGTGCCTGGCCCGAACCGACTGGGACGCACCCAAACACAACGGCCTCACGATGTTCCTGCTGCCGCTTCGACACCCCGGGGTGACGATCAACCGCATCCGTCAGGTCAACGGATCGGTCGAGTTCTGCGAGGAGTTTTTCGACGACGTGGACGTCGGCGACGACGCCGTCGTCGGAGAACCGGGCAAAGGGTGGGACGTCGCGTCACGACAGCTCTACCACGAGCGCCGCACCATGGGCGACGGCTCGGAGTACACCAGCGGACCCGGAATCGCTGAGGCCGAGGACATTTCGATCGACCTGATGGCATTGGTCGACGGCATCGAGCAAGGGGAGAGCGAACGCGTCCGCGAGATGGTCGGCCGCGTCCTGGTCCACCGGGCGGTACACGGGCAACTCAGCGAGCACGTCTACCACGCCGTCGTCGACGGATCCCTGCCGCCCGCCGCGGGATCGATCATCCGGCTCGACATGGCCGAGGTGCACGACGTCGAGAACGACACCGCCCTCGCGATCGCCGGGTCGGCGGGAGTGGTCGAGGACGGCGCGGGCCTGCTCGGCATCGGCACGCGATACCTGGGCCGTCAGATCGCCAGCATCGGGGGCGGCACGACGGAGATGTCGCGCAACGTGATCGGCGAACGGGTCCTGAACTTTCCGCGCGAGTACGCCGCCGACCGCGGTGTCCCGTTCAACCAGGTGCGCCGAGGCAAAGCCGCAAAGGGGAACCACCAGTGAGCGACCGACTTCGCGACATCCGAGAGCTGGCCGACGACACCGCCGCCTACCGCGACGAGTTGTTCCGGCGCTGGACCGGGCTGCTCAGCTACCGCTACATCGGCCGCAACCACTCGGCGATGAACGTCGGCGAGACCGACGACACCGTCACCATCCGCCGCGACATGCGCAACGAGGCCGGTGGACTGATGGTGGCGCCGCTGGCGATCTCCTCCCCGGAGGGATGCCAGACCGACATGGTCGCGGTGCCCAACCCGGTCATCGCGTCAGTGCAGATCATCGACCCCGGCTACGACGTCACGCGGATCGAGATCGTCGGGTCCGGCATCGTGCACCAGGGCCGGACCATGGGTTACGGGCGGTGCAAGATCGTCGACGCCGACAACCCCGACCGGGTGATCGCCTTCAACGAGGGGCAGGGGGCCGTCATCGGCGTGCCGCCGGAAGGCCTTGACAAGATGGATGTTTCGGGCACCGAGCTGGTGATCGAGGACTCGCCCGATCTGCCTCCGCTGTGGCAGGCCTTCGGTGCCAGCAAGCGCGACGACGGCCACTGGGTGCTGCCCGCGCTGAGCGCCGAGCTCGCGTCGCCGGATGCCGCACTGCACATCGGGCCGCAACACGTCGTCCTCGAGACCGCGGCGACCGACCTGGCCGCCGCGATCGCCGGCATCAGGAAGGTTCAGGTCGTCAGCTGGCACGTGATGTTCATGTCACGCGGGAAGGTGGGCCCGTTCCGCGTGGAGGGCACGGCGCACGCCGGTTCAGGAGGCGGGCCCGGACGCATCGGTGTGCGCATGCTCCTGCACGACGAAGGAAACGCGGACAAGGCCATCACGTCCGCCGCGGCGATCTTCGAGACTGTGACCCCCCGCGGGATTTAATTCAGCCGGAATTAACGGCCAACGGCCGGTAAAGCTTTCCTCCGCGACGGCCGCGGCGTGCCTCGGCCCTTGACGCACGTGACCTGGCAGGCAATGATCGTTGCCATTGGCAATCATCGACGTTAGACACGGTGAATGTTAGAAATAGTCCGATGTGTGATTTTGGCGGTTTGGGTCAATCCCGAACCAGTGTCGAGCCTTGAAAGTAATGGGGGAACGATGAAGCAGCACGGAATGCTTAGCAAGATTTCTGCGTGCGCGTTCGGCGTGCTGGCGGCGGTCATGCTGATGCCGGCCACCGTCGCGCGCGCAGACCAGACCGACGAGGACTTCACGAATTACCTGCAGGCGCATGGCGTCGACCTTGGTGGCCCGGCAATGGACGTGAAGGCGGCCCAGGTCATGTGCAAAGACCTCAATGCCGGGTACAGCCAAAAGGATGAGATCGACCAGCTGACGGGCGCGCACCGGTTGAGCCAGTCACAAGCGGAGATGTTCGTCGGTGCGGCCACCGCGGACTACTGCCCCGGAAAGCACCCGGCTAGCAAGCCAAGCAAGTAAGGGCCCTCGGCGAAGTCCTGGTCATACGATTGCGCGCATATGTATGGTGCAAGCGACGCACCGATACGACAGGAGACGCGCAGTGGCAGAACGGTTGGCGGGAAAGGTCGCGCTCGTCAGTGGCGGCGCGCGGGGGATGGGCGCATCGCATGTGCGCACCCTGGTGGCCGAGGGCGCCAAGGTGGTGTTCGGCGACATCCTGGACGACGAGGGCAAGGCCGTCGCGGCCGAGCTCGGTGACGCCGTTCGCTACGTGCACCTGGACGTCACCAAGCCCGAACACTGGGAAGCCGCGGTGGCCACCGCCGTGACCGAGTTCGGCGGGGTCGACGTGCTGGTGAACAACGCCGGCATCCTCAACATCGGCACCATCGAGGACTACGAACTCTCCGAGTGGCACAAGATCCTCGACGTCAACCTGACCGGGGTCTTCCTCGGCATCCGCGCCGTGGCCAAACCGATGAAAGACGCGGGACGGGGATCGATCATCAACATCTCGTCCATCGAGGGGATGGCCGGGACCATCGCGTGCCACGGGTACACCGCAACCAAATTCGCGGTGCGGGGCCTGACGAAGTCGACTGCGCTGGAGTTGGGCCCGAGCGGCATCCGGGTGAACTCGATCCATCCCGGGCTGATCAAGACGCCGATGACCGAGTGGGTCCCCGAAGACATCTTCCACACCGCGCTGGGCAGGATCGCCCAGCCGAAAGAGGTCTCCAACCTCGTCGTCTATTTGGCCAGCGACGAGTCCAGTTATTCGACCGGCTCCGAGTTCGTCGTGGACGGCGGCACCACCGCCGGCCTTGCGCACAAGGACTTCTCGGCGGTCGACGCCAGCCAGCAGCCCGAGTGGGTGACGTAGCGCGTTAGCCACGTCGAAACTGGCGCAGCGGTCCTAGACCGTCGCCAGGGATTCGGCCTTCTTGTCCGGTGTGGGCCAGGGTGAAGGGATCGGCCGTTGCCGCACGCGCTGCGGCCACCAGAACCACTTGCCCAACAGCGCCGCGATCGACGGTGTCATCAGCGACCGCACGATCAACGTGTCGAACAACAGCCCCAGGCCGATGGTGGTGCCGACCTGGCCGATGACCGTGAGCTCACTGACGGCCATCGTCATCATCGTGAAGGCGAACACCAGCCCCGCCGAGGTGACCACGGATCCGGTTCCGCCCATTGCCCGGATGATGCCGGTGTTCAGCCCGGCGTGGATCTCCTCCTTGAAGCGGGACACCAGTAGCAGGTTGTAGTCGGCGCCGACGGCCAGCAGGATGATGACCGACATCGCCAGGACCATCCAGTGCAGTTCGATGCCGATCAGGTGTTGCCAGATGAGCACGGACAGGCCGAAGGACGCCCCCAGGGAGATCAAGACGGTGCCGACGATCACGGCCGAGCCGACGACGCTGCGCGTGATGATCAGCATGATGATGAAAATCAGGCACAGCGAGGCGATTCCGGCGATCAGCAGGTCGTAGTTGCTTCCGTCCTGCATGTCCTTGTAGGTTGCCGCGGTGCCGCCGAGGTAGATCTTGGAGCCCTCCAGCGGCGTGCCCTTCAGCGATTCGTAAGCGGCCTTCTTGATCGCGTCGATGTGCGAGATGCCCTCTGGCGTCATCGGATCGCCGTCGTGGCTGATGATGAACCGCACGGCGTGGCCGTCGGGCGAAAGGAAGTTCTTCATGCCCTTCTTGAATTCGGCGTTGTTGAACGTTTCCGGGGGCAGGTAGAACGAGTCGTCGTTCTTGGACGCGTCGAACGCCTTGCCCATCGCGTTCGAGTTCTTCTGAGCCTCGTTCTGCTGATCCTGCAGGCCCTTCTGGGTCGAATACATGGTCAGCATGGTCGTTTTCATCGCCCGCATGTTCTCGATCATGGAGGGCATCAGCGCCACCATCTGGGGCATCAGGGTGTCGAGATGATCCATGATGGGCAGCAGGCTCTCGATGTCGTCGGTCATCGTGTCGATGCCGTCGAGGGCGTCGAACACGGACCGGAGCGACCAGCACACCGGGATGTCGTAGCAGTGCTTTTCCCAGTAGAAGTAGCTGCGGATCGGCCGGAAGAAATCCTCGAAATCGGCCATGTGCTGGCGCAATTCGTCGATGTCAATGGTCATCTCGTGCATCTTCTTGACCATCAGATGCATGTCGTTGGCCATCTGCGCGGTGATGCTCTGCATCTTTTCCATGCTGTCGATGGTGGTCTGCATCATGTCGGCCTGGTGCAGCATGTCGGCCATCTGGTCCGCTTGGTACTTCTGATTCATCTGCTGGGTGACGCCCTGCATGCTGATCTGGAACGGGATCGAGGTGTGCTCGATCGGCGTGCCCTGCGGACGCGTAATCGCCTGCACACGAGAGATTCCGGGCACCCGGAAGATCGCCTTGGCGACCTTGTCGATGACCAGGAAGTCGGCGGAATTGCGCAGATCGTGGTCGCTTTCGATCATCAGGAGCTCGGGATTCATCCGCGCGTTCGAGAAGTGCCGGTCCGCGGCCGCGTAACCGGCGTTCGCCGGCAGGTCGGCGGGCAGGTACTTGCGGTCGTTGTAGTTGGTTCGGTATCCGGGCAGCGTCAGCAGGCCGACGAGCGCGATCGCGATCGTCACGATCAGCACGGGGCCGGGCCACCGGACGACGACGGCGCCGACCTTGCGCCAGCCGCGGGTCCGCTGCGCCCGCTTGGGCTCGAGCGTCTGGCGGAATCGCGCTGCCACCGAGATCACCGCGGGGCCAAGGGTCAACGCGGCCGCGACCACGACCACCATGCCGATGGCCAATGGGATGCCCAGCGTCTGGAAGTACGGCAGGTTGGTGAAGTGCAGGCAGAACGTCGCGCCCGCGATGGTCAGGCCCGACCCGAGCACCACGTGTGCGGTGCCGCCAAACATGGTGTAGTAGGCGTCTTCTCGCGATTCACCGACCGACCGGGCTTCCTGATATCGCCCGATCAGGAAGATCGCATAGTCGGTCGCGGCCGCGATCGCCAGCGTCACCAACAGGTTGGTGGCGAAGGTGGAGAGCCCGATGATGTTGTAGTAGCCGAGGAAGGCCACCATGCCGCGCGCGGCGGACAGTTCGAGCACGACCATCACCAACGTCAGCAGAACCGTGATGATGGACCGGTAGACCAACAGCAGCATCGCGATGATCACGATGAACGTGACGGTGGTGATCACCTGCAGGCTGCGGTCACCGGCGATGTGCTGATCGGCTTGCACGGCGGCGGGTCCGGTGACGTAGGCCTTGACCCCGTTCGGCGCGGGGATGCTTTTGACGATGCTTTGCACGGCCTCGACGGACTCGTTGGCCAGGGCCTCGCCCTGGTTGCCGGCGAGGTAGACCTGGACGTAGGCGGCCTTGCCGTCGTTGCTCTGGACACCGGCGCCGCTCAGTGGATCGCTCCACATGTCCTGGACGTGCTCGACGTGTTTGGTGTCGGCATCGAGCTTTTTGACCATCTGGTCGTAGTAGGCGTGGGCGTCGGCGCCTAACGGATTTTGGCCCTCCAGCACGATCATGACGGAGCTGTTGGACTTGTATTCGCGGAAGACGTCACCCATGTGTTTCGTCGCGATGACCGATTGCGCGTCGTCCGGGCTCATCGAGACCGAGCGCAGCTTCCCGACCTCGTCCAGCTGCGGAACGATCGTGTTGAGCACCGCGATGATCGCGATCCAGCCCAGGATGATGGGAACGGCGAACGTTCGGATGATTCGCGGGATCGCCGGGCGCACGGCGTGTCTGGTGATCGGGAGGGTGTCGGTCGGGTGTTCAGCGCTTGCGCTCATGCGGATTTCACCAAGCAAAAGGTCAGGGCGTGCACGCCGTCGGTTATCTTCTCGTCCTTCACTTCGTCGTCGATCGTGATGCGACAACCGAGGCGGTCACCGTCGCTTTGTGCCGAGAGGTTGGGGAAGACCGACGGGGCGGTCGTGCTCAGGACCAGGGTCCAGGGCAGTGGCGCGTCGTCGATCCGTTTCGGGTCGGCGGACAGATCCAGGTAGTTGACGTTGGCGTGACTGGCCGAACCGAAGATCTCGTACTTGACGACCTTGGGCTTGAACGGCTTGGAATCCTCCTGCCGCGGGCTCACCATGGTGGCGTTCTCGGCGGCGAAGAATGACTTGACCCGCACCACGGCGAAGCCGCCGATCACCACCACCGCCACGATCAACAGCGGCAACCACGCGTTGCGCACGACCCTGGATAGCTGCACCTGTGTGGATTCCTCTCCTGGTCAACCGATGGTGCCGCGTCGCCCGCTAGGTGGTCGCCGCATTACGTTGCGCCACAACGCAGTTCAAGAGCAGCCGTGATCCGCCCGGTTTGGGCCGTCGGCCCCTGGGAAATCTGCCCCTGCATCGCCGAACCCCCGCCTGACGCCACCAAAGCATAATACATCGCCTGCATAATTTGCAGACCGTGCAAACAAAGGTGATCTAGGTAACTATTCGACGGTCACGTCGCGAAGATGCTGTTGACCAGCTCGGCAGCGCTTTCGACGTACGGCATCGGCGTGTCGTCTGAATCCTTCGGCTCGCCACTGGCCCAGCGTTCGATGCCCGAACGCACGGCCGTCAGCGCCAGCGCGGCGATCAACGCGGGTATCTCGTCGTCCGGGCGCATCACCTGCCGGCGGGCGACGATGTCGGTCAGCTGGTTCTGGAACCGCTCCAGCTCGGCCAGGAACGCGGCCATGACTGCGGGGCTGGTCTTGGCAAGCTCGAGCATGCCGACCGCCTGTTCGCGTCGCGGGGGCACGTCGCGCAGATGGTGCGCCGCCAGCGTGATCAGTTCCGCCAGGACCACCCGATACGAGGCGGGTCCGGCCGCGACGAAATCTTCGGCCAGCTCGGCGGGTATGTCGGAGGGGCCGTAGGCGATCGCGGATTCCTTGGTGGGGAAGTAGTTGAAGAACGTCCGCGTGGAGATTCCCGCCTCGACGCAGATCTCCTCGATGGTCACCTTGTCGAAACCGCGGTTGGTGGTCAGGCGCACGGCGGCGTCGCGGATGTCCGCGCTCGTCTGGCGGCGACGCCGCTCGCGCAGACCCATCGGGTGGCAATTGCCCATGACACTCATAGTTGCACGATACGCAAACTTTGCACCCGGATCGCCGCGGACGACGCCCGTCACGAAGTCCGGGAGGCGAGGGCTTCACGCAGGTGAGCGCACTGACTGGCGAAGAATTTCACCGAAATCGGCGCTTTGTCCGCGATCTGGTCGAACGCATGAAACGCGCCCGGAACGATCTCTTCGTGCACGGGCACGCCTGCCTCCCGCAGGCGCCGCGCGTAGTCCACGCACTCCCGATAGAACAGGTCCAGCGTCCCGACGCCGATCCAGGCCGGCGGCAGGCCCGACAGATCTTCCCGACGCGCGGGCGCCGCCTCTCGAGGATCCACGCCGTTGAGGTACCACCGCCACGCCAGCTGGTTGTCGGTTTCGGTCCACATCAGGCGCTTCTGGCCGTCGTGATCGGCGCCGGTGCGGTCGTCGAGCATCGGGTAGACCAGCATCTGGAACGCGACGTTGACGTCGCCGCGATCGTGCGCCCGCTGTGCCACCGCGGCCGCGAAATGTCCACCGGCACTGGCCCCGCCGACCGCGACGCGGTCCGGATCGACCCACGGTTGGTGCGCCAGCCACCGCAGCGCCGCGTAGCAGTCCTCGACCGGGATCGGATAGGGGTGCTCCGGCGCCAGCCGGTGTTCCACCGCGGCCACCGCGACACCGGTGAGATGCGACAGCTTGCGCAGAAACTTGTCGTCCTGGGCGGCGTGTCCCATGATCGTGCCGCCGCCGTGGATCCACAGCATCGCCGCCGCCGGGTGGCTACGGCTGACGGGTAGGTGCAGGCGAACCGTGACGTGCTCGTCGACCGCGGCCACCGGGACGCTCCGCAACCGCCCCGCGTTGCCCATCAGGTTCATCACCGCGCGCTGGACCCGGTAGCCGCGGTGCAGGGCGTATCCGCGCGGCAAGAAGTGGGCCGCCTTGCGCAGTCCGGGATCCAACGCGTGCCGCGACGTGAAGGCGTTGCCGGCGTGTGTGTTTGCCATCGCGTGCCCTCCGCTCCGGTGCGCCGACCATACACGACGCCGATATCGTCCATCGTCATCAACTGATTGGCCCGCGCGCCGAGAGGGTAAACGGGGTCGTGGCTTCGACCATGACCAAGGTCATCAACGTTCTGGACCCGCGCACCGGCGACCAAGTGACGCAAATTCCCATCACGGAGCCGTCGGACTGCGACGACGCCGTCGGGCGCGCGGCGGATGCCGCGACCGACTGGGCGCGCACCGCGCCCGCCAACCGCGCCGAGGCGATCGCGGCGGCCGCCGCCGACGTCCGCGGCGCCATAGACGAACTCGCCGAACTGAACGAGCGCGAAACGGGAAAACTGCGCGACGACGCCCGGGGCGGCGTGCAGGCCGGAGTGGCCACGCTGTTGCAGTATGCCCAACTCGGCCCGTTGCATCGCGGGCGCAGCCTGCAGGGCGAATGGTCGGCGACCGATCTGATGGTTGCGCAGCCGCTTGGTGTTGTCGCGGTGTTGACGCCGTGGAACGATCCCGTCGCGGCGGCCGCCGGTCTGCTCGGCGCGGCGCTCGTCACCGGAAACACCGTGGTCCACAAGCCCAGCGAGCGTTGCCCGCGGACCGGCCGGCGGTTCGCTGAGCTGTTGGCCACCCGGTTGCCCGACGGCGTGCTGGAAATCGTCGACGGCGACGAAACCGTCGGTGCGCGATTGCCCGAATCGGAACGCGTCGACATGGTCGCGCACGTCGGCCGCAGCGCGACCGGCCGGGAGATCGCCCGGGCATGCGTGGAACGCGGCGCCAAGGCGCTGCTGCAGAACGGCGGAAACGACGCGCTCATCGTCGACGCGGACGTCGACCCCCGGTGGGCGGCCGGCCAGGCCGCGCTCGGTGCCTTCGCCAACGCCGGTCAGATCTGCGTGTCGGTGGAAAGGGTCTACGTCGTCCAGCCGATCGCCGAGGCGTTCGTCGATGCGTTGGTCGACGAGGCCCTGTCGTGGGCCGATCGGATCGGGCCGTTGGTCGACGAGCGCCACCGCGAGTACGTGCACGCCCACGTCGAGGACGCGGTGCGGTGCGGTGCCCACCTTCTGGCGGGCGGCGAACCGCGGCCGGGGCCGGGTTCGTTCTATCCGCCGACGGTGCTGACGGACTGCACGACCGACATGCTGGTGCTGCGCGAGGAAACGTTCGGTCCGATCGCGCCGGTGCGAATGGTGCCGGACTTCGCCGCCGCACTGGCCGAGGCCGCCGACGACCGCTTTGGCCTGGCCGCCACGGTGCTGACCGGCGACATGGCGCACGCGCAGGAGGCGTGGCGCAGCCTCCCGGTGGGAACCGTCAAGATCAACAACGTGTTCGGCGGTGCCCCCGGGGCCGGCGGCACCGGGTTCGGCTTCGGTCCCGAGCTTCTCGACGAGATGACCACCGTGAAGGTGGTGCACTGGTCGCCGCTCTGATCCGCCACGAGAGTACAACTGCCGACGCCTGCACTCGAGAAGGGTTTCGCTAGTTGCGTTTTCGCGGCCCGAGTTGGTTCCGCTCTAGGTCGAGCAGGACGCGCTTGGCGGCCGGGCCGCCGCGGTAGGCGCCCACGGTACCGTCGGAACGGATCACCCGGTGACACGGCACGAAGATGGGGATCGGGTTGGTCGCGCACGCGGTGCCGACGGCGCGTACGGCCTTGGGGGAGCCGGACAGCCGGGCCAGGGCGGCGTAGCTCGCGGTGACGCCGTAGCCGACGTCGGCGTTGAGGTGTTCCAGCACGGTGCGCCGAAAACCCTGCGAAAGCGACCAATCCAGCGCGACGTCAAAGCTGTGACGGCGGCCGGTGAAGTATTCGTCGAGCTGTTGCACCATCGGATCCAGCCGCGGGCGCGATTCGAGCACACGCGGGCTGATGCGCTCCGAGAGGTTCTGCAGCACGCTGTCGCGGTCTTCGTTGGCGAACGCCACCCGCAGCAGTCCCAGGGGGGTGGCCGCCAACAGCAGTGGCCCGACGGCGGAGTCCACCGTGCGGTAGGCGATGTCGAGCAGATCGCCGGCCTGGGCGTCTCTTTCCAGGCGATCGTGTAGGCGCCGCAGCCGATCGCCGTCGACCGGGTAGTGTTCGGTGAGATCTGTTGTGGTCATTGGTGATTCCTTGTCGTATCGATGAGGGGATAGGTGCGGCGGAGGGTGGCGATGCCGTCGGCGGCGGCCCGGCGGGCGGCGTCGACGCTGCTGTCGAGAATCACCGCGATCTCGGCGTAGGGCAGGCCGGCCAGATAGTGGTAGGCGACGGCCTGGCGCTGCTTGGGTGGCAGCGCGCCCACCGCGGCGTCCAGGTCGAGATCGCGTGCGTCGGCCCGCTCGCGAGCGGGGGAGTCGGGGGGATCGGCGACGGGGTCGGCCCGCCGCGCGGCCCCGCGCACGATGTCGATGGCTTTCCGGTGTGCGATGGTTACCAGCCATGCTTCGACGTTTGCGTCGGCCGGCAGCTGCGGGTAGGCCTTCAACGCGGCCAGGAACGTGTCCGACCACGCGTCGTCGGCATCGACGTGGCCGATCACCGCGCGAACGACCCGCCACACCGTGGCGCCGTGTCGAGCCACGACCGCCTCGAAAGGCTGTTTGACGTGCCGATCGACAGTCATCCTGGCGCCGTTTCCTTCGTGACAATCCGCGACTCTCATTGTGAAGACGTCGGCGCGGCGCCGAATGTGAGCCCCAGCTGCACATCGCAAGGTGCGATCTCACGCCTTGGAGGCGCTGGTCGTCTACCGGGAAAGGAGGTTGAACGATGCACACACGACACGCGGTGATCGACAGCCCGCTTGGTGAGCTGACACTGGTCGCCGACGGCGACACGCTCACAGGCGTGTTTTTCCCGCATCATTGGCACCCGCCAACCGCTGACTCTCTGGGTCGGTGCGTGGAGCCGGTTTCCGATGACCTTTTCCGGGACGCCGCCGAGCAGCTGAACGAGTACTTCAACGCCGAGCGCACGCAGTTCGACGTCGCGATCGACCTGGGCGGCGAGCCGCGCCAGCGGCGAGTCTGGGATCTGTTGCCCGGCGTCGGCTACGGCGAGACCACCACCTACGGCGAGCTGGCCGCGACGCTGGCCGACGGCTACACGGCCTATGAAGTGGGTCAGGCGGCGGGGCGCAATCCGCTGAGCATCATCGTCCCGTGCCATCGCGTCGTCGGAAAGGATGGGGCGCTAACGGGTTACGCTGGCGGTTTGAAGCGCAAACGATTCCTGCTAGACCTGGAGACGCCGGTGCCCGCGGCGGCCGGCAGATTGTTCTGATGCCGTCGAAGTGGGATCGGAGGGTGAACGCCGCGGACTGGGACGCGGTCACGGCCGATGTGAACGATGTTGGCGGCGCACTGCTTCCCCGGCTGCTCACTCCCGGGGAGTGCGCGGCGATGCTTGATCTATACCCCGACGACAGCCTCTTTCGCGCCACCGTCGATATGGGACGCCACCGGTATGGGGAAGGCGAGTACCGCTATTTCAAACGGCCCTACCCGAGCCCCATCGACGAGCTGAAGCAGGCGATTTACCCCCGGTTATTGCCGATCGCCCGCGACTGGTGGACGAAGCTGAAACGCGACCCGCCCTGGCCCGAGACGCTCGACGAATGGCTGGACATGTGCCACCGCGCCGGCCAGACCAAACCCACCGCGTTGCTGCTCAAATACGGCCCGGGCGACTGGAACGCGCTGCATCGAGACCTGTACGGGGACCTCGTGTTTCCGCTGCAGGTCGTCATCAACCTCAACGAGCCGGGTGTGGCGCACACCGGCGGCGAATTCCTGCTCGTCGAGCAGCGGCCCTGAGCCCAGTCGCGCGGAACCGCCACCACACTGCCGCACGGGCACGGCTACATCTTCACCACCAGGGAGCGGCCCGTCCGCTCGACGCGGGGATGGTCGGCCGCACCCGTGCGACACGGGGTGTCGGTGGTCCGCACCGGTCACCGTTGCACGCTCGGGTTGATCTTCCACGACGCCGCCTGACCGCGTGCGGCACGATGGCGGGCATGGACCTTTACGACGTCATGCGCTCGACGCCCGCCGTGCGGGAATACACCGACGACCCGCTTCCCGACGACGTGCTGGCACGGATTCTCGACAACGCGCGCTTCGCGCCCTCCGGCGGCAATCGGCAGGGCGTGCGCGTCATCGTGGTGCGAGCCAAGGACACCCGGGCGGCACTGGCCGACCTCGGACTTCCCGCAGCGCGCCGGTACACCGCGCAACTCGCCAACGGTGAGACGCCGTGGAACCCGTTGCAGCCGACCGCCGTCGACACGTCGACGATCGAGGCGACGGCGCCGCCCGCGCAGATGTCGGCCCCGCTTCGGGACGCTCCGGTGGTGCTCGTGATCTGTCTGGACCTCGCCGTCGTTGCCGCCACCGATCAGAACCTCGATCGCATCGGCGTGGTGCCCGGAGCCTCGGTCTACCCGTTCGTGTGGAACGTGCTGCTGGCCGCGCGCAACGAGGGCTACGGCGGCGTGTTGACCACGATGGCCGTCGCCGAGGAGCCGCGCGTCAAAGAGCTTCTCGGCGTGCCGGACTCATACGCCATCGCCGCGGTGGTCCCGCTGGGTAAACCGGTTCGCCGGGTGATGAAGCTGCGGCGACGGCCGGTACCGGAGTTCGCCACCCGCGAGCGCTTCGGCGGGGAACCATTCACCAGTTAGGTCGACCACGACTCACCGGATCTGTTGCGCCCCATACCAGACGCCATCGGGGGCCCCCACCGCGCCGGCCCGTTCGCGAGCCGCCGCCAGTTCCGGCGACGTTGCGAAATGGCGCGCCGCGTCCGCGTCGTGCATGTCCATGACAACGATGACGGTGTCGGCGCCGTCGGCGTCGACGTACGTACCGGTCACCACCAAGCCGTGCTCGCGGCGCACCGTGTCCAGCTCCGGATCGCGGAACACAGTGTTCCACTGCTCTACGCTGGTGACTCGCTGTTTGACGAGCATAATTCCGGTCATGATGAATCCTCCTGACTATGCGTGTCGTTCAGTTTGCGGTCTTGTGAGCGGTTAGCACCCAGGCGTGGCTTGCTTCGTCGGTGCGTGGATCGAATGCCGGCGGGACGGGGCGGCCGTATTCGGCGGCAACCCGTGCGATGTCACGGATTTCGGCGCGCCAGCCGCGTCGATCCAACCAGGCACCCAGATCGCCGGACGGGCCGCCCTTCCACATCGAGACGAGGTCGGGTGAGATCGCCGCTCGCGCGGTGCGGAGCAGTGGGGAATCCTCGTTGTGATCCAACGCCATGGTGCTTCCCCTAGCGGAGCACGAGGTGATCCGATCGAGGAACGCATCGGCCGCATCGGCTTCGAGGGCGTAGAGGATGCCCTCGGCGAGCCAGGCCGTGCGCTTCCCGGGGTCGAAGCCCGCCTCGATCAGCCGTGCCGGCCAATCCGTTCGCAAATCCACTGCGACTTCGACACGGTGACAGCGCGGCTGTGCGCGGAGGTCTTGCAGCACAGCGGACTTGAAGACCAGCACCTCGGACTGATCGGCCTCGTAGACCTCGGTGCCGGCCGGCCATGTCAGACGGAACGCCCGGCTATCCATGCCGCACGCGAGCAGGACGACCTGGGTGGCACCGGCGCGGGCGGCCTCGAGCAACGCCTGATCGAAGAACCTGGTGCGCGCGGCGACTTGCTCGGCCATCAGCTGGAAGAAATTCCGGGCCGCACCCTCGCTGTTCCAGACGGACCCCTGCCGATCGGCGTGGTCAACGAACGCGCGGGCATACGGATCGTCGAATAACCGGTCGGTGCGCGCGCTTTCGCGGGCACGCAGCATCGCCACGCCAATAGAAGTCGCCCCGATGCCGGTTGGGGCCGAATGCGTTTGCGCTTGCTCGGTCATAGAATCCCACTCCTGACGCAATTGTCTACAATTGTAGACATAACCGAGTCTAGACCGGCGGGGTGCCGTATGTCTACAGTTGTAGATAAATTTCGGACGGAGGCACGATGAAGCCCACGGTCGACCACGACGGCCCGGATGCGAACCCGCCGCGGCGAAACGCCGCTGCCACCCAGGCGCGCCTGCTGGCGGCGGCACGAGAACAGTTCCTGCGCCACGGGTATCGGGCAACGTCGCTGCGATCGATCGCGGCCCAGGCCGGTGTCGACGTGATGCTCATCAAGCGGTATTTCGGTTCGAAGGAGCAGCTTTTCGCCGAAGCCACCGATGTCTCCGACAACGTTGACGCGGTGCGGCGTGCGGCCGACGATGTGGTGGCCGCCGCCCTGATCGAACGCGTGCTGCGCGCTCGCCGTGACGTCGACGCCCCGTTGTTCGCGCTGCTGCGCTCCAGCGGCGACCCCGCCGTCGTCGCGCGCCTCAACGAACAGCTCGAAACCGGGCTCACGCGCAACCTTTCCCGCAGAATCAAGTCGAACGAGCCACGACTTCGTGCTGACATGGTCGTCGCCCTGCTCCTCGGAATCGGCGTGCTGCGGGCACTCCTCGACAAGGAGCCGATCGCCACCGCCGACGACCGCGCCATCGCCGCAATCTTCACGGAAGCGTTTGAGGCACTGACGAAACTGCCCCAAACGGCCACGCGAGGGGAGTGGCATACGGATTGCTAGGCGGCCCTTAAGCCGCGGCGATTTGGTCGATACCCTCAGCCGGCGGGTGCGATGTCGACCGGGATGCCGTTGAGCACAGCGGTGCCCGACAGCGCGTCCAGATGAGTGCCGTCGTTGAGTTGATTGACGTTGACACCCGGGTGGCTGGCCGCGAGCTCCTGACCGGTGCCGCCGCGATCGTGGCCCCATCCGTGAGGCAGCGAGACCACACCGCGCCGCATACCGTCGGTCATCTCGACCGGGGCCAGGAGCTCGCCGCCAGGCCCCTTGATGACGGCCATGTCGGTGAGCCCGAGATCGGCGGCGTCGGCGGGGTGGATCTGCAAAGTGCAGCGGTTGGTGCCGCCGGATAGCGCGGGCACGTTGTGCATCCAGCTGTTATTGGAGCGCAGATGGCGCCTGCCGATCAGCATGAACCGGTCTTCTACCCGGCCGACGGAGTCACGCAGTCGCCCCACGTCGGCGACCAGCGGCTCGGGCGCGAGTTCGACTCGCCCCGTTGGTGTCCGGAGCACCCCGGGCAGCCGAGGCTGCAGCGGCCCCAGGTCGATGCCGTGCGGCGCGGCCTTGAGCCGCTGCAGGGTGAGGCCGTCGGGGTTGGCGCCGAACGCGTCGCCGTAGGGCCCAACCCGAAGCATCATGTCCAGGCGTCGTTCATAACCGGCGCCCCGGACAAGCAGAGCGGTCAATTCGTAAACCGCGCGGCCGGCGACTGGTGAGTCGGGGTCGGCGGTCTCCTTGGCCAACGTCATCGCAATCACCTGATCGTCAACCAGGCTGACATCGCCGTCCCATCCCAGCCCGTACAAGATCAACGCGATGCGCGCCAGGATCTCCGGCTCGCCGGGCCGTGCGTCCAGCGGCAGAGCGGGCGGCGAGTAGCGCACGTTGTTGCGGACCGCGAGGTTGTTGAGCGCGAAGTCGTAGTGTGCGCCCTGTGCGGGCGGGGGCGGCGGCAGGATGACGTCGGCGTGACGGGTGGTCTCGTTGAGGTAGGGGTCGATGCTGAGCATGAAGCCGAGGCCGTCGAGAGCGCGGTCGAGCCGATCGCCGTCCGGGGCCGACAGCACCGGGTTGCCGGCGATCGTGATCATCGCCTTGATCTGACCCTCGCCTGGCGTTTCGATCTCCTCGGCGAGCGCGGCGGCGGGAAATTCGGACAGGGCTTCGGGGTAGCCCGAGACTCGGCTGTGCCAGCGTCCGGTCTTAAATCCTCGGCCCGGCTTGGCGGGACGGGGAGCGGCGGCCGTCGCGCCGAGCGGGAACATCACCCCGCCCGGCCGGTCGAGGTTTCCGGTCAGGACGTTGATCACGTCGATCAACCAGCTGGCGACCGTGCCGAATTCCACTGTGGAGGTACCGATTCGGCCATACACGGCGGCCGTGGGTGCCGCCGCGATCTCGCACGCCAAGGTGCGGATCTCCTCGGCCGACACGCCGCAGTGAAGAGCGACGGCCTCCGGTGAGAATTCATCGGCCAGCATGCGGACCTCGTCGACACCGTTGACGTGCTCAGCGATTCCTCCAAGGTCCGGTTCGACGAGGCCCTTTTCGAACAGCACGTGCACGATGGCGAACAATAATGCGGCGTCGGTGCCGGGCCGCGGTGCGAGGTGGCGGTCAGCCAGGTCGGCCGTGCGCGTGCGGGCCGGATCGATGACGACGAGCTTGCCGCCGCGTTTGCGCAACGCCCGCAGCTTTCCGGGGAAGTCGGCGGCGGTGGTCACACTGCCGTTGGACACCAAGGGATTTGCGCCGATGATGACCAGATAGTCGGTACGGTCGAGATCCGGCACCGTGAATGCCACAGGGCTGCCGAACATCAGGCCGAGCGCGACGTGCTTCGGCATCTGGTCGAGTGTGCTCGCGCTGTAGATCTGCCGGGTGCCCAGCGCACGGATGACCAGCGGCGCGTAAAGGCTGCCCGCGACGGTGTGCGCGTTGGGATTGCCGAAGTACACGCCGACGGACGAGCCGCCATGCTCGCGGATCACCTCGCCCAGGCGCTCCGCGACGACGGCATACGCCTCGTCCCAGGTGGCCTCGGTCAGTACGCCGTCGCGCCGGATTAGGGGCTTGGTCAACCGGTCTGGGTCGTTGTCGAGTTCGCCGAAGCTCGCGCCCTTCGGGCAGATGAAACCCGCGCTGAAGACGTCATCGCGATCGCCGCGGGCGGCGGTCACCCGGCCCTCGGAGATCGTCAGCGTCAGGCCGCAGGTGGCCTCGCAGAAGGGACAGATCCTCAGGGCGGTCCGGGTATCAGCCATCCCCGCATTTTCCACCGGCGGTACCGGCACGTAAACCTTGGGTTGCTAAGACCCGCGTGATGCGATCGGCATGCCCGTCAGATCGCAGTCAACAGCCGCAACAGCGCCGCGTGGATTTCGCGTTCCACCTTGCGATATCCACGCAAGCGTGTGAGGCATTTACGAGACTGCCCCAAAGGAATTCAGTTGGTTCTAGAGCGGACAAACCTGTTTGATCCAGCCTTCGATGGCGTTGTTGTACTTGTCGTACTGCGGGTCATCGAACTGTGCACCGCGCGTGCCGACAAAATGCTCTACGGCCTCCTTGACCGGCGCGGGCAGGTCGTATTTCTCGAAAGCGTCCCCGGCCTTGCGGGCGGCGTCGGCGTTGGTCGCCGTGGCTAGATCGACGTTCGCCTGCGTGATTTCGACACATGAACTCCCGTCCAGCCGTTCGCCCGCGGCTGCAGGTTGGGATGCCCCGGCCTGCGGCGCCGGGGAAGCCGCCGACGCGCTCGGCTTGGATGTTGCCGGTTGCACCACTGCACCGTGGGCGCCGAACTCGTTCGCAAGAGCGGGTTGTCGGCCTACCGATGGGGCGACCTCGCACCAAAGGCCCTCGTCGAGGAACTCCGGCAGCAGTCGGCCGCCCTGCTCGCGCGCGGCCAGCGATCCGGGGCGATCCGGCGAGACGTGACATCCGCAGACGTGACGGCGACCATTTGGGCCCTACGCGGCATCTCCGCTGCCGGTGGTGCTGACGACCTCTGGCGACGACACCTCGACACCGTGCTGCGCGGGCTCCGCCCCGCCGTGGAAGACGATGGTCAGGCAGGCCGTGCCCAGTGATCGTTCGCATCGCAGTAACGGATCACGGCCGGGCTGTTGAGCGCTCGCGTAACGAGCGCCTATGCGATCACTCGGCGGCTTTACCGAAGTCTCGCGAAGCGCGGGTTCTCCTGTGAATTTCCTGGCCATTGAACCATTTCGGGGATATCTGCGTATAAGCTGAATATACATCACTATACCCAGCGTGAGGGGGCAGTCGTGAAAGGCGCGTTGGAGCCGCGGTATGACATCGTCGTTTGTGGTGCCGGGACGTCGGGGTCGGTGGTCGCGCGTCGGCTTGCCGAGAACCCAGAGGTGAAGGTGTTGCTTCTGGAGGCCGGCGGTACCGATGATATTGACAGCGTGACGGAGGCCAACCAGTGGCCGCTCAATCTGGGAAGTGAGCGCGACTGGGCGTTCGCGGCCGAGCCTGATGCACGGATCCACGGGCGTTCCCTGGCGTTTTCGATGGGCAAGGTGCTTGGTGGCGGGTCAAGCACCAACCTGATGATTTGGGCGCGTGGACACCGTAGTGACTGGGACTACTTTGCGTCCGAATCGGGGGAACCGGCGTGGGGATACCAGCGGGTCCTTGATCTGTACCGCAGCATCGAGGATTGGCGCGGGACCGGAGAGTCTTCGCACCGAGGCCGGGACGGACTCCTATTCGTGCAACCGGCCCCCGATGCCCATCCGTTGGCCCCGGCGACGTTGGAAGCGGCTAAAGCACTCGGGATTCCGACGTATCAAAGTCCGAACGGCCACCTGATGGAAGATTATCGTGGTGCGGCGATCACTGACTTGCGTTGGCGCAACGGAAAGCGCATATCTGTATTTCGCACCTATGTCGGTCCCTGCTTAGACAAGCCCAACCTGACCGTATTGCCAGACGCACTGGTGACGCGAGTGATCTTCGACGGTAACCGGGCCACCGGTGTTGAAGTCCAGCATGCTGGGGCCACCCACCATGTGCACGCCGATACAGAAATTGTGCTGTCACTTGGCGCCATTCACACCCCCAAGGTGCTGATGCAGTCCGGCATAGGTGATCAGGACGAACTGCGTCGCGTGGGCGTCCCGGTCCGGCAACACTTGCCCGGCGTGGGCCAGAATTTCCAAGACCACTTCGGCTTCGACTGCGTATGGGAGTTTCCCGAAGGCGTCGGCGGCAGTACTCAGGTCGGAGCCACCCTGTTCTGGGACTCCGGATTGACAGCAGACATTGCGGGGCCAGACTTGTTCGCTTGCTTGGGCCCGTTCCCGAAAGCCAGTCCTGAGAATGTCGCGAAATACGGTCTCCCGCAGAACAGTTGGATTTTGTTCGGTGCGCCGACACACCCGAAGAGCCGTGGTCGGTTGCGGTTATCGGGCCCAGGTGCCACCGACCCTATCCGGATCGAAGCCAACGCACTGTCGCACCCTGACGATCTCAAAACGGCGATCGCTTGCGTGGAAACTCTTCGTGAAATCGGCAACTCCACCGGGCTTCGTCCCTTTGTCGCGCGCGAAGTCATGCCCGGTGACTTGTCGGGTGCCGCACTGGAGACCTATCTTCGCGACGCCGTGACAACCTATTGGCATGAGTCAGGGACAGCCAAGATGGGCCGCGACGAAATGTCCGTCGTCGACGGCCATCTGAAGGTCTACGGCATCGACAACCTTCGTATAGCCGACGCGTCCATCATGCCGCGGATCACTTCCGCCAACACCATGGCTCCGTGCGTGGTCATCGGCGAACGGGCAGCGCAGTTCATCCGGACCCAGCACCAATTCTGAAGGCTCCTTTCAACCGGCAAACGACGCACTGAGAGGAGGCGGCATGCGGGCGTCGAGTGCTTGCAAAGCCGCGCTGGCAGGGCCGGGTATTGCCATGGCCTTGCTTTGCGCTGTGCCGGGCGGCGATTCGACCGCAGCGCCGGATGATGAAGCCGGTGCCACGCAGCATCAGCGGGCCATCGTCGGCGCGTTCGCGACTTCCATCGTCCGCGAGCTGTGCATTGATGCGTCCGTGCGTCCTCCGAGCTTGATGTGGTTCACAGGCCGTGGCGTCGGTCGCCCATAACTTGCTCGCACAGCTGGGCTTCTGATTCTGCGGAGAACGGGTCGCGGCGAGCCTGCACGGCCTGGTCGGTGTCTTCGGTGACGAGGTCGGCGTTGATCTGCGCCGCCGCGCCGGCGCCCGCGGCCGCGGCGGCACCGACCTGTGCCATGAGGTCGGTGACATTGCCTGCGACCCATACCCCAGGGACGTCGGTGCGGCCGGTCACGTCACAGGGGATGTACTGGCCGAAACCGGCCGAGTGCTCCACCGCCTGCAGCCCGAGCGGCTCTAGGAACCCTGCGCGAGCCCTCACCCGGGGCGCGACGACCAGCACGTCGCGATGGACTGCGGTGCCGTCACCGAGCCGCACCCCGACAAGCCGGTTATCCGCGATATCCAGGGATGCCACCTTGCCGGGCACGACCTCGATGCCGCGAGCAGCTAGCTGCTCGGCCTGCTCGCCCTCCGGCGCCGTGGTGGTGTGGGCGAAGAACGTGACGTCGTCGCTCCACTGCCGGAACAGCAGCGCCTGGTGTACCGCCATCGGGCCGCTGGCAAGAATGCCGATGGCCTGATCACGGACCTCCCAACCGTGGCAGTACGGGCAGTGCAATACGTCCTTGCCCCACCGTTCCCGCAGTCCCGGTAGGTGCGGCAGTTCGTCGACCAGTCCAGTGGTCACCAGCAACCGCCGGGCGCCGACGGTCCGGCCATCGCCGAGCGTCACCGTGAAACCGGCCCCGTCATGACCGGCGCGGACAACCTCCCCGGGCACCACGCGCCCGCCGTAGCGATGCACCTCCGCCCGGCCACGCTCCAGCAGCTCTTTCGGCGCGATCCCGTCCAGACCGAGCATCCCGTGCGCGCCCGCGGCGGGCGCATTTCGTGGTGCGCCCGCGTCAATCACCACCACCGACCGCCTCGCACGGGCCAACACCAGCGCCCCGTTCAGCCCGGCAGCGCCACCTCCGATGACCACGATCTCGTAGTCGTTCTGCAGTTTCTCGGCCATCCTGACCACCTCCGCGACCAGCATGCTGGCACAGCGGCTCGCTCTGCAAAGATTGTTGCCGGTATGGCAAACTCACGGTCATGGACGAGCCTGTGGACCGTGCCCTGGCCGCCGCCGGACCCCGCCTACGCGAGCTGCGCCAACAGCACAGATCCACGCTGGCCGAGCTGTCGGAGGCGACCGGCATCTCGGTGAGCACCCTGTCGCGACTGGAGTCCGGTGCCCGCCGCCCGACACTCGAACTGCTACTCCTTCTGGCCAGGGCGTACGGCGTCACACTCGACGAGCTCGTCGCCGCGCCCCCCACCGGCGACCCCCGCATCCACCTACAGCCGGTCACCCGCCACGGCATGACCTACCTACCGCTGACACGTCGCCCCGGCGGCATCCACGCCTACAAGATCGTGATCCCGGCCGGCCCACGGAAAGACCCCGACCCACAGACCCACGAGGGCTACGACTGGATCTACGTCCTCGACGGAAAACTACGGCTCGTACTTGCAGACCACGACATCGTGCTCCTTCCCGGCGAAGCAGCCGAGTTCGACACCCGAATACCCCATTGGTTCGGATCTGCTGACACCGCAGCAGTTGAGTTCCTCAGCCTCTTCGGCAACCAGGGCGAACGCGCCCACCTTCGCGCCCAGCCCACATCGAGACACCGTCAGCAATGACCTAATGAATCCTGCCGCCAAGTTCCACCGCCGGTATGCTGACAGCGGAGCGACGAACCAAACCCGGCTTTTACACCGCCTTACGGACGCGACCGGTAACTGAAAAGTTGTCCAGGCTGCGAAACGTTACGGCGTTGGGGCACTGCGGGTGTGGCAGCGCGGAGATAACGAGTTGCAGGTTCTGTGGGGCGATCAAGCTGATTTGTGCGCCGACAGCAGGTATGCGGGAAAGATCAACCTACCCTTTTCGTCGGTGGCCAGTCGCGGCATCGGCACCACCTCACCATCACCATGCACCTGTCCGGCCAGCGCGTGGATGGAGGCGGGCTCTATCTCATCGACGGCCCAATACTTCGACACGGCGGCGCGCAACTCATCCTCGGTGACGGCGTTGATCGGCACCGTGAAATCTTCAGGGAAAGCACCGTGGGCGAAGACAAGGACAAAGAAGGACGCTCCGGGACCGGCGGCGCGGTACATCGCACGGAGATAAGCGTCACGGCTTTCGACCGGCAACGAATGAAACAGTGTGCTATCCATCAGCGTTGAGAAGCGGTCGTCGAATCCGGTCAGGGACGTGATGTCGGCGCACAGAAACGTCGCATTGACGATGCCGCGGGATTTCGCCGTTCCCGTGGCCGTGTCAATCGCAGCCCGGCTCAGGTCCACCCCGACCACGGTGTGACCCTCGGCGGCCAGCATCAACGACAACTCCGCGTGCCCGCAGCCGGCGTCCAGGACGTCGCCGTGGATGCGTCCTTCGTTGATCAGCCGCATGAAAGCAGGTTGAGGCTCGCCGATGTTCCATGGGGGTGGTCCCACGAAGATGCCTTCTTCGCGGTAGGCGCCATCCCAATCGATCAGTTCAATAGCCATACACTGATATACGCACGCATAGCACGCAGGGTTCAAACCATTCATGTACATCGGTGCGGTCTCACAGATCTCTTGGATTGCAGGCTAATCCGGATCTATCGAGGTGCCCACACGGCCGCTCGAAGGTTCTTATTAGTTTCCAACCCGCGGAATTTCGTCAGATGCTAATCCACACCAAAGAGCCTGTGCGACAGCATAATTCGTCACAGTGACGTATTGTCCGTCGCTGAGCGGGCGTGCGCTTCGTTGCCGCGGGGATGGTGTGAGCAGGAAATCTTGATAATGGGGAGCGGGCTCCGGCGTGCCGACGACGGAGGTGTGCGGTCTCCGCTAGCAGGACGGCGAATGTTGTCGATGCGAGGGCGTTGAGTGTGGGCGCCGAATGGTCGGGTTCGTCAGCGGCTTCGTACCAACGAAGGTCCTCGGCGACGTTCGGCCGCGTGTAAGCGCGGTATGTTAATAACGCTGCGCCACAGATCATTTCGTCACAGTGACGTATTCCTGCGATTATGGCGAGAAGGGGACGGAGGGATTTCCGGGTGACCGATCCCGGCCTCGGCGGAGCGCTGGAGGTTGGCTCAGTTCCGTCGGATTGAGCCATCGGCCCTGGCCGACGTGCCGAGAACCTGCGTGCACGATGCGGCGTCCCGGCGATGGCGAGCAGCGTCGGGTGCGGGACGCTCAAGGCTTAATCGTGAGTACAGGCGCGCCGTCTCGAAGTTCCCTGGTGGCTTATTTACCGATAAGCGACATTATGTCAAGTAAACCACAGCATATTGCATCAGATGAATAGTTGCCTGACCTCCCGTCGGCCACCGCCCCTCCCGTTGGCGCGGATCAAGATGTTATTGAGGCGTCCGGTATGTTGGGTGGCATAAATCAGGGCCGCCGTGCGGCGAATATCCGCTGGCGCGGAAGGGGCGGTGACAAGTTGCTGCCTGATTTCTTCACAGAGGATCGCAGCGAGCTTTGGGACGCGCTGCGCAAGCGCGGGCCGGTCGTGTTTATCGAGGACAGCGCGTTTATGAGTGGCTATTGCCTCACACGGGCCGATGACGTGCTCGCAGCGCTGCGTAACCCGGAAGTGTTTTCGCTTAACGCTTTGGATCGGCCGGACCATGCGCGTTGGCGCGCGATCTTGCAGCCGTTGTTGAATGCCCGCGCGGTGAAACAGATGCAACCCGCGTTGCAAGATCAGGCCGCGGCGGTGGTCGAAGCGGTCGCCCCGCGGGGTAGTTGTGAGGTGATCGCCGATGTTGCGGAGCCATTCGCGGCTCAGGTTCTTCTCACAGTGTTGGGGTTGCCGCCGCGAGACGGGGATAGGTTGCTGCGCTGGGAGAAAGCGCTTTGGGCGATCCAGCGGGCGCCTCTGCCCGCGGTCAACGGTGTCCGTTTCGAGGATTTGGCGCAAAAATTTGAGATGATCGCCTATCTGGCGGGGGCTTTCGCGCAGCGCCGCGCCAGCCCTGATATTGCGGGTGTTATTTCCCGGCTGGTTGCCGGTGACGATGCGTTCGACGAAGCTGACGCGTGCGCGGTAGTTGAGATGCTGATCGCTGCGGGCATTACACCGTTTAGGAGCGCGGTGGGTTTCGTATTTCTTGACCTTGCCCGCGACCCGCGGCTATGCGCTTCGCTCCGCGAAAACCCCGCAGGGATTGAGGGATTCGTCGACGACGTGCTGCGCCGCGAGCCGCCGGCCCCGGTGATTATCCGCAGGGCCGCTCAGAACGTCACCGTGGCGGGTGTCGAGATACCGGCAGGGGCCCGGGTCGGGCTGTGCGTAGGGGCGGCCATCCAAGAAGACATGGCGGACGGCAACGGGTCGCGGGCGGACTACTGGGCGTTCGGCGGGGGCCCGCACCGCTGTGTGGCCGTCAGTCTGGCGAAAACAGCGTTGACTGTGTTGGTCGGCGAATGGTTACGCACTATCCCCGCGTTCGGGTTAGACGCTGAGTCCGTGCCGCCGGTTATCCTCGAAGATGCGGTCCGGCTGTCGAGTTTGCCGCTGCGCTGGCATTAAGTCAGACCGCGGGCGGGCAATTGCCGTGGATGCCGCGCTGGTCGCCAGTTTCAGCTCAGCACCGCGCGACACACAGTCCAGTTACGGCCGCCGCGCCCGCGGCCGTGAGCGCGGCGGTAGCCGACCGTAATGAAGCCTTCCGTTTCGCCGCGCCGCTCCCCCTGCCGGAGAAGCGTTTCGAGGAATATGCAGGAATTGAATATGAAGGGTTACCAGTAGCCGGTCGCCGTTTTCTCCCTAGGTCGACGGTCTTCGGGCCCTCGATGAGCGGAGTAAGCCGTCCGGTTACCTCAGGATGGTGACGGTGCAGTGCTCATAGATCGAGGACGACGCGTAGGGCCGCATCAACGCGACGCATTTCGTCGAAGCTCAGGAACCCGACGCTCTTGCCGAGTCGGCCTGGGTTGACCGCTGCGGTCTGCTCGGCAAGTACCCGGGCGTTCTCGCCGCCGATCTCAACCTCTGTCGCTTGCTAGCCCATTGATAAGATCGCGCCCGCGGCGACGGCCATCACCGCCACGAGGGCTACCAAGATCACCGTGATCGCCGCGCGCACGATCTCTTCTTCCGTGACTCGCCTGCGCGGCTTCAATTCGGCGAGAACGGTGTCCCCTAGCCATGCCATTGCGTTGAGTCTTGCGACCGCCGAACTGAGGTCGTGGCGCGCGTCGGCCGCGTCGCTCTCGACCGGCTCGTGCGCGGCGATTGCGATCGTCATATCAGCCCCCCAGGCTCGCGGACGCCGATTGGCGTGTTTGGGTCGAGAGCTTCACGCTTCTCGTTAATCGAATGATAAGAGTGCGCAAATCACGATTGCGGTAACGATCCTTAACGGTCACAGCACAGAGTTGTGGAGGCGCTGAAAGCGGTGGGAGGCCGCGTCGTGATCTTGCCCATGGGTGGACACGGCGAGCCAACGCATAGATCGGTTGCGGCACATGCGGATTGAATACGGAGTGTTGTCGGCAAGAAGCACGCGAGTTCCGGCGGATCGAGCCGCTGCGACGCTCACCTCCTCATGGAAGAAGAGATGATATCGGTCAGCCCGGAGGCTGCCCCGAACAAGTGACCCTGTGCCAATCCGCAGCCCGCCGTGAAGACGGTCTCCGCCTGCTCATCGGTTTCGATCCCTTCTGCGATCACCTTGAGACCCAGCGCTTCGCATAAGCCGATGACGGACCGGTACAGCGTGAGGTTTCGTCCCGGCTGGACGCCCGCTGCCAGGCCACGGTCGAGCTTGACGATTTGCACCGGTAGCTCGTGCAGATAGGCCAGGGAGTTGAAACCCGCGCCGAAATCGTCCAACGCCACCCCGACGCCTAGTTCGTTCAATCGTCTGATGGCGGCCGCTCCCTCGGCGAGATCGACGATCGGGACTGTCTCGGTGATCTCCAGGACGAGACGATGCGGCGGCAACCCATGCCGTGCGAGCGTGCGGCTGACGGCATGTTCGAAATCAACGCTGCCGAGTCGCGCGGCGCCGATGTTGACGTGAAGGTCCAGATCGAGGCCCGCGCTTTGGATCTGCGCGCAGGCCCGATCGAGCACCAGGGCGTCGAGTTGTGCCCCCATGCCGTTGGCTTCGGCAAGCGAGACGAAGGTCTGGGGACGAATCTGTACCCCTCTGGGCGTCGTCCACCGCGCAAGTGCCTCGACCGCGACCGGCGTGCCGTCTGGCAGGGCCACCACGGGCTGATACTTGAGTTGAAAGCCCTGCGGGATAGCGCCATTCGCGTGTCGCAGCGCCGTCGCAAAGTTTTCCGAACCGCTGAATGCCGGGCGGTACACCACAGCAGTGTCTTTGCCCAACCGCTTTCCGGTGTACATCGAGATGTCGGCCTGCCGGAGCAGATCGTCCGAAGTCTTAGGGTGCTCGTCGTAGCGGGGGCTTACCAGCCCCATGCTCGCACGCACCCGCAGCGATGTCCCATGTACCGAGAACGGACTTCGCAGAGCCAGTCGGAGCTGGTCGGCGACCAACTCGGGTTCGTCGACAGCACCGGCAGTGAGGATGGCGAACTCGTCTCCCCCGATCCGCGCCAGCATGTCGGACTGGCCGAGGCAATCTTGCAGACGCGCACTGATCGCGCACAACAACTCGTCGCCGGCCGCATGCCCGAACCGGTCATTGACCTCTTTGAAGTCATCGATGTCGACGAAGATCAAGATGAACGGGCCGCCGCCGATGGCTTCGTCCAGCCGTTCGGCCAACAGCAATCGATTCGGCAGGCCGGTAAGTGCATCGTGGTGGGCCTGATAGGCAAGCCGGCGCTTGGCGGCGACAAGCTGTGCGGTCAGCATGCGCTGCACCCGCATAGCCACCAGGTAGCGGGTCGCGACAAGCAACGCCATCGCCAAGTAGGTGCTGGCGAAGAGCGGGTCGATTCCTCGTCCAACCAGCTCTTGAAACGTGAGTAGGGCCGTGCTGCCCATGAACCCCGCATAGGGCAGGGTCAGCCGTGCCCAGTTGGTTGGCTGTTCGTCGTCGTGCGGGCGGGGCCGCGGAGGCAGGACGAGCAGGCTCCATGCAATCAACAGCGGAGCGAGGATGAATCCGACGCCGACCCACAGATCCAGCGTCGTCACACCGACGCTCCGCAGGTAGGCGAGCAGCCTGTCGGAGGAGGCGAGGCTGATCACCGCGGCCGCAAGGAGCATGTAGTTCGCCCTTCCCGGCCGGTACGGCGGGTACCACATCGCAATGAGGACCGCGCCCACCACTGCGATGAGCTCCACAGCGGTGATTCCCCAAACGACCGCCGTGTTGGTCGACCGGGGCAGCGCGGCGCCGTCCATGGCGCCCAATCGGGCGACGTACACCAGGTGGCAGAACGCTAATGCGCTGACTAGTCCGTCGAGAACCGTTGTGACGACCCCCGGCCAATTGCGCGCCGGGGTGCGGACGTCGTGATCATGGTCGGCGCGCACCAGCAGGAGCGTCGCGACGACGAACAAGAGTCCGGCGACAAAGTAGGCGACCACGGCAGGCTGCGGTGCGGTTCCGCCGGGGTGGGCGGCACCGCCGAGTTGCGAGAGAGATTCGGCGGTCAGAAACGTGGCTATCGCCGTCAGAAGGACTATTCGCCACCGCCGTGAGGGGCCTGTCACCCGCACCACGACGGCAAGCCCAACGAGTAATGCGCCCATACACAGCGTCGCTTCGAGGACGAACTGCACGCGTTGCGCGATCGCCACTCCCCACGGGGCGAGCGCATTCGAGACTGCCGCAGCGACGGCGACGGCAGATAGTCCCAATTGCAAGCGACGACTCTGAAACGACAACGCTTTCCCCTCCGACCCGCGGCGTTGACGTTCAATCCTTGCAGAACAGGTTGTCCGCTGGACCATTATCGCTTACCGAGCCAACCTCGACATTTAACCGAGAGATGGCCTAACGGCAAAAAATCGCAGGAGCCATACGGCGAAATGGATATGGTGGTTACCGGTAATGTACGCCGCATTTACCATTACGTTGCCTAGCAATGCATTTCCGTGCTGGCGCTGATGCTGGCCACCTTCACCTTCTGCGCAGCACGAGAGTTGAGACACGCGACAGCCCGTATCTGTCAACTTGCTATGGAGCTCGCAGGAAAAAACTCGTGACTTGCGGTTGACTAACTCTGGATCGCGGGAAGCGCCCGCGAGGGGCGACTGCGAGGGGACGACTATGCCTACCATCACCACAACGGACGGTGTCGAAATCTTCTATAAGGACTGGGGCTCGGGCCAGCCGATCGTTTTCAGTCACGGCTGGCCGCTGACGGCCGACGACTGGGACGCGCAAATGATGTTCTTCCTGCATCAGGGCTATCGGGTGATTGCTCACGACCGACGCGGGCATGGTCGGTCCGACCAGGTCGGGACCGGCAATGACGTCGAGCACTGGGTGGCCGACCTGGCCGCCTTGACCGACCAGCTCGACCTGCGTGAGGCCGTCCATATCGGGCACTCGACGGGCGGCGCCGAGGTGGCTTGCTATGTGGCGCGCCACCAGGAGCGGGTCGCCAAGGCGGTGCTGGTGTCTTCCCCGACACCGAGCATGCTCCAGACCGAGAACAATCCGGGCGGTCAACCCCAGGAGTGGTTCGACGCGGTGCGGGCCGGTGTCTTGGGAAATCGATCGGAGTTCTTTCGCGCGGTGCCGGAAGGTCCGTTCTACGGATTCAACCGATCAGGGGTGGAGCCGTCCGAGGCGGTCATCGCGAACTGGTGGCGACAGGGCATGTCCGGCAGCGCCCAGGCTCACTACGAGACGGTGGCGTCCTGGCTCGAGGACTACTCCGACGAGCTGAAGGCGATCACCGTGCCCGTCCTGGTGATGCACGGCGAGGACGATCAGATTGTGCCGTTCGCCAGCGCGGTGCCCCGAGCGGTCGACCTACTCCAGAACGGTGCGTTGAAGACCTATGCCGGCTACCCGCACGGCATGCCGACCACGCACGCGGACGTCCTCAACCCGGATCTGCTGGCGTTCATCGCTTCCTGAGATGAGTTTTGCGCACCGGTGCAGTCTTGATGTTCATGGGCAGACTCATCTATGGCTTCAACATGTCGGTGGACGGCTACATCGCCGACGCCCGGGGCAACATCGACTGGACCGATCCGAGCGAAGAACTGCACCAGTACTGGAACGACTTCGAGCGGGAGACCGCCTTGGCGTTCTACGGCCGACGGATCTACGAACTGATGTCCGCATATTGGCCGACCGCCGACAAGGCCCCGGACGCCTCCCCTTTGGTCGTTGACTTCGCCCAGATCTGGCGTGACATGCCCAAGGTGGTGTTCTCGGGCACGCTGGAGTCCGTCGACTGGAACTCACGCCTGGAACGCGGCGATCCGGTCGAGGTGGTGACGAAACTGAAGGCCGAAACCGACGGCAGGCTCGAGGTGGCGGGCGCGACGCTGGCTGCACCGATCGTTCAGGCCGGTCTGGTGGACGAATATCGGATCGTGGTTGCGCCCACCGCCGTTGGCGGCGGCACCCCGTTCTTCCCGACGCTCCCGTCGTGGATCTCGCTGCGACTGTTGGAGAACCGCACCTTCCCGGGCGGCACGGTCCTGCTGCGCTACGAGGCGAGTTACCTGTAAATACGCCGTTCTCAGTCGAAGACGACTACCTGGCGACCAACCACGTCTCCGCTGGCGAGCGCCTCGAGCTTGTCGTTGATGTCGTCGAGCGACACGGTGGTGATGGTGTGCGTGATCTGTCCGGCGGCGGCGAGCGCAAGGACTTCGGTCAGATCGTTGTAGTTGCCCCAGAACGAGCCGAAATAGGACAATTCAGTGCCGACGATGACGTTCAGTGGAACCTCAACCTTGGTGCCCATCAGGCCCACCGAAGCGACCGCGCCCTCTGGCTCGAGGATCGAAAAGTCCAAGCCGATCGACTCCGCGGCGCCCGCGCAGTCGAGGATCGCGTCCACGGTGCCTCGTCCGGTGAGGTTCGTCAGCTCGGCCTTGACCTCTTCGGCGCTCTTGCCACGGGTGTTGACGGTGTGGTCTGCGCCGTTGGCCTTGGCGACCGCGAGCTTGTCGTCGGTGCGTGAGAAGGCGACCACCGTCGCCCCGCCGCCGAGCAGCTTCGCGTACTGCACCCCGTAGCCGCCGAGCCCGCCGATGCCGGCGACCACCACCGTCCTGCCGGGTCCGAGCTTGCCGGCATCCCGCAGCTTCTTCATACCCCGGTACGGCGTGAGACCAGCGTCGGTCAGTGGCGCGAACATCTCCGGCTTCTGACCGTCAGCCGCCGTCACCGCAATGAGATGGCGGTGTGGCACGGCGACGTACTCGGCGAAGCCGCCCGGCGGCCCGAACCCGATCCATCCGCCGGTGCCGCTGCATAACTGCTCGTTGCCTTCGTGACACTGCCGGCACGTACCGTCGCCCCACCCGGGATTGACCACGACCAGGTCGCCGTCGGACAGACCGGCCGCGGCGGGTACGGCGGAACCCAGTCCGGCCACGTGGCCGGCGACCTCGTGCCCCGGAATAGCGGGGAACTCCATCGGTGCGGCGGCGGCGAAGTATCCGTCGATGAGCTGATAGTCGCTCCGGCACATTCCGCACGCCGCCACCTTGACGAGGACCTCGTCCGGTGCGGGGTCCGGCACCGGGACTTCCTCTAGTCGAAATGGCTCGTGGTATCCGTGCATGCGCGCCGCCCGCATTTTCATGGTTCCTCCCCCGATTTGCGCAACTGTATGTGTCTGTAAACGTAGAGGGGCGACGCTGCACGCGCCATTCATGCCGCGCGCCACCGGAAGCCGTTCTTCGTTCGCGAACCGTGTAGCGGGCCAATCTATCGCAAGGTTAAGTGAGGCACCGCTAACGCACTTTGGAGCGGTGCCAGCGCCACGCCACTAACGGGTGGCGCAGCAGCGTTGGTAGAACGGCCAGAACGTCGAAGTAGGTGATGCGCTCAATCCCCTTGCCGTCACGCAGCCGAAGCCGGTTGACGTTAGGCCACTCGAGTACGTCGCATCCGAGCCTGGCGCGGAGTCGAAATTCGATGAAGACGATGTCCTTGTCGCCGCTCCAGTGGTCCACGTCGGCAGTCAGGCCGGGAAGGCTGCGGCAGAATCGGTGGAACTGTGCTTGTGCGGCCTCGAGGCCGACCGTGCGCGGTGCGAGCGGTTGCACAAGCACCACATCTGGATGCAGCAATTCCCCCAACCGCTGTGATGATGGATTGCGCCAAAAGTCGGCAAACCGCGCGACGAACTGCTCTGCTTCGGACCGCGTGTTCATGCGGCCCACGATGCCCGCGACGGACTGCCACCTCGACCCGCTGCGCTGCCATCTGCTGCCAAGCCGGACTCAATTGTCTTGATCGACGGGCGTTGTGTGGACTGTGACGTTGCCGCCCTTGCGTTTCGCATCGAGCATCGCTTGGTCGGCTCGACTAATGCTGGCGTCGAGGAGGGCCCTCGGGTCGGCCTCTGGTGCGGTGAAGACGCCGAGCTCGACATGGGTGACGCCGATGCTGGCGGTGATTGGAGCGTGATCGGCCGCTGCGGCGATCGCGGACCTGACTCGTTCGGCGGTTCGTTGCGTCTGGCCAGGCTCGGTGACATCGATGACGACGAATTCTTCTCCCCCGATTCGGGCCACTAATGCCCTACCCCGCACGGCGGATTCGATCCGCCGAGCGGTGCGGATCAAGACGTCATCGCCGATCGGATGGCCGAAGGTGTCATTGATTTCTTTGAAGTGGTCGAGGTCGGCGACCATCACGGCCAACTGCCCGCCCGAGGGGTGACGATCGCTCAACAAGTCGGCGAAGTAAAGGTGCAAGCCTCGCCGGTTGAGCAGACCGGTCAGCGGATCGGTGCCCGACTCGTTCGCGTCGTTGCGCAGCGTCCGGATCCCGAACTGGATCCCCACGGGCGCGGCTAGGACCGGAGTCGTCACGGCCAGGATGCTAACGGCGAAGACGACGGCGTCAAAGTGTGCCTCCGCAGCCGCCCGCACGGCAAACACGGCCGTCGACACGAAGATCCAGAGGGTATGCAGTGCAAGGAATCTCGGTCCGTCGAAGAACAGCAGATAGACGGAGAGTTGTGTAAACGCGTTGAACCCGTACAGGCCCGCGAGCCACGTTGGTTCGTACAACGCCAGCGTGGCGATCCCGATGTCGCAGGTGATGACGAACGCGCGCGACATCGGAAGTGACGGCCATGGTCGAAAACACCACCGGATCACCCAAAACATCACCAGGACCGCGAAAGATGCCACGACACCCCGAGATACGAGGCGATCCGGGCCGGCCCAGGGCAGAAGAATCGCCAGGGCAGTCACGACGGTCAGCCCGTTACCCACCCCGATCATGACTCGGATGGCTTCTGCCATCGACCGCTTGGCGAAGTACTGCACCTGTGCGGCGTAGTCGACCGGCGAGTTCCACCATTCACCGGCAAGACCGCGAAACACCGCGAAACTTCTGGACTCGGCCAGCGAAGCCATCTCTGGAGACGCCTCCTCGACCGCCCTGAGAATATTGCCGCGAATCAAACGCATTACTGCGCGAAGATCAGCGACCGATATTACAGGTGATGCCCGCCAGCTATACCGGAGTATGAGCGCCCGGTTGAGGTGCCCCAAGGTAAATGCCTTGGCCGTATTCGATGCCGAGACGAATCAGCGTCTGCAGCTGGCTGGGTGTCTCGACAGCTTCGGCCACCAATTTCGCGTGCAGCTCGGAGGCCAGCGAGTTCAGTGCGATCGCCAACGCACGTTTTGCGGGATCGTCTTCGATGCCGACGATCAACTCGCCGTCGATCTTGATGATGTCTGGATGTATCCGCAGCAGTTGGGTGAAGCTGGCATATCCGGCACCGGCATCGTCGACCGCCACGCGTATCCCGCTGTCGCGCAGATGCCGCAGGCCCGGGCCGAGGTCATCGGGGAACGGTTCGTGCTCGGTGATCTCCACGATCAACGTCCGGTCCTGGGCCGTCAGAATGTCCTGAATCGCCGGCTCGAGCGCGGCGCTCGGGCTCAGGTTGGTCGCGACCGGACAATCGCTGGGGATGCCGCGAGCAGCGCTGAGGACGGTGCACAACGCGGCACGTTCCAATTCGATGCCTCGGCCCATGCGCCGGGCTACGTTGAACCATTGCGTCGGGGTCAACTCCGGCGACGCGGGAAAGCGGATCAACCCTTCGTAGGCGATCGTCGTGCCGCTGGCCAGATGAACGATGGGTTGAAACACCGCGCTGAGAGCGTTCGGCTGCGACAACAGTGCGTCGAGTCGATCTCGCAACCCCTCGGTCTCGACTGCCTCGGGCACCATCACCGAGGCGATGAATCGCGCCGTGAGCGCGCGTTGCCCGCGGTCCTCGCTGTCGGTCATCACGTGGGTCAGCAGGGTTGACAGTTGTGACTGGGCGCCGATTACGGCGGAAACGAACTCACTGATGGCGAGCATCGCGTCGACATCTTTGTCGGTGAACGCACCGGGTGCCGTCGCGGCCAGTAGTAGTGAACCGATGGCGTGGTCGTTGTACATCAGGGGTATCGCCGCCCACGACCGGGTCCCCCACTGCTTGTTCATCGCGCGAACGCGTGCGGACAGTCGTCGGTCCACCTGGGCATCGTCTATCAGCTTGGGGTGGTTTTCGCGCGCCGCGGCGCCCTGGATACTGCTCCGTTTGGGCACTACGAAACCCGGCGTAGTGGCTAGCACGCCGTGTCCGGAAACGGTCACGTAGGCGTTATCGGAGGCGCGCAGCAGCGTGACGGCCGCTCCGTCGGCTTTCTGCATAAACGCACACGCCTGCTCGGCAACACGCTCCATCAAAGACACCGGATCCATTGACGCGGCCAGTGTCTGAACCAGGCTCTCCACATTCACCCCGATCCCAGCGGCGTGTGAGGTTTGCGAGGTTTACGATAACGACCGCTGACCCAGCGCGGGCGAGATTCAAAGTGGGGCCCACCCGGGCGGGTTGCCAGTAAGCCCGCCGACTCTAGGTGCAGGGGTATTGCCGGTTGAGCACACAATTCGACGGCGGCGAGTAGGAACCGATCAGCACTCCCCTGAAACCACCTGTCGCTGAACCGCCGGGAGCAATGACGCGATTCCAATTCGCGGGTGTGACGACAAAGTGGGTGCCAGATTGGGTAACTGTGCTGTTCCACGCATGCAACACGGATTGTCCCGCCGGCATGTCGAATTCAAGCCTCCAATCGCTCAACGGCGTCAGGCTCGCGTTGGTGACGGTGAAGTTTGCGATGAAACCGGTCTGCCACGTATGTTCCACCGACAACGTCGCCGCGGCCGCGGCCGCTTGCGCCACGGGAGCGACGCCGAGTCCGAGGATCGCAACCAGCAGTGCAGACAGGCTTACGTGAAGCGCTGCGCGCCAGCGCTTCACGCAACTGTCCAGTCCCGCCATAGCAGCCAACCTAGAGCCAATCGGGCGACCTGGGCTCGCGCACCGCGGCTACGCTGCAATACCTTTGCTCAACTGAAACCGTCGTGAAACGTTAGCCGCACCACCGACGACCCGCGGAGTCATCGAGGCACGCGCACCGCGAGGTAGTACTCGGGACGCCGCTTCTTGTCGACGGTATAGCCGATCGCCTCCGCGGTGCCCTGTGAGTCGTAGGCCAACCAGCGCTCCGTGCGCTGACGAGCGAATTCGGTCCACGACGCCACGGTGAACCGTTCGATGAACGTGTCCGGTTCTCCCACACGTTGATACAGCTGCCAACTGTGGCCACCCGTGCGCAAGCGTGACCGCCTCACCGCGCCCATCGCAGTCACGAAGTCCTTGAGATTTTCAGCCGGTACTCGATAACTAACGCTTACCAGCACCGGCCCATCGTCGTCAGACGGTTCGGACACCATTGTCGGTACCGGCAAGGTCGAGGAAACGTCGAAGACGTTCACCTTCCCGGTCGCCGGGCGCAGCGGAAGTGGCCCGACGCTGAGGGCGACCACGCCCAACAAGATGGCAGAGGCGATCATCGCGACGTCGAGCCCCTCGCTTGTGGCGACCAACCCCCAGGCATACGAACCGATCGCTTGAGACCCCGTGAGGACCAGGAGATAGATCGACAGCGCACGGGCTCGAACCCATCGCGGCAATGACAGCTGTGCCGCGGCGTTCAGCGTGGTGAGTGTGATCAGCCACGCCGTCCCCGACAGCACCAGAAACGGCATCGCGGCGGCGAACGGGAGCCACACCGCGGCCAACGGAGCGAGACCGTAGACGGCGGCACACGCCGCCAACAGAACGTTATCCGAAAACCTACGGTGCAGCGGGGCGGCTATCGCGACGGCGAGGACCGCGCCAACCCCGATGGCCCCCAATGCGACACCGTAACCGCTGGGTCCCGATTCCCACCGTTGCGCGGCGACCACCGGCAGGAGCGCGGTCAGGGCCGACGCGGGAAAGAGGAAAAGCGCTGCGCGAAGCAGGATCCTGCGAAACATCGGCCCGTGGCGGACGTATCGCAGTCCGCTGACGACGGCCTGACTGAGTCGTTCGCGCTCGAGGGGTGCCAGCTGCCTGGTCCGATGCCAGGTCATCAGGGCGACGATGATGCCTGCGAACGAGACGGCATTCAACGCGAACACCGCGGCGGGTCCCACCAGCGCAACAACGACGCCGCCGATCGCAGGCCCGACCGCCCGGGCGATGTTGACGGAAAGGCTGCCTAGCGTCGCGGAGGCCGATATCTGCTCACGCGCGACGACCTCGGGTTGGATCGCCTGCCACGCCGGAGCGGTCAGTGCGGAGGCGCAACCGATGGCCACGGTGAACGCCAACAACCATGCCGGGCTCAGCCGTCCGAGGTAGGTCACCACCGCCAACGCCAGCGCCACCAGGACGGCATAGGACTGCAGCACCATGAGGAGACGGCGCTGGTCGAAGAGGTCGGCGAGCGCTCCGGCGAACAACCCCAGCAATAGGGTCGGCCCAAGACTCGCCGTTTGAACCAGAGCGACGACGACGTCGCTGCTGTGCGATTCCACCAAGAACCACTGGGCCGCCACAATCTGCATCCATGTGCCGATGTTGGAGACGAACTGCGCAATGAACAAAGCGCGAAACACGCGATTGCGCAACGGTGCCCAGGTAGACGGGTGCCCGCCGTCGGTCCGCTCTTGCTCTCGAATCACCGTCGAACGATTTGCCGGCGACCTGAAACGAGGTGGTCTGACATACAGTCAACGCCTTTCACGCGTCATGGCGGCGCCTGAAGTCTACAGCCGGTGTCGCCGGCCGATATCTCCCCCAAGGGTTTACGCATCCCCACTTTCCACGGCCATCGCCCGGGGCGCACACTTGTGCAATGGAGATGCGTGATTTCGCCTGCGTCGTGCCGCCCACAGCGCATTTGTACCCGCCGTCCGTGCACTGGATGCGGGCAATCGCGACAGTGCGGGGGGCGTGACGTGCACGCCGAGCCGACGCCGCCCCGCAAGTTGCACGGCCTCTCGGATATACGTGCGTTCTTCCACACCAACAAGACGCCGCTGTTCTTCATCTCACCGACGCCGTTCAACCTGCTGGGCGTTGACCGCTGGATACGAAACTTCTTCTACCTGACCTACTTTGACTCGTTCGAGGGCACGCACTCACGCGTCTTCGTGCCGCGACGACGCGACCGCCGTGATTTTGACTCCATGGACGAGGTGTGCAGCCACCTCTTGTCCGATCCCGAGACGCTCGAGTTCATCGCGGGCAAAGGCCCCGGCGGCAAGTGCTGCTTTGTGATGATGAACGAGGAAATCCAGGCGCTCGCGCGCTCGGCGGGCCTCGAGGTCATGCATCCGCCGATCGAATTGCGCAATCGCCTGGGCTCCAAGATCGTCATGACGCGCCTGGCCGACGAGGCGGGGGTGCCGAGCGTGCCCAACACGATCGGCCGGGCCGGCTCCTATGACGAATTGCTGGCGCTCGCGGAGGGCGCCGGGTTGGGAGACGACCTTGTCATCTCGATCGCGTATGGCAACGCCGGCAGCGGGACGTTCTTTGTGCACGGTCAGCGCGACTGGGACGAGCATGCCGGTGACCTGGCCGGGCAGGACCTCAAGGTCATGAAGCGGATCCGCAACGTCGAGGTGTGCCTCGAGGGCGCCGTGACCCGCCACGGCACCGTGGTAGGGCCCGCGATGACCAGTCTCGTCGGTTATTCCGAGCTGACGCCGAGCCGGGGCAGCTGGTGCGGCAATGACATCTGGCACGAGGTGCTGCCGCCCGCACAGACACACGCCGCACGGGAAATGGTGACAAAGCTGGGCGACGTCATGCGCCGCGAGGGTTACCTCGGCTATTTCGAGGTGGACCTTCTGCATGACCTCGACTCGGACGAGCTCTACCTCGGCGAGGTGAATCCGCGCCTCAGCGGCGCGAGCCCGATGACGAACTTGACCACCGAGGCTTACGCCGACATGCCGCTGTTTCTTTTTCACCTGCTCGAGTACATGGGCGTGGATTACGAGCTCGACATCGACGAGATCAACTCGCGCTGGGAGCGCGGCTATGGCGAGGACGAGGTCTGGGGCCAGGTGATCCTCACCGAGACCTCGCCCGAAATCGAGATCTTCACCGCGACGCCGCGCACCGGGGTCTGGCGCATCGACGACGACGGTCGGGTCTCCTTTTCGCGGACCGCCAACGACTGGGCCACGCTGCTCGACGGGTCCGAGGCCTTTTACATGCGGGTCGCCGCTCCCGGTGACTTACGTTCCGAGGGCGCCCAACTCGGCGTTTTGGTCACCCGCTCACACCTGCAGACGGACGACTATCAGCTCAGCGAGCGCTGCCAACGCTGGGTCAAAGGCATGAAGTCGAAGTTCGTCTCGACGCCCCTGACGCCGGCCGCTCCGATCGTCTCGCGACTCGTCGCGCGCGCGTGAGCGCGCCGGCCGGTATTTCACTGGACAACTGGCTCTCGGCGCCCTTTTCGCGTTGGTCGTTCCAGCACGTCGAAGACTTCGTCCCGACCGCGCTGATCCCACGCGGGACGGGGCCGGCCGCGGAGCTCCCCCCGTCCCCCGCTCCCCTGCGCGACGTCCCGGTAACCAGTGCCAACGGAGCCGCCACCACAGTCGACGCGGTGATGGCCGCCACCGCGACCGACGGGTGGGCGGTCGCGTGCCGCGGGTCGCTCGTGGCCGAGGAATACCTCGACGGCATGGCCGCCGACACCCGACACCTACTGTTCTCGGTTAGCAAGTCGCTGGTGGCCGCCGTCGTCGGTGCGCTGCACGCGGCCGGCGCGATCGAGCTTGACGCGCCGGTCACCACTTTCGTTCCCGCGCTGGCTAATTGCGGATATGCCGGCGCGACGGTTCGCCATCTGTTGGACATGCGATCGGGTATCGCCTTCTCCGAAAACTACGATGACCCCGCCGCCGAGATACACCTGCTCGACCAGGCGATGGGTTGGGCGCCCAGAAGTCGTCCGGACGCCCCGTCCACGCTGCAGGAGTTCCTGCTGACGTTGCGGCGGAAGTCGGCTCACGGCGGCCCCTTCGAATACCGCTCGTGCGAAACCGACGTGCTCGGCTGGATCTGCGAAGTCGCCGGCGGCCAGCGGATGCCAGAGCTGATGTCGGAATTGTTGTGGAGCCGCATCGGCGCCCAACGCGACGCCACCATCGGCGTGGACGCGGCGGGCACCGGACTGTTCGACGGTGGCATCAGCGCCTGTCTTACCGACATGATCCGGTTCGGGTCGCTGCTTCTGCGGGACGGTGTCTCGTTGACCGGCCAGCAAGTGGTGCCGGCATCGTGGATCGCCGATACCCTCGACGGCGGGCCCGATTCGCGTCAGGCATTCGCCGCCAGCCCCGATCACGACACCGATTTGCCCGGCGGGATGTACCGGAACCAGGTGTGGCTCCCCTACCCCGGCAGCAACGTCGCGCTGTGCCTGGGCATGTGCGGTCAGATGATCTACGTCAACCGCGCCGCCGAGGTGGTCGCCGCCAAGCTATCCACCCAGCAGCACTCGCACGAGCCACACATGCTGGACACGCTGCGGGCATTCGATGCCGTGGCAGACGAACTGGCTGGCGTCCCCCACCAGGCGGCTATCGCTGACGAGTGAACGCGATCCGTTCTGGTTTGCGCCGCGCGACGACGCGCTTGTCGTGACGTTGGCGCGCCCACCATGCCCGCAGGGCTTCGACGTCGATCGGCGCGGTTGGGTCGTCAAAAGGCGATGGTGCGGTGTACATGGCGCCTTCGTTCTGAAGATAGTAGACGATGGTGTTCACTGTTCGTAACGAAACCAGGGTGGGCTGGCAACGAACGCCACGCGTGACTGTAGCGTGACGGCCGTGAAGTCCTACTCCTCCATCACGCTCGCGGCGTGCGTCGCGGCGTTCGTTCTACCGCTGGCAACCTCGGGCACGGCAACCGCGGCCGGCTCGTGCCCGACCGCCGCACCGCAGAGTGGCGGGACACCCGAATGGACGCTGACCGGGACCACCGGCAGCGTTGCGGTCACCGGATCCACCGATACGACCGCGCCGCGGATCAGCGTGACGGCGCCGTTCAGTGTGACGCAGACCCAGGTGCAGACGTTGCACGCCGGCGACGGGCCCGTGGTCCCGGGCACGGCGAAGGTCTCCGTCTGCTACATGGGCGTCAACGGACGTGACGGCTCGGTGTTCGACAGCAGCTACGAACGCGGCGCGGCGGTTGACTTCCCCCTGACCGGAGTCGTGCCGGGCTTCCAAAAGGCTATTGCCGGACAGAAAGTCGGGTCCACCGTTGCGGTCGCGATGACCTCCGCGGATGGCTACCCGAACGGTCAGCCCAGCGCCGGCATCCGCCCGGGCGACTCACTCGTCTTCGCGATCAAGATCCTCAGCGCCGCGGGCTGAGCGCTGATTTTTGCAGCGCCTGAATCGTTTTCAACATGCGGGCCAGCGCGTGCTACCCTGGCCGCTTGGATGTTTTTGGTACATCCAATTTGAAATGAGAGAAGTAAGTAAATGGCACAGGGAACTGTGAAATGGTTCAACGGTGACAAGGGCTTCGGCTTCATCACCCCTGACGAGGGCGACAAGGATCTCTTCGTCCACTACTCCGAGATCCAGGGCAGCGGCTACCGCTCACTCGAGGAGAACCAGCGGGTTCAGTTCGAGGTTGGGCAAGGCGCCAAAGGACCCCAGGCAGTAGGAGTCACAGCGGTCTAGGGAACTCACATACCTGACAGTGGGCTGGTGCGGTAATTCGCACCAGCCCACTTTGTTTCATCCACTCAACTGGTCACCCGGAAACGCTTGATCCGTGACGTCATTCCGGACACCAACTCGACTCGGCTTCTTGGCAATTGAAGATGCTCGGCCAGTAGTCGGGCGACCGCCTCGTTTGCTTTGCCCTCCATCGCCCGCTCCCGGACGTAGATCGTCAGCTCGCCATCAGGGCCGACTTCGACTAGCGGTCCCTTTCGGCTGCCCGGCTTGACCTTCACGACGACGAAGTCGTTCATGCTCGTGCCGGAAGCCGGCCGACGTGCGCCGAGCGTGAAGCTACGGCGAGAAAACGAAAATTACGCCGTGGCTTCACGTTCGGCGGCCCGATGCAGCTCGTGCCTGCCATCCCATGCCGCCGCCGATTACCCGGGCGGCACCAGCGGCGGGCGACACGCGTTGGAGGTCGGATCCCACCACCAGCCGTTGTCGCATGCCAGTGGCTGCGGGCCGACACCGAGCGGCCTGCACACGTTAGCCGTCGGGTCCCACCACTGGCCCGGATCGCATGCCAAGGGTTGCGGGCCGACACCGAGCGGGCGGCACACGTTGGCCGTCGGGTCCCACCACTGTCCGGGGTCGCACCCAAGCGGTAACGGCGCCCCGGCGGGTCGACACATGTTGGCCTTCGCGTCCCACCACTCGCCGTCGGCGCATTGGGCCGAACTCACCGCAGGCGTCATGATCGTCACGGCGGCCATCGACCCCAACGCCCCCGTCACGACCACCAGCGCGTCGCGAACCAACATCTTCATTTGCGGGCCCTCCCCCTTTCGGCGATACACATCATCGAACCGAGCCCGCGCATAGAGGTCAAGGTCCGTCGGGCGCGGCTAGCGTGAATGCTGTGACGGTTGCTACTCAACACTTGGATGACGAAGCCGACATTCGCCGGCGAACCGACCAGCTGGCCGGCGCGATCCGCGCCGCGGATCTCGAAGCCGTGATGTCGATCTACTTGCCGGACGTGGTGTCCTTCGACCTCGAACCGCCCCTGCAACACGTGGGGGCGCCAGCTAAACGACGAAATTGGGAGCGTGTCTTCGCGGCATACGAGCACCCACTCGGCTACGAGATTCGCACCCTCACGGTCACCGTGGGCGACGACGTCGCATTCGCACACAGCCTGAATCGGCTCAGCGGCACCTTGAAGAGCGGAACGACGACCCCCGGCTTCTGGGTCAGAGCGACGACGTGCTTCCGCAAGCTCGACGGCCAGTGGTTCATCGCGCACGACCACGTGTCGGTGCCCCTGGATGTGCCGACCGGCGCCGGGCTGCTGCACCTGCGGCCGTGAGATTGGCAGTAGTTGGCAGTCCGTTGCGTCGACCTGGCAGCGCCCATGAAGTGCGATGACAGACAAAGGTCGGAACGAAACGCGCAAGGAGGAACGACGACATGCCACAACTCGCACTTCGGCAGGCCACCATCGAATACCAGGAATTCGGACCGCAGGACTCACCGCACGCGCCGGTCCTGTTCGTTCACGGCATCCTGGTCGACGGGCGGCTGTGGCGCGAGGTCGCCGACGGCCTGGCGCGTCGGGGGTTCCGTTGCATCGTGCCCACGTGGCCCCTGGGCTCGCACCGCATCCCGGTCAACGACGCCACCGCGTTATCGCTGCCCGGCGTCGCCGAGCTGGTCAACGACGCGCTCGTCGCCCTCGATCTTTCCGACGTGACGCTGGTCGGTAGCGATACCGGAGGCGGGATATGCCAACTGGTCGTCGACGCCCATCCGGAGCGAATCGGCCGTCTGGTGCTCACCAACTGCGACGCCTTCGAGAAGTGCCCGCCCTTCCCATTTGACCTCGCATTCGGATTGCTTCGCGGCCCCGCCTCGATCAAGGCGCTATTCGCACAGATGAAACTGCGGGCGTTACGCCAGTCGCCGCTCGGCTTCGGCCTGCTGATCAACAAGCCCGACCCGGACCTCACCGCCGCCTGGCTGCAACCCTGCCTCAAGGACTCGCGTATCTGCCGCGACCTCGCGGCGCTGGCGCGTAGCGTGGCCCGATTCGATCTCACCGAGGTGGCCACCCGCCTGCCCCGGTTCACCAAGCCCGTCAAGCTGGTGTGGGGCCAACGGGACCGCTGCTTCACCCCGGGCCTGGGCCGGCGCCTCGCGGCGTTGTTCAGCAACGCGAAACTCATCGAGGTACCCGACGCGAAAACCTTTGTCTCCCTCGATCAGCCGGGCGCGGTGATCGACGCGATAGTGGCAATCGCGGCAGTGAAGGCTTAGCGCCCCGATCCCCCATCGGCCCGATGATGTTTTTCGATAAGACGGGCTAAATTCCGCTCGCTGTCTTAGCCTGTCTAAGGGATAGTCGGCGCGCGTGCCGGCGTATCGGTCTGACGGCTTGGGCGTGGGGATCCGATATGGCAGAGCAGGTCGTCGGAAGGCGAGCTGAGGAACAGGCCCTAGTCGACTTTCTCGATCGTCTGCCGCATGAGCCATGCGCGCTCGTCATCGAGGGCGAGCCGGGTATCGGCAAGACGACCCTGTGGTTGGACGCGCTGGACCGGGCTCGTAGCCGTGGCCTACGGACGCTGAGCTGTCGCGCCGCGTCCGCCGAGTCGGTGCTGGCCTACACGGTCCTGGCGGACTTGCTGAGCGACGTGGACGACTCGGTTTGGGCGGACCTGCCGATTCCCCAGCAGGAGGCCCTGGACGGCGCGCTGTTGCGTTGCCGGGTTGAGGCCCACAACATCGATCCCGGGGCGGTGGCAGCGGCGTTTGTGACCATCATCGGCCGACTCGCCGCCGAAAATTCGGTGGTGATCGCGATCGACGACCTGCAGTGGGTCGACACGTCCAGCGCGAGCGTGGTGTCGTATGCCGCACGACGGCTTCCGGCCGGGGCGGCCATATTGTGCACGACACGCACCCAGGAGGCGGCGGCAAGGCTGCAGCTGCCCAACCCCGACGGTGTGCGTCGAATCCGGCTGCGGCCGTTGACGGTTGGCGAATTGCACCAGGTCGTGCTTCTTCGGCTGGGTCGCTCGGTCACCCGCCCCACGTTGTTGCGGATTCACGAAATGGCCAGTGGTAATCCATTTTTCGCGTTGGAACTCGCTCGGGAAGTCCGCGCTCAGGCCCGCACTGCCGGATTGAGCTTGCCGAGCAGCCTCAACGAGGTGGTCCGTTCACGGATCGGCCGGGTTGGTGCCGAGGACGTTCTGCTTGCGATGGCCAGCCTGCCCGATCCGACGGTGCCGCTGGTGGCGCGCGCCACCGACGCGACGCCGGATCAGGTGGTGGCGTCGCTCGGTGAGGCCGAGGTCCAAGCGGTGGTAGTCGTCGACGGCAACCAGCTCCGCTTCACCCATCCGATCCTGGCGCACGGCGTCTACAGCGCCGCGTCGCCCGGCCGCCGCCGCGAAATGCACCGGCGCCTGGCCGAACTCGTCGACGAGCCCGAGTTGCGCGCACGCCACCTCGCCCTGTCGGACGCGACTGGCGAACCCGAAACGATAGAAGCCCTGGACGCCGCGGCGGAATTGGCGCGCAGCCGGGGCGCCCCGGCGGCCGCAGCCGAGCTACTGGAGCTGGCGATCGGGCTCGGCGGGGATTCCCCGGAGCGCCGAATCCAGTCGGCCGCATACCACTTCAACGCCGGAGATGCCGAGCGTGCCAGGGCGGTGCTCGAGCAGACCGTCGAACGGCCCGCGCCCGGAAGGCTGCGCGCGGCGGCGTTGCGGCTGCTTGGGCAATGGACCTTGCTCGACGGCAGCTCGCGCGAAGCCGCCGAGCTGCTCGACCGCGCGCTCGGCGACGTCGGGAACGACCTCGCGTTGCGCACGATGATCCTGGTCCCGCTGTCCTTCGCGCTGCTCAACATCGGCCAACGAGATCGCGCCGCTCGCAGCGTCGAGGATGCCGTCGCCAGTGCCCAGGCGCATGGGGACCCGGACCTTCTCAGCCAGGCGCTGGGCATGCAGGTAATGGTGCGTTTCCTGCTCGGCGGCGACCTCGACGAGTCACGCCTGCAACGCGCACTCGAGTTGGAGGATTCCCGAGCCCCGGTCTCCGCGCAGCTGCGCCCGAAGATGCACAGCGCGATACTGCTGGCCGCAACCGGCCGCCTCGACCAGGCGCGAGCGGAATTTCAGGCCATCCGGCGAGATCACATCGAGCGCGGCGAGGAAAGCGACTTGCTGCTGTTTGCGTTTCACAGCGGTCTCTGTGAAATTTGGCGCGGCGACTTCGCCGAAGCAACTCTGATCGCCGATGACGCCATGGAGCGCGCGTTGCAGCTGGGCCGGGATTTACCGCTCGCGGTGGCCCTCATGCTGCGGGCCGCGACCGCGGCCTACATCGGAGCGGAGGATGAGGCCAGGGGCGACGCCGCCGAGGCGCTCGCGGTGGGCGCGCGGTGCGACTCCCCCGGCTTGGTGACGGTGTGGCCGATCACCGTCTTGGGCTTTCTTGATGTCTCCGTTGGAGACTACGAGGCCGCATTGAAAACTCTTGAGCCGCTGCTGGATACGTTCCACGAGGCGCCGGAGGGCACCGAGATCTATGTCGCGCCCTTTCTTCCCGATGCCATCGAGGCGTTGATCGGTCTGGGCCGCTTTGACGACGCCGAGCCGTTGGTCGAAGCCCTTGAGCGCAACGGCCGGCGGCTCGATCGCCCCTGGATGCTCGCCACCGGCGCCCGCGGACGGGCCATGTTGCAGGCCGGGCGCGGCGATCTGAGGGCGGCCACGTCGACCGCCGAGCGCGCCATGGCCGAGCACAAACGCCTGCCGATGCCGTTCGAGCGCGCCCGCACCGAGCTATTGCTCGGTCAGCTGCAACGACGGCAACGACGTCGCGACGCCGCCGCCGCGACCCTGCAGGAGGTGCTGGAGACCTTCCAGCGACTCGGCAGCCCGGCATGGGCCGGCCGCGCCGAGGCCGAATTGGCGCGCGGGGTCCAGGTCAGGCGGCGTGGGCAGGGTTTGACCGCGACCGAAGAGCGCGTCGCAGAGCTCGCCGCGTCCGGGATGATCAACCGCGACATCGCCGCCGCGCTGTTCGTCAGTCCGAAGACGGTGGAGGTCAACCTCAGCCGCGTCTACCGCAAACTCGACATCAAATCCCGCGCGGAGCTGTACCAAGCGCTGCAAGCGTGGAAATCGGAAATCCGCGATGGGTGAATAAGTCCCCGATCGTCGCGATGAGTTCCGGGCGTGCCACCAGTCATACCTATGAGATAGGAGTAATCGACAGCGCCCAAGGAAGAGGTTGGATGCCATGCCCACCACCAATACGCCTTTACCGCCAATCGTCGATCAGCAGACCTGGCGCGCCGCGCTCGACGACCTGCGCAAGCGCGAGAAGGCCGCCACCCGGGAGCTGGATGCGATCGCCGCCCAACGGCGCCGGCTACCCATGGTCGAATTGCCGGACTACACCCTGATCGGGGCCGACGGACCCGTCCGGCTGGCGGATGTGTTCGGTGGCCGGTCGCAGCTCATCGTCTACCACCACATGTGGTCCGACGGCGAGGAGTGGCAGTGCGGCGGATGCACGGGCTTCACGTCGCAGTTCACCCGGCTCGAGTTCCTCGACAACTACGACGCCCGCTTCGTCATCGTCACCAACGGACCGATCGACGAGGCGCTTGCCTACAAGCGCAAGGTCGGTAACCGGATGGAGTGGTATTCATCGTCGGCGAGCTCGTTCGGCGCCGACATGGACGCGCCGCCCGGCGGGGGCTTCGGGGTCAACGTGTTCCTGCGTGACGGCGCCACCGTCTACCGCACCTGGCATACGAACGGGCGGGGCACCGAGCAGCTCAGCCACTCGTTCGGCCTGATCGACATCCTGCCATGGGGCCGTCAGGAGGAATGGCTCGATTCGCCCCAAGGCTGGCCGTCCCGCCCGACATACTCGGGGTGGCTCGACTCCCCCGATATCGCCCGGGCCTACGGAAGTAAGGACAACGGATGACCACGACCGCCGAACGCCACGTTGCCACCCGCACCATCGCCGCGAGGCCCGAAGAGATTTTCGCCGTCCTCGCCGACCCCGCCCGCCACTGCACCACCGAGCCCACCGACTGGGTCCGCGACGCGGTGGACGCCGGGCCGATCACGGCCGAAGGGCAGATGTTCGCGATGAACATGTTCCTCGCCCAGGCCGGCGGTCACTACGTGGTCCACAACCTCGTGAATTTGTTCGACAAGGACCGCGCGATCGGGTGGATGCCGGGCCAGCTCGACGACGCGGGCAAACACAATCCCGGTGGCTGGTTCTGGCGTTACGACCTCGCCCCGAACGGCGATGGCACCGACGTCACCCTCACCTACGACTGGAGCGGTACGTCGCAGGAATTCCGCGAACAGGTCGGCGAGCTACCCATCTTCGGCGAGGACTACCTCGCCGCCTCGCTGGCGACGCTGGAGCGGGCCGTCGCGGCTGACGAATGAGCGCAGCCCTGTGGTACGCCAAACCGACGGGAACAAACCTATTTTCCTGTGCTGCTACCAAATAAAGACGAGGAGATCGAATTCCGCCGTTTTCGCCTAGACCACGTGTTTTAGGCGCGCGTTTTGCTCGATAACCGGCCTTCCGAATTGGCTTCTTAATTCGTGCCATCCGGTTTACCTTGGTAGAACTCCAAGCCAGGCTTCAGCGACGTTGGGTCGGTGAATGCGGCAGTCGGGAAGGCGCGCAATGAATTGGGTGGCGGCGTGGTGGCGACGGCCTGACCACTTCGACTGGCTGACCGGCTATCTGCAGGCGCACGGGTTAAGCACCCCCACCCGCCGCATCCTGGCCGGCGTTTCGGCCTCGCTGGCATTGTGGCCGGCAAACATTCTGTGGGGAACTAAGCCGTTTTTCCCGGGCCTTACGCTCGCCGCCTCGGTGGTGGCCGGAGTGATCGGGCTAGTCATGGCGATGCTGTGGTTGACCCGCTGGCCCACGCGCCGCCAATCGATCTTTTTCGCGATGACGGGCAGCGCGAGCATCGTGATCGGTTGCCTGACGCAAACCCAACCGATCGTCGCCCTAATGGCCTGCTCGGCCTTGGCCGTGTCGGGCGGCTACCTCGCGTTTTTCCACACCGCCCGATATATGGGCGTGAATTTCTTGCTGGCCGGCGCGGCGGGCGCCGTCGAGGTGGCCCGTCTGGTCGCTGCCGGCGAGGCGACGCTGGCCTTCACCGGCTACTTTCTCGTGCTCGAACTCAACGTGGTCGTCCCCTTCGCCATCCATATCGTCATCCGGGCGTTGGGCGTCGACCTGTTGCGCGCCGACCGCGACCCGCTTACCGGCCTGCTGAATCGGCGCGCCTGCGACCGAGCCATCATCGGCCGGATGCTGGCCGGCCACGACCATATGTTCCTGGCCGTGGCCATGGTCGACCTCGACCACTTCAAGGCGGTCAACGACAGCAGAGGGCACGCCGCGGGCGACGAGGCGCTCGTCGCGGCGGCCCGGGCGTTGACCGCCGTGTGCCATGACAGCGCGGTCGTCGGCCGCGTCGGCGGGGAGGAATTCCTGATCGCGGACATCGTCACGACACAACGGCCGCAGGGATGGGGCCACAAGTTCTGCAACGCGGTTGCGGCGATTCCCGCGTCGGTAACGGCCAGCGTGGGCACCGCCACCCTGGCGTTGCGCAGCGTGGGTTGCGACGACGTGGAACAGGCATTGCGCCAGCTGGTCGCCGATGCCGACACCGCCATGTACGAAGCCAAGAGATGCGGCGGAAACCAAGCCCGCCACCACCGCGCCCCCGCCCCGGCGACGATGTCCTGACGCAGCGTCCCCCGCAGCGCGATCTAGATGCTGCGCCAAACGGCGCGCGCTGTCTTAGCCTGTCTAAGGCGCAATCGTGCCTGCGACGAGGGGCGCGCCCGGGCATGGGGATTCGATATGGCAGAGCAGGTCGTCGGTCGGCGAGCTGAAGAACGAGTCGTTGCCGAATTTCTCGACCGCGTGCCGCGTCAGCCGTGTGCCCTTGTCATTGAAGGCGATCCCGGGATCGGCAAGACCACGCTTTGGATGGACACGGTAGACCGAGCCCGTGTGAGTCGCTTCCGGATCTTGAGCTGTCGCGCGGCCGCCGCGGAATCGGTGCTGGCCTACACCGTGTTGGCCGATCTTCTCGGCGATGTCGACGACTCGATCTGGGCAGACTTGCCGCAACCGCAACAGCAAGCCTTGGACGGCGCGCTGCTGCGGCACCGCATGGAGGCCCATACCATCGATCCCCGGGCGGTTGCGGCGGCCCTCGTGACGGTTATTGGGCGGCTTGCTACCGAAGGTCCGGTGGTGATCGCGATCGACGATCTGCAATGGGCGGATACCTCCAGCGCGAATGTGGTGGCCTATGCCGCGCGGCGGCTTCCAGCCGGCGCGGCCTTACTGTGCACGACCCGGACCGACGAGGCCGCTTCGCGCCTGCAGCTGCCCAGTCCGGACGGGGTGCACCGAATCCGACTGCGGCCCTTGTCTGTTGGTGAGCTGCATCAGGTCCTGTCGCTGCGGCTGGGCCGCTCGATCGCTCGCCCTACGTTGCTGCGTATCCACGAGATCGCGAGCGGGAATCCCTTTTTCGCATTGGAACTGGCCCGGGAACTCGGCTCCCACGGCCGCACCTCCGAGTTGAGCATGCCGGGCAGCCTCAACGACCTGGTCGAGTCGAGGATTGGTCGGGCCGGCGCCCCAGACGCGCTGCTCGCCATGGCCAGCCTGCCCCATCCGACGGTGCCGGTGGTGGCCCGCGCGACCGGCTCGACGCCCGATCAGGTGGTGGCGTCGCTCGGAGAGGCCGAGGTGCAGGCGGTGGTGGCCATCGAGGGACACCAGCTTCGCTTCACCCATCCGATCCTGGCGCACGGCGTCTACAGCGCGGCGCCGCCGCAGCGCCGCCGCGAAATGCATGGGCGTCTGGCCGAACTCGTCGACGAGCCCGAGTTACGCGCCCGCCATCTGGCCCTTGCCGACACGTCCGGAGAGGCCGAGACGGTAGCCGCGCTCGACGCGGCCGCCGTCATCGCGCGCGACAGGGGGGCACCTGCGGCCGCCGCCGAACTGCTCGAACTTGCCCTCGGTCTCGGGTTCGACGACCCGCGACGCCAGATCCGTTGTGCGACCCACTATTTCGACGCGGGCGACCCCGGTCGCGCGCGGCAAATCCTCGACGCGGTCTTAGCCGCGCTGCCGGCTGGCCCGATCCGTGCCGAGGCCTTGCATCAGCTGGGCTTGGTGCGCCTCTACGACGACAGCTTCCCCGAGGCGGCCGAGGTACTCGAGGCCGCGTTACGCGACAGCGGCGGTGACGCCAGCTTACGGGTGGGTATTTCGATCAGCTTGTCGTTCGCCCTCCTCAACGCCGGGCGACCCGAGCACGCATATGCGTGTGTTCAGCAGGCCGTGGCCGACGTCGAGCGGCTCGGCGCCAGTGCGTTGCTGAGCCCGGCCCTCTCGATGCGGGCGGTGATGGACTTCATGGCCGGCCAGGGCTTCGACCGCTCTGCCCTGGATCGCGCTGTCGAGATGGCAGAGCCCAGCTCCCGCATTCCTTTCCCGTTCCGGCCGCACGTGCAGATGACACTTTTGCGCGCATGGACGGGGGAACTCGAGCAGGCGCGTGAGGACCTTGCGGAGCTAGGTCAGCAATGTCTCGCCCTCGGCGAGGAAGCTGAGCTGATCTTCGTCGCCTTTCACCTTGTTTTATTTGACATCTGGCTCGGAAGACTGGATAGCGCGGCCAGTACCGCCGACGCGACGATGGAACGAGCGGCACAACTCGGCGGGGACTTACCGCTGTTTATTGCGCTGACGCTGCGCGCTGCGGTCGCCGCCTACGTCGGCCGACTCGACGATGCCCATCGCGATCTGGGCGAGGCAATCGCGGCGGGCCAGCGCTGCGGCTCAACGCGTTTGGCCGAGTGGCCTCCGACGCTGGCCGGGTTTGTCGAGGTCTCCCGCGGTGACTATCAAGCGGCACTCGGCGCTCTCGAGCCATTGCTGCCGATGGTGCGGAGCTTCCCGGAGACAAGTGAGATCATCTCGTCGTCGTTCGTTCCCGAGGCGGTCGAGGCGATGATCGCACTGAACCGCATCGACGAAGCCGAACCATTGGTTGAAGCCCTGGAGCGCAACGGCCGCCGGCTTGATCGCGCGTGGACGCTGGCCGTAGGGATGCGTTGTCGTGCGATGTTGCAGGCGGCACGCGGTGATGTTGCCGCCGCGCTGACAACCGTCGAGCGGGCTATGGGCGAGCACCAACGCCTGGCAATGCCGTTCGAGCGCGCCCGCACGCAGCTGTTCCTGGGTCAGTTGCAACGTCGCCATCGTCGTCGCGAGGCCGGTGCCGCGACCGTGAGCGACGCCCTGCGGACTTTTGAGCGCCTCGGCACCGCGGCATGGGCCGCGCGCGCCGAAGCGGAATTGGCGCGCTGCGTTCAAGGCAGGCGGCGCGAGCAGGGGCTGACCGCGAGCGAAGAACGCGTCGCCGAGCTGGCTGCCTCGGGCATGATCAACCGCGACATCGCCGCCGCATTGTTCATCAGCACCAAAACGGTTGAGGTCAACCTCAGCCGCATCTACCGCAAACTCGGCATTCGCTCTCGCGCGGAGCTCTACCAAGCCCTCCAAGTTGGTAAATCAGAATCCGATATGAGTAGGTAAACCCCTGATGTAAGCGGCCGCCCGCATCTATAGCGTGGCCGGGGTGGCGAGCATCGACGCGGGAACACACTCGTTTCTTGTCGAGTGGTATGGGCCGCGCGCGCCCGCGCACTGGATCGGCGAAACCGCTCAACGCCTGAACGACCGCGCCGCGGCAATTTCGGCCCGCGGCGGACAGGTCCGATTGCTCATGGCCGTGGCCGTCCCCTCGGACGACTACGCGTTCGGCGTGTTTGCCGCCGCGTCGGCCGAAGTTGTCGCCGAAACCTGCGCCGACGCCGACGCTCCCCCGGAACGGATCAGCGCCGCCGTCGGTTGGTGGCAGGGGCAGGATTTTCGCTCACCGAGCGAGATATAGAGTTCCGAGTCCCACGGGCGATCCTGCCCTGCCGGGATCGGCGCGCGTTCCGCCTCCCGGCGTTGACGATCTCCTTGACCGTTGCGATCAGCCGGTCAGGCCTATCCCGCAGTGCACCAGCGGCGGCCCGGGCGACAAGGCGCGTCGTGAAAAGCTGTGACGGGCGGACCTCATGATTAAGGACGCGAAGAAGCGTCTGTGTGGCTTTGGGATCGGCGGCGACATCCTTCATCAAGCGCGTATTGAACGGAGTCGAAGCGCCCGGCGTACCAAAATCGTGGGCGAGCCAATGCATTTCATAGGCGTCATCGTCGCGCCACTGCCACCACCGCTGCATGGCCTCGTCGGGTGCCGTGTCGCCGAGCCCGGCCTCGATGGAATCGGCCAGCCGCCGGGCCTGGCGGAACGCGTCGCCGATGCCCTGCCCCGGCGATGGATCCTTGAAGTGGCCCGCGTCGCCGACGAGGACCCATCCGGGGCCGGCGGTCTCCCGGAAATACCCATGCCACTTCGTCACTACCCGGATCGGGCCGACGCGTCGCCCGTCTCCGATTACGTCGGCGAGTTCCGGCCAGGTCCGCAGACCGGCGGCGAAGTTGGCGTCACGATTCGCATGAAACTCGGCTTGTTTCGCCATATCGATACCGATCGCGGCCATGTAGAGATCACCGTCGGTGGGCCCGGCGAGGAACGCCAGGTCTCCGCGGCGCCCAAGCCGCGCGTGCCCTTCCCGATCGCGTACCTGCTCGAAATATGCCCAGGCAAACATCTTTCCGGGCTCGGCAACGTGGTATTCGCGGGCCCCGGCCAGCGCGGCGATCGTCGAGTGGCGGCCGTCGGCGCCGACGACCAGCTGCCCGTGGATTGGGCCGGCGGCCGTGTCCACACCGGTAACGCGCCCGTCTTCGGTCACGAGATTGGTGACGCGCAGGCCCGTGCGGACATCGGCGCCCGCCGCAGCCGCCGCCTCGACCAGCAACGTATCCAGCGTCACCCGCCGGACGCACAGGCCGCGGGGAGTCTTGAGCGCGGGGTCGACCGTCGCCTCGATCCGCACGGCGTCATCGATCACCATCGTCATGCGGTCGAGCGGCACGGCGCCGGCCGCCAAGACGCCGTCCAGCACGCCGAGCTGCTCCAGCACCTGCACGCCGCTGGACTGGACTATGTGAGTCGACGGCGTCTCCGACGGAAATTGGGCACGGTCCACCAGGCAGACGCTCAATCCCCGGCGCGCGAGCATCGTCGCCAGGGGCGAGCCGGCGCAGCGCGCACCCACCACCACGACATCGAATCCGTTCACATCGCTCCCCCAATCGCTCGACGACCCACTGCCACCGACGCTACCCGAAGATTAAGGGAATTGTAAGGACATTCTTAGATTACGTTTAGGTCAAGCCGGGAGTGCCGGCGTACCCTCGGCGCCCGAAAACGCCGAATACATTTGTCCACATAGTGATTCGTGGCATCTCGCAATTGATCGCCCCTTGGCCCAAGGGTGATATCCGGCTTCTCCGGGCGGCGCGTCTTTCTTAGATAAGCTGCGCGCTCGACCCGCCCGCGTCCCCGGGTAAGGTCGGCGCATGACCGCTCTGCGAACCCAGGTCTGTGTAGCCGGCGGCGGTCCCGCCGGACTCGTCCACGCCCTTCTGCTGGCCCGCGCCGGCGTCCAGGTCGTCGTGCTGGAAAAACACAACGATTTCTTGCGCGACTTCCGCGGCGACACCGTGCACCCGACCACCCTGCGGATCATGGACGAGCTGGGGTTCGTCGACGAGTTCTTACGCCTGCCCCACACCAAGATCACCCGCGTTGCCTTCGACGCCGACGGGACACTTCGCACCTTCGGTAACTTCAGCGCGCTCAAACGGCTGGGTTTCAACCAGCCCTACATCGCGCTGATGCCGCAATGGGACTTCCTCGACTTCCTGGCCGAAAAGGCAAGCGCGTACCCGGAATTCACCTTGATCCGCAACGCCGAGGTCAAGGAGCTCATCTTCGACGGCGACCGGGTCACCGGGGTACGCACACCGGAACTGGAGGTGCATGCCGAGCTGGTGGTCGGCGCGGACGGACGCAAGTCCGCCGTGCGGGAGGCCGCCGGCCTGAACCTCGCCGCCGCGCACTCCCCGATGGACGTGTTGTGGTTCCGGCTGAAATGGCGTCCCGGCGATCCGCAAGAGCTCTTCGGGGTCGCCCGTAGGGGTCTGCTCATGGCCATGATCTACCGCGGCGACTACTGGCAGGTCGCCCATCTCATGCCCAAGGGAACCGATCCGCGCGACGGTTCGCTGGAGGCGTTCAAGGAACGCCTGGTCGCCGCGCTACCGCAGCTGCGCGAACACGTCAACGACCTGCACTCCTGGGACGACACCAGCCATCTCGACGTGCGGGTTGACCGGCTCGAGAAATGGTGGCGCACAGGGCTTTTGTGCATCGGCGATGCGGCGCACGCGATGTCTCCGGCGGGAGGGGTCGGCATCAACCTCGCGGTCGCCGATGCGGTCGCCGCGGCGAATATTCTGTGCGCCCCACTTCGCGAAAACCGATTGACCGATGCGGATCTCGCCAAGGTTCAGCGCCGCCGCGAGCTGCCCACTCGAATCATCCAGGGCGGCCAGGTCTTCATCCAGAACCGAGCTGTCGAACCCAATTTGACCGGCGACCTTTCCCCGATCAAGATTCCCAGCTTCATCGGTCGCGGTCCCCTGCAGTTCATCCCGCCGATCATCGTCGGACGCGGCTTCCGCCCGGAGCACGTACGCACGCCCGACGTACACGCGTCCTAGGGGTCAGCGCGCGAGCGGTTCGAACATGTGCGCCAGGTCTATGCCGAGTTGCCGAGCGACGTGGCTGGTGTCCCAATACTCGCGCCAGTGAGTGGTCGCGCCGTCGCGGACCTCGACGAGTTGCCGCGACGCGCGCCTCAGGCCTGGGGCCCCTCCGAGGGCGGCCAGTGCGCGCCGGGCGAGGCATCGCCGGGTTCGGCGTGCTCGCCACGGGCCAGCGGCACCCACTGCTCGGTCGGCGCGGGCTGCTTGGAGGACGGGAAGTCCCGCAGCGGACCCGACGGCTTGGCGTCCCACTTGGCGAAGGTCAGCGGGGTCCGCAGCCAGCAGTGCAGCAGGTTGTAGGCCGCCTCCAGCGAGTCGATGTGGGTGCGCTCCCAACCGTGACTGCCGTCGAGCCCGAAGCCGACCAGGGCGGCCCTGGTGCCCGCGCCCGCTTCGATCGCGGCGGCGGCGTCCGAGCGGTAGTAGCGAAACACGTCCCGTACGAAGGGAATCTTTTGCTCCGCGGCGAGCCGGCACAGCTTGCGGGTCAGGTGGTAGTCGAACGGGCCGTGCATGTCGGCCATCGGAATCGTCACGCCATCCTCGATGGAGTGCTGGCCGGGCGCGCACACAGCGTTGTCGACCGAGATCAGCTCCGCGACGTCAGCGGGCAGGCCGTGGCTGGCCCCGTGGCCGACCTCCTCGGTGATGGTGACCATGATCGTGGTGCGGTGCGGCAGCACAACCTTGTTCTCCGAAAAGTGCTTGGCCAGTGCGAGCGCGATCGCGACGCCGGCCTTGCCGTCGAGGTGACGGGAAACAATGAAGCCGTCGGCGGTGAGCTCGGGGCTGGCGATCAATGCGACAAAGTCGCCGACGTTCACGCCCAGCTTGACGAGGTCTTCCCGCGAGGACACCTTGCGGTCGACGCGGACCTCGACGCTCTCCCAGTCGGTGGGTTGGGTGTCGATCTCGTCGCCGAACCTGTGCCCACTTGCCTTGAGCGGCAAGACCGTTCCCGTGATGAACTCGTCGGGGTCGTCGCTGAAAATCCGCACGCGGGCGCCCGTGGCGAATCGCGCCGAGAAGGTGCCGACCGGAATCAGCTCGAGGCGGCCGTTGTCCTTGAGGTCGCGCACCATGCAGCCGATGGTGTCCGCGTGAACCGCCAGCGCCCGGTCGATGGTCGCGGACTCCCCCGGCAGTTCGGCGGTCAGCGCACCGCGGCGCGTCAGGGTGAACGGCACCCCGAAGTCGTCGAAGATGTCGCCGATGAGCTGCATGACCGCATCCGTGCGCCCCGCCGGACTCGGGGTCTGCAGCAGTGCGAGCAGCGTGTCGATCATCCACGCGCGGTCGGCCTCCGCCATGGCCGCGGTTTGGCGCACGGTTTCTCCTTCCCGGTTCGTTCGGAATCAGGGTTCAACCTACCGGTTCGCGCGGGGACGGAAGGGTGCAGCCGCGACGTCAGCCGGGGTGGCGCAACAGGGGAAATTTATTTCCGTCGTTGCTGCAAAATCGAGTTAGGCTCCTCGATGTCCGGGTCACATACATATGAGGAGCCCGCCATGAAAGAGGACGCGCAGGGACACGAGGAAAAAGACATCCGCCGGCTCCGCGAATTCGCCACATTCGACAAACTCTCGGATAGTGATTTGCAGCGCATTGTCTCGGCGGCACATCACACCTCCACGTCCGCGCCGTTGCCGCTCATTCATGAGCAGACCCCTTCGGACGCCTGCTACATCCTGCTCACCGGTGAGGCCGGCGTCTACGTCGGCCAGGACCGCGTTGCCCTGGTAGGGCCGGGCGAAGTGATCGGCGAATCTGCGCTCCGCCGTGGGAAGCTGCGCTCCGCGACGGTCACGACGACCGGGCCGTCCGAGGTCCTGCGCATCGAGCGCGACGACCTGGCCCGTTTGCTCGACGAGATTCCAGCACTGCGCGAAACCATGGACGCGACGGTGGCGCGACACGCGCCCGTCGCCGTCCCCGAGCAGACACCGAAGCCGAAGCCCACGCACCGCAGGGTGGACGCTTTGGTCCCGACGGAGTTGGTCGAGCGGTTCGAGCAGGCCGCGGAGGGCGCGGGTGTGCGTGTCTCGGCCGCGCTCGAGGACGCTCTCACCCAGTGGATCCAGCGAAACGGCACAAGGTAGCCGCCTACGGATTCACATTCGGGCAGATCTGCTTGATCCAACCGGTGACCAGGTCCCTGTTGGCGTTCAGGTCGGGGTCGCTGGGTTGCGCGCCGACGGTGGTGACGAAGTGCTCGATCGCCGCCTTCACCGGATCCGGCGGGCTGTACTTCTCGAGCGTGTCGGCGGCTTTGCGCGCGCTTTCCGGTTTCGCCGCCACCATCAAATTGTCCTTGGCGAACGAGATGTCCAGGCAGGTCGATTGGTCGAGCGGCGCGGCGGGCGCCGAGGAGGTGGCGGGCGTCGTCGGTTGCGACGGCGCCGCCGTCGGCGAGCCCGGCTTCGACGTCTCACTCGACGCCGAAGCCGACGAAGAATTACCGTCCGAGCAGCCCGCCGTGATGACGGCGATGGCGACTATTCCTGCGAGCGCCGTTGGTTTAACCCGCACCAGACACTCCTTTGCCCGACGATGTATTTGCTGCAGGCACCTTACCGGCAATTCCGTTTCGGCGCCGTCTCAAAAGCTGGATCGGGTTATGCCGATTCCATTTTCGCGATCAGATCGCCAAGGGCGAGGATCCGCTGGGCGTCGCGCACGTGCAGGCTCTCGATCATCCGGCCGTCGACCGTTATGACGCTGTTCCCAGCGGCCTGGGCCTGTTCATAGGCCGAGACGATCTTGCGGGCGTCGGCCAGCTCGCTGTCCGACGGGCCGAACACGTCATTCGCCGGCCCGATCTGGGACGGGTGAATGAGGGTCTTGCCGTCGAAACCCATCTCCCGGCCTTGCCGGGCCTCGGCGCGGAAGCCGGCCTCGTCGGTGATGTCGTTGAAGACGCCGTCCAGGACGACCTTTCCGGCGGCCCGCGCCCCCAACACGGCCAGCGACAACGCCGTCAACACCGGCCCGCGACCGGGCAGGTGCAATCCGTGCAGATCGTTCACCAGATCGTTGGTGCCCACCACCATTGCGGCCAAGCGGTCGCTGGCCGAGGCGATCTCCTCCGCCCGCAGGATGGCCCGGGGCGTTTCGATCATCACCCACAGCCGCAACGAGTCGGCCGCGCCGAGCTCGTCCAGCGCCCCCGTCAGCGCCCGGACCTCTTCGCCGGTCTCGACCTTCGGCACCAGCACGCCGTCGGCGGGCGAACCGGCCACCGCCGCCAAATCGTCCTCGTGCCAGTCGGTGCCCAAGCCGTTGATGCGCGCCACGATCTCGCGCGGTCCGTAGGTCCCGGACGAGATGGCTTCGCACACCCGCGCCCGCGAGTCGGCCTTGGCATCGGGGCCCACGGCGTCCTCGAGGTCGAAAATGAGGACGTCGGCCGGCAGCGTCTTCCCCTTCTCCAGGGCTCTGGCGTTGTTGCCGGGCAGGTAGAGGGCGGATCGGCGCGGGCGCAGCGTCGGTGGCATGTCACGACAGTAGGGCCTTTGGGATAAGCCCCGCCCAGAGTGGGAAATCCCCGGGGTGGGAAAAGGGAGGAGCAGCTCATGCAGCGTCACGAAATCCGGTCACTCGCGGACCTCGCGGGTGAGGGCACCCGCGTGCTCACCACGCTCGTGCGCGACACGCACAGTGGCATCGCGCGGCGCGTCTTCGGCGCCGTCGGGCCGGTGTCGAAACCCGTGGAGGTCGTCCACAACACGGCCGCCGCGGCGACGTATCACGCCGTCGACCGCGCGCTTCGGGCCGCCTTGCGCGGCGCCGGTGAGCTGGCCGCCGAGACGCGCGGCAGCGACGAGGACGAGACGGTCGAAGCCAACCCCAGGGTCGCCGGCGTCATCGCCGCGCTCAACGGCATCTACGGCGACGAGCTGACCGACCGCGGAAACGGCTTCGCGCTGACCATGCGGGTGCGCCACCGCGGCAGGCCGGTCGCGATGACCGGCCCGGATCTCGGCGCGGCGTTCCCCCGGGCAACCGGCCGGATCGCGGTGTTCGTGCACGGCTGGTGCATGACCGAGATGTCGTGGTGGCGCCGCCCGCGCGACGGCGAGGAGGCGAAGTCCTACGGCGCGCGGCTGCGCGACGACCTGGGATTCACCCCGGTCTACCTGCGGTACAACACCGGGCTGCACATCTCCGACAATGGGAAATCGCTCGCTTTCCTGCTGGATCGGCTGCGGGGGCTGTGGCCGGTCCCGGTCGAGGAGATCGCGCTGATCGGTCATTCGATGGGCGGCCTGGTGATCCGCAGCGCCTGCCACTACGGCACCCAGCATGAGCACGGCTGGCCCGACGCCGTCGGCCACGTCGTCTGCCTGGGCTCGCCACACCTGGGCGCCGACCTGGAGAAGGGCGTCAACGCCGCGTCCTGGGCGTTGGCCCGGCTGCCCGAAACCCGGGCCCTGTCTTCGTTTCTCAACGCCCGCAGCTCGGGCACCAAGGACCTGCGCTACGGCGCGCTGCTCGACGAGGACTGGCGCGAATGCGACCCCGACGAGTTCCTGCGTGACCGGTGCAACGAAGTGCCCTTCCTCTCCCACGCCACCTACCACTTCGTGGCAACCAGCGCGGGCCCGGGCGCGTTGGGCGCCGTGCTCGGCGACCGCCTGGTGCGCCCGCACAGCGCGTCCGGCGCGGGCAAGTCCCGGCAGATTCCGTTCGACCCGGATCACGGGCTCACGCTCACCGGCCTGCACCACTTCGATCTGCTCAACCACACCGACATCTACGCGAAGTTGCACGACTGGCTCGCTCAGCCGCGGCCGGACTCCCCGGGTTAGCCCTTGGATTCGCGCCACTCCCGCTCGAACGGCAACCGCCAGGCGTTGGGGGCGATCAACTGGTGGATGGCGTTGGGGCCCCACGTTCCGGGCTGATACATCTTGGCCGGGGGCGGTTCGGTGAGCAGTTCCTCCGAACGCTCCCAAAGAGATTCGATGCCCTCGGCGGTGGTGAACAGCGTGTGATCGCCGCGCATCGCGTCGAGGATCAGCCGTTCGTAGGCCTCGAGCACGTCGGCGACGGTGTCGATCTCCTGCGAGGAAAACTGCATGGACAACTTGTCCAGCTTCATTCCCGGGCCGGGCCGCTTGCCGTAGAAGGACAGTGAAACCTTGGAGTTGTCGGCGAGGTCGAACGTGAGGTGGTCGGGGCCCTGTGTCCCCACCCCCGATCCGGGCGGAAACATCGTTCGCGGAGCCTCTTTGAACGCGATCGAGATGATACGGATGCCCTCGGCCATCTTCTTGCCGGTGCGCAGGTAGATCGGCACGCCGGCCCAGCGCCAGTTGTCGATGCCCACCTTGAGCGCGATGAAGGTCTCGGTGTCGGAATCGCTCGCCACCCCGTTCTCGTTGCGGTAGCCGTTGTACTGGCCGCGCACCACATTGGAAGGCTTGACGGGCAGCATCGACCGGAACACCTTGTTCTTTTCCTCGCTGATGGCGAACGGCTCGAGCGCCGTCGGCGGCTCCATCACCACGAAGGCCATCACCTGGAACAGGTGGGTCACCACCATGTCCTTGTAGGCGCCGGTTTCCTCGTAAAAGTTGGCCCGCTGATCCAGCCCAAGCGCCTCGGGGATGTCGATCTGGATGTGATCGATGAAGTTGCGGTTCCAGATCGGCTCGAACAGGCCGTTGGCGAAGCGGAACGCCAGGATGTTCTGGGCGGCCTCTTTGCCCAGGAAGTGGTCGATGCGGAAAATCTGTGATTCCTCGAACGTTTCGTGCACGAAGTCGTTCAGGGCGACGGCGCTGGCCAAGTCGGTTCCGAACGGCTTCTCCATGACCACGCGGGAGCGCTCGACGAGCTTGGCGTCACTCAGCATCGTGATGACACTGCGCGCCGCTTTGGGCGGGACCGACAGGTAGTGCAGTCGGCGCACGTTCGGCCCCAGGTTGTTTTCGGCCTCGGCGACCGCTTCGGCGAGGGCTTCGGGCCCGGCGCTCTGCGGGACGTAGCGGATGATCTTCGCGAAGTTGTCCCACTGCTCGGAGTTGAGCTTGTGCGTGCCGAACGCCTCGATCGCGTTCTTGGCGAGCTCGCGGAATTCGTCGTCGCTGAAGTCTTCCAGCGACGTCGCGACGATTTGGATATCGGGGGCAAGCTCGGACTGGTCCAAGTAGGCCAGGCCCGGGATCAGCTTGCGCTTGGCGAGATCCCCGGTCGCGCCGAACAGGACGATGACGTGGGGATCGAGGCGTTCTGTGTCGTGGCGGCGCGGGCGTTTCTCCGGCGCCGGATAAGAGATCGTTTGCGGTTTCTTGTCGGCCACTCTTGCGATCCTTCCATCGCCGCGCCCTCATTGCAGCCCCACGTTGAGATCGATCTGCGCGGTTACCGATCGCGCGGCGGGGTATGGAAAGCGATATGACCGGACCCGACCGAGACCAGCTGAGCCACGCCGAGGAGCTGGAGAACATCGTCGACGAACTCGACGAGAAGGTGGCCAACGAGCGGGAGGCCGAGGGCGTCCCGGGCAAGCCCAGCGACCGCGAACGAGACGCTGCCGATGGTGGCCCGCAGGACGAGCCGCCAGACTGATCCCTAGCCCGCCGCGGGCGGGCCGAACCACATGGTGAGCGCGTCGGCGAGGGGTCGTTCCCCCACCCAGGCGACGTATCCGTCGGGCCGAATCAGCACCGCGTCCGGGGCGGTGACGGTGCCAAGCGCCGGAAGCTCCCATGCGCCAACGCTTTTCGCGTCGATCGACTTGACTCGGTCCGACCACCCAGGTACGTCCAAGGCGCCGGGCTCGGCGAGGTTGAGCAGCACGGCCCGCGCATCGTGCAGCAGGGCGAAGGTCCGCACCGGGCCGTCGGCGGTGACCAGGTCGAGATCGGGCATCCGACGGCCGAGCAGCGGGTGCCCCTCGCCGAGGCCGTAGTGGATGTCGAGCCCCGACATCATCGCGCCGAATCGTCGCCGGGGCTCGGCCATGCCGAGGAGATCGGACATGACCTCCCGCAAGGCCTTCGTCCGGTCGTCGGGGCGAAGCAGCGCCATTTGGGCCATGGCGTTGCGCAGCACGCGCGCCCCGACCGGGTGGCGTTCGGTGTGGTAGGTGTCCAGCAGGCTTTCCGGGGCCGTTCCCTTGGCCACCTGGGCCAGCTTCCAGCCCAGGTTCACCGCGTCCTGCATACCGGTGTTGAGGCCCTGCCCGCCGATCGGGTGGTGCACGTGCGCGGCGTCGCCCGCCAGCAGGACCCGCCCGTCGCGATAGGTCGCCGCCTGCCGCGCGGCGTCGGTGAACCTGGAAATCCATGCGGGACTGCGGATCCCGTAGTCCGTCCCGTAGACCGCGACGAGCGCCTCGCTCAGGTCGCGCAGGGTGGGTTCGCCGGCGGGCGTGACCTGCCGCTCGGTCACCATGACCCGCATCGGGCCCCCGTCCGCCACCAGGCTGAGCGAATGGACACCGAGGGCGTCGTGGCGGATGCCCCAGCGCGGCGCTTCCCCGGCGTCGAAGTCCATGTCGACCTCGGCGAGTAGGTAGCTCATCGTCGGGTCCCACCCCGGGAAGTCGATGCCGGCCGATTTTCGCACCGAACTGCGTCCCCCGTCGCACCCGACGACGTATTCCGCGCGCAGAAACTGGCCGTCGGACAGCACGACGTCGACGCCGGCGTCGTCCTGCGCGACGCTGGTCACCTCACGCCCGCGATAGATCGGCACCTTCAGCTCGTCGACCCAGCCGGCCAGGATGCGCTCGATGTGGATCTGCCACAGCGCGAGCCCGTACGGGTGTCGGGTGGGAAAGTCGCTGATGTCTAACCGAATCTGCGCGAACCCGGCTACCTGCGCCACCTGGCCTTCGACAAGGAAACGGTCGGCGATCCCGCGCTGATCGAGGACCTCGATCGTGCGCGAATGCAATCCGCCCGCCCGCGCCCCGATCAGCTCCCGGCCGGCGCGCCGCTCGACAATGGCAACGTCGACGCCCGCCAAAGCCAACTCGCCCGCCAGCATCAGCCCGGTCGGGCCTCCCCCGGCGATCGCTACCGCATGCTCGGCCAACGGCAACACACTCATCCCCTGTAACCCCCAGATTTCATTCCGCTTTCGCTTCGACCAGCGATTTTGCGGCATGACCCCGGTCTTGCCGCAAGCCCCCGGGTGCGTAATATGTTGAAGTGGGACGGATTAAAAGCCGTCCCCTTCTTTTACATCCGATGTGGGTTTTCGATAAACCACCAACCGCCTTCTGAGATCTGAACTACGGTTCAGACGAATGGCGGTTGCACGCTCCCAAAATGGCGGTGAAATACTTGGCAGCGCGTCCGCATCAGCGCATCTGACCAGAGAGTGACGGGATGGGTCTACGCCGTGCAGGCCCCCTCGGCCACACCCGCCGATACAAACTGCGACTGCGCGCCGACTCCGGAAGCGGTTTTTACGGCAAACACCAGGTCCGTTTGCTGCGGATCTACTTGGGCACCACGACATTCCTGTACGCCTACGGCGTGGTGTTCACGACTGTGATTGTGCTTCACCCCGACCGCCCGCGGGGCAATCCGGTCGGGGGCATGGTGGCGATCGTCCTCGGTATCGCGGCGCTGGCCTGGCTGGCGGTCCGGCCCGACAAAACCGGGCCGGCGACGGCCGCGGCCATCGCGGCGACGCCGATCGTGATGGCTTTCCACATCGCGATCACCGCCGAATTCGCCTGCCTGATCGCGCCGATGTTCCTGGCGATGTACCTGCGCGCGTTCTACTCTCCACGCCGCGGCATGGTCCTGGTCGGCGTGCTCGCCCTGGCGTGCGTTGCCGGCCTCGCGTTCTCGCACACGGCCAACTTCTACCTCGACTACCTCATCTTCGTGATCGCGATCGTCGGGGCCGCCGAGTCGTTCGGGTTGGTGACGCGAACACTGGTCGCGGCGGCGTGCACGGATCCCCTCACGGGTCTACTCAATCGCGCTGGCTGGGAAATCGCGACCGCCGACCTGCTGGCGCGATCGCGTTCGACGTCCACCGTCATCACCGTGGTCGCGCTGGACATCGACAACTTCAAACGCATCAACGACACCGACGGTCACGTCGCGGGCGACCAGCACCTGATCAGCCGTGCGACCGCATGGCAAAAAGTGGCTCCCCGCTACGCCGTCCTGGCCCGGCTCGGCGGCGACGAGTTCGCCGCGTGCATCGCCGAGCGCGCGGGTCCGGCCCCGAGCGCGGCCGAGCGGTTCGTCGCCGCGGTGCGGCTCCAGACCCCGGGCACGAGCGTCGGGACCGCATCGGCCGGCGGGGCGAGCGCCAACGTCGCCGTGCTGTGGGCGGTCGCCGACGCGAATCTGTACGCCGCCAAGCAGAACAGGACTCCGCAGCGCCGGGATCCCGATCTGCGCCACGCGCTGTAGAAATTGTCTATGCGCCAAGCTGTTTCGACTCAGATACGGAACCGATCAGTTGTTTGTCGCTGGTGGCTGCGGCTCGAAGGGGTCGTACCACCACCAGTCGGCGCGTTCCCCGAGCGGTCCGCGGCAGGGTGGGACGGCGGGCGGCGGCCGGTTCGGCGGACGCGCGAGTGATCCCGCGCTCAGTGGTCGGCCGGTGTCGTCGGTGACGCTCAGCTGGTCAGCGGGTCCGGTGATGGTGATCAGCCCGCGGTGGTGTGCCCGATGGTGATACGGGCATAACAGCACCAGGTTGGCCAACTCGGTCGGCCCGCCGTCTTCCCAGTGCCTCAGGTGATGGGCGTGTAACCCGCGGGTGGCACCGCAGCCGGGCACCGCGCAGGTGGGATGGCGGTGCTCGAGCGCGCGGCGCAGCCTCCGATTGACCGTGCGCGTGGTGCGCCCGGCGCCGATGGGCACGCCGTCGCGTTCGAACCACACCTCACAGGTGGCATCACAGGTCAGGTACTGGCGCTCGGCATCGGACAGCAGCGGACCCAGATGCAGTGCGGCGGCACGCCGCTCGACATCGAGGTGCACCACCACCGTGGTGTGCTGCCCATGCGGGCGGCGGGTGGCGTCGGCGTCCCAGCCGGCCTCCACCAGCCGCATAAACGCATCAACAGTGTCGGGCAACGGCGGCGCCGCATCCGATGGGGCCTTGCCGTCGCCGCGGTCGCGCTTCCACTGGGCAATCAGCGCCTCGCGATGCGACGCCAACGCCGCATCGAACGTCGCCGCCTCGTCGCGGGGCAGGCTGATCCGCCAACAGCTGCCCTCCTCGCTCGAAGTCTTGGTGATCGAGCGCCCCGCCTCGGGGCGAGGATCGGGTTGTGGGCGCGGTTCAAGCTTGATCGCGGTGCGCAGCTGAGTGACCGTGGCCACCGCGGCCAATTGCGCGTAATGCTCATCCGAACCCTCACCCGCGCGGGCGGCGATCACCCCGACCTGATCCAGCGACAACCGCCCCTGGCGCAAGGCCCGGGTGCACCGCGGAAACTCCTGCACCCGGCCCGCCACCGTCGCGATCGTGTGCGCGTTGGCCGGCGAACAGCCGGTCTTCCAGGCCACCAACGCCGGTATCGACCGCGCCCCGGTATTACCCCACAATCCGTCGCGATCGATCTCGGCGACGATCTCCACAATGCGCCCATCAATCGCATTGCGTTGACCGCACAACTCCGCCAACTCCTCAAACAGCACGTCAAGACGCGTCGGAGTATTCACCACCCAAGCGCCAACAGATGGGGTTGAAGACATAAACCCCATCCTCGCAGCCGGGTACGACAAGTTTTCGGCTACGAAACCCGGGCCGGGATCCCCATCATTGCGGGTGGCCGGCCACGTACTCCGCAGCGGGGATCGGCGACGACGCGGCGTAGCCGATGGGCAGCAGCACGTCGCCGGCGGTGGTGTTGCAGTAGACGTCCCAGCGGTAGTAGCCGACAAAAGTCGCGGGATCGGACCCGATGAGGGCCGCGTATTGATCGACCGCGCGCACGTATTCGTTTGCGTGGTTGTACCGGTAGATCGCGTGATCGCGGTCGGTGGAAAAACCGTTGGCGGCCAGGTAGCGGCCCGCCGCCACGATGCTGTCGTGGGGCGAGTTGATGTCGCCGCCCTGCCCGTAGGTGGCAAACGTGCCGGGCAGGAACTGCATGGGCCCCTGCGCGCCGGCGGTGCTCAAGCCATGGATGCTGCCGAGGCGGGTTTCGACGAGGTTGATGGCGGCCAGGTAGTTCCAGCCGACGCCGGATTCCGACTCCGCCTGGTGGTAGTAGCCCAGCAGTTCGTCGGCCGGGGCCGGTGGCTCGATGCTCCACGCGGGCAGCGTGTCCCGGACGGCCGTCATCGCGGTGAGTTGCCGGCGGGCGTCGACGTTGCGGTCGTAGACATCGAGCAGCGCCGTCGGGATCCGCGGTCGGATGGTCGCGTCCCAATCGGGGTGGCGCCCGATAGCGCGATATGCCGCCTGCTCGCGGTGCGCCGCCGCCACCAGCGCGGCCTCCCCCGTCGACGCGTCACGCAGCGCGTGCTCGTCGGCGACGAGGTCGTCGGCCACCTGCGCGGGGTCCGACGCCAGCTGGGGCTGCGCGCCGGCGGGGATGCTCGGCGCCTCGGGCCGCAACGTGGTCGTGGCGCATGCCGTTGGAGCCGGCGCCCATGCCAGGGCGACCAGGATCGCGCCGAGGACAAGCAGCGTGGCGCGCGGTTTACCGCTCACAGTGTGCCTCCCGTTCGATCCGACTCGGGGTAGGACAACGGTAGCGATACCGCCGGCCGAAGCTATGCGCTATCGCCGATTCCCGCGCCGGCGGCCGTCACCGGCTCGAGCGGCGGTTGCCGCCGGGCCGGCAAACTGGCTCCGGCGGCTTCGTCGCGGCCCAGCGCGATTGCGGCCGCCGCCATCGCCGCCACCGCGACGGTAAGGACCAGCGCCGCCGACCCCCGGACCGCCAGGTGCTCCCCGAGTACCACGACACCCAGCACCACCGCGACGATCGGTTCGCCGACCAGCATGATCGGTACGGACGCCTGCAACGCGCCGGCGTGAAACGCCGCCTGCTGCACCACCGTGAGCGACGCGGCCAGCGCGACCAGCACATAGGGAGCGGGCACGGTCAGCAGCCCGTGCCAGCCGCCCACGGCGAAGCGGTGCGTGCAGATCTTGGTCAGCACCGCGATCATGCCCAGCAGGACGGCCACCGGGACCGCCAGCAGCATGGCGCGGGGGCGGCCGGCGGTGCGGCGGGCCGCGGCGACGCAGCCGATCACCAGCGGCACGGTCGTCAGCAACGCGATCGTCCACCCCGGCACCGGCGCCCGGTTATGGCCTTCGCGAGGCTGGCCGACTAGCACGAACACGGCCAGGGCGGCGGTCAACAGGATCGCCCAGCCCCAGTCGGCCCAACTGATCCGCTGGTGACACATCCTCGCGCTCATCGGCAGCGCGAACAGCAGCGACGACACCAGTAGCGGTTGCACCAAGAGCAAGGAGCCGTTGGCCAGGGCCAGGGCCTGGAAGATGTAACCGGCGACCGCGGCCAGCGTGCCCGCCCACCACAACGGTTCGCGGACCAGGGTGGTGGCCATCGTGGCCGACATGGCTTTGTCGTCGGGAACGCCTTGGGCGACTCGTTGCCGAACGACGATGCCCACCGCGGCCCAGAATGCGGCGAGCAACGCCGACGCGATCGCCACCGCGTGCGACGCCACCCACCCCATGGCCGGGTGCATACCCGGCATTCAAGCGATGTGAAACTCCGCCGTCGAGGGGGCGCGACTCACCGATAGAAGATCGTCGTCCCGACGCCGCCGGGGCTATACGAGCTGTACACCGGGTGTTCGAGGAAGGGCGGCGCCCCGGTGTTCATGACGTACGGCGAGGGTGTCAGCGTCAGATCAGTTGTAAACGGTCGCGCCGCCCGTGGCGTAGTCGATGTAGACCGGGTGGTCCTGGAAGATCAGGTTTCCGGTATTCATCAGCCCGCTCGTGATCGGCGTCGGGAAGTAGTCCCCGTTGTAGGTGTACGAGTACAACAGGTGCATACCGCTGGCGTCGTAGACGTTGATCGTCTGTCCGGGCAACGCGCCAAGGCTCGACGGCAGCGTTCCCTCCACGCCTCCGGAGTCGACGATCGACGAAACGGTTTGCAGAGGTCCGCCATTTACCTGCACTTGCAGGTTGGTGATCGGCATTTGCGGCAGATCCGCCAACACAGTGTGCGTTGTGGAGACCGTCGATGGGCTACCGAACTGCAGATAAGGATTGGCGGTGGTCTGGTTGATCAGCAAACCCTGGTTGTAGGGCGACGGGAGCGCCTGGAGCGGAATGCTGGGACCGGGGCCGCCCGCGTTCGGTCCGACCCCCAAGACGCCGGACGCGCCGTCGGAAGCGAAGAACGACTGGAACGTCAGCCCGTTGGTCATCGCGGACTGGATGGACACCGGGAAAGCCAGGAACTCGACGTTGACCGGGGTCGACGCGGTGATCAGCCCGCCGCCGAAATTCACCGGCGCGTTGTAGGTCAGGTAAATGTAATCCAGACCGCCGCTGTAACCCCCGATGCCGCCCCCGATGGGGATGCCGAGCTGGAGGACGCCCAACAGTCCGCCGACCTTCGTGAAGGGTATGACGAGGCCCTCGGATCCGGTGTCGACCAGCAACGGCGCCGGCGACCCGGCGCCGACCGAGGCGTTCACCAACGGCTCGGTCCCGCCGAAGACCGTCAGCGGGGCGGTTGCGGTGCCGCCGCTCACTGTCGCGCTGGTGCCGAGCGACTGCGGCCCGGTGGGGATGATTTGGCGCCCGAACAAGATGTCGGTCGGGAAATTGATGATGTCGGCGGCGTAGGTTTCGGCGCGTCCGACCAGGCCCGCAATGGGATTGCTGGCCGCGGGGGTCAGCAAGCCAAGCGCCGCCGGGGCGGCGGCGGCCGGGTTGAGGGTGCCGGAAACTGCGGCGGACGCCTGGGCCGGCAGCGCCTGTACCGCGGACGCCCACGACGACAGTTGGGCCGCGGCGGCCGAAACCCCGCCGTGGTAGCCGACCATCGCCGACACGTCCTGGGCCCACATCTCCTCGTAGGAGGCTTCGGCGGCGGCGATCGCGGGCGCGTTCTGGCCGAACAGGTTCGAGAACACCAGTTGGACCAGCTGGTTCCGGTTCGCGGCGACCACCACGGGATGCACCGTCGCGGCCAGGGCGGACTCGAATTCGCTGGCGACCACTTGCGCCTGCGCGGCGGCCGTTTGCGCTTGGATCGACGCCGCGTTAAGCGTGCCGGCGTACTGGGCCGCGGTCGACAGCATCGCCGCCGAGGCGGGCCCCTGCCAGGCGTCGGCGGCCAGCCCCGAGGTGATCGACGAGAACGACTGAGCCGCGGTACCCAATTCGGCGGCAAGCCCGTCCCACGCCGCGGACGCGGCCAGCATCGGCCCCGGGCCGGCGCCCGAATGGAGCAGAGACGAAATGATCTCTGGCGGTGACGTCAGAAAACTCATCCCCCGGGTGTCCTTCCGTTCTGCCCCTCGACCACGTCTTCACCGGGAACGGGCACCTCACGCCACCAGCCGGTACGCCAGACTCTAGGGAAAACCGATCCAAAATTCTCGGGATTAACCAAACGTTTGCGTGACGGCGGCCACGACTACCGTGGCGCCGTGACCGACCGTCAGCAGCGCGCGATGTCCTTCGGATCGATTGCCGAAAACTACGACGGGCTGCGGCCGCAACCCCCGCGGCCGGCGGTGGACTGGCTGGTTCCACCGGGTTGCGGGGTGGCCGTCGACCTCGGTGCGGGCACCGGGCTGTTCACCCGCACCCTGGTGGACAAGGCCGCGCAGGTCATCGCCGTCGAACCCGACGCGCGCATGCGAAGGGTCCTGACGGCCCGGTCGCCCGGCGTGCGCGTCCTCGAGGGCCGCGGCGAGGAGATTCCGCTTCCCGACGCCTCCGCGGACGCGGTGTTCGTCTCGTCGGCGTGGCACTGGATGGACCATGAGCGGGCCGTGCCCGAGATCGGCCGGGTGCTGCGCGACGGCGGCCGGCTCGGCCTGATCTGGACGAGCCGGGACCGCGAGGTGGGCTGGGTGCGCGAGCTGGACCGGCTGCCGGGCGACGAGGTGCCCGCCGACGCGGCTGACCGCGCGCGCCGGCGGTTGGACTTCGTCCTTCCGCTGCCGGCGATGTTCCGCAACTTCGCCCGCGAGACGTTCCGGTTCACCCGAACCATGACGATCGACGATGCCGTCGCGATGCTGGGCACCTACAGCCGGGTCATCGTCGCGTCCCCCGACGAACGCGCCCGGCGGCTGGCCGCGGCGCGGGCGGCCCTGGATGCGCGGTTCCCCGGCGCCGACGCGGTCGACATACCGATGCAGGCGCGCTGCTGGCGCGCCGATCGGATCGCACGCGGCGTCGGGCTTTGAGACACCGCATGCGCTGCCATCGGCGGCGGTATGTCAGCATTTGGAAATGAATTCACGCAGGCTTGCCCGCATCGTTGGAGTTTCGGCCGTGACGGCGTGGGCCGCGCTCAGCGTGCCCGTCGTCATTCCGGCCGCATCCGCCGATCCCTGCACCGACGTCGCGGTGGTCTTCGCCCGCGGCACCCACCAGGAGCCCGGCCTCGGCAACATGGGGCAGGCGTTCGTCGACTCGCTCACGGCGCAGCTCGGGGGGCGGTCGGTCAGCGTCTACGCCGTCAATTACCCGGCGAACGACGACTACCACAACAGCGCGACGGCCGGCTCCAACGACGCGAGCGCGCACATCCAGGACGTCGCCGCCAGCTGCCCCAACACGAAAATGGTGCTCGGCGGATATTCGCAGGGCTCGACGGTGATCGACCTCGCCAGCCAGACGTTGCCGGGCCCGGTGGCCGATCACGTCGCCGCCGTCGCCCTGTTCGGCGAGCCGACCAGCGGGTTCTCCAGCATGTTGTGGGGAGGCCAGCCGCTTCCGACGATCAGCCCGGCGCTCGTCGGCCGGACCATCAGCCTGTGCGCCCCCGACGACCCGATCTGCTCCCCCGGCGGCAACATCTTGTCGCACATGTCGTACATCGACTCCGGGATGGTCAACCAGGCCGCGACGTTCGCCGCCGGCAAGATCGGTCAGGCGCCCGCCCGGTCACAGAACGGCTAGCCGCCTCCGAGCCCCGTGAGATCCCTCGTCGCGGTTCGGATCCTGATCGCCGTGGTGCTCGGGACCGCCGTCGCATTGGCGGTGGGCAATACCGTCGGCTGGCGATTCGCCCTCGTCGGCTGGGTCGTCACCGCCGCCGTGTATGTGGTGTGGACCTGGCTGCTGCTGGGCCGAATGGACGCCGACCGAACCCGCGAATACGTGACCCGCGAGGACCCCACCCGCTGGATCGCCGACACCGTCGTCGTGTCGGCAAGCCTCGCGAGCCTGGTCGGGGTCGCCTACGTGGTGGCGGCGGGGTCGCGCTCCGGCGCCGCGGCCGTCGCGGCCGCCCTGCTGGGAATCCTGGCGGTCACGGCGTCCTGGTTCGCGGTGCACACGTTGTTCACCGTGCACTACGCGCGGCTCTACTACTCGGACGAACCGGGCGGGATCAACTTTCACGACCCGGAGCCGCCCCGGTTCAGCGACTTCGCGTATCTGGCCTTCACCGTCGGCATGACCTACCAGGTATCCGACACCGAGATCGGGCTGACGTCCATCCGCTCGACGGTGTTGCGCCAGGCGCTGCTGTCCTATCTGCTTGGCGCCGTTGTCCTTGCGGTCACCATCAATTTGATCGCCGGGCTCGGTTCCAAGCTGTGACGCCGGGCTAATCTGGCTGGCATGGCCATCGAGTCCACCATGCTCGCCCTCGGCACCCCCGCGCCGCCGTTCTCGCTGCCCGACCCGGCCACCGGCAATACGGTCAGCCTCGACGACCTCACCGGCCCCGCGCTCGTCGTCACCTTCATCTGCAACCACTGCCCGTACGTCAAGCACGTCGCAGCCGGGCTCGCCGCGCTGGGCCGTGACCTCGCGGACCAGGGCGTCGCGATGGTCGGCATCTCGAGCAACGACGTGGTCACCTATCCGCAGGACGGCCCCGAGCAGATGGCCGCCGAGGCCCGCGCCCACGGCTGGACGTTCCCCTACCTCTACGACGAGAGCCAGGACGTCGCGCGCGCCTTTTCAGCGGCCTGCACGCCCGACACTTTCGTCTTCGACGGCGACCGCCGCCTCGTCTACCGCGGACAGCTCGACGACTCCCGGCCGGGAAACAACAAGCCGGTGACGGCCGCCGACGTCCGGGCGGCGGTCGAAGCGGTGCTCGCCGGCAGGCCGGTCGACGCCGATCAACGGCCGTCGATCGGGTGCGGCATCAAGTGGCGCGGAGCCTGATTCGCGCGTTTGGGCGCTCTGTGCGCGGGTATCGCAACAGCAGTTATGACCGCGCAACCCCCCGACCCCGATCCCGCACAAACCCCCGACCTCGAGACGGGCGGAGGCGTCACGCCGGGCGCAACCCCGCCGGCCGCGCCGCAGACCTCCGGTGTGGCCGAAGCCCAACCACCCAATCGCGGGCGATTCACCCGCGGGTCGGCCCTCACGGTCATCGCCGTTTGCGTCTTCGTCGTGGCCTTCGCCGCGGTGGCGGTGCTGCTCGTCATGAAAATACTCGGGCTGACGGGCTGAGGTTCCCGGCTAACGGGGCAAAAATTTCGCGATGGCTGTCGCGGCGCGTCACGCCCAAGTAGTCTCGCGCGCATAGGGTCGGTGGCCGGACGGGCGGAAGGCTCGGGACATGCGGTTTGTGGTCGATCTGAACAAATGCCAGGGCTATGCCCAGTGCGTTCCGCTAGCGCCCGAGGTGCTGAAGCTTGTCGGCGAGGAGGCCCTGGCCTACGACCCCAACCCCGACGACTCGCAGCGCCAGCGCGTGTTGCGCGCCGCGGCGTCCTGTCCGGTTCAGGCCATCATCCTGGAAGTCGATCCGCCGGCGGACCGGGACACCAGGTGATCACGACCCCGCTCGTGAGCCAGCTCGTCGAAACCTTCAAGACGCAGGGGCGCATAGTCATCGTGGGTGCGTCGCTGGCCGGTTTGCGCGCTGCGGAAACGTTGCGGGAGAAAGGTTTTCGCGGTCCGCTCACCATCATCGGCGACGAGCCGCACGAACCCTATGACCGGCCGCCGCTGTCCAAGCAGGTCTTGAAGGGATGGGTGCCCGCCGACCACACGAAGCTGCCCCGCCTGTGTCCGGTCGACGCGCAATGGCGGCTCGGCGTCGCGGCGGTAGGGCTGGACCGGTCAAACCGCCAGGTGCTGCTGGCCGACGGCGACCGGGTGGATTACGACCGGCTGCTGATCGCCACCGGCACCCGGGCACGCCCGTGGTTCAACCCGCACGAGGCCGCCCTGGACGGCGTGTTCACCGTGCGCACGTGTGACGACGCGGCGAAGCTTGCCACCGCGCTCCGGGAGCGACCGCGCCGGGTGCTGATCGTGGGTTCGGGTTTCGTGGGCTCCGAAATCGCTTCGGTGTGCCGCGATCTCGACCTGCCAGTGACCGTCGCCGAGCGCGGCAAGGCGCCGCTGTCCGGCGCGCTGGGTGGCGTGATCGGCGACATCGCCGCGCAGATGCAGATCGACGCCGGCGTCGATCTGCGAACGGGTGTTGCGGTGCAGGGCCTCGACGGTGACGCCGGCGGCCATGTTCGCAAGGCCCGGCTGTCCGACGGCACCGTGCTCGACGTCGACGTGGTGGTGGCCTGCCTGGGCTCGATCCGCAACGTGGAATGGCTCGATGGCGCGCAGCTGGCGAGCGGGTTCTGGGGGCTGGCCTGCGACGCCGGGTGCCGCGCCTTCGACATCAACGGTGTGGTGACCGACAACATCTTCGTGGCGGGCGATGTGGCGCGCGCGCCGCACGTCCTCTACGAGTACCAGTTCATGTCTCAAGAGCATTGGGACAACGCCGTTTTCGGTGCCGAGGTGGCGGCCAACAACATGATCACCCTGGAGATGGGCCGGCGGCCGCACCTGCCGCTGCCGTCGTTCTGGTCCGGCCAATTCGGCGTCAACATCAAGAGCGTCGGGGTGTGCTCCTTCGGCGAGGAGATCGTGTTCACCCAGGGCTCGGTCGAGCAACGCAGGTTCGCGGCCGCCTACGGTCACCGCGGCCGCGTCGTCGGGGCGGTGACGTTCAACCACGGCAAATGGCTGCCCTATTACGCCTCGCTGATCGAACGATCCGCACCGTTCCCGCCGCCCCCGCCGGGCTACGACCGGGCGGCCATCTCGGAGCCGATGCCGGCCCGGTTTCCCGACCCCCGCGAACCGACCGCCCTTCCCGACGTGGTGCTGACCGGGCACGACCCAACCTCGCGCGGCGCCGAATTCCGGCCCAGAAGCCGCTGAGCCCAGGAGCCGACGATGAATGCCGAAACCGCCTGGGCCGAGGCGATGAAGTTCGAGAACCGCCCGAACCCGTACCCGTACTTCGAGCAATTGCGCGACACACCGGTGGCCAAGGTCGCCGAAAAGACCTACGCCGTAACCGGTTATCGCGAATTGCTCGCGTTGGCACACGACCCGCGGATCAGCTCCGACATCAGCCGCAGCCCGGCGGGCTTGGGCGGTGACAAACCCGAACCCGAGCCCGGCAGCGAGCACATGCAGGCCTACGGCCGCGCGCCCAGCATCATCGTCTCCGACCCACCCGATCACGACCGGGCCCGCCGGCAGGTCATGCGTCACTTCGGTCCGCCGCACTCCCCCGACCTGATTCCCGGCATGGAACCGTTCATCGTGCAGCTGGCCAACGAGTCGCTGGACAAGGTCAAAGCCCGGGCCGGCACCCGCCTGGACGTGGTGGAGGACTTCGCATACCCGATACCCGTCGCCGTCATCTGCAGGATCCTCGGCGTGCCCGTCGAGGACGAGCCGATGTTCCACGCCTGGATCTTCGACTTCATGAGGGGCACGGATCTCGGCCCGGAGGGCGGCACCGACGAGGGCCGGGCGCTGGCCGAAAAAGGCCGCGCCAGCACCGCGGCATTGCAGGACTACCTGGGTGGCTTGGTGCAGAGCTACGCGGAAACGCCCGGCGAGGGCCTGCTGTCCAGGCTGTTGCACGACGATGGGCCCGACGGTCCGATGACGGTGCGGGAGACGACGTCGAACGCCATGCTGCTGTTGGTCGCGGGGCACGACTCCACCGTCAACACCATCACCAACTGTGTGATGACGCTGCTGCGCAACCCCGGTTCCTGGGATCTGATGCGGCAGCGCCCGGAGCTGATCCCGCGCGCCATCGAAGAGGTACAGCGCCTGCAGTCCGCGGTGCAGTTCTTCCCCAGCCGCAGCGCCACTGCCGACATCGAGATCGGAGCGACGGTGATCCCGGCCGGGTCGGCGGTGCACCTCGTCTACGCCGCGGCCAATCGGGATCCCCGCCGGTTCGACAACCCCGATCGTTTCGATCCGCTACGTGAGGACAACGAGCATTTCGGCTGGGGCAGCGGCATTCACACCTGCATGGGCGGCCCGCTGGCGCGCCTGGAGGTCAACCTGGCGCTGGAAACGTTTCTCCGCCGGGTCGAGTCTCCGAGGCTCGTCGTCGACCCGCCGCCGTATCGGCACAATCAGGTGTTCCGCGGGCCGCGACACCTTTGGGTGGATTTCGCCGCGATCGCCGACTGAGCTTGGTTACGCGATGGTGACGCGGTCACCGACCCGGATGACGCCCTGCCCCACCACCTCCAGGTACGCCCCGGCGCACGGCTGCGGCCCGTGACCGCCCGTGTCCCAACGGTTCTCGGCGGCGGGAGTGCGAAGCGCGTGCGGGGCCCGCGGCAACGGACCGTGCTCGAGTGTCGGCACCACGCACCGTGAGGTGGCCGTCAGCGCGCGCAGCCGCGCCTCGCCCACCACGAGTTCCCTTCCGGCCCAGTCGTTTTCGGTATACGGGGGGTGGCCCGGCGGGGTCGCGATCACCAGGTTCGGCCGGTAGCGCAGCGCCTCCACGCCGATGTGCTCGAGGGTGGCCGTGGTGATCGCGTGCAGCGGGGCCTCGTCGGTGAACGAGTCGCCCGGGGTCGCCTGGGCGATCTCCAGGATGCGGCCGCCGACCTCGGCGCCCAACCCGAGCTCGAGCAGCTGCTCGGGATCCGGGCGTTCCAGCGTCGCGCCCTGCGGTCGCTGCCTGACCAGTCGCACCGTCCGGCCCAACAGCCGCGAGAGCACGTCGTCGACTCCGGGGTCGTCGGCCGTGAGGTCGGTCCCGTCGGGCAGCCTGATCCTGACGCGCCCGGTGTCGGCGTGGGCCGTGCATTTCAGCAGCCCACGCCACAGGCGCGCCTGTTTGGCGCTGGCCACATGGCCGGTTTCGGCGTCGATCAGCGCGAGCCGCCGGTCGCCCTCGGCGCCGCCTTCGTCGACGAACAGGGAGTCCACGGCTTCGCCGAGCATCGACTTCACCGGATAGCGGCGCAAACTCTCCACACGCATGTGCACCGCAGCGAGATCTTCCACTGCCTATCCCCCGCAAGAGACACGTCATTCACCGTCAGGGGAGACAGTACTGGGGCGCGCAGCGGCGACTAGCCCGGGCAGTAGGTGGATTCCGCCGCGCTGACCCAGCCGGTCATGTCGGCGAACGAGAAGCCCTTCGCGCTCATGCTGGAGTGCAGGTCGGTGGCGATCGCATCGGGCGTCTTGCCGGCCATCCGGTCGGCGCAGACCGCGTGTCCCATCGCGATCATGTCGGAGTCGGCCGACGAGGGCCAGCTGAATCCGAGGGTTTTCAGTTTCGCGAGGTATGCGTCGTCCGTGGAGTCGGCCGATGCAATCGCGGTGCTTGCTGTCAGGGCGGCGCCGACCATCACAGGAATAGTCAGTTTGGCCAGCCATCGAGGTGCAAACATTTCGTTCCCCTTTTCTTGTCGGCGCCCAAGGTGTCGTCAGTATATGGCTGTTCACGCTAATCGATCACCAAAGATTTCGAAACTTGAGAGCAGCCAATTGCGAGGTGATGGCGATCGAGCAGAGCCGGTTCCCTGACCGCCGACGCCCCGGAAGGCGGCAACAAGCGCATCGCGAGTTGGCAGGAATGCAACGCCGGCGAATACACCGCGTAACCAACCGGTGCGTAGCTTCAGCAGCCTTCAAATGGCAACTGTTGCCCTGATCGACAATTTGCTAGGGGATCTGATTCAGGAGTTTTCTTTTCTGTTCTGTGAATTCCTCGTCGGTGAGGATTCCCGAGTCACGCAGCGAGGCAAGTTCCCGGAGCTCGGCGGCCACGCTCGTGATCGGTCCGCCGGCCGGGGCTTCCGGGGGCGCCTTCTTGTCGGTGGTCGTCGGCGCCCCGATCCGCTCCCGGCGGGCCGGGCCAGCGCCCGCGCCGCCGGTGCCGGCCATCGCGCGCCCGGCCATGCCCGCCAGGGCCATCTGGCTGAACAGGCTGCCCATGCTGCCGGTGGAGGCCTCGGCGGCGGCGCCCATGCTGGTGGCCGGCAATGCGACCGCCAGGGGCCGTATCATCGTTGTCTCGGCCGCCCAGGCGGGCGGAACCGACAGCGCCCCAATCGTTTTCGCCTCGGCGAGGCCGGCGGTGGCCGCTGACCCGCCGGCCAGGTTCGTGATCACCGGGAACGGCGACGGCGGCACAGGCGCCGTCCCCGGCCACGCCTGGATCCCCGCCCAACCGCTGACGATGTCGTCGGTGTGGAAACCGGTCAGCGCACCGGCAACGTCGAACGGCAGCGCCGGTAGCGCCACTCCGGTGTCGACCCCGAGGCCCGCCGCACTCAATTCAGGGTCGATGAAGACCCCGCTCAGGTTGGCCAGCACGGCCAGCAGATCGAGGGGCCCGAACTGGGCCGGGGTGGCCGCGAGGCTGCTCAGCGCGGCGGGCACTGCGGCGATCGCCTGCGGCACGCTCGACACGGCGCTCTGCGCGTTTCCCGCGGAGGTGCCGCCGGCTTGCGCCACCGCCGCGGCCTGGGCGGCCGGCCCGGCGGGACTGGTGTTTCGCGGCGGCGGCGAGAACGGCGTCAGCGCCGTCGCCAACGCCGACGCGGCGGCATAGCCGTACATGGCGGCGGCGTCCTGGGCCCACATCTCGGCGTACTGCGCCTCGGTCGTCGCGATGGCGGGGGTGTTCTGCCCGAAGATGTTCGTCGAGACCAGCGCCAGCAGCAGGCTGCGGTTGGCCGCGACCACCGGCGGCGGGATCGTCTCGGCGAAGGCCGCCTCGTAGGCGCCGGCCGCGGCTTTGGCCTGGGTGGCGGCCTGTTCGGCCTGCGTGGCGGAGGTTCTCGTCCACGCCAGGTATGGGGCGGCCGCGGCGGCCATCAACCCTGAGGCCGGGCCCAGCCAGGGGCCGGCGGTCAGCGCCGCGACCTCCGATTGGTAGGAGCTCGCCGCCGCGTGCAGGGCGGCGGCCAGCCCATCCCATGCCGACGCGGCGGCCAGCAACGGCCCCGAGCCTGGGCCGGTGTACATCCGGGTGGAGTTGATCTCGGGCGGCAGCGCTGCGAAGTCCATGTCGTTCCCTCCGATCGAGTCAAAACGCCGCCAGGGCGCTGGCGGCCTCGGTGACGACTAGTTGGGCGGCGCGGCCAAAACCGGGCCGGCAAAGGATCGCACGTCCCTCAGTAGTACATGTCCGGCGCGTGAATGTAGCCGATACCCCGCCAAACGGACGTGTTAACGGGTGGTGTCCGACGGCCGCCCCTGTGCGACCCCGGATCGGGTCGTGTAGAAGAGTCTCGTGGACGCGCCGCAGCCCAAACCATTCGACACGCCGAGGCTGCGCGAAGCGATGGTCAGCCGGCTCTACCGCCGATCGATGGCCGAGGGCCAAATTTCGGTGCCCGCCGTGCCCGGCATGATCGACGAGTACTCGCAGCTGTGCGCGAACCTGTGCGCGACCCTGGGTGTGCCGTACACGCCCGAACAAGCTCGTCAGCTCAACCAGGTGCTGGAGGCCGAGCTGGCGAAGGCTTTCAAGGCGTCCCAGCGGTCGGAGATCGTCATCTCGTTTCAGGTTCCCTTCGGAACGGGCCTGAACTACCGCGTCAAGGCCGAATGGCGCACGGTCGAGGCCGATTACGACAACTGGGTTGCCACCCGGCAGCCGCCGCTGTTCGGCCACGAGCCCGACGCGCGCGTGCTGGCGCTGGCCTGCGAAGCGGCCGACCCGGCGAGCTGCCGGGTGCTGGACGTCGGCGCCGGAACGGGGCGCAACGCCATCGCCCTGGCCCGGCGTGGCCATCCGGTGGACGCGGTCGAAATGGCGCCGAAGTTCGCCGACCTCATGCGCGCGGAGGTGGAGGGCGAATCGCTCGGCGTGCGCGTCATGCAGAGCGACGTCTTCACCGCGATGGAGGGCGTGCACGACGAGTACCAGCTGATGGTGCTCTCCGAGGTGGTGCCCGACTTCCGGACCCCCCACGAGTTGCGCGGCGTGTTCGAACTCGCCGCCGATGTGGTGGCGCCCGGCGGACGCCTGGTGTTCAACGCGTTCGTGCCGAAGCCCGGCTACACCCCCGACCACGCCGCGCTCGAGCTCGGGCAGCAGTGCAACACCATGATCTTCACCCGTGACGAGTTGACGAACGCGGCGGCCGGGCTGCCCTTCGAGTTGATCGCCGACGATTCGGCCTACGACTACGAGAAGGCACACCTGCCCGAGGGCGCTTGGCCGCCGACGGGCTGGTTCGAGAGCTGGGCCAGCGGCCTCGACGTGTTCGACGTCCCGCGCGAAGAATCCCCGATCGAGTTGCGCTGGCTCGTCTACCGGAAGACGGCCTGAATCCTTCTCGCCAAACGAATTGCACGCCCTCAGGACACGGTCGGCGCGGGGGTTTGAGCTGTCAGGTCCCGGGTGGCCGGGCCTTCCAGCAAGGTGCCGTCGGGGGCGAATCGCGACCCGTGCAGCGGGCACTCCCACGCCTCGTCGGCGTCGTTCCAGTTGACGATTCCACCCAGGTGCGGGCACACCGGCGACACGCGGTGCTCGGTTCCGTCGACGCGGCAGCGGGCCTCCAGATGCCACGGCGGCCCGCTCACCACGCCGCCCTCGCCGTTGACCGGGCTGCGACGGCCGGTGCGCATCGCCGGGGTGATCCAGCCCTTCGCCAGGTCGAAGCCCACCTCGAGGTTGGCCTGCAGGGCCATCAGCAGGCCCGACAGCTCGTGCGGACTCCAGCTGGCGAACGCGCTCGACCAGTCCATCCGCCCGCCCAGGATGCGGCTGGACAGCGCCAACGCCGCCGCGGCGCCGTTGGTCATGCCCCACTTGTTGAATCCCGTTGCGACGAAGATGGCTTCGGTGTTCGGCAGGATGGGGCCCACATACGGCAGGTAGTCGATGGGCGTGTAGTCCTGCGCCGACCAGAAGTGGGTCTGCACGGACCCGGGGTAGTGCTTTTGCGCCCACGACGAGAGCTCGGCCAAGGATTTCGACGGGCTCTTCTTGCGACCCACCGTGTGGCCGGCCCCGCCCACGATCAGCCGCTCCCCGTCCGCCACGGGCGCATAGCGGACCGACCGCGTCGGCGAATCGGTGGAGATCATCATCGGCCGGGTGATGTTGCCGGGGACCTTGAACGCAAGGCAGTAGGACCGGCTCGGCTTCAGCCGCGCGAAATACCCGCCGCGATCCAGGATCGGGATTCCGGTGGCGAGCACCAGCTGCCCGGCCCGTAGCTCGACGTCCCGCCCCGCGGCGTCGTTGACGTGCACGCGCACCCCCTTGCCGCGCCAGGACACGCGCCGGACTCGGGTGTGCTCGACCAGTCGTCCACCGCGGCCGAGTAACTCGGTGGCCAGCGAGTCCAGGAACGGCATGGGGTCGAACTGGGCCTGGTCGGGCAGCCGCACGCCGCCGTGATACGGAAACGGCACGTCCGCGTCGTCGTCCCACACGGCGCCCAGGCCCACCGCCTGGCAGGCCGCCAGTTCCGCGCGCGCGGACAGGACGCCCCGCGCGGATTGGGCGTAGGTGTAGGCGTCCTCGCGCTGCACGGCGACGCCATTGGCCTCGCAGTGCTGCAGCACCCACTCCTGGCCCTCGCGATTGCCGCACACGTAGGCGCGGGCCACGTCCGGGCCGTGCCTGGGCAGCAGCTTCGACAGCTGGCTGCCCTGCAGCAGACTGATCTTGGCGGTGGTGTTTCCCGTCGCGCAGGAACCGACGGTGCGCGCCTCGACCACCAACACGTCCTTGCCGGCGCGGGCCAGCAGAACGGCGGTCATCAGCCCGGTGATCCCGGCACCGACGACGATGACGTCGGCGGAACGTGGGCCGTCATCAAGCCGGCTTGCGGCCCAAGGCGGTTCGGCGCGGTCGGTCAGCCATAAAGAAGTCACGGCTGGGCTGATACCCGCGCAGCGGCGACGGAAACTGGTCGCCGCCGGCGGGACCGCATTCACGCCCTCTTGAGCTGCGCTTTCGCCTCTTTGACCGATTCGGCGGCCGCGCGGCTGGCCCGCTTCGCCTTGTCGTAGTCGGCCTCTGCCCTGTTGAATTCGCGCTCGGCCTTGCGCAGGGTCGCGCGCGCCTCGTCGCGTTCGGCTTGCCGCCGCGCCAGGGCGTCGTCGGCGGCGGCCTGGGCTCTTTCGGCGTCCGCGACGGCTGCCTTCAACTTTTCCAGGCGTCGCTCCGCCGCCGTCTGCTTCGCGGGCGGCGCCGGCGCCGCGTCACCGAATCCGCCGAAACCCGACCACCGTTCGGGCTTGGCCAACCGGCCGAGCCGTTCGGTGACCTCGGGGTCGGCGATCGCGGCTTGCAGGGTGCCGGTCACGTCCTCGCGCACCGACGCCGACGGCCGTTTGACGTCGGCCGCTTCGAACGCGGCGCGGGCGAGCCCCTCGATCAGCTTGTGTTGTTCGGCGGACAACGCCCGGATGCGTTCGCCGTCCATCGCGGCATGCGCGGCGCGCAGGCGGTCACCGAGGTCGGCCAGGCGTTTCTTGGTGTCCTTTTGGCCGAGCACGACCCGGTTCACGATCCAGGCCGCCGTCGTGGGCTTGCGCGCCGCGGAGATCCGTTTGGCGGCCGCCTCGTCACCGCGCTTCTTCGCCGCGGCGGCCAACTTGGTGCGTTGCACGGTGAAAGCCTCCGGCTCCACCCAGTAGAGAGTGTCGAGTTCGTCGGCCATGACCCCATGATCCCCCGACGTTTCAGGGAGAACGCCCTGGGCTATTTGATGCACATGATCGCGCTCCGCTCGGCAAATCGATGGCTGCGCCTCTTCCTTCTGGCGGTGTTGCTTGTCGTCGCGCTTGTCGGCGGCTGCGCGAAGCACGGCGCCGCATCGAAACCGCCTGAGCCGGCACGGATCAAGTTCATCCCCGCCTCGGGCGCACACGACGTCGACCCTGTCGCGCCCGTGCTGGTCAAGGCCGACGGAGGGACGCTGGTGGGTGTCCGCATGGTCAACGAGAGCGGCAAGGCGATCGACGGCGTGATGACCCCGGACAACACGGTCTGGAAGCCCACCGTGCCGCTGGGCTACGGGCGCACCTACACGCTGACGGTCACCAGCCGGGGCTCGAACGGCGTTGACAACACGCAGGTTTCGTCGTTCTCGACGCTAAAGCCGTCCAACCAGACCAAGGTCTCGTTCACCACCACCTCGGAGGCCGCGCTGCACGACGGCGGCACCTACGGCGTCGGAATGGTGGTCGTCGCCCACTTCGACGAGCAGATCGCGGACCGGGCCGCCGCCGAGCGACAGCTGAGCGTGACCACCAATCCCCCGGTGCAGGGTTCGTGGTTCTGGGTCGACAGCCAAAACGCGCATTGGCGACCCGAGCACTACTACGCCCCGGGAACGTCGGTCACCGCCGAAGCCAAGATCTATGGAATCGCCTTGGGCGACGGGCTATTCGGGCAAGACGACACGCGGGTGTCGTTCCGGATCGGCGACGCGCACATCTCCATCGCCGACGACGCCACCAAGCAAGTCAGCGTCTTCGACAACGGCAGGCTGGTTCGCACCATGCCCACCAGCATGGGCATGGGCGGCACCGAGGACGTCGGCGGCCGAAGCATCTCGCTGTGGACCCCGTCGGGCATCTACACCGTCATCGACAAGGGCAACCCCGTCGTGATGGACTCCTCGACCTTCGGCCTGCCCAAGAACTCGCGCCTCGGCTATCGCGAGACCATCAACTACGCGACGAAGATCAGCACCGACGGCATCTACCTGCACGAGCTGGACGCGACGGTGTGGGCCCAGGGCCACCGCGACACCTCGCACGGGTGCCTGAACCTCAACGCCGACAACGCTAAGTGGTTCTACGACTTCTCGGTGCCCGGAGACGTCGTCGAGGTCCGCAACAGCGGCGGGCCGCCGTTGACGCTGGCCCAGAACGGTGACTGGACGCTCAGCTGGGACCAGTGGCGCGGCGGCAGCGCCTTGAAGTCCCCGTAACCCCTTCTGCTGCAACATCCTTCGTCCCTCCACCCCCAGCGGAAGGGCACGGTTCACCAGATATTCGCGAGCTCTCCCCCAGGAAAGTCTTGACTGATTCCAAATAAGGGAGTGATATGGACCACATGTCCTCATCGGCGAGTTCCGCGGAGCGGCTGCGCCTGGCCGACCTGCGCGTGACCCGCCCCCGGGTCGCCGTCCTCGAGGCGGTGCACGCCAACCCGCACGCCGACACCGACACGATCTTCAACGCCGTGCGCGGGGAGTTGCCCGACGTTTCGCGCCAGGCCGTGTACGACGTGCTCAGCGCGCTGACCGCCGCGGGCCTGGTACGACGCATCCAGCCATTGGGGCTGGTCGCCCGCTACGAATCCCGCGTCGGCGACAACCACCACCACGTGGTGTGCCGCGCCTGCGGGATCATCACCGATGTCGACTGCGCGGTCGGCGAGGCGCCGTGCCTGACCCCGTCGGACGACAACAACGTTCTGGATGGCTTCGTCCTCGACGAGGCCGAAGTCATCTATTGGGGCATGTGCCCCGACTGCTCGACGGCAGAGTCCTGATCACTCCCGTGATCGCAGCCCGATTCACCTAACACCGAAAGGAATGTTGTGTCTGAGAGTGAAAACCCGGTAATCCCGGCGCCCGAGCCCAAATCGCACGGGCCGCTGACGAATCGGGACTGGTGGCCCAACCAGATCGACGTGTCGACGCTGCACCCGCACTCCCCCCAGTCCAACCCGCTGGGCGACGACTTCGACTACGCCGCGGAATTCGCCAAGCTCGACGTCGACGCGTTGAAGGCGGACGTCATCTCGGTGATGACCACCTCCCAGGACTGGTGGCCCGCCGACTACGGGCACTACGGCGGCCTGTTCATCCGGATGAGCTGGCACGCCGCGGGTACCTACCGCATTCACGACGGCCGCGGCGGTGGTGGCCAGGGCATGCAGCGCTTCGCCCCGCTCAACAGCTGGCCGGACAACGTCAGCCTGGACAAGGCCCGCCGGCTGCTGTGGCCGGTCAAGAAGAAGTACGGCAACAAGATCTCCTGGGCCGACCTGATCATCTTCGCCGGCAACTGCGCCCTGGAGTCGATGGGCTTCAAGACCTTCGGCTTCGCCTTCGGCCGCGAGGACGTCTGGGAGCCCGAAGAGATCCTCTGGGGCGAGGAGGACGAATGGCTGGGCACCAACAAGCGCTACTCCGGTAAGCGGGATCTCGCGCAGCCGTACGGCGCAACCACCATGGGCCTGATCTACGTGAATCCCGAAGGGCCCGAGGGCAAGCCGGACCCGATCGCCGCGGCGATCGACATCCGCGAGACGTTCGGCCGGATGGCGATGAACGACGAGGAGACGGCCGCGCTCATCGTGGGTGGGCACAGCTTCGGCAAGACCCACGGCGCCGGTGGCGGCGATCTGGTGGGTCCCGAGCCGGAGGCCGCCCCGATCGAGCAGCAAGGGCTGGGCTGGAAGAGCTCGTACGGCAGCGGCGTGGGCAAGGACGCCATCACCAGCGGCCTCGAGGTGGTCTGGACGCCCACCCCGACCAAGTGGGACAACACCTTCCTGGAGACCCTGTACGGCTACGAGTGGGAGCTGACCAAGAGCCCCGGCGACGCCTGGCAGTTCGTCGCCAAGGACGGCGCCGGTGCGGGCACCATCCCCGACCCGTTCGGCGGCCCGGGCCGCGCCCCGACGATGCTGGTGACCGACATCTCGATGCGCGAGTCCCCGATCTACCGCGACATCACGCGGCGCTGGCTCGATCATCCCGAGGAGCTGACCGAGGCGTTCGCCAAGGCCTGGTACAAGCTGCTGCATCGCGACATGGGGCCGATCAGCCGCTACCTCGGGCCGTGGGTCGCCGAGCCGCAGCTGTGGCAGGACCCGGTTCCCGCCGTCGACCACGAGCTGGTCGACGACAAGGACGTCGCCGGGCTGAAGAGCAAGGTGCTCGACTCCGGCCTGTCGGTGCCGCAACTGGTCAAGACGGCCTGGTCGGCGGCGTCGAGCTACCGCAACACCGACAAGCGCGGCGGCGCCAACGGGGCGCGGCTGCGCCTGGAGCCGCAGCGCAACTGGGAGGTCAACGAGCCCTCCGAGCTGGACAAGGTGCTGCCCGTGCTGGAGAAGATCCAGCAGGACTTCAACGCGTCGGCTTCGGGCGGCAAGAAGATCTCCTTGGCGGACCTGATCGTGCTGGCCGGCTCGGCGGCCGTGGAGAAGGCGGCCAAGGACGCCGGCTACGAGATCGCGGTGCACTTCGCGCCGGGTCGCACCGACGCCTCGCAGGAGAGCACCGACGTGGAGTCGTTCGCGGTGCTCGAACCGCGGGCCGACGGGTTCCGCAACTACATCCGTGCCGGCGAGAAGGCGCCACTGGAGCAGTTGCTGGTGGAGCGGGCCTACCTGCTGGGCGTGACCGGGCCCGAAATGACGGTGCTCGTCGGCGGGCTGCGTGCCCTCGGCGCGAACCACGGCGGCAGTAAGCACGGCGTGTTCACCGACCGGCCCGGCACCCTGACCAACGACTTCTTCGTCAACCTGGTCGACATGGACAACGCGTGGAAGGCATCGGAGACGGCGGAGAACGTCTACGAGGTGGTGGATCGCGCCACGGGGCAGCAAAAGTGGACGGCCACCGCCAACGACCTGGTGTTCGGGTCGAACTCGGTGCTGCGCGCGCTGTCCGAGGTCTACGCCCAGGACGACAACCAGGGGAAGTTCGTCGAGGACTTCGTCGCGGCCTGGGTGAAGGTCATGAACGCCGACCGATTCGACCTCAAGTAACGCCCGGAATCCGTTAACACCCGGCGCCCCGCGAGCTACCGACTCGCGGGGCGTCGGGTATTTCGGGCGCAGTGAGGCCAGCCACACTATTACCCACGGGTAACCTACGAAGGCGTAAGTTGCGTACCGTGGCTAAAAGGCCGATGCGTCCGACTACCAAAGCTGGGTAAACGGTTGACATGAGCGAATTGCAATATCTCGAACTTCACGGAGACCGGATCGCCTACCGTGATGCCGGCGACGGCCCTGCCCTGTTGCTGATACACGGGATGGCCGGCAGTTCCGCGACATGGCATGCGATCATTCCGCGGCTGTCAAAGAAATACCGCGTCATCGCGCCAGATCTGCTCGGCCACGGCATGTCCGCGAAACCGCGCGGGGACTACTCGCTGGGGGCCTTCGCCGTCTTTCTGCGCGACCTGCTCGACGAACTCGGGGTGGACCGGGCAACGGTGATTGGGCAGTCGCTCGGCGGCGGCATCGCGATGCAGTTCACCCACCAGCACCGGGACCATTGCGAGCGGCTTGCCCTCATCGGCAGCGGTGGCCTTGGCCCCGACCTGAGCCCCCTACTTCGGATTTTGTCCGCGCCGGGCGCTGAGTTCTTGCTGCCGGTCGTCGCGCCGCAGCCGGTGCTGAATCTGGGGAACAAGGTTCGTTCCTGGCTGACCTCGGCCGGCATTCAGGCGCCGAGGGCCGGTGAGATGTGGAACGCGTATTCCTCGTTGTCGGACGCACGGACCCGTCAGGCGTTCTTGCGGACCTTGCGCTCAGTGGTCGACTACCGCGGTCAAGCCGTCAGCGCGATCAACAAACTTCATGTCGCGGCCGGCTTGCCCACCTTGTTGATCTGGGGTGATCGCGACGGGATCATTCCCGTCGCGCATGCCTATGCCGCCCATGACGCGCTGGAAGGCAGCCGCCTCGAGGTGCTCGAGGGTGTCGGACACTTTCCTCACGTGGAAGCGCCAATGGCCGTGGCGGAAATTCTGGAGGACTTCATCGCCTCCACCACCCCGCAGGAGACCACCGACAGTTCGGTTCGGCTGGGGATGTAGAGCCGGATCAGCGGGAAAGGTCCCACTGGCCGTAGTCGGCCGCGAGGACGTCGTCGATGTCCACGTTGATCCCGCCCAGCAGCGGGCTCGGGTTCGACGGGCTGTTGACCACGGCCTGATAGAGCACCGCCGCCGGCTCGCGCTCCCCGTTCGACCACGACCTGGTCTGCCACGCCCAGCGGTGGCCCGGGGTGGTCGAGTTCCCGATGACGCCGTCACGGATCGCCCACCCGCAGGCCCGGGAATGCCCATAGATGCCGGTGCGACCCACGCCCAATACCGAGTTGATGCCCCGAAACCATTGCACCGCAGAGCCATTCCAGGTGTTCTCGTCGATGTTGTCGTCGACGCTGAAGAAGATCGGGGCCGAGGCCGTCCCCCCCGCCGCGTTGTGCAGTTGCTGGGCGGTGTGCGCGTCGGCCACCCCGCCGTCGTACCCGCGGGTGTAATCCGACGGGTCGGGCCAGCCGGGTTTGCCGTACTGGAAGTTGCTGACGATCTGAAGGCCCGCGGCGCGCAGCGCGTCCGCGTACTCGCGCGTGATCGGCTTGGCCTCGAAGTTCGCGCCCGGCCGCGACGCGGACACGTAGTTCACCACCCCGCCGTAGCCGGCCGACTTGATCTCGTCGGGCGCAATCCTCTTCTCGGCGAAATCGATCAGCTGTAGGTTGGCCGCCGACGCCTGCTGCTGCGCGAGCGGCGCGGCCAGGCTCAGCAGAGCCGGCGCGAACGCGTATTTGAGGGCGTCGCGTCGCGAGACCGATCGCCATCCGCCGTGCACGGCGCGATGGTAACAAACGGGACCCAGTTCAGAACCCGTGCTCGGCTTGGGTGAATTGCGCGGCGCGCCGCGCGGGCGCGCCCGAAGGTTCAATCCGCGAAATATGCGCCCGGGTCCACGGCGCAAGCCGTCGGGGCGCAACCCGGCGGGGTGTTCGGCCCTCGATTGCATCAATTAGGTCGGCGAACTATAGTCTGGACACATGTCCAGTTTGCTGTCACGGAGCTCGGGAGTCCGTTGATCGCGATGGATTGGGGGCCGCCCGCCCGCTATTTTTCTTCGGCGGATAAGAGTTGAGTATGCGAATTGCCCTGCTGTCCTATCGCAGTAAGGACCATTGCGGCGGACAGGGCGTCTACGTGCGCCATCTCAGCCGCGGCCTGGTCGAGCTCGGCCACGACGTCGAGGTGTTCTCCGGCCAGCCCTATCCCGAGCTGCTCGATCCGCGGGTGCGCCTGACCAAGGTGCCCAGCCTGGACCTCTATCGGGAGCCCGACCCGTTCCGGGTGCCCCGTCCCAGCGAGATCCGCGACTCGATCGACCTGCTGGAGCTGCTGACCGTGTGGACGGCGGGCTTTCCCGAACCGCGAACGTTCACCATGCGCGTGGCCCGGCTGCTGGCCGAGCGCGCGCACGATTTCGACCTCGTGCACGACAACCAGAGCCTGGGCACCGGCCTGCTGGCGATCGCGGACGCGGGGCTGCCCGTCGTCGCCACCGTGCACCACCCCATCACCCGCGACCGCGTGCTCGACGTCGCCGCCGCGCGCTGGTGGCGCAAACCGCTGGTGCACCGCTGGTACGGGTTCTCCAAAATGCAGGAGCAGGTGGCCCGCCGGATCCCCGACCTGCTCACGGTCTCGTCGTCGTCGGCCGCCGACATCGTCGCGGACTTCGGCGTCTCCCCCGAGCAACTGCACGTCGTGCCGCTGGGGGTGAACACCGAGCTGTTCCGGCCGGCATCGGGCCCCCGGCAATCGGGGCGCATCATCGCGATCGCCAGCGCCGACACCCCGCTGAAGGGCGTGCGCACCCTGTTGCACGCGGTCGCCCGGCTGCGCACGCGCCGCGACGTCGAGTTGCGGCTCGTCGCCAAAGTCGAACCCAACGGTCCCACCCACAAACTCATTGCGGAGCTGGGGATCTCGGACATCGTCCACATCACCAGCGGGCTTTCCGACGAGGCGCTCGCCGCGCTGTTCGCCTCGGCCGAGGTCGCCTGCATTCCCTCTCTTTACGAAGGGTTTTCGCTGCCGGCGGTGGAAGCCATGGCAAGCGGCACGCCGATCGTGGCCAGCCGGGTGGGCGCGCTGCCCGAAGTCCTGGGGACCGACGGCGCCTGCGCCGAGCTGGTGCCGCCGGCCGACGTCGACGCCCTGACCGGCGCGCTCGGCGAGCTGCTCGACTCGCCGGAGAAGCGCCGCACCATGGGCAAGGCCGGCCGGGACCGCGCGATCAACGTGTTCAGTTGGGAAGCCGTGGCCGCTCAAACCGTGCAGGTCTACGAGCGGGCGATCGCGCGATGCTGACGATAGATTTCGACCGGCTCGGTATCGGGCCGTCCACCAAGGTGATCGACGTGGGATGCGGGGCGGGCCGGCACGCGTTCGAGGCGTATCGGCGCGGCGCCGACGTCGTCGCGTTCGACCGCGATGCCGACGAACTGCGCTCGGTCGAAACGATCCTGCAGGCGATGGCCGAGACCGGCGAGGCGCCCGAGGCGGCGTCGGCGAAGGTGGTGCACGGCGACGCGCTGAGCCTGCCGTATCCCGACGAGACGTTCGACTGCGTCATCGCCTCGGAAATCCTCGAACACGTCCCGCAGGACGACGCCGCCATCGCCGAGCTGGTCAGGGTCCTCAAAGTCGGTGGGACGCTGGCGGTCAGCGTCCCACGCTGGCTTCCGGAGCGGCTCTGCTGGCTGCTTTCCGACGAATACCACGCCAACGAGGGCGGCCATGTCCGCATCTACCGGGCAAGCGAGTTGCGCGGCAAGATCGCGGGCGGCGGAATGGAGTTGATCCACGCCCATCACGCGCACGCTTTGCACTCGCCGTTCTGGTGGCTCAAATGCGCAGTGGGCGTGTCGAATTCCGACCATCCGGCCGTGGCCGCCTACCACAAGCTCCTGGTGTGGGACCTGATGCAGCGGCCCAAGGTGACGCAGCTGGCCGAGTCGCTGCTCAACCCGCTCGTCGGCAAGAGCGTGGTCCTGTATTTCGCCAAGTATTACAACGCGCGGCCGGCCGCGGAAAGCGAAGCAGCCCCGGGATATTCAGTTGCGTCGAGTTAGCGCGCCGGCGATTCCGGGTGTCCTCACCCCGGACCAATGCCGGCAGACCGCGCGGTCGATAGCCGCCGACCAGGAACCGTCCGGCGCAATCCCCTGGTTCGCGGGCGGCCACACCGACCCGTGGGATCACGTGGAATGCGCGATGGCGCTCACCGCGGCGGGGCTGCTGGAGCCGGCGCGGGCGGCGTTCGAATGGAGCCGTCGCACGCAGCGGCCCGACGGCTCGTGGCCCATCCAAACCCGCGCGGGGGTCGTCGAAGACGCCAACAGCGACAGCAACTTCTGCGCATACATCGCGACCGGCGTCTGGCATCACGTGCTGATCACCGGCGACAGGTCGTTCGCCGCCGAGATGTGGCCGGTGGTCCACAAGGCGATCGACTTCGTCATCGATCTGCAGTTCGGCTACGGCGAGATCGCTTGGGCCCGAAGCGAAGCCGGAGCGCTCCCGGAAGCGCTGCTGACCGGGTGCGCCAGCGTGTTCCACAGCATCCGCTGCGCGCTGGCACTGGCCGCCCTGGTCGGGGACCCGCAGCCGGAGTGGGAGCTGGCGGTTGGGCGCCTGGGCCACGCGATCGAGGTGCACCCGGAGGCGTTCACCGAAAAGGACCGTTACTCGATGGACTGGTACTACCCGATTCTCGGCGGTGCCCTGCGGGGCCCGGCGGCCGCCGTGCGGATCAGGCAGCGCTGGGACGACTTTGTGGTCGGCGGTCTCGGCATCCGCTGCGTCGACGATCGGCCCTGGGTGACGGGCGCCGAAACCTGCGAACTGGTGATGGCCCTGGACGCCATCGGCCACCGCTCCGCTGCGCACCGGCAGTTCGCCGCGATGCAGCACCTACGCGAAGAGGACGGGTCCTATTGGACGGGCCTGGTTTTCGCCGACGGCAAGCGGTGGCCCGAGGAGCGCACCACCTGGACCGGCGCAGCGATGATCCTGGCGGCCGACGCGCTGTCGGATACCACCGAGGGCGCCGGGATTTTCCGCGGCGACGGGCTGCCCATGGGGCTGCAGACCGACTTCGACTGCGAATGCGTCGTTACCTGACCCCGGCCAAGGCGTCCCCCGGCCGTCCGCCGGTGCGTTCGAGCACCCGTAGCGACCCGGTGGCCGAAACCTCCCGGAACTGACCGGAATCCATGGCGCGGCAATAGATGTGATACGGCGGGCGGCCGCCGTCGCGCGGGTCGGGGAACACGTCGTGGATGAGCAGCGCCCCGCCGATGTCCACCCATTTCGCCCAGCCGTCGAAGTCCTCGTTCGCGGCCTTCGCGGAGTGACCGCCGTCGATGAACAACATTCGCAGCGGGGCGCGCCACCCCCGTGCCACGACCGGTGACTTCCCCACGACGGCGACGACATGGTCGTCGAGCCCGGCGGCGTCCAGCGTGCGACGGAACGTCGGCAGCGTGTCGAACTGCCCGGTCACGTCGTCGACCAACGACGCGTCGTGGTACTCCCAGCCGGCTTGGTGCTCCTCCGAGCCGTGGTGATGGTCGACGGTGTAGAGCACGCTGCCGGTCTGTTGCGCCGCCGCGCCGAGCAACAGGGTGGACTTGCCGCAGTACGTGCCGACCTCGACGCCGACGCCGCCGTTGAGGTACTGCAGCGCGGCGTCGTAGAGCGCGCGGCCCTCGTCGGGCGGCATGAAGCCCTGCACCTGCTCGGCCAGCGCAAAAAGGCGCTCGGCGGGACTGGCTTCGGTGTGGCTCATCAGGCGAACCTATCCGACCGCTATTCACGATGCCCAGGCGGCGCGGTCGCTCTACGATCGTGCTGTGCGTGCTTTGCCTTTCCGCAAGTTGCTTGATATCGGGATGGCCGTAGTCGTCGGCGCGGCCGCGCTGACTTTGACCGCCGCCGTGGTGCCGGCCGCGACGCCCGAGGCCGCCGCCGCGAACTGTCCCGCGGTGCAGGTCGTCTTCGCCCGCGGCCGGTATGAGTCGCCGGGCACGGGGGTGCTGGGCAACGCGTTCGTCAGCGCGCTGCGATCCAAGGTGTCCAAGAACATCGGCGTCTACGCCGTGAATTACCCCGCCGACACGCAGATCGACATCGGCGCCAACGACATGAGCCATCACATCCAGGACATGGTCAACAACTGCCCCAACACCCGGCTGGTGCTGGGCGGCTACTCGCTCGGGGCCGCCGTCACCGATGTGGTGCTCGCGGCGCCCATCTCCGCGTTCGGTTTCGACAGCCCCCTGCCGTCGGGCATCGACCAGCACATCGCCGCCGTCGCGTTGTTCGGCAACGGAAGCCAGTGGGTGGGTCCGATCACGAACTTCAACCCGCTCTACAACGACCGAACCATCGAGTTGTGCCACGGCGCCGACCCCATCTGCAACCCGGCCGACCCGAACACCTGGAAAGAGAACTGGCCGCAACACCTCGCCAGCGCGTACATCGACGCGGGCATGGCGAATCAGGCCGCCGATTTCGTCGCGGGCAAGCTCTGACCCCGCGATTTCAGGCTTCGTACGTGACCTGGTACCAGTGGCGTACCGGCTTGTGGCTCTCGTCCGCCTGACCCGTGTCCGTCGCGCTGACCACATTGACGTCGGCCACGCCCGGATTGTGGGCCTCGATGTAGCGCTCCAATTCGTGCAGAAGTGCGCCATGCGGCTGGGCGGGGTTCGCGAGTGCTTTCGTCCTGCGTGTCTGGGCCACGCGAAGAATTATGCCGTGCGGCAGGCCGTTGCGCACCCGGTGCTAATGGATTGCATTACAACGGAATTCGGATAATGGCCGAACCCTCCAACGCGCAATTGCCGCGCATTTCGGGGTTTAAAAGCGGCGGGTTTCAGGCCGGGGTGTCGGTGCTCGAGTACACCTTGAAGTCGCGGGTGACCTGGCCACCCGCTGCGGCTGCGCGCCGCCGCGCGACAAAAGAAGGATGGCGACGCATCGCGTCGCGGCGCTCCCGATCCCGCCGCCGAGCCGCGGCCCATGCGGGATGGGACTGAAGGAAAATGACCGTCGCTCCGGCCGCTTCCGCCACGATTCCAACTCCTCCCAAGCAATCCGCTAAAGCACGAACAGTGTTTATCGGTTCGTAATTCAGGATGCCCTGGCGATCCTGTGACCAAACCACGCCAGAAGATGAGAATTGGCCATGAATTTCGGCGCCATCACATCCACTGCCCGGCCGTCGCCCGTTTTGCGGCCGGCGGCGATCCACACGCTAGCGACGGCCACCGACAGAAATTCCGTTTCGACCTAGGGCAGGACCGGCTGCTATGGTGCCTTGCTTATGCCAGAGATGGACCGTCGCCGGATGATGCTGACGGCCGGGATCGGCGTGCTGGCAGCCGCGCTGCCGCTCCCCGAGGCCTGCGCCTTTCCGAGTCGACCAGACACACCTGCCGTGAACTACCTCTTCCAGGACGAATTCGACGGTCCGGCCGGTTCGGCCCCCGACCCGTCGAAGTGGGCGATCGCGAAAGCCCGCGAGACGATCAAGGACCCGACGTATTGGGAGTTGCCCGAGCACATCGGGCAGTACCGCGACGACCGCAAGAACGTGTTCGTCGACGGCAATTCCAATCTCGTCCTGCGCGCCGCGAAGGACGGTCCCACTTACTTCAGCGGCAAGGTGCAAAGCCTGTGGCGGGGCGGCGTCGGGCACACGTGGGAGGCCCGGATCAAGCTGAATTGCCTGACCGCCGGCGCCTGGCCCGCCTACTGGCTGGGTAATGACGACCAGGGCGAAATCGACGTCATGGAGTGGTACGGCAACGGCAACTGGCCATCGGCCACCACGGTGCACGCGAAGGCGAACGGCGGTGAATGGAAGACCCACAACATCGCGATGGACAGCGCCTGGCACACCTGGCGCACCCAGTGGGACGCGACCGGCATCCGCTTCTGGAGGGACTACTCCGACGGCGCACAGCCCTACTTCGATGTGCCCGCCAGCTCGCTTCCGGATTGGCCGTTCAACAACCCCGGCTACGTCGTGTACCCGGTGTTCAACTTGGCGGTCGCCGGTTCGGGCGGTGGCGATCCCGGCCCGGGCAGCTATCCCGCCGACATGCTCGTCGACTGGATCCGCGTCTGGTAGCTCACTGGGTGAGCAGCGCGACCGCACTCCACGCCCTGCCGCCGGGATGTCGGGGGTCAGGCTGGGGCAGCCAGGTGAGTGGGCGCATCAACATCGGTAACCGGCGCAACCGATGGGCGGCGAGATACAGCGCTTGCACCTGCACCGTGCGCCAGCCGAGGTCTTCGAAGTAGGCCAACCCGTTCTCGGGCGCGAATTTGAACGGCGCGTTTTGCAGCATGCCGGCCATCTTCTTGTTCATCAGCCTTTTGAGGCCGGGGCCGGCGAAGTCGAGCATCCACCAGCCCACCTCGGGCCGCTTGATCGCCGCCGAAAGCGCGTCGACGTCACTGTCGTCCAGGTACATCAACAGGCCCTCGGTCAGCACCAGCGCCTTGGTCGCGCCGTTGAGCGCGTCGTCGAGGAACGCGTCGCGGGCCTGCGGGTCGGCCAGGTCGACGGCGACCCGGGTCAACCGGCAGCGCGGTGTCTGGTCGGCGAGCAGCTGCGTCTTTTCCTCGAGCAACTTCGGCAGGTCCGCCTCCACCCACGTGAACTCCGGCGGAAGCTCCAACCGATACGGGCGCGTGTCCAGGCCGGCAGCCAGGTTCAGCACCCGGTCGCAGCCGGCGGCGATCGCCTCGGCGATGGCGTCGTCGATGATCTTGGTCCGCGCGACGAGCCACCACCCGTTGCGGGTCGACCGGGGGACTCCTGCGACGATCGCGCGCCCGTGTTCACCGGCGAGGCGCGCCGCGAGCGGGTCGCTGAAAAGCGCGTCGGGACGTGCGGATTCGGTGGCCCGGTGCAGAGCCGTCCAGCGGGCCGTGTCCGAAACGTGGGTGATCGAGTGCGTGGGGCCTGACATACGTGCGTTATAGCAGCCGCGTCCTCGCGCTACTGACCGGCCTTGCCTCCCGCCAGCCAGACGGCGCTCACCGCGTGGGTCTGCGGCGGCGGGAAGACGCTGTCGGGTTCGCCGACCTCACCGACCTTGACCTTCCACACCGCCGAGGAGCGGTCGATGCAGGCCCCGGCGCCCTGGCTGGGCTGCCACAACACCGCGGGGTTGTCGGCGCCGCCGATGCCACAGCCATAGACGCCGACGTACCCGTCGGCGCGTCCGCCCCAGGCGCCGCCGTTGCGGAGCAGGCAACGCGTGCCGTCGTCGAGCGTCAGCGCGAACGGGTCCGGGGTGGCGTTCGGCTGCACGGGCGGGAGCGGCCCGTCATAGCTCACCCGATGCAGGCGCTTGTCCCACGGATCGTCAACGCACAGCATCGTTCCGGGCGTCGACGGCCAGCAGGTGCCGGCGCCGGCCGCGGTCGGTGAACAGTAGTAGACGTCGCCGGCCACCGCCGACGGCGACGGCGTCGTGCAGTCGGTGACGGTAAAGACGTTGCTCTCCCCGGGCGCCTCCCGGTAGCCGTTGATCGGCTGTCCACCGGGCCCGACGGCCACGACGGTGATCTGCTGGGTGGGCGCCGGGGCGGCAGCCGCCGGCACGGGCAGCGACAGGCCCCCCGCCGTCAGGACTGCGATCAGGGCACCTCGCGTCACCACATTCACCGCGCACAACCTTCCGTCCAGTACCCCCTCGTTGAAGGGTAGAGCGCCGGGATCTGGACGGATAGCAACCGCGCCGCCGCCCTACTGACCGGCACTGCCTCCCGCAAACCAGGCCTCGGTCACCGCGCGGGTCTGCGGCGGCGGAAGGGCGGCGTCGGGTGTGCCGAGCTGACCGACCTTGACCGTCCACGCCGGCGACGAGCGGTCGATCGGGCTCCCGCCCGGGCTGGGACGCCATAGCACCGCGAGGTGCGCGCCGGTGCCGCTGCAGCTGTAGGCGCCCTCGTAGCCGTCGGCGCGCACGCCCCAAGCGCCCCCGTTGCGGAGCTGGCAATGGGTGCCGTCGTCGAGCGTCAGCGCGAACGGCTCCGGGGTTGCGGTCGGCTGCACCGGCGGCAGCGAACCGGCATATCTCACCCGATGCAGGCGCTTGCCCCACGGGTTATCCACGCACAACAACGATCCGGGGGTCGACGGCCAGCAGGTCCCGGCGCCGGCCGCGCTCGGCGAGCAGGAGTAGACGTTGTCGGACACGGCCGACCGTGAGGGTTCCGAGCACTCGACGGTGACGACGCTGCCCTCCGTGGGCGTCTCCGTATAGCCGTTGATCGGTTCGCCGCCGGGGCCGATGGCCATGACGGTGATCTGCTGCGTGGGCGGCGGATCGGCGTTGGCGGTCACGGACGGCGACAAACCCGCCAGCACGACGGCGATGGGAAGCAGGGCAATTCGCGACACCGATTTCACCGCGCAAAAACCTCCGTCCGGACGGCCCCCTTTGTTGGAGCGTAGTTGTCGCGGCGCCGGTCCAGTACGGTGCGCTTATGCCCGATCGAAACCGCCGCTTTCTGCTCCGCGAACGCCCCACCGGCCGTATCGGCCCCGACACCTTCGAGCTGAGCGAGGAGGCCGTGCCCGAGCTCGCCGACGGCGAGGCGCTGGTGCGCGTCGACTGGATATCGCTCGACCCCACAAACCGCATGTGGATCAACGACACCCCGACCTACCTGCCGCCGGTCGGCATCGGCGAGGTGATGCGCGCGGGCGGCCTGGGCGAGGTCGTCGCGTCGAAAAGTGCGCGCTTCCCGGTCGGGCAGACCGTGCAGGGTCTCCTCGGCTGGCAGGAGTACGCGGTCCTCTCGGACACGGCGCTCGTGATGCCGGTCGAGCTCGCCGAGGGCATTTCGCCGAGCGCCTACCTCGGTGCGCTCGGCACGACCGGGCTGACCGCGTGGGTCGGCATCCGCGACATCGGCAAGCCAAAGCCAGGCGAGACGGTGGTGGTCTCGGCCGCGGCGGGCGCGGTCGGGTCGATCGCCGGGCAGCTCGCCAAGGTCGACGGCGCACGGGTCGTGGGCATCGCGGGCGGACCCGAGAAGTGCGCCCTGCTCACCGACCAACTCGGCTTCGACGCGGCGGTCGACTACCGCGCCGACGACTGGGCCGCCCAGCTCGCCGCGGCGACCCCCGACGGCATCGACGTCGACTTCGAAAACGTCGGCGGCGACATCATGGACGGGGTCTTCGCACGCCTCAACATCGGTGCCCGCGTCGCGCTGTGCGGCATGATCTCCGGCTACAACGCGGAAGATCCGCCGCCGGGACCGCGCGCTTTCGGCAACCTGCTCATCCAGCGTGTGACGCTGCAGGGCTTCATCGTCCTCGATCACCTGGGGCGCGCGCCGGAGGCAGCCACCGAGATCGCCGGCCTGATCGGCGCGGGCAAGCTCACCCCGCTCGAGACGGTGGTCGAGGGCTTCGAGCAGCTGCCGACGGCGATCAACATGCTCTTCGACGGCAAGAACGTCGGGAAACTCGTCGTGAAACTGTGGAATTAGCAACATGTTTCGCATGACGGTCCAGGGCGTGTTCGTGATCCGCGGGCGCGGGGCGGTCGCCACCGGCCGCGTGGAGTATGGGGAGCTGCGCGTCGGCGACCAGGTGCAGATCAACGACGGGCCGACGGTCCGGGTAGACGCCATCGAGGCTTTTCGCAAGAAAATCGACACCGCGACAACCGGTGACAACGTCGGATTGCTTTTCAAAAGGCTCAACAAAAACGACCTCGCCGCCGGCGACGTGATCACCTCGTCGGGCGCCTTTTTGGCCTAAGCCGGGACAGGCTACAAGTATCGCGGGCCGCCGGACTCGCCTCTAATGTCTTCGCCATGACATCCGCCGCCCCGCAACTGCGCCGGGGTCTCGCCAACCGCCACATCCAGTTGATCGCGATCGGCGGGGCGATCGGCACCGGGCTCTTCATGGGGAGCGGAAAAACGATCTCGCTGGCCGGCCCGGCGGTGCTGCTGGTGTACGCGATCATCGGCTTTTTCGTGTTCTTCGTGCTGCGCGCGATGGGCGAATTACTGTTGTCGAACCTGAACTACAAGTCGTTCGTCGACTTCGCCGCCGACCTGTTGGGCCCCGCGGCGGGCTTTTTCGTCGGCTGGTCGTACTGGTTCGCCTGGATCGTCACGGGCATCGCCGAGATCGTCGCGATCGCCGGCTACTCGAAGTTCTGGTGGCCCGACGTGCCCCTGTGGCTGGCGCCGCTGGTGACCGGCTGCGTGATCCTCGTGTTGAACCTCTCCAGCGTCCGCAACTTCGGGGAGATGGAGTTCTGGTTCGCCCTGATCAAGGTCGCGGCGATCGGATGCCTGATTGTCGTTGGTGTCGTACTCGTGGCGACGGATTTCGTTTCGCCGCAAGGCAATCGGGCGACGGTCGAGAACCTGTGGAACGACGGCGGGTTCTTCCCGACGGGGTTCATGGGGGTGGTCGGCGGGTTCCAGATCGCATTCTTCGCGTTCGTGGGGGTGGAACTCGTCGGCGCCGCGGCGGCCGAAACGGCGGACCCGCGCCGCACCCTCCCCCGCGCCATCAACGCGGTCCCCATCCGGGTGGCGATCTTCTACATCGGTGCGCTGTTGGCGATCCTCACCGTCGTCCCGTGGCGACACTTCGCCGGCGGCCAGTCCCCGTTCGTGACCATGTTCGCGTTGGCCGGACTCGGCGCCGCGGCGTCGATCGTCAACTTCGTGGTCACCACGGCGGCCGCCTCCTCGGCCAACTCCGGGGTCTTCTCCACCGGCCGCATGCTGTTCGGCCTGGCGGACAACGGAAGCGCCCCGTCGCCCTTCCGCCGGCTCAACCGCGGCGGCGTGCCCTCGGTCGCCCTCTTTCTCACCGCGGCGCTGCTGCTGACCTCCATCCCGCTGCTCTACGTCGGCGGTTCGGTCATGGGCGCGTTCACACTGGTGACCACCGTCGCCTCGCTGCTGTTCATGGTCGTGTGGGCGGTGATCGTCCTCAGCTACCTCGTCTACCGGCGCCGGCACCCGCAGCGGCACGCCGATTCGGCCTACCGGATGCCCGCCGGCGTGGTGATGTGCTGGGCCATCCTGGGCTTTTTCGCCTTCGTGATCTGGACGCTGTGCACCGAACGTGAGACCGCGATCGCCTTGGCGTGGTTTCCGCTCTGGTTGGTGGTGCTCGCCGCCGGTTGGCTGATCGTGCGGCGCCGGCCCGGCCGCGCCGAGACGTACCGGCGGTTCGAGGCCGAGATGAACAAACCCGTCGGCTGACGTCCGCCGTTCTTGGGATCGGTAGCGAATCTCGGCCTTTGTACTTGTCACAACGACGACGCCAACCCGGCGGCGCCACGTGAAAGGAAATCGGAAATGAAGCTTGTCCCCACCAGCATCGAAGAGCAGATCAACCGCGTCGACCGCCAGCGCAGCCTGTACTTCGGCATCAGCGCCGCGGTGGTCGCGGTGCTGAGCCTGTTCCGCATGATCTGGGCGCTGTACCTGGCGGTGACCTTCGATTGGATGTTCGGCTCGATGATTTTCCAGGTTCTGCTGCTGGGTGTCGTCGGCTCCGTCGCGGGGATCGCCGCCTTCGGGTTCCTGACCCGCTACACCAGGGGATCTTGAGCCTCCACACAACGGTCGAAAGTCCCGAACCCGGTTGAGGTTCGGGACTTTTCCCGTTTCTGCGCTCAGCGCACCTGCTGGATGCGGATCAGGTTCCCCGCGGGGTCGCGGACCGCGCAGTCGCGCAGCCCGTATGGCTGCTCGGTCGGCTCCTGGACGATTTCGGCGTCGGCGGCCTGCAGCCGCTCGAACGCGCCGTCGAGGTCCTTGGTGGCCAGCATGAGCATGGCGTAGGTCCCCTTGGCCATCATCTCGGCGATGGTGCGTCGCTCGTCGTCGGTGATGCCCGGATTGGCGGCCGGCGGGCTCAGCACGACGGACGTGTCGGGCTGGCTCGGCGGCCCCACCGTGATCCAGCGCATCTTGCCCTTGCCGACGTCGAGGCGAACCTCGAAACCCAGCGCGTCGCGGTAGAAGGCCAGGGAGGCTTCCGGGTCGTCGTGCGGAAGCATGCTCGAATGAATCGTGATGTCCATGTCGTCAGGCTAGGTGCGGTCCGGCGGCGGACGCTTCTCGATTCCTGATCGGTCTGGTGACTTGCTTTGCGACACACGGCGGTATCCCCGCCGTCGTGTCGGCCGCCTGGCGCCGAAACGCGCTGGGCGGCATGCCGACCAGCTCCGTGAACCGGGTGCTGAAGGTGCCCAGCGACGAGCAGCCGACCGCGAAGCAGACCTCGGTGACGCTCATGTCGCCCCGACGCAGCAGCGCCATCGCGCGCTCGATGCGCCGCGTCATCAGATACGAGTACGGCGATTCGCCGTAGGCGCGCCGAAATTCGCGGCTCAGGTGCCCGGCGGAGATGTGCACCGCGCGGGCGAGCGCCTCGACGTCCAGCGGCTGCGCGTAGTCCCGGTCGATGCGGTCGCGGACGCGACGCAGCAGCGCGAGGTCGCGCAGCCGCTGCTCGGCGGAGCTGCTGGTCACCCAGCCGATACTGCCACGATCCGCGAGGCGCCTACGGCGTCGTCGCCCGGTGCCACGCCAGCGGGTTGAGGCCGCGGTAAGGATCGCCGTCGCGCAGCCGCCGCAGCTCACCCAGGATGTCCTCCAGCGCCCGTTGCGTTTGGCCTTTGACGATCTCCACCCACTCCTGCTCGGTGACTCCCAGCGGCCTGCTGGTGTCGATCGGCGAACCGAACCGCAGATACATGCGCTGCGGCCGGGGAATCAGGGTGGGCCCGATCCCGCGCAGTAATGGCATCGCCATGTCCGGGCGCCCATTCAGCCTGCGGCCCAACGCCTCACTGAACCGTCCGTAGGCGCTGTCGCGGGTGGTCAGGCTGCGATAGACGTCGTCACCGCCGACGAGACCGGCCGGCACGATCGGGTAGCCGTTCTCGATCGACAGCCGCGCGAACCCCGCGCGTCCCTGCCAGCGCAGCCGGTACTCCTCGCCCTTGAACTTGGCGATCTCGCGGCCGCCGCCGGGGAACACCAGGATGGTCTCGTCGTTGCGCATGAGTTCGCGCGCGGTCTCCGGTGCGCCGACCACGGCGCCGTACGCCGCGATCAGGTCGCCGCGCAGCCCACGCATGCGCCCGAAGGCCCGTTCGGCCAGTGGTCGCACCCGGGTCCCGATCGTGCGTCGCACGGTATCGGAGATCAAGAAGATCTCGGAGCCGAACTGAGTGTGGTTGCCCACCAACAGGAATCGCCCGTCCGCGGGCAGGTTTTCGACGCCGTCGACGTAGGGCCGGGAAAGGTCGACGACCGGGCGCAGCCGGTCGCTCAGCCCGTCGAGGGCTCGACGCAATGTCCGCACCCGCGCGCTCGGCTGGACGATCGCGGCCAAGTCGGTGTTGTCAGCCACGGCGGGCCGCTTTCGGGCGGGTGAACACGACGGTGAGCGAGGGCGGTCCGAACCGCGTCGGGCTTGGCAGCATCTCGACGCTCATCTCGGGATTTGCGGCGCGGCCCAGCGCCTGCATCGCCGACGGGCTGTAGGCGCGCAGCGCGCTGATGAACCCGTCGTGTAGCGATGGCTGAATCCACGACCAGGGCATCAGCGCCAGGTTTAGGGGCAGCGTCACGACCGGAAACAGCAAGGTGCCCAACGGGCTTCGCCGCTTCAGGTCGATGACGAGAAATCGCTTGGCCACGCGGGTGGCCTCGGCGACGGCGCGGGCCGCGACCGCCGGCGGGAGGTGGTGAAACGCCAGCGCGAACACGACCAGGTCGTAGCTGTCGTCGGCGGCGTCGATCGCCGTGGCGTCAATCACCTGGGTGCGCGCCCGCGGGTGGCTGCCCAGCTCGCCCGCCACGATGTTGGCCACCGAGTGCGGGTTCACGTCGCTCACGGTGACAGTGGCCGTCGGGTGGAGCTTGAGGATCTGGGCCGAGAGCTTTCCGTGGCCCGCGCCGAGTTCCAGGATGCGCGGATTGGGGATGTCGGCGACGACGTTCAGGGCCGTGCGCGCGTTCTTCTCGTGCTGATTGGTCAGCGTGCCCATCCGGTCGAGCATGCTGATGACCTTTTGCTTGACCTCGTCGGCGACGTCGTCGCGGTCGAGGTACTCCAGCGCGTCTGTCTGGAATCGGCGATCCAGCCACGACGCGTCGGGGCCACCCCGCGGCATCGTCGCAATCGCCTGGTCCAGCGCGTCTGTCGTCGCCATCACTGCTCTCCTTCTCGTTTCGTCAGCCCGTTCTAGAGCCACCATAACAAACGAACCAGTTCGTCTGCTTATGATATTCCTGTGAGATCGAAGACAGAGCTTCGCGGCGAGATACTCGCGGCCGCCCGCGCGGAGTTCGCGCAGTACGGCCTGGCCGGGGCGCGCATCGACCGCATCGCTCGCGCCGCGAGCGCGAGCAAGGAACGGCTGTACGCGCATTTCGGCGACAAGGAGACCCTGTTTCGCGACGTGGTCGCCACCGACGGCGCCGAGTTCTTCCGGGCCGTGGAGTTGCGCCCCGACGCGGTGCCCGAGTTCGTCGGCGGCATCTTCGACCTGGCACAGAACCGGCCCGAGCACGATCGGATGATCACCTGGGCTCGGCTCGAGGGCTTCCCGCTGGACATTCCGGAGTTCGACGAGGAGCACCCGCCCGAGCGGGCCATCGCCGCCCTGGAGCAGGCGCAGGCCGATGGCCATGTCGACCCGACGTGGGATCCGCAGCAGCTGCTGGTTCTTCTGTTTGCGATCGCCCTGGCGTGGGCGCACTGGCCCGATCCCGCGGCGGCCGCCACGGACGCGGCGGTGATCGCCCGCCGGCGCGCCGCCGCCGTCGAGGCGGCGTCCCGCCTCGTCACGCCGAAATCGACCGGCGCGTAGTGTTTCGGGCCATGGCCGATGAGATCCGTTTCGTCGAAGCCAACGGGCTGAGGTTCGCGTATCTGGAGGACGGCTCGGGGCCCCTCGTCCTCTTGCTGCACGGGTTCCCGGACACCCCGCATACCTGGGACGATCTGCGCCCGCGGCTGGCCGCCCAGGGCTATCGCGCGGTCAGCCCGTATATGCGCGGGTACCACCCCAGCGCGATCCCCGCCCGGGACCCCGACCAAGAAACGCTGGCGCGCGATCCGCTCGCGCTGATCGAGGCGCTCGGCGCCCGCGACGCCGTCGTCATCGGGCACGACTGGGGAGCCTCGGCGGCCTATGGCGCGGCCGCGCTCGGGCCGGATCGCCTCAAAAAGCTGTTCGTCGTTGGCATTCCGCACCCGGCGGCGCTCAAGCCGACGCTTAAGAAGCTGTGGGGCGTCCGTCACTTCGCGGCGTACAAATTGCCGGGCGCGCCGAAACGCTTCGCGCGCAACGACTTTGCCGCGCTGCCGGCCATTTGCCGGCGCTGGTCGCCGACCTGGAACCCGGATCCGAGCGAGTTCGACGCCGTCCGCGCCAGCTTCGCGAACCCGGCGAGCCTGAACGCGGCGTTCGGCTACTACCGCAAGCTCTCCCCCATCCCCAGCGCGTCACTGAAGGCGAAGATCAAGGTGCCGACGGTGGTCTTCGCGGGACTCGACGACCCGATCGCCGAGCCCTCCGACTACCGGGGCGCCGCGCGCATGTTCGAGAGCGAGTACGTCGTCGAGGAGGTCCCCGGCGGGCATTTCATGCACCGCGAGCATCCGGGGGCCTTCGCCGAACGGCTCTTGGAGCACCTCTGATCGTGGGCTAAGCGTCGACCAGCTCGGGGTGGAACTTCGCGGCCAGGCGGCGCATGCCGTCCTGCCAGTCGACCGCCGTGCCGCCGATGAGCGCGTGCATGCGGGTCAGGTCGGTGGGATTGCCCCGCAGCGCGTGCGCGTCCTCGGTGAAGACGGGCTCCTTGCCCACCAGCGAGCCGAGGTAGCCACACCACTCCTGGAGGCTGACGGTCTGGTCGCCGCACCAGTTGACCGTGGTCGCCGGCACCGACGCCGCGTCGAGCAGCTTCGGCAGCGTCGCGATGATGTCGTCCTCGTGGATCGGGTTGTATTGGGCCGGCCCGCCGGGCGGCACCGGGATCGGGATGCCGGCCAGCATCATCTCCATGTGGTAGAACGGCCATCCGCCGTTGTTCCCATATGGGACGTTGAGGCGGGCGATGACGGTGGGCACGTCGAGGATGCGCGCCATCGACCGGGCGACGACCTCCCCCGCGACCTTGGAGATCGAGTACGTGGGGAACAGGAACTTGTGGTTGTCGCCCAGGGCGGCTCGCTCGGTGCGCGGCTCGTCGTCGGGCGGGTCGTACACGGCGGCCGAGGAGCAGTGCAGGAAGGCCTTCGCCCCGCGGCAGTGGGCCATCAACAGTCCGACCGACTCCGCGTTGGCCCCGAGGTCGGTGTCCCAGTCCCCGCTCTTGGCCACCGCCAGGTTGAGGACGTAGTCGAAATCGTCTGGGAGACCGGTGAAGTCGCCGGCTGCCAGATCGACCGTCTCGCACCGGACCCCCGCTTTTTCGAGGCCCTCCCGGGCCGCGGGATTGGTGAAGCGGGCGACGCCCCACACCTCGTTGTCGGGCGCGAGCGCCAGGGCGATGGGAGTGGCCAGTTGACCGGTCGGGCCGGTGATCAGGATCTTGGATCCGCGCATGCGCTGATAGTAGAAAGGGCCGGGTGCTGCTACCCCACGGGGTACCGGGTCGGCATGATCACCGACTTTCGCGCATTGTGCTCACCCGCGCGGTAGGGTCCTTCCATGGCCGCCCGGGGTCGCATCGACTTGCGACTCGCCACGCAGGTGTTGGTGCTGCAGCTCGTCGTCGTGACGCTGACGTTGATCATCGCGTTCGTGTTGTTCGCCGTTTTCAACCGCGCGCGCCTGGACAGTCAATACCACGTCCACTCCACGGATATCGCCCGTGTGGTGGCCTCATCCCCCACGGTGATCACCAACATCGCTCGTTACGACACTGGGCCGCTGACCCCGAGCCCGGAACTGGTCGGCGAGCTTGCCACCGGTCCGATCCAAGGCGTTGCGACCCGGGTTCAACAACGCACCCATGTGGCGTTCGTCGTCATCGCCAACGCAAGCGGCATCAGGGTCGCGGATCCCCAACGCGACAGGTTGGGTCTGCCTGTCCAGGCCGACATCGCCCCGTCGCTGGCCGGACATGAGATGACGTCGCATGACGACACTGTTCTCGGGCGCGCGATCGTGGCGAAAGTCCCGGTGTTCGAGCCAGGCTCCAATCGGGTGCTGGGGGTGGTCATCGTGGGCCTCTCCACCAAGGCGTTCGACGAGCAGTTTTCGAAGAACCTGGTCGTGCTGGGCGCGATGGCTGGTGCCCTGCTGCTGATCTCGGTCGGCGGTTCGGTGCTATTGGCCCGCCGGTGGCGAGGGCTGACCCTGGGTTTGCGGCCGGCCGAGATCACCGAGCTGGTGCGCAGTCAGGCGGCGGTGTTGCAGGGCATCGGCGAGGGTGTGCTCGCGACCGACACGGCCGGCAGGACGACCTTCGTCAACGACGAGGCGTGCCGGCTGCTCGAGATCGGCAACGAAACGGGCCGGCCCGTCGACCAGATCGGGTTGACCCCGCGGGTGCTCGACGTGCTCGACGCGTCCGATGCGACCCCAACGCTGGCGACGGTCGGCGAGCGCATCGTCGTGGTCTCGGCGCGGCCGGTGTCGCGCGAAGGACGCCCGCTGGGAACCGTTTTGGTGGTGCGGGACCGGACCGACGTCGAGTCGCTGACCCGCCAGCTCGACGCGGTGCAGGTGATGAGCACGGTGTTGCGCGCGCAGCGCCATGAGTTCGCCAACCGCCTGCACCTGCTGACAGGGCTGTTGCACGGCGGTCACGTCGAGGAGGGCCTGCAATATCTCGAAGAGCTCCTCGGGTCGGGCCCGCTGGGCTCGGCGCTGCCCGGCATCGACGCCATCCGCGACGCCTACCTGCAGGCGTTCCTCGCGGCCAAGGGCGCCGCCGCCCGCGAAGCCGGCGTGACGCTGACGATCGGTGAAAACACGTGGGTGTCCGGCCGGCTTGTGCTGCCGGTCGACGTCACCACCGTTGTCGGCAACCTGCTCGACAACGCCATCGACGCGGCCCGCACGAGCGACAACACCACCAAGCAGGTGGAAGTCGAACTGCTGCAAGAGGGTACGACGCTGCACATCACGGTCGCCGACAGCGGCGACGGCGTCGCGCCCGAGTTCATCGAGCACCTTTTCACCGAGGGCACGTCGACCAAGCCGGACTCCGGAATACCGGGCGGGCGCGGCATCGGGCTGGCGTTGTCGCGGCAGATCAGCCGCGCCCTCGGTGGCGACCTGTGGTTGGCCAGTCCCGGCAATCCGGAGCTGGCGCTGCGCGGCGCGGAATTCATCGCCCGGCTCCCGGGCGTGATGGTTGAGGAGGCGCAATGGGCGACGCAGACCTGACGGTGCTCGTGGTCGACGACGATTTCCGCGTCGCCAATCTGCACGCCGAGGTCGTCAACACGCTGCCCGGCTTCACGGTGGCCGCCACCGTGAACACGCTCGAGGCCGCGCGGGGCGCCCCCGCCGTCGACCTGGCGCTGGTCGACGTGTACCTGCCCGACGGCTCCGGAATCGACTTCGTCCGCGAATTGCCCGGGGACAGCATGGTGTTGACGGCCGCGACCGAGGCGGCCACCATCCGCGCCGCCATGTCGGCGGGCGCGCTGAGCTATCTTGTCAAGCCGTTCGCGACGACCGAGCTGGCCGCGCGGTTGGCCGGCTACGCGCGCTACCGCAAGATTCTGGCGAGCCCCAACCTGAGCTCCAGCGACGTGGACGCGGCACTGGATGCGCTGCGCCCGCGGATCGCTCCAGCGGTGCCCCCCACCATCGCGGCGTCCTCAACCAAACAGCTTGTGCTGCAAGCCCTGCTGGCATCGGAGAAACCGATGTCGGCGGCCGAGGTGTCCGCCGCGATCGGGATATCGCGGGCAACCGCCCAACGGTATCTGGCGGGCCTGGCCACCACCGGCGACGTCTCCGTCGGGCTCCGGTACGGCACCACGGGACGCCCGGAGCAGGAGTTCGCGGCCAAGGACAAGCGGCCCATTCGCCGCTAATCCCGGGCCGAGCAGACGCAAACTCGCACTGTCGCGGCCGAATTCATGCGAGTCTGCGTCTGCTCGCGGCGGTTCTTGGCGGGCCACCAGTTGGCCTTTCCGATCATCGCGGCCAGGGCCGGCACCGTGACGGTGCGCACCACGAAGGTGTCGATCAAAATGCCCATGCCGATGATGAATCCGGTCTGCACCATGGTCGAGAGGCTGCCGAACAGCAGGCCGGACATCGACGCGGCGAAGATGATGCCGGCCGAGGTGATGACGCCGCCCGTCGAGCGGACCGCGCGGATGATGCCCGAGCGCACGCCCGTGCGCGACTCCTCACGAATTCGCGTGATCAGCAGCAGGTTGTAGTCCGCCCCGACCGCGACCAACACGATGAACGCCGTCGCCTGCACGTTCCAGTAGATCGGCTGGTGGAGCACGAACTGGAAGAAGACCACCCCGACCCCCACCGCCGAGAGGAACGAGATCACCACGGATGCAATGAGGTACAGCGGCGCCACGATCGCGCGCAGCAGCAGGATGAGGATGACGAAGACGATGAGCAGCGTCATGATCACGATTAGGCGGACGTCGTGGTCGTAGTAGCCGCGGATCGCGCTGTACATCGCGGTCGTCCCGACCATCGATATCGACGCGTCCGCCAGCGAGGTGTTGGGCTGTGCGCCGCGCGCCGTGTCGAGGATCGACGCGACCTGATCCATCGCGGCCGTGCTGAACGGGTCGAATTTCGTTTCGACGAGGTAGCGCGCCGAATGCCCGTCGGGCGAGATGAACAGCTTGGCGGCGTTCTTGAAGTCGTTCGAGGTGAGCACCTGGGGCGGAATGTACATGCCCGCCATGGACTGCTGCGTCGCGTCGCGCTTCATCGACAGCAGCAGGTCGGCCGCCTGGTTCATCCCGGCGCCCATCCGCTTGGTCTGGTCGACCAGTGTCCGCACGCCGTCGGCCAGCTGCCGGCTGCCGTCGGCCAGCTGGTCGGCGACCGCCTGCAGGCGGGCGATCTTCTGCGCCATGCCGGCGGTGTTGCCGCCGGCGGCCCGCAGGCTGTTGGATGCCGTCGCCAACAACGCGGTCATGCCCTGCACGGCCGCCTGCACGCCCTGGGTCGCGGGTGGTGCGGCGAAACCCGTTGCGGCGACGGCGTTGGCGAGCGTAGACACGGAGCCGTTCGCGAGCCCGCGCACGTTGTCCATGAGGTTGGCCGCCGCGCCGAGCTGCTGCTGGGCGTTGTTCAGCGTCGCGGTGAGCTGGGCCATGGGCCCGCTGGCGCCGCGGATTTGGTCGCGAACCTGAGCCAGGCTTGCCGCCAGCTGGTCGGCGCCGCGGGTCAGCGCGTCGAGGTCGCCGCTCCGGTCGCTGATCTGCGTCGAGGCGTCTTCGAGCTTGGAACCCACCGCCCCGGCCTGGGAGCTGAGCTTGGCCTGATCGAGCGGCTGGCCGTCGGGCCGCGTGATGCCGCGCACCGCGGCGATGTCGGGCAACTGGGACACACGCTGCGCCATCTGGTCCAGGTCGGCCAGGGAGCGCGACGTCCGCAGGTCACGCGGCGAGCGGATGTAGATGTATTGCGGCAGCAGCGCGCTGGTTGAAAAGTGGTTCTCCATCGCGGTGAAGCCGACGTTGCTCGGCGCCGACTGCGGCAATTGCAGGCGGTCGTTGAAGGTGGGGCGAAGAAAGGCCGCGCAGCCGGCCAGTGCGACCAACACCGAAAGGCTCACCAGCAGATGCGTTTTGGGCCGTCGAACCAGGTGGACCGCGGAACGCCGCCACAGGCGGCCGGTCAGCGGCGGCCGCGGCGCCACCCATCCGCGCCGGCCGGCCAGCACCAGGATGGCGGGCAATAGCGTGACGGCGGCAAGGAACGCGATCGCGATCGAAATGGCAAGCGCCGGGCCGATACTCGTGAACGCGGGCAGGCGGGTGAAGACCATGCCGAGGAAGGTGACGGCCACGGTTGCCGCGGATCCGGCGATCACCTCCCCGATGGAACTCAGCGCCTTTCGCACCGCCAGGTCGGAGTCGGCGCCGGACCGGATGTACTCGTGGTAACGGCTGATCAGGAAGACGGCATAGTCGGTGCCGGCCCCGAAGATCATGGCCGTCATCAACCCGATCGTCAGCGCGGAGATGCCGAGCCCGACCTGCGCCAGCGCGGACACCACGCCCTGGGCCGACGCCACCGAGACGCCGATGGTGATCAACGGCAGCAGGACGGTCACCGGCCGCCGGTAGATCACCAGCAGGATGATCAGCACGAACAACGCGGTGACGATCTCCGTGGTGTGCAAGTCGCGGGTGGTGACCAGCGACATGTCACCGACCATGGCGGCCTGCCCGGTCACGTCCGCCGTCAGCTGGGTGCCCGCGCTGGAGCGCTTGACGCTGTCCGTGATCCGTTGGTACGCCCGCGAAGACTCGGGAGACCCGGCGGGCGCGCGCAGCATCACCGCGAGGTAGTACGCCTTGTTGTCCGCGCTGACCATCAGCGGGCGCAGGGCGGGCGTGGTCATGACGTCCTGCACGCCGGTCACGTCGCGGGTGTCGTCACGCAGCGTGGCGGCCAGCCGGCGGTAGGCGTCGTCATCGGCCGGCTGCAGCCCCCGGTTGTCGGTCAGCACGACGATCAGGACGTTCTGGGCGGATTCCCCGAAGTCCTCTGCCATTTGCTCGGCCGCGGCCATCGCCTTGGGGGGCAGCGGTTGCACCGTCTGGCCTTCGACCACCTTCGTCAGCGGGGGGAACGCCACGGCCAGCACGGCCACCACGGCGGCCCAGGCGGCGATCACGAGCCAGGGCACGCGCACGGCGAAGCTGCCCAGCGCCCCAAACACGCCGGCGCCTGCCGTGGCGGTAGCGGACTGGTTGGTCATGGTGAAACCCCCTCATCGTCGGGCCGCGAATGACTTTCGCCTGGTTAAACCGAATTTATGGCGCCCCGACGGCCGCGTCTCGCTTGTCGGCAATAGTCGGAATTAGCCGCGATTCCACGGTTTTGCGCGTTGTGCTCGCCGTCGCGGGGCACGCAAAGCCGATCCTGGCGTCGAGCGAGAGGTCGCTCAGCGCGTCCGAAAGGTCCTGGCGCAAACCGTCATTGGAGTTTGGGCGGCCCGGTTGATACGCGACGACCGAGACGAAGACCTGCCCGTTCGCCCGTCCGGACGCCAGGGACAGCATTCCGCCGAACCGGTCCATGACGGCCGTGGTCGCGTCGGGGTGGGGCGCCTTGATCGCGAAGTGGTCGGCGTCCGTGCCGTCCGGGCGGCACACGGCCGGGTGGAGGTCGCCGATGTTGGAGGCGACGACGGCGGTGGGGCTCCCGGCCGCCACGCCGACGATGCGCCGGATCAGCCGCCGCGGCATGAGGGGAACCAGGGGCAGCAGTTCGCGCCGCTGGTCGGGCGTGTCCCGAAGCCGCGTCAGCGCGCGCTTGGTCGCGGCCCGCATCTCACGCAGGTCGGTCGCTGCGGGGTCGACGGCGACGTCGGCGTTGGCGACGGCGTTGGCGCGGGTGTCGCCCGCGGTGCGCTCGTTGACGGGGATCGACAGGGTGACCCGGCCGTCGTCGGTGACGCGTCCCGCGCGCCGGGCCAGCCGGGCGGCCAGCCCCGCGAGCAGGGTGTTGCTGGTCCCGCCGAGCGATGCCGCGCGGGCGTCCCACTCGGCGGCGTCGACGAAGACGGTTTCCGTTGGGAGCGTGACGGGTCGGTCCGGGCCGGCGGGGAGCACCCGCGGCCGCCCGGCCTGCGCGGCGCCGGCCCGCGCCTGCCGCGCCACGCCGGCCAGGGCCCGGGCGATGCCCGGGATGTCGCGCGCGGTTTGGCGGGTGTCCTCGCGCAGCGCCTGCCACCGCCCGCGCGACGCCGCGGCGGGCCAGCTGATGCGATCGGGTCGGCCGCAAGCCGCGTCCGCCAGCGCGTCGCACAGCCCGATGCCGTCGGTGAGGGCGTGCGGGATGACCAGGCTGACGCCCGCGCCGCCCTCGGTGAACGGCAGCATCGCGAGGTGCCACTCGGGTCCGCGCTCGGCATCCAGCGGCGTCGCCGCCTGACCGCGCAGCCAGGCGTCGAACTCGGCGCGCGGCCTTGGTGTGGCGACGATCTCCAGCCGGGACCGGCCGCTGGTCGAGACCCAGCGGTCGCGGCCGAACGGCAGGGCCGATCGTTCGATGCGCCGCGACAGCCGGCCCCGCAACAGGTTCCGGTGAAATCGCCGCAGGCCGTCGACGTCGATCTCCCGGTCGTACACCCAGACGCACTGCAGCTGGCCGAGGACGCCGGTCGCCCGGTCCAGGCTGGAGAAGGTCTGGTCGAACAGGTCGAGTGTGTTGTTCATTGTCTTCACTCCTTATCGGTCAGATCGCTTGGGCCGCGAGGGGACGCGACCAGTCCTCGATGAGGTTGAGCGAGAACTCGTCGAAGACGCTCGAAAGGGCTTGGCGCAGCAGGTCCTTCGAGTTGGGCCGGCCCGGCTGGTACGCCTGCACCGAGACGAAGACCTGCCCGTTCACCCGCGCCGACAGCAGGGCCAGCACGCCGCCGACGCGATGCAGCGTCGCCTCGGTCATGCCCGGGTAAAGCGATGTCACCCAGACGAAGTCCGCGTCGGTGCCGTCGGGCCGGTTCACCTGCGCCGGGGCGGCGCCGATGTTGGACGAGACGACGCCGGTCGCGTTGCCGGTGGCGACCCCGACGCACCGCTTGGCCAGCCGCTTGGGCAACAGCGGGACGAGGGGCAGCAGCGCCTCCCGCTCGTCGGGCGCCTCGTGACGCTGGACCAGCGCGTGCTTGATGGCCGCGCGGATCTCGCGCAGGTCGGTCGCGGCGGGCGCGGGGTCGACCGTGACGTCGACGTTGGCGACGGCGTTGGCGCGGGTGTCGTCCGCGGTGCGCTCGCTGACGGGGATCGACAGGGTGACCGATCCGTCCGCGCCGATCCGTCCCACCCGCTGGGCGAGTCGGGCGGCGAGGCCGGCGAGCAGCGCGTTGCTGGTCCCGCCGAGGGCGTCCGCGCGGGCGTCCCACTCGTCGGCGTCGATGAAGATCGTCGCCGTCGGGATGGTGATCGGCTGGTCCGCGCCGGCGGGCGGTTCGGGCGGCGCGATCGGTGCGGCGCCCGAGCGGTGGCGCCGCGCGAGTCGTGCGGCGGCGGCCGCCGCGACCATCGCGCGCCCGATGTTCGGGACGTCGCGGGCGGCTTGGCGGGCGTCCTCGCGCAGGGCCCGCCACCTCCGGCGCGACCCCGCGGCGGGCCAGTCGATGGCGCTGTCGTAACCGCAAGCCGCTTCCACCACCGCCAGGCAGCCCGCCATGCCGTCGGCGAGGCTGTGAAGGGCGACCAGGCTGACGCCGGCGCCGCCGTCGGTGAACGGGAGCACCGCGAGATGCCAGCCGGGCCCGCGCTGGGCATCCAGCGGCGTGGCGGCCTGCTCGCGTAGCCAGGCGTCGAATTCTTCGCGCGGCCGCGGCGTCGCGACGATCTCGAGCTCGGACTCGCCGCTGGGCGACACCCAACGGTGACGGCCGAACGGCAGGGCCGAGCGTTCGATGCGGCGCGACAGCCGCCCCCGCTGGAGGTGACGGTGGAACCGGCGCAGGCCGTCGATGTCGACGGCGCGGTTGTACACCCAGACGCACTGCCCGACGCTGGTGACGTTGGTCGCCTCCTCGAATCGGAAGACGGTCTGGTCGAACAGATCGAGTACGTTGCTCATTTCGGTTGGTCCTTTCTGTGTTAGAGGCTGATTACCGGGATGCCGTGATTCGAATTGGCGTGCTCCGCAACGGCATCCACCCAATCCGAGGTGGTGTTGACGGCGTACGCGAACGCCTGGGTCAGTGCCGCGAGGTAGCGATGCACCGACTTGCGGGCCGTCGCGTTGTCCGGGAAGGAAATCGTCGCGGTGGTCTTGTCGGTCTGCCGGTTGATCCACAGGTTGATTCCGCCGTGCGACAGGCTGTCGGCGTAGGTTCCGAAGTTGGTCTGCTCGAACAGGGTGGCGGCGGGGATCTTGCGAAAGTCCATGAAAGACACCATCATTGCGCTCGCGGTGGGCGGCGCGATCCCCAGCGGGGTCGCCAGCTCCAGCGCTCGTTCGACCGGCACCCCCGCGAGGTGCTTGGCGTCGTCGTATGACTTCTGGGCCGCCCGCGCCGCCTCGGCGAACGTGGTGGCGCCGATCGGCACGGTGACCGGAACCAGGTTGGCGAACCAACCCACGGTCATCGCGTCGACACCTGCCGTCCGCGTGTCGTACGCCGTGAAACCGTGGTAGGTCTCGGTGCCGGTGAACTCGTGCTCGGCCAGGGCCGCGCACGCCAGCACTCCCCCGCTGAACCGGGCGCCGGCCGCGTCGCAGGCGAATTCGAAGGACTCCGTCGCGGCGGCGTCCAGCAGGTCGACCGTCAGGAAGGCACCCTTGTTGCCGGCCTCGGTGTCGCCGACCGGAAGCGGGAAGCTCGGCCAGTCGCCACGGGTGTCTTGCGCGAACTCGATCCAGCCCCGGATCCCCGCGGAGGACGCGGTCAGGCTCGCCACCTGCTCGCGCTGCCGCGCGGCGTAGCTGCGGTAGCTCGCGATGCCCGGGAGGACGGGGGCCTCCGTGGCTTCGTCGCCGCCCTGGGACAGCTGCTCGTACATCAGGTTGATGTCGAAGAAGATCAGGCCGGCGGACATGCCGTCGATGTGCAGGTGGTCGATGCTGGCGTAGAACGTGAAGTAGTCGGCGTGCTGGATGACGCCGAACGTGAAGCAGTCCCACTCAAGCGTTTCCGGCGTGGTCGTCAGGGCGTGCGCCCGTATTTGCTCGGTGTCCATCGGCCCGAAGTCGGTCGGCACCAGGTCGATGACGGCGGGGTCGTCGATCATCCGGCGGACCGGGACGCCGTCGCGAAATTCGAACCAATCGTGGTAGGCGTCGTGGCGACGGACGTGCGCATTGATCGTCTCGGTCATCGTCCGGATGTCGCAGACACCCGGCATGTCCCAGGCCACCACCATCAACCGGGGCAGCCGAACGGCCTTCGCTTTTGCCTCGTAGGCCGCACGAAGGTGGCGGCTGCGCTGGTAGGTCGGCGCCAGATCGCTGCGCCGCGCGTCCCGGGCCGCCGCCCGCGCCGCGGGCGAAGCCGTCCACGTGATAACCGAGCCGTCGCCGGGCTGCCATCCGTTGATGCCGCCGAGTGTGACCATTTTCCCCGTCCCTTTGTGATGCCGCGGATTTCCGGCGAATTCCCTTCGCGCTAGCGCGGATTGGGTTTCTGCGCGGCATTCGTGCGGCGTATTCGGTTGTTTGCTGAAACCGAACTTACGGCGCGGCGGGACCCCTGTCGCCGTTGTGGGCGATAGTCGAAATAAGCGACGATTACGTGCTTTTGCGCATTGTGCTCAGCAGGGCGCGCGGCCCGTTAAGAGGTCAGGTCGGGAGCTACAGCCCCGGCTGATCTTCGATGATGCCCAGCCAGATCTGCGCCACGTCGATGGCCACCTTCTCGCTGATGAAGGCGTGCTGCGTTCCGGTGTAGATGTCGCGGAAGGCGCGCTCCAGGCGGCTGCCCTCGCGGATCGAGCTGGTGCCCGCCACCAGGTGCGCCCACTCGGCGCAGGCCCGGGCCGTGTCGGTCGCGTAGACGGCGGCCACCCGCATGTCGGCCCGCAGGGCCGGCGTCAGGTCGTCGCCCGCGGCGACGGCGGCCTCGGCGGTGGTGAACGCGTCGAGCACCAGCAGGCGGGCGGCGCGCCAGGCGGCCCGGTGGTGCGCCAGCCCCTTCTGGAACGTCGGGCGGCTGGCCAGCGCCGCCATGTCGCTCATCCGGAACTTCGTGGCGGCCAGCTCCTGGACGTCGTCGAGCATGCTCTTGGAGACCCCCAACGCCCACGAGGCGTGACCGGCGGCCGTCACGGGCATCAGCCCCATCCGGGTCGCCGGTGACGTGCCCCGGTACGGGTGGCGGACGAACAGCTCGAAGGTGCGGCTGTCGGGCACGAACACGTTCTCGGCGCTGTAGTCATAGGAGCCAGTTCCCTTGAGCCCCTGCACGAACCAGCCGTCGTTGAAGCTGATCTGCTCGCGTGGGATGACGGCGACGCGCATCTCCGGGAAGCCCTCGCTGATCCAACGCATCTCGCCGTTGTCCATCGGAAAAAACCCGGCCGCAACGTACTGCGAGTGGCCGATGCCCGAGCCGAAGTTCCACGACCCGCTCACGGTGTAGCCGCCGTCGACCACGGTCCCCTGCCCGTTGGGAAAGAACTGGCCGCCCAGGGTGACGCGGTTGTCGTGGGCCGTGAACACCTCGGCGAAACCCTCGTCGGGCAGGTACGCCGCGGCCGCGAACGACGAGGGCAGGTTCGCGATGCCGATCCACCCGAACGACCCGTCCTGCCAACCCATTTCGATCCAGGTTTCGATCATCGCCGCGAACGAGGGTTCGACGCCGCCGGCCTCGACGGGGTTGAACGAGGACATCAGCCCGCTGACCCACATCTCGTCGACGATCGCCGGGGTGAGCGTGCGCGCCCGCTCGGACTCGGCGGCTTCGGCCCGCACGAGGTCGCGCATGCCACGGGCCAGCGAGACCACCCGATCGTCCGTGTCGGCTATCGACGTCATTGTCGTTCCCATCATCGGTCGGAGAAAACTGATATCAGTGACCGTAGTTAATACCATTGCTGCGCCTTTGCGGGCGGGCAGTCAGGAATTAGTGCGCGCTGACGGCTTTTCGCGTGTATCCGGGGCGGCTCGCGTCGGCGTGTCGGCGCCCTGAGCGCACACTCAACGCGGTGCCCTACGGTGTGTCTGTGCGCTGGATCGTCGACGGCATGAACGTGATCGGGAGTCGCCCCGACGGTTGGTGGAAGGACCGCGGCCGGGCGATGGTCGCGCTGGTGGAACGGCTCGACCGATGGGCATCGGTCCGAGGAGAGGACGTGACCGTGGTGTTCGAGCGACCGCCGGCGACCGCCATCACGTCATCGGTGATCGAGGTCGCCCATGCCCCGAAGGCGGCGGCGAACTCGGCCGACGATCAGATCGTCCGGCTGGTGCAGGCCGACGCGCGGCCGGAGCAGATTCGGGTGGTGACGTCGGACAAGGGGCTGACCGATCGCATCGCGGCCCTGGGCGCCTCGGCCTACCCCGCGGCGAGCTTCCGCGACCTGATCGACCCGCGCGGCTGATGGCCGTTCAGGGCGGTGACCCCGCGCCGAACCGGGTCTGCGAACTCGCGGGGATCGACGTCCCCATTGTCCAGGCGCCCATGACCTACATCGCCGGCGCGCAGCTGGCCGCCGCGGTCTCCAACGCCGGCGCGCTGGGCATCATCGAGACCACCTCCGACCAGGGCCGGGCCGACGTGCGACGCGTGCGTGAGCTCACCGATCGCGCGGTGGGCGCCAACATCGCACTGCTGTTCAACCGCGATCCGGCCGTCGTGGATCTCTTGGTCGCCAACGACATCCGCTTCGTCACCACCTCGGCGGGCGACCCGGCGCTGTTCACGGATCGCCTCCACGACGCGGGCATCACGGTGTTCCACGTGGTGGGCACGCTGGCCGCCGCCAGGAAAGCCGTCGATGCCGGCGTGGACGGGCTGGTGGTCGAGGGCGTCGAGGGCGGCGGGTTCAAGAATCGATTCGGCGCCTCGACCATGGTGCTGCTACCTCTGGTAGCGGCCCACGTCGACGTGCCCATCGTGGCCGCGGGCGGGATCTGCGACGCGCGCTCCATGGCCGCCGCAATGGTCCTCGGCGCCGACGGCGTGCAGATGGGCACGAGGCTGATGGCCTCGGCGGAGTCGCCGGTGCACGCCAACCTCAAGCGGGCGGTCGTTGGCGCCGACGACACCGCGACCGTGCTGCTGCCCCTCGACGGCAAACGGATGATGCGGGTGATCCGCACCCCGGCCGCCGAAAAGATCGATTCTTCAACGTCTTTCGGGGAGGGCGGCGCGGCGCTGCAACGCGTGCAGCGGCTCTACTTCGACGGCGACATGGACGCCAGCGTCGCCAACACCGGTCAGGTGGCCGGCCGGATCGAGGACATCGCGCCGGCCGCCGACATCATCAAGCGGATGTGGGCCGGGTGCCGCCAGGTGTTGGCCGCCACGGCCGATCGACTGGGACCGGCTACGACGGACGGCTTCTGACGTCGAACTCGACCCGCTCGCCGTCGACCTTGGTGATGCGCATGTGCGCGGTGTACGGCTTGCCCTCCGGGCCGGTGAAGTGACAGTCGAACTCCTGGCCGACCTTGGCCTCCACGCCCGACGGGCAATGCACGTCGGTCGGGTGAAAGCCGGTCTGGCTCGAGACGACGTCGACGACGGACTGCGCCGCGCCGTCGGGCTTGACCGTCGACTTCGCGTGACACGCGGTCAGCACGACCGCCGTTGCGAACATTCCCGCGGCCGCGCGCGCGACAAGTTTCGTCATTGCTCACCCGCCGTTTCAACGGTTGACGATCGCGATGGGATCGTCAGGCTAACACGCGCGTTGCAAACGCGGTCCGCGGTCGTTACCCCGCCGGGGGCCGGTAGTGCGCGGCCGAATTCCGCAGTTGCCAGATCTGCGCGGGGCACAGCAGATTAACCGCGTACGAGACAAGATTCCACCTCGGGCGCCGGTGCGGCATGTGCCCGCCGCACCCGCGCCAGTGTGATCCCGCCTACGGCGGCCACGACGATCAAGGCGGCGGGCCAGGCGTGACCCTTCATGGCCGGCAGCCCCCTACTGCGGCGGCATCGCGGGCGGTGGGTAGACGCCGCGCAAAACCCATGGGAGCCAGTTGATGCCGTATTCGATCTCGTCGCTGGCGTCGTAGTCGGGGCTGGGGTCGATGGGTATGTTCTGCTGCAGTGCCACCACCGGTGGCGGTCCCGCCTGGGGCGCCTTTGGTGCCGGGTTCGGTTGGTTGGGCTGCCCGTAGGTGGCCACCACGACGGTGCGATCCCGGCTGTTTTCCGACCACACCCCGATCTGGGTGTTGGCGCAGTTGGACATGATCGCGAAATCGGCGGGGTTGTCGTACCACTGGTTGAGCAGCTCGATCCCGCTGATCGCGATGGCCGGGTTGATGGCCACGGTTTCGGCGACCTTGCCTTGGAAGCCCGCGGCGTTCGCGCGATCCTGCGGCATGGACCCATCGGAACCGACGTCGCCGTCCAGGTTGCGGTTGTTCAGCACGTCGAGAGCGTGCCACTGGGCGGCCAGTTGCAGTTGCGGGTTGATCTTCACGTCGTTCGTGCAGCCCGCCTGATGTTGAACGGTGTACACGTTGGCGACGACGCCGTCGTTGAGCCGCTTGTTGTCGGCGTGCGCGGCGGGCGAAGGCAGCAGTGCGCCAGCGGACACCGCGGCCAGCGCGGACACGGTTTGCAGTCGATGCGGCATGTCGATCTCCCTGTCTAGACCGGGTCGAATTGCGAGATCAGCCAACGCCCGTCGATCTTGTCGAGCGTCACCCGAAGGCTGGATGCGGTGCTGGTCGGTGCGTCCTGGCCGACGATGATCGTCTGGTTAACGAAGAGCAGCACGACGGCGTGGCGGGCGGTCGCCGACTTCGAGGCGGCGGCCGGGACGGTGGCCACCGCGGAGATCTGCTTCTGCTTTGCACCCGGAATGACCACGTCGTGGGTGAGTTTCGTGTAGGCATCCAGGAACGAACCCGTCAGCCTGGCACTCGCGGCCTCGAGGTCCTTCTGCACGGTGTCAGGCCGGTACGACAACAGCGCGACGGTGCCATCGGTGGCGGCTCGAACCGCTTCCGCGCCGGCGGCGCCGGAGTCGCCCACCGAGCCGTCCTGCCATTTCAAATAGCCTGCCGCGCAGGCCAGTACCAGCGCCAGCCCGGGCAGCAGCCCGCCCGCTACTGCGCGCGACCACCGGATCCGGCGCCGCGCCGTTGCCCCGCCCTCGTCGGGTTGCGTTGGCTCAGTTGGCTTTCCCGCTATCGTGTCGGTGTCGCCGTGCTCGTCCGCGCGGGCCGCCATGATCGCGCTCATGACACGAACCCGACGTTGGAGACTTTGACTTGGTCTCCGACCCTTTGCACGGAGACGCGCATTCGCCACGCGCGCGGGGCCTGGTCCGGTTCGCCCGCGGTCGACGTCTGAACGGACACCGCCACCAGCGCCTGGGCCGTATCCCTCGCTTGCGACTCCAGGGCCGCCTCGGTAATCGTGCCCACCGTGGTCGCTTTCGCCTGCTTGAGCACCTCGATGAAAGGCTGTGCGCGCTTGGCGAAGTCGTTGTAGAAGTCACCGGTCGCGCCGTCCAGGATGCGGTGAACGTCGGCGTCGGCGCGCTGCCAGTCAATCGTCGTCAAGTTGAGTGCGCCCCGTCTTGCCACCTGGAGAAATTGACTTCGCTGAGCCTGTACCTGCTGTGAATGGTGGACGCGAACGCCAAACCATCCGACCATCGCGGCGAGTGTGACCACCACCGCCAGGCCGAATGTCGCCGCACGCCGATGTGTGGACCGGGGTTCGAGCCCGGCCGACGGCGCGGCCTCCGCGCCGTCGCCATCGGCATCGGCATCGGCGATGGACTCGTCCTCTGCCACTTCGGAATCCGCGGATACCGGCATACCGTCCTCCATTCGATCGCGATCGTGTGGTTCGCGGTTACTGTCCGCTGCCCGGCGGCAGCAACATCGCTTGCCACGTCTTGTCTTTCGGTGCGTTTTGCGCCAGATCGGATCGGGTGTACTGATGACCGTCGGGTCCGGTATAGGTTCCGGTCGCCGGGTCGTACTGGGCGGCGGCGACGGGTGGCGGCGGCGCGGCGGGCGGCAGTTGCGGGATGTCCTGACCGGAGAGCGTCCCGTTGGGGTCGCCTTTCCAGTTGTTGCCGTCGTTGAGCGGAACGTACTGTTCGTTGCTCTCGCACATCTTCACGGTGGGTGCCCGCTTGCCGGGCACGGTTTCGCAGGGAGTGTTGCGGGCGCCGCGAACGTTGAGCCACGAGTCCTGCGGCACCCGGCAATACAGGTCGCCCGCCGGGCGGCCCGGGTAGTCCTCAAACGTGGGGATGCGCTGCTGCTGGGCGGGCAGGAAACCCGTCGTGCACGGCGGCGGCAGGTTGAGGTTGAGGTTGAAGCTCAGGTACTGGCCGCGGTATGCCTGCTTGGTATTCAGGTTGGCCACAATGCCGGCCTGGTCGGCGGCGACGGCCATCGGGAACACCACCAGCAGTTGTTCGATGTCGTTCTGGTAGGTCAACGCGACCTGGCCCACGCTGACCAGGTTCGCCAGCAGGATCGGCAACGTCGGTTGCAGGCGCTCGATCAGTTGACGCGTCTCCCCCAAAGCCGGACCGCCCCGGTCGATGACGCCGCCGACGGCCGCGTCATGCGTCTGCAATTCCGTTGTGACCGTGGCCAAGTGCGCTGCCCACCCCGTGATCGCGTCCGATGTGTGAGTCTGCGAATCGAGCACCGGCTGCGCCTGGTCGATCAGCGCGACCAGCGGGTCGAGGTTCTTGCGCGCGTCGATCGCGAGGTTGGACGAACCCGTGATGAGCCGGGAGAGTTCCGGCCCAAGCCCGCCCACCGCGGTGTACGACTCGTCGATCACGGTCCGCAGGTTGTCGCGCGGGATCGCCCCGAGCGCGGTGTTCGCGGCACCGAGCAGGGCGTTGATGTCGGGGGGCACCGAGGTATCGGCGAGCGGAATGACGTCGCCGTCACGCAGCGGCCGCGACGTGCCGTTGCGGGGCAACAACTCGACGTACGTTTCGCCGATCGCCGTGTGGCTGTGCACTTCCGCTTTCAGGTCCGACGGGATGTCGATGCCCGATTTCAGGGACAGCGTCGCTTCGACGCCGGCGTCGGTCAGGCGCACCGATTCGACCCGGCCCACTTCGAAACCGCGATAGGTGACGTTGCCGGTGTCGTACAGTCCGGCGGCTTGCGGCAGCTCCATCCGCACGGTGTAGCGGCCGACGCCGAACAGCATGGCCGGCAGTTTCACGAAGTGCAGGAACGTGATTGCCAGCACCCCCACCGCGATCACGGTGAAGACCGCCAGCTGAATGACGAATCGTCGCTGCAGATGCATCTACGGCCCCTGGTCCTGCCGATAGGGGACGACCAGCGGATTGCCCGGGGTGCCCCGGTAGCCCGCGGTGCACGGGCTGGGGTACTGGCCGATGGTTCGGCCCCACTGCAACTCGAGCTGGGTCAGATGGCACTCCCACCGCGTGCCGGTGAACAATCCCTGATCGATTCGGCTGAGCGTGAGGTCGACGATCGCGGTCAGGTTGGCGTAGTCGCCGCGCTGAAAATTCTCGAACGTCTCGTTCGGGAAGGGGAAGGTGGCCAGCAGGCTGAGCGATCGCGTGAGGCTGGGACCGGCGTTGGCCAGCGATTCCAGGACGGGCCCGACCTGTTGTAATTCCTTGACCAGGTTCGCTTTTGTCTGGTTGACCGAGTCGACGGTCAGCGCGCTGAACTTACCCAGCTGATCGGCCGCCTCGACGAGCTCGCCTCGTTCGTCGTTGAGCACCGCGAGCGCGTCGGGGATGGTCGCCAGGGCCCGATCCAGGACCGGTTGCTGGGCGGCGAACCTACCGACCAGGCCGTTGAGGCTGTCGGTGGCCGCGATGATGTCGCCGGACTGGTCGTTGAGGTACGCGGTGAATTTGTCCAGCTGTCCGATCAGGCCGCGCAGGTCTTGCTCGCGGCCGCGAAACGCGGTGCTCAACGCTTCGGTGATGTCCTGTACCTGACCCAGCCCGCCGCCGTTGAGAACCAGCGACAGCGCCGCCAACGTCTGCTCGGTGCTCGGGTAGGCGCCCCCGTGCGACAGCGGTATGAGCGATCCGTCGCGCAGCTTGCCTTGCGGCGCTTCGCCTTTCGGCAGGCCGAGCTCGATGTGGTAAGAACCCAGCAAGCTGGTCGTGCCGATCTTGGCCGTCGCGTTGGCGGGTAAGTTGACGTTGCCGTCGACGCGCATGCTCACCAAAGCATGCCAGCCCTGGCGCTCGATTTTCGTCACATGGCCGACCGTCACGTCGGCGACGCGCACCCGCGAATTCTGCTGAATGTTGTTGACATCCGGCATCTGCGCCTGGATCACATAGGACCCCGGCCCGTTGCCCTGAGTACCGGGCAGCGGCAGCGAATTCAGCCCGTGCCAGCCGCAGCCGGACAGGCCCGCGACGACCACGATCATCGCCAGGCTCGTCGCCCGGCGCCGGCGGCCGCCCACCATCAGCCACCTCCCGGCATCATGAGGCCGCGCAGGCCGGCCGCGGGGTCGGTGCTGACCGTCGAGGGGGGCGGTGGGGGTGGCCCGTCGGCCGGCGGAACGAAGTCGGGCCGCATCCAGTCCTCGCTGTAGGTGACCTCGTTCGGCCTGGCCTGTGCCCCGACGAAGAGGTTCTCCCCTATCGGGGGGAAGTTGTACTGACGGTTCTTCACGATCGGCGCCATGTACTGGGCGCAGAGTTTCGCCGCTTGCTCGCCGCCCAACCGCGACGCGGCCTGGATCGCTCCGCACAGGAAGGCGATCGGGTTGGCCATGTTGGTCCCCGCCAGGGCTCCGGTCAGGGCACCGTTGGCCGGTTCGAAAATGTTGCTGAAGTTCTGCAGCACCGTTGGGCTGATGTGCAGGGTCTGCTTGATGTCGTCGAGGCTCGCGACGAGCACCTTGCTGATCGACGTGAGCTTGTCCGATGCCGTGCCGACCGCCTCGCGGTTCTCCGCGGCGAAGCCCTGCACGTCGGCCACGACCGCGTTGAGGTCCTCGGTCGCGTGGGCGACCTTGTTGGGGTCGTCGGCCAGCACCGACGACACCGCGGCCAGGTTGCCATTCAACTGCTCAAGCAGATCCGCGCTGTCGTGCAGCGCCGTCACCAATGTCGACAGGTTCCTCAACGTGGAGAAGATGTCCTTGCTGTGGTCGCCGAGCGCGGACACCGCCTGCGACAACTTGATGACGGTGTCGCGGATGGTGGCGCCCTGCCCGCGCAGGTTGTCGGCGGCGGTGTTGATGAGCGCACCCAGCGTGCTGACGCCGCCCGGCTGAGTGGGTTTCAACAGGTCGGTCAGCCGCTGGAGTTGCGCCCGCAGGTCGTCCCACTCGACCGGTACCGCGGTGCGGTCCTGCGGAATGACCGCGCCGTCGACCATCGCCGGACCCCCGGCGTAGGGCGGCGTCAACTGGATGGCCCGGCCCGTCACCAGTTGGGGCGAGAGGATCGCGGCCTTGGCGTCGGCGGGCACCTTGTATTTGCGGTCGATCGAGAACGAGATCTTCGAGCGCAGCGGTTGCGGTTCGATTTTGAGGACCCTGCCCACGGGCACTCCCCGGATGCGCACGTCGTCGCCGGCGAAGACGCCGTTGCTGTTGTCGAAGTAGGCGACCACGGTTATTCGGGGGGTCTCTCCGGCGGTTCGCATCGCGACAATCACGCCAGCGACGAGCACCAAGGCAAGCGCGGTCGCCAACACCGAGCGGGCACGTCGAAGTCTCGCGGTCACGGGTGATCTCCCGGTGGCTGCGCGGGCGGCCCGGGCGGGGGGCCCCCGGGCGGCGGGGCCGGCGGCGGCTCCCGGTAGGGATAGCAACCGGGACCGGGTAGCGGCACGCTGGGGAAACCGCACGGATGATCGCCGGGGTTGCCCGTGATCGCGTCGGGCAGGGTCGTCCGCGGTGGGCCGCTCTGGCCCGTCCGCGGGTACGGCATCGGCAGCGGCGGGGTGCCGGGCTGACCCGTCTGCGGGTCGGTCAGCTGCGACGGGAGCAACGTGGCTGGATCGAGCCCCAGGTCGGAGAACGCCGCACCGATGAACGGCTGGACGAACTGGCCCGGCAGCAGGTTCACCACGTACGCCTTGAAAAAAGGCCCGGACGACAGCGACTCGCCCAGCGACATGACGTAGCTGTTGATCAGCGGAATCGCCTTCTGCACACGCTCTTTGCGGTTTTCGACGATGGCCAGCACCCCGTTGAGCTTGTCGAGCGCCGGGCGCAGCTGCTGTCGGTTCTCGGCGATGAAGCCCTGCAGTTGTCGCGACGCCGCCGAGATATTCGACCAGATCTGATCGAGTGCGGCGCTCTGGGTTCGCAGCTGCGCCAACAGCGCGTTGGTGTCGCGCACCAGGCTCACGATCTGATCGGTGCGCTTGGCCAGCACCCCAGTCGCTTTGGCCGCGTTGTCGAGCAGGCTGCGCAGCTGGGTGTCACGGTCATCGAGGGATTGCGCGAGCCGGGCCACGCCCTTCATCGCGTTCCGGAAATCGGCCGGAGTATCGGCAAAGGTTCGCGCCAGCGTGTCCAGCGAGGAGGACAGCCGGTCGGTGTTCAATCCGCTGATCGTGCTGGCCAGGTCGCCGAGCGCGTCGGGCAGCTGATAGGGCGACATCGTCCGCTCCATCGGAATGGGACCGTGTAACCGGCCCTCGCCCCGGGGTATGACGTCGATGAACTTGCTGCCCAGCAGCCCCTTGGTCTTGATCGCCACCTCGGTGCGGTCGCCGAGCCGAATGTCGTTGTCCACCTTGAACTTCACCAGGACGCCAGGCCCGTCGAGTTCGATGCTGGACACTTTGCCCACCGGGTAACCCGAGACCTCGACGGTGTTGTCAGCCCGCAGGCCGCCGGCATCGGCGAAATAGGCGGAGACGCTGTTGCCCTGATCGAAAAAAGGCAGCTTCCGGTATTCCAGCGCGCCCAGCACCACGCCGGCCACCGCCACGATGCCGACGGTGCCGATGATCATCGGGTTGCGTTCAGCGAATGATTTCATTTGGGCGCGCACCGCCCGGTGGCCTGGCCGGCGACCTTGATATAGACGGGCTGGCCGCCCTTGCCGTTGACCTTCAGCACGATGTCGCAGAGATAGAAGGCGAAGAAGTCGCCGTATATGCCCTGGCGGACCAGCGCCTGATATTTGTCCGGCAGAGTGTTGAGCAGATTGTCGAGGTATTCGTGGTCGGCGAGCGCGATGTCCGCGACGCGGTCGGCCTCGTGAACGACCTTCGAAAACGGCGCGCGCGCCTGCGACAGTAGGTCGGCGACCGAGCCGGCGGCCGCGTTCGTGTAGGCCACCGCGTTGGAGATGTCGGTCTTGCGCTCCGCGAGCCCGTGCACCAACTCCGACAGCGACGTCACCGCCTTGTCCAACCGATCGCTCTGGCCCCCAAGCGAACCCAGTACCACGTTGAGGTTGGTGACGACCTGCCCGATGAGTTGGTCTCGGTCCGCCAGGGTGTTGGTGACGGCCGCCGCCTGTTCCAGGAATGACCCGATGGTCGCGCCCTGCCCCTGAAACGCCTGCAGCAACTGCTCGCTGAGCGCGTTGACCTGGTCGGGGTTCAGCGCGCGAAACAGTGGCTTGAATCCGCCGATCAGGGCATCCAGATCCAGCGCCGGCTTGGTCCGGGCCAGGGGAATCGTCTGGCCGGGGCTGAGCGCGGCCAGCCCGCCGGCCCCTTCCTCCAGCGCGAGGTAGCGGTCGCCGAACAGGTTGTCGTACCGGATCACCGCCTGGGTCCCCTGGGTGAGGGTGACGGAATTGTCGGCGGTGAACGCAACGCGCACCGTCGCGTCCGGGTTGATGGAGATCTTTTCCACCTTGCCGACTTCGACGCCGGCGATGCGGACCAGCTTGCCCTCCCGCAGGTTGGACACGTTGGTGAACTCGGCGTAGTACGTCTTGCCGTCGGAGAACCGCGCCTCGCCGAACACGGCTACCAGCAAGGACGCGGTGAGCAGGCATACCGCCAGGAAGAAGCCGAGGCGCACCACGACGCCCTTCAGGTTCTCCTTCACGGCCGTTCTCCCGGCGGCGGGCCCGGTTGAGGCGCAGCGGTTTCCGGCGGCGGGGCCGGCGGTACCCCCGGCCACAGCGGCACACCGCCCGGCCCGTACAGCGCCGCGCCGTAGGGCGGGCCCCCGGGGTTCGGCCCGATCGCCGGCCCGGGAATGCATTGGCGGATCGAGGGCGGCTTGGGCTCGGCGCGGGTCACCGGGAGGAAGTCGGCCCAGCACGGATGCCCGATGCCCGGGTTGGGCCGGATGTCGAGCCCGGTTCCCCATCCGGTGTTGGTGACGAGCTCGCGCACCGGGAAGTTCTTGGCGGGGTCCGGCAGCGAGCCGCACCCCGGCTTCCCGCCGGGACCGCCTCTGGCCGCGACAAGCGGCAGGTTGTCGGGGTACACGTAGGGGTCGTTGCCCAGCAACAGCGCCACATCCAGCTGCAGCGTCCGGCCATCGGCGCCGCCCCACGCCGAATAGCCCCCGTTGTCGAGATACCACTTGGCGCCCTGCAGGAAGCAGGTGTACTCGGGGTTGTATTTGAGCAGCAGGTTGGTCGTCGGCTCGAGGGTGTTCACGGAGGCGACGAGATTGTCCCGGCTGTAACCGAGCAGGTTGGTTCCCGTGTTGGACAACCCGATCACGTTGAGCAGCAATGCATCCAGTTGCTTCGTGTGATTCACGACGGTCGCGCTTGTCGTGCTGGCGGCGTTGAGAATGGTCAGGATGTCTTGCGCGGCAGCGCCATAGGTCTCCGCGAAGTTCTTGACCGATCGCCAGTCCTGGCGGATGGTATCGCTGCGCGCGTTGAGGGCCGCCAGCACCTGGTTGAGGTCGGTCGTGGCCTGGCCTATCCGCTCGCCTTGGCCGCGCACGGCGTCGGCCACGGAGGTGAGCACCGCGTTCAGCTTCAGCGGATCGATCACGTTGAGCAGGTCGACAACGTTTTCGAAGACCGTGTTGATCTCGGTGCTGACGTTCTTCGAATGCAATACCGCCCCGGCGGCCAGGCGCCCACGGCTCGGGTCCTGCGGCATCACCAGCTCGACGAACTTAGCGCCGAACGCGGTGGTGGCACTGATCTGCGCCTCGACATTGGCTGGGATATAACGGATCTGGTCGGGGTCGATCTCCAGTTTCAGGCGGGTGCCGTTCTGGTCGTCTGCGATCTGGCTGACCCGGCCGACCTGCACCCCGCGCATCATGACCTTCGCACCCGTGTCCATCACGAGCCCCGAGCGTTCGGCGGCCAGCGTGACCGGCACGTAGGACCGGAGGGCCCCGTTGAAGGACACCGCCGTCACGAGGACGACCACGCCGATCGCCGCAACCAGGACCAGCGTCCACCACGCGTCGTGCAGACGCTGTTTCCCGGGCCCTCGGCTCATGCCCACTCAGCTCGCCAGGTGGAAGTTCGGGGACTGTCCATAGATCGCCAGCGTCATGACGACGATCGCGATCGACGCGACGACCATCGAGGCGCGCACGGCGCGGCCGACGGCCTCGCCCACCCCGGCGGGCCCGCCCCGCGCGTTGTACCCGTGGTAGGTACAAACCAGCATGATCATCAGTGCGACGATGACGACTTCAACCGACGACCACAGCACGTCGGTCGGTCGGAGGAACGTGTTGAAGTAGTGGTCGTAGACGCCCGACCCTTGCCCGTAGACGGCCGTGGTGCCGACGCGAGCGGCCAGATAAGCCGTCATCAGCCCGACGCAAAACAGCGGGACCGCCACGACCACGCCCGCCAGCACCCGGGTGCTCGCCAGATAGCTGATGCTGCGGATGCCGATCACCTCGAGGGCATCGATTTCCTCGTTGATCCGCATCGCGCCCAGTTGCGCCGTGGCGCCGGCGCCGACGGTGGCCGCCAGCGCGACCATCACGGTTCCCGGCTGAATTTCCCGGGTGTTGAAGAAAGCGGACGCGAAGCCGGTTAGCGCTTCGACGCCGACGGAGGCGAACTGGTTGTAGCCCTGCACCGCCACGATGGCGCCGGTGGTCATGGCCAAGAACCCGACGATCACGACCGTCCCGCCGATCACGGCGAGAGTCCCTACCCCCAAACCCATTTGGGCGATCACCCGCAGCAGTTCGCCGCGGTAGTGCACCACGGCGTCGGGAATCCCCGCCACGGTGCTGGCGTAGAACCGCACCTGCGAGCCGACGCGGTTCCATTCGCCCGCAACGCCGTTCGCCAGGCGGTGGATTCGGGTGGGGCCGCTCGGGAGGCTGATCGTCATCGGTTCACCTCACGACACCATGAACGGCATGCCGACGGCGGTGACGATGATGTTGATGACGAACAAGACGATGAAGGCAAAGACCACGGTTTCGTTGACCGCCCTGCCGACGCCGGCGGGGCCACCGCCCACCGACATCCCCTTGTAGCAGGCGATCAGTCCCGCCATCATGCCGAACAGCGTCGCCTTGATCATCGAGATCATGACGTCGACCGTGTGGGTGAGCGTGGTCAGACCCGTCACCCACGCGCCCGCCGAGACGTGCATCAGGAATACGGAGCAAAAGAATGCGCCGATAAGACCCGTCGCGGTCACCACCGAACTCAGCGCGAGTGAGATCGTCGTGGCCGCCAGCACCCGGGGAACCGCCAGCGCTTGAATCGGATTGATGCCCATGACCCGCAGCGCGTCGAGCTCCTCGCGGATGGTTCGGGCGCCCAGATCCGCGCACATCGCCGTAGAACCCGCGCCCGCAACCACCAAAACCGTGACGATGGGGGCGCTCTGGTCGACGGTGAAGATCGCGCAGCCGGTGCCGGAGAAATCGGCTGCGCCGATGTCGGTCAGCAGGACGTTGAAGAGGAACCCGGAAATCACCGCCCACGGGATCGTCATCAACACCCCCGGCAGCGTCGACACCCGGGCGACGAACCAGCACTGCAGCAGGTACTCGCGCCAGGCGAAAGGCGGCCGGAACATCGACGCGAACGTGTCCAGTGTCATCGCAAAGAAGTCGCCCATCGCGCGGACTGGCTTCGCCGCCTGATCGACCACCATCACCATCGCGCTGCGCACCACCTGGAGTTGCTCACGCCGGCCCCCCGGACAGGTCGAAATGGACGAGTGACATCAGCGAGGGTACGCGGCGCAAGCCCATCATGTCCATAGCGGATACGCTGTAGCGACGATGCCTCTGTCGTAAATAACCACGCCAAACGCCACTTGCTAGCAGTGATGTATTTTGGTGGTATCGCCGCGGCGCCCGACGGGCCACGCCGCGTTCCGGTCACTCCGACACCAACCGCAGCGCACCAGACGGACACAAATTGACCGCGTTGTGCACCGCGCGCCGCTCGCGGTCCGGCACCTCATCGGAGGCGATCAGCACGATGCCGTCGTCGTCCTGGTCGAAGAAAGCGCCCGCGGTCATCACGCACATGCCCGTGGCCATGCAGATCTCGCGGTCCGCTGTCACCTTCATCGGGCCCTCATTCGAAGGCCTGCAGGGTCAGGGCCGAATTCATGAAATCGCGGAAGTACAGCCAGCGACCCTCGCGCAGCGTGATGATGTGTGCGAACTCCGATTCCCATTCGTGCCCGGTGGCCAGTCGCCGGAAGCGTTGCCGGCCCCAGACGGCGAGGTCGTCGCCCTGTGCGATGAACTTCCACGGCTGCATCGCGACGATCTCGATGTGCTGCCCGACGATGCCGAAGAACGTCATCGCCTCGGTGATGCCTCGGTAATCGCCTGTGTACGGAATCTTTTCGGTTCCGTAGTAGGTGATGCGCACGTCAGGATCGAGGTGTGCGAGCGCGGTCTCGAGGTCGCCCGCCGGAACCGCGGCATAGATGGCCTTGGTCGCCTCGATGTTGCGCGCTTCGCTCAGCGTGGTCGTGATTCCGCCTTTGCTCATAGCTGCGCCGCTGGGTTACGAAAGGTGAAGGGGCAGGCGGACATACGCGTGGGTCAGCAGGCTGGCCGTCTGCTTGGTGCCGGGATCGTCGGCCAGCGCGACCGTCCGATAACGATCGAGCACCGCGTTGAGCACCGCCATCACCTCTAACCGGGCGAGCGAGGCGCCGAGGCAGAAGTGCAGGCCGTGACCCAAAGAGAGCTGCTGGCGAATGTTGGGCCGGTCGATGTCGAGTCTGCCCGGGTCGGGGAACACCGCGGGATCGCGATTGGCCGAGCCGAAGAACAACGCCACCCACTCCCCCTTGCGGATCAGCTTGCCGTCGACCTCCACGTCGCGCGTGGCGATCCGAAACAGGCGTTGCGGCGGCCCGTCGAGCCGAAGTGTCTCCTCGACAAAGATGTTCAGCAGCGTGCGGTCGGCGCGAAGGCGCGCCTGGACCTCGGGTTCTCGGGCCAGCGCGTGCAACAGATTGCCGATCAGGAAGGTCGTCGTCTCGCTGCCCGCGACCACCAGCGTGACGCAGAACCGCACGATTTCCTCGGGGGTGAGCCGCTGCCCGTCCACCTCGGCGCGCAACAGCGCCGAAATGAGGTCCTCGGCATCATCGACGTCTTCGTCCGCCGAGCGCTGCGCCAGCCGCGCCGTGTGCTCGGCAAGCCGCGTGGCGAACGTCGCCACCATTTCCTCGTTGCTCGCCATGCGTTCCTCGGGAGTCAGCGACGACGACAGCATGAACGCGTTGGCCCACCGGCGGAAGCGCACGTGGTCACCGTCGGGCAATCCCAGCAGCCGAACCATCGCCCGGGTGGGGACCTCGGCGGCGAACTCCATGACGTCGACGGTCCCGTCGGCAGCGGTATCGAGTGCGTCGAGCAGCTGCGGGACCAGCACGTTGAGCCAGCTCTCGAGCCGTTTGACGCGGCGCGGGGAGAACGCCTGGCTGACCAGCTTTCGCTCCACTTCATGCTTGGGCGGGTCGGTGTTGACCAGCATCAGGCTGGGCGCCGACGAGGCCTCTTGCAGCGGGTCCCGCGACGAGAAGGTGGTGCTGTCTCTGGCGGCCTCGAAGACCTGGTCGTAACGGAAGAGCGCCCACGCCGTCACGGGCTCGTCGGCGCCGGGAACGGTCCCCGGCGGCCAATCTCGGTACCCCGCAACGGGTGACAGCTTCCTCAGCTGGTCATACAGCGGATACGGATTGGCGATACCTTCGGGTGTGGTCAGAAGTTCGACGGGCGGAAGGGCCTGCGCGCCGGTCGCAGTGATGGCCTCAGTTGACATGTCGACCAGCCTGTGCCGGTGGCGGCGGCAAAGCGATCCCCCGTTGGGGAGGACTCCTGCCCCCATTTGAGGGCAATTTCGTTTTTCGGCCGCGGCGCCGACCTTCTGGGAGGAAAGTGAGCCGGGTGATTGGTGTCAACGCTGACGAAGATCGCTACGGCGCGCCGGATCCGGTCCCGCACGCCACCCTGGCCGACGGCGACCACCCGGGTTGGGCGTCGCGTCCGGTCCGGGAAACCGGCGCAGCGCGCCGCTACCGGGACGCATTTCAGGACTGCGGCGTCGACCCCACCGATGATCCGTTGGCGGTGGTGGCCGAGGCCATCGACAGCAAGGCGACCGTGGTGCGCAACGCGCTCGAGGCGCACGGCAACGAGCGCGCGCTCAACGCGTTGGAATCGCTGCTGGACCTGTGCTCACTCGAGCGGGAGTTGATCGAAGACGGGGCCAAGCGGCGGACTTTCGCGCTGCTGGCGGTGCAGGAGGCCTTGAGCAAGCTGCGCGCGGTGGACGACGTCGCGACGATCGTCGACCGGGCACCGCGCGAGATGGTGGAGTCGTGTGGCTTCGACCGCGCCGTGCTGTTTCGTGTGCACGAGGGTCGAATGGTCATGGAGTCAGCCTATTTCGGTGAGGACAGCGCCGGTGCGGAGGAGATGGTCGCCTTCGCGCAGTCGGTGGCGCCGCTGCTGGACCACATGCTGATCGAGACGCAGATGATCCGCCGTCACGCGCCGGCGATCGTGCGCGACGCCCGCAACGACCCACGGGTCAACCGGCCGATCGTCGACTTTTCGTTGACGCATTCGTACGTCGCGGCACCAATAATGCCAACGGGCACGGTGATCGGGTTCCTGCACGCCGACCGCCTGTATTCCGGGCGCACCGTCGACGAAATCGACCGCGACACGGTGTGGGCGTTCGCCGAGGGGTTCGGGTATGCCTACGAGCGCACGGTTTTACTGGAGCGCATGCGTCGCCAGCACACGGAGGTTCTTCGCGCGCTGGCGTCCGCGGACGAGGCGGCCCGCGCGCTGCAGGACGCCGATCTGGACTTGCGCAAGATCGAGCCGGTCGAACGCAGCCCCGCCGCACGGTCGTTGGCCGAGGTGCAGACCCGGGTGATGACCATGCTGACCCGCCGTGAGGTCGAGGTGCTTCGGTTGATGGCGGCCGGGCGCACCAATCAGCAGATCGCCGATGAGCTCGTGATCTCGGCGGGCACGGTCAAGTCGCATGTCAAGCGGGTGTTGCGCAAGCTGAACGCGACCAATCGCGCGGAGGCGGCTTCGGCGTATGTGCGGCTGGCCAGCGTGCCCGAGTTGGCCTGACGCTCAGGCGTTGTCGGCGTTGCCGAGCAGGACGTCGTAGGGCTTGGCCTCGCGTCCGCCGGAGAGGTCCAGATGTACCGTCTTGACCTCCGTGTACGCGTCGAGCGCGTCGGGACCCAGTTCGCGTCCGATTCCGCTCTGCTTGTAGCCGCCGAACGGCAGCCGGCAATTGATCTGGTGCGCGTCGTTGATCCACACGCTGCCGGACCGAATACGTTCGGCCATGCTCAACCCCCTGGCGTTGTCGGACGTCCAGATGCTGGCCGCCAGGCCGTAGTCAGAATCGTTGGCGATCGCGACGGCCTGGTCGTCGCCGTCATACGGGATGACTACCAGCACCGGGCCGAAGACCTCCTCACGGGCGATCGTCATGTCGTTGGCAACGCCGGTGAGAATCGTTGGCGCAACCCAGAATCCCCGGTCGAAGGATCCACCCGTGATCGCCTCTCCGCCGAGCGCCACGTTGGCTCCGGCGGCTCGCGCCTCGTCGATGTACCGCAGGATGCGGGTGCGTTGCGCTGCGTCGATCACCGGACCCAAGTCGGTGTCCCAGTCCCGAGTGGGTCCGACGACGATGGTCTTCGCCCGCGCCACGAGGCGATCGACGAACTCGTCATGCAGCGCCGCGGGAACCAATGCGCGAGTGCCGGATTCACAGATCTGACCCGAGTAGGCGAAACAGCCGTAGAGCACGCCGTCGACGGCCAGATCGAGGTCGGCATCGTCGAGGACCAGCGATGGCCCCTTGCCGCCGAGCTCCAGCGTCAGCTGTTTGACGGTGCCCGACGCGAGCCGCATGATTTCGCGGCCGACCGCGGTGGAACCGGTGAACGCGATCTTGCCGACGTCGGGATGCGACGCCAACCGGGCCCCCGCTTCGTGCCCTTCCCCCGGCACCACGTTGAGCACCCCCGGCGGCAAGCCGTTGCGTTCGGCGATGCGGGCGAACTCGAGTATGGAAAGCGGGGTGTGTTCGTCCGGCTTGACGACGACGCTGTTGCCGGCCGCGAGCGCCGGGCCGATCTTCCAAATGGTCAGCAGCAGCGGGAAATTCCAGGGTGTTATGGCGCCGACGACGCCGATCGGCTCGCGGTGCACCACACTTTGACTGAGCACCGGGAACGTCTCGACCGGCGCGGCCCGTTGCCACGCATAGTTCTCGGCGAGGTCGGCGAAATAGCTGAAGTGACTCAGCGCGTAGCCGATGTGAAACCCGGTGGCCAGCCGAATGGTGGCGCCGTTGCACGCCATCTCCAGCTCGATCAGGTCGTCGCTGGCTTGATGGGCCGCCGCGGTGATTCGGCGCATCACGGCGGCGCGGTCCTGCGGGGTCGCGCGGGACCACGAGCCGCGCTCGAAGGCGGCTTGGGCGGCCGCGACCGCCGCGTCGACGTGGGACGCATCGCCTTTGGCGACCGTGGCAACCAGACGCTCGTCGCCCGGGTCGATGATGCGCATGCGCCCGGCGGAGTCGACCGGTTCGCCGCCGATCAGCATCGGATGGTGCGGGACGGCGGTGGTGGTCATGGATTCAGGCCACCCCGCGATCTTTGTCGGCAATCTTGGCGCGGTACATCGGGAACAAGGGCTTGGTCAGCGGAATGAGGCGCAGGATCTTGCCGATCGGGCCCTTTGCCCTCACCTGGCCCTTTGCCAGGCCGATGGTGAGGTTGTAGTCCCCACGCCAGAACCGGTCCGCGACATCGGCCGGCATGCTCATGGTGACGTCCGGTGTGAGATCGCTTGGGCCGCAGATGACTTGGAAGTCCTCGCGCAGGGCGACGGTGAGCTCATAGTCGGGGTCGGTGTAGATCACCCGCATGACGATGTTGGCGGCGCGGAACTTGGGCCCGGACTGGGGGTGGTCTCCCGCCTCCCGAAAGACTCCGCCGATGTATTTGTCGATCTCGCTGGTGTCGCTGAACAAACTCATGATTGGCAATGCAAGCACCGCCGCGACGCCACGGTCAGACCCCAAATGGGAAGTCTTGGTGCCCCGAAGGAGGGAGGAACGGGTGGCGAACCACTGCGACGAGCCCGCCGAAAACATCGCTATGTCCATAAACGCTATGCCTTGAATGGGCCAATTGAGAGGTAAACCAGCATGTAATGGCGCACATGTATGGATTGATGTATTTTGTTAATCCGAGCAGAAGGGGAGTTTGCGGATGACAGATACCAAGGAAGCCAGTGAGAAGCTCGTCCGCGACTTTCTGGGATCCTGGCCCGCGCGCAGCCTGGAAACGATCTGCGGCGGCTTCGCCGACGACGCCGTCTATCACAATGTGCCGGTCGAGCCGATCGTCGGCATTGCCGGCATCCGCGCGACATTCCAGGCGTTTTTGGACGCGTTCTCCGACGCCAAGCTCGACATCGTCACTCTGGCCGCCGAGCCCGGCCGGGTACTCGTGGAGCGCATCGACTACTTCACCATGAACGACGGCCGAAAGGTCGTGCTGCCGGTGACCGGCGTGTTCGAGGTGAGGAATGGCAAGATCACGCGCTTCAGCGACTACTTTGACCTTGCGGACTTCGAGGGCCAGAGCGGGATGAAGCTATAGGGGGTCGAGTCAATGGAGACCATGCAGTCCCCCGCCCGACCCGTGCGGCGCCGGCCGAAAGACCGTAAGCAGCAGATTCTGGACCAGGCCGTTGGGCTGTTCATCGACCGCGGTTTTCACTCGGTCAAGCTGGAGGACATCGCCGAGGCGGCGGGGGTCACCGCTCGCGCGTTGTATCGCCACTACGACAACAAGCAGGCACTGCTGGCCGAAGCGATCCGAACCGGCCAGGACCAATACCAGAGCGCGCGTCGTCTTACCGATGGCGAGGCGGAACCCGCGCCGAGGCCGCTGAGCGCCGATCTGCCCGACCTCATCGCGGCGGCCGTCGCATCCCGGTCCCTGACGGTGTTGTGGCAGCGCGAGGCCCGTTACCTCAACGACGACGACCGCGCCGAGGTGCGGCGCCGCATCAACGCCATCGTCGCCGGCATGCGCGAGAACGTCCTGCTCGAGGTGCCCGGTCTGAGCCCGCAACACTCGGAGCTGCGGGCCTGGGCGGTGTCAAGCACCCTGACCAGCTTGGGCAGGCACAACCTGACCCTGCCGGCCGACGAACTCAAAGAGCGCCTGTTCCAAGCCTGCATGGCAGCGGCGCGGACACCTCCGGCCTGCGAGCTGACGCCCCTCCCGGCCGCGGCCGCCGGCGGCGACGACGAAGGCGTGCTGTTCTCCCGCTACGAGACCCTGCTGGCCGCGGGCGCGCGACTGTTCCGGGCGCGGGGTTATCCTGCCGTCAGCACCAGCGAGATCGGCAAAGGGGCCGGAATCGCCGGTCCCGGCCTGTACCGTTCGTTCTCCTCCAAGCAAGCGATCCTCGACGCCTTGGTCCGACGCTTTGACGAGTGGTTGAGCCTGGAGTGCATCCGAGCGATGCGCGCGAATTCCGCAGCCGCACTACGCCTTCGCGGCCTGGTCCAGGGCCATGTCAGGATCAGTTTGGACGCGCCGGACCTAGTCGCCGTTTCCGTCACCGAGCTCTCCCACGCCTCTGGCGAGGTGCGCGACGGGTACCTGAGAAATCAGTCCGATCGCGAGACGGTGTGGATCGAGCAGGTCACCAAGCTGGTGCCCGCGACCACCGCCGCCGAGGGCCGACTGTTGGTCGCGGCGGCGATCAGTTTCATCGAAGATGTCGCTCGCACTTGGCATCTGACGCGATACGCCGGGGTCGCCGACGAGATCACCGCCATCGCACTGTCGATCCTGACCAGCCGGGCGCCACTGCCGTCTTGACGTCAAATGGGTTCGTCGTCGTCGGAGTTGCGGTGGAATCGTTCGGGGTGGTGGTAGGGGTTGGTTCGGGGTTGTCCCCGATCTAAGTGCGGTGGCGGTATCCATTCGGTTTCGCCGTGGGTGTTGGTGCGGGTGGTCCATCCTTGTTCAGCGAGGCGGTTGTCGGGGCCGCAGGCCAGGGTGAGGTCGTCGATGTCGGTGCGGCGGGTGGTTTTCCAGCCGGTGACGTGGTGGACCTGGCTGTGATACGCGGGGGCGTCGCAGCCGGGTTTGGTGCAGCCGCGATCGCGCGCGTAGAGCATGATCCGCTGGGCGGGTGAGGCCAGGCGTTTGGTGTGATAGAGCGCCAGCGGCTTGGCCTCGTCGAAGATCGCGAGGTAGTGATGCGCGTGGCCGGCCCAGCGAATCACATCCGACATCGGCACCAGCGTGCCGCCGCCGGTGAGGGCCTTGCCGGTGGCGGCCTCCAGCTCCTTGAGCGTCGTCATCGCGACGATCGACACGGGCAGTCCGTTGTGGCTGCCCAGTTTCCCGGAGCAGAACAGGGTCCGCAGCGCGGCCAGGAACGCGTCATGGTTGCGCTGGGCCTGGGAGCGGGTATCGCGGCGCACCGCGTCCTCATCCGGTGTGTCGTCGATCACCGGGGTTTCGTCGTCGGGGTTGCACGCGCCGGGCGCGGCCAGCTTGGCCAACAGGGCCTCGATCGCCGCGCGCAATTCCGGGGTGACCAGGCCGCTGAGGCGTGACATGCCGTCGAATTCCTGCTCCCCGAGGATCAGGCCGCGCCTGCGCGCGCGTTGTTGGTCGCTGAACTGGCCGTCCGGGTGCAGCCACTCCATGATCCGGCGGGCGTATTTGGCCAACTCGTCGGGGCGGTAGTGGCTGGCCTTGTCGGCCAGGTCGGCCTCGGCGGCCTCCCAGGTGGACGGGTCGACCTCGGCGGGCAGGTGGGCGAAAAAGCTGCGGATCACCCGCACATGCCCGTCCCCGATCAACCCCTCCCGCTGCGCGGCCGCCGTCGCGCCTAGGTGCGGGGCCAGTGGCTCACCGGTCAGCGCCCGCCGCTCGCCGAGGTCCTCGGCCTCGGCGATGCGCCGCCCGGCCTCGGCCTTGGTGATCCGCAACCGGTCGGCCAGCGCGCAACACAGGTTGCCGCCCAGTTCTGCCGGAGTGGCCTGCGCGTCGAGCTGATTGATCAGCTCGTGCTGGGGGGCGCGCAGCCGGCGCGCCGCGCCTTCCAGACGCTCCAGGGCCCGCAACCGCTCCGGGGTGGTGAGCACATCAAAAGACAAATCGCACAACTGTTTCAGGGCACCATCGAGCGCGTCGAAAACCTCGACGATCTCCTCACGACTGCCCGAACTCATACCCCGAATCGTAGAAACACCCACCGACAAGAATCGCCGCTTTGTGACCGCTGAAACCAAAGTGACACAAGGGATTACAGAGATCTAGCGTCGAGGCCCAGCTAGTGCTTCCGCACAACGCGCTCCGGCTCGCCCGGCTTCCAGATTGTGATGTCCAGGTGCCCATCAGCGACCTGCACCGCAGAACCGCCAATCAAATCGGCGCGATAACAGTGATCGAAGTCTTGCCCCCTGATGTCGAAGCCGGTTTGGCGGAACAGGTCCTCGGCGAAACGTTGATGCAGGGCCTTGTCTTGCACGTCATCGACGATGCCCCACAACTTCGCGTCGCCGTCTTTGACCTCGGTGTCGACGGTCGCGGTGTGTAGACAGAAGCGCGGATCGCGCGCGAGGTCCCTGAACTTCGTGGTGCCGGGCATGCCAGAAATCCACAGCTGATCTTCGAAGAACCTTGGCTCGACAGGGCTTATCCGCGGGAATCCGTCCGAGCGCAGGGTGTCGAGCATGCACAGGTTGCCCGCATCAGCGTGGCGGCGCGCGAAGACGGCCGCGATTTGCGGCGCGGCTTCGGTGAATTCTTTCCAACCAGTCACGATCACCAACCTACGACGAACCACCGCGCGCGCTCACCACAGCGCGGCGATGGTTCCACCGTCGGCGATCTGCGTGGTTCCGGTGATCATCGACGCGTCGTCGGACAACAGGAAGGCGACGATTCCGGCCATCTCCTCCGGGGTGGCCATGCGGCCCTGCAGGCGGGCGATCATCGCACCGGCGCCGCCTTGTCCGAGGGCCTCGTCGAACATCGTCATCGCGGTCTGCTGCATTGGGGTGTCGACGAATGCGGGCAACAACGCGTTGGCGCGGATGTTGGACGAGCGCAGCTCCGCGGCGGTGATGCGGCTGAGGTGGCTGATCCCGGCCTTGGACATGCCGTACGCCCCCGTGCCGCCCACGGCGACATGACCGGCAAGCGAGGACATGTTGACGATCGCTCCCCCTCCCCGCTCGATCATCCGTGGCGCCGCATGCTTGGTGCACAGCCAGGCGCCGCGGAGGTTGACCGCGATGACACGATCGAAGTCCGCGACGGTCGTCTCGATCAGCGAAGCCATGTGAACCACGCCGGCGTTGGCGACGAGCTTGTCCACGCCCCCGAACGACGCGACGCATGCGTCGACCATGCCGATCACCTGTTGCTCGTCGCTGACGTCGACCCGGTGACCGATTGCGCCGCAACCGATTTTGAGTGCGGTAGCACCGGCCGCGGCACCGTCGATGTCCGCGCACAACACGCGACATCCCTCGACGGCGAGCCGCTGTGCGACCGCCAGGCCGATCCCGGCGCCGGCCCCGGTGACGATCGCGGCCTTGCCGGCCAGGTCTGGGTGGTTCAACCCGCCGCCGCCAACGGTTCAGCGCCTATGCCGCGCTCGCGAATGGCACCGAAAAGGACAAGCCCCAATCCGGGAACGTCGTCGGAAAGTTTGAGCGCATACACGCCAAGGTCGCGCAGGATCCACGCCACCGTCTCCGCCATCGGGTCGACGGCAGCGTCGCGTCCGGCAAAGAGGCCACAGGCCCGTGGTTGTCCCGAAGGACGCAGATAGAGAACCAGGCCGCTGCCTCGGGACGACATCATGTTCAGCGCGCTGTTGAGTTCCCCTCCGCATCGGCACGCCTTCGAGCCGAACACGTCCCCGGTCAGGCACTCGACGTGAATGTGAAGCGGCACCGGCACTCCGGTGCCGGCCGAGCCGACGATGACCGCCAGATGTTCGCCACCGTCGTGCGCGCCGCGGAAGCCGATGACGCGTGAGTCGCCTACCCACGTCGGCAGCACCGTCTCCGTCAGCCGGACCACCTGGGGCTCGGTACGGCGCCGATACGCCACGAGCTCACCGATCGACACGACAGCCAGCCCATGTTCGACGGCGAATTCGGTCAGCTCGGCACCGCGGGCCATCAGCGTCGGGTTGCGCCGCGAGACGATCTCGCACAGCGCGGCGGCGCGGCGACGTCCCGCGAGGGCGGCGAGGTCGACGGCGGCTTCGGCTGCCCCGCGCCGGCCGAGCACTCCGTCCGTTCCGGCCCGCAGCGGAACCACATGTCCCGGACGGAGGAAGTCCGAAGCCTCGGTTCCCGCGGACCCCAGCGCCGCGATGGTGCGGGCGCGGTCGCTCGCCGAGATCCCCGTCCCGGTCCCGCGAACGTCGACCGACACGCGAAGCGCGTTGTCGCGGTGGCACATCGGTGGGAGATTCAGCCGCTCGCACTCGTCCCCCGGCAGGGCGACTCGCACGTATCCGCAGGTATGGCGAACCATGAACGCCGTCAGCGCCGAGGTCGCGGCGTCGGCGGCGAAGACCAGATAGCCGTCACCGTCCGAATCACCGGTGACGACAACGGGTCTACCCGCCGCCGTCGCGGTGATCGCGCGCAGCACCCGCACGTCGGTGGTCTTCATCGGCGCGCGCTCACTGACCCAGCCCGCCAAGGAAATCCAGCAGCAGCCGGTTGGTCTCCTCCGGCGCTTCCTGTTGGATCCAGTGCCCGACGTCGGGAACCATCTGAGTACCGCGGTAGTTCGGCATGACCTCGGGTGCGTGCTCGATGGCCTCGGCGCCCCAGGTCGTCCCGACGTCGTATTGCCCGCCGATGAACATCGCCGGTGGCGTGAGCGGCTTGCCTTCCTGGTCGGCCAGGTCGTGCCAGTCGTTGTCGATGTTGTGATAGAAGCTCAGCGGACCCGCGAAGCCGGAACGCTCGAATTCGCCTGCGTAGAAATCGAGGTCGGCGTCGGTGAGCCACGCCGGCATCGTCTCCGGGTAGACGAAGGCGTCCTTGAGCTTCGCGCCTTCGGCCATGCAGAGCGGGCCGGCGCGGATCACGTCGATCGGGTCCATGGATGCCAGGTCGACGCCCGCGTCGACCGCGGCCTTGGTGGCCGCGATCATTCCCTCGCCGGAGACCGTATAGGTCAGGCCGAGCAGCCATCCCCGCACATCTTCCTCGATCTCGGCGATGATCCCGTCCTGCGCCGAGAAGTAGTCCTGGTACCAAACCCGGCCCTCGCCGGCGAGCTCGAGGTGATAGTCGTTGGGGCGATGCTCGCCGAAGGGGCTGCCCGGCAGGCCGATCACGCCCCGACCGGCGAACGGAACGCTGATGCCGACCACACCGGCGCACCTGTCCGGGTGCAGCCAGGCGAAGGTCCACGCGACCGGCGCGCCCCAGTCGTGACCCACCACGATCGCCCTGTCGGCACCGTAAGCATCGACAACGCCGAGGACGTCGCCGACCAATTCCTTGATGCGGTAGGCCGATTGGACGCGATACTTCGACGAGCGGCCGTAGCCGCGCTGGTCGATCGCCACCACTCGGTAGCCCGCGGCCGCCAACGCGGGAATCTGATGGCGCCAGGAATACCAGGACTCCGGGAACCCGTGCAGCAGCACGACCAGCGGGGCTCCTGGGCTTTCGGGGCCGTCTTCGACGGCATGAATGCGAGTGCCCCGACAATCCAAGAATCGGTGGACCTGCGACATCGTCTTCGCCTTTCTGGTCGAGGCCTGGAGTGGTTGACCTAGAGCGTTTGGCTCGGCGCCGAACCGGCAACGGCCACCAGCCGTTCCGCGGGATCGGCGACCGGCACCGTGTGATTTTCGTAGTTGCGGGCGATGAGCGTCTTCTGCCCCGACAATCTGGTGCGCGCCCACTTGCCGATCACCCGGCCGGCGATCCCGGGCTTCATGAGCGCCGACGGCGGCTTGACGAGGTGGACGACGGCGAGGAACTCGCGATAGGCGTCCAGATCGTCGTGTACCAGCTCGACCAGCCGGTCCATATACCAGGTAAGCGCCCGGAAATAGAACGGCCGCTTCTTGTCCACATCCTTCATCCAGTCGAAACGCAGATTCTGTTCGCGGATCACGAACCAGGCCGTGTCGGCCATCTTGGCGATCACTCGGTAGTAGCGGCGCGGCAGCTCCGGGTGGCCCGGACCGTACTTTGCCAATAACACCTGCATCTCGCGAACTTCCTTGAGCGCCAGGCTCATACCCAGGCCGGATACCGGATCGGCGCTGGTGTAGGAATCGCCCACGGCCAGCAACGCCCGCGGCAGGTTGCGCTTCTTCTCGTAGTGCAGGCGGAGCATGTTCGGATAGCGGAAGTTGTAGATCGGCGAGGCCGGCTCCAGCCCGTCGATATTCTCCCCGATGACCGGTGACGGCATCAGGTCGGCGAATTCGCGGAACTCCCGCGCGGTGCGGGGCGGCGAATAGCAGTTGTACGCCACCAACGACGTGGACAGGATGGTGCGTGAGCTGTCCGTGTAGTACTGCGCCGCGTACGTGTCCTCGAATGGACGGTACGCATAGCAGATCACCATGACCTTGTCCCGCCACTGCCGGTCGGGCGGAACCCGGTGCTGCATCGTCGAATAGAAGCAGTTGATGATGTCCTGCTCTACCTCCGGAGCCCCAATCCCGATGCGCTCCAATATCTCTGGCACCCGGGTGTTCTTGCCCGACGCGTCGACGACGAACTCGGCGGGCACCACTTCCAGGTCGCCGTCCCCCGCCGCGCCCTTGCTGACGGCAACCCCGACGATGGCGTTGTTCGCGCGGTCGAAGACGAGGTCGACGACCTCCGCCTCGTAGCGGAAGTCAACCCGCGGCTCGTCGTCGAGGCGCCGCCGTACGCACCACTCCAGCAGCGGTCTACCGGCACAGACGATCTCGATGTCGCTGGTGCCGGGCTTCTTCCAGCTTCCACCCACCCGGATTCGGTATTGGGCCGCCATGTCGACCTTGAACGCGCCCTCGCGCACCATGTCGTCGACGATGCCGGGAAAGAAGCGCTCCAGCTCGATCTGCCCGGCGGTCAGTAGATGGTGCAGATGCCAGCCCTGCGCCGCACCCGGTCTGCCTTCGCGCCGACGATGCGGGTCGTCCTTCTCGAGAACGATGACCCGATCGAAGGTCTCGGTGAGCACCTTGGCCGCGGCGATGCCCGCGATGCTCCCGCCGATCACCACCGCCGTACCGCGACCGCGGCCGCGCACCTCGGCGATGTCGAGGGCCGCGGTGTCGAGCCGATCCGGATTGCGCCGCCGCGCCGCCCCGCTCGGGACGAACTTCTCGTAGTACAACCCGACACGATGAAACCGGTTGGCGTCCAGCCAGGTTCGGGCGGCCTCGACCATCGGCGCCGGACCGCACAGATACACGTCGGCGTCACCGTCGGCCGGCATCGCCCCGTCCAGCAGGTCGGTGACCAGGCCCGTCCGGCCATCCCATCCGGCGTCCGGGTGCGCGACGATGACCTCCACCTCGAGGCCGGCGACGCGGCGCCCGAGCTCGTGGAGTTCATCGAGCTTGCACAGGTCTTCGGTGGAGGTGACGCCGTAGAGCAGGCGGACGGGCTGAGCGGTGTCGGCGGCCAGGCTCTGGGCCATCGCGAGGATGGCGGACAGGCCCGTGCCGCCGGCCACCAGGATCACCGGCCTGACCACCGGGCGCAGATAGAAGCTGCCTTTGCCGCACCGCAGCGCAATATGGTCGCCCGGCTTCGCGCGGTCGCGCAGGTAATTCGACATCATCCCGTCGGGCAGCAGCCGGATGATGAACTCCAATTCGCCGCCGCCGTCGGCGGGATGTGCGTAGGAGTAGTTGCGCCATGTGGTGGTGCCCGGAACCTGCAACTGGGCGAACTGCCCGGCCTTGTAGGTCAACGGCGCGGCCGTCGGCGAGGAGTGGGTAGCGACATCCACTCGCAGCACGGCGGTGCTCGGCGAAACCAGCTCGACCCCGGTCACCACGCCGTCACAAGTGACGAGCAGCGCCGCGTTGTCGTCGGCCGAATACTGCAGTTCGATGCGGCAATCCGAAGTGGGGAACGTCTGGCAGGTGAGGATCTTGCGGGCCTCGCGCTCCACGTCGGACAGGCCCTCGGTGCGTCCCATCTCGTACTGGCCGGCGGTGCAGGTGGCGACGCATGTGCCGCAGATTCCGCTTTGGCATTCGTTGACGATGGCCACACCGTGTTCTTCGGCGGCATCCAGGACCGTCTGGTCCGGCCGGACCGGCATCGCCTTTCGCGTTCCGTCCGAATAGTCGATGGTGACCTGACAATCCGCCATCGTCAGACGACCGCTATGACGGGCTTCTTGGCGATGCGTGCATTGAGTCTGGGCATGACTTCCTCGGCCAGCAGGCGCAGCGACTCCTTCCAGGGCCCCGGGTTGTCGATGTAGTCGAATCCCAGAACCAGGAGATGGCCGAATCCGCCCACCTGGTCGTAGGTGGCCTCGAGCTTGTCGACCACCGTCTCCACCGAGCCGACCACGAAGGTGTTTTCGGCGAGGTACTCCGGCGTCACGTCGTCGTCGGGCACCGACGGGTTGTGCTTGTAGAACTTGGTCATGCCGAACATGCGGAACGTCGGCAGCACGTATTCGCGCATGGCGCGCCCCATCGTGCCGTCGACGGCGTAACGGAACGCCTGCTCGTCGGTCTCGGCGACGAAAACTTCACGCACCAAACGCCAATCGCGGCGATCCGGGGTCCGACCGCTGCGCTCGGCACCCTCGAGCACCGCATCCCAGTGGGTCGCAACGTATTCGGTGTTGAGGTCGAGACTCATCGGCAGGTAACCCCGCTCACCCGCGAGCTTGAGGGTCTCGGAGCCCGCGCTGAACCCGGTCACCCCGATCGGAGGATGCGGCTTCTGAAACGGCTTGATGTGGCGCTTCATCAGGCCCTCGAACATCGGCGCGATTCCGTTGGCGTTCCAGTACTTTCCGCGATGTTCCCAGGGCTCGTCCTCGGTCCAGATGCGCAACATGATCTCGAGCGCCTCGCGGGTCATCTCCCGGTGCTCGCCGTTCTTCCCGTCCACGTCGTACAGGGCCCAGTCGCCCGGGATCCCGCTGGCGCCGACGCCCAGCATGAATCGGCCCTGCGCGAGGTGATCGAAGTAGGCCACACGGTGCGCCAATTCGACCGGGTGGTGATACGGCAGCAGATGCGCCCCGGGCGCGAGCTTGATGGACTTCGTGCGCAGCAGCGCCTGCGCCAGCAGCAGGTCGGGCGCGCAGATCGGCTCCCACGGCACGGTGAAGTGTTCGCCGACCCAGGCTTCGACGTAGCCGAGTTGGTCCGCCAGTTCGATGATGTCGAGGTCCCATTGCGTGGCGTCGTAGAGCGTGCGCTCCGGTGGATGGGCCGGCATCAGGAATATTCCGATCTCCATGGTCAACCCTTCCGGTCTTCGCAGTGGCTGCGGGCCTGCCTTAAGTAGGTATACCACAGTACTAGCAAGATACTTCGCTGCGCACAAGAGCCATTTTGCTTGGGATTTTGTCGCGATCATCTTTTTCACAGCGCGTATTGGCTATGGACATCCGGGCTTGGCGCCGCGTAACCTCGCACAGGTCACCCGCGCAAGCGCGCGGTGAGCAGTAAAAGGAGGCGCCATGAACGTCACCGGACTCCATCCGGTCGATGGCCGGGAGAGTTCCGCGCGGCATTTCGACTTCATCGAGTACGAGACGATCGATGAGGGTCGGATCGCGGCAATCACCCTGAATCGCCCGAAACAACGCAACGCGCAGACACGCGGAATGCTGGTGGAGCTGGGCGCCGCCTTCGAACTTGCCGAAGCCGACGACGCGGTCCGGGTGGTCATCCTGCGGGCGGCGGGCCCCGCCTTCTCCGCCGGACACGACCTGGGGTCCGCAGACGACGTCCGCGAGCGCTCGCCGGGCCCGGATCAGCACCCCACCTACCAGTGCAACGGGGGAAGTTACGGCGGCGTCGAATCGCGCAATCGCCAGGAGTGGCATTACTACTTCGAAAACACGAAGAGGTGGCGGAACCTGCGCAAGATCACGATCGCTCAGGTGCACGGCACCGTCCTGTCGGCGGGCTTGATGCTGGCTTGGTGCTGCGACCTGATCGTCGCGAGCGAGGACACCGTGTTCGCCGACGTCGTGGGCACCCGCCTCGGCATGTGCGGGGTCGAGTACTTCGGGCATCCGTGGGAGTTCGGGCCCCGCAAAGCCAAGGAACTTCTGCTCACCGGCGACTGCATCGGCGCGGACGAAGCGCACGCGCTGGGGATGGTGAGCAAGGTATTCGCCGCCGATCAACTCGGCACCAGCACAATCGAATTCGCCCGCCGGATCGCCAAGGTTCCGACTATGGCCGCGTTGCTCATCAAGGAATCGGTCAACCAAACCGTCGACGCCATGGGTTTCACCACGGCGCTCGACGGTTGCTTCAAGATCCACCAGCTCAATCACGCCCACTGGGGTGAGGTCACCGGCGGGAAGCTGTCCTACGGGACGGTCGAATACGGGCTCGACGACTGGCGCACCGCGCCGGCGATCCTGCCCGCGACCAAGCACCTCCCGTGAGTCCGGGCGCCCCGCAGTGGACATCACCTACCCGCTCGAAGCGGAAGCGTTCCGCGACCGGATCCGCGCCTTCCTGGCGCAACACCTCCCGGCCGGCTGGGCGGGGGTCGGAGCATTGCCGCCGGAGGAGCGGGACGCGTTCGGGTCGCGGTGGCGCGAAACTCTGGCCGCCCGCGGCCTGGTCGCCGTTTCCTGGCCGAAAGAATACGGCGGATGCGGTCTGTCCCCCCTCGAACAGGTAGTGCTCGCGGAGGAGTTCGCCCGGGCCGGCGCTCCCGAGCGGGCCGAAAACGACCTCCTGGGAATCGATTTGCTGGGCAACACGCTGATCGCGCTGGGGTCGGAGGCGCAAAAGCGGCATTTCTTGCCACGCATCCTCACCGGTGAGGATCGTTGGTGCCAGGGATTCTCCGAGCCCGAGGCCGGCTCGGATCTGGCGTCGGTGCGAACCAGGGCCGCGCTCGACGGCGACGAGTGGGTGATCAACGGGCAGAAGATCTGGACGTCGGCCGGTCACACCGCCAATTGGATCTTCGTGTTGGCGCGCACGAATCCCGACGCGCCCAAGCACCAGGGTCTGTCCTTGTTGCTGGTGCCGATGGAACAGCCCGGCGTCGAAGTACGCCCGATTGTCAACGCGGCCCGACACTCCTCCTTCAGCGAGGTCTTCTTCACCGACGCGCGGTGCGCATCCGGCAATGTCGTGGGCGGGACCGGAAACGGATGGCCGACCGCGATGACGCTGCTGGGGTTCGAACGCGGCTCCCAAGTCACCACCGCCGCCATCGAATTCGGTCGCGACCTTCAGCGGCTGTGCGAACTCGCCCGCGAACGCGGACTGAGCTCCGATCCGCTCATCCGAGATGGGTTGGCGTGGTGCTTTTCCCGGATACAGATCATGCGGTACCGCGGCTACCGCGGATTGACGCTGTCGCTGAACGGACGGGTGCCCGGTGCCGAGGCCGCGATCACCAAAGTCATCTGGAGCGAGTACTTCCGGCGCTATACCGACCTTGCCGCCGAAATCCTGGGACTGGATGCGGTCGGCCCCGAGGGGCCCGGAAACGGCGGTGCGCGCCTGGTGCCGGAAGCGGGCACGCCCAACTCGCCCTCCTGCTGGATGGACGAGCTGCTCTACGCGCGCGCCGCGACCATCTACGCCGGGAGTTCGCAAATCCAGCGGAACGTGATCGGCGAGCAACTCCTCGGGCTGCCGAGGGAACCGCGCCGGGAGGCGGTGCGCTGACGTGGATTTCCGTTACAGCACCGAACAGGACGACTTCCGGGCATCGCTGCGCGGATTGCTTCGCGATCAGCCGCGGCGCCTGCGTGACGTGGCCGCCTCCGGCGGTCACGACGGAAGGCTCTGGCGGCGGCTGTGCGGCGAGATGGAGCTGCCCGCGCTGCACACGCCGCCGGAGTACGGCGGGCTCGGCGCGACCCTGGTCGAAACCGCGATCGCCTTCGGCGAGCTCGGCCGGACGCTGGCTCCCGTCCCCTTCGCGGCCACGACGTTTGCGATCGACGCGATCCTGACATTGGGCGACGAGGAGCAGCGCAAGAGCCTGCTCACCGGTCTGCTCACCGGCGAAAAGATCGGGACGCTCGCGGCCGGTAGCCACAACATCCTCGAGCCGGCGGAGGCGACGGTACGGGCCCATCGACTCGACGGTCGTACGGTGCTCAGCGGGGAGTGCGCCCCGGTGCTGCACGGGCAGGCGGCCGGCGTGTTCGTGGTTCCGGCGGTCGCCGACGGTGCCGTGGTGCTGCACGTGGTGACCGCCGACTCCCCCGGGGTCACGGTCGTCCCGCTGCCCTCGTTCGACATCACCCGTCCCGTCGCCAGGCTCCGGCTGACGCAGGCCCCGGCGGAAGCCTTGGCTGGGGGATCCCCCGACGACGTCCAACGGGTCCTGGACGTGGCGCGGATGCTGCTGGCCGCCGAGATGCTCGGTGGCGCCGAGGCCTGCCTCGAGCTCTCGGTCGAATACGCCCGCAGCCGAAAGCAATTCGACCGCACGATCGGATCATTCCAGGCGATCAAACACGCCTGCGCCGACATGCTGATCGAAATCGATGCGACTCGCGCGGCCACGATGTTCGCCGCGATGACGGCCACCCACGGTGACGAGCTGCACGTCGCGGCTCCGCTGGTCAAGGCGCAGGCCGCGGACACCTATGTGCTCTGCGCCGGCACCGCCATCCAAATCCACGGCGGCATCGCCTTTACCTGGGAACACGATCTGCACCTGTACTTCCGCCGGGCCAAGACCACCCAAGCGATCTTCGGCAGCAGCGCGCGGCACCGGGCGCTGCTCGCCGACCGAGTGGGCCTGTAGGAACCGCAATGGATCACGGGGCCGGCGGTGGCATCACCCTCAGCGACGTCTTGGCCCGGCACGCGCGCGTCCGGCCCGGCAGCCTCGCATTCGTCGACCCGCGCCGGCGATGCACCTTCGCCGAACTCGACGAGCGGGTCGACCGCCTGGCGAACGTGCTGTCGGCGAACGGTGTCCGGCACGGTGATCGGGTCGCGGTGGTCGGACTGAATCGTCTTGAGCTGATCGAAGCCTGGTTTGCCGCACTGCGTCTGGGGGCTGTCGCGGTGCCCGTCAACTTCCGGCTCGCCGCCGACGAGATCGCCTACGTGCTCGCCGACAGCGGTTCGATTGCGGTGGTCGTCGACCCGCCGTGCGCAGCGGCCGTCGCGAGGGCCCGCGCCAACGCGCCATCGGTGCGGGCCGTCCTCACGATCGGTGGGGGTCTCGAGGACGAAATCGCCGCGGCGGACGGTGCTGCCGCCGGCGTCGCGGCTGCGGACGAGGCCCCCGCGTTCATCATGTACACCTCGGGCACCACCGGCTTTCCGAAGGGCGCGGTCATCACCCACCGCAACCTGTTCGTGCACGCCGTGAGCGTGATCGCCACGCTCGGGCTGCGCGGGGACGACAACTGCTGGCTGGCGCACGCGCCGCTGTTCCACGTCGCCGGTGTGTCGGGGATGTTCCCCACGCTCCTGACCGGCGGCACGGTCGTCGTCCCGCCGTCGGGCGGCTTCGACCCGGAGGCCGCCATGCGAACGGTCGTCGACCAGAAAGTCACCTCCTGCTGGATGACGCCGGCGCAGTGGCAGCTGGTCTGCGCATGGCCGGGTCTCGGCTCGTTGGACCTCAGCCGCCTGCGACGGGTTTGGTGGGGCGCGGCGCCCGCGTCAACCACGTTGCTGCGCAAAATGTTCGACGCATTTCCGGGCGCCGAGGTCGTTGCGGCTTTCGGGCAGACCGAGTGCAGCCCCATCACCTGCCTACTGCGCGGCGAGGACGCCCTTCGCAAGATCGGATCCGTGGGCACCCCGATGCTCAACGTCGAAGTGCGCATCGTCGACGACGAGATGAATGACGTCCCGCGGGGCGAAATCGGCGAGATCGTCTATCTCGGACCGCTGGTGATGAAGGAGTACTGGAACAGGTCCGCCGAGACCGCGGAGGCGTTCCGCGGCGGCTGGTTTCATTCCGGCGACCTGGTCCGGCGGGACGCCGACGGATACATCTACGTCGTGGACCGCAAGAAAGACATGATCATCTCCGGCGGCGAGAACATCTACAGCGCCGAGGTGGAGAACGTCGTGGCCGCGCACGTCAAGGTCGCCGAGGTTTCGGTCATCGGCGTCCCGGACCCGAAATGGGGCGAGACCCCGATGGCCGTGATCGTGCCGCGCGACCCAACGGATCCGCCGACCGACGACGAGATCGAGGCGCACTGCCGCGGTCACCTCGCCCCGTACAAGCGACCCCGCCGCGTCGTCGTCGTGGATGCGTTGCCGCGCAACGGCAGCGGCAAGGTGCTCAAGACCGATCTGCGCCGCGAGTACGCGCCGTGAACTCCTACGACGCGGGACCCGTCGACACTCCCCTGCTAGACGAGACGGTCGGGGCCAACTTCGAGCGCACCGCGCTGACATACCCCGATCTCGACGCGCTCGTCGACGTGACCGGCGGCCGGCGCTGGACCTATGCCGAACTCAACGCCGAGATCGATTGTCTGGCGCGGGCATTGATGGCATCCGGCGTCCGGCGCGGGGACAGGGTCGGTATCTGGTCCCCCAATTGCCCGGAGTGGACGATCCTGCAGTACGCCACCGCCAAAATCGGCGCGATCCTGGTCACGGTCAATCCCGCGTATCGAACGCACGAGTTGTCTCATGTGCTGCGCGATTCGGGCGCCCGGATGTTGGTGTCCGCGGCTACCTTCAGGAGCTCCGACTACCGCCAGATGGTAGACGAGGTCCGTTGCGAGGTACCCGAATTGGTCGACGCCGTGTTTCTGGGCACGGACGACTGGGAGCGATTGCGGCGGCGCGCCGATCAGGTAACGGGTGACGAATTGCGTCGCCGAATGGGCGCGCTGAGTCCGGTGGACCCGATCAACATCCAGTACACCTCGGGCACAACCGGTTCGCCCAAGGCCGCGACGCTCTCGCACCGCAACATCCTCAACAACGGCTTCTTCGTCACCGAGCTCATCGGGCTCGGGCCCGGGGACCGCTTGTGCATCCCGGTGCCGTTCTACCACTGCTTCGGCATGGTGATGGGCAACCTGGGCTGTACGTCCCACGGCGCGACCATGGTGATACCCGCCCCCGGGTTCGATCCCGCCGCGACGCTGGCGGCGATCGAAACGGAGCGCTGCACCGGGCTCTACGGCGTGCCCACGATGTTCATCGCGATCCTCGGGGATCCCGACATCGCTCGGCGCGACGTGTCGTCGTTACGGACCGGGATCATGGCAGGTGCTTCCTGCCCGGCGGAGGTCATGAAACGCTGCGTCGACGAGCTGAACATGTCACAGGTGTCGATCGCCTACGGCATGACCGAGACCTCGCCGGTGTCCTGCCAGACGCTGATCGACGACGACCTGCGGCGGCGAACCACCACGATCGGCCGCGCACACCCGCACGTCGAGGTGAAGATCGCCGACCCCGACACCGGCGGACTCGTGCGCCGCGGCCGGCCGGGCGAGCTGTGCACTCGCGGCTATTCGGTGATGCTGGGTTATTGGAACGACGACGAGAGGACGCGCGAGGTCATCGACGACGACGGCTGGATGCACACCGGCGATCTCGCGGTGATGCGGGACGACGGGTACTGCGTGATCGTCGGGCGCATCAAGGACATGGTCATCCGCGGCGGGGAGAACCTGTACCCCCGGGAAATCGAGGACTTCCTGCACACCCACCCCGACGTCGACGACGTGCAGGTGATCGGCGTTCCCGACGACACGTTCGGCGAGGAGCTTTGCGCGTGGATCAAGATGCGGCCGGACCGTCCGCCGCTGGACGCGCGCGCGGTGCGCGCATTCAGCGCCGGAAAACTCGCGCATCACAAAATCCCGCGCTATGTCCACATCGTTGACGGATTCCCGATGACGGCCACCGGAAAGGTCCGCAAGGTGGACATGCGGACGCAGTCGGTGCGGTTGCTGGGACTGTAGAAAGTCAGCCGACCGCGGCCAGCGCCGCGTCGTAGTCGGGCTCCTGCGCGATCTCCGGCACCAGCTCGGTGTACGCGACGTTGCCGTCGGCGCCGATCACGACCACCGCGCGCGCGAGCAGCCCGGCCATCGGGCCGTCGACGATGCTGACGCCGTAGTCCTTGCCGAAGTTGTCCCGGAACGCCGAGCCCGTCTTGACGTTCTCGATGCCCTCCGCGCCGCAGAATCGCGCCTGTGCGAACGGCAGATCGTTCGACACGCACAGCACCGAGGCGCCGGTCGCGGCGGCGCGCTCGTTGAAGGTCCTCACGCTGGTCGCGCACACCGGGGTGTCGATGGACGGAAAGATGTTCAGCACCACGGGCTTACCGCTGTACTGGTCGTTGCCGATCGCGCCCAAGTCCGTTCCGACCAAATTGAAGGCCGGGGCCGAAGATCCGACGGCCGGCAGCTCGCCGACGGTGTTGATCGGGTTTCCACGCAAGGTTATCTGTGCCATGCGCACAGTCTGCCAAGCCCGGTGGGGGCGCCTCGGGTCAGGTCGGCATGTCCTAATTCGTGGGATACCTGGCGTAGACGCCATGACCCGGTCTGGCCGAGACTGAATCCATGGCTCGCAGGGTGGTGATCGTCGGCTTTCCGGGCGTTCAGGCGCTCGACGTCGTGGGACCCCACGACGTGTTCACCGGTGCGTCGACGCTGACCGCCGGCGGGTACGCCGTCGAACTGGCGTCGGTGGACGGCCGGCCCGTCACCACCGCCACCGGCCTGGCCTTCCTCACCACCCGGCTGCCCGACCCGAGCGAACCGATCGACACGGTGGTGCTGCCCGGCGGCGGCGGGGTCGACGCGGCGCGATCCGATTCCGAGTTGGTGGGCTGGATCAAGCGGGTGACCGGAAACGCGCGCCGCGTCGTCACCGTCTGCACCGGCGCGTTCCTCGCCGCCGAGGCGGGGCTGTTGGATGGCCGGCGGGCGACCACGCACTGGGCGTTCGCCGGGCGACTGGCCCGCGAGTTCCCCGCCGTCGACGTCGACCCCGACCCGATCTTCGTCCGTAGCTCGGACACGGTATGGACGGCCGCGGGCGTCACCGCCGGCATCGACCTCGCGCTCTCGCTGGTCGAGGACGACCACGGCACCGAGGTCGCCCAGACCGTCGCCCGCTGGCTCGTCCTGTATTTGCGCCGCCCCGGCGGGCAGACGCAATTCGCCGCCCCGGTGTGGATGCCGCGCGCCAAGCGCACCTCGGTCCGCCAGGTGCAGGAGGCCATCGACGCCGAACCGGGCGGCCAGCACAGCATCGGCGATCTGGCCCGCCGCGCCGCAATGAGCCCGCGCCATTTCACCCGGGTGTTCACCGACGAGGTGGGCGAGGCGCCCGGGCAGTACGTCGAGCGCATCCGCACCGAGGCCGCGCGCCGCCAGTTGGAGGAGACCGACGACACCGTCGTGGCCATCGCCACCCGGTGCGGCTTCGGCACCGCGGAAACCATGCGGCGCAACTTCATTCGGCGCATCGGCATCTCGCCGGATCAGTACCGCAAGGCTTTCGCCTAAACAAGAGAGGAAAGAAGCGATGACCCAGATCGCATTCGTGGCCTATCCCGGATTCACCGCGCTGGACATGATCGGCCCCTACGAGGTGCTGCGCAACCTGCCCGACGCCGAGGTGCGGTTCGTGTGGCACGAATCCGGACCGATCACCGCCGACTCCGGTGTGCTGGTCATCGGCGCCACCCACTCGCTGGCCGAAACCCCTTCCCCCGACATCATTCTGGTACCGGGCGGCCCGTCCACCCCGGTGCACGCACGCGACGAGGCGCTGCTCGAGTGGCTGCGCCGCGCGCACCGGACCGCGACCTGGACGACGTCGGTGTGTTCGGGCTCGGTGATCCTCGCGGCCGCCGGCCTGCTCGAGGGTCGGCGCGCGACGTCGCACTGGCTGGCAATTCCATTGCTGAAGGGATTCGGCGCCATCCCGGTCACCGACGAGCGGGTGGTGCACGAGGGCGACGTCGTCACCAGCGCGGGCGTGTCCGCCGGGCTTGACCTGGCGTTCTGGCTGGCCGGCCAGATCGGCGGCGAGGGCCGCGCGAAGGCGATCCAGCTCGCGATCGAGTACGACCCGCAACCCCCGTTCGACTCCGGCCACATGTCGAAGGCGTCGCCCACCACAAAAGCCGCCGCCACGGCGCTGCTCTCGAAGGACAGCGCCAAGCCGGCCAACCTCAAGGCCACCACGATGCTGGCGTGGGAGCAGGCGCTGGCCGCGGTGCGGTCGCGGCGGCGCAGGCGGCTCACGCCCGCCGCTACGGTCCCCTCCGGCTAGGCGTCATGCCGCTACCCCTTGACAGGCTTGTTTAGCGACTCCTAAATTTAGGAGATGCTTAACAACGGTCCGCCCGACCCCCTGTTTCTGTACCGCGCTGCGACCGATCGGGCCGGCGCGGTCGTGGACGCGGTCAGGGACGACCAAATGGGCTGTCCGACACCCTGTTCGGAGTGGTCGGTGCGGCAATTGATCGATCACCTGATCGGCGGCGCGGAATATCTGCTCGCCGCAGCGACGGGTGCGCCGAAAGTCCCGTTCGCCGTGTCAGACAGGAATTACCGGACGTGTGTGGACCGCGTCCTGACCGCCTTGGAATCTCCTGGAGCGATGGAGCGCGTTTGTGTCTCTCCGCTCGGCTTCGAGTGGTCGGTGGCCGAGGCGGTCGCCGGCACGTTTATGGATGTTCTGATCCACACCTGGGACCTGGCCCGCGCGACGGGCCAGGACGACCGGCTCGATGCGGAGTTGGTGGAGGCGTGCGCCGCGATGTTCTTGCCCGACATGCCAAGGCGCGGGCGGGAAGCCGGGATTGTCGGTCCCGAGGTGATGCTCGGCGAGGGCGCGTCGTCACAGGATCGGTTGCTGGCGGCGATGGGCCGGACGACATGACCGAGCCGGCTGTGGAGGCTGCCATCAGGGCGTTGGCGCATCCTGGCCGAAGGACGATGTTGCGTTTGGTGTGGGATCAAGAGCGCCCCGCATCCGCGCTCGCCGAGGCCGCGGGTCTGTCGAAATCGGCTGCGAGCCAACACCTCAAGGTCCTGCGGGACGCCGGATTGATCGACGTCCGTGTCGACGCGACCCGGCGGCTCTATCGCGCCGACCTGACTCGGGTCGCCGAGGTGGCGGCGCTGCTCGACGACTTCTGGGCCGCGCCGCTGGAACGGCTGCGCGCGGTGGCGGAAAGCGAATCGCGATGAAGCTGGTCGTCCAGCAGTTACTGGTGCGGGCCAGCCCCCAGCGTGTCTTCGAATTGTTCACCGACCCGGTGCAATTCGGGCGATGGATGGCCGAGGATGCGCTGCTGGACGCCATCCCCGGCGGCGTCGTCCGCTGGACGCATCCCAACGGTGACACGGTGTCCGGTCGCTACATCGAGGTCGAGCCGCCACGCCGGATCGTCTTCACCTACGGATGGGAGCGGACCGACGTCGGGATCCCGCCCGGTTCAACCACCGTCGAGATCGACCTCATCGCGCAGCCCGATGGCACAACACTTGTCAAGCTGGTGCACCGCGGTCTCGAGGATGGCGCCGCCGACGCCCATGACGGGGGTTGGGCTCACTACCTCGACCGGCTTCGCCGCGACGCCGAGGGGCAAGACGTCGGCGCCGATCCATGGGCCGACCGTCGGGTGCCAACTCGCGAGGAGCTAACCCGGTGACCGACAACCTAACCGAGGCTGACTTCTGGGCGGTCGCCGAACCGTTGTTGACAGGTGCCACGGTCACGCGGTCGACCATGATGGGCCTCCCCTGCCTGCGGGTCGGCGGCCGATTCTTCGCGTCATTCGACCGGCGCAGCAGTGCGCTCGTCGTGAAGTTGGCCACGGCCAGGGTCGACCAACTCGTCCAATCCGGCGCGGCCGAGTCCTTCGCGCCGTCCGGTCGTCGCTTTCGCGAATGGGCCTCAATCGGCGCGGACTCCTGGGAAGCCTGGCCGTCGCTGCTGGACGAGGCCCTGGCATTCGTTGCAGCCCAGCAGGTTTCAGGTGTCGATAAACGGACGCAAGACGGGCGCTCACCCGCGGGCGGTGGCGACAAGGACCTGGGAGGGAACGCCCCAGGACTCGATGACGACGTCCTCATCGACATTCCAGCTGGCCGAATCGAAGAGGCGTCGCAAATCGATGGGGCGACATCCGCCAACGAGCCGGGGGGCGACTCGCGAAATTCCGTGCCAGCCGCGCGATATCAGTCGTGAACGGGTCGACCGTCCATTCGTCAGGCTCGTCAGACAGGCCAGTCCGCCGGGGACAAGCAGACGGTGGGCCTCATCGACGACCTGTGCTGCGTAGTCGCGTCGGAGCAAATCGAAGACGTAGGCAGCGATGAACCTGTCGGCCGAGCGGTCAGGCGCGGGCAGCGGCAGGGTTCCGTCGCTGTGAATGACCTTGGCCCGATGGGTGAAGGCGGCGAGGCGGTGGCGGGCGAGTTCGACCATCCGCGAGCTGACGTCCACGCCGAGGTATGCGCACGTTGGCGTGAGGTGGTCGTTGAGCAGCCGCCGGGCCAAACTTCCGGTCCCAGGACCCAATTCGAAGACCGAGGTGGCGGTCTCGAAACGCGCAGTGGCTATCAGCCGGTCAAGCGCGGATCGTTCGAACGCGTTTTGGGTGTCTTGGAGCCGTCCGATTCTGTCGTAGACACGCGCTGCGATTTGCGGCGAAAGCCCGCCGCGGTGATGATTCGCTGGCTCCCAGTCGGTCAACTCAACCCCGATCGGGTGTTGCGGGTTCACGCGATCGGCTGTGATCGAGCCAGTAATAAGCAGCGAGCTTGATCCGGTCATTTAATAGGAACCATGTCACCGCGTACGCCCACACCAGGCCGGCCCACCGCCACCCGATTGGGGTCATCGCCACCCCGTAGACGGCGATCAGGGTCGCGATGACTTGCGCTACCGCGACCGCGCCGAGCATCAGTGGTGCGGGTGCGGGCCGCGACCAGAACGGGCCCCGGGCGCGGGTCAGGAAGATGGTCAGCTGGCCGGCGACCGACAGTTTGAGGTAGATCAGGGTGCGGATCACGTCGTGGCTCAGCCCAAACACCTTGTCGGCGAGGAAGAAAAGCACGAAAGTCGCAACGACGCCGATGAGGCCCAGCACGGTGGCGATGGTGAGCACCCTGCGCATGTCCCACTTCACCGGCTTGGGCGATCCGCGCACATGGTCGTAGGCGATGGACAGGATCGCGCCGTCGTTGAGTACCGCTAGAAACACGATCATCGCGGCGGTGACCGGGAAGAAGTTCATCAACACCACCGCCACGGTGATCAGCAGCAGCACCCGGACGGTTTCGGCGATGCGGTAGGTGGCATAGCTGGTCAGCCGGGCGAAGATTTCACGGGCCTGGCCGATCGCGGCCACGACCACCGACAACCCCGGTGCCATCAACACCACGTCGGCGGCGGCACGGGCCGCGTCGGTGGCTCCGGCCACCGCGATGCCGGCGTCGGCCTGCTTGAGCGCAGGCGCGTCGTTGACACCGTCACCGGTCATCCCGACGATGTGCCCGCGCGCCTGCAACAGCCGCACGATGCGGTATTTGTGTTCGGGAAACACCTGCGCGAACCCGTCGGTGGCCTCCACCCGGGTGCCCAAATCGCCGTCGTCAGCGCCGTCGTCGAGCACGGCGGCGTCGAGTATCTGCTCACCCAGGCCGACCTGGCGGGCGATCTCGCGACCGATGGCGACCTGGTCACCGGTGACCATCTTGACGTCGATGCCGAGGTCTTTCGCAGCGGTGATGGTGGCCGCGGAGTCCTCGCGAGGCGGGTCGGCCAAGGCGAGCACACCCATCAGCCGCCAGGAACCGTCGCCGTCGGTCCGGGCCACACCCAGGGACCGGTGCCCGTGGCCGGCGAACCGTTCGACGACGTCAGCGACCTGGGAGGCCGCGACGTCGTCGCACAATGCGGCGATGACCTGCGGGGCGCCCTTGCTGACCCTAAACGTCTGATCGTCGGCGTCGCGCACGAGCGCTTCGGTTCGTTTGCTTACCGGGTCGAAGGGAATGAATTCCTCCACCTGCACCGGCGGTCGTCGGCCCGCGGCCGCTATCACCGCCAGGTCGATGAGGTCGTTGTCTTCGGCGCGCGAGGCCAATGCGGCGACCGTCAGCAGCTCGTCGTCGGAGGAACCGTGGACGGCCCAGCGGGCGGCGACCGCCAAACGGTTTTGGGTCAGGGTGCCGGTTTTGTCCGAGCACAACAGGTCGATGCCGCCGAGTTCCTCGACCGCCGGCAGGTGGCTGACCACGGCCTGTTGGCGCGCCAGCTGGCGCGCGCCGATGGCCATGGTCACCGACAGCACCGCCGGCAGCGCCACCGGGATCGACGCGATCGTGACGACCAGAGCGAACTCGAGGGTCTGCAGCACGGGATTGCCCCGGACCAGCGAGACCGTAACCACCAACGTCACCAACGAAACCGCGATCACGATCAGATAATTGGCAATGCGCAATACCGCGCGCTGAAAATGGCTGACCGTCCCCGCGGTCTCTACCAGCGCAGTGGTCTTTCCCATGTACGAGGCCGCGCCGGTGGTACACACCAGCGCGTCGGCCTCACCGCGCACCAGCACTGAGCCGGAATACAGGCTCTCCCCCAGCCCGCGACTCACAGCCAGCGACTCGCCGGTCAGCGCTGACTGATCGACCTCGAGCGTGACGTCGTCGAGCACCCGCAGATCGGCGGGCACCACATCACCTAGCCGCACTCGCACCACGTCGCCGGGCACCAACTCGCGTGCCGCGACCGTCACCCACGCGCCGTCGCGCAACACCCGCGCCGAGGTAGCCAGCCGCTGCTTGAGCGCGGCGACCGCGTTGGCCGCCTGGTGCTCCTCGGAGAAAGCCACCAGCCCGTTCATCGCCAAGAGCACCCCGATGATCACCGCGTCGGTCCAATGCCGAGCGGCCACCGACAATGCCAGCGCGACCTCGATCATCCACGGGATCGGCGCCCAGAAATAACCCAAGAACTCCAGCACCGGATTGCGGTGGCGCTCAGTGATCTCATTGGGCCCGTAGCGTTGCAGCCGCGACCGCGCCTGCGCCGACGTCAATCCCTGCGCCGAGCTGCCTAGTTCACCCAACGCCTGCGGCAGCGGCATGCTCGCCAAATCCTCATTGGTCTGCACGGCGAATTCCTTCGGCTCCGGTACGCCGATTCCACTCTGGTACCAAGTGCGGAAGTTGGCGAGCCGGATCGTCGCCCGATGTGTGAAAGCCGTTCGAGGCCATGCTGATTACCGCCGCTCGATCGCTACGTCGCCGTGACTGTCCTGGCGACGTCGCGATTCACCTCAAACTTGTGCCCGAGGGACGAACCGGACGAAGGGCAGGTTTTCGCCGACGGCGCGGAAGTCCGCGTCCGATCCGTCGACGGAGAATCCGAGCACGCGCGGGAGCACCAACTTGGCCGCCGTGCGATGTCTGGACGCATAGCGGACAAAGACTCGCGCCCCTTCGTCCCTGTCGAGCGGTGTGGCGGTGACGGGGATCGTTCGCGTCCCCACCTGGATGCTGACGTCGGGGTTGCGCAGGATGTTGCGGTACCACGCGGCCCCAGGCCCCCAGCCCGAGGCGACGACATAGTTGTCGCCGTCGCGTTCGGCGACCTCGAGGACGGTCTGGCGGGGCTTGCCCGAGACGCGCCCGGTGTGGTTGAGCAGAAGCAGGCGGCTGCCGAACAGCCACCCGAGCCCGAGCCGATAAAGGTGGATCGGCACCCGGAAAAGGAACCGGGTCAGTCCCGTAGGTGACTGAATATTCTTGACGATCTTCATGATTGGCCACCTCCACCGCACGCACTACAATAGACAATTGCAATTATTGCATATTGCAATTGTCGTGAGTAGGTGCGTCTCGCGCTACGCGTTGGGCTGCAGGAACTCCGTGGAGGCCAGCTGACCGCCGGCCTGCAGCCACGCCCCCACCACCCCGGGGGCATCGCGGTTGGGGTTGTAGATGTCTTCCTCGCTGGAGAACAGGCCGTTGCCGGCGTACACGAGCCGCGTCCAGTTGGGGAACCAGAACGGCTCGCCGTCCGGGTCGGTCGGGTGGTCGAGCAGGTTCTTGATCATGATGACAACGGCGTCGTTGTCGTCGTCATAGGCGATCCAGTCGCTGGGGAAGCGCATGTGCGGGAACGGGGCCATCACCGCGACGATCCAGTCGCGCACCGCCTCGCGGCCGTGGAAGACGCCGTAGTGATGCTCGGTGTAGACGACGTCCTCGGTGAAGAGATCGGCGAACGGGCGCCAGTCGCCCGAGGCGCTGCAACCCTCGGCGACTTTTGTGTAATTTTCGACAGCTTGCTCGATTTCGGCCCTGCTGAATTTGCCCATGCCGGACACACTAGAACGTGTTTTTGTTGAAGGCGACGGTTGGCGAATGGGGATATGCGATGAGTGTGCTGGACCTGTTTGATTTGCGCGGCAAGAGGGCTCTGGTGACCGGGGCGTCCAGCGGCATCGGCAGGGAGGTGGCGATGGCCTACGTTCAGGCCGGCGCGGAAGTGGCCATCGCGGCACGGCATTCAGACGCTTTGGAGGAAGTCGCCGAAGAGCTCGCCGCCGCGGGCGGGCGGGCCGTGCCCGTCAGTTGCGACGTGACCCGGCCCGACCAGGTCGATGCCATGGTCGACCTGGTGACCTCGGAGTTGGGCAGCATCGACATCGCGGTCTGCAACGCCGGGATCATCACCCTCACCCCGATGCTGGAGATGCCGCTGGAAGAGTTTCAGCGCATCCAGGACACCAACGTGACCGGCGTCTTCCTCACCGCGCAGGCGGCGGCCCGCGCGATGGTGCGCCAAGGGCGGGGCGGGTCCATCATCACCACCGCGTCGATGTCGGGCCACATCATCAATATCCCCCAGCTGGTGGGTCACTACTGCGCCTCCAAGGCGGCGGTCATTCATCTGACCAAGGCCATGGCCGTCGAGTTCGCCCCCCACAAGATTCGGGTCAACGCCGTCAGCCCGGGTTACATCCTCACCGAGCTCGTCCAGCCCTTCGCCGAGCTCCATGCGCTGTGGGAACCGAAAATACCGCTGGGCCGCTTGGGCCGGCCCGACGAACTCGCCGGCCTGTACCTGTACCTGGCCAGCGAGGCGTCCAGCTACATGACCGGTTCGGACGTCGTGATCGACGGCGGCTACTGCTGCCCCTGAGGCGGGCTCAGCCGACGGCGAACGGGCGACCGAACCGGGTCCGCACACCGGGCGAAAACAGTGGGCGCAGGCGCTCCCCGGCGGGGCGCACTCCGCTCGCGCCGAGCAGGTCGTCGCTGAGCTCGACGATCTCGGCGCGCCGAAACGGCCATGGCTCATGCTCGTTCGGCACCCACCAGGTCCGGCCGGCCTTGCGGGTGTGCGCGCCCCAGCGGGCGGTCAGCCACACCTCCAGCGGCGTCGGCTCGACCGCCTCCCCGACGGTGACCGTCAGCCGGCTGCGCAGGCCGCGCCGCGGCCAGCGGCGCACGCTGTCGTAGGTGATCTGCTCGCCCCGTCGCCTCACCCGCATCCGCGACCAGACGTAGGGCACGCCGAGCGCCGCCCGGATCACGGGCACGACGGCCAGGCGGGAGGTCTCCAGCGATCGGAACAAAACGCCGTGCCGCCCGGCGTCGTCGATCGAATACAGCCGGACGTTAGTTTCTGCGAAGCCGCCGAAATACGGCAGCGGGAACGCGGTGCCGACTTTGGTACTGCTCAACATGAACGGGATCAGCCCGACGTAGGTCATCCCGCCAGCGAAGACGTCCGGTCGGGTTCCGGGCGGGTAGAAGCGTTCGACGCTCTCGGGCCGCACCGGCCAATGGATGAAGGTGAGGTCGTCCCAGCGCTGCTCGAAGGTGACGGGCCCGGGCAACGGGGGCGGCGCGATCGGGTACCCGACGAGACCTGATTGCGCGTCCGGCAGGTCCGGTATGGCGGCCATTCGATCATCGTTGCATGGGTTCGCCGACAGCAATGCCCGAATCGGCGACGACGGGTCCGCCGACCAATTTTCTGGAAGCATTTTGTCATTTGCGGCCTAAAGTGTCCATTACGCGGCCGACTTCATATGGCCGGTCGCCCAAATGGGTAATGGAGCGCAAATGAAGATCACCACGCTGATAACGACCGCAGTGGCAATCGTTGGGATGGCGACGATCGCTTTCACCAGTGCACCGATTGCGAAGTCGGCCTACCCCGTCACCGGCAAACTCGGTAGCGAATTGACGATGACCGACTCTGTGGGGCAGGTGCAGCTCGGCTGGACGGTCGGCGACCTGAAATCCAGCACCGACACCATTCCGAGCTATCCGGTGGCGGGCCAGCTCTGGGAAGCCACCGCGACCGTCAAGGCGATCAGCGGCCCGGTCACCCCCGCCATTTCGCAGTTCAATGCGCGGACCGCCAGCGGCGTTAACTATCGGGTCCTGTGGCAGGCCGCCGGTCCGAATACGATCAGCGGAGCGACTATCCCGCAGGGCGCACAAGCGACCGGCAAAATCTATTTCGACGTCACGGGCCCGTCGCCGACCATAGTCGCGATGAACAATGGCATGGAAGATCTGCTGGTTTGGGGTCCGTAATAGGTTAGACCGGCGGCCTACGCGCCGCCGATGATCCACTGTCGGGCTTGCTCGACCTGCCCCGCGGGGAAATGCCGGATCTCGGCCGAGACGAAGTGTGAGCCGAGGTGCTCGGCGACATCCGCGACGTGCGAGTCGGTGACGACCGCGACCTTTTTGATGTGCTTTTGGTGATCCCGCACGAAGCGGAAGTGGGTGACCATCGCCCCGAAACTGTTCCAGCCCGGGAACGACGGCGCGCTGATGATCAGGCCGGAGAGGTCGCCGTTGGCTTCGATCTGGGGGTCGACGGCCTGGGCGAGCTCGACGAAGTCGTCCTTGTCGAGCGCGGATTCCGGGTGCACCAGCAGGATGTTGTGCTCGCTGTCCAACTCGTGATCGATCATGCAGTCATGATCGCCTCGGCCGCGCGCGTCGATAAGAGCAGAAAGTCATCCCTCCAGCTGACCGGAGATGCCGCGCTCGATGCTGGCCTGCGTCGTGGACGGCAAGACGAGGAGGCCGTCGAGCTCTTTGCGGGCCAGGTCGAACGCCTTCTGGCGTTCCTGCGGCGCCGCGGCGGGGTCCGACGCCACCCGTAACAGGCTCTGGGCGCGCGCGATCCGCTGCTGGGCTTCCCGGGAGAAGTCGCTGCGGCGTTTGCGCATGGCCTCGGCCTCGGCGACGTTGAACGCGGTCACGTAGTCCTCGACCGCGGTTTGATACAGCCTCGCCGCCTCCCGGTCGTCGAGCAGGTCTTCGGCTTTGACGGGGCGTAAGAAGTCCGCCCGCAGCTTGGCTTTGTGGAAGCCGACCGTGAGCGGGTCGCGCATGTCGGTCATCAGCGGGAAGTCGAGGAGCTTGGCGACGTCGAGTTCGTACTCTAGCCATCGGGCGTCGGTGCGGCCGTGCTCCTCAATGATGCGTCGTAGCGAACGCCATTGCGCCGCTTGGTTATTGACGATGCGGTCGGCCGGCATGCTCGCGGCCTCGGCCGGTCGATCGAGTTCGTGGCGCTGTTCGGTGCGGCGCCTGTTGGCGCCGAACGCCCGCACCGCCGCGATGACCATGCCCGTCAGCGGCAGGATCACGATCAGGAGCTCGGCCAGGCGGATTAGCAAACCCACACCGCCAGGATGCCAGCTAGCGCACGCCTAGTGTGCCGCCGAGGTATTCGGCGCGGCAGGCCCGCCGGGCTAATTTTCCGCTGGTGGTGCGCGGGATGGCGCCGGCCGGCAGGAAACGCACGTCGGAGACCGAAACGCCATGACGGTGTGTCACCGCGTCCTGGATCGCCTCGATCGCCGGCTGCGGATCGTCGCGGCTGGTGCCGGCGGCGCGTTCGGCGATCAGGACGAGGCGTTGCTCGCCGTCCGCCGGGACGGCGAACGCGCCGACGTACCCGCGCCGCACCATCGGCGAGGCTTCCGCGGCGGTGGCCTCGATGTCTTGCGGATAGTGGTTGCGCCCCGCGATGGTGATCAGGTCCGCGATGCGGCCGGTCACGTAGATCTCGCCGTCGAGGTAGACGGCCAGATCCCCCGTCCGCAACCAGGTTCGTCCGGCCGACGAGCCCTCCGCGTGGCTGCCCTCGGCCAGCTGCGACTGCAGCTTGGCGCCGAAGGCCAGCTGGGTTTCCTCGGGCTGCCCCCAGTAGCCGCGACCGACGTTGTCGCCCTGCAGCCAGACCTCGCCGACCTCACCGTCGGGCAGCTCGGATCCGCTGTCGGGGTCGACGATCACCGCCCACAGGCTGCGGGCGACCCGGCCGCAGGACACCTGCGCCACGGCGTTCGGGGCGTCCGCGTCGACGCGCACCGCGTGACCGGCGCTCAATTGTTCGCGGTCGAGATACGCGACGGATGCCTCGGCGGAGGCATCGATGGTGGCGATGAGCAGCGTCGCCTCCGCGATGCCGTAGGAGGGCTTGAACGCCGTGCGCGGCAATCCGTACGGGGCGAAGGCCTTGTTGAACGTCCGGATCGCGTCGATGCTGACCGGTTCGGAACCGATGATCATCACCACGTTGCGCAGGTCGACGTCGTCGCCGGGCGGGGGCAAGCCGCGCTGCGCGGTCCACTCGTAGGCGAAGTTCGGCGCCGCGGTCACCACCCGGCCCTGCTTCGACCCGGCGGACAAGGCGTGGATCCAGCGCAGCGGCCTGCGGACGAAGGCGGTCGGCGCCATCAGTGTCGAGTGCCCGCCGTACACCGCGGGAAAGCCGATCATCGACAGACCCATGTCGTGGTAGAGCGGTAACCAACTGACGCCGTGGGTGTTTCGGTCCAGCAGGTCGATCGAGAGGATCATCTGCACGAGGTTGGTACCGACCGCCCGGTGGGTGATCTCCACGCCGACCGGTGGCCGCGTCGAACCCGAGGTGTACTGCAGGTGCGACACGCGGTCGATGTCCAGCTCGACGGGGACGAACAGCTCCCCCGCCGAATCGGGGACCCCGTCGATGACGATCAACTGCGGCTTGCGCAGGTCCGGCAGGCTTTCCAGGAAGTTCTCGACCGCCTCTTTCGCCGCCGCCGTCGTGAGCACCGCGGCGGGTTGGGAGTCGCGAAGCGCGGTCTGCAGCCGTTCGGCGTGCCCCGGCAGCTCGGGTGCGAACAGCGGCACCGCGATGGCGCCGGCTTTGATCGCGGCGTAGAAGCCGGCGACGTAATCGATGCCCTGCGGCGCCAGGATCGCCACCCGATCGCCCTCGGCGGCGAATTGCTGCACCCGCGCGGCGATGGCCTGCAGCCGGACCCCCAGTTGGGTCCAGGTCACTTCGAAGGTGTGGCCCTCGGAGCGGGCGTAGTCCAGGTAGCGATACGCCACGGCGTCACCGACATTGGCGATGTTGCGATCGATGAGCGATATCAGGGTCGTGCCCGGCGGCAACGCGACGCCGCCGTCGGCGTCCAGGCAGTCCTCTATCAGGAGCAGGCCTTTCGGAGCCGCGGCGTCGTGGCGGGTACCGCAATCCATAAGCGCAGTCTAGGGGCCCGGCCGGGCGGACCCGGGGTGCCGGGTCGGCCACGCGCGGGGCGCCGCGCGGCGCCGCCGCGAACCCCGTTCGCGTCTAACCGGGGCCGGCTCGGCGGCCGAACAGGGCGAGTAGCTGGTCACTTGGGGTGGCGTTCGGGGGCGCCGCCAGCGGCGCGGCGAACACGTGCCCGGCCAGTCCCGCCTCGGCGAGGGGTGGCGAAACCCACAGCAGCGCCGAGGCGACTCCCGGGGGAATGGGCCGATCGGTGTTGCACGCCTGGGCGATATCCCACGCGTGCAGCACCATCTCGATCGCCCCCACGTAGACAACGACTTTGACGGGAATCGCGTGGCCGCGGATCACACACGGCCGGCCCGCGGTCGGTGTCGTGGTGCACGCGAGCAGAAGGTCGACGATGCCGACCCGCAACGCGCCGACGGGGTCGGACGCATCCGCGTCGGCGGCCGCCCGCTCGGACCCCCGGTCGGGGTCGCGGGCCGCCAGCACGTCGGCGACGTCGGCCAGCGAGGTGCGCACGTGCCAGAGCAGGCGACGCAGGTCCCAGTCCGCGCAGGGCGTCGGCGCCGACAGGTCGGCGTCGCGAACCAAGAGGAGGTTGCCGAACAGATACCGGGTCGCCTCGGCCAGGACGGGCAGTTCATCGGACACGGCCCGGGCCCTCACCCCGCGAGCGTCTCGGGCAGCCCGAACTTGGCGACCAGCGTTGCGTCGTTGAAGGCGACGATGCGTGAGATGCGACCGTCGACCAGCGACAGCACGTCCAGGCCGTGAGCCTGGAAAGAACCGTCAGACCCGCGCCGGTACATGGCGAACGCCGGCGCGCCGTTCGCGCGGGTGTAGGTCAGCCGCCACTGATCCGGCGTGTACAGCACCACCCGGGCCAGGAAGTCGCGCACCACATCCCGCCCGGTGAACCACGTTGGGATGGGCGGCATTTCGAGCTCGACGTCGGCGCGGAGCAGTTCGGCCAGCCCGTCGACGTCGGCGTGCTCGAAGGCGGCCATATAGCGGTCGAGCACGCCGCGCAGCTCGGGTTCGGCGGGTTCGCCGAGCTCGTCCAGCGTCGGGCCGGCCTCGGCCAGGCGAGCACGGGCGCGTTGCAAGGCGCTGTTGACCGCCGCCGTGGACGTCTCCAAGATCTCGGCGACTTCGCTGGCCTGCCAACCCAATACGTCGCGCAACACCAGAACGGCGCGCTGCAACGACGACAGATGTTGCAGCGCGGCTACGAACGCCAATCGGACGCTGCTGCGCAACGACACGACCGCGGCGGGATCGTCGGTGGCGCCGTACAGCAGGCTGTCGGGCGCGGGCTGCAACCATGGGATGTCCGATTTCGCCGGGGCCAGCACGGTCGTCGCACTGTCGGCCGGGGCGCCCAGCCCGGACGGCAGCGGACGCCGCTGGCGCGTCTGCAACGCGTTCAGGTAGGTGTTCGTGGCAATCTTGTAGAGCCACAACCGAACCGACGAGCGGCCCTCGAACCTCTCGTAGGCCTGCAACGCGCGAAGGTAGGTGTCCTGCACCAGATCCTCGCACTCGTCGACGGATCCGATCATGCGATAGCAATACGCCCGCAACTCGGGCCGATACTGTTCGGCGACTTGCGCGAAATCGTCGACGCCGGCGTCCGGCATTGCCGACAGCCTTTCACGACTCCCGGCGCGACGGCCGGGGATCGCTGGGATCGTGCTCGCCCGGCTCGGGGTCTGCCCACCATTGGGCCGGCTGATCGCCGTACGCGTCGTGCCAGTTCCACCACGCGTACGCGGGTCCCTGCGGATAGCCTTCCGGGGAGTCCTCCCAATCCTCCTGACGCCCAAGGGCGGTCATGTCCAGATAACTCCAGGTAGTACCCAGCGCCTCGTCGCCGCGGTTGTTGATGAAGTACGTGCGGAACACCCGCTCGCCGTCGCGGATGAACGCGTTGGTGCCGTGCCACTCGTCGACCCCGAAGTCGCGATCGAAGTCGTCGGTGATCGTGTACCACGGCATCTGCCACCCCATCCGAGCCTTCACCCGCTCGATGTCCGGCTGGCCGGCGCGGGAGGCGAACACCAGGGTGGTGCTGCGGGCGTTGAGATGCGCCAGGTTGCCGATGTGATCGGCGATCATCGAGCAGCCGCGGCACGCGTGCTCGGGCCAGCCGTCCACCCCCGGCTCCAGGAACGCCCGGTAGACGACCAGCTGCCGCCGGCCCTCGAACAGGTCCAGCAGGCTCACCCCGCCTTCCGGGCCGTCGAACCGGTACGGCTTGTCCACCTCCAGCCAGGGCATCCGCCGGCGCTGGGCGGCCAGCGCGTCGCGCGCCCGGACCGCCTCTTTCTCTTTGACCAGCAGCCGCTGCCGTGCGGCCTCCCAGTCCTGCGCCGATACGATCGGGGGCGTCTGCATGTTCATGTCGGGCCTTTCGGTTGTCGTTTAACGGTTTTCAGGCGATCTTCTGCAGGCCGGCGCCGGTCAGCAGGTAGCCCGCGGCGACGGCGTCGGTGTCGGACTGCACCAGCTCCACGACGGCCGCGCCGGCCGCCCGCGGGCTGACCAGCTCGCCGAGCTGCTTGACGTACTCCTCCTCGGATTGGCCCTCGCGGGCCGCATACGCCTGAACGGCGGGGCGGCCGAGTCCGGTCAGCGGCGTGATGCGCGGCATCAGTGCGGTGAAGGTGATGCCCAGACCGGCGCGGTTCGCCTCGTCCTGGGCGTAGCCGGTGATAAAGCGTTGCGTCGCTTTGGCGCCGGCGTACCCGCCGCTGAGCGGTGATCCCGCCAGGGCGGCACCGCTGCTGAAAACCACCACCCGGCTGCCGGGCCGCAGCGGCCGGAGCAGCGCCTCGCGCAGCCAATGAAAGGCGATGCGCACGTCGGTGTTCCAGTTGGCCGAGAACGTCTCCCAGGTGTGGTGCTGAAGCGGGCGGGGCAACGGGCTTGCCCCGGCCACCAGCACCAGAACCTGTGGGTCGTATCGATCCAGCAGGGTGCCGGCCGCCGGCGGATCGGCGGCGTCGGCGACGACCGCTTCGATGCTGCCGGCGCCATTGGCCGGGTTGGGAAACGTCGTTGCGGTGCGGGACACGGCGACGACCGAGGCGCCGGCTTCGGCCGCGGCCGTCACGATGCCGCGGCCCAGGCCCCGGCTTGCGCCCACGATGAGTGCGGTCTGGCCGGATAGGTTGTTCATCTTGTCCTCCTGGTGATGGTGTTATGCGGGGGTCGCTGTCGCAAGCAGTTGGGCGTACTGGCGTTCCAATTCCTTGGCGGGCGTGCTGTCCCAGCCCCGGGCGATGGATTGCGAGATCGGATCGGGGAAGATGTCCAGTTCGCCGCGGTGCAGCGCGTCGAAGACGGCCGCCGCGACCGAGCGCGGGGTGGCCTTCGGGATGTCGAGTTCGCGGCTCATGTCGGTGTCCACCGGGCCGGTGAAGACCGCGAAAACCCGCACGCCCTGGGGGCCCAGGACGGCCCGCAGTGACTGGGTGAGGTTGAACGCGGCCGCCTTGGACAGCGAGTACGCCGGAATGATCGGCAACGGCGCCAGCGCGTTGACCGACAGGTTGTTGATCACCGCTCCCCCGGAACGAATCAGCGCCGGCAGGAACGCCCGGGTCACCGCATGGGTGCCGAACAGGTTCACGGCAAGGTGCCGTTCCAGCATCGCGGGATCGGTCAGGTCGTCGTATTGCGCGATGCCGGCGTTGTTGATCAGCACGTCGAGCGATTCCACCGTCGCGGCGGCCGCGCGGATCTGTTCGGCGTCGGTCACGTCGAGCGCGACCGGGACCACCCGCTCGTCGGGAAAGGAGGAACCGTCTCGCGTGCCCGCGTACACCGTCCCGGCCCCACGGCGGAGGGCCTCCTCCACGAGGGCTCGACCGATTCCGCGGTTGGCGCCCGTGACCAAGACCGATTTGTCTGCGCCGGTGTCCTCTGCCGTGTCCACTGCCAAGCCCATGACAAGCCCCTCTCAAGTGAAAAGCCCCCGCACGAGGTGCGGGGGCGTCGATGGTGAGCCGATCGAGTCCGATCGAACTACAGATATAGACAGGTTCCGTCGCCGAAACTCATCGCGATGTCGGGCCGCAGTTTCCGCGCCGGGCGCCCGGCGGGCCGGCGGCCTCTGGCAACCGCGGTTGTCATCGCCGACGGGGTTCGGTTAATTCACCCGGCGGCAACAAAATTGGGGTTGCCTTAGGCGGGGTTTTGCGAACGGGGAGATTTAGGGGAACCAGATGACCACGACACAGCGTCGACCGGTGCAACGACGCGGCTTGATCCAGGGCCTGACGGAGCTGTGCGTCCGTTATGTCGAACGCCTGATGCCCGACCCCTACCTGTTCGCGGTCATCCTCACGCTCATCGTCGTCGCGCTCGTCGCGGTGCTCGTCCGGGGAGCGACGGCCTCCGGCATTCTCAAGGCGTGGTACGGCGGAGTGTGGGGACCGCAGAACATCTTCACCTTCGCGTTCCAGATGGTGCTCGTGCTGGTGACGGGGTACACGCTGGCCGAGGCGCCCGCGCTCAAGCGAGCCATCGTCCGTCTCGCGAGCAAGCCGACCAACCAGGTCCAGGGGGCGCTGCTGTGCTTTGCGGTCAGCACCGTCTTCTCCCTGCTCAACTGGGGACTCGGCCTGGTGGCGGGCGCTCTGGTGGCGCGCCAGGTCGCGAAGCGCCTGCGGGGAGCGCATTTCGGCTACCTGATCGCGACGGGGTTCATGGGCTACCTCGTCTGGACGCAGGGGCTGTCGTCGTCGATCGCGCTCGCCAACACCGACACGACGAGCCCGATCAACGTCATCCACAAGATCACCGGCACGACCGTGCCGTTGGCGCTGACGGTTTTCCAGCCCTACAACTGGATCGCCGTGATCACCGTGGTCGCGCTGCTCGCCGTCGCGATCTGGCGGATGGAGCCCAGGGCCGGTCTCGAGCCCGATCCGGCGGTCTTCGACGAGGAGCCGGAGCCGCCCGCGCCCAGCGGCAAGCGGACGTTCGCCGAGTGGTTGGAAAACCTGTGGATTCTCAACGTCATCGTCTTCGTCGCGGGCATCGCGTACTTCGTGCTGAGCGGGTTCGCGCTGAACATCTCGTCGATGATCATGCTGTTCACCATCACCAGCGCCCTGCTGCACCGGACGCCGATCCGTTTCATCCGCGCGTTTTCCGGCGCCGCGAAGGTGTCCGGCCCGCTGCTGCTGCAGTATCCCCTGTATGGCGGGATCGTCGGCCTGTTGGGTTATCTGCCCACCGGATCGGGCAAGGCGCTGCAGACGGTGCTGGCCGAGGCGCTGGTGCGCGGCGCCGATCAGTACACGCTGCCGTTCCTGACATTCGTGGGGTCGGTCATCATCTCGTTGTTCGTGCCGTCCGGCGGTGGGCACTGGGCGGTGCAGGGACCGATCGCCGTCGACTCGGCGTTGGCCGTCGGTCAACACTCGCCGGCATACCTCGGGCTGACCTCGATGTCGGTCGCGGTCGGCGAGGGCGTCGCGAACATGATTCAGCCGTTCTGGCTGCTGCCGGTGCTCGCCATCGCCAAGCTGAATGTCCGTCAGGTGATGGGCTTTACGGTGATCGCCTTCCTCGTCGGCTTCGCGGTCGCCAGCGCCATGGTCCTCATCGCGCCATATGTCATCTGACGCGCCCGCCGGATCCCCCACGGCGCGCGTCCGCGCCGCGTATCGGCGCATAGCACAGGCCGACCGTCCCGAAATCTGGATCACGCTGCGCGAACAGGACGACGTCCTCGCCGACGCCCGCGCGGTCGAGCGACGGCTCGCCGCGGGCGAGAGCCTGGCCCTGGCGGGACTGGTGGTCGCCGTCAAGGACAACATCGACGTGGCGGGCCTGCCGACCACGGCCGCGTGCCCCGAATTCGCCCACCTGCCCGCAGCCACCGCGGCCGCCGTCGATCGGCTCCGCGACGCCGGGGCCGTCGTGCTGGGCAAGACGAACCTCGACCAATTCGGGACCGGCCTGGTCGGCACCCGGACTCCCTATGGCGCGGTGCGCAATTCGCGCCATCCCCACCTGGTCGCGGGGGGCTCCAGTTCGGGTTCCGCCGTCGCGGTCGCGCTGGGCATCGCCGACGTCGGCATCGGCACCGACACCGCGGGCTCCGTCCGAGTACCGGCCGCGCTCAACGGGATCGTCGGCATCAAACCCACGCTCGGCATCATCCCGACCCACGGGGTCGTTCCGGCCTGCCCGAGCTTCGACGCCGTCTCGGTGCTCGCGGCGGACCTCCACGTGGCGAGCGCCGCGGCGGCGGTGATGGCCGGGTCCGACCGCCGCGATCCCCGCAGCCGCGCCTGGCCGCCCGACGTTCGCCTGGCCGCGTCCGACGCACCCCGCGTGGCGATCCCCGAAGTCGCGAACCGCACCGCGCTCAGCGACGCCTACCGAGACGCGTTCGAGCGCAGCGTGATTCGCGCCGCCGAGGCCGGATTGGGTATCGAACCGGTCGACATCTCGGTCCTGCTAAAGGCGGCCCTGCTGCTGTATGACGGCGCGTTCGTCGCCGAACGATACGCCGCCGTGGGCGAATTCCTCGACACCGCGCCCGCGGGCGCGGACCCCCACGTCGCGGCGATCATCACCGCGGGGCGCGCGATCACCGGCCCCGCGTTCGCCGCGGACCTCGATGCGCTGGCGCGCGCACGGGTCGCCGCCGCGGAGCTCCTCGCCGGATTCGATGCGTTGCTGCTCCCGACCACCACCGAACACCCCGCGCTGGCCGACGTTGCCGCCGAACCGTTCTCGATCAACCGGCGAATGGGCACCTACACCAATTTCTGCAACCTGCTCGACATGGCCGCGGTGGCCGTCCCCGGCGAACCGACGGCCACGGGCGGTCCGTTCGGCGTGACGATCGTCGCGCCCGCGTTCCACGACCAAATCGCCGTCGACATCGCCGCCCGCTTCGGCGGAGTGCCACCCCCGCCTCTGATCGAAAGCGGCTGCGAGGTGGCACTGTTCGATTCGGGACCCTTGCGCCGCCAACTCGAACGGCTGGGCGCCCGCCACGTCGGTCATGCCACCCCCAAGCCCGGACGGGGTGCGCCTTCGCGCGCCGAGGTGTGGCGGGTGTCCGAGGCCGGGCTCGGGCGCCTGCTGGCCGACCTTCGGGCACCCGTAATGCTGAGCGCGATCGAACTCGAGGACGGCCGGACGGTCACCGGGCTGACCGAAAGGAGCTGACCGCCGGCTACATCCAGAGTTTGGCCAGCGAGTCGGCCAGGGTTTCGGGGTCTTGCCTGTCGGTGTTGCAGCTGATGGCCAGGGACGTGTTTCGGTCCTTGCTCACACGGAATGCCGTCACGAACCCGGCCCATGCGCCGTCATGATCGAGCGTGCCGTTGCCCATCAAGTAGATTCCGGCTCCGTACCGGTCGGCGCCGCCCGGTTCGGTGGGCACCGCGCCGGCGAGCTGCGCATCCAGGAGCGCGGCGCCGCCCACCCGGCCGGTCCGGTAGTTGTCGGCCCACCCGACCAATTGGCTTGGCGTGGTTTGAATTCCGCCATCGCCGACCTGCTCCCAGCGGGGGTCGGTCTCCCGGTACCCGTTGCCGCTCTTCTCGTACGAGACGGCCTTCTCGGCAATCGGACCGGTGGGGTCGAGGACCATGGCCAGGCCGAGCGGACCGAAGATCTGTTCGGCGAGGAACTGCGGCAGCGGTTCCCGCGCGACGCGGCGGACGATCTCGCCGAGCAGCAGGTAGTTGGAGTTGGAGTACTCGAATTGGGAACCGGGCTGAAATTCCAGCTTCGGCACGGCGACCAGCGCCCGCATGGCCTCGTCCTCGGTGGTGCGGTCGCCGAGCTGATAACCCTGCGCCTCGAGCAGCCCGACATATTCGGGGATTCCGCTCGTCTGGTGCATCAGCTGCCCGACGGTGACGGTGGTGGACCACGTCGGCAGCTCGGGGATGTAGCGGGATACGGGGTCGCTGAGGGCCGGTTTGCCGGCGGCGACGAGCAAGAGGAGCCCGGTCGCGGTGAACTGCTTGGACACCGAGGCGATGTCGAACACCGTGTGCGCGGTGATGGCCGCACCGTTCGACATGTCGGCGACGCCGCGAACGCCCGTCCACACCACCTTTCCCTTGACGCCGACCGCGGCCGAGCACCCCGGCGCGCGGGCCTCGATAGCGTCGTCCAGCACGCTCTGGCTGCGGGCCGCCGCGTCGCCGTGATCGGTTGTCGGCGTGGTGGTGGGCGCTGGTCCGCGTCCCCCAGCGCAGGCACCGACCAGCAGCAACACCGCGAGAAACGCGAACCGCCGAGCCATACCGTGAATGATTGCGCTCGGCGCGAGGCCCCGCAGAGAAACGACGCTTTGAGGCGGTAGAGGTATGGTACGCGGCAGTGCCATCCGGGTCACTCAGCGATCTTCACCAGGGAGTCGGGATGTCGGGTCGTAGGTTCTCGTTCGAAATCAACCGCACCAGCAGCGCGCCCGCGGCGACGTTGTTCCGGCTGGTGGCCGACGGTGCCAACTGGTCAAAGTGGGCCAAGCCGATCGTCCTTCAGTCGAGTTGGGCGCGTCAGGGGGATCCCGCGCCGGGCGGCGTCGGATCCATCCGCAAGGTGGGCATGTGGCCCTTGCTCGTGCAGGAGGAAACCGTCGCCTACGAGCAGGATCACCGCCACGCCTACAAGCTGGTCGGACCGCCGAGCCCCGCCAAGGATTACTCCGGTGAGGTCACCTTCACCCCGAATCCTGCCGGTGGCACCGACATTCGCTGGACCGGCGAGTTCGTCGAGGGAGTTCCCGGGACGGGTCCGATGATGCGGGCGGCCATGGGCGGCGCGGTCCGGTTCTTCGCGGGCCGGCTGGTGAAGGCGGCCGAGTGCGAATCGCACGGCGGAGGATAGAATTACCTTGGTGCGCAAGGGATTTCGAAACGCTTAGGGATTGTTGGCCTGCTGCTCGGTCAGTTGGGCCTGTTGCATGTCCTGTAGGAACTGCTGCTGAGCCGCTTCGTTTTGCTGCTCGGCCTGCTGCATGGACTGTTGCATCTGCTGCAGCGCGAGCTGTTCCTGCTGCTGAGCCTGTTCCTGAGCCCAGTCGTCGTCGCCGTCGGTGGCGAAGCCCCCGAAGGGACCGCTCGCGGGGGCCGGCAGGGCCAGGTCCGTCAGGCGCACGGACGCGGGCGCCGGGTGCGTATCGGGGCGCGCGGCGTCGAACGATGCGATCATCGCCAAGGTCGCGGCCCCGGCCAAAACCAGCCGCACCATTCGCGCTCGCCTATCGGGGGCGGTGCTTGTCATCCGTCATTTATGCGCCCCGCTGCTAGCTGCAGGCTGGGAACGCGCTGGCGCGCGCATATGAAATCTATTTCGACAATTGGAAGGTTTAAACGAGACGCGCGCGGCCAAATACTAGGGGCGCCGTGGTTTTGCCGGGCCGGGTAATTACCCACGATGCGGCGGTGTGCTTCGGCCGCTGTGAAGAGGTGGACGAATGAGGAAATTCGTTGTTCCGGGCATAGCGGCCGCCGCTTGGCTAGGTCTGAGTGTTCCCGTGGCGCAAGCGGATATCGGCGGAAACGTGCCCGGCCCCGGACTGTGCGACTATCCCGGCGTGGGGGGCTCGGGCATGGAGATGGGGGCCTATCACTACTGGTGTGACTTCCCGGTCGAAGAGAACGGCAGTCGTTGGCACTGCGAATACGGCGGCGGCGCCGTGCAGGGTGTCGGCGGCATCAACATTTTCTTGTTCAACGCCTCGGTCATCACTCCGCTGGGGGCGCTCGAAGGTTCGTGTTCTTTCCGCTGCCCCGACGGTTCGCTGTCGGCTGCGCCGAACCCACCCGGCGCATGGAAAAACGCGCTCACCCCGAAAAAATGCGTCCCGCTGGAAGTTGCGCCGGCGTCCGAACCGAACACCGGGCTGCCGCCCTGGCCCGGTCAACTTCCCGGCGTGACGAATCCCGCGACCCCCAACCCGGTGACCACGGAAAACCCGTAGGGCCATGCGGCTTTTCGCCCGTCAGCCGCTTTTCTCGCTTTCATACTTCTTGGTCATGTGCTCGACGGCCTGCAGCTGAGACTGCGCGAGGCCCTCGCGCACCTGCCCGGCGCGCGCGGCAGCGTCCAGCGTCGGCTGCGCCTGACCCTGGAAGTGCGGAATCACCTCGGCGGCGAACAGCTCGGCGGACCGCTTGGTGGCGGCGGGGTTGGCCCACTCGTGGCCCATCTGCAGGAAGCAGCCGAATCCACCGGATTGGTCCCAGAGCCGCTGCACCTGGGCCCGCGCCCGTTCGGGCGTGCCGATCACGCCGGCCCCGCTCTCGTTGATGATGTCGATCATCTCGTCGAGCTGCTCCCCCGGCATGGTCATCTGGGGGAAGGCCGCTACCTTCTGGAAGTAGTTGAACCACGACTCGATGCCGAATTTCACGTCGGCGCGGGCCTGCTCGTCCGTCTCGGCGATGTGCATCGGCCCGACCAGGCTCCAGTCCTTGCGGTCGACCTCCGTGCCGAAGGCCGCGGCGCGCTCTTCGACGATGCCCCAGTGGTAGGACAGCGCGTCGAAGCCCTCGACGATCAGCGTCGCCCCGATGGACAGCAGCCCGATGCCGTGCTTGCCGGCCAGCCGCGCCCCGGTCGGCGAGGCGACCGCGGCGACCGCCAACGGGATCCCGCCGTCGGAGTACGGGGCGAGCTGCAACTTGGCGTCATAGAGCTGGTGCGTGGCGGTTTTCGCGCTCACCGTCTCCCCCGCCAGCAACCGCACGACGATGTCGAGGTTGGTCTCCAGCAGCTCGCGCGTGTCGGTGGGGTTCAGCCCGATCATCCCGGAATCCGTCGGTAGGGAGCCGGGCCCCATCCCGCCGATCACGCGCCCGTGCGTGAGGTGATCCAGCAGCATCAACCGGTCGGCGACCCAGAGTGGATTGTGATACGCGAGCGAAATGACCCCGGTGCCAAAGCGAATCCGCTTGGCGCGTTCGGCGGCCGCGGCGATGAAGACTTCCGGGGAGCTGATGATCTCGCTGCCCGCCGAGTGATGCTCGCCGATCCAGGCCTCGTCGAAGCCGACCGCGTCGAGGTGCTCGACGAACTCGAGATCGCGCTGCAGGGCCAGCGTCGGATTCGTGCCGGCCCGGTGGAAGGGGGCGATGAAATATCCGAATCTGAGTTTGGCCATTGGCGTCCCCTTGCGGTCGAGTTGCCCGAACCATAACCCAAGCCGCCGCCGGTTAGGTCAAAAGGGCCGACGCCAGATATTGCTCAGCCGGCGGGGCCAGATTCACATGGCCCCACCGGCTTGGGAGCAAGTCCTCGCCGTGGCGATGTTTTAGCCGCCGCCACAGATGTTGCCGATGCAACCTCCGCCGCCGCCCGGTCCTCCGCCGCCGCCACCGACGCCGGGAATGCTGCCGCTCCCGCCGCCGGGACCGCCGCCGCCCGTCGGGCCACCGGGGATGCTGCCACCGCCGCCGCCGGGGCCGCCGCCGCCGGTCGGGCCACCGGGGACACCGCCGCCCCCGCCGCCGGGACCACCGCCGCCGGTCGGTCCGCCCGGCGCCGTGGACGGCGCGGGCGCCACGCTGGACGACGGAGTGGTGGTGGTGGATGGCGTCGTGCTGCTGCTGTTCGGCCCCTTACCTCCGCCGCCACATCCGACGGCCAGCACGAGTATCGCCGTACCGCCGAAAAGCGCGACGGCATTCCTAGCTCCAGTTCTCATCGCCAACTCCCCACTCCCCACTCGCGCCACTCTGATGCGATCCATTGCTCCGTACCCCGGCATTCGCCGTCGCAAACGGGTCGGCCGGCTCCGCAGTCGAGGCCGGAGACGCAGGAGGGCCGCGGGCGCGGTTGCGTCGGGATGTGCCGCCGTCGCAGCGGGCGACGAATGCGAGCCGAAGCGCATTCCGCGAGCGAGTCGTCGTGCGGATTGAAGACGGCGCGCGCCGAGGCGCGGATGGCGGGCCTGGGCGCCGGGCATGCCGCGACGCCACGGCGCCGCCAGCAAATGCCCGACGGCGCGCCCGCCGCGAGTCGCCCTAGTCTTCCTTGGTGATCAGCTTCCGCAGCGCCACGCGGTCGGCAGCCAGCAGCTCGGCGATGCGTGGGCGGTTCACCTCGGCGACGATGATCTCGCCGACCTCCTGGTAAACCTCGCTGAAGATGCCGTGGGACTTCATCTTCGAGGTCTGATAGAGGTTGTCCTCGGTCGGGGTGACGTAGATGACGGCGTCGGCCTTGAAGCGGTGTACCAGCCAGAGGTGGATCAGGGTCATCAGCCGCTTCTGGCGCAGCTTCTCGGCGAACGTGTTCTGGTCGCGGACCTGAAGGATGCTGCGGCCGTGGCGATCCTTGATGGGGTCGACGACGACATTGGCCAACTGCTCGTCCCCGTTGCCGTAGATGCCGAGTTCCAGCACATCCGAGCCGGCGCGACGCGGCCGCAACTGCACGCGGAGCTTCTCGCCCAGCTGGTAGTGGTCGCTCCAGAGCGTCAACCATTCCTCCAGCAGCTTCTTCGGCACCTCGGTCTGCACCAGGTGCTGATGCTGGGTCGAGCCCTTCCCCATGGCCTTGGTGGTCGCGGTGCGGCCCGAGGAGGCGGCCAGCGCCGCGTCGCTGCGCGGGCCACCCACCAGGGTTTGCGGTGTCCGGTAAGGAGACTCGACCAGACGCATCTTGCGCTGCAGGCGCGCCAGCGCCAGCATGCCGTCCTGCCTTAGGGCGGTGGCGAACTCCTCGGCGGCGACGCCATCGATCTGGTGGCCGCCGTAGGTGATGAAGTTGAAGACGAAGCCCATCTTGCCGAGCTCGACGGGAAACTGCTTCATCTCCTCATCGGTCATCCCGGTGGTGTCCCAGTTGAACGATGGCGAGAGGTTGTAGGCCAGCATCTGGTCCGGGAACTCGGCGTGGATCGCCTCGGCGAACTGCCGGGCGTCGGCCAGATCCGCTGTCTTGGTTTCCATCCAGAGGATGTCGGCGAACGGCGCGGCCGCCAACGACTTGGCGATCGCGTACGGAATGCCGCCCCGGACCTGGTAATAGCCCTCGGGAGTCCGCGCAAGCTCTGGGCTCCAGTCGGGCGCGGCGCCCAACTCCCTTGCCTTCTCCCGGGCGGCGTAGTGGGACGTCCGCGCGGCGAACGTCCGCCACTGGTCGGGGGTCATGGTCGCCGGCTCGTCTTCGCGTTCGCCGAAGGCCAGTACTTCGGCAACGGCGTCGCTGTAGGTCATCAGCCCGGCGTCGTCCTCCCAGGCGGCGATGAACCGCGACTCGACCTGATCGAAGAGGTCGTCGATCGAGTCCTTGCCGTTCTCCCGCCAGGTGTTGACGGCGTCGGAGACCACGCCGAGGATCCCTTGCCGCTCCAGCCACGCGTTGGCGATGACGTACTCGCTGTCGGCGAGGGCATACAAGAGGTGACCGTTCAGCTCCTTGACGCCTAGCTCGTAGAAGCGGCGCATCAGCGCCAGGAAACAGGCCTTGTAGGAGGGAATGCCCAGGTTGGTGGCTCCGAGCAGGAACGCCTGGTCGCGCTCGTCGGAGTTGCTGTCGATCAGGTTGGCCGCCTCGGCGTCGGTGCGCGCGACGATGATGCCGGGCACCCGCATGACGTCGAGCTGGAAGCGGGCGGCGTTGAGGCGCTTGATCTGTTCGTCGGACGGCACCAGAACCTTGCCGCCCTGATGACCGCACTTCTTGGTGCCCGGACGCTGATCCTCGATGTGGTAACCCGGCACGCCGACCTCGACGAACCGGCGGATCAGGTTGCGCACGTGCGGATCACCGCCGTGACCGGTGTCGGCGTCGGCGATGATGAAGGGCCGGTAGTCATACTGTCTGGCTGTGGCGCGCTGCCGCTCGCTCATCTGTTGCAGCTGGTACTGCTGATTGCGGTCCGCGGTGAGAAGCGCGCGCACCAAGACCGCGGCGTCTTCGGGCACCTGGCTCAGCGGGTAACTGGCGAGGTCCGGCCCGGGGTCTTCGGTGGTGGAGCCCTTGGCCGAGGTCGCCCAGCCGCCGAGGTAGATGCCCTCGATCCCCATCCGCTTCATGCTGACCGCCTGGCCCGGCGAATACGGGCCGAACGTCGTGATGCTCTTCTTCGCCGCGAAGAGTTCGCGCAGCCGGTCGTAAAACGCCGCCGCCGCTTCCCGGGCCACGGTGTAGTCGGTCGGAATGGTGCCGCGCTGCTCGGCGACTTGGCGGGCCGTGTACAGGCGGGTGATCCCGGCAAAGCGCGAACCCTCGAAGTATCGCTGCGTAGCCTCGACGTCCTGCTCGAACGGCGTGCGGACCTCGGTGTCCGTTTCGATGATGGCCATGGGATGACGCTCCTCTTCAGCGCGAATCGGCTGACCGTGAGTTTATCCCCGGACACGGCGGTTCAATCAGGGGGCAATGGTCCCGAATCGGAACTGTTGCCGGGCCGTACTCCGGCCGACCTGGACCGCCGCGCTCGGCGGCTTCCCCGCGCAATACCCAGCAAAGCGGGTCAGCGATCGGTAGTCTCCGTATCGTGCAGACGAGCTTGCGCTTTGAGCGTTGGTATCTTCCGTTGGCGATTCCGGTCGGACTTGGCCCCCGCCACAGCGAGATCCGGTTGGACGAAGGCGTGCTGCACGTCAAGATGGGCTGGGCTTTCGAGGCCGACATCCCCTTGGCCTCCATCACCAAGGCCGAAGCGGCCAACGAGCGCGTCTTCACCTGGGGCGTGCACTACGCGGGAGGCCGCTGGTTGGTCAACGGGTCGGGCAAGGGGCTGGTGGCGTTGACGATCGAGCCGCCGGTGCAGGCGAAAGTCTGGATCAGATCGGTGACGCTGCGATCCTTGTGGGTCAGCGTTACCGATCCCGACGCCCTCATCGCGGCCTGCACAACCGCCCGCGCCTAGCCGGGCGCCGAGAGCCTGCGTTTCTTCAGCCAATCCCGCTGCCGGCGGACGAATTCGGCGTCGACAGTCTTCCCGTGGCCCGGGACGTAGACGGCTTGGGGACCACCGATCTCGAGCAATCGATCAAGGGTTGCCGGCCACGCCGGCAGATCCGAATCGGCGTCGACGTATGGGTCGGCGGACTCCTCGACGAGATCACCGGTGAACACCACGACCGGCTCACCCGCACCGTCGCGGGCGGGCACCACCACGACCAGGTCCGCGTTCGTGTGGCCGCGCCCCGGGTGGGTCACCGTCACGGTGCGGTCGCCGAGGTCGATCTCGGTTTCGTACAGACCGCACCGGGGTGGCCGCAGCGCCGAAATCGCGCGATCGACCTCGGCGGCGTTCGCCCCGTAGCTCAGCGCGTGTTCGCGAAGGTGTCCGGTGCCCGACGTGAGATATTCGACTACCTCAGGCGCGCAATGGATTTCGGCATCGCCGAACGCCGAGCAACCCAGGACATGGTCGAAGTGCTTGTGCGTCAGCACAACGTGAGTCACGTGGCGCCCGGTGAGCCGTCGCGCATCGGCGTCGATGGCGGCCGCTTCGGCGAGGGTGGTTCCGGTGTCGATGATCAGCGCTCCGCCGGCGCCCTGCACCAGCCCGACCGTGACGTCGCAGAACGCCAGCCGGCAGCGATGCACCGTGTCGGTCAGTCGTTCCCAAGCCAAGCGCACAAGAGGACGGTAGCCCGGATCGTATCGCGGCGGCAGGACATGTCGGAAAAAGTTGACATGTCGGAATTTCCCGACATATATTGCGCGGGTGGCCGCCGCTGATCGCGTCTTTCTCGCTCTGGCGAACCCGGTGCGGCGGGAGCTGCTGGAGATCCTGGCCCGACGGCCCCTGTCCGCGGGGGAACTCAGCGACCGGTTCGAGCTCAGCCGCCCGGCCGTCGCCGAGCACCTCAAGGTGTTGCGCGACGCCGGGCTGGTGACCGGCGAGCCGCAGGGCCGTCGGCGCATCTACCGCCTGACCGCCGAACCGCTGGCGGAGCTCGGCGAGTGGCTACATCCGTTCGAGAAGTTCTGGCGCGCGCGGCTGGCCGGGCTCGCCGAGGCGGCAGAGGAGCTGGAATGAGCGAGACGCCCGCAACGATCCGGGTGGACCAATTCGTCGCGGCGCCGCCGGAGAAGGTGTGGCGGCTGCTGACCGAACCGGAGCTGATGCGGCTGTGGTGGGCCGAGGGTGAGGTGGCCGCGGTGGTCGGCCACCAGTTCACCCTCGACATGCCCGGCTACGGCCGCCAACCCTGCAAAGTGCTCGAGGTCGATCCCCCGCGCCGCTTCGTCTACACGTTCACCCCGGCCTGGACGCTCACCTGGTGCCTCGAGCCCGAAGGCGACGGCACTCGGGTGTTCTTGGAACACAGTGGTTTTGACCTGAACGACACCAGGATGGCGCAGGCCTTCGACCGCATGGGTCCCGGTTGGCGCGATGTCGTTCTCCCCCGCCTCACAGGGGTGGCCGCGCGGGCATGAAGCGCCCGGCGGTGTGCGACCATCACACGATGCGCGCAGTCGTCATCACCAAGCACGGCGACCCGTCGGTGCTGCGGGTCCAAGACCGGCCGGACCCGCCGCCACCGGGCCCCGGGCAGCTGCGAGTCGCGGTGCGGGCGGCCGGCGTCAACTTCGCCGACCACCTGGCCCGCGTCGGCCTGTATCCCGATGCGCCGAAGCTCCCGGCGGTGGTCGGCTACGAGGTCGCCGGGACGGTCGAGGCCGTCGGCGACGGTGTCGATCCCGACCGCGTCGGCGAACGCGTGTTGGCGGGCACGCGATTCGGCGGCTACTCGGAGGTGGTCAACGTGGCGGCGAACGATTCCGTCGTGCTTCCCGACGTGTTGAGCTTCGAGCAGGGCGCCGCCGTCCCGGTGAACTACGCGACCGCCTGGGCGGCGCTGCATGGTTACGGGTCGCTGCGCGCCGGCGAGCGGGTGCTGGTGCACGCCGCGGCCGGCGGGGTGGGCATCGCCGCCGTCCAATTCGCGAAGGCCGCCGGGGCCGAGGTGCACGGCACCGCGTCGCCCGCAAAGCATGCGAAGCTCGCCGAGCTGGGCGTCGACCGGTGCATCGACTACCGCCGCGACGGCTGGTGGAAGGGCCTGGGACCGTACGATCTGGTGCTCGACGCGCTGGGCGGCACGTCGCTGCGGCGGTCCTATGCCTTGCTCCGGCCGGGCGGAAGGCTTGTGGGCTATGGCATTTCGAACATGCAACATGGTGAGAAGCGCTCGCTGCGTGTGGCCGCGCCGCATGCCTTGGCGATGCTGCGCGGTTTCAACCTACTCGATCAGCTCTCGGAGTCGAAGGCCGTGATCGGCATCAACATGCTGCGGCTGTGGGACGACCGCGGCACGCTCGAGCCGTGGATCACTCCCCTGGCGGAGGCGCTCGGCGACGGCACGATCGCCCCCGTCGTCCATGCGGCGGTCCCGTTCGCCAAGGCGCCGGAAGCACACCGGATCCTGGCGGCCCGGGAGAACGTCGGCAAGGTCGTGCTGGTGCCGTGAGTTTTAGCGCCGCGACATTGGCTATCTAATCCGTTATGGCTATCACCGATTCCCGCGAAGTCGTCATCGACGCGACGCCCGACGAAATCATGGACGTGCTGTTCGACCTCGAGTCCTTGACCGAGTGGTCCTCGTTTCACAAGAAGGTCGAAATCCTGGAACGCGACGCGGAGGGCCATCCGAGCAAATCGCGGCAGACGGTGAAGATCGTGGGCGTCAGCGACGAGCAGGTGCTCGATTATTCGGTGCACGACGACGGCGTGGGCTGGACGCTGGAGAGCTCCAAACAGCAGCGCGCCCAGGAGGGCCGCTACACCCTGACGCCCGACGGCGATTCCACCCGGGTGCGTTTCGATCTGACCGTGGACCTGTCCGTTCCGGTCCCCGGGTTTCTGGTCAAAAGGGGGACCAAGGGCCTGATGGAGACCGCGACCGACGGCCTGCGTAAGCGCGTGCTCGAAGTCAAGGCCGGCAGGTAGGTTCCGAAACGGGTCCTTCCCGACCAACCGTCGGCGCGCGACACTGTCGGGTATGGAATCTCTTCACCGCACCGCGCCGGTCGCCGCCGGGCTGGCGCTCCTCGTCGCGCTGGCCGGCTGCGGCGGCCAGGGTGGCAGCCGGACGACGGGCCCGCAGACACCGAAGGTGACGACACTGGCGCGGACCGTCCCCCAAGCGCCCGGCACCGGACCGGTGACGCTCAGCAGTCCGGCGTTCGCCGACGGCGCGCCGATCCCCGCGCAATACACCTGCAAGGGAGCCAACGTCGCGCCGCCCTTGACGTGGTCGGCGCCGTTGGGCGGGGCGCTCGTCGTCGACGACCCCGACGCGCCGCGCGGGCTCTACGTCCACTGGATTGTCGTCGGGATCCCGCCCGGCCCGGGAAGCACCGGCGACGGCCAGAGCCCCGCCGGCGGCAGCAGCCTGCCGAACTCGGCGGGCCAGGCCGGCTACAGTGGCCCCTGCCCGCCCGCGGGTACCGGGGTGCACCACTACCGGTTCACCCTCTACCAGCTCCCCGCCAACTACCAGCTCCCCCCGGGATTGGCCGGCGTGCAAGCGGCACAGGCGATAACGCAGGCCACCACCGGACACGGACAGGCGCAGTTCACCGGAACCTTCGAAGCCTGATGATCCGAGCGGGGGCGCCGTGCCGGCACAACCGACCTTAGATGCAACGCGGGCAATACAATTCGGCCAGCTCCTCAACGCCACCTACGCGACACCGCCCGGCGATTTGACGAACCGGGCCGGTCACGCGCTGAGCGCCGGCGGCGTCGACTACACCATCGTCACGACGGTCTACGCCAACGACCTGGCGACCGACATGAACCCGGCCCGGGTCGACGACGAGGTCTCCATCGGGCTGATCTGCCAGGAGACCAACACCGGCGACGTGGCGATCGCGATCCGCGGCACCGAAGGGTGGCTGGAATGGATTCACGACGCCGAGTTCGGCCTGGTGCCATGCCCGTTCCTGGTCGGCGCAGGCAACACCGAGGACGGCTTCACCGACATGTACGGATCCCTGCGGACGGGACCCACGCCGGATTCGCCCAAGGTGGTCGACGCGCTCGCAACGCTTGCGTTCCCGAAAGCCGTTGGCGCACTGACAATCTGCGGCCACAGCCTGGGCGGGGCCCTGGCGACGCTGCTGGCCCTCGACGTGGCGGCGAACACGGCGTTCACCACGCCGGCCGTCTATACCTACGGCAGCCCGCGTACCGGGGATTCGCTGTTCGCCGCCACCTTCGGCCAGGTGGTGAAGGACTCGTCCCGCATCGCGAACCGCCTGGACATCGTCACGGTGTTGCCTCCCCCGGTGGACTATGAACACGTGCTGAACCCGTACTGGTTCAACCCGGTCCGGCTGCTGCCGCTTCCGCCGAAGGTTCTGGTCAAATACTCGGTGTCCTGCGAACATTCGCTCGCGACCTACCTGTACCTGGTGTCCCTGCAGTCCGGCGGCGCGGTGCTGCCCCTGGAACCCGCCTGCAAACCCTCTTAGTCCGCCGGTGTCCGGGTGGCGAGCCGAAGCAACCCGCGGCGCAGCTGCTTGTCCCGCTTGCCGGCGGCGAGCTCGATCAGGGCGATCTCCGCGACCGCCGCGACGAGCAGCGCCGCGACCGGTTCCGGCGGCGCCCACCCCAGCGCGACCAGATCGGGCGCAATGAGCGCGGCCGCGCTTTCGTTGCGCGCGGCGACCAGGTCGCTCAGCCCGGCCTCGGTGCGCGACTGGACGAGCAGCGCCTTGGTGGCCGGCTCGGCCAGGCAGCCGTCGAGGTAGGCGTTCATCCCCGCCTCCAGCCGCTCGCGGCCGGGCGGCAGGTCGCCGCCGGCGGCGGCGATTGAGTCCTGCAGGTCGTCATGGAACCGGGCGTGCAAGGCCCGCACGTATTCCGAGCGGCTTGGCCAATGCTGGTAGAAGCTGCCTTTCGCCATGCCGGCCTCGGCGACGATCGCGTTGACCGAAATCCGCGCCAGGTCGGCCGATCCCAGCAGCCGCTGTCCCGCGTCCAGCAGCGCATTGCGTCCCGGCTCGGGCGGCCTCACCGCGCGGCCGCCCTGCGCTGGCTTCGCCGGGCCAGCATCTCGCCGTACTGTTCGCACACGTCGATTACCCCGGTGAGCTGGTAAGTGAGCCACCCTTTGTGGGTCGACGGGAGGTTCTTCTCGAACACTTTGTGACCGAGGATGTTCATGGCCCAGCCGCCGACGAACATGGTGGCACCGACCTTCGGCCTGGCGAACAACAGCGGCAGTCCGGCCGCGATGATCGGGATGCCGACGCGGTGCACCGCCCGTACCCCCTTCGAGGTGTGCTGCGTTCGGTAGTAGGTCATCTTCTCCGCGAACGGTGCTTCGGGAGGCGGGGCTTGTTCCAACTGGATTCCCTCCTTGTCAAGGCGTTCCTCTCGTTGTAGCGTACGGGATGACCGACCAGTCGGTCAACGCCTATGAGAGGGACTCCCATGCCGACCATCCAAACCCGGGCGGGGTGCGTTGCCTACTACGAATTAGGAAGTGGCCCAACCCTTTTGCTGCTGCATGCCTCGCTGCACGACCGACACGACTTCGATCCGATCGTCGACGCGCTCGCCCGGAACTACCGCACCATCGCGGTGGACTGGCCCGGGCATGGCGAATCCGATCCGGTCAGCTCCCCCATGGAGGCCAGCGCACCGCTCTTCGCGGACGTGCTCGAAGACGTCGTCGACGCCCTGGACCTGTCCGGGGTGGTGGTGATCGGGAATTCGGTCGGCGGGTTTGCCGCCGCGCGGCTGGCGATCAGCCGCCCCGGCTGCGTCGCGGGTCTGGTGCTGGTCAACACGGGCGGGTTCGTGCCGTTGACCCCCGCGGTCCGGGGATTTTGCCGAATGCTCGGCACGCCGGCGGTGTTCCGCCGGGCCGCTCCCCTCTTTGTCCGCGGTTACATGAAGGCCAGGACCGACAACGACCGGCGGATCGTCGAGCGTGCGACCGCGGTGGCGAAAACTCCCGAGGGCATCCGTACCGGAGCGGCGCTGTGGCGAAGCTTCGCCACGCCCGAGCACGACCTGCGCGACCGCGCCGGCGAGCTGTCCGTGCCCACCCTCATCGTGTGGGGCAAGAAGGACATCGCGATACCGCTGCGGGCCGGCCGCGCGACGCACGACGCCATCGCCGGCTCCCGGCTGGAGATCCTCGATACCGGTCACGTGGTGTTCTCGTCGGATCCCGCCGGCTTTCTCGCAGTGGCGGAGCCGTTCCTGGAATCGGTCAGCCTGCGGCGGTGATTGTTGCGTGGTGGCGCCGCGACACTGCAATGGCGGTGACGATACGCCGAGATGCGCAGCGCCCGTTCAAGTTTCGCGAAGAAGGCCCCTCATGACCCTTGCGCGCTCTCGACGGCCGCCTCGACGAAGCGGCGCAGCACGGCGTTGCGGCCGCGCGGCAGAAACACCAGCGCGACGGGGCTCTGGGGTGCTCCGTGCAGCGGAATGAACCGCACGCCGGGGTGGATGTTGCGCCTGACGGCGACGTCGGGGATCACGCCGATGCCGCGGTCGGCGGCGACGGACTCGATCCATTCGTCGAAATTCGCTGTCTCCACGATCGTTTCCGGTCCGGCGCCCGCGGGCCACGACCACGGGCCGGTGGTGCCGCTGGCCGTGTTGACGACCAGCGGCCAGCGCGGCACCTCGGCCCAATCCAGCTCCGATCGCCGCGCTAGCGCCGAGTGCACAGCACACACCGCCACCCGGGATTCGTCGAACAGGTGCACGACCCGCACGGCCGTCGCGGTCACCTGCCCGCGCACGACGGCGACGTCAACCTTCCCCTGCTGCACCGCGTTGAGCGCATCGTCGGTGCGGATGAGCCTGACCGTCGTCCCGGTGGCGAGTTCGAAGCGGGCGACGGTGTCCTGCGCCCACGGGTCGGGCAGCAACCAGCTGAACCCGAGGCGGATGCTTGCCTGCCGGCGAACGGCTGCGAGGCCACGTCCCAGCTCGGCGAGGACCCGTTCGACGTGGTCGAGGAATGTCCGGCCGGCCTGCGTCGTCTCGACGTGCCGCGAACTGCGGTCCAGCAGCGCCACGCCCAGCGCGTCTTCCAGCTGTTGAATGGTGCGGCTCAGGGCCGGCTGGGTGATGCTGAGCTCCTCGGCGGCCTGCGTGAACGACTTCAGTCGCGCCACCGCCTCGAACGCCCTGAGGTGGCGCAGCTCGACCCGGCCGCTATCCAGACCGCCCATGTCTGACAAGCATAGATCGATTACAGCAGGCATTTCACTGCGGACGTCGGTGGACCTAGCGTCGTACGCAGGAGACAAACCCAAGGAGACAAAATGCCGTTGCTGTACATCGACCTCATCGAGGGCCGCACGCCGTCGGAGGCGCGGGCGCTGCTGGACGCCGTCCACGAGGCCGTTGTCGAAGCGTTCGGGGTGCCGCCGCGCGACCGCTACCAGGTGGTACGCACCCACCCCGCCCACGAGATCGTCACGTGGGACACCGGCCTCGGGATCACGCGTTCGGACCGGCAGGTGATCGTGCACGTGGTGAGCCGGCGGCGTACGCGGGCGATGAAGGAGAAGTTCTATGAACTGCTGGCGACGATTCTGTACGAGCGGTGCGGGATCGACCCGGCCGATCTGATCGTCTCGATCACCGAAAACGGCGACGAGGACTGGTCTTTCGGACATGGCCGAGCCCAGTTCCTCACCGGAGAACTGAAATGAACCTCAGCACCCGCCTAACCGAATACTTCGGGATCCGACACCCGATCCTGCTCGCGCCGATGGCGGGAGTCGCAGGCGGTCGGCTCGCGGCGGCGGTGACATCGGTCGGCGGCCTGGGCCTCATCGGCGGCGGCTACGGCGACGCGGCGTGGCTGCGGCGCGAACTCGACCAGGCCGGCGGGGCTCGGGTCGGAACCGGGTTCATCACGTGGAGCCTGGCCCGCACCCCCGAGCTGCTCGACGAGGTCCTGGCGCGGCGACCGGCCACGATCATGTTGTCGTTCGGTGAATTACGGCCGTTCGCCGACCGCATCCACGCGGCCGGTGTCCCGCTCACCGCCCAGGTGCAGACCCTCGACCACGCGCGCCGGGCGCTCGACGGTGGCGCCGAGATTGTCGTGGCCCAGGGCGGCGAGGCGGGCGGGCACGGAATGACCGTCCGCTCCACCTTCACGCTGGTGCCCGACGTCGTCGACCTGGTAGCCGAGCGTTCGCCCGGAACGCTCGTGGTGGCCGCGGGCGGTGTCGCCGACGGCCGGGGGCTGGCCGCCGCGCTGGCGCTCGGCGCGGACGGCGCGCTGGTGGGCACCAGGTTCTGGGCGACCCCGGAGGCGCTGATATCGCCGCGGGCCCAGCAGCGCGCCATCGACGCAAGCGGGGACCAAACCGTGCGGACCCGGGTCTATGACGTTGTGCGGCGGTTGGATTGGCCCGCCGAATACACCGTGCGGGCGCTGGGCAACTCCTTCCTCGACACCTGGCACGGCAACGATGACCAATTGTCGGGTTCGGTCGCCGATGCGGTGGAGGCATTCGAAACGGCAACGGCTGAAGAGGATTTCGACACCGCGGCCATAATCATCGGCGAGGCGGTCGGGCGCATTCGACAAGTCCAGCCCGCCGCCGACGTCGTCGCCGACATGGTCGGCGAGGCGGCCAGGATCCTGAACCGCACGCGCGTGCCGAGCTCAGTACAGGGGTGACCACTCGGACGTGCGCAGCAGGCGGCTTTCCCACTGATCGCGGAACTTCAGGGCCTCCACCATGTAGCTGCCGGGCCTCCGGTGCTCGGCCGGGACCTCCTTGGTGAGCAGGTGAACCAGGGCCGCGTAGTTGTTGGCGTCGTCAATCTTCTGCCACAGCATGGCTTCTCGCCGCCGATAGCTGCCATGGGCCACCTGGAAGCACGCCTGGATGTCGAGGATCCGCATACCGGCCGGCGCCTTGGACAGCGGCCGGTAGTAGATCTCGTCCCAGGACCGGATGTAGTCGTCCAGCGGCGCGTGGGGCCAGCCGGTGTCCTCCATGAACATGGTCGGCGGGTGGGTCTCGCCGCTGGTGGGCACGCTCGCCAGGTCGACCGTCTGCAGCGGTGACCAATAGACGGGCAGCAGCAGCTTGCCCGTCACGTCGTGGCGCAGGTTGTCCAGCTCGCGCATCCATGGGCGAAGGTCCCCGGTCTGGGCGCGGTGGACCAGGCTTTCCCACGCAGCGCCGTCGCTGATCGCGGTGATGGTGACGACGTTGTAGGACACCCCGGACCCGTGGGCGTGGTTGGTGTACCAGAGCAGCCGGGCGTTGTCTTCGTTGGCCAGGGTGGGCATCCAGCCTTCGCGGTAGGCGGCCTCGAATTCCTCCTCCCGCGCGCCCACCACCTTGTGGGTCTCGTGGAGAAACAGCATTGGCACTCCCTGACTTCAGGCGCTATCCGCGATGAGCGCGGCGATCTGGCGGCGGCTGACCTTGCCGGTCGCGTTGTACGGAATCTGATCGACGACCGCCAGGCGCTCGGGCAGCTTGAAGTACGCGATCAAGTCGCGGCAGTGCGATCGCAACTGCTCGAGTGTCACTGGGGCGCAGGCCACTACGGCGGCCCCGACCCGCTGGCCGAGCTCGTCGTCGGCCACGCCGGCGACCGCGACGTCGCTGACCGCCGGATGCGAACGCAATGCCTCCTCGACTTCGACCGGTCCGAATTTTTCTCCCCCACGGTTGATCGTGTCACTCAGCCGGCCGCACGGGAAGATGTAGCCGTCCGGATCCCGGCGGGCGAGATCACCGGTGCGCAGCCAGCCTTCGGTGACGTTCTGGGTGGTGTTCACCCACAGCTCCCCGACGGTTCCGGGCGCGACGTCCTCGCCGCTGGCCGGGTCCACGACCCGCACGTCCACCCCGGGCAGCGGCCGGCCGACCGAACCGGCACGGGCCGGATCGCGATGATCCTGAGGCAGCAGCGTCGTGTACGCCCCGAGCGTCTCCGTCTGGCCGAACACGTTGGCGAACGCGACGTGCGGAAGCGCGGCCATTGCCCTGCGCACCAACGCAATTGGCGCGGCGGCGGCCCCGTACGCGATGGCCACCAGGGACGTCAGGTCGCTGGTCGCAAAGTCCGGGTGATCGAGGATGCGCTGCAGCATCGTCGGCACCATGAAGGTGGCCGTCACCCGATGCTCCGCCACCAGCCGCAGCCACTCGCCGGCATCGAAGCGCGGCTGCACCACCGAGGTGTTTCCCGAGTACAAACTGCCGAGGGTGCCAAGGGAGCCGCCGACGTGAAAGAACGGGACACACATCATGCCCACCGCGGGCGCGGCGTCCACCCGGAACGGCGCGGCCATCCCGGTGATCCGCGCGGTGAGCTGCCGGGTGGAGATGCCGACGGCCTTGGGGAGTCCGGTCGTGCCGCTGGTGAACAGGACCAGGGCTTCCCCGTCGTCGACGGGCGGCGCGGGCTCGGGCCCGTCATCGGTGAGATCGGCGAGCGTCAAGACCGTCGATGCACCCGCGTCGCGCACCCGCCCGACGTACTGCTCCCCCGCGACCGCCACGTCCGCACAGCCGGCATTCTTGAGGAGTCCCTGCAGCTCCGGCGGAGTCAGCGCGGGATTCATCAGCGCGGCGGCGGCGCCGATTCGCGCCGCCCCGAGCAAGGTCGCAATCGACAGCAGGCTGCCGTTGTCGACCACCGCGACCCGCTGCCCGGGCGCCACGCCCCGGGCGGCCAGGGCCGTAACGCACCGTCGCACCGTCGCCGCGAGTTCGCCGTAGCTGATGGTGCGCCCGTCGATGATCAGGGCGGCGCGGGTGGGATCGCCGGTCGCCGCGGCCTCGTGGATCGTCCCGGTGTTCATCCGCGGTCCTAATAAAGCGGCGACCACTCGGAGGTGCGCAGCAGCCGGCTGGTCCACTGGTCGCGCAGGTCCAGGGCGTCGTACATCCATGTCCCGGGGGCGCGGTACTCGGCGGGAATGTGGGTGCGGAGTAGATCGAGCAACGCCTCCGGCCGACTGATGCGTTGCATGAGGATCACCTCACGGCGCACATGGCTGCCGAGCGCGGGCTGGAAGGCCGCGTGCATGCTCAGCATGGATGACGGTTGGTCGAGGCTCTTGGCGTAGACCTCGCCGCATCTGACGATGTACTCCTCGAACTTGTCCTCGTACGGCCACATGGTGTCCTCCATGTAGAGGCTCATCTCGTGCTCTCGCCCGTCGACCGGCACCTCGTCGAGGGCCACCTCCTGCAGCGGCGACCACGGCAGCGGGACCAGCAGCTTGGCGTCGACCTCGTGGCGGAGCTCGTCGAGGTGGCGCATCCACTCCTGCAGATCGCCCTTCTGGACCCGCGTGGTCAGGCGCTCCCAGGCCGCGCCGTCGCGGACGGCGGTCACGGTGACCACCGTGTAGGCGGGTCCACTGCCATGGGCCTGGTTCGCGTACCAGAGCAACCGCGCGTCGCTCCCGCCGGCGAGTATGGGCATCCAGCCCTGTCGAAACGCTGCCTCGAAGTCATCCTCGCTGCGGCCCCGCACCTTGTGCACTTCGTGCATGAACAGCACGCACAAACCTCCACATTCGGGACGCTCGCCCGATGAGCGCCCTCAATCCACGGACGGTAGCCAACCAAATTTTCGGGTCCGCGCCGGGTATACATATGCACAGTTGCATGCGAGCGCCGACCTAGACAGCCGAGTTGAGAATCTGGTTTGCTCGACTAGGTAACGATCTTTCCCGGGCAGGAGTTCACGGATGGCCCGAGTCAATGTCCCGGATGGCCCCGGTGGCGATGCCGCCATGATCTGGTCGCTACGGCCGCCGCTCGGCTCCATGGTCGAGCGGATGATTCGGGGCGCATACCAGCAGAGCATCCTGCCGGCCGAGGAGCGTGAGCTGGCCCGGATGCGAATCGCTCAGATCAACGACTGCGTCGCCTGCTCGGACTTCCGGGCGCAGTCGGTGCTGGACGCGGGGGTAGCCCCCGAGCTGTACGACAATGTCGCCGCGTACGTCAGCTACCCCGGCTACACCACGCGCCAGCGCCTGGCCATCGAGTATGCGGACCGCTTCGCCACCGATCACGCGTCGATGGGCGACGCGTTCTTCGACCGGCTGCGGCAGTCGTTCTCCGACGAGGAGATCCTCGATCTCACGCTGTGTGTCGCGGTGTTCCTGGGCCTGGGGCGTTCGCTGACCGTCCTGGGTGTCGACCAGTCCTGTGCGATCGACCTCTAACCCCGTCGGGAAGGACCTAATGGACCTCGCTTCGGTCGACGACTTGCTGACCACCACCCGGGCGGTGCGCAGACGCCTTGACCTGAGCAGGCCGGTCGGTCGCGATGTGATCCTCGAGTGCATCCGGCTCGCGATGCAGGCGCCGACCGCGAGCAACGCGCAGGACTGGCGATGGCTGGTGATCACCGATCCCGACAAGCGCGCCGCGATCGGCGACATTTACCGCAGCGTCGGCGCCGAGTACCTCGCGTACGCGGCCAAGGAGGCGTCCGATCCGCAGACCCAGCGCGTGTACGCCGGCGCGCTGGCCCTGACTGACACGCTGGCCCGGGTGCCCGTCCACGTGATCCCTTGTCTGGACAACCGCATCGACAACTCGAATCTGCTGACCGCCGCGTCGGCCTGGGCGTCGATCATCCCGGCGGGCTGGAGCTTCCTGCTGGCCCTGCGGTCGCGTGGGCTGGGATCGGTGTGGACCACAATGCATCTGGCCAAGGAGAAGGAGGTGGCCGAGTTGCTCGGCATTCCGCCGACCGCCACCCAGGCCGCGCTGTTCCCGGTCGCCTACACCATCGGCACCGACTTTCGGCCGGCCGCGCGGCCGCCCGCGGAGACGATCACTTATTGGGATTCCTGGGGATAGCCTGGTTGGAGAGAACTGATGCAGTCCTACACCGTGCGATTCCACGTCGACGCGCCGCCGCGGAAGGTATGGCGGGTGCTGCACCCACCGGTGCCGCCGAACGCGCCCCGGCCGCGGGTGCTCACGTGGCCCACCGGCAGCATGGAAATCCTCAACGAAGGCAATGAGGCCGGCGAGGGCCTGGTGCGCACCTGCATCTTCCCGGTACCCAAGTACCTGCTCTCCGGCGGCAAGGGGCGGTCCTGGGAGAGCGTGACCGAGGCCGAGATCAATAAGTTGTCGCGGTACGTAGCGGTCGGCGCGCCGCTGTGGTCCCGCGCGGAGGGCTATCACGAACTCGAGGAGCAGCCCGACGGCACCACCGTGCTGACGTTCCACGAGACCTACCATGCCTACAACCCGGTGCTGCGCTTCTTCCTGGAGCGCCCCGTGCACGCGAGGATTTCTCGCGACAACCTCGACACGTACGAGCACGCGCTGGGCTACGCGGGCAAGGTGCGCCGGCTGACGTAAATCCGTTCTCACGGCAAGTCTCGCTACGCATTTCGGCGCGCGCCGAGGCGTTCGTCGTGCCGAACATGTCAGACCCCGGGTGCACAACCGGTGCTGGGTGTGCCGACAGTGGCCGCTCCCGCCGACGCGGCATAGCCGCCCCGCAAATCCGAAGACAAATGACCGGCGGTACGTTCCAGACGCAAATTACGGTCTACTGGAATGCCTTTGCGCTCAGGGGAACACACGCGTCGCCGACGGTCGGCACCTATGTTAAAAACCCGGAACGATTTGTGCGAAAACGCACAATCTGAGGCGCAAGCCCCCTAGCCTTGGCTCCGCCGTGAAAACATCGTTCCCATGCGGTCGTCACGGGCGTCGTACCATCGGAGGGTTTCCCGGCCCGACGGAAGGGGTCAGAGGCTTGGTCGATTCCACGAAAAACATCAGTTCCAGAAATGGTTTGCATTTCGTGCAGGTGCCCCAGTTGGCGAGTTACACCGAACGCCTGCGCAACGCCGACCTCCGCGTGACCCGCCCGCGGATCGCGGTGCTCCATTCCGTGCAACTGAATCCGCACGCCGACACGGAAACCATCATCGGGGCAGTGCGCGCCAGCCTCCCCGATGTGTCGCGGCAGGCCGTGTACGACATCCTGCACGCGCTGACCGACGTGGGTCTGTTGCGACGGGTTCAGCCGCCGGGCTCGGTCGCCCGCTACGAAACCCGAGTGGGCGACAACCACCATCACACGGTCTGCAGGACCTGCGGGGCGATCGAAGACGTCGACTGCGTGACCGGTGCGGCGCCCTGCTTATCCGTTCCGGACCCCAACGGCTTCCACGTCGACGGGGCCGAGATCATCTATTGGGGCCTTTGTCCCGGCTGTTGGGCTTCGGACGGGTCGCGAGCCAACGACGCCCACCACCCCACCACCCAGATTCCGGATCAAATACCGTGCCCGAGCGACGACCCTCCAGTCCCCAACGACATCGGCCAACCGGTGCTGGCGCCATCCACGCCGGCTGCGGGGTGGCTTGCCCCCGGCCCGGTCACGCCCATTACCGTCTTGAAGGCGGCCGGAATTGGAACAGGCGGGCTGGGAGCCAACGCCGGGTGGGCTCGCTACGACATCGCTGATGCCACAGTGGCCAGCAACGGGCCGCGCGAGGAGCCTTCCTCTGCGCGCTCGGTCAACATCGATGTGAAATGAGTCGCTCACGCCGGTAAGCTGCTGGTTCATGGGGTCCAAGGTGAAAGCATCCGTGGTGGGGCTGCTCCTCGCGTGCTGGGCCGTGTCCGCGGGAGTCGCCGGCGCCGATCCGGAGCCGACGCCGCCGCCCTCACCCGGGCCGTCACCGTCACCGGGCGCCTCACCTGCATCGGCACCGAAGACGGCGATCGACCACGACGGCACGTACGCGGTCGGCACCGACATCGCGCCGGGCATCTACAGCTCGGCGGGTCCCGTCGGCGACGGCACCTGCTACTGGAAGCGGTCGGGCAACCCCGACGGCAACCTCATCGACAACGCCCTGAGCAAGAAGCCACAGGTCGTGCAGATCGATCCGACCGACAAGTCCTTCAAGACAACGGGCTGCCAGCCGTGGCAGCTGACCCCGGACGCCGCCGTGCCGCCCAGTGCGCCGCCCGCGGGTGTGCAAGGCACCCTCGGCATTCTCAACGGGCTGCTCGGCGGCCAGAACGGCCAGCAACCCCCCCATTCCTGACGGGAGCTTGCTGCCATTGGCAAGTGACGCGGGTGACCAGCAGCACATCGTCGTCGTCGGCGCCGGCGTCAGCGGTTTGACGTCGGCCGTGTGCCTGGCCGAAGCGGGTTGGCCGGTGCGGGTGTGGGCGGCCGAGCTGCCGCAACAGACGACCTCGGCGGTGGCGGGCGCGGTATGGGCTCCCCCGCGACCCGCCGAACGCGCCGCGGCGACCCTGCGTTGGAGCGAGCACTCCCTGGAAATGTTCACCAAGCTGGCCGACGAGCCCGGCACCGGCGTTCGCATGGCACCGGCGCTGGCGGTCGGGGAATTCGTCGAAGCACAGGCGGCCTCGCCGGTGGCCGAGCTCATCCCAGACCTGCGCCCGGCGGACCCGGGCGACGTCCCGGAGGGCTTCGGCGCCGGGTTCCGCGCCACCATGCCGATGATCGACATGCCGCACTATCTCGACTACCTGACCCGGCGGCTGGCCGCGGCCGGCTGCGAAATCGAGACGCGCCCGGTCGCGTCCTTGGCCGAGGTCGCCGACGCGGCACCGATCGTCGTCAACTGCGCCGGGCTCGGCGCGGGGGCGTTGGTAGGCGATAACAGTGTGCGGCCGCTGTTCGGCCAGCACGTCGTCCTGACCAATCCCGGTCTGCGGCAACTGTTTATCGAGCTGAACGAGGATCCGGAATGGACCTGTTTCTTCCCGCACCCGCAGCGCGTGGTGTGCGGCGGCATCAGCATCCCCGACCGCTGGGACACCACCCCGGATCCCGAGGTGACCGACCGCATCCTGCAACGGTGCCGCCGGATCGAGCCACGACTCGGCGAGGCCGAGGTGCTCGAGACGATCACCGCGCTCCGTCCCGACCGGCCGTCGGTGCGGGTGGAAGCCGAGCCGCTCGGGCGGGCCCGGTGCGTCCACAACTACGGCCACGGCGGCAACGGCGTGACCCTGTCGTGGGGGTGCGCGCGCGACGTGGTGCGTCTGGCCGACGGAGTTGCTCGGTGAGCATCGACTACCGGCTGGACGATCACGTCGCCACTATCACGATCAACCGTCCGGAGACCCGAAACTCGTTGGACATGGCCCACTTTCGCGACTTGGCCCACACCTGGGCGGCGTTCCGCGACGACGAACGGGCCTGGGTTGCCGTGATCACCGGCGTCGGCCGGGACTTCTGCACGGGCGCCGACCTCAAGAAGTTCATCCCCGAGCTCACCGGCGACCTGCCCAGGCCCGCGGGGTGGAACAAGGACGACGCCATCCACGCGGTGCTGCACCGGTTCCCGGTGTACAAGCCGATCGTCGCCGCGGTGAACGGGACGTGCGTCGCGGGCGGCTTCGAGATGCTGACCTCCACCGACATCCGGGTCGCCGTCCCCGAGGCGCGCTTCGCGGTGATGGAGCCCAAGCGCGGCCTCTTCGCCGGCGGCGGGAGCACCGTGCGGCTGCCGCGTCAGATGCCCTACCCGTTGGCGATGGAGCTGCTGCTGACGGCCGACATGGTGGACGCGGAACGGGCCCTGGCCATGGGACTGATCAACCGGGTGGTCCCGGCGGATCGGCTGATGGACACCGCTTACGACTTCGCCGAGCGCATCGTTGCCAACGCCCCCTTGGCGGTCTTCGCGACGAAGCAGTCCGCCGTCGAAGGGTTGGCCCTCGACCTCAAGGCTGCCTACGACAACGAAACCCGGCACAGCGACCGCGTTTTCGAGACCGAGGACGCCAGGGAGGGGCCGCGCGCGTTCGCCGAGAAGCGACCGCCGCGCTGGCGGGCGCGCTGAGCCTCAGGCGCGCGTGACGTCCCGAATGACCAGCGACAGCACCCAGCTCACGATGGACAGCATGATCGCGGCCCAGATCGCCGTCCACCAGAAGTGATCGATCTCCAGTCCCCAGTGGGTGGTGTGCACCGTGATCCACGAGGTGATCCACAACATCAACGCGTTGATGACGATATGGAAGAGGCCGAGGGTCACGATGTACAGCGGGATCGACAGGATCTGAACGACGGGCTTGATGAACGCGTTGACCAGACCGAAGATCACGGCGACGACGAAGATGATGCCGATCGTCTGCAACGTGGTGCTGCCGCCGACGAACCTCATGCCGTGCACGAAAAGGGTGACGATCCACATGGCGAGTCCGCTCAATGTGGCGCGAAGCAGAAAAGGGCCCATGCGGGAAATCCTCCCACCCGGCTCAGTTCAGGTGTAGTGCGACACGCGTCCAGCTAACCCGGTGACCAGCGGGGCTTGCTCACGGATGCCCCGGCCTCGGCGATATCGAGTGGAGCACCGATGAGTGTCTAACGCGCGACTACTGGTGGTGACGTCGTTGTCGCGCAATACTGCTTACCAGCCGGGGGCGATTACGCGGCAGGAGGACAGCGATGTCTTATTTCTTGACGGCGGCCCCAGAGTTCCTGACTTCGGCGGCAACAGATCTGTCCAGCATCGGCTCGACGCTTACCGCGGCCAAGTCAGCGGCGGCGGCCCCGACGACGGGGGTGCTGGCCGCGGCCGAGGACGAGGTGTCGGCGGCCATTGCCTCGCTGTTCTCCGCCCACGGTGAAAGTTTTCAGGCGCTCGGTGCGCAGGCGGCGGCGTTTCATGACCAGTTTGTGCAGGCGTTGACCGCCGGTGCGGGATCCTATGTCGGCGCGGAGGCTGCCAATGTTGCAGCTTTTACGGCCAATCCCGCGCAGACGATCCAGCAGGATCTTCTCGGTTTGATCAACGCGCCCAGCCTGGCACTGACTGGGCGCCCGCTGATCGGCAACGGCGCCAACGGGGCCCCTGGGACCGGGCAAAACGGTGGGAACGGTGGCTGGCTGCTCGGCAATGGTGGGGCCGGCGGCAGCGGTGGGAACGGCGAAAACGGCGGCAACGGCGGAGCCGCCGGACTGTTCGGAGTCGGCGGGGCCGGCGGGACCGGTGGGGTCGGCAGCACCACCGGCGGGCTCGGCGGGGCCGGTGGGGCTGGCGGGCTGCTGTGGGGCAATGGCGGGGCCGGCGGCACCGGCGGGGCCGCCACCACCGGGATCGGCGGGGCCGGCGGGATCGGCGGGGCCGGCGGGGCGCTGTGGGGCAACGGCGGCGTCGGCGGGCTCGGCGGTTTCGGCACCACCAACGGCGGGGCCGGCGGGGCCGGCGGGGCCGGCGGGCTGTTCGGCACCGGGGGGGCCGGCGGCGGCGGCGCGTCCGCCGCCAGCAGTGGCGGGGCCGGCGGGGCCGGCGGGGCCGGGGGCCTGTTGTACGGCGCCGGCGGCGCGGGTGGGGCCGGCGGCACCGGCAACGGCGTGAACGGCGGCGCGGGCGGGGCCGGCGGCAATGCCGGCCTGCTGTTCGGCGACGGCGGCGACGGCGGCACAGGCGGGCTCGGCCTCGCCGCGGGCGGTCACGGCGGTCAAGGCGGCAAAGGTGGGCTCATCATCGGCAACGGCGGCGCCGGAGGCGGCGGCGGGGCCGGCGTCCTCGCCCCGGGCGGTAGCGGCGGCAACGGCGGCAATGGCGGCCTATTTGTCGGCAACGGTGGTAACGGCGGCAACGCCGCGGCTGGTACTCCACCGGGCACACCCGGTACCGGCGGCACCGGCTCGCTGATCCTGCTCGGCGCACCCGGCAACAACGGGACGCCATAGCCAGCGGCGTCGACGAAACCCGCGGCCGCGACCTAATTCAGGTTGTAGAAGCGCTGCGCGTTCAGTGCGCCGATCTTCTCGCGCGCCTCCTCGCTGATGTCCGCGCGCGTCCGCAGGTGCTTGGTGCTCTCCGGCCATTCGCCGTCCCAGTGCGGGTAATCGCTGGCGAACATGATGAAGTCGGCGCCCAGCACGTCGATCACGCCGGGGAGGATCGGTTCCTCCGGCTCGCACGTCACGAAGATGTTGCCCGCGGCCAGGTACTCGTGCGGATCGCGGCGCCAGCCGCGCTCGACCCAGTCGCCCCGCTTCTCGTAATGCTCGTGCAGGCGATCGATGAAGAACGGGACCCACCCCGCGCCCGCCTCGAGGAACGCGACCCGCAACTGGGGATGCCGCTCGAAGACGCCGCCGGAGACCATCGCGGTCATCGCCGTCATCTGGTCGAAGGGAAAGCTGATGCAGTGCACCTGAATGTAATTGGTGAATCGGTCCACGCCGATCTTCGGCAGGTGGATGCCGGGTGCGCCGTGCACGCCCAGCGGCATCTGAAGCTCGACGGCGGCGGCGTAGAACGGATCGAGATCGGGGTGGTCGAGGTTACGGGCCTTGAGCGCCGGGGGGATCAGCGTCGCCACCAGCCCGAGCTCCTTGGCCTCGGTCATCACGTCGATGGCCGCCTGGCCGTGTTCGATCGGGGTGACCGCCACGCCGCGCAGCCGGCCCCCCGAGGATGCGCAGTAATCCGCGATCCACTGGTTGTAGAGCCGCGAGAACCCCGCGGCGAATTCCGGGTCCTCCAAGCTGGGCGCGCACAGTCCCATGCTCGGATACAGCACCATGGTGTCGATGTGATCGCGGTCGGCGTCGCCCAGCACGCCCTCGGGTGAGCGGCAATTGATGTCGGGTGCCTTGCTGATCCCGTGCTCGGGCGGGCAACCCGCGCCGGGACCCTCGTCCTCCGGGTAGTTGCGGCCCTCGAACACCAACCGCAGCCGCCCGTCCGTGCTGGGCCTGACGTGGTCGGGCCAGCGCTTGATCGCTTCGATCGCCAGCGAGGAGTTCTCGGCAACGTGTCCATCGGCGTCGATGATTCGCATGTATCCGGAACTTACTCTCGCGCATCGCCGCCCGGTACTGCACGATGCTGAAGTGACCACACAAAGCCCTCGAAAGAAGTTGACCGCCGACCAGCGAAACTCGTTCGTCGCGGCGCTGCTGGGCTGGACGATGGACGCGTTCGACTACTTCATCGTCGTGCTCGTCTACGCCGACATCGCCAAGACGTTCCATATCAGCAAGGCGGAGGTCGCGTTCGTCACGACGGCAACCCTGATCATGCGCCCCGTCGGCGCGCTGCTGTTCGGGCTGTGGGCCGACCGCGTCGGGCGGCGGCTCCCGCTGATGGTCGACGTGATGTTCTACTCGGTGGTGGGGTTCCTGTGCGCGTTCGCGCCCAATTTCACCGTTCTGGTGGTGCTGCGGCTGCTGTATGGCATTGGCATGGGCGGTGAGTGGGGGTTGGGGGCCGCGCTGGCCATGGAGAAGGTTCCGGTGGAGCGGCGCGGGTTCTTCTCGGGGCTACTGCAGGAGGGTTACGCGTTCGGTTATCTGCTGGCGAGCGTCGCGTCGCTGGTGGTGATGAACTGGCTCGGGTTGTCGTGGCGCTGGCTGTTCGCCCTGAGCATCATCCCGGCACTGATCAGCCTCATCATCCGGTACCGCGTGGAGGAGTCCGAGGTGTGGGAGGCCGCGCAGGACCGGATGCGGCTCACCAGCACCAGGATCCGCGACGTGCTGCGCGACGCGGCGATCATCCGCCGATTCTTCTACCTGGTGCTGCTGATGACCGCCTTCAACTGGATGAGCCACGGCACCCAGGACGTCTACCCCACGTTCTTGGGGGCCACGGGCAATCACGGCGCCGGCCTGCCCAGCGCGACCGTCAAGGTGATCGTCATCGTCTACAACATCGGCGCCATCATCGGCGGCCTGTTCTTCGGCACGATGTCGCAGCGGTTCGGCCGCCGCTACACGATCATCTTCTGCGCGTTGTTGGGCCTGCCGATCGTGCCGCTGTTCGCCTACTCGCACGGCGCGGCGATGCTGTGCCTCGGCTCGTTTCTGATGCAGCTCTGCGTGCAGGGCGCGTGGGGCGTCATCCCCGCGCATCTCACCGAGATGTCCCCGGACGCCATCCGCGGCCTCTACCCCGGCGTGACCTACCAGCTCGGCAACCTGTTGGCCGCGTTCAACCTGCCCATCCAGGAGCGCCTGGCCGAGTCGCACGGCTACCCCTTCGCGCTGGCGGCGACGATCGTGCCGGTGCTGATTGCCGTGGCGTTCCTCACGCTGATCGGCAAGGATGCCACGGGGATTCGCTTCGGCACCTCCGAAAGCGCTTTCTTGCCAACCGAAATGACGTGAGGCTATTCGGCGGCGCCGAGCATGCGCAGCAGCAGGTGCATCGCGACCGTCGTCGACCGCTCGCGGACGTCGGAGCGGTTCCCGGGCAGCCGCAGCATTCGGGTATCGGTGCGGCCGTCACCCAGTATCACGGTGAAACACACTGTGCCGACGGGCTTTTCCGGGGTGCCGCCGCCCGGGCCGGCGATCCCGGTGATCGCGACGGCGGTGTCGGCACCGAAGCGCTTCAGCGCGCCCGCCGCCATGGCCTCGGCCACCGGCTCGGACACCGCGCCGTGTTTTTCGATCAGCGCCGGGTCGACGCCCAGTAGTTGGGCCTTCGCCTCGTTGGAATAGGACACGACGCCGCCCGCCACATAGTCCGAGGACCCGGCCCGATCGGTCAGCCGCGCCGCCAGCAGGCCCGCAGTGCAGGACTCCGCCGTCGCGATCCAGCGGCCTTGCAGCAACCGCGCAACCAGGTCGTCCACCTTCGAGCCGTCTTCGGAGTAGATCTGATTTCCGTGGCGCTCGCGCAGCACCTCGGTCAGGCGCGCGTAGGCGTCAGCGGCGTCGGGCTCGTAGCGCGTAACCATTTCGATCTCCCCGCGGCGCAGGCAGGTGGTGATCTCCAGGCGCCCGAAGCCGGGGACGGATTTCTCGGCGTCCCGCAGCGTCTCGGCCAGCCCCGACTCGGGCAGGCCGAACATCCGGATCATGTCCTGCCGGTAGGACGTTCGGCCGGCGATCGCCTCCTGCGCGGCGGGCGTCTCGATTGCGGTGTGCCACATGGGTTGTAGCTCGCGCGGCGGTCCCGGAAGCACAATCACCGTGGGCTTGCCGGGCACCACCACGCCCGGTGCGGTGCCGACGGGGTCGAGCACCTGCGCGCCTTCGGGGACCATCGCCTGCTTACGGTTGGCGGCCCTGATCGACTCGAAAGTGCCGGGGTCAAGAGCGGATTGGAACGCGGGATTGCGGCTCATCAATCTCTTGAGGATCTCGGCGATCTTGTTCTCGGTTTTCTCGTCGAGGACCAGCTCGCGGCCGCAGAAGCGCGCCACTACCTCGACGGTCATGTCGTCGGCCGTCGGGCCGAGCCCACCGCTGGTCACGATCAGGTCGACGCCCTGCTCGGCCATGAAACGCAGCTGCGCCTCGATGTCGGCCGGGCGGTCACCGCAGATGGTGATGTGCGCTAGCTCGACGCCCAGCTCCAGCAGGCGGTCGGCGATCCAGGGACCGTTCGCGTCCTTAACGCGCCCGGTGAGGACTTCGGTTCCGGTGACGACGATGCCTGCACGTGCGCTCACCGGCATGAGCCTACTGGCGTGTCTTGTGTCGGTTGACTGCACTAGCCTGAGGCGGTGGCCGGGACGTCTGCGCCGCGGATTCGCTACGCCAAATGCGGTGATATCGACATCGCCTACCAGGTCTTCGGCGAAGGCCCGGTCGACCTGGTCTTGCTGGCGGGACCGTCGATACCGATCGACTCGATCGACGCCGAGCCCTCCCTGTACCGCTTCTACCGGCGCCTGGCGTCGTTCAGCCGCGTGATCCGCTTCGATTTCCGCGGAATGGGCCTGTCGTCGCGGGTGGCCTCGCTGGAGATGATCGGGCCGAAGTTCTGGGCGGAGGACGCGATCGCCGTGATGGATGCGGTCGGCAGCGAGCAGGCGTCCATCCTCGCGACGAGCTACAACGCGATGAGTGGGCTGGTGCTTGCCGCCGACTACGCCGAACGGGTGCGCAGCCTGGTGATCGTCAATGGCACGGCGCGGGTGCTGTGGGCGCCCGACTACCCCGTCGGCGCGCGGCCCAGCGCCACCGACCCGTTCACGTCCGTCGCGATCGAGCCCGATGCGGTTGAACAGGGGTTCGACGTGCTGGGAATCATCGCGCCCAGCGTCGCGCGCGACGACGCGTTTCGGGCGTGGTGGGACATCGCCGGCAACCGCGCGGCGTCACCGAGCATGGCGCGTGCCGTGAGCAAAGTAGTGACCGAGAGCGACGTGCGCGACACACTCCCCCGCATCGGCGTGAAAACCCTTGTCCTGCATCGTGATAACGTCAAATTCATCTTAGTGGACAATGGTCGTTACCTGGCGCAGCACATCGCCGGCGCACGCTATGTCGAACTGCCGGGCGAAGATTCGCTGTACTGGGTCGGCGACGCCGGGCCGATGCTCGGGGAAATCGAGGAGTTCATCACCGGCGTTCGCGGGGGCTCCGACAGTGAGCGCGTGCTCACCACGATCGTGTTCACCGACATCGTCGGCGGCACCCAGCGCGCCGCCGAACTCGGCGACCAACGCTGGCGAGATCTGCTCGACCGGCACGACAACGTGGTCCGCGGGGAGATCAGGCGATTCGGCGGGACCGAAAGAAACCGGGCCGGTGACGGATTCCTCGCGACGTTTGTGAGTCCCAGCGCCGCAATTTCGTTCGCCGACGCCGTCGTCGAGGCGGTGCGTGTGCTCGGCGTCGAGGTGCGGGTCGGCATTCACGCGGGCGAGATCGAGGTTCGCGGCAACGACGTCGCCGGGCTGTCGGTACACATCGGTGCGCGCGTTTCGGCGCTGGCCGGGCCGAGCGAGGTGCTGGTGTCCTCGACCTTGCGCGACATCGTCGCCGGCTCCGGGCGCGACTTCGCGCCGCGCGGTGAGTACGAGCTCAAGGGCGTGCCGGACTTGTGGCGGCTTTACGCGGTGGTCCGCCGATGATCGAGCTCGAGGTTTTGCAGGCGGACGTGACCAGGCTCGACGTCGACGCGATCACCAACGCGGCCAACACACAGCTGCGGCACGGTGGGGGTGTCGCTGCGGCCATCGCCCGCGCCGGCGGGGCCGAGGTGCAACGTGAGTCCACGGAGAAAGCGCCGATCGGGCTCGGGGACGCGGTCGAAACCACCGCCGGCGACATGCCGGCGCGCTACGTGATCCACGCGGCGACGATGGAGCCGGGTGGCCCGACGTCCGCCGAGATCATCACGCGCGCAACGGCTTCCACGTTACGGAAGGCCGACGAACTCGGCTGCCGCTCGCTCGCGCTGGTGGCATTCGGCACCGGCGTCGGCGGCTTCCCGCTCGAAAATGCGGCACGGCTGATGGTCGACGTCGTCCGGCAACACCCGCCGAGCTCGCTGGAAAAGGTCGTGTTCGCGGTCCACGGCGACGCGGCCGAGCGGGCGTTCCGGGACGCGGTACGCGGCTAACCGCCGGCCAGATGACGCTCGACGGTGGCGACCTTCTGCGTCATCGCGTCGTGGGCCCCGGCTCGCCAATCCACCTTGATCACCGTGCTGACCCGGGGCGCGCGGGCGGCCACCGCCTCGACGGCGCGCTGGACGACGCCCATCACCTGCTCCCAGCTGGCGCCCTCGATCACGGTGAACATGGAGTCGGTCTTGTTGGGCAGGCCGGACTCGCGCACCACGCGAACCGCGTCGGCGACTATCTCGCCGACGCCCTCGCCGACGCCCAGCCGGGTGACCGAAAACGCGACGAGCACCGACACGTTACGAGCCTACCCAACCTTCTCGTGGCGAACCTGGCAGCATCGAGGGCCATGCGGGTTCTGGTGCAACGGGTCTCGTCGGCGTCGGTGTCGGTCGACGGCCGGGAGGTGGGAGCCGTCCGGCCGGACGGCCAGGGCCTGTTGGCGTTCGTCGGTGTCACCCACAGCGACGATCCCGACAAGGCGCGCCGGCTGGCCGAAAAGCTCTGGAATCTGCGCATTCTCGCCGGCGAACGGTCCGCGTCCGATGTCGACGCGCCCATCCTGGTGGTCAGCCAGTTCACCCTGTACGCCGACACCGCCAAGGGCCGGCGTCCGTCCTGGAACGCGGCTGCACCCGCAGAGCTCGCCGAACCGCTGGTGGTGGTGTTCGCGGACGCGTTGCGAGCGCTGGGCGCCGAGGTGCAGACCGGCGTGTTCGGCGCGCACATGGATGTCGAATTGGTGAACGACGGCCCGGTCACGGTGATGCTGGAGCTGTGACGGCAGCGGCGCGGGTACGTTGGTTGTTCATGAGCGGTTTTTCATGAGCACCACGCCGGAATTCGGTTCGCTTCGTTCCGACGACGATCAGTGGGACATCGTCAGTGGCGTGGGCTACACCGCGCTGCTGGTGGCGGGATGGCGGGCGCTGCACGCGGTGGGACCGCAACCGCTGGTCCGCGACGATTACGCGAAGCTGTTCATCGCCGCCTCGCAGGACCCGTACCTGGCCGGTGTGCTAGCCAATCCCGGAACCTCCGACGACGAGACGGCCTTTCCGCGCCTCTACGGCGTGCAAACCCGGTTCTTCGACGACTTCTTCACGTCCGCCGGCGCCGCGGGCATCCGGCAAGCGGTGATCGTCGCCGCCGGATTGGACTCGCGGGCCTATCGCCTGGAATGGCCTTCCGGCACGACGGTTTTCGAGGTCGATCTGCCCGCAGTCCTGGAATTCAAGGCCCGCGTCCTCGGTGAGCACGGCGCCACGCCCAAGGCTCGCCGCGTCGAGGTCGGGGCCGACCTGCGCACGGAGTGGTCGCGCACGTTGGAAGAGGCCGGCTTCGACACCGAGACGCCCAGCGCCTGGTCGGTGGAGGGGGTGCTGCCCTACCTGACCGACGAAGCCCAGAACGCGCTCTTCACCCGCATCAGCGGGCTCAGCGCGCCCGGCAGCCGAATCGCCATCGGCGCGCTGGGCTCGCGGTTGGACCGCCAGCAGCTCGCCGCCCTCGAAGCCGACCACCCCGGCGTGAACATGTCCGGCGACGTGGACTTCTCCGCCCTCACCTACGAACCCACGTCCGACCCGGCGGAGTCGCTCGCCGCGCACGGCTGGGCGGTCGAACCGGTCCGCAACACGCTGGACCTGCAGGCCGGCTACGGGATGACCCCGCCGGAGGTCGACGTCAAGATCGACGCTTTCATGCACTCGCAATACATCACGGCGACGCGCTCGGGCTGAGCCGAGTCAAGGCGTCAGCAGGACCTTCACCTCGTCCCCGGACCGCGCCTCGGCGGTCGCGTAGCCCTTGGCCGCCTCGTCCAGCGGCAGTGTGGTGGTGAAGATTCCGTCGACGTCGAGCCGGCCGGACCGCAGCAGCGGGATCAACTCCGGCCACGTCCGCTGGACCGGCGCCGTGGTCATCCGCAGCGTGATGCTGCGAATCAGGCAGCCCAGGGCGTTGAGCGGATACGGATTCATATCGTGCACACCGACCACCGAGACGGTGCCTCCCGCCCGCACCGCATTGAGCGCGTCGGTCAGGGACGCGTCCGTGGCGACGGCGTCGATCACGGCGTCGGCGCCGCGGCCCCCCGTCGCCGCGAGGATGGCCTCGACCGCCGGCGCCTTTATCGGCGTGGCTCCCCACCGGGCGGCGCGGTCCAGCCGGCCATCGACCTGATCGACGGCGAAAATCGTTGCGGCGCCCTGGAAAAGCGCGCTGCGCAGTGAGCACAGCCCGACGGCGCCCAGTCCGATCACGGCCACCGTGCCGCCGAGCGGAATATCGGCGCGCTGCGCGGCGGCCCAGCCGGTGGCCAGGTTGTCGGTCAACAGGAGCGCCTGCTCGGTGCTGATCCCCTCGGGGGTCTTCAGCAGCTGAAAATCGGCGGCGGGCACGGCGAGCAGATCGGCCTGCGCACCGCCGAGCAGACCCCCGCCGAAGATCTGAAACCCGGAGTAGCAGAGGACCGGATCGCGGGTGGCACAGCCCGGGCAGTGGCCGCAGCCGGTCACCGAGGACACCATGACCTGGTCGCCGGCCTTGACCGTACGCACCTCGGGTCCGACTTCCACGACGGTGCCGACGGCTTCGTGGCCCAGCGCAATCGGCTCGGGCATCGGGAAATCGGCCTCGTAGAAGTGCAGATCGGATCCGCAGATGCCGGCGGCGGTGACTTCGACGATGGCTCCGTCCGGGCCGGGCAGCGCGGGATCCGGGCGGGTCTCCACTCGAATGTTGCGGGGTCCGTCGACGACTACCGTGCGCATGCTGATGTGCTCACTTTCGCTCTCGCACTCACTCTTTTTGTCGCACAAGAAATTGCGACCAGTCGGGCTCGCGCACCGCGGCCCAGTACTCGTTGAGGCGCCACGGGCTGACGGTGTGGATCTCGCCGTCGGCGTTCTTGAAATAGGAATGCTTGACCGCGGGGTGCGACCAGACCATCTTCTTGATCTGCGTTTGTGTCCGTTCGTGCCATGCGGTGGCGGCCTCGGCCTTGGGCTCGATCGAATGCAGCCTCTGCTCCGCGAGCCGCCGCAGGCACTGGTCGACGTAGCGCATCTGCAGTTCGGATTGGAAGATCAGGCTGCCGCCGTGGGCGAGGTGGGTTCCGGGTCCGTAGATGATGAAGAAGTTCGGGAATCCCGGCACGGTGATGCCCAGGTGGGCGTACGGTCGACTCCCCCACATCTCGTGCAGGCCAATCCCGTTGCGGCCCCGCACTTTCAGCGGCCACAGCACATCGGTGTGCCGGAATCCGGTGGCGTAGACAATGACGTCCACGTCGTGCGTAACGCCGTCCTCGGTAACGACGCCGTGCGGCGTGATCTTTTGGATCGGCGTGCGCACCAGCTCGACGTTGTCCCGTTGCAGCGTCCGCAACCAGCTGCCGTTGTCCTGGAGGGTCCGCTTGCCCGTGGCGGGGTAGTCGGGCAGCACCTTGTCCAACAGCTCTTGGGAGTCCGGGCCCTCGCCGACCTGGCTGGTGATCCACTGCGAGAACATCATTCGCGCGGCGGCGTTGATGTCGCTGACGGCGTAGTCCTGATCGGCGTAATTCGGGTCACCCTCCGCCGCGTCGAGGCCCTTGTCGGCGCCGGGCCACAGCACGAGGAACCGATACCACCGCCCGTAGAACGGCAGGTGGCGCATCGCCCAGCGCACGCCGTCGCCGACCTCGTCGTGGTACATGGCGTTCGGAAACATCCATTGCGCGGTCCGCTGGAACACCGTCAGCCGCTCGACTTGGTCGGCGATCGCGGGTGCGATCTGAAATCCGCTGGCGCCGGCCCCGATCAGAGCGACCCGCTTGCCCGTCAGGTCGACCGAGTGATCCCAGGCGGCGGAGTGAAACGACGGTCCCTCGAAGCTGTCGGCCCCGTCGAATTCGGGGATATTCGGCCGGTTCAGCTGCCCGACCGCGGTGACGACGGCACGCGCGGTGATCGTGCTCGTCTCACCGTCGGCGCTGCGCAGGGAGACGGTCCACGCCCCATCTGGGTCGTTCCACTCGGCCGCGACCACCTCGGTGTTCCACCGGACGTGCTGGGCCAGGTCGTGCTTGTTCATCACCCCGGTGAAATAGTCCTGCAGCTCGTGCTGCTCGGCGAAGAAGTGAGTCCATTTGTTGTTGGGTTCGAAGCTGTAGCAATAGAAATGGTTCGCGACATCGACACGGGCGCCGGGATAGCTGTTCTCCCACCACGTTCCGCCGGGCCCGGCGTTCTTTTCGACGATGGTGAACGGGATGTTGGCTTGCTTGAGGCGGATTCCGGCCAGAATGCCCGATTCGCCGCACCCGACCACCAGGACCGGTAGCTCGGCGGCGGCTTCGGCCGGCAGCGCGGCCGGGCGACGGGGGTCGACGCCCTCGAGATCCATCTCCTCGAGGATCAGCGGCAGGTAATCGTCGGTCACGTGTTCGCAGGCGGCCCAGTCCATCATCTCGCGGATGAGCTCTGCGCTCAGAGGCTCGGGTTCGGGACAACCGCGATCCCGGTAATCGGTGATCACCGGCAGCGCCGCCGCGCGGGCGCGGGCCTTGTCCTCCTCGGACATGAACCCCTGGACCTCGTTGAGGAAGATCCCCATGGGTTTGAAGTCCCGGATGAACCGCGGGTCGCCAGTGATGTGGACGAGCGAGAGCAGCAAGGTCGGGACGCTGACATCCTCGAGCGCGACAGCGATTTCGGCCGTCGGGGTGGTGAACGGATGGCCGGCATAGCGGCTGCGCATTAAGCCGATCCTTCCGGTAGGCGGGGCTCTCCAATTACGCTACGCATGGTTTCGTAATTGGCAGGACCACGCTACCGCGTGACGGCGGAGCCGATCAAGAGCCGCTACGGGTCATCATCGGTGTCGCGCAGGAATCGTTCGGGGTGGTGGAAGCTGTTGGTGCGGGGTTGTCCGCGGTCGAGGTGGGGTGGGGGTAGCCATTCGGTTTCGCCGCGGGTGTTGGTGCGGGTGGTCCAGCCTTGTTCGGCGAGGCGGTTGTCGGGGCCGCAGGCCAGGGTGAGGTCGTCGATGTCGGTGCGGCGGGTGGTTTTCCAGCCGGTGACGTGGTGGACCTGGCTGTGATAGGCCGGGGCGTCGCAGCCGGGTTTGGTGCAGCCGCGATCGCGAGCGTGGAGCATGATTCGCTGTGCCGGGCTGGCCAGGCGTTTGGTGTGGTAGAGCGCCAGCGGCTTGGCTTGGTCGAAGATGGCGAGGTAGTGGTGGGCGTGGCCGGCCCAGCGGATCACGTCCGACATCGGCACCAAGGTGCCCCCGCCGGTCAGCGCCTTGCCGGTGGCCGCCTCCAGCTCCCGCAGCGTGGTGGTGGCAACGATCGACACCGGTAACCCGTTGTGGGTGCCCAGCTTGCCGGAGGCGAACAGGGCACGCAGCCCGGCGAGGAAGGCGTCGTGGTTGCGCTGGGCGCTGGATCGGGTGTCGCGGCGCACCGCATCCTGGTCGGGATCGTCATCGACCACGGGGGTTTCGTCGTCGGGGTTGCACGCGCCGGGGGCGGCCAGCTTAGCCAGCATGGCTTCGATCGCGGCCCGCAATTCGGGAGTGATCAACCCGGTGAGGCGCGACATCCCGTCGAGTTCCTGGGCGCCCAGCGTGATGCCGCGCCGGCGGGCCCGCTGCGTGTCGCTGTATTCGCCGTCCGGGTGCAGCCAGTCCATGATCCGCTGGGCGTATTTGGCCAATTCATCAGGCCGATAGCCGCGGGCCTTGCCGGCCAGATCGGCCTCGGCGGCCTCCCGGGTGCCCGGGTCGACGTCGTCGGGCAGCTGGGCGAAAAAGCTGCGGATGACCTTCACGTGCCCGTCGCCGATGCAGCCGTCGCGTTGGGCGGCCGCGGTCGCGGCCAACTGTGGTGCCAGCGGCTCCCCGGTCAGCGCCCGGCGTTCACCCAAATCCTCGGCCTCGGCGATACGCCGGCCGGCCTCGCCCTTGGTGACGCGCAACCGGTCGGCCAGCGCACCACGCAGCGTGCCACCGAGTTCTTCAGCGCTGGCTTGGGCGGCGAGTTGATTGATCAGCGTGTGCTGCGGGGCGCGCAGCCGACGCGCCGCGCCTTCCATGCGCTCGAGAGCCCGCAACCGTTCCGGGGTGGTGAGCATGTCAAAAGACAAGTCGCACAGGCGCTTCAGGTCGTGATCGAGCGCGTCGAAAACCTCGACGATCTCCTCACGACTGCTCGCATCCATAACCCGAATCGTACGAACGGCCACCGACAACAAACGCCGATATGTGACCCCTGAAGCCAGAGTGACACAAGGGATTTCAGCGACTAGGGAGTTCCGTGCTTGCCGGGCGCGCCGAAGTGACCGCCGAGGCCGCCGGTGCCGCCGTGCCCGGTGCCGAAACCGTTGCCGCCGTTGCCGCCGACGCCGAAGATCGATGGGTTGTAGGTGCCCATGTCGATGATCCCGGCGTTGCCCCCGTTGCCGCCGTTGGCCGGGCCGCCGCCGGTGCCGGCGTCGCCGCCGACGCCGCCGGCACCGAAGAACCCAAGGCCCGCGCCGCCGTCGCCGCCGTTGTTGCCGCCGGTACCGGCGGGAGCGGCGCCGCCGTGCCCGCCGGCACCGCCTATTGCGCCCTGAAGCGCCGCGGCCAGGCCGCCCGCCCCACCGGTGCCGCCGTTGCCGAGGGCCGAGGCGCCGCCGGCTCCGCCCGCACCGCCACCGGCGATGCCATTCACCGTGGCGGCTTCGCCGCCGGCCCCGCCGGCGCCGCCGGTCGCGATGCCACTGGCGGCACCGCCGGCCCCACCGTTGCCGCCGACGGAAGCGCCCCACCCGAAGAAGTCGGGGGCGGCGGCGGCACCGCCGGCCCCGCCGGCCCCGGCGGTGCTCCCGAGGCCGGCAGCGGCGCCGCCGGCTCCGCCAAGGCCGCCTTGGGCCAAGTCGATTCCGAAGAAGCCGGACGAACCGCTGTTCCCGCCGGCGCCGCCTGCGCCGCCGGTGCCCCCGAGGCCGGTGGCGTCGCCGCCGATCCCGCCGTTCCCGCCGAGGCTCAAGTCAATCCCGAAGGGGAGGCGGGCGAAGCCCTGGCCGCCGTTGCCGCCGGCCCCGCCAATACCGACGGTGGCGGCGCCGCCGTGCCCGCCGGCGCCACCGAAGCCAAGGAAGAGGCCGGTCTGGTTGCCGCCGGCCCCGCCGGCCCCACCGTTCCCGGTGCCGGTGGCGTCGCCGCCGGTCCCGCCAGCCCCGCCGATGCCTGAGAAGAAGCCGGCGTTGCCGCCGGCACCGCCGGCCCCGCCGTTCAAGGCGCCGCCCGCGGACGCGCCGGCCCCGCCGGCGCCACCAAAGCCGAACAGCAGCGCGTTGCCGCCTGCCCCGCCGGCCCCGCCGCCGGTCCCGCCGGCGCCGCCGATACCGCCACTGCCAGCGAGCCACCCGCCGGTGCCGCCACGGCCGCCCGCCATGCCGGCACCCCCCGTGCCGCCTGTTCCGCCGGCGCCGATGAGGCCGGCGGGTCCGCCGGCACCGCCGTTCATACCGGCGCCACCTGAGCCGCCGGTGCCGCCGTTACCCCAGATGAGCCCGCCCGGCCCGCCAGCCGCCCCGGTGCCGGCCGCGCCGTCGGTGCCGTTGCCGATCAGCGGGCGCCCCAACAGCAGTTCGGTGGGGGTGTTGATCGCGCCCAGCGCGTCTTGCGCAGCGGTCTGCAGCGGGTTCGCGCTGGCTGCCTCGGTCGCCGCGTAGGCGCCGCCGGCGCCCTGCAGAAGCTGGACGAATTGGGCGTGGAAGGCCGCCGCCTGGGCGCTGACGTACTGGTATTGGGCGGCGTGGCTGGAGAACAAGGAAGCGATCGTCGTCGACACCTCATCGCTTGCCGCGGCCAGAACGCCGGTGGTGTTGGCCGCCGCGGCCGAACGGGCCGCATTCAGCGTCGAACCGATATTCGCCACATTCTCTGCCGCCGCCGCCACCGCCTCCGGCACCGCAACCACAAACGACATCCGACAACCTCCAGGTCACCCGCCCTCAGCGGATGTTAGGCATCCCGGGCCGCTAATTCGATATGTTTACAACAATTCAAAGCTGGTTCCCAGCGGCGGCTAAGCGCAGAACAATAAACCGATCTCGCATTTGTGGCGCCCAGGCGAACCGGAGGCAACGAACGTCATGGCCCCTTTACTCACGGCGTGCGGCGGATTTCTGCTCGCCGTTCTATGGATGGACCTGATTTTCGACGTTCAGGTTCTCCAAAACCGAAGCGCGGGTAAGCAATTGCCCGAGCCCGTGCTGACTTCGATCGCGAATTACTACCACCGCGCGACGACAACGTCGCGACCGATGAGCCGGCTGATCGCCCTGGTCATGCTGATCATGTTGGCCGCGTTGGGGATTCAGGCCGCTAAAGGCCGCGACCCCGGGTGGCTGCTGGCGACATCGGCGGCGCTCGCGGGTGTCCCGATGGCGCTGGCGCTGACGCGCACGGTGCCCGCCGCGGTTCGGCTCGGGCACCGGACGGACGGGCCGGCCGAACAGACCCGGCTGGCGCGGGCGATCTGCCGCGACCACCTGGTCTGCTTCGGCGGCATGCTGGCGTTTGTGGTCGTATGGGTCACCTGATGCGCCGCGACACGTCGTAGTGGCTACGCGCTGGTCGGGGGCGGCTGGCCACGTCAGCGGGGTCCGTACTAAACTAGAACACGTTTCAGTTCTTTTCGCATCTCTTTACAACAGGTCAAGCTTCCAGGAGTAGGCATGCACACCGCGATCTGCGACGAACTCGGCATCGAGTTCCCGATCTTCGCCTTTACCCACTGCCGCGATGTCGTGGTGGCTGTCAGCAAGGCCGGTGGTTTCGGCGTGCTGGGCGCCGTCGGCTTCACGCCCGAGCAGCTGGAGATCGAGCTCAACTGGATCGACGAGAACATCGGCGACCACCCCTACGGCGTCGACATCGTGATCCCGAACAAATACGAGGGCATGGACTCGCACCTGTCGGCCGAGGAGCTGGCCGAGACGCTGCGCAAGATGGTGCCGCAGGAGCACCTCGACTTCGGCAAGAAGATCCTCGCGGACCACGGGGTGCCGGTGGAAGACAGCGACGGGGACACCCTGCAGTTGCTGGGTTGGACGGAGGCGACGGCCACCCCGCAGGTCGAGGTGGCGTTGAAGCACCCCAAGGTGAAGATGATCGCCAACGCGCTGGGCACCCCGCCGGCCGACATGATCAAGCACATTCACGAGGCCGGGCTCAAGGTGGCCGCGCTGTGCGGCTCGCCGTCGCAGGCGCGCAAGCACGCCGACGCGGGCGTCGACATCATCATCGCCCAGGGCGGCGAGGCCGGCGGGCACTGCGGCGAGGTGGGCTCAATCGTGTTGTGGCCACAGGTCGTTAAGGAGGTCGCGCCGGTGCCGGTGCTGGCGGCCGGAGGCATCGGGAGCGGCCAGCAGATCGCGGCCGCCCTGGCGCTGGGCGCCCAGGGCGCCTGGACCGGCTCGCAGTGGCTGATGGTCGAGGAGTCCTCGAACACGCCGGTGCAGCAGCAGGCGTACGTCAAGGCGGGCAGCCGCGACACCGTCCGGAGCCGTTCGTTCACGGGCAAGCCGGCCCGGATGCTGCGCAACGACTGGACCGAGGCGTGGGAGCAGCCCGATAACCCCAAGCCGCTCGGAATGCCGTTGCAGTACATGGTTTCCGGCATGGCGGTGCGGGCCACGAACAGGTACCCCAACGAGTCGGTCGACGTGGCGTTCAACCCGGTCGGTCAGGTGGTCGGGCAGTTCACCAAGGTGGAGAAGACGGCGACGGTCATCGAGCGGTGGGTGCAGGAGTACCTGGAAGCGACCAACCGGCTGGACGAGCTGAACGAGGCCGCCACCGTCTGACGACGGCTATTCGTCGGCTTCGTCCACTCCGTCGACTTCGACTTCGTCCGCGGGGCCGGTGAAGACCTCCTTCGTCCGGTCCACCGCGTACGTGCCGATGTCGATCGAGTTCTGCACGATGCCGCTGGCGCCGCCGGCGATGTCGCCCCGGATGATGTCGCTGGCGTGCTCGACGATGTCCGAAGCCTTCTCGACGGCGTTGGTGGCGATGTCGCGGGCCGCGTCGACGGCGTCCTTCGGATTGAAGCCCATCGGAATCTCCTTTTGTCGCAGGACCTTTGGTACGACTCTAGTGGCTCTAGTAGTTCACCAGGGTGCGCCAGTAATCCTCGGGGATCTCGGCGCCGGACCGCAATATCCGGGCCAGCCCGACGGCCATCGCGATACCGAGGAGGCCCAGCCACAGTCCGGTGACCGCGATGAACCCCCAGAGCACGGCGGTGACCGCCGGCCACGGCGACAGCACGGCGAGCACCGGAGCGAAGAAGAAGCCGGTCCCGACGTACCAGGCCGAGCCCGCGCGATCCGACGCGAGCACGAACCGCAGCCAGCGCGGCACCGGCGCTTCGGGGGGCTGGGCCTGGCTCATCGCGTCAGCCGGTCATCCCGACGGGGGGAAGAACCCCGCACCGGTGAACCATCCCTCTTGCCACCCCTTGTCTCCCAGGCAAAGCATGGGCAGGCCCCGCTCGGACTGCGCCGCCGCCTGCGGGCCCGGGCACTTCGCGCCGGCCTGCTGCACGCCGTACAGCGGATAGGAGATGACCCAGTAGCCGGTGGTGGCGGCGGGGAACTGGTTCGGCGGCGGGAAGTGGCACGCCTCCGCCTGGCCGCTGGGGCCCCGTCCGAAAATGAAGCTCTCGTAGTTGTCGCAGGGCGCGCCCAGCGACGCCTGATAGCTCATCCCCGGCACGTCGCCGTCGTAATGCGGATCGGCGGCCGCGCACGGCGCCACACCGATCGTGATGCCCGCTATGGAAGCGGCGCTGAGCAGTTCGCGAATCATGTTCCACCCCGCCTGTCGCCTGTGACCTGCATCAAAGCATATGGGACCGTCAACGGCGCCGGTAGGTGCAGATCAGCACGCCGGTGCCCGTTGGCGTCGCGGACACCAGCTCCAGCGCGCGGACCCGTCCGTCGTCGGGGAACACCCGCTTGCCGCCGCCGAGCACGATCGGCTCGAGCATCAGCCGGTATTCGTCGACCAGGTCGTGCTCGATCAGCTGCGAGACCAGCGACGCGCTGCCCATCACCTGCAGCGACCGGCCGTCGCGGGCGCGCAGTTCGCGGATCGCGCCGATGACGTCGTCGGAGGGCGGCAGGATAGAGCCCGGCCAGTCGAGATCGTCTTGGCTGAGCGTCCGCGACGCCACATATTTGGGGATCTCGTTCATCCGGTCCGCGAACTCGTCACCGGCGCGGGCGGGCCAGGCGGCCGCCATCGATTGCCAGGTGCGACGGCCGAACAACAGCGCGTCGGTCTCGGCCAGCAGCTCGGAGACGGCCGGTCCCATGGTCTCGGGTTCGAAGTACGGCATCGACCAACCGCCGTGTGCGAATCCCCCGTCGCTGTCCTCGCCCTGGCCGCCCGGGGCTTGGACAACCCCGTCCAGGCTCATGAAGTGGCTGGCAACGATGCGCATGTGCTTCCTTCCGGTCGGCGGGTCTGTCGTACCGATACAGACCGGCGCCCCCCGCGAAACTCATCGCCACATGAACACGTTGCAATTCGGCCCGGCGATCTTGCCGCAATCCTTCCCAACCACGGTGTAGCAGTGGTTTATTTGGCACAAAGAAGACGACTAGACGACTTCGTATGAAGGAGCGGACCTTGTCAGCATCGAAGACGACCACCGAGCCGAATCTGCCGCCCGGATTCGATTTCACCGACCCGGACATCCACGCCGAGCGGCTCCCGGTGGAAGAGCTGGCTGAGTTGCGCCGGACCGCGCCGATCTGGTGGAACGAGCAGCCGATCGGGGCGGGCGGGTTCGACGACGGCGGCTTCTGGGTGGTGTCCAAGCACAAGGACGTCAAAGAGGTTTCGTTGCGCAGCGACGTCTTCTCCAGCCTGCAGAAGACGGCGCTGCCGCGGTACAAGGACGGCACGGTCGGCGAGCAGGTCGAACGGGGCAAGTTCGTGCTGCTCAACATGGACGCGCCGCAACACACCCGGCTGCGCAAGATCATCTCCCGGGCTTTCACTCCCCGTTCCATCGAGCGCCTGCGCGGCGACCTCGCCGAGCGCGCGCGGCACATCGTCCAGGAAGCGGCGGCGGAGGGTCGCGGTGACTTCGTCGAGCAGGTCTCGTGCGAGCTGCCGTTGCAGGCCATCGCGGGGTTGATGGGCGTTCCCCAGGACGAGCGCAAGAAGCTCTTCCACTGGTCGAATGAGATGGTCGGCGACCAGGACCCCGAATTCGCCAACAACGATGCCATCACCGCGTCCGTCGAACTCATCACGTACGGCATGCAGATGGCCGCCGACCGGGCGAAGAACCCGGGCGACGACCTGGTCACCAAGCTGGTGCAGGCCGACATCGACGGCCACAAGCTCTCCGACGACGAGTTCGGCTTTTTCGTCATCCTGCTGGCCGTGGCCGGCAACGAGACCACCCGTAACTCCATCACCCAGGGCATGATGGCGTTCACCGATTTCCCCGACCAGTGGGAGCTGTTCAAAAAGGAACGCCCCGGCACCGCGGCCGACGAGATCGTGCGGTGGGCCACCCCGGTCACGTCGTTTCAGCGCACCGCGCTGGAGGACTACGAGCTGTCCGGCGTGCAGATCAAGAAGGGCCAGCGGGTGGTAATGGTCTACCGCTCGGCCAATTTCGACGAGGAGGTGTTCGACGACCCGTTCACCTTCAACATCCTGCGCGACCCCAACCCGCACGTGGGATTCGGTGGAACCGGCGCGCATTACTGCATCGGGGCCAACCTCGCCCGGATGACGATCGATCTGATGTTCAACGCGATCGCCGACGGCATCCCGAACCTGGAATCGATCGGTAAGCCCGAGCGGCTGCGCTCGGGCTGGCTCAACGGCATCAAGCACTGGCAGGTCGACTACCACACCGACGGCGCGAAAGCACCTGCCGCGCACTAGCCTCAAGCTCATGGCTACCCATCGAGCTGTTCACGTAAGGTCGGCCGGGGCACCGTTGGAACTGGTCGATGTCGAAACGAAGCCGCCGGGCCGGGACGAGGCGCGGCTGACGGTCACCGCCTGTGGGATCTGCGGCACGGACGCACACTTTGTCGCGGGTGGCTTCCCGGGCATGACGTGGCCGTTGACCCCCGGGCACGAAATCGCCGGGACGATCGCCGAACTCGGTGCCGGCGTCGAGGGTTTCGCGGTCGGCGATCGCGTCGCGGTCGGCTGGTTCGGCGGGTGCTGCTACCACTGCGATCAGTGCCGAAAAGGGCACTTCATTCACTGCGAGAACGGGAAGGTCCCGAGCTACCAATATCCGGGCGGGTACGCGGAGTCGGTGACCGTCCCGGGCAGCGCGCTCGCCCGGATACCGGTGGGGCTGTCCGACGCCGAGGCCGCGCCGATGGGCTGCGCCGGCGTCACCACCTACAACGCCTTGCGGCATACGAAGGCGGTGCCGGGCGACCGCGTCGCCGTCCTCGGGGTGGGCGGGCTCGGCCACCTCGGGGTACAGTTCGCGCGGGCGATGGGTTTCGAGACCATCGCGATCAACCGTGGTAGCGGCAAGGAGGAGGACGCCCGGAAGTTGGGCGCCCACCACTACATTGACTCCACCGCCGCCGATCCGGCGGAAGCGCTGAAGGCCCTGGGCGGCGCGGCGGTGGTGCTCGCGACCGCGGGCAACTCGCCGGCGATGGCCGCGACCGTCGGCGGGATATCGCCGCAAGGCGAGCTCGTCACCATCGGCGTGACGCCCGAACCGTTGCCGATCAGTCCCATCCAGCTCATCGGCCCGGGGGTCAGCATCGTCGGCCATCCCTCCGGCACGGCCAAAGACGTCGAGGACACCATGCATTTCGCGGTCCTGTCCGGTGTGCGGGCGTGGATCGAGGAGCTGCCGCTGGCGCAGGCGGCCGAGGGCTTTGCGGCGTTGGAGCAGGGGCGAGCGCACTACCGCACCGTGTTGACGATGTGACGACGGCCGCGCTGTGACCAACCTGTGGACCCTGACCGCCTCCGACGGTGAGTTGCTGATCCGCACCGGCGTCGCGGGCCGGGCGGCGCGGATGGGCCATCGGCTCACCATCGCGATGACGCGCTGGGAGGCCACGGTGGCCTGGGCCGCCGCTGAGCCCGTCACCGCGGAGCTGACCGTCGACGTCGAGTCGTTCGAGGTGCTGCGCGGCGAGGGCGGTGTCAAGGCGTTGTCCGGGCCGGAAAAGGCCCTGGTGAAATCGAACGCGCTGAAGTCGTTGGGCGCCAACCGCTATCCCGAGATCCGATTCATGGCGGACACGATCGATAAGACCCGCGACGGGTACCGTCTCGCCGGAAAACTACACATCAACGGGCAGTCCAGAAAGCACGTAATCGATTTGCGCACAGATGATCTCGGCGACCGGTGGCAAATGACCGCCGAATCGCGGGTTCGCCAAACCGATTTCGGCGTCAAGCCATACTCACTGCTGATGGGCTCGCTGCGGGTCGGCGACGAGGTGACGGTGTCGTTCAGCGCCGCTCACGCCAAGGACGGCTGAGCTCCTGCGCTAGGGCGTCGGCGCGTGGGGCGGCGCGGGTTCACCCGTGTCCCCGGGGATGTGCTCGAGCACCCGCGTCAAGTACGGCTGACGGTCGTTCGAGTCCGGCTGTTGTTCGGCGGCGGCTTGCTGCTCCCCTCCGGACCCCGGCTCCGGGGCCGGTACCCCCGCGGGCGCTTTCGACGGCGCCGCGGGCGGCACCGCTTCCGGCGGCGGTGCGGGAGCGGGCGCGACGGCCTCGGCGATCTGCGGCGGCGGCGCGTGCACGACCCGTTTGCCCGGAGCGGACTCGCTGGCCGGGGCCAGTTGAATGCCCAGGGCGAGTGAGAGCGACGAGACGAAGGTGATCGCGCCCGCGGCCAACGCGGTCACGGCGCCGGCGTAAGACAGCTTGCGGGGGCGCGCCTCGGGCGCGGCGGCGGGCTCACCCAAATGCGACACGAGTTGGTCGTCGGTGAATTCGGTGCTGCGCGCCGCGGCCAGCGCCGCGCCGCGCGCGATCGTCACCTGGGCCATCGTCTGCGCGAAAACCGGTACGGGCAAGGTCTTTTCGAGCTGCCACGAGAATCCATCAACGTCGTTGCCCGCGCCGACGACAACCACCCCGCCGGGCCGCCAGCCCGTCCGTCGTTCGAACATCCCGCTCAGCCAGGACGTCAGCCCGTCGAAGCCGCCGCGCACGTGCTTGACGGCCGTTTGGGTCTGGCCGTCATGGGTGTCGACCATGACGACCGTGGCCCACTCGTGGTCGAGGATGCAGACGGCCGTCTGCTCATATCCGATGACCGGTGCGATCGCGAGTGCCAGGGTCTCGACCGCCTCCAGCAACCGGACGGGCACCACGTTGTCGAAGCCGGCGTCGGTCAAGGCCTCCAACAGCAGCGCCGCCTGCGCGGACGCGTCGTCGTTCCAGGTCAGCCCGATCACGCGCACCCGGCGCTCGCCGGCGGACGCCATCGCATCCACCCGCAACACCTCGTCCGCCACTTGCTCCGCGGTGTTCAGGGCGCGCGCGCCGCGCCCTGCGCGCAGGCTCAGCTCGCGGTGGTCCAGGATCGTGCCGTCTGCGCCGTGCCCTTCAGCCAGGACCCACCCGACCGTGGTCGGCGTCAGCGATAGCCCTAGTACCGTGTCCAAGTCTGCACCTCAATCGGTCCCGGACCTCCTACGCCCTCAGCCGCACTCACGCACCAAAAAGGCTGGCGCGGCAGTTCTATGAGGGCCGGAACGGACCGGGATTGTGTGGTCTCCATCGGCTTGCTCCGTGAGAGCCTACGCGGTCCGCGCGAGTTCGGCTCCCCCGGTTCCAAATCTCCCCCATACGCGCAGGCGAACGGGTTGAATCCGAGAATCGCTGCCGGACGGTCGACGCAAAACGGCTGGTGAGGCGCTACCCGATTTCAACCGGCCGGGCTTTTACGGCCGCGAAAAATTGCCGCGCTCGCCGGCGCCAATCGAACGCGTGGGCGACCAACTCCGACACTCCCGGCGGGACCGGACTATGTCGCGCGCCGCGCGATGGAAATCGGCCGCGCCATTCGATCGGAAGTGGTCGTCCTCTTAAGTCGGATGCGGCGGGCTCCCCCGGCCTCCCGCGCGCGATACGGCCTGCTGCCTCGGGCTTTCCGGCGGAAAGGTCGCCTGCCTGGGGCCCGCCGCGGTCGCACTCGCGCCGTCGCCATCGACTTAATCCACAATGCGAAATTCGGGCCGAAACCGATATGAAACTGAGACACCAACGCGTCCCGATCGACATTTTGATCAATGACCCGGTAAATTCCTGCCTGAGACCGCGATCACACGGACGGACAAGGGGCAGGTATGACAGACGTGAGCGAGAAGATCCGGGCCTGGGGGCGCCGGCTTTTGGTCGGTACGGCGGCGGCTGTCACCATGCCGGGCCTGATCGGTCTTGCGGGGGGCGGGCCGACCGCGGGGGCGTTCTCGCGCCCCGGGTTGCCGGTCGAGTACCTGCAAGTTCCGTCCGCTTCGATGGGCCGCGACATCAAGGTCCAATTCCAAAGCGGTGGAAGCGGCTCGCCGGCTGTTTACCTGCTGGACGGCCTGCGTGCCCAGGACGACTACAACGGCTGGGACATCAACACGCCCGCGTTCGAGTGGTACTACAAGTCGGGCCTGTCGGTCGTCATGCCGGTCGGTGGGCAGTCCAGCTTCTACACCGACTGGTACCGCCCGGCGTGTGGGAAGGCCGGCTGCTCGACCTACAAGTGGGAGACGTTCCTGACTAGCGAGCTGCCCGGCTACCTGTCGTCGCAGCGGAGCGTCAAGCCGAACGGCAGCGCCGCGATCGGGATCTCGATGGCGGGCGCGTCGGCGATGAACCTGGCGAACTACCACCCCGGCCAGTTCGTCTACGCCGGCTCGCTGTCCGGCTACCTCAGCCCGTCCACCGGGCAGGGCTGGATAGGCCTGGCGATGGGCGATGCCGGCGGCTACAAGAAGGAAGACATGTGGGGACCGGACAACGACCCCGCGTGGCAACGTAACGACCCCTTGGTCAACGTCAACCTGCTCGTCGAACACAACACCCGGCTCTGGGTGTACTGCGGCAACGGGACCCCGAACGAACTGGGCGGTGCCAACTTGCCGGCCACGTTCCTGGAGAGCAACTTCATGATCGGCGTCAACAAGAAGTTCCAGGACGCCTACAACGCCGCGGGCGGCCACAACGCCGTGTTCAACTTCCCCGCCTACGGAACCCACAGCTGGGAGTACTGGGGAGCGCAGCTCAACGCCATGAAGGGCGACCTGCAGAGCAGCCTGGGAGCTACCCCCGGCGGCGGTGGATAACACCTGATCTGCCGGAGGTTCCGCTACTGCGCTTGACGACGAGGTCAGGCGCAGTAGCGCGTTAGGGGGCCTTCAACCGGTCGGTGACGTCGGTCCACGCGGTCGCGTCGGTGCGGTGGTTGTTCATGTTCCGGCACTGGCCGTAGACGCGCAGGACGCCCACGTTCGGCGCGTCGGTCTCCCGGTACACGATCGCCGTGACGGCGTCCTTGGTGAGGGACCTGGCGAACAGGTGATCGTTGGGCGGCAGGCCCTCGGTCCAGCCGTGGCCGGCGAGCGTCGCGGCGAGGGTCGGGAAGTAGGCTTCCGGCCGCGCATCGGTGGGCAGCGCGAAGGTCAGGTAGATCGCGCCCTGGTACGGCGGATCTTCGCGATTTTTGCACGACATGAACGTGTAGCCTGCCGACGCCGTCCGCAGCCCGGTCAGGGTCACGATTTGTCGGGCCGAGTCGACCGCCTGGGCCTCGGACTGAGCGTCGCTGACCGGGTTGGCGGGATGGTCGAGGACGTCGGAGGTCGTGGTATGCAGCCTGTCCACCAACAGGATGGTTCCGCCGAGGACCAGCGAGGCCGTCAGCGCGGCGGCGATCAGCGCGCGAACCTGCGTCGAGCGCAACCAATCTCCGGAAGACACCTGCGGCATCAGTGCCCAGGCTAACTCGGCGGAACGTCGGAGTCGGGCCAGAATGATGGTCATGACCGGCAATTGCGGGCGGTTCTGCCGCCCGGTGGGGCGCCTCGCGTTGGCCGGGTTGCTTGGGGCCCTGGTGTGTGCGGCACCGCCCACGCCGGCGCGCGGCGACACCGACAGCCCGCTGATCGGCTTGGTCGACGCGGCCGCGCAGCGGCTGCAGGTCGCCGAGCCGGTGGCCGCCTTCAAATGGCACACGCGCGGCGCCATCGAGGACCCGGGCCGGGTCCAGCAGCAGCTCGCCGAACTGGGCGCCGAGGCGAGCGCCGCGCGGGTCGACCCCGATTACGTCACCCGGGTCTTCGGCGATCAGATAAGCGCCACCGAGGCAATCGAATACAGCCGGTTCGCCGACTGGAAGCTGAACCCGGCGGATGCACCAACCGCGGCGCCGGACCTGTCGGAGTCGCGGTCGACGATCGATGGCCTCAACCACACGATGCTGGCCCAGATCGTGGCCGGCTGGGACCTGTTGCACTCGCCAGGCTGCGCCACCGACCTGGACGCCGCCAGGAGCGACGTCGTACGCGCCCGCAAACTCGACGGCCTTTACCAACAAGCCCTTTCGCGTGCGACCCAGTCGTATTGCCAGGGCTAATTTATCCATTTCTCACGATTCTCTAAAGCTCTGATTTCGCTGGTCAGTGGCCCAAGTTCCCTGCTAGGCGGCTTATCTCGCGACCTTTTCGAATCGGTAACGCTTCGGACACGCCCGTCGAAATGTCTGGCATGAGAAAACTCTGCAAGCCTCTCGTCACGTCCGTCATGATCGGCGGGTTCGTTGCAGCATCGCTGAGTTCCTCCGGCGTCGCAGGCGCCGCTCCCGGCGCCCCCAACTGGGACGCGGTCGCGCAATGCGAGTCCGGCGGCAACTGGCACGCCAACACCGGAAACGGCGAATACGGTGGGCTGCAATTCAAGCCGGGCACCTGGGCCGCCTACGGTGGCGTCGGCAATCCGGCGGCCGCGTCCAGGGAAGACCAGATCGCCGTCGCCAACCGGGTTTTCGCGCAAGACGGACTCGACCCGTGGCCGAAGTGCGGCTCGGCGTCCGGCCTCCCGATCGCGATGTACACGCACCCCGCCCAGGGCATCAAACAGATCATCAACGGGCTCATCCAGGCCGCCATCCCGCACTGACAAATATCGCGCCCTATGAGCCGGGGCGAAGCTGTGTTTGGATCAGCCCATGGAAGGTTCGGCGACGGTTCACATGGCGGCGCCCGCGGACAAGATCTGGGATCTCATTGCGGACGTTCGCAACACGGGACGGTTCTCCCCGGAGGTGTTCGAGGCGGAGTGGCTGGGCGACGCGACCGGCCCCGCGCTCGGCGCCAAGTTTCGCGGCCACGTACGGCGAAACGAGATGGGACCCGTCTACTGGACGACGTGCAAGGTCACCGCGTGCGAACCCGGCCGCGAATTCGGGTTCGCGGTGATGCTCGGCGACCGGGCGGTGAACAACTGGCACTACCGGTTGGCGCCCAGCGGCGGCGGCACCGATGTGACCGAGTCGTTTCGGCTGAATCCCGCGCCGTGGCTCGGCGTCTATTGGTTGTTGGGCGGATTCCTGCGCAGGCGACGCAACGTCCGCGATATGACCAAGACCCTCAACCGGATCAAAGACGTGGTCGAGGCGGGCTGACGCGACGTGAAATCGGTCTTCATCACCGGCGCGGGCAGTGGCATGGGCCGCGAGGGAGCCAAGCTGTTCCACGCCAACGGTTGGCGCGTCGGCGCGGTCGACCGCAACGAGGACGGGCTGACGACGCTGCGCGCAGAGCTGGGTGACGACCGGCTGTGGACGCGCGCCGTCGACGTGACCGACAAGGCCGCGCTGGAGGGCGCGCTGGCCGATTTCTGCGCCGGCAACGCCGACGGCGGGCTCGACATGATGTGGAACAACGCCGGCATCGGCGAATCGGGCTGGTTCGAGGACGTGCCCTACGAAGCCGCGATGCGCGTCGTGGAGGTGAACTACAAGGCGGTGCTGACCGGCGCCTACGTCGCGCTGCCCTACCTGAAGAAGACCCACGGCAGCCTGATGTTCTCGACGTCGTCCTCGGCGGGCACCTACGGGATGCCGCGCATCGCGGTGTATTCGTCGACCAAGCACGCGGTCAAGGGGTTGACCGAGGCGCTGAGCGTGGAATGGCAACGCCACGGTGTGCGCGTCGCGGACGTGTTGCCGGGTCTGATCGACACCGCCATCCTCACCACGACAACCAACCACTCGGACGACGGCGGGGCGGCGATGTCCGGCGAGGAGCTCCGCGCGAGCGCGCCGAAGAAGGGCATGATGCGGCTGATGCCAGCCAGCAGCGTCGCGGAGGCCGCATGGCAGGCCTACCACAATCCGAAGCGGCTGCACTGGTACGTGCCCAAGAGTATTCGCGTGATCGATCTGCTCAAGGGTCTGAGCCCGGAGTTGGTGCGGGGCCGCATCGTCAAGGCCCTGCCCGCGCTGATGCCGAAGCAGCAATAAGGGAAGGTGCCCTGGTGCGAAACCGTTGGATCGCAGCCGTTTTCGTCCTGATCGCCGGGGCCGGCGTCGTGGGGTGTGGTCACGCGCAGACGGTGCCCCGGAAAGCCGCCCGGGTGACCATCGGCGGCGCCACCCAGACGACGCGTCCCGCCGCGTGCAGCCAGAACCAGTCTTACCGGACCCTCGACATCGGCGATCACGATGCACACGTCGAGGCGGTGGTGATGCTCAGCGGCTACCGGGCCATCCCGCAGTGGGTGAAGATCCGCAACTTCGCCGGCTTCACCGGCAGCTTCTGGCAAGGCGGGGTCGGAGACGCGCGTGTCGAGCTGACCAACAACGCCTACACCATTACCGGCAGCGCATATGGCATCAGTAGCAGCAATCCCAATAAGACGGTGACCACCGACTTCAAGATCACCGCCGAGTGCTGAGCGCTCAGGCGAATTCGGCCTACGCTGGGTTCAGACCACCCGAGCTGATGGAGGCCCCGTGAAGGAGAGATTGCACTGGCTCGTGATGCACGGGTTTATTCGGAGCGTCGCGGCGATCGGCATGCGCCGGGGCGACCTGCAGGCCAGGTTGATCGCCGACCCGACGGTGGCCAAAGATCCGGTCCCGTTCTACGAGCAACTGCGCGCCCAGGGACCGCTGGTGAAGGGCCGCGTCAACTACCTGACCACCGACCACGCCCTGGCCCACGAGCTGCTGCGGTCCGACGACTTCCGCGTGGTGAACATGGGCTCGAACCTGCCGGCCCCGCTGCGTTGGCTGGAGCGCCGCACCAACGACGATCTCATGCATCCGCTGCGCGCGCCGTCGCTGCTGGCCGTCGAGCCACCGGACCACACCCGCTACCGCAAGACGGTGTCGGCCGTGTTCACGCCCAGGGCGGTCGCCGCCTTGCGCGACGGCGTCCAGCACACCGCGACCGAGCTGCTGGATCAGCTGACCGGCCAGTCCGGCGTGGTGGATATCGTCGGGAGCTACTGCTCGCAGCTTCCGGTCGCGATCATCAGCGACATCTTGGGAGTCCCCGAGCGGGACCGGCCCCGCGTCCTGGAGTTCGGGGAGCTCGGCGCGCCGAGCCTGGACATCGGCCTGCCCTGGTGGCAATACCGCACGGTGCAGCAAGGGATCGTCGGGTTCAACGCCTGGCTCTCCGACCACCTGCGCGAATTGCGGCGCGCCCCGAGCGACAATCTGATGAGCCAGCTGATCCAAACCGCTGAAAGTGGCTCCGCCGAAACACATCTCGACGCGAACGAGCTGCAGGCGATCGCCGGCCTGGTGTTGGCCGCGGGCTTCGAGACCACGGTGAACCTGCTGGGCAACGGGATCCGGATGCTGCTGGACACGCCCGAGCATCTGGAGACGTTGCGTCGCCGTCCCGAGTTGTGGGCAGGCGCCGTCGAGGAGATTTTGCGGCTCGACTCGCCGGTGCAGCTCACCGCGCGGGTGGCGCTGCGGGACGTCGAAGTGGCCGGCATGCGGATCAAACGGGACGACTTGGTGGTGATATATCTGGCCGCCGCCAACCGGGATCCGTCGGTATTCCCGGATCCCAATCGCTTCGACATCGAAAGGCCAAACGCGGGAAGGCATCTCGCGTTCTCCGGCGGGCGCCACTTCTGCCTGGGGGCCGCCCTCGCGCGTGCCGAGGGGGAAGTCGGGCTGCGGACGTTCTTCGACCGTTTTCCGGAAGTGCGGGCGGCCGGCACCGGGAGCCGGCGAGACACGCGGGTGTTGCGCGGTTGGTCGACGCTGCCGGTGGTGCTGGGGCCGGCACGGGCGATGGCTCCCGTCGACGCCTAACGGCGACGCCGACGCCGCCGCCCGGGCCAGCTTCTGTTGCCGGAACAGGCCGCGACGAGGGTGCTGGGGGCCGCCGTGACGGCGACAAGTGCCAGCCGTCGGATGGCGTCGCGCCGGGTCAGCACGCCGTCGACCGGATGCGCCCCCGTCTCCTCGGGGGTATCGCGATGCGATGTCACGTCGCCAAGTATGCGGCAAAGCCGCACGCAGCGACTGCATTTATGCGCGGTTGGTCGACGCTTAAGGGTCCTGGCCCGCGGAACCGCTTCGCCGGCGGAGCGCCCGACGCGACGATGATCACCGCGGGCAACGTGCCGGCCGCGAAAATCCCGAATTGCCAAGCCCATCCGATCGCCGTATCGGTAGCCGTGGGTGTCACCCAGTCGTGGCAATCCTCGCTGGTCCCCCGGAACCCGCGAGCGAGCGCCTTGCCCCGCCGCAGGGTTTCGCGGCGCGTCAGCAGGCCATCGACGTGGTCGGGTCGCGATCTCCTCGGCGAGATAGCGCCGCAGCGTGGTCACGCTGGCGAGTATGTGCCGAAGAGGCGATGGTTGACACGTGTGGGGTAACCCGGTTTATTTGCCGCTATGACACAGGTTTCCGAAGTCGCGGTCGAGGATGTCGTCGTCGGCATGTGGAAGGCGCTCTCGCGACGTGACTGGGATGCGGTGAAGACGTTCCTGAGCGACGACTGCCTCTACGTCGACATGCCCGTCCCCGCCCTGGCCGCGCGCGGCCCCGAAGACATCGTGAAACGGCTCAAGATCGGGCTCGAGCCGCTGGCGGCCTACGAGAACCACGACGGCGTGCTGGTGTCCAACGGCTCCGACGTCATCTACGAGCATTCGGAGACTTGGACTTTCGCGTCGGGCGAGCGGGGCGTGCTCAGGTTCGTCACCGTCCACAAGGTCGAGAACGGCAAGATCACCGTGTGGAAAGACTATTGGGACATGAACAGCCTCGTGGCCTTCGCGCCGCCCAACCACTTCGAGAATCTTGCGAATGCGGACACTAGCTGGGTATTTGATGCCACAGCGTTAGTCTGACACTATCCGCTCTAAGGGCGATGTTCGAGTGATGTTCGACTAGCACAACGCTATATGTCACACGATTGACGTGTCAGACCCTTTGCTGGATCTCGCCCCCGAGGTGCGGTCGTGGAATCGCGCCATGCGCGCCGTTCCGGCGGGCGAGGTCATCTCTCCTGACGGGATTCCGTGGGACCGTGGCGGCATCGCCCGCACGCTGGGGCATGGGTGGGGCCGCAATGGTGACCGCGGGCCTAAGCAATTCTTCCAACTAGTTCTGAGAGTCACTGAAGCCAGATCACCGACGAGGCCACGCGGAGGCTGATTTGTGGCTTTCGTGAACGAAAATGCCCGGAGAACGACTCGATCCACGCCTGATCCTGGGGCACGCCGGGGCGGCCGTGGTACCGCTCGACGGCGGAGGGGCCCGTTCAGGTGCCGGTGGCCGCCAACTCGGCCGGCCCGACGTACCCCGGCGACTCGCTCGTCCCGAACATGTCGTCGAAGACCCGGAACCGATCGAAGGTCAGAGCGTGCTGCCGCGCTCTCATCTCCATCGCGTGTCGCTCGGACTCCGGCAACGAGATCGCCCGGTCGATGGTTTCCGCGAGCGCCGCCCGGTCGCTGTGCGGCACGATGAACGCGGTGTCGCCCACCGCTTCCCCGGTCCCACCGGTCAGGCAGGTGATGACGGGGCCACCGCCCGCGAGCATCTTCTCGGTCAGGGCGATCCCGAAGGTCTCGACGAACTCCGGTTCCGGCCGCGTCGGCAGGGCGTAGGCCGCGCAGCCGCGCATCAGCAGCGGCTTCTCGTCGTCGTCCACGTCACTCAGGAAGACGATGCGGTCGTCCCCCGCCGCCAGGTCCTTGTACTCCTGCAGTTGCGGTCCGGTGCCGGCGACGACGAGCTTGACTTTCTGCGCCGCAGCGGAATCGCGGTAGGCGTGGATCAGGTCGTCCACGCCCTTGGCCCGGGCGACCCGGGACAGGAACAGGACGTAGCCGTTGCGCTCGAGCCCTCGACTGGCCAGGGCCGCCTCGACCGCCTCCTCGTCGAGGTCGAGGAACGCCCCGGTGTTGATCGCCGGGTAGCTGATCTCGATCCGATCGCGGCATTCCTGCGCGAACCGGGTCCCGGCGCGTTCGTCGAGTTCGGTTGCCGCGGCGACGATCTCGTCCTTCGTGTATTCCGACACGGCGACGACCCGGTCGCTGCCGAAGTAGCGGGCCATCAACGCGATCGCGGCACCGACCCCCCCGTCGAGCAGGCAGTTACGAATCACATTCGTGACATCCGACCCGACCGCCTTCGCGATTGTGGTGACATCCGTGTCGAGACCTGCTGCGGCGGCGGCGGTCACCGCGTCCGCGACCACCATGGTGTGCGGCATCAGGTACATCGACAGGCAGGTCGTCGGAACACCGTCGGTGAGCAGTTCCACCAGGCGCCCGGTGAGGCCGGCCATGTAGCGACCGTCCGGGACGCGGTAGTCACCGACCGGTTCGGGCCGCTCGACGGTGATGCCGGGACTGTAGTCCTGCAGGCGATCCAAGGGTTTCAGCGGGAGTCCCGCACCTTCCAATACGGGAATCGGCCACGTCAACAGTCGAACGTCGTCGAACCCGCGCTTCAGCGCGACCTCGGCGAGGTTACGGGCCTCGCCGCTGTGGCCGCAGATGACCGGGTCGGCTCGGACGACGATGACGAGACGACGAAGAGGACGGTTCATGGTGCACCCTGGGTCGTCGGGACAGGGCCTCGGGCCGACGGCGGTCTCTCCGACCGGCCCCACGAACTGGGTTCCGGACCCAGCTCGATGTGCAGCGTTCCTGCTGCGTGCAACTCCCCGGCAGAGATGTGGGTTCCCTGAAGCGGTGTGCCGTTGAACGTTGCGGCTTGCACGTACTGCACCGACGGAGTCGAGTCGATGCCGTCGGACCCGATCGGCTGTTCGACGAATCCGCTGGTAGTGATGGTCAACTCTTTGCCCCGGATCAGTAAGCGGGAACGCTCGAAAGCCGGAGTGTTCACCAAGAAGAGACCTTGGCCGGCCACCGGGAAGAGCCCCAGCGACGCCCACACGTACCAGGCGGACAGGCCGCCGCTGTCGTCGTTACCGGGCAGGCCACCGGGGCCAGTGCCGAACTGCCACGTCAGCGCCGCGTGCACCACCTCGGCCGTCCGGTCGGGTCGGCCGGCATAGTGGTAAGCCCACGGGGCCTCCATGTCCGGTTCGTTGTTCAATCCCTCGAACCGGTTGAGCGCGTAGCCGATCTCCATCTCGGCGGGCTTCGGTTCGATGCCCGGCTGGGTCACCGGTTCGGCGCAGTAGCCGAAGAATGCGTCGAGCATGCCGACGAAGGCCTCGTCCCCGCCGGCGAGAGCGATCCGGCCGGCCATGTCGTGCATCAACCGGAACGAGTAGTTCCACTTACCGCCCTCGTAGTACTCCGAGTCCTTCAACAGGCCGTTCGAGGCGTCGAACGCGTTCACCCAACCCGCGCTGCGCTCCTCGGACTCCGCGGCGAGCCGGGTGTCCCCGACCGCGCGGGCGACCTTGGCGGTGCAGTAGTAGGCGTAGGCGAGGTCGAGGGTGTGGGTGATGGGGTGGACGATGCCCTTCTCGATGAAGTCCTCGCCGTACATCCGCCGTAGGTCGTCGACCATGTGGACCAGGGCCCAACTCCAGTCGATCTCCCGCAGGTTCAGTTCCTGCGCGTCGGCAAGGGCGGTGTGGGCCAACGCACTCGCCTGCCGGAAGAACCGGTCCGCCCCGCGGGCCATCCGGTAGCCGACGGGGAAGTTGCCCTCTTCCTCGCAGACCCGGATCAACGACTCCAGGAGGTCCGCGGCCCGTTCCGGCACGATCGCCATGAGCAGTGGGATCTGGGTCTTGTAGATGTCCCACATGGTGCAGACGTCGAACGCGAACGGCCCGCTGTTGGGCCAGAACGGGGACTCGTCGTCACCGAAACAGGGCTTGATCAGGGAGTGGTAGAGCGCGGTCCCGAAGACCTGACGGCGCGCCTCGGAGCCGCCTTCGACCTGGATCAGGTCGAGGTGTTCCTTCCACTTCTTCCGGGTCCGGGCGCGGACGACGTCGAAGGTGTGCTTGCCGCTATCGCACTCGGTGCGCAGGTTGTCGGTTGCCTGCTCGGTGCCGCGCAGGGAGAACCCGATCCGGACCTCGATCACGGTCCCCGCCTGGGCCGGCCCCATGAACAACAGCCCGAACGGCCGCAGGGTGGTCGGGCGGATGTAGTCGAAGTCGAGCCGGGTGCCCCCGTCGATCAGTCGCTTGTCGTGCCAGAGCATCTGGCGCCAACCGGGGGCCTCGACCTCGACGGCGACCGAGAGCGGCACCCCCTCCATGACCACGGTGCCCTGCGCCTTGCCGCGGCCGAGGTTCTCGACCTGCGCGCGCAGCGGCACCGTCCGACCGTGCTCGATCACCAGGCCGCCGCACGACAGGTCGAGCACGACGCGGGCGTTGCGGTGCTCGGGAAACGCGTAGCGGTGAACCGCCACCTTGTCCCCCACGGTGATCTCGCACCGGATGCCGTTGTCGAGGGTCGCCGCGTAGTACCCCGGCGACGACGTCTCGGCGTGGAGCGCCCACGCCGTCCCGAGGTTGTCCAGCGGGTCCAGCATCGGCGTCACGCGGGCGTAGTTGTAGTACTTGCGGATCGCCCCGGTGCCGGACTGCTGGAAGTGCGTGAACCCCGACGCCTGGGTCTCCGCGAAGATCTCCGGCGGCAGTCCCTCGGTGATCTTGGGGTACCGGCCGTAACCGGTCGGGTAGGCACCGGAGTACGCGCAGGCGGACACCATGCCGAAGGGGGAGACCGCTCCGGGGTGGGTGTTGCCCACCTGCGGCTTCGGCCACCACCAGGTCGCAGCGAGGTCCCGCGGCGACGGTAGCTGCGTCGCGGCGGTGCCGATGAAGGGATCAATGTGTTCGAGGATGGAGGCAGGCTACGCAGTCAGACGGCGACCACGGGTTTCCGCCGTGTGAACTCCGCGAGTCAGGCGGACGACGCCGCGGCCCGCCGTTCAGGTTTCCTCGGCGACCAACGGCCACAGACGCGGGTAGAAGATGCCAGGGAAGCCTCGTGGCCTTCGCGCCGCCCAACCACTTCGAGAACTTGGCGACCGCCGACACCAGCTTGGTGTTTGACGCGACGGCGTTGGTCTGAGGACGGTGTCGCCAAGAGTTACTTGAAGAAGTTGCTCAGGCCGAACAAGCCCGATATGAGATTGCCGGCGTTGAGTAAGCCCGAGACCTGACCGGATATGCCGGGATTCGAGGCGCTCGGGACCCCGGTGTTGAAGAAGCCCGAGACTAGACCGTTCACCGTGCTGCCGTAGGCGTTGTTTCCAAATCCCGACATAAAGCCGTCGGCTGTGGTGCCCCCGCTGGCGGTGTTTCCAAAGCCCGAAACGTCGAAGCCGGTGTTGCCGAGGCCCGAGGTGGTCAGGCCGCTGTCACCGGTCAGCCCCAGGCCCGTGTTCACGTTGCCCGAATTCCAGATGCCCGTGTTGACGTTGCCTGAATTCCCCCAGCCCGTATTCGTGTTGCCCGAATTCCGGAAGCCCGTGTTGCCGCCGGTATCCAGCGTGCCGCCCGCATTCCCGAAGCCGGTGTCCAACTGCCCCGAGTTGAAGAACCCGGTGTCCAGCACGCCGGAATTGCCGAAGCCGAAGTTGGCCGTGCCGGAGTTCCCGAACCCGATGTTCCCCAGGCCGGGAGTTCCCGATGCCGAAGTTGCCCTGGCCGCCCGGCGTGTTGATGGCCGCGTTGAGGATGCCGATGTTGCCGTTGCCGGAGTTGAAGAAACCGATGTTGCCGGTGCCGGAGTTGCCGATGCCGATGTTGCCGCTGCCGGAGTTCAGGCCGGATGTGCTCCGCTGCCGCGCACAATCGGGCGGAGGCCGTCGAAAACGGTTACCGCGCAGAATGATTCAGAGGTGCTCCATCAGGCGGGACATCAGCTCGTCCTCGAAAAATCGGGGCTCGTGCAGCGGGTAGGTCCGCGGCTCGGGCAGCCCGATGTGCATGTGCCCGATCGCGGCGATAACCGAGGCACCGGGCCAGTGGTGCTGCGCCTTGGCGTCGGGCGACACGGAATCGGATGGCGAGTGAGATTTGGGCAGTAAATGCAGCATGGCGGATGCCTTCGGATCGTGGCTGGCCCCTACCAGTAGTCAAGGCTATTAGACACATGTTAGACAGGCATCATGGCGTCGGCAACGCCGACCGTCGAGCTGGAACCAACCCGACCTCGATCGGAAGGGGTGTGCGGATCCGATGATCACCCGGCGATGGAACGAGTCCGACGAGGCCAAGAGCAGCTACGTCAAGGAGCTGTTTTCGGCGCTCGCGACGCGCTACAACGTGATGACCGATCTGTGGACCCTCGGGCTGCACCGCTTGTGGAAGCGCCAGGCCATGGAGCTTTGCGCCCTGCGGCCGGGCGAACGGGTGCTGGACGTGGCGACCGGAACCGGCGACCTCGCGTTCCTGGAGCAGGCGGCGGTCGGGCCGAACGGCCGGGTCGTCGGCGTCGACTCCTGTGCGGCGATGCTTGCGGTCGCCCGGGGGCGACAGCGCGGCGGCGTCGAGTTCCACGAGGGCGACGCCATGGACCTGCGCTTCCCGGATGCGTCGTTCGACGTCGTGACGATCAGCTTCGGGCTGCGCAACGTCGCGGACCGCGGCCGGGCGCTGCGCGAATTCCGGCGCGTCCTGCGGCCGGGCGGCCGGTTGATGGTGCTCGATTTCAGCAAGCCGAACTCGAAGACGCTGACGCTCCTGCACGACGCGCTGTACTTCGTCCTGATGCCGGCGCTGGGCTGGGCCGTGGCCTGGCATCGCGACGCCCACCACTACACCTCCGATTCGATCCGCACCTGGCTGTCGCGGGACGGGTTGACCGAGACGATGCGGGAATCGGGCTTCGTGGATGCCGGCTACGTCTCGTTGAGCAGCGGGTTCGCGACTGTTCATTTCGGTTCGCGCGAGGCCGCCTGACAGAGCTAACGGCAACGGCGGCAACGGATTCGGCTTAGCGCTGTAGGGCTTCCTGGATCAACAGGGTTGCCGAGCGTTTGAGCAGATCGCGCTCCCGGGTCAGGGCGGCGACCCCCTTCCGGAGCGCGATGAGTTCCTCACGCTCGCTCAACGGCGACCGCCCGTCGGGGGTCAACAGGTCGAATCCGCGCCAGTGTGCCTGCGCACGCGCGGTCGGGGCCTTTTCCGCGCCGGTTTGGGCCTGCGCGCGGCCGCCGGCGGCGCCCGCTCCGTTCCGTGGCGCGTTGACCACGCTGCCGATCGGGCCGATCGCGGGCACCCCGCCGAGCGAGGCCGCCGCCCCCACCTGCGGCACCGCGGCGGCCCCGGCCATCGGCAGTCCGCTGGCGGCCAGCCGGATCTCGGGGGCCGCGTTGCCCCAGGACTGCGGCACCGAAAGTCCGCCCACCGATGCCGCCCGGCCCGCCGATGCGCCGGCACCGCTCACCGAGCTCGCCAGGGTCGATCCCGCGCCCACGGGCACCCCGGAAACGTCGGAGGCCGCGGCCGCCGGCGCCGCGGCCTCCGACAACACCAATCCAGATTGGATCCACGGGTTTTCGAACGGGGCCACCAGGAACGAGACTCCCGAGGCGAGAAAGGCCCCGGTGCTGAAGAGGTTTTGATAGCCCGCGGTGCCGAACATCAGGCCTTCGAAGGCCTGGACCGGGGCGCTGTTCAGCAGGTCCAGCAGCCACTGCGCCGGGCCGCCCGAGGCGAGTCCTTGCAGCGCGTTGGGCACCGCGTTCAGTAGCTGTGACAGCGTTGATTGGATCGATGCGGCGGGTGTGCCGGTCGCCTGGCCGACCGCGGCGGCTTGGGTGGCGATTCCAACCGGGTCGGTGTCCTGCGCCGGGGTGCTGAACGGCGTCAGGGTCGTTGCGGCCGCCGACGCGCCGGCGTACCCGTACATGGCGGCGGCGTCCTGGGCCCACATCTCGGCGTACTGGGCTTCGGTGGCCGCGATGGCGGGGGTGTTCTGGCCGAAGATGTTGGTGGCCACCAACGCCGAGAGCGACGCCCGGTTGGCCGCGATCGCCGGCGGTGGCACCGTGGCGGCGTAGGCCGCCTCGTACGCCGCGGCCGCCGACCGGGCCTGGTTGGCGGTCAGCTCGGCCTGCATCGCGGTGGTATTCATCCACTGCACATAGGGGAAAGCCGCCGCGGCCATCGACGCCGACGCCGCGCCCAACCACTGTCCGCCGGTCAGCTGCAAGACCGCCGCCCGATACCCACTCACCGCCGAACCCAGCTCAACCGCCAGCCCATCCCAAGCCGATGCCGCCGCGACCAGCGGGCCCGAACCCGCTCCCATGTACATCCGCCCCGAATTGATCTCCGGTGGTAAGGCCCCGAAATCGAAGACGCTCATGGCCGGATTGCCTCCTTGATCAGGCGGGCGACCGCGTCTCGTTCCATCGCGAGATCGGCCATCTCCTGGCGCAGTTCGTCCAGTTCGGCGCGTTCGCGATCGCCCAACTCGCCATCCGGCTCTCGTCGGGTCGGCTTCGGCTGCGAATCCGATGGGCTCGCCAGCAGATTCCCGCCCGTCGCTATCTCGGGGATCACTTTGTGACGGGCACGGGAGCTGGAAGGACCTTCCCCGATCCGGGGTGCGTTGACGACGCTGCCGATCGGGGGCATGCCGCCGAACCAGCCGGCCGGCGCGGCCGCCTCCGCCCGGGGCAACGCGTCCAGGCCTGCTATCGGCAATACGCTTGCGGCAAGGCGGATTTCGGGCGCCGCGCGGCCCCAGGACTGTGGCACCGTGAGGTCGCCGACCGACGCCGCCCGGCCCAGGCCCGCCGATACGTCGGCACCGCCCACCGAGCCCGCCAGGGTCGAGACATCGGACGCCGCCAGGCCCGCCGGCACCGCGCCGGCCACCGGAGCCACCGGCGCCAGCCCCGGGAACGCTGCGGAGATCAACGGAGCCACAAAGTAGATCGCGTCGACAGCCAGGAACGAGCCGCTATTGCCGATACTGTTGACGGGCATGCTCACAGCGGCGCTCAAGGTGTTGAGTGCGACGCCCAGGGGGCTGTTCAAAAGGTCGATCAACCATGTCACCGGGTCGAACGACGGTGATCCCGCGGCGAGGCTTCCGAGCGCGCCGGGCACGGCCGACAAGGCGGAAAGTGCCTGTGACACCGTTGCTTGCGCCGACGAGGCCGCCCCGGCGGCGGGCTGGACCCCCGCCCCGGCGGGGTTGGTGTTCTGCGCCGGCGTGCTGAACGGCGTCAGGGTCGTCGCGGCCGCCGACGCGCCGGCGTAGCCGTACATGGCGGCGGCGTCCTGGGCCCACATCTCGCCGTACTCGGCTTCGGTGGCGGCGATCGCGGCGGTGTTCTGGCCGAAGACGTTGGTGGCCATCAACGCCATGAGCGACGCCCGGTTGGCCGCGATCACCTGCGGTGGCACCGTGGCGGCGTAGGCCGCCTCGTACGCCGCGGCCGCCGACCTGGCCTGGTTGGCGGTCAGCTCGGCCTGTATCGCGGTGGTATTCATCCACTGCAGGTAGGGATAGGCCGCCATCGCCATCGACATCGACGCCGCGCCCAACCACGGCCCGCCGGTGAGCTCCACGATCGTGGCCTGATACGCGCCTGCCGCCGAACTCAACGCCGCCGTCAGCCCGTCCCATGCCGACGCGGCCACCATCAACGGGCCTGAACCCGCTCCCATATACATCCGCGCGGAGTTGACCTCCGGCGGCAATGCCCCGAAATTCACGAGTACTACCTCCTCGCTAACTGGCCCCGGCGTAAGCATGGCGCTCTTCGCCTCGGAAGGATAGAAATCGAGACGACGATGCGGAGGGCGGCTTGTCACGGGCGGACTACGGACGGATGCGGGCGGCGCATCTGGCCCCGGTGGCCAGCGCGAGCAGACGCAAAATCGCCTACTAAAGCCCAAAATTGGGCGATTCTGCGTCTGCTCGCGGTAGAACGGCTACGACTCGGCCAGGCCTTTGAGGCACTTGAGGGTTGCGGACAGGTTGCGGCCCACCTGACGCACCGCGATGCGGTCGGCGATGTAGCCGATCAAACCGCCGGGCGCCTGATACGACAGCCGGAACGTCACCTTGGTCTTGCCGTCGGTGCCGTCGCGCAGCCGGATGCGCCCACGCAGGTTGACCCCGGTGATGCCCACCCACGCCAGGTCGCGGCGGTCGTCGAACTCGACCACCTCGATCAGCCCGCCGACCGGCACCGAGCCGATCTTCCAGTGCACGGTGTAGCGGGCCCCGAGGCCGCGGTCGATGTCGTTGGACGACTCCCACCGCTCGAGGCTGGTCATGAAGGACGGGTAGCAGTCCGGGTCGCTGACGATCTTCCAGACCGCGTCGCGGTCGGAGTTGATGACACAGCGGCGTTCGACGCGCATCAGCCGATCACCGGGAATCGACGCTCGGCGGCCAGGCGGTCGACGCCGCCCTGCAGGCTGGCCGTCACCTTGTCGTGCACGGCTTGGTCTTCGAATTCCGAGCCGTCGACGTCGATCGGGTGCTGCACCTCGATGACGATCTTCGTCGGCAGCGGAATGTGGCCCGCGAGGTCGCTGATGTTGAGGCCCCACGGCAGCGCCAGCGATATCGGGATGCTCTTGAGCCGCAGCAACTTGTCCGCCATCAGCAGCTTGGCCAGCCACTGTCCGCGGTTGAGGAACAGTGCGCTCTCCTGGCCGCCCACGCTGGCGACGGGGACGATCGGCACGCCCGTTTCGCGCGCCAGCCGCACGTAGCCCATGCGGCCGCCGAAGTCGACCTTGTGGCGTTCCCACGACGGGCGGAAGACCTCGTAGTCGCCGCCGGGATAGACCAGCAGCGCCGCGCCGGATTCCAGTGCCAGGCGGGCGTTTTCGGGGTTTGCGGCGACGGTGCCGAACTTGCGCAGCCAGCCCAGCGGCGGCGCGGACACGACGAGGTTGTGGGCCAGCTGATAGAAGGGCCGCTCGACGCCGAAGTAGGAGCAGAACGCGAGCGTGAACACGAACGTGTCCGGGGGCACGTTGCCGCCGCTGTGGTTACCGACCAGCAGCACCGGCCCGTCGGCCGGAATCCGGTCCAGGCCGCGCACGTCCGCCCGGAAGTACAGCGACGCCAGCAGCCAGGTGCCCGGAAGCTGGTCGCGGATGTAGTCGGGGTCGCGCTGGTCCAGGTCGGCTTTCGGGACCCGCGACACCACCTGGTTGCGGGCCCACTCCAAGACGTCCCCCATGGTCGCCATTACGGCGGGGTACCCCGGTGCTACCGGGCGTCAAACGCGGTAGATGCGGGCGGCGTTGTCACGGGCGACGAGGTCGACCACCCGGATCGCGTCGTCCCGGCTCCACTCTTCGTCGGCGACGAATCCGCTCAACACGCGATGAATACCCTTGCGCCACAACGTCGCACCGAGGAAGTGCAACTCCGCGGGGCCGTACCCGTCCGATGAGTACAAGATCCTGCGAAAGGGCGCCATTTCCAGCAGCCGCGCGATGAACCACGGGGCGCGCGCCCCCAGGTAATTGACGCTCAGCCCCCCGTCGACGTAGACGTTGTTGAACCCCTGCGCCAGGTAACCGGCCTCGCGCTCGTAGGGATAGCAGTGCAACAGCACGATCGGCGTGCCCCCGGACTGGCGCAGGAAATCGAGTAGCAGCAGCGGGTTGGCCCGGTGCAGATCGCAGTCCCGGTCGCCGAAGCCGACGTGGAATTGCAGGGGCTTGCCCAGCCGCAGCGCCTGGTGCAGCCCGAACCGCAGCAGCACCCGATCCCGTAGCCGGGTGCCGCCGTCGTGGCGCCACCGTCCCGCGGCCTCGGCGACCTGGGGCGCCGACGGTTCGCTCAGGTCACCGTCGAACCCGCCGCGGTAGGCCAGGATCGACTTGGTGCCGACCGCGGTGGCCGCGCGCCGGTGCAGGATCTCCTCGAAGGCCGACGCGTAGTCACCCGGCGCCTGCGCGGCCTGCTCCGCCACCTGCTCGAGCCGGATGACCTCGTGGGTGCGGTTGCCCGACCACTCGCGAAGCTCGGCGAGGCCGGCGACGCCGTCGATCCCGGTGTCCACCAGCCAGTCGCTCACCCCGGCGGTTGGCAGGAACAGGCGCGCCAGCTCCGCCTCGGTGTGCTGGCTGCGGTGTTCCCAGTAGGCTTGCGGTTCAACGTGTTTGGGCAGACCCAGGATGGGTGCGCAATGGGCGCGCACCGCGAAGCCGAGCTGGGAGTCGAGGCCGGAATCCATGAGCGGTTCGGTGTTGGCCTCGTTGAGGGCGTTCTCGAACCGCGCCCGATCCCCCGCCGCCAACCAGGACCCGTGCACGTGCTGGTCGATCAGCGCCACCTGATCGATGTGTTCGGCCAGGGCGTTCACAGGCTCCAGGCCATCCGGAACTTGTCCGCCAGGTGCTCCGGATCGAGGTCGCCGTAGCGCTGATGCTCCAGGCGCCGGACCGCGACCACCATGTCGACCGCGGCGTCGCCCAGGATTCCCCGCAGCAGCGCCGAACCATCAAGCGCGGCAAGGGCTTCCGACTGGGCTTCGGGCAGCCGCACGATGCCGGCCTCGGCGCGTTCCGACTCGGACAGGTTGGCCGGGTCCACGGTGATCTCGGGGGGCAGTTCCGCCTCGCGCCTGATTCCGTCCAGCGCCAGGCCGAGGATCGCCGCCGTCGCCAGGTACGGGTTGGCGGAGGGATCCACGATCTTGACTTCGACGTTGGCGCCACGAGGACTCGCGGGCCCGCCCTTGACGAACCGCACGGCGGCCTCCCGGTTCTCGGTTCCCCAGCATGCGTAGGCCCCGGCCCAGTTGCCGGGCCGCATCCGCAGACCCGACACGATCGATCCGCACAGGACGCCCTGGGCGTCGGGCAGCCCCGCGACCACCCCGGCGACGGCGTTCTCCCCCGCCGCCGTCATGCCCGCGCGCCCGGCCCCGTCGGAAAACAGCGGCCCTTCGGCGCTCGTCAGCGAAAAGTGTTGGTGTGCGCCGGATCCGACGCTGCCGGCGAACGGCGCCGGCGACATGCTGACGCGCAACCCTTGGCGGCGGGCGGCCCGGCCAATGATGAGCCGGGTCACCGCCAGCTGGTCGGCGGCGGCGACCGGAGCCAGCGGCGCCAGCGAGATCTCGAACTGGTTGGCCCCGTACTCGGGGTGGAACTGCTCGATCGCCACACCGGCCCTCGTGGCCGCGGCGTTGACGTCGCGAATGAAGGCCTCGTGTTCGAGCACGCCGGCGAGGCCGTACTGCGCCCACAGCGTCGCGGGCAGCCGGCCGCCGTCGGGGGCGACGAGGAGGAACTCGATCTCGTGCCCGACGACCGCCTCGAGGCCCGCTTCGTCGAGCGCGGCCTCGATCCGGCCCAGCGTTCCGCGGGCGCACGCCGGAACGGGCGTGCCGTCCTGCTCGAAGAACGAGGCGGGCGCCCAGGCCAGCCCGTCGCCGACGATCCGCATCGCCGACAGGTCGATGCGCAGCCGCTGGTCGCCGACCACCCCGACGTCGTCGCTGAAGGCGATGCCGCTCTGGTCGATGGCGAATCCGTGCCAGGACGGGCTGGCGCCCAGGCCGGGATCGGCGAAGGTGTTGGTGCGCCGGATGGGCACGGTCTTGGCGTGTGTGAGACCGGCGGGGTTCACCACGGAGCCGATGACGGTGTCGACGCCTTCGCCCTCCAGCTGGGCGATCGCGGCGGCGGCGAGGGGCGTGGCTGTCATGGCTGCCATTGTGGCAAGTCGATCAGTTCTGGCGCGGGATCAACTCGGCGGCGAACCGGTCGAGGAAGCCGTCCAGCGGCGCCATGCCGGCCGGGCGGATGACGAACTTTGTCAGCCCGGCGTCGAGGTAGCCGTCGAGTTGGCGGTGCAGCCGGTCCCAATCGGCGGCGATCAGCTCGCCGGGATCGAGTTCGGGGCGACGCCGGCGGGCCGCGGCCATCAGCTCCGGGGACAACTCGCCGTCCGCGACGGCCAGCGAGATGCCGTAGTGATCGGGCTCGATTCGCCTCCCGGCCCGCTCCGCGGCGCGTTCGATCGCCTCGCGCCCGGCGCGGGCCTCGGCAGGGGTGAGGAAACTGCCCAGCCAGCCGTCGGCCAGCGCGCCGATGCGCCGAAACGCCGCCGGCGCCGAACCACCCAGCCAGATGTCCAGCGGCGGCTCCGGCCGCGGGGCGACCGCGGCCCCGCTCACCGTGAAATACCGCCCGCTGTAGGTCGCCGAATCGTCGACCAGCGCCGCGCGCAGCACCCGCAGCGCCTCGTCGAACACCGCCGCGCGTTCCCCGTCGGGGACGACGAACACCTCGCGCTCGGCCGGGATCGCCGACCGCAGCCCGAAGACGGGCAGGACCCGCTTGGGGGCGACGGCGGCCAACGACGCGAGCTGCTTGGCCACCAGCACCGGGTGCCGGCCCGGCAGCACGGCCACCGACGTGCCCACCTTCAGCCGGGCCGTGCGGGCCAGCGCGTAGGCCATGCCGACCACCGGATCGACCGCCGGGGAGTAGACCAGCTCGGAGAACCACAGCGAGTCCACACCGCTGCTCTCCAGGTGATCGACGATGCCGGCGAGCCGGTCCGGAGGGGTATCCGCGCCCAGGCTGACGCCGAAACGAATCTTCACAGGTACCGCAACATGGCGGCGAGGCGATTTGTGCCCGCGAAACTTAACCGGCTGCGACGTTTCCCGGCACGCCGTCGCAGCCGTTGCAGTGTCGCGACGCCTAGGCGCGGCTGGGCAGGGTGAGCTTGCAGGCCTGACCGATGTCGAGGGTGCGCAGCATCCGGCCCATCCCGACCCACAGGGCGCAGGACATGGCGAGGTCGGCGAGCAGCTCCTCGGAGAAGTGCTCGTTGGCGCGGGCCCAGAAGTCCTCGTCGTCGCGCAGCTTGGTGTGTTCGGTGCCGAAGCGGTGCGCGAACTCGGCGGCCAGGCGCTCCTGCTCGCTGTAGCCGGGCCAGGTGCGCCACTCCAGCGCGTGCTCGTAGAGCTCTTCGTCGACGCCCGCCGCGGGCCCGTCGGCGTCGCGGGTGTTCATGCACACCGTGCATTCGTTGTCATGGGCGATGACCGTGCGCGCCAGTTCTCGGGTGCGCATGGGCAGCCGGTTCTTGGTGTAGACCGCCTGGCTGAAGTTGGCGATCGCGCCGCCGAGGTCCGGAGACTTCGCGGCCCAGCCATAGATGTCGTCGTCAGCGAACGTTCCGATTCGGCTCATGGCGTGATGGTACGCCCAGCCCCCTGACCTAGCGCGTTTATGGCCACCGTCGGCGTCTCGTCGTCCCAATCACGTTGGGCCAGCACGCGATGCGCGACGCGTTCGAGCGCGGCCTGCACCTGCCTGCGGTCGGGGCGCCCCTCGAAGCCGGGCGAGCGTTCCAGCTTGTCGACGAGCCAGGCCACGAGCAGCGCCTGGACATAGTCGACCTGCTGCGCCCCGGCGGGGGTCAGCCACAATTCGTCGCCGTCGCCCCGCGCGTAACCGGCGGCGACGAGGCGGGAGAAGGTGGGCTCCAGCACCTCGAACGGGATGCGCAGGTAGTCCGCTATGTCGGTGAGCCGCGCGACCCCGTACATCTGCCCGTAGCGGTTGATACGCAGGACGCCCCACAACCCGGCGACGTCGAGCCGGCAATCGGGTCGCATCGCGATACTGCGCAGTCGCATGCCGGGAACGCCCCGCAGCAGCCGGCCGATCGCGGCCTCCAGCATCTCGTCGGGAGTCTGGCTGGTCGGCATGGCAAACGCTTCACCGATGTCGCCCCGCTTGTTGCCGATGCCGCGCAGTGGCACCTCGCGCAGGAACAGCGCCAAGACGAAGCCGACCAGAGCGACCGGAACCGCCCACAGGAATACCTGGGTGAGCGAGTCGGCGTAGGCCCGCACGATCGGCGCGGCCATGTCGCGGGGCAGCCGGTGCAGCGCCTCGGGTGACGCGGCCGCCGCGGCCGGCGCGCGGCCGGCGGCCAGGGCCGGACCGATCCGACTGTGCAGGAAGTTGGTGAACAGCGAACCGAATATCGCTGCGCCGAAAGAACTTCCGATGGTGCGGAAAAAGGTCACGCCCGAGGTGGCGACCCCGAGGTCGTCGAAGCTCGAGGTGTTCTGCACGATGAGGACCAGCGTCTGCATGCACATCCCGATCCCCGCGCCGAGGATGACCAGGAACAGCGACTGCACCAAGGCCGACGTCGACGGGTCCATCCGCGACATCAGGAAAAAAGCCACCGCCATCACCGCGGTGCCCGCGACGGGAAAGACCTTGTATCGGCCCGTCCGGCCGACGAGCACACCGCTGCCCATCGACGTGGTCAGCATCCCCACCACCATGGGAAGCGTGCGCAGGCCCGACGTGGTGGCCGAGACGCCGTCGACGAACTGCATGTACGTGGGCAGGAACGTCAGGGCGCCCAGCATCGCGAACCCCACTACGAAGGACAGCACGCAGCACACCGTGAAAACCGGGCTGCCGAACAACCGGGTCGGCAGAATCGGTGCGGCCGTGCGGCTTTCGACCCAGACGAAGGTCCCGAGGGCCACCGCGGAACCGGCGAACAGCCCGACGATCGTCGCCGAGCCCCACGGATACGTGGTGCCGCCCCAGCTGGTGGCCAGCGTCAGGCCCGAGGCACCCAGCCCGACGAGCAGGATCCCGACGTAGTCGATGACCGGTTTGCTGCGGTCGGAGAGTGCCGGGATGGCCGCGGCCGCCACGAAGAAGACCACGACGGAAATCGGCACGTTGATCCAGAACGCCCAGCGCCAGGTGAAGTGGTCCGTGAAGTACCCGCCGAGCAGGGGCCCGATCACCGTGGTGACGCCGAATACCGCGCCCATCGCGCCCTGGTAGCGCCCGCGATCGCGTAGCGGAATCACCTCGCCGATCAGCGCCATGGCCGTCACCATAAGCCCGCCGCCCCCGATGCCCTGCAGCGCGCGCGCCGCCACCAGCATGCCCATCGACGTCGAGAGCCCACACAGCACTGACCCGCCGACGAAAAACACCACGGCCGCCTGGAACACCCGCTTGCGGCCGAACAGGTCACCGAACTTGCCGACGAGGGCGGTCATGATGGTCGACGCCAGCAGGTAACTGGTGACCACCCACGATTGATGGCCCGCCCCGCCGAGGTTGGCGACGATGGTCGGCAGCGCGGTCGCAACGATCGTCTGGTCCAGTGCCGCCATGAGCATGCCGAGCAGGACCGCCACGAAGATGAAATTCCGTCGCTGCGGGTTGACCGCGGCGTCGCCGGGCGGGGACTCGTGGGCCTGGCGGGTCGGAACCGCAGCCGGTGTCGTGCTCGTCATGCCTGCCCTTCCGTCGGCGCCCGATGCATACGGGTGCCCAGCGTCAGGCGGCGGCAATCAACTCGTCAGCTCGGCGGACGCGACACGCACTGCGCCGAGTACAGCTCCTCGCCCAGCTTTTCCATCAACTCCAACTGGGTCTCCAGGTAGTCGACGTGCTTTTCCTCGTCGGCCACGATCTTTTCCAGGATGTTCGCGCTGGTGCTGTCCTGCTTCTCGCGGCACATGATGATCCCCGGCTTGAGCCGATCCAGCACCTCGTATTCGATGGCCAGGTCGGCCTCGAACTGCTCGCGCAGCGTCTGGCCGACGCGCAACGAGAAGAGGCGCTGGTAGTTCGGCAACCCGTCGAGCAGCAGGATGCGGTCGGTGATCTCCTCGGCGTGGCGCATCTCGTCGAACGACTCTTCGCGGGTCTTCTGGGCCAGCTCGGTGAAGCCCCAGTTGTCCTGCATCTTTGAGTGCAGGAAGTACTGGTTGATCGCGGTGAGCTCGCTGGTCAGCTGCTCGTTGAGCAGGCGCAGAACATCCGGATCACCTTGCATCGTCACTCCTAGCGTCTGAGGGCTGTCACGTCTCGCCGCGGCGGCGGGCTGGGCTGAAACACCGGGCGCTACCAGCACTTTGCCATGCCGGATGGGAATCTTCCAGGAAGGTATGGCTGTGCTCAGTGTGTCGCGCGGGTCACTTTTTTGGGGTTAGGCGTCGCTAACCTACTTAGGGTAGACTTCGCTAACATGCGGCTGGTTCGCTCGGCTTACGCCCGCGCCCGAGGGGTGCGCTGATGTACGTATGCCTGTGCGTCGGGGCCACCAATCAAACCGTGTCGGACGTCGTGGCGCAGGGAGCGTCGACGTCCAAGGAGGTCGCCGAGGCGTGCGGGGCCGGCGGCGACTGCGGGCGCTGCAGGCGCACCCTGCGCGCGATCATCGCCGCCTCGCGCCAATTCGAGCCGGCCCAATAGCTAGCGCTTGTTGAAGTCCGCCAGGGCCGCGGCGTTGGCCTGTGCGCCCATCAATTCGGCGAAGTGAGCGCCCTCGCGTGCGCTGGCCGCCGCGATCTCGGGACGCACCGGTTCCATCATCGTGTGCTTGACGGCCATCAGGCTCGAAATCGGCCGGGCCGCAAGGACTTCCGCGTGGCGGCGTGCCTCGGGTAGCAGGTCCTCCGGGTCGCAGACCCGCCAGACCAGACCCATCCGCAGCGCCTCGTCGGCGTCGACCCATTCCGAGGACATCAACAGCCAGGCGGCGTTCTGCCGGCCCACCAGCTGCGGCAGCAGATACGACGAAGCCGCCTCGGGGGCCACGCCCAGGCTGGTGAAGGGGCACTTCAGCCGGGCAGTCGACGACATGAAGGCAAGGTCGGCGTAGCCGAGGATGGTGGCGCCGATCCCCACGCCGACGCCGTTGACGGCGCAGATCAGGGGCTTCGGGAACGCGGCGAGCGCGTCGATCAGGCCGGGGAAGCCGTGCTTTCCGGGCGTGAAGCCCGGGTCGGTGATCCGCGCCTGCATCTCGGCGAGGTCGGTGCCCGCGCTGAACCCGCGGCCCGCGCCGGTCAGCAGGACGACGGCGACCTCGGGATCGTCGGCGGCGGCCAGAAGCGCGTCCGCCGTCGCGTCATACAGCGCTTCGTTGAACGCGTTGAGCGCCTCGGGCCGATTGAGCGTGAGGGTGCGTACCCGGTTCTTGTCGTCGATCTGCAGCGTCACCGCTGCAGCCTAACGGTCAGCCGTTGCTGTAGACGCGGGTCGGCGCGATCAGCACCACCGCGCGCCGCTCCTTGGCCATGACGCGGTCGTACTCGTCCCAGTCGTCGTGGGTACCGCCGGCGGAGGTGAACACCTCGCGCAGCAGCAGCCGCAACTGGTCGGCGTCTCTCAGCCAGCCCTGCGCGTCATCCGGGCCGGCCAGCTCCGCACGGCCCTCGACCGTCGCCCACTGCCAGCCGTTCTTGAACGTGACGGCCAGTTGCGGGCGTGCTCGCAGGTTGGCGAGCTTGACCTTGCCGTACGTGGTGAAGGCCAAGCAGGGCTCACCGGTGGCCGGATTCGGCAGCAGCCCGACGTTGACCAGCGAGGCCTGCACGGTTTCGTCGGCGCGAATCGTCGAGACCACGGCAAGACCGCTCTCTTCCTTGGCCAGCGCCACTGCCTCGTCGAGCGTTGTCATGAGCGATCCTCAATCCCGGAATGGTGTCCTGAACACGTAGCGGCTGGTCGGCACCGTGTCGATGTTCTCGTTGGCGCCGAATGCAGTTGTGCTGGCGACCATCCGGCCGAGCCGGTATTGCAGGTCGTCGTCGTTGGCGGCACCGAAGAACGCCTTCAGATCGGTGATCGCCTCCTCGGGGAACAACTCCTCGACGATGCCCGCGATTCCCGGCGCGTCCGGGGTGAGAGCTCGCACCACCCAGTTCTGGGTATAGCCGAACGTCGACTGCGTCTCGATGGCCACCGAGGTGTGGTCGCCCTGCCACCGGGCCAGCCAGGTCGCCTGGTCCAGCTGTGCGGGCCGGCGCAGCAACGCGATGTTGGCCAGACCCGTTGTCCGACAACCGGGTTCGGTCGGCGGCGCGGCGAGCGGGACCGATTCCGTCACCAGGTAGGCGGCCAGCTGGTCGCATTCCTGGCCGAGGAACTTCAGCGCCGCCTGCATCTGGTCGCCATAGCACTGCTGGGTCCACATGCTCACCACCGCGGCCGCCGGCGGGTCCATCGTCGTCAGCGTCATCAGGGAATGACGCACCGCGCTGTCACGGACGTTCACCTGCAGCCCGAACAGGCCCAGCTCCAACAGCGCGCCGGCGACGTGACCCCGCTGGCGGGCACACCAGTCATCGTCCGGCTCCGGGCGCATCAGTACCGCGATCACCTTTTCCATGCGCCGAACTTACCGCCGGCGATCGGTCATTTGACCGGGCGTACCTCGTGTTCCTGGCCGATCAATGTGCCGATCGTCGCCGCCAGTTGCCGGTAGGACTCGTCGCGGCCGCTCGAGGAGCGAAACACCAGTCCGATCCGCCGCCCCGGGCGCGGCGCGGCGAACTGCGCGAGCCCGAGCCGGCTGCGGGCGGCCTCGACCGGTACCGCGCTCTGCGGAATGAGCGTCACGCCCAGCCCGCCGGTCACGCACTGCACCGCGGTGGCCAGCGACGCGGCGCGGGTGTTGGCCAGCTCGGCCCGCACGCCCGCCTTCTGGCAGACGTCCAGCGCCTGGTCGCGCAGGCAGTGCCCCTCGTCCAGCAGCAACAGCGGCAGCTCGGCCAGCGCGGTCGCGGGCACCCGGCGCTTGCCCGACAGCGGATGCCCCGGCGGCAGGGCGAGCACGAAGTCCTCGTCATAGATCGGGATCGCCGTCATGCCCGCGCCCGGCACGTCGGAGGCGGGCAGCGCAATCAGCGCCGCGTCCAGCGCTCCCTCACGCAGCAGCCTGAGCAGCCGCTCGGTTTGATCCTCGATCACCCGCAACGTGAGCGACGGCAGTTGGTCGGCCAGCCCGGCCAGCACCGTCGGCAGCACGTAGGGCGCCACGGTGGGGATCAGTCCCAACCGCACGCCGGCCTGCAGCGGATCGGATGCGCCCACTGCCGCGGCACTGAACGCGTCGACGGCCTCGACCACGGCCTGGGCCCGCGGCAGGAGCTGCGTGCCTTCCGCCGTCAAGAAGACACGCCGGGTCGATCTTTCGATCAGCTGCGTGCCCAGCCCCGCCTCCAGCGCCGCCAACGCCTGCGACAGCGTCGACTGGCTCACGCCGAGAGTTGTTGCGGCGCTACTGAAATGCTGCTTCTCGGCGACCGCGACGAACGCGCGGAGACCGGCGACGGTGGGCTGATAGGTCTTATCGGTCATACCAATAAGTATAGTGTGATATATCACCTTTACTTCAAATGCGTGGGGCGGCATCATGGTTGCAGACGGCTAATCTTGAATAATTCCAGTTAAGGAGCGATATGTCCCTGCTGACAATCGGCGACCAATTCCCCGCCTACCAGCTCACCGCGCTGATCGGCGGTGACCTGTCGAAGGTCGACGCCAAGCAACCGGGCGACTACTTCACCACCATCACCAACGAGGACCACGACGGCAAGTGGCGCGTGATCTTCTTCTGGCCCAAGGACTTCACCTTCGTGTGCCCGACGGAGATCGCGGCGTTCGGCAAGCTCAACGACGAGTTCTCCGACCGCGACGCCCAGGTTCTCGGTGTCTCGATCGACAGCGAGTTCGTGCACTTCCAGTGGCGCGCGCAGCACGAAGACCTCAAGAAGCTGCCCTTCCCGATGCTTTCGGACATCAAACGGGAGCTTTCGCTGGCCACGGGCGTGCTCAACGCCGACGGCGTCGCCGACCGGGTCACCTTCATCGTCGATCCGAATAACGAAATCCAATTCGTCTCGGCGACCGCGGGATCCGTGGGGCGTAACGTCGACGAGGTGCTGCGAGTCCTGGACGCGTTGCAATCCGACGAGCTGTGCGCCTGCAACTGGCGCAAGGGCGACCCGACCATCGACGCCGGCGAGCTGCTCAAGGCATCGGCATAAGGGGGCGAGATGAGCGTCGAGAACCTCAAGGCCGCGCTGCCCGAATACGCCAAGGACCTCAAGCTCAACCTGGGCTCGATCACACGCAGCACGGTGCTGAACGAGGAGCAGCTCTGGGGCACCCTGCTGGCCAGCGCCGCGGCCACGCGAAACACCCAGGTGCTGGCCGAGATTGGCGCCGAGGCCGGCGACTACCTGTCGGCCGAGGCGTACCAGGCGGCACTGGGAGCCGCGTCCATCATGGGCATGAATAACGTGTTCTACCGGGGCCGCGGCTTCCTGGACGGCCAGTATGACGATCTGCGGGCCGGGCTGCGGATGAACATCATCGCCAACCCGGGTGTGGACAAGGCGAATTTCGAGCTCTGGTCCTTCGCGGTTTCGTCGATCAACGGATGTTCGCACTGCGTCGTCGCCCACGAGCACACGCTGCGCGAGGCGGGCGTGGACCGCGAGGCCATCCTCGAGGCGCTGAAGGCCGCGGCGATCGTCGCCGGTGTGGCGCAAGCGATCGTCGCCGCCCAGACACTGGCCGCCGTCGGCTGATCGCGCCGTTGTGACGAAACCCGCCTGGATCGAGCACGCGATTTGGTGGCAGGTCTATCCGCTGGGATTCGTCGGGGCATTTCCGGAATCATACGAGCCGGAATCGTCCGAGCCGCCGCAGCCGAGTCAACATCGGCTGCGGCGGCTCGTCGACTGGTTCGACCATGCCATCGCGCTGGGGGCGTCGGGGATCGCGCTGGGCCCGATATTCGCCTCCCGCACACACGGTTACGACACCACCGATCACTACCGGATCGATCCGCGGCTCGGGGACGACGCCGACTTCGACTACCTCGTCGCCCAGGCCCACCGCCGCGGCCTGCGCATCCTGCTCGACGGCGTGTTCAATCACGTCGGCGTGGACTTTCCGCGCTATCGCGACGAGGCACCGGGGTGGTTCAGCGGCGGTACCTTCGAGGGCCACTCGGAACTCATCACGCTCAACCATGACAACCCCGAGGTCGTCGGCTACGTCGCCGACGTGATGGCGCACTGGCTGCGCCGCGGCGCGGACGGCTGGCGCCTCGACGCGGCCTACATTGTGCCGCAACAATTCTGGGCGTCGACGCTGCCGCGGGTGCGCGAGCAGCATCCGGACGCCTGGTTCGTCGGCGAGCTCATCCATGGCGACTACGCCGCGGTGGTCGAGGCGGCGAAGTTCGACTCGGCGACCCAGTACGAGCTGTGGAAGGCCATCTGGAGCAGCCTCAACGACGGCAACTTCTTCGAGCTGGACTGGGCGCTGCAGCGGCACAACGAGTTTCTGGCCACCTTCGCCCCGCTGACGTTCATCGGCAATCACGACGTCACCCGCATCGCCAGCCGGCTCGAGCGACCCGGGCACGTGGCCCAGGCGCTGGCGATCCTGCTTACCGTGGGCGGGGTGCCCAGCGTGTACGCCGGCGACGAGCTCGGGTTCCGCGGCGTCAAGGAGGAGCGATACGGCGGCGACGACGCGGTGCGCCCCGAGTTCGGCACTCCCCCACTGGAATTAGACGTGTTCGGCGCCGAGATGTGGAGACTGCACCAGTTCCTCGTCGGATTGCGCCGCCGTCACCCGTGGTTGCACGCGGCCTCGACGACCGCGTTGCGGCTGGAAAACCGGCACTACGTCTACGAGACGCGCAGCGGTGACAACGCGCTGCTGGTCGCGCTCAATATCGGCGACGAGCCGATGCGCGCGCCGCTGTCGGAGCTCGGCACGGCCCACCTGCAGGTGCTCGCCGGCTCCTCGGCGCCGCCACGGGAGGTCGTCGACGCGGTGGTCGTCGAGCCACATGGCTGGCGGATTCTAGGCCCGGCCTAGGGGCCCGTCAGCCGCGCCAAGGTCAGAGGGTCCTCCTGGCCGTAGAAGTAGTTGTCGAGCAGGGTGACGAAGTCGTGGTTATCGTCGGTCGCGTGGGCGAACAGCGTCATCGACGAGCGCAGCTTGAGGTCGTCGGGCGAACCAAAGATGTCGATGATCGAGCGGTCCTTCACCTGGTTGACCAGCTGAGTGCACTCGCGTAGTCGCGACCCGAGGAGCTCATGCTGCAGATAGGCGCGGGCTTCCTCGAGCGATGTGATGCCGTAGCGGGCCGCCATCGCACTGCTGCCCAGCCCGCGCAGTTGTGGGAAGACGAACCACATCCAGTGACCGCGTTTTCGTCCATTGCGCAGCTCTTCGACGGCGGCGCGGTAGATCCCGGACTGTGCCGACACGAAACGTCTCAGATCGAATGGGTCGCTTGCCGATGCCACATGACTACGGTTGCATACATGGCCGTCAAGCGACGAATGCCCAAGGTGCGCGACCTGGCGCCGCTGATGCAGTTCAAACGGCCGCAACTCGACGCGACCAAGCGCCGCCTGGCAGCCGCGTACACCATCGAGGACCTGCGCCGCATCGCCAAACGCCGCACCCCCAGGGCGGCGTTCGACTACACCGACGGCGCCGCCGAGGACGAGCTGTCCATCGCGCGGGCCCGACAGGCGTTCCGCGACATCGAGTTTCACCCGACCATCCTGCGCGACGTCTCCAATGTCACCGCCGGATGGAACGTCCTGGGCCAGCCGGTCGTGCTGCCGTTCGGGATCGCGCCCACCGGGTTCACCCGGCTGATGCACACCGAGGGCGAGATCGCCGGCGCGCGGGCAGCCGCGCGGGCGGGAATCCCGTTCTCGCTCTCCACCCTGGGCACCACGGCGATCGAAGACCTCGTCACGGCGGTTCCCCAGGGCCGCAAGTGGTTCCAGCTCTACATGTGGCGGGACCGGGACCGCTCGATGGCGCTGGTGAAGCGCGCGGCCGACGCGGGATTCGACACCCTGCTGGCCACCGTCGACGTCCCCGTCGCGGGCGTGCGGCTGCGCGACAACCGCAACGGCATGACGATCCCGCCGACGCTGACGCTGCGCACCGTCCTGGACGCGGTGCCGCACCCGAAGTGGTGGTTCGACCTGCTGACCACCGAGCCGCTGGCCTTTGCTTCGCTGGACCGCTGGTCGGGCACGGTCGGCGAGTACCTCAGCACGATGTTCGACCCCAGCCTGACCTTCGATGACTTGGAGTGGATCAAGGCCCAATGGCCCGGCAAGCTGGTGGTCAAGGGGATCCAGACGCTCGAGGACGCCCGCGCCGTCGTGGACCGTGGCGTCGACGGGATCGTGTTGTCCAATCACGGTGGGCGCCAGCTGGATCGGGCCCCGGTGCCCTTCCACCTGTTGCCGACGGTCGCGCGTGAGCTGGGCAAGGACACCGAGATCCTGGTGGACACCGGCATCATGTCCGGCGCCGACATCGTCGCGGCGATCGCGCTCGGGGCCCGGTGCACGCTGGTCGGGCGGGGCTACCTGTACGGGCTGATGGCCGGCGGCGAGGCGGGTGTGGCCCGCGCCATCGAGATCCTGCGGAGCGGGATCATCCGGACGATGGGACTACTGGGCGCCACCTGCCTCGAGGAGCTTTCGCCCAAGCACGTGACGCAATTGCAGCGGCTGGGACCGATTTCGCCGCCAGCGTAACGGCGGTGCGCACCCGCGTCCGAGCGTGCGGCTGGCCGCACGCTCGTGGCGAAATCACGTCGGGAACAAACCCGTGCCCGGCTGGGTTAAGCGCAGCAGACTCAACTTTTGGAGGATCGAATGGCTGAAGCCAAGTCCGTGCCGGTGTTGTTCACACCGACGATCGTGTTGCCCGGAATGGTGGTGCCGATTGCGCTGGACGACGCCGCGCGAGCGGCGATCGACGCCGCGCAGGCCAGCGAGTCCGGGCAGCTGCTGATCGCCCCGCGGCTGGACGACCGGTACCCGAGCCACGGCGTGATCGCGAAGATTCTGCAGGTCGGCCGGATCGCCGGCGGCGGCACAGCCGCCGTTGTGCGTGGCGAGCGTCGCGCACACATCGGGGCGGGCGCGTCCGGGTCCGGCGCCGCGCTGTGGGTCGAGGTGACCGAGGCGCCCGAGCCGGAGCCGACCGACGAGATCAAGGCCCTGGCCGCGGAATACAAGAAGCTGCTGCTGGCCATGCTGCAGCGCCGCGAGGCCTGGCAGATCGTCGACTACGTCAACAGCCTGACCGACCCGTCGGCGCTGGCGGACACGTCCGGCTACGCGTCATACCTGACCGACGTGCAGAAGCGCCAGCTACTGGAAACCGTGGACGTGGCCGAGCGGCTGCGCGTGCTGATCGACTGGACCAGCTCGCACCTGGCGGAGGTCGAGGTCAACGAGAAGATCGCCGAGGACGTTCGCGACGGCATGGAGAAGACGCAGAAGGAGTTCCTGCTGCGCCAGCAGCTGGCCGCGATCCGCAAGGAGCTGGGCGAGGGCGAGCCAGACGGGTCCGACGACTACCGGGCCCGCGTCGAGGCCGCCGACCTGCCCGAGAAGGTGCGCGAGGCCGCGCTGCGCGAGGTCGGCAAGCTGGAACGCTCCAGCGACCAGAGCCCGGAGAGCGGCTGGATTCGCACCTGGCTGGACACCGTGCTCGACCTGCCCTGGAACGTGCGGACCGAGGATTCGACGGACCTGGCCGCGGCGCGGGGCGTCCTGGATGCCGACCACCACGGGCTGGACGACGTCAAGGACCGCATCGTCGAATACCTGGCGGTGCGCACCCGGCGTGCGCAGCGCGGGCTGCAGGTCGTCGGCGGGCGGGGTTCCGGCGCCGTGATGGTGCTGGCCGGTCCCCCCGGCGTCGGGAAGACGTCGCTGGGTGAGAGCGTGGCCCGGGCGCTGGGCCGCAAGTTCGTCCGCGTGGCCCTGGGCGGTGTCCGCGACGAGGCCGAGATCCGCGGCCACCGGCGCACCTACGTGGGCGCGCTGCCGGGCCGGATCGTGCGCGCGATCGGCGAGGCGGGTTCGATGAATCCCGTCGTGCTGCTGGACGAAATCGACAAGGTCGGATCCGACTACCGCGGCGACCCGAGCGCGGCGCTGCTCGAGGTGCTCGACCCGGCGCAGAACCACACGTTCCGCGACCACTACCTGGATCTGGACCTGGACCTGTCCGATGTGGTGTTCCTGGCCACCGCCAACGTGATCGAGAACATCCCGTCGGCCCTGCTGGACCGCATGGAGCTGGTGACTATCGACGGCTACACCGAGGACGACAAGGTCGCCATCGCCCGCGACTACCTGCTGCCCCGGCAGCGGGAGCGGGCCGCGCTGAACGATGACGAGGTCACGGTCACCGACGCCGCGCTGCGCAAGATCGCGGCGGATTACACCCGCGAGCCGGGGGTTCGTCAGTTCGAACGGCTGCTGGCCAAGGCGCTGCGCAAGGTGACGACCAAGATCGCCGACGAACCGGTGACCATCGACGAGCCCGACCTGGTCGGTTACCTGGGCCGTCCGCGGTTCACGCCCGAGTCCGCCGAACGCACGGCGGTGCCCGGGGTGGCCACCGGCCTGGCCGTGACCGGCCTGGGCGGCGACGTCCTCTACATCGAAGCGGGAGCCACCGACGGCGAGCCCGGTTTGCAGTTGACCGGTCAGTTGGGCGACGTGATGAAGGAGTCGGCGCAGATCGCGCTGTCCTACGTGCGTTCGCACGCCGCGGAGCTGGGGGTCGACCCCAAGGCGCTGGACCGGCGCATCCACGTGCACGTGCCCGCGGGCGCGGTGCCCAAGGACGGGCCGTCGGCCGGCGTCACGATGGTGACCGCGCTGGTGTCGATGGCGACCGGACGCCAGGTGCGCTCCGACGTCGGGATGACCGGCGAGGTCACGCTGAACGGGCGGGTGCTGCCGATCGGCGGCGTGAAGCAGAAGCTGCTGGCCGCCCAGCGTGCCGGCCTGTCAACGGTGTTCATCCCGTCGCGCAACGAGCCGGACCTGGACGACGTCCCGGCGGAGGTGCTCGGCGCGCTGCAGGTGAAGCCGATGACGGACGTCGCCGACATCGTCGCGCAGGCGCTCGAACCCGTGCCGCAGGCCGCGACCGTCGCCGCCTAGGCGCGCCGGCTGCCAGTCGCTTGTCGAAAGCCTGGGAGTCTGCTGCCAATCAATCGGCCCGAGCGTGTTTTCGGCTCGGCCGACTCGGGTAGCCGAGGGACCAGGGGGTCATCCCCCTTCCCTCGGCCCCGATCCAGGAGCTTGGGGAGACAACTGAACAACACCGTCAATGCTGTTGCGCTGCGTGCGTCGCAGCCAAGCTGGACAAGGAGTTCACATGAACCTCACCAAGATCGCCGCCACCGCCGCGATGGCCGGTGGCCTGGGATCCGCGGCGCTGGGGATCGGAACCGGTTTCGCGCTGGCCGATCCGGGCCCGAACGTGCCGGGACCCGGCCCCAATGTGCCGGGGCCGAACGTGCCGGGCGGCGACCGTGACCTGCCGGGTCCGGGCCAGACCGTGCCCGGTCTGCCGATCTGTAACCCCGGCGCGCCGGGCGTGAACTGCAACGCGCCGGGCAGCCCGCTTCCCCCGGGCCAGAACGGCTTCCCGCCGCCGGGGCACTACAACGACCCGGGCCGCTACGGGCTGCCGGCCACCTGGATTCCGCCCGTCGGTGACCCCGACGGCACCCAGCTTCCGGTCGTGTTCAATCCGGACGTGGGCCAGTGGGGCGTCAACACGTCCACCGGTTTCCAGGCGTACACCCCCGCGGGCAACGCCGGGGGCCAGGTCAACGGCGGCGGCACCATCGGAACGCCCCGCTAACACCGGTACTTAAAAACCGGAATGTGGCAGCCGCCCCCGCAAGGGGGCGGCTGTCCTCATTTCTGGGTGTCGGGTGATCGACATATCGCCGAGCCTGTCGGACCTCGGGGCTAGGGTCGGCCCATGGCCTATGACGAAGACCTGGTCAACCGGATCCGCGAACTGCTCGGCCCCCAGCGCGGCGTCGAGGAGAAGCGGATGTTTGGCGGTCTGGCGTTCCTGATCAACGGCAACATGTCGGTGGCCGCCAGCGGCCAGGGCGGATTGCTGGTCCGGGTGCCGCCACAGGACACCGACAAGCTGCTGAAGCGTGCCCATGTCGGCCCCATGGTGATGGCGGGCCGGGAAGCCCGCGGCTGGCTGCGCGTCGACGCCGACGGCGTGCGAACCAAACGGCAACTGCAGGATTGGGTCACCCGGGGCGCCGGCTACGCCCGCGGCCTGCCCCCGAAGTGACGGCCGGGGTTTGCTCGAGAACGGTTCGGGTAGGCGGTGCGGTGTGGACAACGACGAGGTGCACCGGCATTGACCGTGCGGATCGGCACCTCCGGATGGTCCTACAACCATTGGGCTGACGTGCTCTACCCGACGGGCTTGCCGTCGGCGCGCCGGTTGGCCCGCTACGTCGAGGTCTTCGACACCGTCGAGCTGAACGCGAGTTTCTATCGGTGGCCCAAGGATTCGACGTTCGCCGGTTGGCGCGATCAGCTGCCCGACGGCTTCCGCATGTCGGTCAAGGCGCATCGTGGGCTGACGCACTATCGTCGGCTGTCCTCGCCCGAACCGTGGATCGAGCGGTTCGAGCGCTGCTGGCAGCTGCTGGGCGACCGCCGCGGGGTGCTGCTCGTCCAACTGCACCCGGGGCAACAGCGTGACGACGCGCGCCTGGACGCCTTCCTGGGCAGCGTGCCCGAATCCATCCGCGTGGCCGTCGAGCTGCGCCACCCGTCCTGGAACGAGCCGGCCGTGTACGAATTGCTGGAACGCCGCCGCGCCGCGTACGTGGTGATGAGCGGTGCCGGGCTGGCGTATGTGCCCCGCGCCACCACCGATCTGGTGTACGTCCGGATGCACGGCCCGGATCAGGACGCGATCTACGCCGGCTGCTACTCGCACGACCAGCTGCGACGCTGGGCCGACCAGATCGCCGAATGGGGCCGCGACGGCAGGGACGTGTGGATGTATTTCAACAACGATCTGGGCGGCCACGCCGTGCGCAACGCGCTATTCCTGCGCGGGCTGGTGGGTTGACGGCGCTCAGGCGTCGCCGAGCTGGCCCACGGGGGCCCAGCTGCCGTCGATGACGTCGGGAGGGCGCTGCACCTGCAGCCGCTCCCGCTCGGCCCGGCGGCGCTTGATCCGCAGCCGCGCGTCGGCCGGCATGGTGATCAGCTCGTCACACGTGAGGTAGTAGACGTCGTCGGCGAGGTCGATCAGGTCCGCCGCGACCCGCCGGGATCCCAACTCGCGCAACGTCATCCGCAGCCCATGGGTGAACCGCAGGGTGGCGTCGTGGGCCAGCTCACGCGAGCCGCGGGCGTTGGCGGCCACTCGCCGCACGAGTGAAGGAGGCGGCGCCGGCTCGGTGACCAGCGCGGGGTCGGCCAGCTCGGCGGCCGCCGTCAGCAACATCGCCGGGTCGTCGCTGAACACCGGGCTGGCCAGCTCCGCCTCCCCCGGCCCGCGGTGCCCGATCCTGGCGACGGCGGCGTCGAGGGCGGCGGCGGTGTCGGGAGACAGCGCACGGATGCTGCCGATGTTGCCCTCGGCGGCCAGCGCACACAACGGTGGATCGCTGCGCAACGCCGCCGCCAGTTCGGCGGCCTCGGACGCGATGCGGGTGCTTTCCACGATCGTGCCCAGTCCCGCCACCCGGGACGCGGCCCGCGTGGGCTCCAGGGCCGCCGCGGTGACCCCCGAATCGATCAGCCACAACGCCGTGAGGATCCAGCCCTGGTGGATGCGATCCCGCAGCAGCGGCACCCGGACCTCGAGGGCGGCTTCCGGCAGCGCGGCCAGCTGCGCTGCATCGGCGTGCTCGGCCTTCGCGGCCGCGGCGTAGGCCAGCGTGTCGCGTTTGAGGTGGCGCATCACCGCCAGCGAGCGCGCCGTCACGACCGCTTTGGCGAGCGACCCGAGCGCCCCCTCGGCCAGCTTCGGCTCGCCGAACGGCAGGACGTCGCCGACCTGCGGCTGGTCGGCCAGGGCGTTCCGGGTGACGGCGTGCTGGTCCCAACCGGGCAGCTGGGTGGCGGCGACGACGTTGGCCGACACCCCGACGTACGCGCGGTGGCCGAAGACCGCGATCGCCCGGCTGCTCCACTCGTCGTCGACCACGCCGCCCAGCGCGAGCACTTGGCCCATCACCCGGCTGGCCGTGCGCAGCCCGCCGAGCTGAACGTCGAGCGTTATCGGGGTGAGCGGGCCGGGCAGCGCCTCGGCCAGCCGGGCAGCACTGAAGACCGGGAACCGGGGATCGATCCGGTCGTCGAACTCGCCCTCCATCCCGTCGGGGGCCGCGCTGCGCAATTCGTCGGACGGCCGGGGCCGCGGGAGGACCTCGACCGGAAGCGCCACCTGGCCGCCGTGGCTGAGCGCACCCTCCGGAAGGAGCCGGCGCCCGGCGAGGCCGCGCGCGGTGTCGGCGACCGCCTCGAGCGCTTGCCAGCCGAATTCGAAACCCCAATCCTCTTGCACCGCAGTGAGATCCATCTTCGGGATCAACTTCGACCAGCTGCGAACCCCGTTCAGTCGTGAACGCGGGCCAACGGATCGCAGTAGCCGCCACGCTGTGACCGCGTTGGTGGTGTCAGGGGTGGCGAGGTCGACCGCGCCGGTGCGGTCGGTGCTCAGCGAGAAGACCAGGAACCGGACCAGGTCCTCGACGTGCAGGACGCGCATCGGCCGGGTCGAGGCCGCGGAAATCCTCGTGCGCAGCAACGTCGCCACGGTGCGGCACACCATCCAGTCCAGCTGGCGGCCGACGGGCGGCGCGATCCGGACGACCAGGCTGGGCGCCCAACCGGTGGACACCAGCTCCTCGGCGGGTCGATACAGCTCCGGCCGGCCGGCGGCCTGGGACACGAACAGCAGCCGCGCACCGGCGCGTGCGGCAGCGTCAGTCACGTGGGCGACCCCGTCGATGTCCGCGCCCCCGGGCGCGCTGGTGTCGATCGGGGCCAGGTGGATCACCGCGTCGGCCTCGTCGGCCAGGCCTTGCAGGACGGGGTCGCTCAGCGGCGCGCAAACAAACTCGACGCCCGGATCCAAGCAGGGATGGGGGTGTTCAGCAATCCCGCTGACCGTGTGTCCGGCAGCGATCAGCTGCCGTGCGGCCAGCCGCGCTACTGCGCCGGTGGCGTCGGTAACCAGGACGTGCACCTGGGCTCACCTCCCCCAACGTCCAACCCGACAATAGGCAAGTTGGTGTCACTTACGCGACCGTTGCCCCCGGATTGGGGACCTTTGACCCGTGGCGATCCGCCCGGCCGGTTACCGCAGCGCCGCGTTGCCGTCCGGGGTGACGGCAACCTTGGCGCCACCGATATCTTCACGCACCGTCGCTTCGGCGGCATCCGGGTCGGCGATGACGGCCAGGGTCCGGGCCCCGTCGGGCGTGCGCACCGCCAAGAACGCCTTCTCGGGTCGCCCCTCGCGGTCGAATGGTGTGGTCCAGGCTTCGACGGTCCCGACGCCGTCCCATTCGACCAGGCCCTCCCGGGTGGGCTCGCGGTCCACCGCCGGCTGCGCATCCTCCCAACGGAATTCGGCCGGCGGCTCGGTGCCGTAGACGCCGAAGCTGTGTTTGGTCAGGTAGCCGCCGTTGCCGGTGATGAGGCCGCGGCGCCCGGGGTTGGCCACCAGCAGTTCGGCCATGGTGGCGATCGAATGCATGACGTAGTTGCTCCACGGGCCGCCCGCGAAGGTCAGCCCGCCGGTGACGGTGAGCGGGCGGGCCGGGTCGTCGGTGCTAAGGCCCAGTTCGGCCGCCGCGACCTGAACGGCGGAGGGGAAGCAGGAGTACAGGTCGACATAGTCGACGTCGTCGATGCCCAGGCCGGCCAGCTGCAGGGCCCGCGCGCCCGCGATCCGGATGGCCGCCGAGCGGTGCAGCTCGTCGCGCTCGGCGATGGAGGGGGTGTCGTGCGCGTCGGTGCCGGCGTGCGGGAACACCCACCGGTCGGCGGGGACTTGCAGGCGCTGCGCCTGCTCGACCGACGTCAGGACTAGCGCGGCGCCCTGGTCGACCATGTTGTTGGAGTTCATCAGCTTGGTGTAGGGCCAGCTGATCATCCGGTTCTGCGGCCCGGCCCGCCGGATTTCCTCGGCGGTCACCGGCTTGCGGATCCACGCGTGCGGGTTGCCGACCGCGACGGCGTTGAACCGCGCCCACAGTTCGCTGATGCGCGTGAGGTGGCTGTCGACGGATTCGCCGTTGGCGATGCGAAGCGCCTGCTCGAACAGCGGGTAGACGAAGGACGGCAGGTTCAGCCCGCTCTTGAGCTCCGCCTCGCCGAACATCGGGACGTCCTCGCCGATCATCTCGGCCATCGGCACGGACTCGTCCTGCGCCGTCCACTCGAGCCGGCCGCCCTTGGCCTTGAGCCCCCGGCGGGTGCGCCAGGTTTCGGCGCCCGCGAGCAGCACGACACCGGCCCGGCCCTGCTGGATGTCCAGGCAGGCGTGGTTGACCAGCGACTGCGGGACGTTGCCCCCGACCGGGCTGTACCGGGTCGTGTATTCCTCGGCGCCGAGCCGCTCGCCCAGCAGCAGCGCGGGGTCGCGGTAGTGCGCCGACAGCACGTTCACCACGCGGATGGAGTCCACCGCCTCGATCACGCGGGCATCCGCGGCCTCCCGCGCCGCGGCGGCCATCAAGTCCACCGGTTCGACCGACCGCGCCGCCGGGTCGATTTCGTCGCGGTGGTTGACCTGGCCGTAGCCGATCAGCACCGGTGTCCTGGGATCGACGCTCATGCGACGAATTTAGCGTGACTATGGATCCGGCCGGCCCGCAGCCCGGCCTCGCCGAGCGTCACGCCAGCGCGGCATTGGTTGCCGAGCGTCACGCCAGCGCGGCGTTCGGCGCGCGGGGACGGGCCAGCCGGGCTAGGTCGGTCCGGCGGTCGCGAACAGCACGCCGTCGCGGATCAGCCGCTCGGTCTCGTCCGCGCCCAACCCGAGCAGGTTCCGGCAGATCTCGCGGGTGTCCTGGCCGGGCAGGGGCGCCGCGCGTTGTGGGGCCGGCGGAATGTGCTGAAACGGTGCCGGGCCCGTCTCCGCGGGCATCGGGCGCTCGATCAGCGGATGAGTCATGTCGCTGAACAGCTTTCGCCCGATCAGCTGGGGGTCTTCGAGGATGTCCGGCGGGCGGTACATCGGACCGGCCGGGACCCCGGCCGCCTGCAGCAGTTCGGCGTTGCGCAGCGGGGTGCGGGTGCGGGTCCAGGCGGACACCAGCTCGACCAACTCGCGGCGGTTGGCCAGCCGCGACTCGCCGGTCGCGAACCGCGGGTCGTCAACCCATTGCGGGTGGTCGAGAAGGCTTGCGAGGCAGCGCCATTCGTCGTCGGAGGCGATGGAGATGACGCACCATTCGTCGTCGCCCGCGCACGGGTAGACCGCGTGCAGGCTGGTGTCGTCGCGGATCGGGCCGATGCCCGCAGCCAGCGCGGCCTCGGTGACGTAAAGGGTGTCGAGCTGATTGATCACCACCTCGGCCTGCGAGACGTGGACGTGAGCGCCGGCGCCGGTGCGATCGCGACGGATCAGCGCGGCCAGCGCCGCGATGGCGCTGACCCGCCCGACGACATGATCGGGGAAGATCGTCGTCGCATCATAGAAGGCGTGCCGTCCCGTGCCGGCCTGGCCGTCCGCCCGGTCGTCCGCGTCCTCCGACGTCCACAGCCGGGTGACCCCGGTGGCGGCGCGGACCAAGGGGCCGTAGCCCAGCCGGGTGCGCCATGGGCCGCTGTCGCCGTAGGCGCTGCTGCCCGCGAGCACGATCCGCGGGTTGATGGCGCGCAGCGCGTCGTAGTCAAAGCCAAGGGCGGCAAGGGTTCCCGGCTTGAAGTTGGCGAACACCGCGTCGGCCTCGGCGACCAGCCGGCCGAAGATCGCCTTGCCCTCGGCGCTGCGCAGGTCCAGGCCCAGGCCGAGCTGATTGCGGTGGGTCCACGCGAACGACTCGCTCATGGCGTCGCCGGCGCGGGCCTGCCGCAGGCCGTCGGGATAGTCGGCGCTTTCCACCTTGATGACCTCGGCGCCCAGGTCGCCGAACAGCCGGCTCAGCTCGCCGCCCGCGACGATGATGCCCAGGTCCAGGATCCGCAGCCCGGTCAGCGGGTAGTCGCCGACCCTTCCCGACGGCGCGCGCACCAGCACCGGGTTACCGCGCCAATACGGTTGGTCCTGCCCGATGGCCGGGGCCGGCGTGCGGAAACCCGCGCGCTGCCCGTCGACGACGAAATACCCGGTGGGCACGCTCGTCCGCACCCGCGGCAACAGCTCGGCCTCGGTGATCGCGCCCACCTCTTGGAAATGGTCGGAGCCCAGGACCCAGGACGGCGGCAGCACCGCGGCGATCGGCACCCCGTGGGCCTGCCCCGCCGCGACCAGGTCCTTCATCGTCTGGTCGGCGAACAGGGCCTGAGCGAGCACGCTGATCTCGGGCCAGGCCGCCATCCGGGCGCCGATCGCGTCGTATTCGGGGCCCTGAAACTCCTCGGGCTCCCCCAGCCAGCGGCGAAACCCCCGCCACTGCCGCGGCGCCATCACGCACAACCGGACGTACCCGTCCTTGCATGGGCAGATCGGGTAGGCGTCCTGGTTCTTCGGGCGCCCGCGCCACTGCCCGCTGTGGCGGGTGCCGGCGGCGGCCTGCCCGTGCGCGCCGAACGCGGGGTCGAGCGCCATCACGACCGCGTCGAACCGCGAGAAGTCGATGTAATCGCCCGTGCCGCAGCGCAACCGGTTGTAGTACGCGACGAGCGCCGCCCACGCCGCCTGCACCGCGGCGGTGGCCGAGGCGATGCCGTCCGGCGGCAGCACCGGGGTGCCGTTGGTGGGACCGGAACGCGCCAGCGAGCCGCACATCGCGAACAACACCGGATCGGTGGCACGCCAGGCGGAGCGCGGACCCGTCTCGCCGAAGTCGGTGACCGACAGCACCACCAGGTGCGGATACCGGGCCGCCAACTCCGCGCCCGATATCCCGAAGGCACCGACGTGCCCTGCCAGGCCGCTGTCCACGACGATGTCGGCCTCGGCGGCCAGGTCGAGGAACCGGCCGCAGTCGCCGTCCTCGAGCGGGTCCAGCACCGCGGCCCGCTTGTTGGCGTTGTGCAGCGCGAACGGGATGCTGGCGCCGGCCAGCGCCGGCAGGGCGTCGCGCCCCAGGCTGCCACCCGGGAACTCGATCTTGAGGACGTCGGCGCCGAGATCGGCGAACAGGCGCGTGACCGCGTCGGCGCTGCCACCCGACAGGTCCAGCACGCGCACGGTTTCGAGCAGCCCCTCCGCCATCCGCCCACCGTACCCGGCTGGTCAGCGGCCACCCGCGAGCAGTTGCGCGGCGGCCAAATGTGCAGCCGCCCAAGCCGGTTCGCGCGCGAATCCCGACCAGCTACGCTCGGTAGTTCTTGTTCACGATCCCGGATGGAGGCGCCTCACCCAATGACCGCGCAGTTGAGCTACGTCGAGGCCGTGGTAGTCGGCGCGTTCCAGGGCGTCACCGAGCTGTTCCCGGTCTCCAGCCTCGGGCACTCGGTGTTGGTGCCGGCGCTGGTCGGTGGGCGCTGGGCCCGGGACCTCAACGTCTCCAGCCCCGAGTCGCCGTATCTGGCGTTCATCGTCGGCCTGCACGTCGCCACCGCCGCCGCCCTGCTGGTGTTCTTCTGGCGGGACTGGTTGCGGATCGTCGCCGGCTTCTTCTCCTCGCTGCGGTATCGCCGGATCCAGACGCCCGACGAGCGGCTGGCCTGGCTGATCGTGGTCGCCACCATCCCCGTCGGCCTGGCCGGGGTGGCCCTCGAGCACCTGTTCCGGACCACGCTGGGCAAACCCATTCCGGCGGCGGCATTCCTGTTGCTCAACGGCATCGCGCTGTATGCCGGCGAGGTGCTGCGCCGCCGCGTTTCGCCGGCCGGCGACGAAGAGCACGAGGACCATCGCGGCGAGGCCATCGACAACCGGCTGGCCCAGCTGTCGATGGGCCGCGGGCTGGTGATCGGCTCCTCGCAGATCCTGGCGCTGCTGCCCGGCATCAGTCGCTCCGGCATCGCGATGGTGGCCGGCCTGTGGCGCGGGCTCTCGCATGAGGACGCCGCCCGCTTCTCGTTCCTGCTCGCCACGCCGATCATCCTGGCGGCCGGGGTCTACAAGATTCCCGACCTGTTCGGGCCGCTGGGCGCCGGGATCGGCGGCCAGGTGCTGGCCGGCAGCGTCGCCTCCTTCGTCTGCGCCTACCTGGCCGTGCGGTTTCTGACCCGGTACTTCCAGACCCGCACCCTGACACCGTTCGCCGTCTATTGCGCCCTGGTGGGCGGGGCCAGCCTGGTGTGGCTGGGCCTGCACTAGACGGGTGCGCAGCGGTAGCGGACCTGTTGCGCCGGCGCGCTTCCGAAAGCCGTTGTGCGGCGGGTTCCGTCGAAACGCCACCCGTCGCGTTCGTAGAACCGGCGGGCGTCGACGTTGCCCTCCAGCACCCAGAGCAACGCGCCCGCGACGCCCAGGATGCGCAGCCGCTGGCGCGCGGCGGCCATCAGCAGCCGCCCCACCCCCGTCCGCGTGTGCGCGGGATCGACGTAAATCGCCATCAGCTCACCGAGATTCGGGAACTCCACCTCGCGACACAGGCCCGTGGTCGCCAGGCCGCGGATATCGGAGCCGTCGACCGCGACCAGGGTTGACGGCAGCCCAATCCCCACCCGGCCGAACGTGTATCGGTGGGCGAAGAACTCGGGCGTGAGGCCGTCGAGAAAGTCCTGCGCGATCAGGCCCCGATAGGCCGACCGCCACGAGCGCACCTGCACCCGGGCCACCTCGTCGGCGTCCTCCGGGACGGCCGCGCGCACCTCGGTCACGGTTGCGAGTATCGGCTTCCACGGCGCTATTTGCGCGGGGCGGCGTCCAGTGCTGTGCTTACCCCAGCGCCAACCTGACACCCGTCAACTTTTTTGGGAGGACCCGCCATGGCAGATGCGGCATCGATCGGGCTGAGGGTCCGCGACAAGGTCGTCGTTATCACCGGCGGCGCCCGCGGGATCGGGCTGGCCACCGCGACCGCGCTGCATAACCTGGGCGCCAAGGTCGCGATCGGAGACATCGACGAGGTGCGGGTGAAGGAGTCGGGCGCTGCGCTCGGCCTCGACGTCTACGGGAAACTCGACGTGACCGACGCGCATTCGTTCGCCGACTTCCTCGATGAGGTCGAGCGCCAGCTCGGGCCGATCGACGTGCTGATCAACAACGCCGGCATCATGCCCGTCGGGCGGATCATCGACGAGCCGGACGCGGTCACCCGCCGCATCCTCGACATCAACGTCTACGGGGTCATGCTGGGCAGCAAGCTGGCGGTGCAGCGCATGGTTCCGCGCGGATCCGGGCACGTCATCAACGTCGCCTCCCTGGCCGGCGAGCTCTATATCGTCGGCCTGGCCAGTTACTGCGCCAGCAAGCACGCAGTCGTCGCGTTCACCGACTCGGCCCGGCTGGAGTACCGCTCGGCCGGCGTGGAGTTCTCCATGGTGTTGCCGACGTTCGTCAACACCGAGCTCGTCGCCGGGACACCCGGCATGAAGGGGTTCCGCAACGCCGAGCCGGCCGAGATCGCCGACGCAATCGTCAGGCTGGTGGCCCACCCCAAGCCGCGGGTGCGGATCACCAAGGCCGCCGGCGCGATGGTGGTGTCCCAGAGGTTCTGGCCGCGCAGGATCGCCGAGGGGCTCAACCGCCTGCTCGGCGGCGACCACGTCTTCACCGACGACGTCGACGTGGAGAAGCGCCGGGCGTACGAGGCGCGGGCCCGCGGGGAGGAATAGCGCGACGAGCGCCGTTCACCTCGGGCGCGGACAATCGGCGGGGTGACTGTAGAAACCCCGACCACCAGTGTCGCAGCCCTCTCCGACGACGAACTCGCCCTCATCGACAAGTATTGGCGCGCAGCCAATTACCTCTCGGTCGGGCAGATCTACCTGCTGGACAACCCGCTGCTGACCGAACCGCTGTCGTCCGAGCACGTCAAACCCCGGCTGCTGGGCCACTGGGGCACCACCCCCGGGCTCAACCTGATCTATGCGCACCTGAACCGGGTCATCCGCGACCGCGACGCCAGCGTCATCTACGTCACCGGGCCGGGCCACGGCGGGCCCGGGCTGGTCGCCAACGCCTACCTGGAGGGCACCTACACCGAGGTGTACACCGGCATCGAGGAGGACGCCGAGGGGCTGCGGAAGTTGTTCCGGCAGTTCTCCTTTCCCGGCGGGATCCCCAGTCACGTCGCGGCCCAGACGCCGGGATCGATTCACGAGGGCGGCGAGCTGGGCTACGCGCTGGTGCACGCCTACGGGGCGGCGTTCGACAACCCGGACCTGGTGGTGGCGTGCGTGGTCGGCGACGGCGAGGCCGAGACCGGCCCCCTGGCCGCCGGCTGGCACTCCAACAAGTTCCTGAACCCGGTCACCGACGGCGCCGTGCTGCCCATCCTGCAGCTGAACGGCTACAAGATCGCCAACCCGACCGTGCTGGCCCGCATCCCCCACGCCGAACTCGAATCCCTGCTGCGCGGGTACGGCTACCGCCCCATCACGGTCGCCGGGGACGACCCGGCCAACGTGCACCAGCAGCTGGCCGCCGCCCTCGACGACGCCTTCGACGACATCGCGGCCATCCAGCGCGCCGCCCGCGGCGGGAGCCGCTCGGAGCGGCCCGTGTGGCCGATGATCGTGCTGCGCACCCCGAAGGGCTGGACCGGCCCGAAGGTGGTGGACGGCAAGAAGGTGGAGGGCACCTGGCGCGCGCATCAAGTGCCGCTGGCCGAAACCCACGACAATCCCGAGCACCGCGCCCAGCTGGAGGAATGGCTGCGCGGCTACCGGCCCGAGGAGTTGTTCGACGGCAACGGCGCGCTGCGCCCCGAGCTGCGGGCGCTGGCGCCCCACGGCGACCGCCGGATGAGCGCCAACCCGCACGCCAACGGCGGGCTGCTGCTGCACGACCTCGAGCTGCCGGACTTCCGCGACTACGCCGTGGCGGTGCCGCAGCCGGCCGCCGAGACGCACGAGGCCACCCGGATACTGGGCACCTTCCTGCGCGACGTGATCGCCCGCAACTCCGACCGCTTCCGGCTCATGGGCCCCGACGAGACCGCGTCCAACCGGCTCGACGCCGTCTACGGGGCGACCGACAAGGTGTGGCTCTCCGAAATAGGGCCCGACGACGAGCACCTCGCGCCCGACGGCCGGGTGATGGAGGTGCTCTCCGAGCACCTGTGCCAGGGCTGGCTGGAGGGCTACCTGCTGACCGGCCGGCACGGCCTGTTCAACTGCTACGAGGCGTTCGTGCACATCGTCGACTCGATGCTCAACCAGCACGCGAAGTGGCTGGCCACCAGCAGGGAGCTGCCCTGGCGGCGCCCGATCGCCTCGCTGAACTACCTGCTGACCTCCCACGTCTGGCGCCAGGACCACAACGGCGCGTCGCACCAGGACCCCGGCTTCATCGACCTGGTCGCGAACAAGCGGGCCGAGCTGACGCGGGTCTACCTGCCGCCGGACGGCAACACGCTGCTGTCCGTGGCGGACCACTGCCTGCGCAGCCGCAACTACATCAACGTGATCGTGGCGGGCAAGCAGCCCGCGCTGGCCTACCTGGACATGGACCAGGCCATCGCCCACTGCGCGCGCGGCCTGGGCATCTGGCCGTGGGCGAGCACCGCCGCCGCCGAGCCCGATGTGGTGCTCGCCTGCGCGGGGGACATCCCGACGCTGGAGGTCCTCGCCGCCGCCGACATCCTGCGGCGCGAGCTGCCCGGCCTGGCCGTCCGGGTGGTCAACGTCGTCGACCTGATGCGGCTGCAACCGGAATCCGAGCACCCGCATGGCCTGCCGGACAAGGAGTTCGACGCGCTGTTCACCCGCGACAAGCCGGTCATCTTCGCCTACCACGGCTACCCGTGGCTGATCCACCGGCTCACCTACCGGCGCACCAACCACCCGCACATCCACGTGCGCGGCTTCAAGGAGCGCGGCACCACGACGACGCCGTTCGACATGGTGATGCTCAACGATCTCGATCGGTTCCACCTGGTCATCGACGTCATCGACCGGGTGGACGGGCTGGCCAGCCAGGCCGCCGTGTTGCGGCAGCGCATGGTCGACGCCCGCCTCGCCGCGCGCGCCTACACCCGCGAGCACGGCGAGGACGACCCGGCGATCTCGGGATGGACCTGGGAGGCGGCCCAGCCGAGCTGAGCTGGCCCGACGGGGGCCGCAGGTAAACTTGCCGGATGCCCGACGCCATCGCCGCCGCACCGCCGTCGCCGCTCCACCGGTTGCGCATCCATCTGGACATTGCCGTGGTGGTCGTCGTGCTGGTGCTGACGAACCTCGTCGCGCACTTCACCACGCCGTGGGCGAGCATCGCGACCGTCCCGGCCGCCGCCGTCGGGCTGGTCGCGTTGATGCGCTACCGCGGGCTGGGCTGGACGGACCTCGGTCTCGGCCGCGAACACTGGAGGCCCGGGCTGGCCTATGCGCTGGGCGCCGTGGCCGTCGTGGCGTCGGTGATCGCGATCGGGATCCTGTTGCCGGCGACGCGGCCGATGTTTCTGAACAACCACTACGCCACGATCTCCGGCGCGCTGATCGCGTCGATGGTGATCATCCCGCTGCAGACCGTCATCCCCGAGGAGCTGGCGTTTCGCGGCGTGCTGCACGGCGCGCTGAACCGCGCCTGGGGCTTTCGCGGGGTGGCGCTGGGCGGGTCGCTGCTGTTCGGCCTTTGGCACGTCGCCACGTCGCTGGGGCTCACCAGCAACAATGTCGGCTTCACCCGACTGTTCGGCGGCGGGTTCGCTGGGATGCTGGCCGGTGTGACGCTGGCGGTGCTGGCGACCGGGGCGGCCGGCTTCGTCTTCAGCTGGTTGCGCCGGCGAAGCGGCAGCCTGATCGCTCCGATCGCGCTGCACTGGTCGCTGAACGGGCTCGGCGCCCTGGCCGCGGCGCTGGTGTGGCACCTGTCGAGCTGAGCCCCGCTCAGACGAGCAGGACCGCGGCACCGGCGATGCGGCCGGCGCTCAGATCCGTCAGGGCCGCGTCGGCCTGGGCGAGCGGGTATTCGGGCGTGGTCACCTCGATGTGGTGTTGCCCGGCGAACTCGAGGAAGGCGCGCGCGTCGGCCCGCGTGTTCGACGTGACCGATCGGACCTGGCGCTCCTGGAACAGGTGGCGCTGGTAGTTCAGGGACGGGATATCGGACAGGTGAATTCCCGCGATCGCCAGGGTGCCGCCGCGGTCCAGCGCCGCCAGCGCGGGCAGCACCAGCTCGCCGACGGGCGCGAACAGGATCGCGGCGTCCAACGGCACCGGCGGCGGATCGGCCGCGCCCTGGGCCGACGCGGCGCCGAGTTCCAGCGCCAGCTCGCGCGCCTCGGCCCCGCGGGTCATCACATGCACCTCGGCGCCCTGGGCCAATGCGACCTGGGCGGTGATGTGGGCGCTGCCGCCGAAACCGTAGAGGCCCAGCCGCCCGCCGACAGGCAGCTCCGCGCGCAACAGGGACCGGTATCCGATGATGCCGGCGCACAGCAACGGCGCCAGCTCGGTGTCGCTGTAACCGCTCGGCAGGTGGTGCGCGAAAGCGGCTGGGACGGTCGCGAATTCGGCGTACCCGCCGTCGGCGTCCCAGCCGGTGTAGCGGGATTCCGGGCACAGGTTCTCGTTGCCCCGACGACAGTATTTGCACACGCCGCACGTGTGGCGCAGCCAGGCGATGCCCACCCGGTCCCCCGGTTTGAACCCGTCACCCGCCTCGGCGCCGACCTCGACGACCTCCCCCACCACCTCGTGACCGGGCGTCACCCGATCGCGGTGCACGGGCAGGTCACCCTCGGTGACGTGCAGGTCGGTGCGGCACACGCCGCACGCGCGAACCGCCACCAGCAGCTCAGTCGGCGCGGGCCGCGGCACCTCGGCGGTGACTTGCTCGAGTGGGCCGGTCGCCATGGGTCCAGGGCGGCGCACCCGCCACGCGCGCATGGTCGTGGTCGTCACCGCCGGGGCCATCACTACATCATGCCGCTATTCGTCACGGCCGCAACGGGATAGCCCCGATCAGGCGCGCTGCGGCGTCGGCGCGGCGGTGGGGGTGACTTCGCTCGCGGGCGCCTGGCCCGGCGCCGGGGCGGGTGCCGGTACCCCGGGAGCGGGCGCCGGCGCGCCGGGGGCGGTTTCGGGGGCGCCCGGCGCCGGCGCGGGGGGCGCGGGCGCTGTCCAGGGCTGGATCGACTCGGCCAGCGCCTTCGCGGCGCCCTGGTCCACCTGGTCGTTCGAGGTTCCGAGCCACACCACGAACCAGCGCTGGGGCGGCCCGTTCCCGGCCGACGGCCCACTGACCACACCGGTCCAGATCTGGCCGTTCGGCTTGGACGGGTCGCTGAACTTCACCTCGTAGTACGACGCGCTTCCGGTGATCCCGTTCGCGCCCGTCAGCGGGGTGGCGCTCTGGTTGATCCGGGTGCCCGGATAGGGCATGAAGAACTCACCCATGTCCGAGCCCAGCCGGACCGCGGCCTTGGCGTCGCTGGCTTCGGCACTGGCGTAAAGCTTTTGGTCCAGCCGGCCCATCACGATGCGGGTGTCGTTGGCGACCGGCGGCGCCTGCCCCGGTGCCGGCGGTTGGCCGGTCGTCTTGCTGAGCAATTCCGAACCGTAATCGAGATGCGTCGCGTCGGACTCCACCCAGGCGGCGGGCAGGACGAAGCTGAACCCGCCGACGGCGTTGCCGATCCGGCCCGCGTTGGGATCGACGGCCGGCGGTGGCGGCGCGTTCGGATCGACCGGCGGAGGGGGCGTTGCGTTGGGGTCGCCGGGCGGGGGCTGCGGCGCCGCCGGCGCGCCGGGCGGCGGCGGGGTCGTGGTCGTCGGCGACGCGGGCGCCGGTGCCGGTGCCGCGGTCGTCGTGGTCGGCGGGACGGGCGTCGGAACCTCGGGATCGGCGTTGGAGGTCGCCGGTAACGCGATGGCGACGGCGCTGGCACTGGTCACCGTGGCGATCGCCAGCGTCGCCCACAGCCCTTTCCGACGTGTCGAGTTCGGGTCCACCTGATCCATGGCGACGAACCTACCGCGTTACGGCTGTGACGCAAGGGTGCCGTGCGGCGGTTCGTGGGATGTTTCCGATGTGCAACCTTGCGCGCGTCGGCGCAGGTCAGTGCGGCGCTGGGTACAGCGTGACCTCGTGGGCCTTGACGGAGAACCAGACGCGCTCGCCGGGCGCCAGCCGCAGCTCCGTGGCGGCATCCGCGGTGATTTCCGCGGCCAGCCCCGGGGCGCCGTCCGGCTGCTCGCGGCCTCGCACCAGGACGGCGGACCCGTGGGCATCCAGCTCCGCCACCGTCACCTCGACCGTGTTGCGGGGGCTGCCCCGCGGTCGATCCCGGTACACGGCCACCGCCGTCGGCGGGAACACCGCGACCGCGTTGACCACCCGGCCGTCCAGCTCCTGGGCCGGAGTGGCATACCAGTGCGCACCGGTGCGATCGTGCAGCGAGCCGTCGGGCCCTACGGTGCCGTTGACCAGGTTGATGCCAGCGATGCGGGCGCCGAAGTGGCTGCGCGGCGCGGTGAGAACGTCTGCCACCGGCCCGATTTCGGCGATCTTCCCAGACTCGAGCACCAGCACCCGATCGGCCAGCGTGAACACGTCGAGCAGGTCGTGGGTGATCAGAATGACCGCACAGCCGGTTCGCGTGACGACGTCGCGCAGCGCCGCGCGGATGCCCGCGGCCGCGGCGACGTCGAGCCCGGCCAACGGCTCGTCGAGCAGCAGCACGTCGGGTTCGGCCGCCAGGGCGCGGGCGATCGCGACCCGCTGGGCCTGACCCCCGGACAGCTCGCGCGGTTTCCGGTGGGCGAAGCGCTCGGCGTCCACCTCGCGCAGCCAGCGCAGCGCGGTCGCCTTTTTGTCGGCGCGACCGAAACGGAACGCGCCCCGGCGACTGTGCGGTCCGAACGCCACGTTCGCGGCGACGCTCAGGTGCGGGAACAGCAGCGGGTCCTGCAGCAGCAGCCCCACCCGGCGCTCGTGGGTTGCCACGTGCACGCCCGCCGCGGTGTCGGTCAGTACCCGGCCGCCCAGTCGCACGACGCCCTCGTCGGGCCGAAGCAGCCCGGCAATGATGTGCAGGGCGGTGGACTTGCCGGCGCCGTTGGGTCCGAGGACGGCGAGCACCTCGCCCGCCGCCACCGAAAACTCCACATCCACGCCGCGTTCGGCGACGACGGCGCGGACCTGCAATTCACTCACGCCGACACCCCGGTGAGTCGCCGCGCGCCCAGGCCGAGCACCACCACCGCCGCCACCGCCACCAGCAGGATCGACAGGGCCACCGCCGCGTCCGCGTCGCTCACCCGCTGCAGGTAGATCTCCAGCGGCAGCGTCCGGGTCACCCCCTGCCGCGACCCGGCGAACGTCAGCGTCGCGCCGAACTCGCCCAGCGAGCGGGCGAACGCCAGCACCGCCCCCGACGTCATCCCGGGCAGCAGCAGCGGCAGCGTCACTCGCCACCAGATCGCGCTCGGTCGCGCCCCCAGCGTCGCCGCGACCATCTCGTAGTCGGCTCCCGCGGTGCGCGCGGCACCCTCGAGAGCAATCACCAGAAACGGCAGCGAGACGAACGTCTGCGCCAGCACCACCGCGGTCGTGCTGAAGGCGATGCTGACGCCGGCGCCCTCGAGGTATCGCCCGATCAATCCCAGCCGGCCGAACGCATAGAGCAACGCGATGCCGCCCACCACGGGGGGCAGCACGAGCGGCAGCAGGATCAGCGGCCGCAGCAGCCGGACCAGGCGCGCGGTGCTGCGGGCCAGCACCAGCGCCATCGGGACACCCAACAGGACGCACAGGGCGGTGCTCGCGGCGGCCGTCCTCAGGCTCAGCAGCAGCGCCGTCCGCGACGAGGGGCTGGTGATCAGCGACCAGAAGTTCGGCCAGTCGACCTTGGTCGCGATCGCTATCAGCGGCACGACCACGAACGCGGTCCCCGCGGCGGCGGGGAGGTACACCCATCGGGGCAGATCCGTGCGGCGCTCGCTAATCCGTACACCCCTAACCGTGGTCGGGAGATCTACATCGCCTCAACCTAGTGGTTGCTGTCGATGTGTGGCCTTGGAGCGGGTCTGTTGTGAGATTCTGCTGGGGTGCCGGCTCCTTCGGGTGTTGTGACGTTTCTGTTTACCGACGTTGAGGGTTCGACGCGTCGGTGGGAGGCCGACGCGGAGCGGATGCGGGCGGCGCTGGCGGCGCACGATGAGGTGTTGCGCACGGCGGTCGAGGCGCACGGGGGTTGGTTGTTCAAGCACACCGGTGACGGGGTGTGTGCGGCGTTCGCTTCCCCCAGGTCCGCGGTCGACGCGGCGGTGGCCGCGCAGCGGGCGCTGGAGTTGCCGGTGCGGATGGGGATTGCGACCGGGGAGGCCGAGCTGCGCGACGGGGACTACTTCGGCGCGGTGCTCAATCGCGCGGCGCGGGTGATGGCCGCCGGGCACGGCGGGCAGGTCCTTCTGGTTGAGTCGACGGCGGGTCTACTCAGCGGTGTTGAGCTACGCGACCTGGGGCCGCGACGGCTGCGGGATCTGTCGACTCCGGTTCAGCTGTTCCAGGTCAAAGCGGAGGGCTTGCCGACAGACTTTCCGCCGCTGCGGGCGCTGGATGCGAGCCCGGGGAACCTGCGGCCTCAGACCACGAGCTTTATTGGCCGCGAGTCGCAGGTCGCCGAGCTGCAGGCGGCGGTGAAGGCTCGTCGGTTGGTCACGTTGACCGGGGTGGGCGGCGTCGGCAAGACCCGCCTGGCCACCGAAGTCGCGGCGCGGCTGGCCGATGAATTCCCCGACGGGGTCTGGTTTTTCGACTTGGCCGCGGTAAGCGATCCCGCGGCGGTGCCCGACGCGGTGGCCGCGGTGCTGGGCATCATCCAACAGCCGGGCAAAAGCATGAGCGACAGCGTCGCGGGCGCGCTGGAGGACAGAGTCCGGCTGCTCGTGTTCGACAACTGCGAACACGTTGTCGACAGTATCGCCGATCTCGTCGAGGGGATCCTCGCCACCTCGGCGACCGTAACGATTCTCGCGACCAGCCGAGAAGGATTGGGGGTCAGCGAGGAACAGTTATGGCGCGTCCCGTCGCTCGACGTCGACTCCGGAACCGAATCCGCCGCCGTGAACCTTTTCGTCGACCGCGCCCACAGCGTGGTTTCAGACTTCTCGCTGGCCCAGCCCGACGAAGCGGTCGCTGTCGTGGAAATCTGCCGCCGACTCGACGGTATTCCGTTGGCTATCGAGTTGGCGGCCTCACGGATGGCGTCGATGTCGGCCGGCGAGGTGCGAGATCGCCTGGATCAACGATTCCGGCTCCTGGTGGGTTCGCGGCGCGGCCTGTCACGCCACCAAACCCTGCGCCACGCCGTCGCGTGGTCCTACGACCACCTGGAGGACGCGGAGAAACTCCTGCTGGAGCGGTGCTCGGTGTTCGCCGGCGGGTTCGACCTCGAAAGCGCCTGCGCGGTCATGGGTTCCGGTGACGACTACGCCGTCCTCGACCTACTCGACGCCCTGGTGCATAAATCGCTGCTGGTCGCCGACCGGTCGTCGGGCCGGACCCGATATTCGATGCTCGAAACGATCCGCCAGTTCGCCGAGGAACAGCTCGTCGCAAATGGGCAGGCCACCGAGGTCCGCGATGCCCATGCTCGCTACTTCGCCGGACGTGAAGCCGACATCCTGGCGCTGTGGGACAGCCCGCGTCAGCGGGATGCGTATGCCTGGTTCACCGTCGAGCTGGCCAATCTGCGCACCGCGTTTCGCTGGGCCGCCGACCAAGCCGATCTGGACACCGCTGCGGCCATCGCCGCGTACACGGCGCTCCTCGGCGCTCTGGTCGCCAATTATGAGCCCATGGCCTGGGCCGAGGAGCTCATCGAGCCCGCCCGCGCCGTTGCCCATCCTCGGCTCGCGACCCTGTACGTGAACGCCGCGCAGTGCTACTGGACTGGCCGGATCGACGAGGCTGTCGGCTATGCCGACGCCGGCCAGACGGTGATCGGTGGTGGCGGCCAGGTGCAGATCGGTGCCGAGGGCGCGCTCACTGCGGTGTACCCGCTCGTCGGCCAGGCCGAACGAAACATCGAGTGGTGTCGCGCCCAGTTCGCCCGCGGCCGCGACACCCATACGGTCACCCAGGCGATGCTGGTGGTCGGACTTGCGGTGGCCGGAGCCGGTGCGGAAGCGAGGGCCGCCGCGCACGGGCTGGTCGACTCGGCCGAAGCCACCCATAACCCCTGGGTGCTCGCGAACGCGCTCTACGCCTACGGCTTCGCCTGCCGCGACGCTGACCCCGCCCGCGCGCTGGACGCCCTGCGCCGGGGCCTGGTGATCGCCCAAGGCAGCGGCAGCCGCGCGGCCGAAGCACTGCTGGCTACCGTCCTGTCTCGGCTTGAGGCCGAACACGGCGATCCGCCGGCGGCCCTCGATCACATCACTCTGGCGATCCGCAACTTCTATGACGCCGGCAACGTCGCCTACATCCCTTTCGCCCTGGGAACTCTCGCCGTACTCCTCGACCGCCTCGGACGCCTCGAACCGGCGGCCACCATCGCCGGTTTCGCCTTCAATCCCCTCACCGCGTCGGAACTCAGCACCGCCATCGCCGACCTGCGCGGCGTCCTCGGCGACCAGACCTACGAATCGCTCGCCAGCACGGGAGAGGCGATGGCCACAGCCGCGATGGTGACGTACGCCTACGACCAAATCGACCAGGCCCGAACGGAACTCGAACGCTCCAACTGAATGCCCGCAAGGTCAGGGTTTGGCGAAGCCCAACCCGGCCAGGATGTTCTGACCGGTATCACCGGTGACCATCGCCACGAACTTTTGCGCCAGCGCAGTCTGTGCGGCGTTCTTCAACACCGCGATCGGATAGACATTGACGGCGCCGGCGGCCTCCGGAAAGTTCACCGTCGCCACCTTGTTCCCGGCGCTGTGGGCGTCGGTGACGTAGACCAGCCCGGCGTCCGCCTGTCCGGTGGTGACCTTGTTGAGGACGTCGGTGACGTTGAGTTCCTCACTGACCGGGCTGAGGCGCACGCCGGTGCTGTCCTCGAGGCGCTGGGTCGCCGATCCGCACGGCACCGGCTTCTGGCAGATCACCACACTCAGCCCCGGCTTGGCGAGGTGCCCGAAGGACCCGACCTTCTTCGGGTTGCCCGGCGCCGTGACGATGACCAGCGTGTTCGAGGCGAAGTTCGTCGGGTTGCCGGCCAGCAGCCCCGCCTTGGCGACCGTGTCCATCTGCGCGGTGTCCGCCGACGCGAAGACGTCGGCCGTGGCGCCCTGGGTCAGCTGCGTGGCGAGCTCGGAGGAACCCGCGAACTCGAAATCGACTGTGCTGCCGGGGTTTTGGATCTTGAACTGCTCAGCGATCTGGCCGAACGCCGCCTTCAGCGAGGCCGCGGCGAAGACGACGACCTTCCCGGCGGGCTGGGCCGGCTGAGGGGGCGATGACGACGGCGTTTTCGAGCTGCAGCCGAGCGGGCCCAACGCCATGACGGACACCAACACTGTCGAAACCAAACCGCTCATGATCCCGCTCTGCCGCATCGGTGCACCCTAGTCCGCCGGTGATGCGGCGCGCTCGGTGGCTAAATCGCCGCAAACGAGTGGCTGCCGAATAGTTATCCAAATAATCCGCGCGTCGCGGGGCCCGGAGTTTCGCGGACTAGCTACCGTCCAGTAACATCTTCTTAGATTTATGCCATAAACGCGCGGAGGTCCCAGGCAGCTTCTGGGTTCAACGTTGAACACGAGGAGGTCATGGCAGTGGAGGTTCTGGTCACCGGGGGCGACACGGATCTAGGACGCACAGTGGCCGAGGGCTTCCGCGACGACGGCCACAAGGTGACCCTCGTTGGTGCGCGTCGCAGCGATGTCGAGATCGCCGCGAAGGAACTGGACGTCGACGCCATCGTCTGCGACACCTCCGACCCGGCCAGCCTGGCCGAGGCGCGCGGGCTGTTCCCCCATCACCTCGACACCATCGTCAACGTCCCGGCGCCGGCCTGGGACCCGGGCGACCCGCGCACCCACTCGCTGGCCGACTCGGCCAAAGCGTGGCGCAACGCCCTGGATGCGACCGTGCTGTCGGTGGCGCTGACCGTGCAGGCCGTTGGCGACAACCTGCGCTCGGGTGGCTCGATCATCAGCGTGGTGGCGGAGAACCCGCCCGCCGGCAGCATCGACGCCGCGATCAAGGCGACGCTGTCGAATTGGACCGCGGGACAGGCGGAGGCCTTCGGCATCCGCGGGATCACCGTCAACACGGTGGCCAGCGGGCGCAGCGCGCAGGCCGGCTACGACGGGCTGTCACGCACGCCGCCGACGGTCGCCGCGGAGGTCGCCCGCCTGGCGTTGTTCCTCACCACCCCGGCGGCTCGCCACATCACCGGCCAGACGCTGCACGTGAGCCACGGCGCTCTGGCGCATTTCGCCTGAGGCTGAATCGCATCCGCTGCACGCCCTGGTTCTGATACCGGGCTGGTGGCTACGGTGAACAACGTGGCTATCCGACTTGGTTTGCAGATCCCCAACTTCTCCTACGGCACCGGGGTGGACAAGCTCTTCCCCACCGTCGTCGCCCAGGCCCAAGAGGCCGAAGCGGCCGGATTCGACTCGGTCTTCGTCATGGACCACTTCTACCAATTGCCCATGTTGGGCGATCCCGATCAGCCGATGCTCGAGGCCTACACCGCGCTGGGTGCCTTGGCCACCGCAACCGAACGGGTGCAGCTGGGCACCCTGGTGACCGGCAACACCTACCGCAACCCGACGCTGCTCGCCAAGATCATCACGACGCTGGACGTGGTGAGCCAGGGCCGGGCGATCCTGGGCATCGGCACCGGCTGGTTCGAGCTCGAACACGATCAGCTGGGCTTCGAATTCGGCACCTTCACCGACAGGTTCAACCGGCTCGAGGAGGCGCTGCAGATCATCCTGCCGATGCTCAAGGGCGAACGGCCGAGCTTCTCGGGCAAGTGGTATCAGGCCAAGGAGGCGATGGCCAATCCCCGCTTCCGCGACCACATTCCGTTGATGATCGGCGGCAGCGGCGAGAAGAAGACGATCCCGCTCGCCGCGCGCCACTTCGACCACCTCAATGTCATCGCCGGGTTCGACGAGCTGCCCGCCAAGCTGAAGGTGGTGCGGGAGCGGTGCGAGGAGATCGGCCGCGACCCGGCCACTTTGGAGACCAGCACGCTGACCACGGTGGTCGTCGACGAGAACTTCAAGGCCGACCAGATTCCCGCCGAGATGGGCCAGCGCATGGTGGTCGGCAGCGCGGAGTCGGTCGCCGAACAACTCAAGACCAAGGTGTTCGACGCCGGGATCTCCGGGGTGATCATCAACATGCCGTTCTACACGCCGGGCGTCATCACCGCGGCCGGCGAAGCCCTGCGTCCGATCGCAGGGTTGTAACGCACACCGCATCGCGCACCGGGCATGACGAGTATCACGTTCACTCGACCAGGCCCGATGTGTGATGTGGTTCATTACACATGCTTACGATCTGGGTTTCGGGGTATCGCCTTCACTAGCGTGGTAGCTAACTGGAGTCGCGCGTCCAGAGACCCCGATCAGGAGCATCCCCCAACATGAGCACGCAAGCAGAAACCACTGCTGCACCCGACCGTCGTCACCAAGTCGTCATCATCGGGTCGGGATTCGGCGGGCTCAACGCGGCAAAGAAGCTCAAGCACGCCAACGTTGACATCAAACTGATCGCGCGCACCACCCACCACCTGTTCCAGCCGCTGCTCTACCAGGTGGCCACGGGCATCGTGTCCGAAGGCGACATCGCCCCGCCCACCCGGGTCGTCCTGCGCAGGCAGCGCAACGTCCAGGTGCTGCTCGGCGACGTCACGCACATCGATCTGGAGGGGCGGTTCGTCGTCTCGGACCTGCTCGGCCACACCTACGAAACCCCTTACGACACATTGATTGTCGCCGCCGGCGCCGGCCAGTCCTACTTCGGCAACGACCAGTTCGCCGAGTTCGCCCCGGGCATGAAATCGATCGACGACGCGCTGGAGGTGCGGGGCCGGATCCTGAGCGCCTTCGAGCAGGCCGAACGGTCCCGCGACCCGGAGCGACGCGCCAAGCTGTTGACGTTCACCGTCATCGGCGCCGGCCCCACCGGCGTCGAAATGGCGGGGCAGATCGCCGAATTGGCCACCCACACCCTGAAAGGGTCCTTCCGGCACATCGATTCCACCCGCGCGCGGGTGATCCTGCTCGACGCCGCCCCGGCGGTGCTGCCGCCGTTCGGCGAAAAGCTCGGCGAACGGGCGGCCGCGCGGCTGGAGAAGATGGGCGTGGAAATCCAGCTCGGGGCGATGGTCACCGACGTCGACCGCAACGGCATCACGGTCAAGGACTCCGACGGCACCACCAGGCGCATCGAATCCGCGTGCAAGGTGTGGTCCGCCGGGGTCCAGGCCAGCGGGCTGGGCATGGACCTGGCCGAGCAGTCCTCGGTCGAGGTCGATCGCGCCGGACGCGTCAAGGTGCTGCCCGACCTGTCCATTCCCGGACACCCGAACGTGTTCGTGATCGGCGACATGGCGGCCGTCGAGGGCGTGCCGGGCGTGGCGCAGGGAGCCATCCAGGGCGCCAAGTACGTGGCGAGCACGCTGAAGGCGGAACTGAACGGGGCCGATCCGGCCGAGCGCGAGCCGTTCCAATACTTCGACAAGGGCTCCATGGCCACGGTGTCGCGGTTCTCCGCGGTGGCCAAGGTGGGTCCGCTGGAGTTCAGCGGCTTCATCGCCTGGCTGATGTGGCTGGTGCTGCATCTGGTGTATCTGGTCGGCTTCAAGACGAAGGTGAGCACGCTGCTGTCGTGGACGGTCACATTCCTGAGCACTCGCCGCGGCCAGCTGACCATCACCGAGCAGCAGGCGTTCGCCCGCACCCGCATCGAACAGCTGGCGGTGGCGGCGGCGGAGGCAAAACGTCCGGCGGCCAGGCGGGCCAGCTGACCCTCCGGCCGGCCGGATCGAGGGGTGCCGGTCGGCTCGGCCGGGCTTGACGCCGGCTAGGCCTCGAGGTTTTGCAGCCGCACCTGACCGCGGGCCACCACCCGGTCGTCGTCGTCGGTGATGGTGACCAGCCACAGCTGCTGGCGCCGGCCGCGGTGAATCGGCTCGCCGGTGCCGTACACCATCCCGGAGCCGATCGAGCGCAGAAAATCCGTGTTGTTGTTGACCCCGACCACGTTGCCGCCGTCGCCGTTGGTGTTCAGCCATGTGTAGGCGGCCACGCTGGCCATGCTCTCGATCACCGAGCAGTAGACGCCGCCGTGGACGAGTCCCATGGGCTGCAACAGTTTCGGGGTGACCTCGAGTTGGGCGCGCACGCGGTCCGGGCTGAGTTCGGTGTAATGCAGCCCCAATTCGCCGTCGAACGGCGCGGTGAAGTTCGGCGGCAATGGCGCATCGGGTGGCGGTGGCACGCTCATGTGTCTACACCATCGGCCGTCGGGGCTACCCGAGAGGAAACATCCGCGGAAACAGGCGAGCCCCGCGCTGGTGCGCGGGGCTCGCCGATCGAGTAGACCGGGGGTCACTGCAGCCCTCAGGACTCTCCGCGGTCATGTCGCTCGACCGCCATCAGCATAGGCAAGGCTGCCCTAATTTCGCAAGGTATGGTTTCGGTATGACCGAGCCCCACTGCGCCCGGATAGATACGACGGCCGGTAGTAAGCGGAGTACGCTGGTTTCGACGCTCAGGAGATGAACGCACAATGGCCAAACTGACCCGGCTAGGGGATCTGGAACGCGCCGTGATGGATCATCTATGGTCCACGCCGGAGCCCCAGACCGTCCGCCAAGTCCACGAAGCGTTGTCGGCGCGACGCGACCTCGCCTACACGACGATCATGACCGTGCTGCAACGGTTGGCCAAGAAGAACCTGGTCTCCCAGATCCGCGACGACCGCGCCCACCGCTACGCGCCGGTACACGGGCGCGACGAGCTCGTCGCCGGGCTGATGGTGGACGCGCTGGCCCAAGCCGAGGACTCCGGGGGCAGGCAGGCCGCCCTGGTGCACTTCGTCGAGCGCGTCGGCGCCGACGAGGCGGAGGCCCTTCGGCGCGCGCTGGCCGAACTGGAAGCCAATCCGCGCGACAACGCCCGGTCGGCTGGCGCGCCAGCGGAGGACTGAGGGAGACTGGCAGCGTGTCCGCGCTGGCCTTCTCCATCCTCGCGGTGCTGTTGGTCGGCCCGGTGCCGGCCCTACTAGCACGCGCGACGTGGCCATTGCGCGCCCCGCGTGCCGCGATGGTGTTGTGGCAGGCCGTCGCCCTGGCCGCGGTGCTCTCGGCGTTCAGCGCCGGGATCGCGATCGCCAGCCGGGTGCTGGTGCCCGGTCCCGACGGGCGGCCGACCGCCAGCGTCATGGGTGCGGCGGGCCGGCTGGGGTGGCCGCTGTGGACGGCCTACATCGCCGCCTTCGCGCTGACAGTGTTGGTCGGTGTGCGGTTGATGGTCGCGGTCGCGCGGGTGGCCATCGCCAATCGGCGCCGGCGGGCCCACCACCGCATGGTCGTCGACCTGGTCGGGGTCGGCCACGACGCGGCCCTCGCCCAACCGTGCGCCAAGACCCGCGACCTGCGCGTCCTGGACGTCGCGCAACCGCTCGCCTACTGCCTGCCGGGCGTGCGCAGCCGGGTGGTGGTCAGCGAGGGAACGCTGAAGACGCTCGGCGACGCCGAGGTCTCCGCCATCCTGACCCATGAGCGGGCCCACCTGCGCGCCCGCCACGATTTGGTGCTGGAGGCTTTCACCGCGGCGCACGCCGCCTTCCCGCGGTTCGTCCGCAGCGCCAACGCGCTGCGCGCGGTGCAGTTGCTCGTCGAGCTCCTGGCGGACGACGCCGCGGTGCGCGCGACCGGGCGCACTCCCCTGGCCCGGGCGCTGGTCGCCTGCGCCTCGGGGCGGGCGCCGTCGGGTGCGCTGGCAATGGGCGGCACCAGCACGGTGGTGCGGGTGCGCCGGCTCTCGGGCCGCGGCAACAGCCTGCTGCTGGCGGCCACCGCATACCTGGCCGCGGCCGCCGTGTTCGTGGTGCCGACCGTGGCGCTGGTCGTGCCGTGGCTCATCGAGCTGCGACGGCTGTACAACGTCTAGCGTCGGAGTGGGCGATCACCCTGGAATGCCTCTCGGAGTCGGCTGTGCCACAGTGTGATCCGAAAGCTTGTCGGAAAATGTCTGCGACCTGAGAGGCCAAGCCATGAGTGCCCCGAATTCCAAGAATTCCCACACCGGTACCGCGCAGATCGGCGTCACCGGCCTCGCCGTCATGGGCTCCAACATCGCCCGCAACTTCGCCCACCACGGGTACACGGTGGCACTGCACAACCGGTCCGTCGCCAAGACGGACGCGCTGCTGTCCGAGCACGGCGACGAAGGCAAGTTCGTGCGCTCGGAAACCATCGCGGAATTCCTCGATGCGCTGGAGAAGCCGCGGCGGGTGCTGATCATGGTCAAGGCCGGCGACCCGACCGACGCCGTCATCAACGAGCTCGCCGACGCGATGGAGGAAGGCGACATCATCATCGACGGCGGCAACGCGCTCTACACCGACACCATCCGCCGGGAGAAGGCGATGCGCGAGCGCGGGCTGCACTTCGTCGGCGCCGGCATCTCCGGCGGTGAGGAGGGGGCGCTGAACGGGCCGTCGATCATGCCGGGCGGACCGGCGGAGTCCTACAAATCGCTGGGCCCGCTGCTCGAGGAGATCTCCGCGCACGTCGACGGCGTCCCGTGCTGCACCCACATCGGCCCGGACGGCGCCGGCCACTTCGTCAAGATGGTGCACAACGGCATCGAGTACTCCGACATGCAGCTGATCGGCGAGGCCTACCAGCTGCTGCGCGACGGGCTCGGCAAGACCGCCGAGGAGATCGCAGACGTCTTCGACGAGTGGAACAAGGGCGACCTGGACAGCTTCCTCGTCGAGATCACCGCAAAGGTCCTGCGCCAGACGGACGCCAAGACCGGCAAGCCGCTCGTCGATGTCATCCTCGACGAGGCCGAGCAGAAGGGCACCGGGCGCTGGACGGTGAAGTCGGCGCTGGACCTCGGCGTGCCCGTCACCGGCATCGCCGAGGCGGTGTTCGCCCGCGCGCTGTCGGGCTCCGTCACCCAGCGCAAGGCCACCACCGGGCTGGCGTCCGGGCAGCTCGGCGAAAGGCCGACCGACGCAACGCAATTCGTCGAGGATGTCCGGCAGGCCCTGTACGCGTCGAAGATCATCGCCTATGCCCAGGGGTTCAACCAGATTCAGGCCGGCAGCGCCGAGTACGACTGGGGCATCACGCCGGGCGACCTGGCCACCATCTGGCGCGGCGGCTGCATCATCCGGGCGAAGTTCCTCAACCGCATCAAGGAGGCGTTCGACGAGGACGCCGACCTGCCGACGCTGATCGTCGCGCCGTACTTCCGCGCCGCGATCGAGGCCGCGATCGACGGCTGGCGCCGCGTCGTGGTGACGGCCACCGAGCTGGGCATCCCGATCCCGGGTTTCTCCTCGGCGCTGTCCTACTACGACGCGCTGCGCACCGAGCGGCTGCCCGCGGCGCTCACCCAGGGGCTGCGCGACTTCTTCGGCGCGCACACCTACGGCCGCATCGACGACGACCCCGACAAGCGGTTCCACACCCTGTGGAGCGGGGACCGCAGTGAAGTGCCCGCGTAGCCTTTCTGCGTGTAGAAGGGCGTAAAGGGGGCAAGCCGAATCACATGAGGTTTCTCGACGGGCACCGACCCGGGTACGACCTGACGTACAACGATGTCTTCATCGTGCCGAACCGCTCCGATGTGGCATCGCGCTTCGACGTCGACCTGTCCAGCACCGACGGCTCCGGCACCACCATCCCGGTCGTCGTCGCCAACATGACCGCGGTGGCGGGGCGGCGGATGGCCGAGACGGTGGCGCGGCGCGGCGGCCTGGTGATCCTGCCCCAGGATCTGCCGATCCCTGCGGTGCAGCAGACGGTGGATTTCGTCAAGAGCCGTGACATGGTCCTCGACACCCCGGTGGTGCTCGAGCCCGACGACTCGGTGTCCGACGCGGTGGCGCTGATCCACAAGCGCGCGCACGGCGTCGCCGTCGTGGTGTTCGAGGGCCGGCCGATCGGTTTGGTCACCGAGTCGTCATGCCTGGGCGTCGACCGCTTCACCCGGGTGCGCGACGTGGCGGTGACCGACTTCGTGACGGCCCCGGCGGGCGCCGAGCCGCGCAAGATCTTCGACCTGCTCGAACACGCCCCGATCGGGGTCGCCGTGGTGACCGGTGCGGACGGCACGCTGGCGGGTGTGCTCACCCGCACCGGGGCGGTCCGCGCCGGGCTGTACACGCCGGCCACCGACGCGCGCGGGCGGCTGCGCGTCGGCGCGGCCGTCGGCATCAGCGGCGACGTGGGCGCCCGGGCCCGGTCCCTGGCCGAGGTCGGCGTGGACGTGCTCGTCATCGACACCGCCCACGGGCATCAGGTCAAGACGCTGGACGCGATCAAGGTGGTCGCGTCGCTTGACCTGGGCCTGCCGCTGGCGGCGGGCAACGTGGTGTCGGCGGAGGGCACCCGGGACCTGCTGGACGCCGGGGCGACGATCGTCAAGGTCGGCGTCGGGCCCGGTGCCATGTGCACCACCCGGATGATGACCGGCGTCGGGCGCCCGCAATTCTCCGCTGTCCTCGAATGCGCCTCCGCCGCAAGGAAACTCGGCGGGCACGTGTGGGCCGACGGGGGCATCCGGCATCCACGGGACGTGGCGCTGGCGCTGGCCGCCGGCGCGTCGAACGTGATGATCGGGTCGTGGTTCGCCGGCACCTACGAGTCGCCCGGCGACCTGATGCGCGACCGGGAGGACCAGCCCTACAAGGAGAGCTACGGCATGGCCTCCAAGCGGGCCGTCGTCGCCCGCAGCGGCGCCGAGACCGCGTTCGACCGCGCCCGCAAAGCGTTGTTCGAGGAGGGCATCTCGACGGCCCGGATGGGGCTGGACCCCGACCGCGGCGGCGTCGAGGACCTGATCGACCACATCACCGCCGGGGTTCGCAGCACCTGCACCTACGTCGGCGCCTCGACGCTGACCGAGCTGCACGAGCGGGCCGTCGTCGGGGTGCAGTCGGCCGCGGGGTTCGCCGAGGGCCATCCGCTGCCGCTGGGTTGGTGAGCGCGCCGCCGCGCTCGTACTGCCGGCCGCACGCGTTGGCTACCATGTGAATTCAAGTGAATTTCGGCTGGCAGCAAAGCGCTGCGCCGCATTGAGGGAAAGGGATGACGTGCCGCTGGCACGCGTCGAGGCCCGCACAGTGATCCGGGCAGCGTCCCCGGGGTCTCCGACATGAACGTCACCGTCACGCTGATCAGCCTGGTGGCCATCGCGCTGCTGATCTTCGCCAACGGCGTATTCGTGGCGGCCGAATTCTCGCTGACCGCCCTGGACCGCAGCGTCGTGGACTCCAACGCGCGCCACGGTGGCCGGCGCGACCGCTTCATCCAACGCGCCCAACAGCGCCTGTCGTTTCAGCTGTCGGGCGCCCAGCTGGGCATCTCGATCGCCACGCTGGCGACGGGCTACCTGACCGAGCCGTTGGTGGCCGACCTGCCGCATCCGGCGCTGAGCGCGATCGGCATACCGACCCGGCTGGCCGACGCCATCCTCGCGTTCCTGGCGCTGGTGATCGTGACGTCGGTGTCGATGGTGTTCGGCGAGCTGGTCCCGAAATATCTCGCCGTGGCGCGCCCGCTGTCGACCGCCCGCGCCGTCGCCGGCTTCCAGTTGCTGTTCTCGGCGCTGTTCACCCCGGCCATCCGGTTGACGAACGGCGCGGCCAACTGGATCGTGCGCGAGCTGGGCGTCGAGCCGGCCGAGGAGCTGCGCTCGGCCCGCTCGCCGCAGGAGCTGGCGTCGCTGGTGCGCAACTCGGCCCGCAGCGGCACCATGGACGCCGCCACCGCCGCCCTGGTGCGGCGATCGCTACAGTTCGGCGAGCTGACCGCCGAGGAACTGATGACGCCGAGGTCGAAGATCGTCGCGCTGGAAACCGACGAGACGGTCGCCGACCTGATCGTCGCGGCCGCCGAGTCCGGCTTCTCCCGCTTCCCCATCGTCGACGGTGACCTCGACGAGACCGTCGGAATCGTGCACGTCAAGCAGGTGTTCGCGGTGCCGGCGGCCGAGCGCGCGACCACGCTGCTGACGACGCTCGCGCAGCACGTGCCGGTGGTGCCCTCGACGCTGGACGGCGACGCCGTGATGGCCGAGATCCGCGCCAACCCCCTGCAAACCGCGATGGTGGTCGACGAGTACGGCGGCACGGCCGGCATGGTGACCGTCGAGGACCTGATCGAGGAGATCGTGGGCGATGTCCGCGACGAACACGACGACGCGACCCCGGACGTGGTGGCGGCCGGCGCCGGCTGGCGGGTGAACGGGCTGCTGCGCATCGACGAGGTGGCCGCCGCCACCGGATTTCGGGCCCCGGAAGGCCCCTACGAGACGATCGGCGGCCTGGTCCTTCGCGAGCTCGGCCACATCCCCGTGGCCGGGGAGACGGTGGAGCTGACCGCGCTGGATCCCGACGGCCTGCTGGACGCTTCGATGCGCTGGCAGGCGACGGTGGTCCGGATGGACGGTCGGCGCATCGACGTGCTCGAGCTGCAGGAGCTGGGCGAAACGCCCGCGGGCCGGGACCTGTCGTGAACGACTGGCTGGGAGCGCTGCTGGCGATCCTTTTGATCGGGGTCAACGCGTTTTTCGTCGGCGCGGAGTTCTCGCTGATCTCGGCGCGCCGCGACCGCCTCGAGGCACTGGCCGAGCAGGGCAAGGCGCGGGCCGTGGTGGTGATCCGCGCCGGCGAACAACTGTCGTCGATGCTGGCCGGGGTGCAGCTGGGGGTGACGGTCGCCTCGCTGCTGCTCGGGCGGATCGGTGAGGCCGCGGTCGCCAACCTGCTGCGCTCGGCGTTCGGCCTCGCAGGTTGGCACCCGGCGCTGCTGCACACGCTCTCGCTGGCGCTCGCGCTGGCGATCGTCGTGACATTGCATGTGCTGCTGGGCGAGATGGTGCCGAAGAACATCGCGCTGGCCGGCCCGGAGCGCGCCGCGATGCTGCTGGTGCCGCCCTACCTGGCGTACGTGCGGGCGGCGCGGCCGTTCATCGCGTTCTACGACAAATGCGCCAACGTGGTGCTGCGCGCGCTGGGGGTCGAGCCCAAGTCGCAGCTCGACGTGTCGGTTTCCACCCGGGAGCTGCGGGTGATGATCACCGAATCGGTGTCCGAGGGGCTGTTGGACGCCGCGGAACACGGCCGGCTGACCCGGGCGCTGCAGCTGCGCTACCGGCGGGTCGGCGACGTGGCGCGGCCGCTCGCCCAGGTCCGGGCGGTGCCGGTGGCGGCGGCGGGCTCGGGCCCGACCGTGGGCGCGGTCGAAGAGGCGCTGGCCCAGAGCGGTTATTCGCGGTTTCCCGTCGTCGACCCCGACGGGAAGTTCATCGGCTACCTGCACATCAAGGACGTGCTGACCCTCGACGACGATCCGAACACGGTGATCGACCTGGCCTGGGTGCGACCGCTGCCGCAGGTCCCGACGTCGTTGCCGCTGGCCGACGCCCTGTCCCGGATGCGCCGCAGCAACAGCCACCTGGCATTGGTGACCGACGACGGCGGCGCGGTGGTTGCGATGGTGGCGATGGAAGATCTGGTCGAAGACCTGGTCGGCACCATGCGCGACGCGTAGTGCCGCTGCCCACCGACCGCGCCGCAGCCCGTATGATCTCCAAGGCTGCCGGGCCGGATAGCGATCCTCGCGGTTCGCCGCGGCGCCACCGTTGGAGCATTCAGCGCGCGCCTGACCTGCTGTTGCGGGTCGGGCGGATGACGTCCGGCGGGCCGCCGGTCGGTACGCTGAAGGCAATGCGTGTTGAGGGCCAGTGAGGTGTTACTTGGCCCACGATGGAGGAGAAAAATGACTGATCGCGTGTCGGTGGGGAACCTGCGCGTCGCCCGAGTGCTCTACGACTTCGTGAACAACGAGGCGCTGCCCGGCACCGACATCGACCCGGACAGCTTCTGGGCCGGCGTCGACAAAGTCGTGGCCGACCTGACTCCGCAGAACCAGGATTTGCTGAACCGTCGCGACGAGCTGCAGGCCCAGATCGACAAGTGGCACCGGCACCGCGTGATCGAGCCGATCGACGCCGAGGCCTACCGCGCGTTCCTCGCCGAAATCGGCTACCTGCAGCCCGAACCCGAGGACTTCACCATCACCACCTCGGGTGTCGACGACGAGATCACGACGACGGCCGGCCCCCAGCTGGTGGTGCCCGTGCTCAACGCGCGGTTTGCGCTGAACGCGGCGAACGCCCGCTGGGGATCCCTCTACGACGCGCTCTACGGCACCGACGTCATCCCGGAAACCGACGGCGCCGAGAAGGGATCGAGCTACAACAGGGTGCGCGGCGACAAGGTGATCGCGTACGCGCGCGCCTTCCTCGACCAGGCCGTGCCCTTGGCGTCGGGCTCGTGGGCCGACGCGACCGGCGTCAACATCGTCGACGGCCAGCTGCAGATCAGCGTCGGCGCGGAGTCCACCGGGCTGGCCAGTCCGGAGAAGTTCGCCGGGTACAGCGGCGAGCTCGGCTCCCCCAACTGGTCGGTGCTGCTGGTCAACCACGGCCTGCACATCGAGATCCTGATCGACCCCCAGTCGCCCGTCGGCCAGACCGACCGGGCCGGCATCAAGGACGTGATCCTGGAATCGGCGATCACCACGATCATGGACTTCGAGGACTCGGTGACCGCCGTCGACGCCGACGACAAGGTGCTGGGCTACCGCAACTGGCTGGGGCTGAACAAGGGTGACCTGGTCGAGGAGGTCAGCAAGGACGGCAAGACCTTCACCCGCGCGCTGAACGCCGACCGCACCTACACCACGCCCGACGGCGGTGAACTCACCCTGCCGGGCCGCAGCCTGCTGTTCGTCCGCAACGTCGGGCACCTGATGACCAACGACGCCATCGTGTCCGTCGGCGACGGAGACGAGGAAAAAGAGGTGTTCGAGGGCATCATGGACGGCCTGTTCACCGGGCTGACCGCGATCCACGGGCTCAAGACCGGTGACGCCAACGGCCCGCTGACGAACAGCCGCACCGGTTCCATCTACATCGTCAAGCCCAAGATGCACGGCCCCGCCGAGGTCGGGTTCACCTGCGAACTGTTCAGCCGCGTCGAAGACGTGCTGGGCCTGCCGCAGGGCACCCTCAAGGTCGGCATCATGGACGAGGAACGCCGCACCACGGTCAACCTCAAGGCGTGCATCAAAGCCGCCGCCGATCGGGTGGTGTTCATCAACACGGGCTTCCTCGACCGCACCGGCGACGAGATCCACACGTCCATGGAGGCCGGCCCGATGATCCGCAAGGGTGCGATGAAGAACAGCACCTGGATCAAGGCCTACGAGGACGCCAACGTCGACATCGGGCTGGCCGCCGGGTTCAAGGGCAAGGCCCAGATCGGCAAGGGCATGTGGGCGATGACCGAGCTGATGGCCGACATGGTCGAGCAGAAGATCGGCCAGCCCAAGGCCGGCGCCACCACCGCGTGGGTGCCGTCGCCGACGGCGGCCACCCTGCACGCCATGCACTACCACTACGTGGACGTGGGCGCCGTGCAGGAGGAGCTCGCGGGCAAGAAGCGCACCACCATCGACGAGCTGCTGACCATTCCGCTTGCCAAGGAATTGGCTTGGGCGCCAGAGGAAATCCGCGAGGAGCTCGACAACAACTGCCAGTCCATCCTCGGCTACGTGGTGCGCTGGGTGGAGCAGGGCGTCGGCTGCTCGAAGGTCCCCGACATCCACAACACCGCGCTCATGGAGGACCGCGCCACCCTGCGGATCTCCAGCCAGCTGCTGGCCAACTGGCTGCGCCACGGCGTGATCACCAGCGAGGACGTCCGGGCCAGCCTGGAACGCATGGCGCCGTTGGTGGACCGGCAGAACGAGGGCGACGCGGCCTATCGGCCGATGGCGCCCAACTTCGACGACAGCATCGCCTTCCTGGCGGCTCAGGAGCTGATTCTGTCCGGGACGCAGCAGCCCAATGGCTACACCGAGCCGATCCTGCATCGGCGCCGGCGCGAGTTCAAAGCCCGCGCCGCGGGTGCGTAAAAGCGGCTCGTCATGCGGTAGGTAGTGCGGTCCGATGACTAGAATCTGCGCCGAGTTCACAAGTCGCACGACGGGTCGACGGAAAGGCGGCGGGCACCACTATGGGTAGGCACAGCATGCCCGACCCTGAGGATTCCGTCGACGAGTCAGCCGACGAGTACGTGGCCGACGACGCCGACACGGACGCCGACACCGACGCCGATACGGGTCAACACCACCGCGCCGCCGACCGGCCGGAGGCCGCCGAACCGTGGGCCGAATACGGCCGCTACCCGGACGAGGGCTTCCCAACCGGAGGCGACCTCTACGCGGACGAGGACCCCTACCCCGCCGACGAGACATTCGCGACCGGCGCCGCCGACGGATATCCCGAATTCGCGGCGAGCGCCGCGCCGCCGTCCAGCTTCGGTGGCGGGCACCGGGGGTTGGGCGAGCGGCTCGGTGGCCACCGCAGCGACGGCGGGCGCCGCGGCGTCAGCATCGGGGTGATCGTCGCGCTCGTCGCCGTCGTCGTCGTGGTGGGCGGCGTGATCCTCTGGACGTTCTTCGGTGACGCGTTGTCGCACCGCTCGCACACGGCCGCCGCGCGCTGCGTCGGAGGCAAGGAGACGGTCGCCGTCATCGCCGACCCGTCGATCGCCGATTCCGTGCAGCAGCTCGCCGAAAGCTACAACTCCACGACCGGCCCGGTCGGCGATCACTGCATGGTGGTGAGCGTCAAACCGGCCGGTTCTGACGCCGTCCTCAACGGTTTCGCCGGCAGGTGGCCGGCCGACCTGGGCGGCCAGCCGGCGCTGTGGATCCCGGGCAGCTCGATCTCCGCCGCGCGGCTGGCCGCGTCGGGCCAGAAGATCACCGAAAGCCATTCCCTGGTCAGCTCGCCGGTCATGCTCGGCGTGCGGCCGGAACTCGCGCAGGCCCTGGGCAATCAGGGCTGGGCGGCGCTGCCCGGCCTGCAAACCAACCCGAACTCGCTGGCCGGGCTGAACCTGCCGGCGTGGGGGTCGCTGCGGCTGGCGCTGCCGATGACCGGTAACGCCGACGCGTCGCTGCTGGCCGGCGAGGCCGTGGCGGCGGGCGCGGCCCCCACGGGTGCGCCGCCGACGCAGGGCACCGGCGCCGTGCGCGCGCTGCTGGGCGCCCAGCCCAAGCTCGCGGACAACTCCCTGACCGAGGCGTTGAACGCGCTGCTCAAGCCGGGCGATCCGGCGACCGCGCCCGTGCACGCGGTGGTCACCACCGAGCAGCAGCTGTACCAGCGCGGCCAGTCGCTGACCGACGCCAAGAACACGCTGACGTCCTGGCTGCCGCCCGGCGCGGTCCCCGTCGCCGACTATCCCGCCGTGCTGCTCAACGGCTCCTGGGTGAACCAGGAGCAGGCCTCCGCGGCCAACGGGTTCGCCCGCTTCATGCAGAAGCCCGAGCAACTCGCCAAGCTGGCCAAGGCCGGCTTCCGGGTCAACGGCGTCAAGCCGCCGAGCAGCCCGGTCACCAGCTTCGCCGCGCTGCCCTCCACCCTGTCGGTGGGTGACGACGCCATGCGCGCCACGCTGGCCGAAGCGATGGCCGCCCCGTCCAGCGGGCTCGCCGCGACCATCATGCTCGACCAGTCGATGCCCGTCGAGGAAGGCGGAAAGTCGCGGCTGGCCAACGTGATCGGCGCGCTGCAGGAAAAGATCAAGTCGTTGCCGGCCACCGCCGTCATGGGGTTGTGGACGTTCGACGGCCACGAGGGACGCTCGGAGGTGGCGAGCGGACCGCTGGGCGACCCGGTCAATCCCGCCGGCGGCCAGCCGCGCTCGGCGGCGCTGGCGGCCGCGCTGGACAAGCAGTATTCGTCGGCCGGCGGCGCGGTGTCCTTCACCACCCTGCGCCTGCTGTACCAAGAGGCCCAGGCTAAATATGTTGCGGGGCAACCGAATTCGATATTGGTGATCACGTCGGGACCGCACACCGACCAAAGCTTGGACGGGCCCGGGCTGCAGGACTTCATCCGCAAGAGCGCCGACCCGGCCAAGCCGATCGCGGTCAATGTCATCGACTTCGGCGCCGACCCCGACCGGGCCACCTGGGAGGCCGTCGCCCAGCTGAGCGGCGGCGCCTACCAGAACCTCGCGACGTCGGCGTCCCCCGATCTCGCCACCGCCCTCGGCACGTTCTTGGGCTGACGGCCGGCCGGGGTCTGTCACCCCTGCGACATACGATCGTGGGGTTGCCCGAAGGGAGCGTCATGAACATCGATTTCACCCCGGATCCCGGCCTGTACCCGTTCGAGTCGCGCTGGTTCGACAGCTCGCGCGGGCGGATGCACTACGTCGACGAGGGTGACGGGCCGCCCATCCTGCTCTGCCACGGCAACCCGACGTGGAGCTTCCTGTACCGCAACATCATCGTCGCGCTGCGCGACCGATTCCGTTGCATCGCACCCGATTACCTCGGCTTCGGGCTGTCGGAGCGACCCGCCGGATTTGGATACAAGATCGACGAGCACGCCCAGGTGGTCGGCGACTTCGTCGATCACCTCGGCCTGGACGGCTACCTGACGATGGGACAGGACTGGGGCGGGCCCGTCAGCATGGCCGTCGCCGTCGAGCGCGCCGCCCGGGTCCGCGGCGTCGTGCTGGGCAACACCTGGTTCTGGAAGACAGACGAGTTGACGACGAAGATCTTCAGCCGCGTGATGGGCAGCCCGCCGATGCAATGGGCGATCCTGCAGCGCAATTTCTTTGTGGAGCGCTTGATCCCGGCGGGCACCCAGCACCGGCCGAGCGAGGCGGTGATGGAACACTACCGGGCCGTGCAGCCCAGCGCCGAGGCGCGAAAAGGCGTGGCCGAGATGCCCAAACAGATACTGGCGGCCGAACACTTGCTGTCGCGACTCGGACGGGAGGTGCCCGCCAAGCTGGGTGCCAAGCCCGCGCTGTTCGTCTGGGGGATGAAGGACTTCGCGTTTCGGCCCGGCCCGACGCTGCCGCGGATGCGCGCGAGCTTCCCCGATCACGTTGTGGTCGAGCTGCCCGACGCCAAGCACTTCATCCAGGAGGACGCGCCCGAGGAGATCGCGGCGGCAATAATCGAGCGCTTCGGTTAGGCGAACGCCTCCACCGGCGGGCACGAGCAGACCAGGTTGCGGTCGCCGTAGGCGCCGTCGATGCGGCGCACCGGCGGCCACACCTTGGGCCGGAATTCCTTGCCCAGCGGGTAGGCCGCATCTTCCCGGGTGTACGGGTGATCCCAGTCGGAGACCAGCAGGCACTCGGCGGTGTGCGGCGCCCCCCGCAGTGGGTTGTCGTCGGCCGGCCACTCCCCCGAGCCGACGCGTTCGATCTCGCCGCGGATGGCGATCATGGCCTCGCAGAAGTCGTCGACCTCGGTGAGGCTCTCGCTTTCGGTCGGCTCCACCATCAGCGTGCCGGCGACCGGGAAGCTCATGGTTGGCGCGTGAAAGCCGTAGTCCGCCAACCGCTTTGCCACGTCGTCGACGGTCACCCCGGTCGCCTTGGTGATGCCGCGCAGGTCCAGGATGCACTCGTGGGCGACCATGCCGTTCTCGCCGGCGTACAGCACCGGGAAGTACTCGTCGAGGCGCCGCGCGATGTAGTTGGCGGAGGCGATCGCGGTCAGTGACGCCGCCCGCAGCCCCTCGGCGCCCATCATGCGGATGTAGGCCCAGCTGATCGGCAGAATCGACGCCGACCCGTAGGGCGCCGACGACACCGGGTGTCCCCCGGGCAGTTCTGGGGCGTACGGGTGGCCGGGCAGGAACGGCGCCAGGTGCGAGCGCACGGCCACCGGCCCGACGCCCGGGCCGCCGCCGCCGTGCGGGATGCAGAACGTCTTGTGCAGGTTCAGGTGGCTGACGTCGCCGCCGAACCTGCCCGGGCGGGCCAGCCCGACCAGCGCGTTGAGGTTGGCGCCGTCGATGTAGACCTGCCCGCCCGCGTCGTGTACGGCCGCGCAGATCTCGGCGATGTCGTGCTCGTACACGCCGTGGGTGGACGGGTAGGTGATCATCAACGCCGCCAGCCGGTCCGCGTGCTCGGCGACCTTGGCCCGCAGATCGTCGAGGTCGACGTCGCCGTTGTCGCGGCAGGCCACCACGGCCACCCGCAGCCCGGCCAGCGCGGCCGACGCGGCGTTGGTGCCGTGCGCGCTGGACGGGATGAGGCAGATGTCGCGGTGCGGTTCGCCGCGGCTGGCGTGGTAGTCGTGGATGGCCAGCAGGCCGGCGTACTCGCCCTGCGAGCCGGCGTTGGGCTGCAGCGAAACGGCGTCGTAGCCGGTGATCTGCACCAGCCAGGTCTCCAGGTCCGCGATGAGGCGCCGCACCCCCTCGGTGTCGGATGCCGGCGCGAACGGGTGCAGGCGCGCGAATTCCGGCCAGGTGATCGATTCCATCTCGGCCGCGGCGTTGAGCTTCATCGTGCACGAGCCGAGCGGAATCATGCTGCGGTCCAGGGCGATATCCTTGTCCGCCAGCGTGCGCAGGTAACGCATCATCGCGGTTTCGGTGCGGTACTGCGTGAATGCGGGATGCGTCAGGAACTCCGAGGTGCGGGTCGCGATGTCCGTCCCGGCCGGCGCGGCGGCCGCCACCCCGAAGGCGTCGATGACCGCGGCGACGTCCGCGTCCGTGGTCGCCTCGTCGCAGGCCACCGAGACGTGGTCGTCGTCCACCCGCCACAGGTTGATGCCCTTGGCCTTGGCCGCCGCCAGCACCTCGTCGGCGCGTCCGGGCACGCGGGCCAGCACGGTGTCGAAGTACTTGTCGTGCACCAGCGCGTCACCGAGTGCCGCGGCGATGGCCTCGGCGCGGCCGTGCACGCGGCGGGCGATCCCGATCAGCCCGTCGGCGCCGTGGTAGCTCGCGTACATCGCGGCCATCACCGCGAGCAGCACCTGCGCGGTGCAGATGTTGCTGGTCGCCTTGTCGCGGCGGATGTGTTGCTCGCGGGTCTGCAGCGCCAGGCGGTAGGCCGGTGAACCGTCGGCGTCCAGCGACACGCCGACCAGCCGGCCCGGCAGCTGGCGGGCGTGCTTGGTGTGAACCGCCAGGTAGCCGGCGTGCGGACCGCCGAATCCCATTGGGACACCGAACCTTTGGGTGGTGCCGAACGCGACGTCGGCGCCGATCTCCCCCGGCGGGGTGATCAGCGTGAGGGCCAGCAGGTCGGCACCGACGGCGACGAGCGCGCCCCGTTCGTGCGCCTGCGTTACCAGGGCCGCCCAGTCGGTGATCCGGCCGCTCGCGCCGGGCAGTTGGGCGATCACGCCGAAGAAGTCGCCGTCGGGCAGGCCGTCACGCAGGTCGGCGGTGACGATCTCGATGCCCAGCGGCCGGGCCCGCGTGGCCAGCACGGCCGCGGTCTGGGCGAACACGTCGACGTCCACGACGAGCCGGTTGGTCGCGCCGCGGGCGGCGCGGTGCAACAGGGTCATGGCCTCGGCGGCGGCGGTGCCCTCGTCGAGCATCGACGCGTTGGCGACCTCGAGGCCGGTGAGGTCGGCCACCATCGTCTGGAAGTTCAGCAGCGCCTCCAGCCGGCCCTGGCTGATCTCCGGCTGATAGGGCGTGTATGCGGTGTACCAGGCCGGGTTCTCCATGATGTTGCGGAGCAACACCGGCGGAGTGAGCGTGTCGTAGTAGCCCTGCCCGATCATCGAGACGGCCACGGTGTTGGCGTCGGCCAGGGCGCGCAGCTCGGCCAGCGTCTCGGCCTCGGTGGCGGGGGGCGGCAACTTTTCCAGGCCCGGCGCGGCGGCCCCGTCGGGGCGGGTGTCGAGGATGCCGCTCGGAACCGCCTTCGAGGCCAGCTCGTCTAACGAGTCGACGCCGATGACGTCGAGCATGGCCGCGACGGCCTGGCGGTCCGGGCCGATGTGCCGCGCTGCGAAGGGTGACTGGTCGGGCACTGGCGAAACTCCTGAGGTCGAGGGACTAGCGGCCCTCTCCCTCTGTCTTCACCCGTTCGCCGGGCGCCTGAGAGATTCGGCACCGGGCCGCGGCCTGGCGCCTTTCCCCATCGGCGGGTGTGGACCGCTACCGGTCCGCACCGCTTTCCAGAGGCATCGTTAACTCGCGCGGTCCGGGTGCCTGAGAGGTTGACGGAGAGGTATTGCTCCTTCGGCGTCCGTGACTGGAGGCCACGAAACTCTCCCGCTCGAGTGCGATGCGTGGCCCAGTTTACGCGGGGTCCCCGCTCCACGGCGAGCGTGCGTGTTGCGCGCCGACACGCCGTCAAGCGTGTACAACTGTGCACGCTCGTGCCGGAGAGGGAAGGGCGCCGTCAGCCGATCTTGCGGTCGCGGTGCTTGCGCCGGGACGCCAGCTCGTCCTCCGGCGCCGCGATCGACTCGCCGCCGTCGGCGCGCTCGCCGTGGAAGTCCGCGATGACGCCGGTCAGCTCGCGCATGGCCCCGGACACCGCGATGCCGAACACGCCCTGTCCGCCCTGCAACAGGTCGACGACCTCTTCGGCCGACGTGCACTCGTAAACGGTGGTGCCGTCGGAGAACAGGGTGATGTTGGCGAGGTCCTGGACGCCCCGCTGGCGCAGATGGTCGACGGCGACGCGGATGTTGTGCAGCGAGATGCCGGTGTCCAGCAGTCGCTTGACGATCTTGAGGACCAGGATGTCCTTGAACGAGTAGAGCCGCTGGCTGCCGGAGCCCGCCGCGCTGCGGATCGACGGAACCACCAGCGAGGTCCGGGCCCAATAGTCCAGCTGCCGGTAGGTGATCCCGGCGATCTGGCACGCGCTCGGCCCGCGGTAGCCCACCAGCTCGTCGGGCACGGAATCGTCCGGGAACAGCCCGGGCTGCACGGGTGCGCTAGGCGCGGAGGCGGGCTGGTCGCTGCTCGCGGCGTTCGCTTGGTCAGCTAGGTCCAGCTGCTCTTGACGTGGCTGCTCGCTCACGGTGGTTCCTCTCGCCGATCGCGCTGTCATCGTTAGCTGCGTCTCTGGCTGCGCCGCAGCCACGTTTGCTCAGGCCCGAGTGCTAGTGAGCTTACGCTTTTCGATAGCCGCCGCGCCTTAAGTCGTGATCAAAGTATGGCGGCCGTAGGCCCAACTGGCAGCACTATCGGCCAGCGTGTCGGGATCGCGGTGCCAGATGAGATGGATCCGTGATGTCGGCGCCCAGCCTAGCCGTACGCCGACCATACGCAGAATCGCACGCGAAACGTGCGAGTTTGCGTCGCGTGAAGCCCCGGCTAGGTGGCCTTGAAATCGTCGGGCGACACGCTGTCGAGGAACTCCTTGAACTTCTCGACCTCGTCCTCGCGGACAGCGGTGTTGGCCTCTTCGTCGCTCTCGTCCGGGATGAGCAGACCCGCCTGGGCGAGCACGGCCTCCTCGACATAGATAGGAACGCCGACCCGCAGGGCTATCGCCACCGAGTCCGACGGGCGCGCCGAGACCGTGATGTTGCGGTCGAAGACCAGGTCGGCGTAGAACGTGCCCTCCTGCAGATCGACGATCCGCACCTCTTTCAGCGAATGCCCAAGCGCCGCAATGAGATCCCGGATCAGGTCGTGCGTCAGCGGCCGGGGCGGTTCGACCCCCTGCTGCTCCAGCGCGATGGCCGCGGCTTCGGACTGACCGATCCAGATCGGCAGGTATCGGTCACCGTTGGCCTCGCGCAGCAACAGCACCGGCTGGTTCTGCGGCTGCTCGACGCGAATGCCGACAACACGAACTTCGCCCATCTGTGTCTGCCCTCCGCAACTCGTCAGCCCGCCGAACACCAAGCTGTCCAACGAAGTCTAATCCTCAGCGATGCAGAACGTCGCGAACGGCAGACTTGATCAGCGAGGTGTGCAACGTGATCGCGAGCGCGGCCACCTCACGCGCGAGGTCGTCCGCGCGGTCGCGGGCCCCGGCCTTCCCGGCCTTGACGAGTGGCCCCGCGATCTGGGCGATTAGATCCGACTGCCGGTCGGCCGCGGAACGGAAGGCGCGCAGATGCCGCGGCTCGACGCCGTACTCGGCCAGCGCCCGCGCGCACTGCAGGATGACCACCGCGTGCTCGTCGAAGAACCGGCCCGGCCCGGTGGTGATCACGCCCGCCCGGAGCAAGGCCGTCAGCAGTTCGTCGTCCACCCCGGAACGTTCCAGGAGATCCTCCCGGCTGAGCCGGACCCTCGGCGGGGCCACCGCCGCCGCGTCCGGCCTGGCGCCCGGGGCGGCCTCGGTCACGGCCTCGGATTCCCCGCCGTTGGGAACCGACACCAATCGCGGTACCCCGTAAGGCGATCCGATCGCGGGCAGTTCGCCGTCGGGCAGGGCGTCCAGCTGCGCCCGGATCACCTTCAGCGGTAGGTAGTGGTCGCGCTGCGCGGTCAGGATGAACCGCAGCCGCGCGCAGTCGTACGCGGTGAACCTGCGATATCCCGACGCGGCGCGCTGCGGCGTCACCAGTCCCTCGGCCTCCAAGAATCGAATCTTGGAGATCGTGACATCGGGGAAATCCGGCCTCAACAGGTCGAGGACCGCCCCAATCGACATCCCGGCCAGTGCCGGGCTATCGGGTGCGCTCACTACCCTCCTTTACTACCCTCCGGAATCACCGTCGTCGCCCTGCTTGGGTCCGGTCAAGAACACCAACCGGAACTTGCCGATCTGCACTTCGTCGCCGTTCGCCAGCACCGCCGAATCGACCGGCTCGCGGTTGACGTACGTGCCATTCAGGCTACCGACATCGACGACGTGAAATTCGTTGTTTTCCAACCTGAATTCGGCGTGGCGACGGCTGACGGTGACGTCGTCGAGGAAGATGTCGCTGTCGGGATGCCGACCGGCCGACGTGATGGCCTGGTCGAGCAGGAATCGCGACCCGGCGTTCGGTCCGCGTTTGACGACCAGCAACGCCGAGCCGGCCGGGAGTCCCTCGACCCCCGATACCGCGCTCTCGGTCCCCGCCTGGGCGGGGGCGTCGAGTTCGTTGAGGAAGTCGGCGCGAAAGACCGAAGTCGTCTCCACCGTGACTTCCTCAGAGGTCTGGTCTTTCCCCATGTCCGAGTCCATGTCCGTCACGCGCTGCTCCTCACTGGCCGCTGTGGCGTTGTCCGAACCGGGCCGCTCGCCCGGCTCCCCTCTAGGTTTCTCGAGGCTTCCTGAGTTTTTCTAGCCTCGCACTGCTGATTACTCGACCGTCTCGTGTCTATCAAGTGTCGATCTGTTGACCGTACCGCGCACCGGTCCGCGATGTGCCCCCCACCGGACGATCGGAAACCCGACCGACGTGAACCGGATGCGCCGCCCGCATCACCGCGCGGGGCTGGCAGGCACATTAGCAATCGTCATTCGGTCAACGTCCCGCGGTACGCCTCGGGGTCGAGCAGCGCCGAGATCGCGGACTCGAGTTCGGCGGCGTCCGAGACCTGGACATCCACCAGCCAGCCCGACCCGTACGGGTCAGAGTTGACCAGCTGCGGGCTGCCGTCCAGGTCGCCGTTGACCGCCAGGACCGTGCCCGAGACCGGCGCGAAAAGGTCGGACACCGACTTCGTCGATTCCACCTCGCCGAAGGATTCGCCCGCGGTCACCTGGCTGCCGACGTCGGGCAGCTGGACGAAGACGACATCGCCGAGCGCCGACTGCGCGAAGTCGGTGATGCCGACCCGCACGGTGTCCTCACCGCTGCGTCGAACCCACTCATGTTCGGCGGTGTAGTGCAGATCGGGCGGGATATCGCTCACGGGTGATCCTGTTCTGGTCGCGGCCAAGAAGGCACGTTCACTTGACGGGCTGAGCGTATTGGTGCGGTTTTGGTTGTCGCAAGGTGGTCACGTCCACCCGGTCGGCCTGCTGCACCGACATCCGCGCGCCGACGCGCTTGATGCTGTCTTCGGCGCCGCCGGGGATGTTCATCGCCGCGGCCAGCGTTGGCGGATCGCCTATCGCCAGAATCGAATACGGCGACGACAGGTTCTTGGAGTCGACGGTCAACGACCCGGGCGTACCCACTATCCAGGTATCCACACCTACCCGCACCGACTGCTGCGCATCGTTGATCTCGATCGCCTCGGCGCCGGCGGCGCGCAGCTCGTTGAGCACGTCGAGCATCGCCTCGGGTGAGACCCCGGGCCCCGGGTCATCGATGGTGATGGTGACGCCCGGGCCGGTGGCGCCCACGGCGCCGACCAAGATAGACAGCGCGGCGAGACGGGCCTGGGCGCTCTGGATGGCGGCCTGGTCGCTGTTGCCGGAGGCCTGCAACGAGTTCAGCGTGTTCTGCAGCTCACCGACTTCGGTGTTCAGCGTGGCCTCGCGCTGCCGCAGCGAGTCCAGCAGCACCAAGAGGTCGGCGGGGCGGGCGGTGTCCAGCGAGTCGCCCGACTTGGTCTGGCGGACCTGGGTGACGATGGCGATCCCCAGGACCAGGCACAGCACCACCGCCAGCGCGCCGAAGGCCAGCCGCGACCGACCCGCCCGCAGCATCGCGGACAACCCCGTTCGGTGCACCGGCCCGATCTCGGGACGCGGGCGGTGCGCCGGCAGCTCGTGGCGGCCGCGATGCGCGGCCTCGCTCGCGGTGGGCTCGGCCGGCGCGTCGCGACCTTCCCCGTCTTGCGGGGCGGCGCGATCGGGTGGGTCCTGGCTCACGGCGACCTCATCCCCACCATGGCGCCGCTCCTCTCCCCCGCAAGCGGGAGGTGCCCCCACATCGCTCTCTTGCTCTGCATCGTCGTCGGCGCGTTACGCCCCGAACAGCCGGCGCCGCAGCGCGGCGGCGTTGCCGAAAATGCGGATACCGAGTACGACGATGATCGCCGTCGACAGCTGGGTGCCGACGCCCAGTTGGTCGCCGACGTAGACGATGAGCGCGGCCACAAAGACGTTGAACACGAACGAAATCACGAAGACCTTGGGGTCAAAGATGCGTTCGAGGTAGGCGCGCAGCCCACCGAACACCGCGTCCAGCGCGGCCACCACCGCGATCGGTAAATAGGGTTGGACGACCTCCGGGACGGCGGGGTGGAAGACCAATCCCAGCACGATGCCGACCGCGAGCGCCGCGATGCCGATCATCCGCGGCGTCCCCTCTGTCTTCCGAACAGCTCTCTCACTAGGGCCCAATCTGTTTGGCGAACTTGACATCCCGGATCGGTCCGGCCGGCAGCGACAGGCCGTCGGCGACGTCCACGGTGACGACGACGCCGTAGGAGGCCTCCAGCAGCCTAAGCCGCTGCAGGCCGGGGCTGCCGTCGAAGACGTCCCGCATCGAATGCGGCGGCCCGACCGCCAGGATCTTGTAGGGGCTGCTGGTGGGGTTGTTGTCGACGAGGATCGCGCCGCCGGCCTGCCGGATGGTGACGTTCGGTCCGATCCGGACCCCGCCGACGGAGATGGCTTCCGCGCCGCTGGCCCACAACGAGTTGACGACCAGCTGCAGGTCGCGGTCCAGGATGATCTGCCTGCTGCCGTTGATGCGCTGCTTGGACACGTCCGAAAGGTTCGGGCCGGCACCGGGATCGGTCACGGTCACCGTGAGGCCGGGACCGATGACCGGCTTGCTGGCCGCGGCGAGCCCGAGGGCGTCGAGACTGGCCAGCAGCCGCTGCCCCTGGGCGTTTTCGGCGAGCGCGTGTCGCTGCACGTCGTCGAGCCGGGTCGACAGCGCGCTGCGCTCCTGGCCCAGCTTGGCCGCGGCGGCTTCCGACGAACGCACGCTTTCCAACAGCAGCTGTTGCGCGGTGCGCACGCCGGGCGCCACCGAGCGCGCCTGCGCGACGGCGGCGGCAAACACCGTGGCGATCAGCAGCGCGGCCAGGGCCTGCCAAAGCCAGCCGAATGCGCGTTCGCGCCCCCGCGGTTCCGAGCCGTCACGCTTGCCCGCGGCGGCGGCGTAGCCGGGATCCAGGTGCTCCGAGAGCAGGGCACGCAGCAGCGAGGGCACCGGGATCAGCTGCGGCCGCGCCGCGGCGTGGGCGCTGCGGCCCGCATTGGGGTCGTAGCCGCCGAGCAGGCGGTCCGCGTCAGTCATGACTGCCCGCAGGCTGTTTCAGCTTGGGCATCCGGCGCACGACCAACGTCATCTGCACCGCGTACAGCACGAACGCCCACAGGTACATGTACAAGCCCCAGCCCAGGAAGCCCCAGCCGAAGGCCCGCACCACGCGGCTCCACTCCGCGCCGCCCGTGCCCAGTAGCACCAACGGAAAGCCGGCCATCAACGCGAAGGTGGCGCCCTTGCCGACGTAGGTCACCGGCAGCGCCGACAGCCCGCGACTGCGAAGCACCGGCAGCGTCGCGGCCAGCAGCCCGTCGCGCGCCAGCAGCGTGATGACGAACCACCATGGCACGATCCCGCCGATCGCCAAGATGATCGGGACCGTCACCATGTAGAGCCGATCCACCGCCGGGTCCAGCAGGACGCCGAGCCGGGAGGACTGGTTGAGCGTGCGGGCGATCTTGCCGTCGGCCCAGTCGGAGGCCCCGCTGAACATCAGGATCGCCACCGCCCAGCCGTTGGCGTGGGCGAACAGCAGCACGTAGACGAACACCGGGATGAGCAACAGCCGGACGGCGCTCAGCGCGTTGGGCACCGTCAACACCCGATCGGGCGGAAGCACGGGCTCCATGAGCCGTGACATTAGTCGAACGCCGGGCCCGAAGCCGACCGCGGCGGCGGGGCCACCGACGCGAGGCCGCCGACCGCCAGATCATTTCATTCCCAGATCAAGACGTTGGGAAGCGAGGGCTCGATCCGCCGCAACACCGTGTAGCCGACGCCCGCGATGCCCCGGAAAAGGCCGAGATTGAAGCGGCTGGTGGTCCCGCCGGTCCACCGGTAGTCACCGGTCGACCGGGCGGTTTCGATCACTGACAGCAGCCGCCGCGAGGCCAGCTCGCGAAGGTCGTCGCGCCCGAGGACGCCGCCGGCCTCGTACAGGAACTCGATGCTGCCGAGCGTGCCGCAGCACAGCGCGTCGGTCGCGCCCGGCCATTCGTGCTCGGTAGCCGCAACGGCGTTCTCGACGTCGGTGCGCAGGACTCCGCTCGACGTTACTGGGCGTCGGGTCATGGCGGCCCGCGCCAGCCCGATGCCCTGCGCGCCATAACACCACTTGGTTCGCCCGCCCCGCAGGTCGGGCCAATCGCGGCGGTCGGCGTCGAAGGAGGCGTTCTCGAAGGTGATGCATTCGGTTGCGGCGCTTGCGAACTCGTCATGCCCGGTGGCCGAGGCCAGGGATGCCATAGCGTATGCGTAGCCCGCCGCGCCGTGCGACATGCCGTTGAGGGGTGCGTCGGAACCGGGCGGCGCCCAGCTCCGCCCACCCGGCGGCCCGGCGCGCCGCTGGGCAAGCAGGTGCCTGCCGCAGTTGGTCGCGCGCTCGAGCGCGTCGCCGGACCCGGTTTGGCGATACAGCCGAAGCAGACCGAGGATGGCGCCGGCACTGCCGCCCAGGACGTCGAGCCGGCGATCTGCCGATATGAGTTCCCGGGTGATCAACGCCGCCGCGGCGTGAGCATCGAGGAGCACATCGTCGTCGTCGAGCAGCGCCGAGATGACCGCGAGGCCGTACACGATCGATCCGAGGCCAACGCCACCGCCGATACCGACCTGGCGGGCGACGCGCTCCGGGCTGGGCCCTCGCAAGAATCCCCGAAGCCGGGACAGCGCGGCGCCGGCAAGGGCCCTCGACGAGGTGGAGCTCGTGACGGCGGCATGCGCGGCAAGAAACACCGCGATGCCACCTGCGCCTTTGTAAAGGTCTGGACCGAGCACGACGAGCTGCGACAACTCGGACTCGCCCAGCCAGTCGAGGCCGATCCAGGCCGCGCCCGGCCCCTTGCGCACGGCGTGCTTCGACAGCGTTCGGGCAACCGCGTCGGCTTCGGCGGCGAAGACATCGGGGGCCGACAGCCCGTTCGCGGGGTCAAGCTGGGCGGTACCCGGCTTCGCGGCAGCTCGCTCGAGCGTGGCGATGCTCTGCCGGATGAGTTCCGTCTGCCATGCGATTTCCTCGTCGTCGAGGCTGCACACGCGGGCGCGCGCCCGATCCAGGCCCGGCGTCGTTCCCTGCGGAATCGAGGTGCCCTGCGCGTCTCGGATGCTGTGACCGTCGCCGGCCATCACGAAGTGCGGAACATTCAGGTTCACGACAGCCGCGCGCTCGGCGCGCAGCAACGGCCACGCGGGGTCAACGTCGTGCTCCCAGTCCGCCAGTTGCGCCGGGAAGTCCGCCTGCGCAGACCACCCGACACCGTCGTCCATGGCACGGTGATCCTGCAGATGCTGCAGCAACATGCCGTAGAACCTCGTCGGCCGTACGACCCTCCGGATCGGCAGGCCGGCAAAGCCCTCGAACAGCTCGTCCGGGCGCTGCCGCGAAAGGAACCGCGCGTAGTCGCGGAATCCCGAGGTGAAATCGTCGCCGTAACCGCCCAGCCGGGAATGAGACCCGTTGATATGGGGCAGATTTGGGATGGTCGAATCGGTCCGGACAACTTTCGCGGGGCGCATCGCATCGGAGTTGACGTCGTTCCACGTGAGGCTGGTTTGGGGCGCGGAATTCGAGATCACCGCGCCCATCGAGAAGGTTTCATTGGAATCCCAGCTGTACGTGGGAAGGACGCCGACCATCACCACCGAATTCATGACCTTGGCCATTGCCGCACCGAATGCGTCCTGATCCCCCTCGGCATCGGTGTCGCCCCACGGCTCGGCCGGCTGCAGGATCATCTCCAGATCGATCGGTACCGGGTGTTCTCCGCAGGCGATGATGTTCTCTTGATGCATGTCGACGCTGACGAAGCAGTGGAAGAGCGCCAGCCAGGCACCAGCCCGCCGGAAGTATCGCTGAAAGCCATGTCTATCAACGCAACTCGTGTGATCGATGAATTCCGTCCAGCCGTAACCTTGCCGCGCCAGAACGCCCACGGCCCGCAGCTCGACCGGAGCACGGCAGTTCAGTCTTTCGATCAGCGCATGCCACGCCGCGTCGACATGTAAATCCTTGGGCTTGTACACGACCCGTGAGCCGTCCCGGAAGCCGATGACCGTTACGGTACGGCCGAAGTTGTGCCGGTCCGAGAGGTCGCCCTCGATGCTGGTTACCTGGCACGGCGGGGCCGACTCGAGCAAGTCGCGCCGGATCGCCGGCAGGTCAGCGTCCAGCCGCACGACCAGTTCCCGTGCCGCGTCGATCCACTGCCGGGTGAGCGAGGCCATCAGCCGCAACAGGACCGGTTTCTCGTCGAACAGCCGACGCCATCCGCCCGCCTTCATGCCGCGGACGAAGCGGTCATAGCAGCCGCTCGGCCCGCCGTCATCGCGGGCTTTCACGAAACGCTCGTACAGCGCGGTTGCCGCAAGGTCCGACAGCCGCGCTGTCAGCGAGCGGCGCAGGCCTGCGCGCGCGCCGTCGTCCAGCGCGCTTCGGACGCCGTCGCCCACACCCGACCAGAGGATGCGCTCCGCCTCCCGGACGACCGGTTCCAGCAGTTCCGCGAAGGCGCACGGCTCCGTGCCGGGAAGCGCGGTGTGCCACGCGGTTTCGCGGGAGTCCTGCAACGCCTCGGCGATCCAGCCCGCGTCCTCGACCCAGCGCGGTGCGGGCAGGCGCGGATCGCGGCGAACTGTCGCGAATTTTGCCAGCACGTCCTGGATCGACAGCCCGTCGCGCTGCAGCCGCCTGGCGAACAGTGACACGTCGCCACCGGCGGACGATCGGCACCATGCGGCGAGACGACGCGTGGCCAAGTCGGTGTCGCTCTGCTGAACAGGCAATTGCTCAAACGCGTCGGAGAGCAGTTCGTCGACGGTGGCGGCCCGAATCAGCAGGCGCTCATCGAAAACCATCGACAGCCGCCATCCCGCTGAGCTTGGGTATTCGGCGCAGCACCAGCGTTATTCTGCACCACGCAGAACGCGAACGCCCAGCCGTGACCTCAACGCAGCAAGGTCACGGTCCGCAGTCGGGACCGATTGTCAGCGGAACACCCCGGGCAGGCTCAGGGTCGACAGGGTGTCGTCCGACAGCGGGTTGTCGTTGACCATGTAGGTCCACGTCGACGTCGGCCGCGCCAGCTTGGACAGGTCCAGCCCCGGCTCCTCTTCGAGCACGTTCGCGGTCTCGAACGTCTGCTGCGCCGCCTCGATGGCGTCGGCGGCCAGGGAGGCGAACGCGTCGACCGCCATCCGGTGGAACTCGTCGAGCGGGTTCTGCCGGCCCAGCGCGCGCAGGTGGATGCTTTCGCGGATGTCGGCGAGGTAGGCCAGATGGTCGGCCCAGCCCCGGTCGAGGTGATACAGCATGATGAGCCGGCAGATCTTCTCCAGGCGGTCCTCGGAGATGTCTTCGGACAGTTCCTCGTAGCGGTCGGGCGCCAGCTCGGCAAGTTCCTCGCGCGCGGTCGCGGTGCGCAGCAACGTGTTTCGCCGGTCGACGATGATGGCGCGCTGCTGCGCGATCAACTGGTTGTAGCGCCAGGTGTTCGCGTGCACGTCGAGCATCCGACCCTCGGCGACCCGCTGGGCGTGGTCGAGCATGCCGGCCGCCTTGGGGCTGACGATCCGGCCGTCGTCGTCGGTCTGCATGGGCAGCTTGTTGTGGTCGAGGTTGGCCGCGACGACGTCGTCCTCCCAGCTGGAGAAGAACACCGACGACCCGGGGTCGCCCTGCCGTCCGGCGCGGCCGCGCAGCTGGTTGTCGAGCCGCTGGGTGTGGTGGCGGCCGGTGCCGACCACGTGCAGCCCGCCCAGTTCGGCGACGCGGTCGTGGTCGGCCTCGTCGGACCCGCCGAGGCGGATGTCGGTGCCGCGCCCGGCCATCTGGGTCGACACGGTGACCGTGCCGTACTCGCCGGCCTCGGCGATCACCTTGGCCTCCTCGGCGTCGTTCTTGGCGTTGAGCACCACCGCGGGCACGCCGCGCCTCAGCAGGCGCTCGTGCAGCTCCTCGGACTCGGCCACGTCGCGGGTGCCCACCAGCACCGGCTGCCCGGTCTCGTGCACCTCGGCGATGTGCTCGACGATCGCGTCGTTCTTGGCGGCGGCGGTGATGTAGACCCGGTCGGACTCGTCCTCGCGAATGTTGGGCTCGTTCGGGGGGATTGGCGACACGCCGAGCTTGTAGAACTGGCGCAGCTGCTCGCCGGCGGCCAACGCGGTGCCGGTCATGCCGCACACGGTGGCGTAGCGGTTGATCAGCGCCTGCACGGTGATCGTGTCGAGCACCTCGCCGGTTTCGGTGGTCTCGATGCCCTCCTTCGCCTCGACGGCGGCCTGCAGGCCGTCGGGCCAGCGCTGCAGTTGAGCGATGCGCCCGCGGGCGGAGTTGATCAGGTGCACCGCGTCGTCGCGCACGATGTAGTGCACGTCGCGGTGCAGCAGCACGTGCGCATGCAGCGCGACGTTGACCTCGGTCAGGGTGGTGCCGACGTGCTCCTCGGAGTACAGGTCGATGCCGCCGAGCGCCTTTTCCACCTTGCGCGCGCCGACGTCGGTGAGGTGGACGTTGCGGCTGTCGGCGTCGGTGTCGTAATCCGTCCCGGCGTCCAGCTCGCCGACCAGCTTGATGATCTCCAGCCGCGGTGTCTCGCGGTGCGTGGTGCCGGCCAGCACGAGCGGCACCAGCGCCTCGTCGACCAGCACCGAGTCGGCCTCGTCGATGAGGGCCACGTCGGGGTTGGGTGACACCAGGTCGTCGACGTCGGTCACCAGCTGGTCGCGCAGCACGTCGAAGCCGATCTCGTTGACCGAGGCATAGGTGACGTCGCAACCGTAGGCGGCGCGGCGGTCCTCGCTCGACGACTCCGCGGTAATCCAGCCGACCGTCAGCCCCAGGGCCTGTAGCAGCGGGCCCATCCATTCGGCGTCGCGGCGCGCCAGGTAGTCGTTGATGGTCACCACGTGCACGTGCCGCCCGCCCAGGGCGTATCCGGCCGCGGCGATCGCGCCCGCCAGGGTTTTGCCCTCACCGGTGGCCATCTCGATCACGTCGCCGGCCAGCATGCGCAACGCGCCCAGCAGCTGGACGTCGAACGGGCGCAGTCCCGTCGTCCGCTCGCCCGCCTCCCGGGCGATCGCGAGGAACTGCGGGATGTCGGCGGACTCGGCGAGGTCGTCCAGCTTGAGCAGCCCGGTCGCCTTGCGCAGCTTCTCGTCGCTGAGATCGGCGGCCTCCTTGTCGAATTCCGACGAGGCGTCGACGTCCGCGAGGGAGCGGCTGCGGTTCTTCTCGGTGCTGGCGCCGAGCAGGCGCCAGAAGCGACTACTCAGGCGGCCGGGTTGGGTCCGGGTGGTCTTTGGCACAGGTCAACGGTACGCGAGCCCCAATCACCCGCGAGCGTGGATGTTTGACCGCGACACGCCGGGCGTACGCATGCAACTACGCACGCTCGCGGCCCGAAGGAATCAGGCCAGGTTGGATCGGCGGGGGTAGGCGACGGCCGGGTCGGTGAGCACGTTGACGACTGCGGGTAGGCCGCTGGCGAAGGCGCGCTCCAGCGCGGGCCGCAGCTCGGCGGGCGCGGACACCAGCTCGCCGTGGGCGCCGAGGGCGCGCGCGACCTCGTCGTAGCGGGTGCCCGGACGCAATTCGGCCACCACCGAGTAGCCGTACAGCGCCTCCATCGGGTGCTTCTCCAGCCCCCAGATCCCGTTGTTGCCGACCACCGACACGACCGGCACGCCGTGCCGGGCCAGGGTGTCCCATTCCATCCCGCTGAAGCCGAAGGCGCCGTCGCCCTGCAGCAGCACGACCTGGCGGTCCGGCCGGGCCAGCTTGGCGGCCAGCGCGTAGCCGGGGCCCGACCCGAGGCAGCCGAACGGGCCGCTGTCCAGCCAGCAGCCCGGCAGGTAGCTGTCGATCACCCGGCCGGCATAGGACCCGAAGTCGCCGGCGTCGATCACGACGACGGCGTCGCGGTCCAGCAGCGGCGCCAGCTCCGCGTATACCCGCATCGGATGCAGCGGGGTCCGGTCATCGGCCAGCTCGGCCTTCTCCTGGGCGCGCGCCGCGGTCTCGGCCGTGCGCAGCCCGGCGACCCAATCCTGGTGTGCGGCACCAGGTGTCGCGGCGAGGGCCGACAGGATCGAACTCAGATCGCCGTACAGGCCCGCGGCGATGGGACGGGGATGCTCGCGGACGGGTTGGCCGCGGTCGGCCACGATCAGCTGGGTGTCCGGCCCGAACACCTTGCCGAAGCCCAACCGGAAATCCATTGGCACGCCGACGATCAGCGCCACGTCGGCCTCGCCCAGGGCCTTGCCGCGCACCCGTGAGAAGGCCATCGGGTGGTCGGCGGGCACCGCACCCCGGGCCATCCCGTTCATCAGCACCGGAATCTGAAGCCCCTCCGCGAGGCGCAGCAGCGCGGCCTCGCCGTGTCCCCACCAGACGTTGGTGCCCGCCATGATCACCGGCCGCTGCGCCGCCGCCAACAGGCCGACGGCACGGTCCAGGGCCACGGCGTCCGGGGCCGGGACGGGCGGCACGGTGCCCAACGCGCCGGGCCGGGCCCAAATTTCCGGGTCGTCCGACATCGAGAAGGCGTGATCCATCGGAAAGTCGACGAACCCGACACCGGACGGGGCGCCGACCGCCGCCCGCAACGCCTCGTCGACCAACCGGCCGGCGTCGTCGGCCGACTGTGCGGTGGCGGCGAATCGGGCCAGCGGCGCCACGAACGGCACATGGTCGATCTCTTGCAGCGAGCCCATGCCCCAGCGCCCCGCGGGTGCCCGCCCGCCGAGAACCACCAGGGGCGAGGAGTTCTGCTGCGCCGCCGCCATCGCGCTCATCCCGTTGGTGACGCCCGGCCCGGCGGTCAACGCCGCCACCCCGGGCAGCCTCGTCACCTTCGACCAGCCCTCGGCGGCGAAGGTCGCGGTTTGTTCGTGGCGGGTGTCGATCAGCCGGATGCCCTCGTCGCGGCACCCGTCGTAGATGGAGAACAGGTGGCCGCCCGATAGGGTGAACACGGTGTCGATGCCGCTGGCTTTGAGCCGGCGTGCGATGAGTCGGCCGGCATGTACGGTCTGGCTGGACGGAGCGTCGATGCTCATCCAGGCAGCCTATCGACAATCCCTCGGGTACCTTCGCCGAAGGATTTCGTGTCAGGCCTCGACCTTAAGGAGACATCGACCATGGGCCCGAAGCCGTTCACGCCGTCGATCAACTGGTCGGCGGCACCGATCGATTCCCTGCGGTGGGTCGCCATAGCCTGGGCGATCGGCGCGGTCTGTCTGCTCGCCGTGCTCGTGGCGTTCCGGTATTTGACGCCGTGGGGCCGGCAGTTCTGGCGGATCACCCGCGGATACTTCGTCGGCCGGGCCAGCGTCAAGGTGTGGGCGATGCTCGGCGTGCTGTTGCTGTCGGTGCTGCTCGCGGTGCGGCTCACCGTGTTGCTGAGCTACCAGGGCAACGACCTGTACACGGCGGTGCAGAAGGCCGTGCAGGGCATCGCGGCGGACGACGCCAACGTCAAACAGTCTGGTATTCATGGCTTTTGGATGTCGATCGGGATCTTCAGCGTGCTGGCGACCCTGTATGTCATCCGGTTCATGATCGACATCTATCTGACCCAGCGATTCATCATCGCCTGGCGCGTCTGGCTGACCGCCAACCTGACCGACGACTGGCTGGAGGGCAAGGCCTACTACCGGGACCTGTTCATCGACAACACCATCGACAACCCGGACCAGCGCATCCAGCAGGACATCGACATCTTCACCGCCAACGCCGGGGGCACCCCGAACATCCCGTCCAACGGGACGGGCAGCACCCTGCTGTTCGGGGCCGTCAACGCGGTGGCCTCGGTGATCTCCTTTGCCGCGATCCTGTGGCAGCTCTCCGGGAGTCTGGATCTTTTCGGCTTCGAGTTGCCGCGCGCGATGTTCGTCACGGTCCTGGTCTACGTGCTGGTCGCGACCGTGGTCGCGGTCTGGCTGGGTCATCCGCTGATCTGGCTGAGCTTCAACAACGAGAAACTCAACGCCGCATTCCGTTACGCGCTGGTGCGGTTGCGCGACGCGGCCGAGGCCGTCGGCTTCTATCGCGGCGAACGGGTCGAGCGGGCGCAGCTGTGGCGGCGCTTCACCCCGATCATCGCCAACTACCGCAAGTTCGTGCGCCGGACCATCATCTTCAACGGGTGGAACTGGTCGATGTCGCAGATCATCGTCCCGCTGCCGTGGGTGATCCAGGCGCCGCGGCTGTTCGCCGGCCGGATCGACTTCGGCGATGTCGGCCAGAGCGCGACGGCATTCGGCAACATTCAGGATTCGCTGTCGTTCTTCCGTAACAACTACGACGCGTTCGCCGCCTTTCGGGCGGCGATCATCCGGCTGCACGGGCTCGTCGACGCCAACAGCCGGGGCCGCGCGCTGCCGACGATCCTGGTCAAGCCGAGCGACGAGGCGACGGTCGAGCTGCGCGGTGTCGAGGTACGCACGCCGGCCGGAGACCAGTTGATCGACCCGCTCGATGTGGCGCTCGACGACGGTGACTCGCTGGTGATCACCGGGCGCTCGGGCGCCGGCAAGACCACGCTGCTGCGCAGCCTGGCCGAGTTATGGCCGTACGCCTCGGGGACTTTGTGTCGTCCCGAGGGCGACAACGCCACGATGTTCCTCTCGCAGTTGCCCTATGTGCCGCTGGGGAGCCTGCGCACGGTCGTGTGCTACCCCAACGAGCCGGGCGACGTCTCCGACGGCGAGCTGCACGACGTGCTGACGAAGGTGGCATTGGCGCCGCTTGCGGCCCGGCTCGACGAGGAGCAGGACTGGGCCAAGGTGCTGTCCCCCGGTGAGCAGCAGCGTGTCGCCTTCGCCCGCATCCTGCTGACCAGGCCGAAGGCGGTCTTCCTCGACGAGGCCACCTCGGCGCTGGACGAGGGGCTGGAGTTCGCGCTGTACCAGCTGGTGCGCACCGAGTTGCCGGACACCGTCTTGGTCAGCGTCAGCCACCGGCCCACCGTCGAGCAGCACCATGCGCAACAGCTGCACCTGCTCGGCGGTGGCGAATGGCGCCTGGGCCCGGTGGCGAAGGAACCGGCCGGGGTTTAGGCCGGCGAGTTTCGGCGAAGGCGCGGCGAGCCTGTAAATCCGCAGGGGTTTACTCGCGCTTTCCCTGCGGATTTACAGGCTCGACGCAGCCGCGTGCGCTCCGGCGCGGCGCCCGAAGAACGAGCCCTCGCCCAGCTGCGTCCCGCTGGCATAACCCTTGCCGTCCTGAGCGATGTTGGATGCGCACGCCCCCACCGCGTACAGGCCGGGCACCACGCTGTCGTCGTCGCGCAGCACCTGCCCGTCCACGGACACGGCCAGCCCGCCGACGGTGAATCCGGCGTACATCGCCTTGCCCAGCGACATGTCGAACGCGCCCCACGGCCCTTTGTCCTGCGCCGCAAGGAATTCCGGCTGCTTGTGGAAATCGGGATCCTCGCCGTGGGCGGCATGGGTGTTGTAGCGGTCCAGCGTCGCGACCAGGTTGCCCTGCGGGATGCCCAGCGCGGCTTCCATCTCGGGCACGGTCTCCCAGCCGTCGATCAGCGGCACCAGCGGCATCTTGGGATGCTCCAGGTGCGCCTCGTCGACGATCAGGAACGCCGCGCTGTCCGGCTGATCCATGATGAATCCGGCCGTGCGCGAGTGGTAGGAGTCCTCGGCGACGAACCGCTGCCCGAGCTTGTTCACGATGATCCCGGTGAGCAGGATCGACGGCGGGTAGGGCGGCGCCGTGATGAAGATCTGATCCATGTGCTGGGTGGCGCCTCCCGCGGAGACGCCCATCCGGATGCCCAGGCCGTCGTCGTAGGTGTTGCCGAGCACGAAAGGCTTCTCGCCCAGCTTCGGGGTGTATTTGGCTACCATGTCCGGGTTCATCACGAAGCCCCCGGCAGCGATGATCACCGAGTTTGCCTTGATCGCACCGGTTTCGGAGAATTGCTTCCACGTCACGCCGGTCACGGCCCCGGCGTCGTCCACGATCAGCTGGCTGGCACCGGTCTCGTAGCGCACCTGCACGCCGAGGCTCGCGGCCCGCTTGAGGAGCAGGTCGATCACCATGCTGGCGCCGCCGGTGTCGCCCGGCACGGGCACCTTGTGGCCGCGCGGCGCCGGGACCGCCTTCTCCAGGAAGGGCCACACCTTCTCGTTGCCGGTGAACATCAACCCCTCGGTGTTGGGCTGGATCACCGCCTTGCCCGGAAAGTAGCTGCGCTCGAACTGAAAACCCAAGTCTTCCAACCAATTGAAATGCTCGACGCTGCCCTCGCAGTAGGCGCGAATCTTGTCGTGGTCCGGCTGCCGTGACACCGCGACGAGATACTTGTACATCTCCTCGGCCGAGTCGGGATGGCCGGTGGCCTCCTGCACGGCGGTCCCGCCGCCGAGGTAAAAGTGGCCCCCCGCAAGGGAAGTGGTGCCACCCGCCGCGGCCGCGCGCTCGAGCACCAGCACCCGCGCGCCCGCGGCCGCGGCACTGACCGCCGCGCACCCGCCGCCGATGCCAAAGCCGATCACCACCACGTCGACCTCGTCCGACCAGGAGGACACCGTGTCCGCGTTGACAGTTGCCGGGATCTCGGTGCTCATTGCTGCTGCTCCTGCTTGATGTAGTCGTAGAACGCCCTCATCTCCGGTGTGACGTAGGCGATCTCCAGATACGGCACACCGGCCTGCCGCGCCGACACGTAGGCGAACTGGATGCCGCCGGGCATCACGCCCTGCTGCACGACTGGCGCGCCCTGCGCGGCGGCCTCCGCCAACGCTGCGTCGAATGCCTCCGGGCTCGGCGCCTCCGTGCAGATGTGGTGCAGACCGGGCCCGGATTCGCGCAAAAAGTCACTATAGATGTTCTTCCCGTGGACCGGTGAGATCAGCTCCAACTGCATGTCTCCGAGGTAGCTCAGCGAGATGCTGGCGACGAAATCGGCGGGCCTGCCGAGGTAGCTGCAGCTGTCCGGGGCAAAGTGCACCTCGGGTATCCGCACCCACTTCCGAACGCCTAACAGGCCGGTGAGGGCGGTTTCCGTGGCATCCAGGTCCGGGGTGACCCAGGCGATCTGCGTCGGCGATTGAGTGGAAAGGGTCATCGTCTCGCAGGATAGCCCAGCCGGCCGGCCTCCAGAAAGGGCCGGCAAGGCTTTGCCGCGAGCGGCAGGGTCGACTGTGCAAAAAGGGCGGTGAACACGTTCTAATTCGCTGGGCCAGTGCCGGGTCAGTGCTGGGTCAGCACGTCCACCAGCAGCCGCAGCTGGGTGTCGAACACCGCCGCCGGGTCGGTCAGGGTATCGGCGCCGTACTGCCCGAACACCTCGAGGTTGATGGCGCCCAGCACGCCCGCCCACAGCAGGAAGCACTTGGCGGTCACCAGGTCGTCGCCCGGAAACCCGAACTCGTGGCGAATGCGTTCGAAGTCGGACGACATCGGTTGCGGCGCCAGGTCATTCGTCAGGCGGATATCGCCGGTCGCAATGCCGGCGGCCACGGCGTCGAAGAACGCGCCCACGACGCGGGTGCCGGCGGGAACCGTGCGCTCGGCGGGCGCGTGATAGCCGGGGACGGGGCTGCCGTACAGCAGGGCCCAGCGGGCGGGGTCGGCCACGGCCCACGCCCGGGCCGCCCGCGCGATGGCGATGACGTCGTCGCTCCACGCCTCACCCGCGGTCTCGCGGGCCCGGTCCACGCTGTCGGCCAGGTCGGAATAGGCGTCCACCAGCAGCAGGGTCAGCAGCTCGTCGCGGCTGGACACGTACCGGTACACGGCCGAGGACACCATGCCCAGGTCGCGGGCTATCGCGCGCACCGACAACCCGGCGGCGCCGGCTTCCACCAGCTGGCGGCGCCCGAGTTCGATGATTCGCGCCTCGATCTGCTCCCGCGACTCCTGGCGTTTGCCCACGCGGCCAGTGTGACACAACCGAGAACACCGCTCTTGCTTTTTGCCGGCGACTGTGGCAGCGTGTCCGGCACAGAGAGCACCGCTCTCGAATCCCCAGGAGAGGACGCACCATGGCCACGCGCTACGAAGAACCAGGTCGCGTTGCCCGCGCCGGCAACGCGGTGATCCGCTGGCTCGCCGAGCTGGGCATCAGCATCGCCGGGACCCGGGCGCTGCGCGTCCGTGGCCGCAAGAGCGGGAAAGCGCGTGCGGTGGTGATCAACCTGCTCACCGTCGACGGCGTGGACTACCTGGTCTCCCCGCGCGGCAACACGCAGTGGGCCCGCAACGTGAGGGCGGCGGGCGTCGTCGAGGTTGGTCCGCGCTGGCGGCGGCGACGCGCCCACGTCACCGAGGTGGGCGACGCGGCCAAGCCCGAGGTGCTGAGGCGCTATTTGGCCCGCTGGTACTGGCAGGTCAAGGACTATGTCGGCGGGTTGACGCCGGATTCCACGGATGAGCAGCTGCTCGCCGGCGCGCCCTCGATTCCGGTGTTCGTGCTCAAGCCGGCCGGGTAGGCGGGATCAGCGGGGGTTGGGCGTCGCCCCGAGATCCTGGCGGACCTGGTCCGAGGTGGCCCGCCACGACACGGCCGCGGGCAGATCGCCCCAGACGCTGTTGAAGATCCCGACGATCTCCCCCGGGCCGCCGTTGGGCGCCAGGTACACCGGTCCCCCGGAATCGCCCCGCTGGCTCTGGACACCGTGCGACATGGTGAACCAGCCGTTGTTGACGCTTTCCACGGTGCCGCAGGTCTCGCCGGTGACGACGCCGAAATGGCACACCGCCTGGCCCGGCGCAAGCGCCAGGGCCGGGTTGGATTCCAGCGGACGCCCGCCCGGTAGCACATTGTTGGCCGTCACGCCGCTGTCCAGCACGATCGCCTCGTAATCGTTGATCGACTGGTCGGTGGCCACGGTGGTGCCGCTGGGCGTGTTGTCGCGGAATGTGGCCTGACGGCCGATGACGTTGTGTTCGCGGTCGTAGACGACCCCGCTGCCGCGGCAGTGCCCGGCGGTGAACGCGATCTTCAGGCCCGGGTCGACGTAGGCGAGGGTGCACAGGCGATTGTCCTGGTGGATCTCCATGCCGGGAAAGACCACCGGGGGGTCCGCTTTGGCCGGCAGGGGCGGCAGCCACGATGCGACTGCCAGGACGGATGCCGAGGCGGCGAATGCGTGCAGTGCCAGGCGGCGCATGATGAGCTCCGATCCCTCCGTGAAATGCCGACCCGAAGGGTGACGTTACGGCTTGATCTCACCCCTCGTTGATCTTTTCGCACTTGACGGCGCTGGCGTTACCCCGGCGTGACCAGTGGCACAGCGCCGTCGGTCCGCTCCGCCCCGCGCGGTACCCAGCCCGGCGGCCCGAACACGTAGCCCAGCCGATCCCGCAGGCGGTTCGCCGATCGCCAGTCGCGGGCGATGGCGACGTATTCGCGGGTCTGCAGCTTCCAGATGTTGAACGTGTCGACCTGCTTGGTCAGGCCGTAATGGGGGCGGAACAGTTCGGGCTGGAAGCTGCCGAAGAGCCGGTCCCAAATGATGAGGATGCCGCCGTAGTTCTTGTCCAGATAGAGCTGGTCCATCCCGTGGTGCACCCGGTGGTGCGACGGGGTGTTGAAGACGAATTCGAACGGCCGCGGCAGCTTGTCGATGCGCTCGGTATGGATCCAGAACTGGTAAATCAGGTTCAGCGACCAGCTGAAGTACACCATCCAGGGGGGAAGCCCCAACAGCGGCAACGGAGCCCACATCAGCACCTCGCCGCTGTTGTTCCACTTCTGGCGAACCGCCGTGGCGAGGTTGTAGTACTGGCTGGAGTGGTGGGCCTGGTGCGTCGCCCAGATCAGCCGGACCCGGTGCGCGATGCGGTGGTAGCCGTAGTACAGCAGGTCGACGCCGACGAGCGCGACGACCCAGGTGTACCACTTGGCCGGCGAGAGGTGCCACGGCGCCAGGTAGGCATAGATCGCGGTGTAGCCGAGCAGGGCCAACGCCTTCCAGCCGGCGCTGGTGGCGATCGAGACCAGGCCCATCGAGATGCTCGTCCACGAGTCGCGGGTCAGGTACGCGCCGGATTCGGGCCGCTCCTCGTTGGTCTGGGAGGCCTCGCTGCGCTGCAGCTTGCGGGCCGCGGTCCATTCGATGGTCAACAGCAACAGGAAGAACGGGATGGCGAACAGCACCGGGTCGCGCACCTGCGGCGGCAGCGCGAACCAGAACCCGATGACAGCATTCACACCGATAGATTACGACCATCGGCCGACTCTGGTAACGGCCCGTACCAATGAGGTGTTGAGCACTTGGCCGCAGTGCTGGTAATCGGCTCGGGGTTCGCCGGGTTATGGGCGGCACTCGGCGCGGCCCGGCGGTGCGACGAGCTCGCCATCCCGGCCGGCAGCGTCGACATCACCGTGATGAGCGCCCAACCCTTCCACGACATCCGGGTGCGCAACTACGAAGCCGACCTGACGCCCTGCCGAATCCCGGTCGCCGGCCTGCTCGACCCCGTCGGCGTTGCGCACGTCGCCGCCGAGGTGACCGGCATCGACACGGGCGCCCGCACGGTCACCACGTCGAGCGGCGCGACGCACGGCTACGACCGGCTGGTGCTGGCGTCGGGCAGCCACGTGGACAAGCCCGCCATCCCCGGGCTGCGGGAGTTCGGTTTCGACGTCGACACCTACGACGCCGCCGTCGCGCTGCAGCGCCACCTGCGCGAACTCGCCGGCGACTCGCCCACGCCGGCGGCGGCCACCGTCGTCGTGGTCGGTGCGGGACTGACCGGCATCGAGACGGCCAGCGAGCTGCCAATTCGGCTGCGCGCCTTGTTCTCTCAGCGAGGCGCCACCCCGCGCGTGATCCTGGTCGACCGCAACCCCCTGGTGGGATCCGACATGGGGTCCTCGGCGCGTCCGGTGATCGAACGGGCCCTGTCCGACAACGGAGTCGAAATCAGCACGTGCACAGGCGTCGCCGAGGTGACCGAGCGGCGCGTGACGCTGTCCTCGGGGGAGCAGCTCGAGGCGGCCACCGTGGTGTGGTGCGCGGGCATGCGGGCCAGTTCGCTGACCGAGCAGCTCGGTGTGCCACTCGACCGCCTGGGCCGGGTGCAGGTCGACGACTACCTGCGGGTGGCCGGCGTGCCCGGGGTTTTCGCCGCGGGCGACGTGGCCGCCGCGCGGATGGACGACGAGCACCTGTCGGTGATGTCGTGTCAACACGGGCGCCCGATGGGCCGCTACGCCGGCTACAACGCCATCAGCGACCTGTTCGACGAGCCGATGCTGGCACTTCGAATCCCTTGGTACGTCACGGTTCTCGATCTCGGCCCGGCGGGGGCCGTCTACACCGAGGGGTGGGATCGGCTGGTGGTTTCGACCGGGCCCGAGGCCAAGGCCACCAAGCGGACCATCAACACCCGCCGAATCTACCCACCGCTGACCCGCGACCGCGCCGAGCTGTTGGCGGCTGCCGCGCCCGCGCTGCAGGGCCGCCCCTGACCGGATCAGTCGGACTGCGCGTGATCGCCGGCGTACCAGTGCACCGCGCGCACGCCCGGCTGCAACGACAGCTCGGCCACCAGCCGCTCGAGTTTCGCCGGGGTGTGGCCGTCCATCAGCAGATGCGCGGTCAACGTGATCTCGTCCTCGCCGGCGGGCCCCGTGTGGATGCCGCGCAGCGTCATGTCGTTGCCGCTAGCGTGTTGCACGATCTGCGCCCGCGCGTACTTCTCGGTTTTCGGGCGGCAGATCACCTGCACCAGGAAGGGCTGCAGGTCTTCGTCTTCCTCGTCGGTGCTGTCGCGGTCGATGAGGCGACCGAGGGGGCGCCCGAACAAATGAATGGCGATCACTGTGCCGGTGCCGATCACCGTGAAGATCAGGTGCCCCGACGCGGCCAGCACGCCTATCGCCGCCGAGCACCACAGGGTCGCCGCGGTGTTGAGGCCGCGCACGTTGACGCCCTCGCGCAGGATCACCCCGCCGCCCAGGAATCCGATGCCGGACACCACATACGACGCGACTCTTGTCGGGCTGGTGTCCTCGGTGGCGACCGCGTACAGCACGAACAGCGTCGCTCCGGCGGCGACCAGCGCGTTGGTGCGCAGGCCGGCGCGCCGCGCCCGCCATTGCCGCTCCAGGCCGATCAGGGCGCCACAGCCCACCCCGACGGCAAGTCGAAGGGCGAAGTCCGCGACGCTCAACGTCTGCATCGGACCGCACTCCTTCCCCCGGCTCCCGGCGCTGGTCGGCGGCAGCTAACCACGCACAGGTGAACGGCAGGTGGACCGGAAGCTATCCGGATGGCCTGCGGCCACATCCGCGAAACCGTTGGAGAGGCGGACGCCCGCCGCTATGACTTGGAGAGCTGCTGGGGGCAGTAGAACTTCGCGGCGATCATCGCGAAGTTCGAGGCGTTCTCCATGTCCATCCCAGGGTTGTGCGTCTTGACGTCGTGGACGAGCTCGAGACCCGATTCGCCGTTGTTCAGACAAGTGCACACGGCCTTGCCCGACGTGACGGCCGCACCCGGATCCGAATAAGGGATGCCTACTTGGTGCAGGGCGGCGAGGAAGCCCCCGTCGTCGCCCTCCGGGGCGGGCGGCGGATCCGCGTAAGCCGGGGCCGCGAGGCCAATAGTGACGAATGCGCCGAGCAGCGCTAGCAACAGTTTCATAACCAATCTCCCAATTACCTTGCGCTCTAACCTGATTGCGCTTCCGATGGCACGACTTTGGCCTTGCCTCCCTTTTTCAGATGCACGGCGTGGACGCCGGGCTTCTTCGCCAGCTGCTCGAGCAGGCTGTCAAGACCCTCCTGGTCGACCGTGTGGTGCTGCACGCTTTCGGGTTTCTCCGAGATTTGTGCCACCAGACGCTTGAGTTTTTCCGGCGAATGGGCGTCTTTGAGGTCCTTGATCGGTTTGACGCGGCCGCGGACGCCAGCACGGGCCACAACGGTGGGACCCCCGGCGCCCATGGCGCTGCCGAGCATCCCGGCCGCGGACATCGAACTGAACAGCCCGCCCTCGCCCAGCGCGGCCGCCGGCACGGCTTCCGGCCCGGCGGCCGACAGCGCGGCAGCTACCGTCCTGATGCCCGGCGTGGCCGTGGCCCAGCTCGGCGGAACGGACAAGTTGCCGACCAGGGTGCCGGCATTTCCCATGCTGCCCGATACCGCGTTGAACAGCGTGCCCCGCCCAAAGTGTGCCGCCCCAAGCCCGCCGCCAAGCAGGTCCCTCGGGATTGCGCCAAGGGCCGAAGGGTGCGGGGCGAACTTGAGGACTTGTGACACGGGGAGGTTGATGGCCAGCCCGATCCAGTTGTACTGCGTGGTATAGCCCAGTGGAGTCCTTAGGGCTGTGTACAACTGGGAGAGCGTCGTGGACGAGCCTGGCCCAAAGACGGTGTTCACGATGTTGTTGAAAAAACCGGTGTAGGAGGTGCTGAGGTTTGCCAGTCCCGCCAGTATCGGGTTGCCCACTGTCAATGGGTTCGCTACTTCTGACACGAGGGACTGCGCGGCGCCGGCCGGAGTGGCTGCGGCGGCGGCCACCGCGGCCGCTTGGGTGGCGGTCCCGCCGGCGTTGGTGATCTGTGGGGCCGCGGTAAACGGTGTCACGTCGGTGGCGGCCGCCGACGAGCCGGCGTAGCTTTCCATCGCGGTGGCGTCTTGGGCCCACATCTCGCCGTATTGCGCCTCGGTGGCCGCGATCGCCCCGGTGTTCTGCCCGAAGATGTTGGTCGCCACCAGCGACGCCAGCTGGCTGCGGTTGGCCGCGATCTCCACTGGCGGCACGTGCGCGGCGAACGCCGTCTCATAGGCAGTTGCCGCCGCGGTGGCCTGGCTCGCGGCTTCGGCGGCTTGGCCTGCCATGCTCTGCATCCAGGTCAGGTACGGGGCGACTGCGCCGGCCATGCTCGACGATGACGGACCGGTCCAGGGCCCGCTGCTCAGAGTCGAGATCACTGATGAGTAGGAGGACGCGGCCGACTGTAATTCGGTGGCCAGCCCTTCCCAGGCCGCCGCAGCCGCACGCATTGACCCCGATCCTGGACCCGTGTACATCCTGCCCGAGTTGATCTCCGGTGGAAGCGCTCCATAAAACATGTCTGTTACCCCTTACCTAGAGGCCTGGGTGGCCAGTGCTGGGCTGGTGTCGGTGGTCGCGGCAGTCATCGCGGTCAGTCCTCGAGTGCCGGGATAACGATGATGGTGGCCGCGGCGGGGTCAGCCTCGGCGACGACACCGCCGAGCGAACTCGCCGTGGCACCGGCTCCTGCGGAGGTCCCGGCGGCGGCCACCGCGCGCCCTGCCAGGCTCGACAGGGCCATCTGGCTGAAGACGCCGCCCTCCCCCGTCAGTGATGCGGCCGGGGCGGCTGCCAGGTTGGCGGGTAGCACGGAGGCGAGTGTCCTGATCGCCGGGGCGGCTTCGGTCCAGCCCTGTGGCACCGACATGGTTCCAACCAGGGCCGCCTTGCCCATGGCCCCCGATACCGGCGCCCCGCTCAGGCTTGCGGAGCTCAGGTTTGTCACCGCCCCACTCGTCAGCGGAGCCAATGCCCCGGTGATGGGTTTGACGACGCCGAAGGCGGCGACACCTTGCCCGTTTTGGGCGTAGGCGTATGTCTGACCGAACGACAGGAACGGGCCGCCGGCTAGGGAACTGTCCCCGAAGAACGGCGACCAAATCGAGGTGAGGCCCGAGTTAATTGTGTTCCAGTTTGTCAGGTCGGCGGCGAGCCCCGGTGGCAGCGGTGGCAAGTTCAGTAACCCCGTTGACGCGGGCGCGGAGGCGCCCGTCGACAGGCTTTGCAGCCCGGTGGGCAGCGAGCTGGTGAGCTGGGACAGCTGCGTACCGATGTTCAGGCCGCTCGCGCCGCTGGTTTGGGAGACCGCGGCCGCCTGCGCCGGCGCGCCCGCAGCGTTGGTGGTCTGCGGCGGCTCGGTGAACGGCGTCAGCGTCGACGCGGTCGCCGACGAGGCCGCGTAGGCATACATCGCGGCGGCATCCTGGGCCCACATCTCGGCATATTGGGCCTCGGTGGCCGCGATCGCCGGGGTGTTCTGTCCCAGGAAGTTGGTGGCGATCAGCGTCATAAGCAGGGCCCGGTTGGCGGCGATCACCGGCGGGGGCACCGTGGCCGCGAACGCCGTCTCGTAGGCGCCCGCGGCGATCTTGGCCTGGCTGGCCGCCTCTTCGGCCTGGGCGCCCGTCGCGCTCATCCACGCCACGTATGGGGAGGCCGCCGCCGCCATCGCGATGGACGACGGCCCGGTCCAAGGTCCGGCCGCCAGAGTCTGGATCGTCGAGCCGTAAGCGGCAGCGGTCGACTGCAACTCCGTCGCCAGCTCGTCCCAGGCCGCCGCGGCTGCCAGCATCGGCCCCGACCCCGCGCCGACATACATCCGTCCGGAGTTGATCTCCGGTGGTAGCGCACCGAAATCCAACATCTATTTCCTCCCGCTCCCCTGAGTGGCCGCCATGGTAGGCGCGGCTTTCGGCCCCGTCCGCACCCACGCGACAGCTCTAATGAAATCCATGGAATCCGCCGTTGAATTCATGCGCTGATTTGACGTGTATGAAGACAACAGGGTTCCACACTCCCATTCAAAATGTGTCAGAGGCGGCGGTCCGCCCGGCGTTGGGCGCCGCTGCCCTAATGTAGCGATCATCGTGATCGAAACGTATTCGCGACGCGTTCCCGGGTTGTAATAGTAAGGTAAACGACGAGTGTCAGAGGCCCCTTGTACCTGTGAGAATGCTGCTCATCAGCTACGACATTTCTGTGCCGAATGCCTTGTCCAGCTTACTCGTAGGCGATATCCAGCAAGCGGCCAGGAACGGGCCTTAATTTGTCTGTATGTGAACACGATCTGTCGGCAGAGCGCCGCTGTCCGCCTGCTCTACACATCCGAATCTGTGCAATTAATACGCCGCGCCGTCCTTATTGAACGGCGTTAAGCAATTAACATTTGCGTCATGTGGTGAGTGTGAGGGCTCGTCGAGCTCGCGAACGGGAAATTTCCATGTTAGCTCGCGCGTCCACCACAATTCTTATGAAATGCATTCAACCCCGGGGCGCTCCGACGGCACCGTCGGCGCCGCAATGTTGCCGCCGGCCCCTCCGTGCCCTTGCCCAGGTGTATCCGCCTGGACACGGCCGCCTCGGCGGCCGCCGTCGCCGAATCGAAAGTTTGTCGTCATCCGGTGCTCCCCAAAATTTCACCTAGCGTACGCATTCGTTGCTGGCCGAACGCTGATTTGCTGCTGGAAGTTTGCTGTGAGCGGCTGGGGCCGATTCGCTGTGGCCACCGCGCCGCAGCGCTGCCCGGCGGTGTGATCGCGAGGTTGCGGAAAGCTCAATCCGCGCCGGCACTGCCTGTGAGGCGGCGCCGGCGACCGGTCCTAGCCGGCCGCCGGGGGGCGCGCGACGAAGGTGGGGCGGAAGCCGTACTGCGGCATGGCCCGCCCGTAGGGTTGCACACCGGTGGCCCCGATCGGCATCCCGGGCATGCCGGCCGCCATGGCCGGGGGCGCCACCATGGGCGTCCCGCCGAGCGACGACGCCAGCGGCCCGGCCAATGGCGCGGGTGCGGTCCAACTCGGCGGCACCGATAGCGCTCCGATCATCGGCGCGTGCCCGAGCCCGGCTGAGACGGCATTGCCGACGCCCCCGACCGCGGGGCCCGCGACCACCTCACCGATCGCGCCGTCGATCGCCTGGCCGGCCGCGTCGGCCGCGTCGGCGGCGGCCCCCTGGCCCAGCAGGCTCAGGAATGGCGCCAGCGTGTTGCTGGGCATGTAGAACCCCGACGAGAAGGCGGTGTTCCAGATGTTGGCGTTGGGCCCCCACTCGGCCCAAAGGTTGTCCAGCGTTGCGGATCCCGACCCGGACCCGGTGAGGAGCCCCATGATCTCCGCCGCCGAAGTCTGCGACGACGCGGGCGACGCCAGTCCCTGCAGCGCCGAGGGCAGCGCGGACATCAGCTGCGACATCGTGCCCTGCTGAGCGCCGTCCGGGGTGGCGACGGCTTGGGCCACCGCCGCCGACTGCGCGCTCGGCCCTCCGGGGCTGGTTGTCCGCTGCGGCTCGGTGAACTGGCTCAACTGGGTGGCGACCGCGGACGAGGCGGCGTAGCCGTACATCGCGGCGGCGTCTTGGGCCCACATTTCGGCGTACTGGGCCTCGGTCGCCGCGATCGCCGGCGTGTTCTGGCCGAGGATGTTGGTGGCGATCAGCGCCATCAGCTGGGCACGGTTGGCCGCGATGCCCGGCGGGGGCACCGTCTCGGCGAACGCGGCCTCGTATGCCGCCGCGGCGGCCTCGGCCTGTACTGCGGTCTGCTCGGCCCGCTCGGCCGTCGTACCCAACCAGGCCGCGTACGGCGCGGCGGCGGCGGCCATCGCCACCGATGCCGGGCCGTACCATTCCTCACCGGTCAGCGCGGCCAACACCGCATCGTAAGACGATGCGGTGGAACGCAATTCGGCCGCGAGCCCATGCCAAGCCGACGCGGCGGCCAGCATCGGGCCCGAGCCCGCCCCGGTGTACATCCGACCGGAGTTCACTTCCGGTGGAAGCGTCGCGAAATCGAGTGCGGCGGTCATCGTCGGCCCCCTCCCCTAACGCGCTGCGATTGTCGTGGCGTGCGTGCTGAAACGTGTTGTGGCTACGGCAAAGTCGCGGGCCGCATCAGCGAGCGCCGCCGGACGTGCGAAGACAAGCGACATCGGACTACTCCTCACGTAAAGAGGGTGATCCGGGCCGGCCGGCAATGGTGGCTGGTATCAGCGCGATCCACCGGCGCGATCCGCTAGGCGGACGCGTCGGTACGAGGTCTGGCGGCGTGAGCCGTTCAGACGGTCAGAAAGGGGCCGGGGCCGGATCGAATCGAAATGGTCGATCTGGAATACGGACTATCGCCGAGACTCATTTCGCTCTCACCTCCTCACGGCCTGGGCACACGGGGATGCCTTCGACATGCACACGGGGAGAAGGGCCCGGGCCGGGACTCCCGGAGACCGCACCCCTCTCGTCAAAGCTTTGGCACCACACGGCGTATCCGATTCAGCTGAGCCGGAAGCCACTTGGGCTCAACCCTTAGGCCGGGAGGAGCTGTCCTGACCCTGGGCGTCTTTCGACGTTCGAGGTCAGTGGCCTGTATCCGTGCAGACGCCTCACCTAGCGAGGTGCTTGCAGAGGCCATGGTGGCACCCGGCTAGTCGATAAGTCAACCCAGCTGCAACGCGTTTGCAACAGTCCGGCCGTCACCCGGCGGCCGGTGGGCGCGGCATCACGGTCACGCGGAAGCCGTAGCGCGGGCCGTGGCCGTAGCCTCCTGCGGCCGTGGCGGCGGGCATGCCCGGCATACCCGGAATCGGTGCCGCTCCGGCCGGCACCGCGCCAGCGCCCGGACCGACCGCGTTGGTCCAGCCGCCGCCGGCGAACGTTGCCCCCGCGTGGTTCTCCACTTGGGCGACGGCCGTCCAGGCCTGCGGCACCGACAATCGCCCCACCAAAGCCGCCTGGTTGGTGCCGGCCGAAAACCCGCTCAGGTCCGCGGCTCCCAGGCCGCCCGATCCCAACGCCATCCCGGCGGCTCCCGGCAGGGGCGTCCAAAGGGCGTTCCCGGAGCCCGCGCCCATGGGCGGGAGCGCGGTCGCCGCGGGTTGTGCGGCCACCGACACCGCGTTGATGTCGGCCATCGCGGCCGTGACGGCCGGTTCGATGATGGCGGGGCTCACGTATCCGGCCGAGACGAACCCGTTGACGAACGAGGAGTTCAAGAACGTGCCGATCGCGTTGCCGTCCGCCCCGTCCAGGAAGTTCAGGATGGCGTCGAGTAGTCCCTGGCCCGGGATGGCCGCGGCGGGGTTCGCGACCGTCGACAGCGGTGACGAGAACCCTTGCAGCGCAGTGGGTATCGCGGACATCAGCTGGTCCACCGTCTGGCTGCCGGTGCCCGCCGCAGTGCCCGTGGCCTGCGTGACCGCCGACGCCTGGGCGGCCGGCCCGGCCGGATTGGTGGTCTGGACCGGCTGATCGAACGGCGTCAGCGTCGAGGCCGCCGCCGAGCTCCCCGCATAGCCGTACATCGCCGCCGCGTCCTGGGCCCACATTTCGCCGTACTGGGCCTCGGTGGCCGCGATCGCCGGGGTGTTCTGCCCCAGGAAGTTGGTCGCAACCAGCGCCGCGAGCAGAGCGCGGTTGGCCGCCACCTCCGCCGGGGGCACCGTCATGGCGAACGCGGCCTCGTAGGCCGCCGCCGCGGCCGCCGCCTGAGCGGACGCCTGCTGGGCGAGCGCCCCGGTGCTGGTCATCCACTGGACATAGGGCGCCGCGGCGGCGCCCATCGACGCGGAGGCCGGCCCCATCCACTCCTCGCTCGTCAGCCCCGTGATGACCGCGTCGTATGAGGCCGCCGTCGAACCGAGCTCCGCACCGAGCGCGGCCCAGGCCGTCGCGGCGGCCATCATGGGCGCCGAGCCCGGCCCGGCATACATGCGGGCGGAGTTGACTTCTGGTGGTAGTGCTCCGAAATCCATTGCCAACACCTCCCTTAACCGGCCGTCACGGTTTCGGCGGAGTGCACGGTTGCGTTGCGCGGCGATTTCCGTTGTGTTACAAAGAAATACATCGGACTACTCCTTAAAGACGCTGATAGTCCGACCGGTTCCGGGCAGGTGGCCGCCGAGCGATGTCGGGTGTTGCCGAATCAAACGGCGGCGAGCGCGCCGCGACCGGGTCGGAAAGAAACGGTCGTTGTTCTCATGGGTTAATGGTCAACTCGGCCAGTGCGCCCACCTCCCGTCATCGCCCGAGGCGCTCACGGACGGGCGCCATGGTTGCCCGAATCGGGACGCGGCCCCGGCGAAAACCACGCGTAGGGCAAAAGCCGCCTGATTCCTAGGCGTCTTGCGACGATAGACCTAAATCCCCTTCTCAAGACCCATTTCCGCGGGGAAACTGCGCTCGGTGATGAGCATTGAGGATCATGGTGGCACCGGTGCCAGCGCCCGGCAATGCGAACCGCTCACCCATTGGAAATTAATAGAAAGGTCATAGAAATCGCCGCCGGGCCCCGACCGCCGCGGGAATCGCCACCTGCCCGAATGCCAGCGAAAACGATTGGGGCCGTTGGCTAGTCAGAGCCGCGTCAGCGGTGTTACGACGACGGCTTCTTCTCGGCGACGGCCGTGCGGATGCCCTCGAGTAGATCCTCGGCCGTCAGCTCCCTGAACTGGAGCAGCTGGGCCTCGCTGAACTCGCCGCTGGTCAGCACCAAGTCGAGGTCTTCGTCGTCGAGCCGGAAACTGCGGTGGTCACGCGCCTTTTCCACGACGTTGCGGACGAACCCGGCGTTGCCGAGCGTGTCGATACCGCGAATCAGATCCCCGTCTTCGGAGTAGCTCTCGTCGAGGTAGAACTTGGTGTACGACGGCAGCAACGCCTCGGCGGCCTCGTCGGTGATGACGTCCTCGTTCTCCCGCCCCATCAGCTTTGTCAGCGCGACGAGCTCGTCCGGGGTGTAGCTGAAGAACTCGATCACGGTCGAAAAGCGCCGCCGCAGACCCTGGTTCACCTCGAGCATCTTGTCCATCGCCTTGGCATAACCCGCGCCGAACACCACCAGCTCGTCGCGGTGGTTTTCCATGTACAGCAGCAGCGTGTTGATGATCGCGTTGCCGTAGGGGTCGCCCTGGTGATATCCGCTCTCGTGCAGCGTGTGCATCTCGTCGAAGAACACGGCTCCGCCCAGCGCCCCCTCGAGCATCTCTTCGGTGTTCTTCTCGGCATCGGCCATGTACCGCCCCAACAGCTTGGTGCGGCTGGTCTCCACCACCACGGGCTTGCGCAACACGGTGAGGCCGCACAGCTGCTTGGAGAAGGCCCGCGCGACCGACGTCTTGCCGGTCCCGGGCGGCCCCAGCAGCAGGGTGTGGCGCGAGGTCACCGGCACCGGGAGGCCCATCTTCTGCCTGGCCAGGTTGACCTTGGTGGTCGACTTGATGAGCTTGATTTCCCGCTTGGCCCGTTCCATGCCCAGCATCGCGTTGAGCTCGGCGTCCCCCTCGGCGAGGTACTTGGCGGCCTCTTGCGCGTGGCGGGCGGCCTCGGTCTCCGCGCGCGTCGGCGCGCTGTCCGGGTCCCACGGGTCGGTGCGCGCCTCGATCGTCTCCGGATCGGTCAGCACCAGCCGATAGTTGGGGTTGTCCAAGGCTTCTCGGGCCGGGGCGAACTTCGGGTCCCGCGAGTACACCCGGCGCAACAGCTCGACGGCCTCTTCCTCGCGGCCGACATGCCGCAGGCACATGCCCTGGGTGTACAGCGCGATGTTGGCCGCCCCCGGCACCCGGTCACCCTCGACGGCGTCCTGGCCGCGCCGGAAGGCCTCCTCGAACACCCCCAGCGAGGCCAGCGCGGTGGTCGCCATCGCGGCTCCCGCGGCCTTCAGCTCGGGGTGCCGCCAGGTCTTGCCCTCGGGAAATTGAACGAGCACGTCGGGCCAGCGGCCGGTGCGGAAGTACAGCACGCCGCGCACGTACTCGACGACTTCCTCGTCGAAAGGATGCCGGGGCTCGACGCCGTCGAGCAGCTTCGCGGCTTCCCCATAGCGTTTCGCCTCGGCGAGCACGGCCGCGTACGCGCAGGCCAGCGACTCGACGCTGGTGACGGCCAGCCGGAGGAACAACCCGTCCGAGATCTCGGGCCGAAACTGCAGGTCGGTCACTCCGAGGCGGCGGGTCTCCCAACCGAACGTCCGGACCGCGGCCCACGCGCCGGCCAGCACCTCGAGGCTCTGCTCCCCGGCCAGCATCCGCGCCAGCCAGGCGTCACACATCCCCGGGTCGAGCGTGGTGGCCGTGTTGAACATCTGCGCAGCCACCTGCGGGTTGTGGCTGGGCTGCAGCCCATTGACCGAAATTCCGGACGCCAAGAGCCCGGCGACCATTGCGTTACGGGCGTCTTCGGCGGTCGACTGCGAGCGCGTCATTGCGCGACGGGCACGCTCGCTGCGCTCTCCCGCTCCTGACCGACCGACAGCACGAGATCATCGTCGTCCAGCAACGGACGGCTTGGGACGATTAAGAGCGGGTGGGCCGCCGGGGCGGGCAGGCTGGCGCGGACCGCCGCCAATTGGCGACCGGTGAGCCGGTTGAGTCCCGACCACACGCTCCTGGGGAGGCGGCGCTCGCTGTGGTAGCGCACCCAGCCCGACAGCTGCGGCCGGCCGCCGCTGGTGACGAGCCTTAGCGTGACGACGGCCGCGCCAACGTCGCGCTGCAACAGGTCTTCCAAGGTGTCGGAAGTGATGTCCGACGGGGTCAACCAGAAGCTGGCGGCGAAGCCGTTGAAGTGCTTGAGGTGCCGCCATCCGGGGCGACTCCAGGTCGGTTCGAGATCGGCCAGCACCGCGCTGTCGACCTCGGCGAGCTCGTCGGCCGTCAACGGCCGGGCCACGCAATTCTGCCCATCGAGGTCTTGGGCGAGCCGCTCGGTGGCCGCCACCAGGGTCGACGCCAGCGAGTCGCGGGCCGCCACGGCGGCGACGTTGCGCTGCGGGTTCATCCGCAGCACCAGCCACGTGCGGCGCACATAGGAGGCGGGCTGGTCGCTCACCACGCCCCACTCCTCGGGTCCCCAGTCGTCCAGCTTGGACTTCTCGGCCGCCCTGGATTCAGGGCCGCCGCGGCGCACCTTCATCGTGACGATGTCGATGCCGTCGAGGTGGATGTCGAACTGGCGCAGGCCGTCGGCGACGGCGTGCACCGGCAGGATGGCCGCCGTGTTCCGGTGCCGGTGGCGCCCGGAGTCGTCGTCGCCGCCGTCCACCGCGATCACGCTCACCAGGTGGCCGTCGTACTGGCGCACGCCGACCCGGTCGCGCCCGAACCGGCGCTGGTGGTCAATCGCCGGCGTGCAGCCCGCCGTCAGCGCGGTGCCCGGATCGGCCGACCAGTCCCACAGCCAGGTGGCCAGGCCCGAGGTCACGGTGAGGCCGTGGTGGGTGACCAGGGACAGCAGCGTGACCACCGCCGCGAGGCCAACCCCGACCCAGAACGCGATGTGGTGCTCCCCCTGCCAGGAGGCCGGGCAGTGGCTGGCCACCAACAGGATCAGGATATCGACAACGAACACCGCGGTGACCCGCGCCCACGACAAAGACAATCCGAAACTTCGCTGCGCCTTCATTGCTATTGCTGCTCCGACCTCATTGCTGCTTCCGTGTTCGCTTCATGAACACTGCTATACCGAACACGGCGCCGCCGATCAGTAATGCTGCGGTCAACCCTCCGGCTGCCACCCATACTGGCACCATATCGCGGTGCGGGGCCGCTTTAGGAATGTTCAGCGGAGCCGAAAGTTGCTGCGGCGGCTTTGGCGGGCCTTCCGGTACGTCCCACGTCAGGGCCGCCACCGGGTCGATGACACCGTAGCCGACCTGGTTGTCGACCCCGCGTGCCGGCGCACGGGCGGTGCGCTCCAACCGGTTGATGACCTGATACGCCGATAGCTGGGGGTACTTGGCGCGGACCAGGGCGGCCACCCCGGACACGATCGCCGTCGAGAAACTGGTGCCGGCCGGGACCAGCAGCGAGTTGTCCGGGCCGTCGATGGCGTTGATCAAACCGTCGTCGCGCGGCGAGAGCCCGATGACGTCGGTGCCCGGCGCGGCGATGCCCACCCAGGGTCCCGCGACGCTGGTCGAACCCTGGCCCTGACCGCCCTGGGTGAGCGGCCGGCCATCGGTGTCGACCGCGCCCACCGTCAGGACGTAGTCGCTGAACCAGGACGGCGTCACCACGGTGCCCACGCCACTCCAGTCCCGGGGATCCTTGGGCTGCATGGGATCGAAGGCCGGGTTCTGCTTGCAGTCCTTCTTGCTGGTGTCGCCGGCCGCCGCCACGATGACGACGTTCTTGTCGACCGCCGCGTAGCGCACGGCGGCGCCCAGCGAGCGCTGATCGATGATGTTGCGCGAGCTCATGCAGGTCACGTCGGAGATGTTGATCACCGTGGCGCCCAGGTTGGCGGCGTGCACGATCGCCCGCGCCATGGTCTCGACATCGTCGATCTTGGCCCGGGTCTGCGGGTCCTCGTCGCCGGTGTAGGCGTCCTTGAGGCCGAAGGCCTGGCTGGACTGCCGGATCGCGATGATGTCGACGTCCGGGGCGATTCCGCTGTACGCGTCGGGCGCCGACGCCGGGGGTGCCGGCGGTGGGGGCGGTGGCTTCGGTGGGTCGAGCGGACGCGGGTTGACCGGGTTGTCGACCGCGATCACGTGCCCACCGCCGGAATGGCCGGGTATGGTCACCGTCCCGCCGCCGTGGCTGGCCGCCGGTGCCTGACCGGGCCCGGCTTGCGGTCCCCCGGGCGGCACGCCCGGACCCGCCGGTGCGGGCGGACCCGCCGGCGCGGCCGGTGGCGGCGCCCCGAACGGCCCCGGCGGAGGTGAATCCGACGGCGGCGCGGGCACCATCGTCACGGTCTGAGGCAGCGGCGACAGGGTCACCGTCTGCGGCGGCGGAGCTTTCGGGGGCGGCTCCGTGGTGGGAATGGTGACCGGCTTGCGGGGCGCCGCGGGCGGCGTCGCCGCGCCGTTGGCCGGGGCCGCGCCGATCATCGACGCGACGATGGTGCCGTGCGCGTCGCAGTCCGACAGCCCGTCGCCCGACATGATGTAGTCGCCGCCCGGGATGAGGTGCGGAAACCGTGGGTGCGGCGTCACACCGGTGTCGATGACGGCGACCTTCTGCCCCGCGCCGCGGCCGAACTGCCACGCCTCCTGGAGGTTCAGCATGTCCATGTACTTGGGCTGCAGCCGGAAGTCGCTGCCCGGCAGCACGCCGACCTCGGTGCAGTAGGAGTTCTGCTTCATCGGCGCCGGCGGCCCGGGCGGGCCGTCGGGCGGTACCGCCGCCGGGTCAACCGTCGGCGGCGATACCGCGTACGCGGGAGGCAGACCGGCTAATGCACCTGAGGTGAGCAGGAGTGCGGCGACGGTCGCGCGGGATGCGCGACCGCGCCACACCTTGCTGCTAGCGATAACGGATCGCCGCATAGACATTCATCAGCCACAATGCCAACGGGAAGATCGGCATCAGGCACAGGTACTCGATGTATTCCACGAACTTGCGGAACAGCGGGCTGTAGATGGTGTTGGGCACCACCGCCGCGGCCGTCATGCCCGCCGCGGGCAGCAGGACCAGGATCGCCACGCTGATCGAGACCGCCAGCGGAGACTGCAACCCCAGCGCGTAGCGAATCACGATCGCCGCGACGATGAGGACCGACGTCGCGGCCAGGCTGATCGCCTGCCAGCGGTCCACGTACGAGCGGCCGCGCAGCATCAGGAAGCCGGCGGCGAAGCCGGCCAGGATGAGCGGCAGCCACCGCTGGAAGGTGTGCGGGTCCGCCAGCGCGGTCAGCGACACGATCATCAGCACCCCGAGCCCCAGCAGCAGGCCGGAGAGGAACGAGCGGGCGCGCTCGGCCTGCAGCACCACGTCGCGAACCGACGCGGGACCCTCCAGGACCGGAGCGCCGCCGTCGGCACGCACCACGGTGGTCGGCAGGTCCGGTCGCGCCTCGAACACCCACCGGCTGGTCGCCGACGGGAAGACGGGCAGCCGGATGCCGGCCAACCGGCGGGACAGCGCCGGCGCGGACTGGTAGCCCAGCACGCAGACCAGCACCACGCAGGCGAAGTTGGTTACCGCGCTGGTGTTCGCCACCATCCGCGCCAGGCTGGCGATCGCCGCCACGGCGCTGATGGTCACGATCGCCGTATATATGGCCAGTCGGCGACCGGTGAAGCGCAGGATGAGCGACGCCCCAATCGCGAGCACGCCGAAGCCCAGCACCGCTTGCGGCGAGCCGACGCCGCCCGGCGGGGACGACGCCGCGGCCACCGTGAGCGGCGCGAGGCCGCTCAGCAGCATGATGTCGGCGACCAGCCGGTCCGAGTCGGTCTTCGCCCGCATCGCCAGCATGATGGCCACCGACAACGCAATCGCGGCGATGATCGACGAGTAGACCGTGGGCAGCCAGGAGTTGTGGTGCCAACGCCACCAGCCGAGCAGACCCGACGCCGCGGTCACGCCGATCGCGACCATCGACGCGCCGACCTGCACCGCGACGACCGGGTCGATGGCGGCGAACCGCTTGCTCAGGTTTGCCGAGACCGCCGTGGAGATGTGCTCGATGACCTGCGAGCGGTGCTCGGTGTCCGGCAGGAACCGGATCCACAGCCGGTCGCCGTCGTAGATGTCCTGCTCGGTCAGCGACTGCGTGGCCCGCAGCGGCGTGCCGTCGACGAGGCACAGCGCCCACCTGCCGCGGCCGGTGGCCTCCAGCGGGGTCTCGCCGAGCTCGCGCAGCCGGCTGTTGACGACCTTCAACAGCGGGTCGGTCATCACCGAGACCGGGGCGTTGGCGTCGAGCAGGACGCCGATCTGGACACCCTCGCCGGCCATGACGCCGACGACGACCGCCCGAGGCTGGGCGATGCCCTCGATTTCTGCCTGTAAGGCGTCAGCTACTCCGGCCGATGTCATCGCCCAGCACCCCCTGTCGTTTTGAATGTGTAAGCCCGTGTCGCCGAGGCGCCGCGGCCCCCTGAGAGGTACAGCTCGACCAATTCGGATTTCATCTGCCTCGCCTTGAGTTAAGGGTTGTGGTGACACTGCTTTGAAGATTTGCTGATGATTCTAGAGAAGTATGCCGTCTTCGCATCCCGACCGCATGTTGTCTGCAAAAGCGTTGGTGAAGTTTATGTTTCACACGTATGTCAGACCCTGCTGTGCGTTTTCCACTCGCCGTAGGGCAGCGTGTCCAGCACGGTCTTGATACCCACCTGCACCAGTTGGGGCGTCGCCGGGCAGATCGCCAGCCACGCCTCCCCCGAACCCGCCGTGCGCGCTTGCTGGTACAGCGCGATGCGGCCGCCCGAACCGTCCTTCAGCGACAGGACCGAGGCGCTCGGGCCCTTGGCGTCGTCCCGATACTGGCGCGCGTACACCGCAACCTCGGCCGCGGGGTCCGACAGCGCCTGACCGAGGGCGGCAACCGTCGCGGCGCTGATGCCCATCCGCCGCAGATCCCCCCCGGAGAAGACATTGAAGCCGGATTCCTGCCAGGACTTGGTCGCCTCCAGCATTTCCTCCAGCGGCACGTTGACCGCGTTGATCGCCGCGGGTTCCGCGTGGTGAATCGACTCCAGACCGTCGATCACCAGCGACGCGATCGAGGCGCTGTCCGCGACGGCGACGTCGTCGACGGTGATGTCGCTGCCCACCCGGACCGCCGAGACCCAGTGCTGGCCGCGGCGGGCGAGCACCACGCGGAACTCGTTGTCGGGGATGTCGCGCGAGCCGGGGGGCTGGTTCTCGTCGTCGACGACTCCGTAGAGCAGCTTGCCCCGCGACAGCAGGGCGACGACCTCGAGATCGGGCGCGGCGAGGACCCGCATTCGGGCCGCGACCTGTTCTTGCACCTCGTCGCCGACCACGATGCCCTGCTCACGCATCACCGCCATTCCGGGGTGCTCGTTGAGCCAGTCGCTCGAGTCGGTCGACACGAACGGGCGGCATCGCAATTCGGGCGCGACGTGGCGAATGTCGAGCAGCGCCTGAAGCATCCAGAAGCCGTCGACGTTGACGGTGATGTCGGTGCGGGTGCTCTGTTGGTCCATCGATAGCCTCAGAAGTGGTCGAAGTTACGGAAACCGCAGGACGCGGCAGCACACCTATTATGTGGTGTGCTGCCGCGCCTGAAGTTGCGAGCTAGGCCCAGCTGGACCCGACGGCGCTGTCCGTGCTC
>NZ_JCALCS010000007.1:0-547196 GCF_059812465.1 Mycobacterium sp. NGS54 | reverse complement strand
GAATCGGGCCGCCGGGTCCTTGGCCATCGCGATGGCGATCACCCGGTCCAGCGCGTCGGGCAGCGACGGTACCGCGTGGGTCACCTGCGGCGGCGGGCTGAACAGGTGCGCCATCATCACCGCGGCCGCGCCGTTCGTGGCCGGGAATGGTGTCTGGCCCGTCAGCAGCCGAAACAGGGCGCAACCCAGCGAGTAGATGTCGACGCGGCCGTCGATCGGCGCGTTGGACAGCACCTCGGGTGCCGCGTAGGCGACGGTGGCCATCACCGAGCCGGTCGCGGTCAGCCCGACATCGTCGAAGGCGCGGGCAATTCCGAAGTCACCCAGCAGGACTCGCTCCTCGGGACCTGTCGGGCCGGACAGCAGGAAGTTGCCCGGCTTGATGTCACGGTGCACCACGTTGTGGGCGTGGGCGAAGTCGAGCGCCTTGGCGACCTCGCCGATGATGTGCACGGCCCGCTGCGGGGCCATCGTCCCCTCGCGCAGCGCCGCGTCGGCGTCGGTGCCGTCGACGAATTGCATCGCGATCCATAGCTGGCCGTCTTCGGTCTGCCCGCGGTTGTAGACCGACACGATCTGGGGGTGCTCGAGCGAGGCGGCCGTGTCGGCCTCACGAATGAACCGGGCCCGAAAATCGGGATCGCGCGACAGCTCGGACGAGAGCACTTTCAGCGCGGTCTGGCGGGGCAGGCTCGGGTCGGCCGCCAGGTACACCGTGCCCATCCCGCCGGCGCCCAGCACCCGCTCGATGCGGTACCCGCACACCACTGACCCGCTTGTCAGCACCCGAACACCCTACGGTCACCCCCTGTCCGTACGGCTAACTTAGACGGTTCGATCCACCGCATGCCGTTGCGATCGGGTGATCGCCGCCGTTTCGTCGGTGAGTTTCTCGCCGATGAGCCGGATCTGCCTCGCGCTGAGCGGGCACAGCGGATGCACGGCCAGCATCAGGGCCGCCTGTCCACGATGGTCGAAAACCGGTGCGGCGATGGTGACCACGGGTTGCTTGCGCCGACCGGGATTGTCGTCGGAGAGGAAGCCGATGGTGGTGAACTCGGCGAGCAGCTGATCCAGGATATGGCGCACCGGAGTCGGCATCTCGTGGTGATCCAGGCCGCCGACCGCTCGGACGGCCTGAGCCAGCGCGGGGGTTGTCCAGTCGACGTCGAACCCCCGTTCCCGGGTGTGCTCCAGAACGCGTTCGAGGCGCTCGACGCGGTCGGTGTTATCGCCGGCGCCGCGACGGATCCATGCCCGTTGTTCCTCCTCGCCGTCCCAGGCGGCGAGCGCGACGCCGAAGGGCGGGGCGTAGGGAATGCGATCGCCCGGGATGCCCGCCGGCTGCGTCGCGGGGTCGCCCTCGACGGCGGTCACCACCAGCGAATCACCGAATCGCTCGACCACCGAGCCGGTGTAGCCGACGTCGCGGGAGAGTCGCAGCACCGCGGAACGGGCGGCATGCGCGAGGGGGCGGGCGGTGTCGGTGCGCGCGGCAACCACGGCGAGCGCGGGGCCGAGGGTGAAGGTCTTCGCGACGGGGTCGCGGCTGACCCAGCCCCGGTCGCACAGCGTCTTCAGGATCGCGTGGGCCGTCGCCTGGGTGAGATCGAGCTCGCGCACGACGTCGGAGAAGCGCAGCGGCGCATCCGGCGACCGGGCCAGGAGCTCGATGACATCGAGCACTCGCGCGGTCGGCGCCGACGGCGATCCGCGAATGTCTTGACTCCTTTGGGGCGACGTTCATATGGTTACTCCGAGCATTCGAGATCTTATGTCGATTATTCGAGAAAATAAACGGGGCTGATGCGTTACCCTCGACGCCATCGCGTCGGGACGGCTCGATCCGCTGACGAGCGTCGGCAAGGTCATCGCGCTCGACGAGGTGCCCGGCGCGCTCGAGTTGGCCCGCCGCTCACACGGCCCACCACGCATCGTGGTCCATCCGAATGGAGACGTCTCGTGAGCGAAACCGACCACCGGCAACAAATCTCGGATCTGCTCGTTCGCTACGCGACCGGGATCGACCGGCGCGACTGGCCACTGTTTCGAACGGTATTCACCGAGGACTGCGAACTCGACTACGGCGAGATCGGCGCGTGGAGCGGCGTCGACGCCGTCACCGACTTCATGGACAAGACGCACGCCCTGGCGGGCCATACGCTGCACCGCTTGACCAACCAGGTCATCACGGTGAACGGCGACCAGGCCACGGCGCGCACCTACGTCGACGCCCTGATCATGTTCGCCGACAACCAATCCGGTGCCAACGGGATCGGCTATTACGACGACGACATCGTCCGCACCGCCGACGGTTGGCGCATCGCGCGGCGGCGCTTCACCGTCGTGCGCGTGAGCACAGTTGGGAGCCCTTAGGTGACGTTCGCAACCAAGTACGGGCCGTGGGCGCTGGTCGCCGGGGCTTCCGACGGCCTGGGCGCCGCGTTCGCCGCGGGGCTGGCCGAGCGCGGGGTCAATGTGGTGCTGCTGGCCCGCCGCCAATCGGCGCTGGACGCCGTCGCCGCGGAGATCGGTTCCCGCAGCGGGGTCGAAACACGCACTCTCGCTCTCGATCTCGCGCAGCCGGGCGCGGCATCGTCGATCGCCGCGGCCACCAGCGATCTGGAGATCGGCTTTCTCGTGTGCTGCGCGGGCGCCGACCCGAATTATGAGCCGTTCCTTGCCAACCCGATCGAGGCCGCCGAGGCGATGGTCCAACGCAACTGCATGGTGCCGATGCAGTTGTGCCACCACTTCGCGCCCGCGATGGTCGAGCGAGGCAGCGGCGGCATCGTCATCTTCGGGTCCGGCGCCGGGTTGGCCGGGGGGCCCAACATGGTGGCCTACGGGGCATCCAAGGCGTTCGACATGGTCTTCGCCGAGGCGTTGTGGGCCGAGTTGCACGACAAAGGCGTCGACGTCGTGGGCCTGATCCTCGGCAAAACCGACACGCCCGCGCTGCGCCGGCTCGAACACAGTCGCGGCCAGATAAGTTCGCCCGACGACACACCAGCGGGTTCCGCCGCCGTGGACGATGTGATCGCGGAGGCCTTCGAAAACCTCGCCAACGGCCCGACCTGGTTCGTCGGCGACGTCATGCGCGCCGCCGAGCAGCTGACGAGTTCACTGACCCGCAATCAGACCGTCGAACTCTTCGCACAGGCCGCGGCCGCGGCGATGGGTCCGCCGGGTTAACCGTTCCCCGGGGAACCCGGAGCTGCGGCGGCGCGTCGAAGTTAATCGAGCTATCTGTGCCGCGGTCGATCCATCGGTGGCGCAAAACGCGCCGGGCCGCGGTGCGGTCGGCCCAAAACGCCACGGCAGGGCCACGAAAGGTTTGCCAAAGTTTCGGATCAGCCGGCCCGAACTTTCCGTCCCGGCCGGAGTGGCCAGCGAAGACGGAACGCGTGCGGCCGCCGCTTCGGCTCTCGGATCGCGTTGCTGGGTCACGATTTCGCGGGTAGGTTTGGGTGCAGTTCGCCACGGCATGCGAGCCAACGCAATCACCAATGATCGGCACCCCTCTTCGAGTTGAAGGATGACGATGCCGGCCACCGACAGGTCCGCTGCCAGCGTCGCGACGACATCGCGCGCGCGGCGATTCACCTTGATCCGCTCGACGCTCATCACCGCGATCTTCATCGCCCCGGCGGTGGTCACCCGAATCGCCGGCCTGCACCTGGACCCGGTCGCCGCCCTCCTGATCTACGGGGCCGCGGTGGTCGCGGCCAGCTTTCTGCTGGCGTGGGCCGCCGAGGCCGCGCAGATCGACGTCTCCGGCGGGCTGGCGATCGCGGTGCTCGCGCTGGTGGCCGTGCTGCCCGAATACGCCGTGGACCTCTACTACGCCTATGTATCCGGCCACGATCCGGATTACACCCAGTACGCCGCCGCGAACATGACCGGGTCCAACCGGCTGCTGATGGGGCTGGGCTGGCCCGTCGTGGTGCTGGTCAGCATCGTCGTCGCGCGACGGGCGGGCGCAGGCAAATCCGCTCCCAAATCCGCCGCGGTCGAATTGGAGCCCGCCAATCGCGTCGAACTCGGCTTCCTGCTGATCGCCGGCATCGCCGCATTCGTGATGCCGGCGACCGGACAAATCCACATGGCGCTGGGGCTGGCGCTGCTGGCCTGGTTCGGCTTCTACCTTTACAAGATCGGCCACGGCGACGTGGAGGAGCCGGACCTCGTCGGCACCGCGGCCGCGCTCGGGGAGCTGCCCCATCGCGTTCGGCGCGTCGCGGTCATCGGTCTCTTCGCGACATCGGGCGCCGTGATTCTGCTGTGCGCCAAGCCGTTCGCCGACAACCTCGTCGCGGCGGGCACCGAGCTCGGCATCGACCGGTTCCTGCTCGTCCAGTGGCTCGCGCCGCTGGCATCGGAAGCCCCCGAGTTCATCATCGCGGTCATCTTCGCCTCCCGCGGCAAGGGCACGGCGGCGATCGCCACGCTGATCTCCTCCAAGGTCAACCAGTGGACGCTGCTGATCGGATCGCTGCCCGTGGCACACGTCCTCGGCGGCGGCGGATTCTCGCTGACGCTGGACTCCCGCCAGGTCGAGGAGGTGCTGCTCACGGCCACCCAGACGCTGATGGGCGTCGCGCTGATCCTGGGGCTGCGTTTCTCCCGGGTCGCCGCGTGCGCGTTGCTGACGTTGTTCTTCGTCCAGTTCCCGCTCGTCTCGACGCGGGAGCGGCTGCTGTTGTGCGGTGTCTACGTCGCGGTGGCCGTGGTGGGCCTGGTCGTCAACCGCCGCCACCTCGTCGCCACGTTCCGGGCGCCGTTCGTCGGCAGGGCGATCCGCCACACTGGCCGCCCCCATCACGACGCGGAGAGCCCGTCGCTCCCGAGGTAGCGCACCCGTATACGGTCCACGTATGAAACGAGTGTCGGTGATCACCGGCGGTGCCGGCGGCATGGGTCTGGCCACGGCCAAAGTCGTTGGCCGCGAACACACCGTGGTCCTCTGCGACGTGCGGCAGGACCGCCTGGACAGCGCGGCCGCAACCCTGCAAGGCCTCGGGATGACTCCGACGGCCGTCAACTGTGACGTCACCGACCGCGATGCCGTCGCGGACCTGCTCGACACCGCAACCGGGCTCGGGACGGTCGGTTCGGTCATCCACACCGCCGGCGTCAGTCCGAGCATGGGTCCCGCCGACTACGTCATGCGGACCAATGCGGTCGGCACCATCAACGTCGACGAGGCGTTTTACGAGATCGCCGGTGAGGGCGCGGTGGTCGTCAACGTGGCGTCCATGTCGGCCTACATGCTCCCGGCGGAAATCGTTCCAACACACAAATTTCCGCTGGCCCTTGAAGACTCCGAGGCCTTCATGGCGGCCATGCTGAAGGCGTGCGACATCGCGCCCGAGGAGGCCCGGTCGGGCCTCGCCTACGCGCTGAGCAAAACCTTCGTCAAGTGGTACAGCCAGGCGCAGGCGGAGCGATTCAACGCGCGCGGGCTGCGCATCGTCTCCGTTTCGCCGGGGTCGACCGACACCGAGATGGGCCGGCTGGAGGAGCAGGCCGGGGCCGGCGCGATGGTCGCCGACGCCGCCGTCCCGCGTTGGGGCAAGCCCGAGGAGATGGCCGAGCTACTCGCGTTCTGCGCCAGCGACAAAGCGGGTTACCTGACCGGCACCGACATCCTCAACGACGGCGGGGTGATCGCGTCGATGACGGAGCGGGCCAGGGCGGCCGCCGCGAATCAGACGAGGTAGTAGAGCTCGGCGTCGTCAGCCTGAAGGTAAGTAGGAAGCGCGCACGGTATCTATGCTGAGCGGATGCCGCAACGGGCGTTGCGTGACCGCCTGATCGAACTGGAAGCACCGGGCGAGGATGTGGCGCGCGGTCGGGCGCTGCGCAAGACCGTTCCCAGGCGCGCGCTCGCGCAGCTGACGCCCGCGAACCGGTCGGCGGCGGAAATCCTCGTGGCCCAAAACGACGGGCGGCTAAGCGAACTCGTCCCGCTGCGGTTCGCCCGCATGCTCGCCGACCCGTTCTCGTTCTACCGCGGGTCAGCGGCGGTCATGGCCGCCGACCTGGCCGCCAGCCCTACCAGCGGGATCGAAGTCATGTGCTGCGGCGACGCGCACGTGTCGAACTTCGGCATGTACGCCGCGCCGGACCGCTCAATCGTGTTCGACCTGAACGACTTCGACGAGGCCGCCGTGGCGCCCGGGGAGTGGGACGTCAAGCGCCTGGTCACCAGCGCGATCGTCGGGGGCCGCCACGCGGGGTATCCGGCCAAAGCGATCCGCGGCTGCGTCGAACAGACGCTGGTGGGCTACCAGACGAGCCTGGAGGCGATGCTCGAGGAGATGAATGTGCTGGACCGCTACTACCTGCGCGTGGAACCCGAGCACTACACCGGGAAGGTGTCCAAGGGCCTGCAGGCGGTGATTGAGAAGACGATATCTCAGGCGCGCACCCGAACGTCGGCGCGAGTCTTCCGGCGGATCACGGAGATTGGCCCCGACGGGACCCCGCGGCTGCGGGAGGCGCCTCCGGTCTTGCAGCATGTCGACGAGGAGACCGAAGCGCCGTTGCTGGACGCGGTACGGGAGTATCTGGCCGCGGTGCCGGCCGACGTGGCGCTGCTGCTGTCGCACTTTCGGATCACTGATGTCGCGCTGCGCGTCGTCGGCGTCGGCAGCGTGGGCACCCGGTGTTACCTGGTCATCCTGGTCGGCCCCAACGGAACACCGCTGATCCTGCAGATCAAAGAGGCCACGCGGTCGGTGCTCGAGGAATACGGCGGGTGGGCTCAGCCGGACAGCCTCAACGCGGCCGTCGAAGCCAAGGGGCAGGGGGTGCGCGTCATCGACGGCCAGCAGATCCTGCAGGCGATGTCGGATGTATTTCTCGGGACGACTCGCAAGGACGGGCGCGACTACTACGTCCGCCAGTTCCACGACATGAAGGGCAGCATCGACACCGAAGGCATGTCGGCGGCCACCTTCTCCGAATACGTCGTCGCCTGTGCGGTGCTGCTGGCGCGCGCGCACTCGCAGAGCGCCAACGCATCGGTCTTGCGCGGTTACGTCGGCACCAGCAGCGCGGTGCACGACGCGGTCGCCGAGTGGTCCTACGCGTACGCCGACAAGTCACTCGACGATTTTCACCGGCTGCGCGCGGCGGCCGCGGCCGGCGACATCGAGGTGGCCGACGATCCCGCCCGCTGAGAAGCCGCGGCTCACGCGGGCGTCAGGCGGACCGCCAGGCGCGTCGGTCCGCGGAGCAAACTATTGGTGGACCATTGCGGCGCCCCGACCACGGAGATTCGGCTGACTTGGGTCACCAATTCACGCAGCACCGCCTGGGCCTCCATGCGCGTCAATTGCGCTCCGATGCACAGGTGCGCACCGAACCCAAAAGTCATGTGCTGGCCAGGGTTTCGAGTCACCCGGAACGCGTCGGGTTCGTCGAACGCCCGCGGATCCCGATTGGCCGCGCCGATCGACAGCATGATCCGCGCACCCGCGGGAATCGTGGTATCCCCGACCCGGTAGTCGCGCAGGGCGGTGCGATACACGTTCTGCGCCGGTGACAGGTAGCGCAGTAACTCCTCGACCGCCATCGGTATCAGGTCGGGATCGGCGCGCAGCAGGTCATACTGCTCCGGGTTGGCGGCCAGGGTGTCGAACATGCCGCCGAGCAGGTTGGTCGTGGTCTCGTTGCCGGCCAGAAGCAACAGCATCGCGAAGTAGAACAACTCGCGGTCGGGCAGCGAGCCGGCCGCGTTCTCCGCCAACAGCCGTCCCAGGATCGTGTCCGAGCCCTTCAGGCCGCCGACGGCGAACTGCCGAGTGAAATAGCGGTGCATCGCCCACGAACCGCGCACCGAGACCGCGAGCTTGCGGGCACCGCGTGCCGTGAGGTCGATGTCGGTAACCTGTACCGACTCCTCGGACCACCGCCGAAAGTCGTCGACATCGGTGTCGGGAACGCCCAACAACTGGGCGATGAGACGCACCGGCATCGGTATCGCCAGCCGCTGCACCACGTCGCAACCCGGGTTGGCCACGACGTCGTGGACCGTCTCTGCGGCCAGCCTGTCGATGATCGGGCGCCAGCTGTCGAGCGCGGCCTTGGTGAAGGCCGGCAGTACCTGACGGCGCTGCCGGGTGTGCGCTTCGCCGTCGAGCGAGACCAGGATCGGCGTGCGTATCCGGGTCAGCATGGGTCCGTCGGCACTGGACAGTTTCGCGTCGTCGCGGGCGGCCGCCCGGACATCGTCCAGCCGGCTCAGGACAAACACCCTGCGCCTGGGGTTGTACTGCACCCGGGCGCCGGCGTGCAGGCGGCGATAGGCCTCGTGTGGCTGGGCCGCCGTCGCCGCATCCAGCGGATCGTAGGCGGTGATGTCCGCATCGAGCGGCAGGCGCCGTCGGGCGCCCGTGGCATTGGCCAGCGCGGCGCCGGCCAGCGTGCGGGCCGCCGAGCCGGTGAAGCGAACCCCGTCAGTGAGCGCCATCGATCACCTAACCTGTACAGTTACGCACTGGACCGTAACGTAAGTTTCCGTAATCGACAAGGGCCGTCGCCGTGGACATGACAATCGACGAACTTGCGCGCCGCGTCGACATGACCGCGCGGAACATTCGTGAGTGGCAGACCAACGGGCTGCTACCGCCGCCACAGCGACGCGGTCGGATCGGGATTTACGGCGACGACCACATCTCGCATATCGAGCGGATCAAATCACTTCGAGCGCAGGGTTTTCCGCTCGACATCATCCGGCGGGTCCTGGATCAGTCCGGTGAGTCGGCGCCCGAGGTACGTCGGATGGCCTCGGAATTGCTGAGCCCCGCCAACCTCACGGGATCGGTGGAGATGAAACGGGTCGACCTGGTCCGCCAATTCGGCGCCACGGCGGAGCGGTACTTCACGGACTGCGGGCTGGTCGACATCATCGACGACGAGCTGCTCGTTGTCACCGACACGGCAACGTTCGACTACGTCGAGAAGCTGATCGCGGTCGGCCTGCCGCTGGATAAGGTGGCCCGGGCCCTCACCCTCATGACCGATCATCAGATTGCGAGCATGCAACCACTCGTCGAGCTCTATCGCGATGAAGTCTGGGAGCCGTTCCTGCGCGCCGGGCTACCCGCCGACGACTGGCCCGAGATCGCCGAGAAGACCCTCCAATTACGTTCCCTGGGAATCGGTCTCGGCATGCAGGCGTTCCGCAGGGCGATAGACGACGTGGCGGGCAGGATCGCCACCGAGGAAGCCGCCAAGATGGACGTGCCGAGGAAGCCCCGAAAGCGGCGGCGCACCCCGTGAGTGGTGCGACCAATCCCGCGGCCGCAGCCGCCAGGTTCGGCGGGCGTAGTCCAATTCGGTGTAGGGCCACTGGGTCACGATGCGGCCGCTGGGTGACCGGAAGTAGCTGTCGCACTGGGTCCAGACGGTGCGTCCGAGGTCCGCGGAAAGCCGGTCGTTGTAGCGCCTTTCGGCCTCCGGACGAACATCCACGTAGCCGCCCCGCCGCGCCACCCGGCTGACGGCGCTGGCCACCAGCCGCGCAGCCGCCTCCAAGATGTAAACGATCGAGTTGCCGCCCTGGTTGGTGTTGGGGCCGTAAAGCATGAAGAAGTTCGGGAAGCCGGCGACCGCCACCCCCAGGTAGGCGCTCGGGTCGGCGCCCCAGCGCTCGTGCAGGCGCTGACCGCCGATGCCGACCACGTCGATGCCCGACAGGTAGCGCGACGTCTCGAACCCGGTCGCGAGCACGATCGTGTCGACGTCGACGACGTGGCCGGCCTTGGTCACCACCGACGCCTCGCCGACCCGCGCTATGGGGTCGGTGACCAGATCGACGTTGTCCGCCTGCAACGCCCGGTAATAGTCGTCCCCCAGCAACACCCGCTTGCAGCGGAACGGATAGTCCGGCGTCAGCGCGTGGCGCAGCCGCCCGTCGGCCACGGTGCGCTCCAAGAACGACGTCGCGACGTGCGTGCGCGCGGCGACGACCGGGTCGTCGGCGAATGTGGCCGTGTTGTCGTGCTGGAATTTCCAAATCTGCCAACGCGTCCGGCGCACGGCCAGGGGATCGCGCCGAAAGCGCTCCAATTCCGCTGGGCTGTAAGGCCGGTCGTCCTTGGGCACCATCCATGGCGGCGTGCGCTGGAACACCGTCACGCGTTCCGCGGTCTTCGCGAGCTCCGGGACCACCTGAACCCCGCTGGCGCCGGTGCCGATCACCGCGACCTTCTTGCCGGCCAGCTCGATGCCGTGATCCCACTGGGCGGTGTGCATGAGCGTGCCGCCGAACTCGCCCAGCCCCGCGATCTCGGGACGCTTCGGTAGCCCGAACAATCCGACGGCGCAGACGACGATGTCGGCGGTCAGCGTCGCGGTCTGCCCGGCGCGGTCCAATTCGCATTCCCAGCACGACGCGTCGGAATTCCAGCGGACCGAACGGACTCTGGTGCCGAGCATGAGATGGCGGCGCAGGTCGAAGTCGTCGGCCACGGACTCGAGGTAGGCCAGGATCTCGGGCTGTCGGGCGTAGGTGCGGCTCCAGGACTTGTTGGGCGCGAAGGAAAACGAGTACAGGTGGCTCTGGATGTCGCAGGCGGCGCCGGGATACGTGTTGCGGCGCCAGGTACCGCCCACCCCGTCGTCGGCCTCGATGATCACCAGGTCGTCGAGGCCGGCGCGTCGCAGCGCCACGGCCGCCCCGAGGCCGCCGAAGCCGGCGCCGATGATCGCCACCCTCGGTGGGCGCCGACGGCGCGTCGCCGCCCGCAGCCGGCCGACCGCGTAGCGCCGACGGGCCAGCCGGCTCGTCACGGCGCGGCCTTTCCGCCGCGAACCTCATACCCGTCCAGGTCGCCCTTCGCGCGCCACGCGTCGAGCATGTCCGCGTACTCCGTGGGCGCACCGATGAAAAAGCTACCCTGCCGAGTCTTGGCGTCCGCCTTGCCTTCCCGGTTGTAGTAGCCGGGAGTGCAGGTGCTGGCCCGCTCGGCGGTCGCGGTGGAGCGGGCCACCACCAGGTCGACCCAGGCGGACTCGGCCTCGCATGACGCCTCGATTTCGCTGACGCCGCGCTCCAGCGCCCGGGCGATGATCCACGCGGCATGGCTGGCCTGCACATCCAGCAGGTATGGAAAGTTCACCGTCAGCCCCGCCTGGGCGATGCTTTCGATGAAACAGTTCGGGAAGCCGTGGGCGCACAAGCCCTGGTACGTGCGCACGCCGTCGCGCCACCGGGCGGTCAGCGTCACGCCGTCGCGGCCGATCAGCTCGAACCCGGTGCGCCGGCAGTAGTCGGTGCCAACCTCGAAACCCGTTGCGAAGATGAGGCAGTCGAGTTCGTAGGTCGCCCCGTCGACGACGACGCCGGCCTCGGTGATGCGCTCGACCCCGCGACCGCGCGTGTCGACGAGCGTGACGTTGTCGCGGTTGAAGGTCTGCAGGTAGTCGTCGTGGAAACACGGCCGCTTGCAGAAGTAGCCGTACCACGGTTTGAGCGCCTCGGCGGTCGCGGGGTCGGCGACGATGTCGTCGACGCGCGCGCGAATCTCCTCCATCTTGGCGAAGTCGGCCAGTTCGATGTTGGGGGCCGCGCCGGCACCGTCCTGGCGCATGACGGGAAGTTTGCGGGTGATGCTGGTCCAGGCATCGGCGACCAGATCCTCCTCGGCCTGACCACCGGCCGTCAGGATCTGGAAGTTCCGGATGCGTTCGGACTGCCAGCCCGGTTGTAATGTGTTGGCCCACTGCGGATCTGTCGGCCGGTTGGCTCGCACGTCGACCGAGGACGGCGTGCGCTGGAAGACGTAGAGCTGCCGCGCCGCCGCGGCGAGGTGCGGCACGCACTGGATCGCCGTGGCACCGGTGCCGATGATGCCGACGCGCTTTGTGGCCAGGTTCTCCAGCTTTTCGCCGGTGTAGCCGTAGTCCCACCGGCTGGTGTGGAAGGTCGGGCCGCGAAAGCTGCCGAGGCCGGCGATCCCGGGCAGCTTGGGCTTGGCCTGGTAACCGTTGGCCATGGAGACGAACCTGGCCCGCATCTCGTCGCCGTGGTTGGTCCGGATGATCCAGCGGGAAGCATTTGGATCCCAACGGATCTCATGCACGTCGGTTTGCAGGCACGCGTCGCGATAGAGATCGTAGTGCTCGGCGATGCGCTGGCAGTGGGCGAAGATCTCCGATCCCCTGGCGTACTTGTCCGCGGGGATATAGCCGAGCTCCTCCAACAGCGGCATGTAGACATAGGATTCGACGTCGCACGCGATCCCCGGATACCGGTTCCAATACCAGGTGCCGCCCACGTCGGCCGCCCTATCGATCAGGCGCACGCTTTCGACACCGAGTTCGCGCAGCCGCGCGCCGGTCAGCAGGCCGCCGAATCCGGCGCCGATGACCGCGACGTCGACCTCGTCGGTCAATGGCTCGCGGGTGAACGTTCCGTCCACCCAGGGGTCTTCGGCGAAGCGCGCGAAGGCACCCGCCGTCTCGACGTACTGCGCGATGCCGTCCGGGCGCAGTCGCCGGGCCCGCTCGTCGGCGTACTTGCGGCGCAGCGCGTCGACGTCGAACTCCACGCCAACGGTCGCAGGTCTTGGCATCGGCTTCCTCATCGTGATCCCCGCCCGACTATATAATCAATCAGTTGATCATATCAATGGCAAAGGAACTCGGTTCTGCGCTCCAGCGCGCGATTTTCGGCCGAGCTACGCTCTGGCCGCAGTCTCGACGCTGCCGGGCGCCTCAGCGCAACAACGTGCCCCTGATCAGGCGCTTGGCCGAATCCAGGGCCGCGTGGTATTCGACCGGCGGCAGGGTCGCCGCCAGCTCGGTCAGGCCGTAGATCAGCGAGTAGATCGCTTCCACCGAGCCCGGTTTGCCGCCTCCCGCGACGATGCCCTCGATGATCTCGCGGAACGCCTGGAACCCGTCGCCTGCCTCCCCGGCGTCGACGGCGCCTTCGGCACGGATCGCCCACTCGAAGGCCGCCAGGTCGGGGTATTCGCGCATCAGCCGGCCCGATTCGTCGAGCACCGCTTCGATCCGGTCGATCACGTCGCCGGGGCCCCCGGCGGCCTCGCGCAGCCGCGGCAGCGCGACGTCGGTTCGGGCCGCGATGGCGGCCTTGATCAGCGCCGACTTATTAGGAAAGTAGTTGTACAGGCTGGCGCTGGTCACCGCTGCCGTGCGGGCGATCTCGCGGATGGTCGCGCGCGAATAGCCCACCTCCGCCACGCAGCGCATGGTGGCGACGATGATCCGCTGGCGGGTCTCCTCGCCGCTGGCGCCGATCGGGCGACCTAGCATGCGGTCGAATATAATCGGTCGATCAATTTGTGTGCCGGTTCCGCAGGAAGGTGCGCCGCATGATCGCCGCGCGGGCGCAACTGGGTCGCCCGGTGGGCGCCAGCGGCGAGCGGACCCGCGCTCGAATAATCTCGGCGACCATGCGCTGTGTGGCGGAGGTGGGGTATTCCCGCGCGAGCATTCGAGAGATCGCCAAGGCCGCGGGCATGACCAGCGGCAGCCTGTATCACTATTTTCCGAACAAGTCCGAACTGCTCACGGCCACCGTAAGGGAGATCGACGAGATCGCGCTGCCACGGCTGCGCACCGCCGCGGACCGCTCCGACGACGTGGTCGAGCGCCTCGAGGCGGTCCTGGACGAACTGGACAGGTTGCTGCGCGAGTATCCGGACCTGGCCGCGTTCGAACGCGCCATGCGCGGGCGTGCCGGTCTGAAAGGGTTGCGCGACACCATCGATCACGTCGTCCGCGACGCCCAAGCACACAGGGCGTTGCCAACCGGCACCGACCCGTGCGCGGCGGTCAACGCGATCTACGCGCTGGCCCGCGGGCTGACGGACCGGGCGACCAACCAAACCCCGGATGCCTACGCCGCCACGCTGGCATCGGCCAAGAAATTGCTCAGGGGAACGCTTTTCGCGCGGCAAGCGAGTCGCCGAGCGTCCACAGCGCGACGCCGATCAAAACGAGGTCCTTGAGCAGGAATTGGCCCGGCAGCGCGGACAACACCGGGAGGCCGGCGGCGCGGGTGGAGACCACCCCGGGCGTCGTGAACAAGAAGCTCAGCGTTCCCATGAAGAGCACGACGGCAAGGGCGCTGCCCGCCGCCGACGCGCGTGGCCACACCGGTCGCAGCGCAATGAGAAGCGCCGCAACGATTTCCATGGTCCCCAGCCCGCGTGCCACCGTGGTCACGGAGGCCACGTGGTAAATCCAGCTCATCAGCGGACTGTGCTCGATGAGTACCCGGGATTCCATCTTGACGTACTTGCCGAACCCGATCCAGGCCAGGACGACCGCCAGCCCGTAACGGCTGATCAGCTGTCCTGCACCCGTTAGCAACCCGGCTACGCGGTGCGGCGTGATGGCGGGGGACTGGGTGCGGTCGATCATCGGCAAAGGGTCCCTTCGGCGAGCGAGGTCGGCGGTTGGCAATCGTTCCCGACGAGACCACGATCGACGACGTGTTTGGGTTCAGTGACCCAATCGCTCCAGCCCGGCGACAATGAGCCGCAGGCCGTATGCGAACTCCTCCTCCAGCGGAACGGGCAGGTCGTCGGCGGCCGCGACGGTCGCGGGATAGCGGGACGGATCGAGTGCACGGAAGGCGGCGGTCAACTCGGTGTCCCGTTCGGCCTCGGTCGATCTCGATTGCTGGATCGCAAAGCCGAGGACGTAGCGGGACAGCGTTGCGTAGGCGTGGGCGGCGACCACCGGCGGGAATCCGTTGTCGAGCAGCAGCGACAGCATCAGCTCGCGCTGGGCCAATGCGTGCGGCCCCATCGGCACGTAGCCGATCAACAACGACGCGACATCACCGTGGCGTCCCAGCGCGTCAAACATGTGCTGCGCGAACGATATACAGGCCTGTTGCCAGGGCATCGCGGTCAGCGCGTCCGCGTCCAAGCCGGCCTCACCGAGCATGCGGTCGACCAGCGCGGCCACCAGTTCCGATCGGTTGGCGAAGTGACGGTACAGCGTGGCGGTGCCCGACCCCAGGCGCTGCGCCAGGGAGCGCATGGACAGCGCGTCGACCCCGAGCTCGTCGACGAGTCCGAGCGCCGCGGTCAGGATGCGGTCCGGCGGCAGGGTCGGGCGCCCGCGGGAGCGACGCGGTGGCTGCTCATGCGGCTGTCCGGCGGTCAGTTGACACCCCTCTTATTTGTAGACACACTGTAGCCATTATTCGTTTCTTGATCAAGCCACTTGATAGCTAGGACCTTTCGCCATGCTCCTTCCCCTGGCCCCGGAGCCGTACCCGGCTCCCACCGACCGCGACATGCTCCCTTCGGAGCGCCGGCAATTCGTCCGCACGCATCGAACTTGCGTGTTCGGTTACCGCCGCCGCAATGACGGCCCGGGCATGTCGATCGTCTACTACATCCCGACCGACGCCGACGAGCTCCTGGTGTCCACCATGGCCGGCCGTGGAAAGGCCCGCGTCGTCGAACGCGACGGGAAGGTCAGCCTGTGCGTCCTCGACGAACGCTGGCCGTTCAGCTATCTGCAGGTATACGCGGACGCAACCCTCGACGACGACCGTGACCTCGCGGTCGACGTCATGATGGCGGTCGCCGGAAGAATGTCGGGCCAACCGCTGCCCGACGACGCACGCGCGTCCGTCGAAGAGATGTGCGACCGGGAGAACCGGGTCGTCGTCCGGTGCCGGCCGTACTCCAGCTTCGCAACACCGCCGCGCCACCTGCACCGCAACGACGAGGTCGACCAGTTGACCCACTGGGTGTCCGGTGTGGTCGCATGGGACGCCGCGGATCCCGCGACCGATTGATCGCTACTCGCCCGCGTAGCGATCGCGCAGCTTGGCCAGCGTCGCCTCGATGCCTTCCGCGTTGGCTTTGCGGAAACCCATCAGCTCGTAGTACTTCAGCGCGTTCTTGATTGCGCCGGCTTCGCGGTAGTCGAACGTCTCGGTGACCCGCGTCCTCGTCGGTGACAGCGACTCGAATTGCCAGCGCCAGCGGTGTCCCACGGGATGGCGCCATTCGATCAGCTCGTCCGGTTTGAGGGCCGTCACCCTGCTGGTGATGCGGTATGGCACGCCATACATCTTCATCTTCGTCGAAAACTTCGACCCCACAACCATTTCCGCCGGAATACTGATGTTGTCGCCGACCGTGCCCGATCCGTCCAGTTCGTGGTGGCGCCGCGGGTCGACGGCCATCGCGTACAGCTCGGCGGCCGGCGCGTCCACTTCGACCGAACGGCTCACCTGGCGGGGACCCGCTTCGACAACGTTGACGGTCATGACGGTCTCCTTCCGGGTATCCGGCAGCGCGAGGTCGACGCTACGCTTCGCCGGATTGAACTTTTACAACACTGCTCGGATGTTCGAACAAACGACGTTCAGCGGGGAGGGGTTCGGTGACCCAGTCGATTCCGGGAAGGGTGGCGCTGATCACCGGCGCCGCGCGGGGACAAGGGCGGGCGCACGCGGTGCGGCTCAGCGCCGAAGGCGCCGACATCATCGCGGTCGATATCGCCGGGCCGTTGCCACCCAGCGTTCCCTACGATTCACCCACACCCGCCGATCTGGCCGAGACGGCACGGCTGGTGAGTGCCAACGGTCGAAAGGTCGTCACTTCGGCGGTCGACATCCGCGACCTCGACGCGCTGACGGCCGCCGTCGGCGAGCTGGGCCGCCTGGACATCATCGTCGCCAACGCGGGAATCTGCAGTCCCGCACCGTGGGACCGGATCACCGCGCAAGCGTTCCGCGACACCATCGACACCAACGTCGTCGGCACCTGGAACACCGTGATGGCCAGCGCTCGCCACATCATTGACGGCGGTCGCGGCGGCTCGATCGTCCTGATCGGATCCGCCGCCGGCATCAACATGCAGTCGTTCATGGTCCACTACACGGCGAGCAAGCACGCCGTCGTCGGGATGGCGCGCGCATTCGCCGCCGAACTCGGCCGCTACAACATCCGCGTCAACAGTCTGAACCCGGGAGCGGTCTCGACCCCGATGGGCACCGGCCGGATGCGCGACGCGCTTCGATCGGCCGCCGACAGCTACCCACACCTGCGGGGCATGCACAAACCGCTGCTGCCCGACGGCATCGCCCAGCCCGAGGACATTTCCGACGCGGTCGCGTGGCTCGTCTCGGACCAATCCCGATTGGTTACCGCCAGCCAGGTGTCGGTCGACATCGGCGTCGGCTACGTCTGACCCGTTGCCGCTATCAGCCGCGGTCAATATAGTGCCAGGTCGTGCGGGTTCTACGCTTTCTCTGGCAACGCGTGTTGGCGTTCGACCGGCTCGGCTCGCGCATCCCCCAGCTGATCCAGATATGGCTGATGGAGTTCTTCGTCGTGATGCCGTTGACGTTCTTCGTCGGCAAGGTAATCGACATCCACGGCGCGTTCGGGGTGCCCGGCACCGGCGAACGACTCGACGGCACCTTCTGGGGAGCGCTCGCCATATCGCTGTTCTTCGGGTTCTTCGTCGTCCGCTCGCTGGTCAGGCCCCGGGTGGTGCAGGGGACGTGGACACCGACGGTGCACGCCGACATCGGACCGGTGACGGTCTACGGCGGCAACCGCGCCTGGCGGGTGACCTACCCGTACCTGACCAGTCACCCGTCCTACGCGCTGCTGTTGCTGATCACCGCCCCGATCCCCGCCGTGATGGTCGCGGCGACCACCAACCAGGGCGACAGCACCTTCTATTGGCGAGTGTGCGGCATCGTCGGCCTGATCATCATCGCCTGCATGGCGCTCGCGCGGGTATTGGCCTGGTACGTCTTCAAATTCGGTCGCCGCGAGCTCGATGCACAGCTGCGCGGACTGCCGATCTCACCGCGGCGACTCGGCTGGGAAATCGCCTGGAAGCCGGTCCTCGTGCTGGTGTTGATGATGTACGCCGTCGCGTGCCTCCCGCTGGGCGGGTTGTGGTTGAAGGAAAAGCGCACGATCGCCCGCCTGCCCCTGGTCACCGTCGCCGATGCGCAACATCCCGGCGAGTATCGGCGGGTGAAGGGCACCGTGGCCTCGACGCCCGTGTATTGGGCGCCGCGCGGCCTTGGCCGCGGCGGCAACAACTACGCGGGGGCAGGTGTGCTGGTCGACCTGAGCACCGCTGGCGAGGCGCTGCTGCTCGCTGAGTCGATGGCCGTGCCCGACTTCAAGGGCATGATGGCCGACGTTCGCGATGGCGAACTCACCGCGACGGGCAAAGTGGTCGACGCCGTCACGCCCGATCAGCGCAAGTACTACGGCTTCGAAGAGGGCGCGTTTCCCCCGCCGCCTCCCACGGGCCGCGTCGTGCTGCTGCTGTCCGAGCCGTAACCGGCGGCGCCCCGATAAGCCGGCGCCCGTATAAAGGAGTGTCATGGCGACCAACGAGTACCGCATCAGTGGGATGACGTGCGGGCACTGCGAGGCCGCCGTCAAGGACGAGGTGGGCCGGATCCCCGGTGTCGACAGCGTGGACGTCGACGCGGGCACCGGCAGGCTCGTCATCCGGAGTTCCCTTCCCGTCGACGCCGGCGCGGTGCTGCGCGCGGTCGACGAGGCCGGCTATCAGGCGGTCTTCGTCGCGTGACGGCGGACGCTAACACGGTCATCAACGTCGAGCTGGAAATCGGGGGGATGACCTGCGCCTCGTGCGCGGCGCGCATCGAGAAGAGATTGAACCGGCTCGACGGCGTCACCGCGCGGGTCAACTACGCCACCGAAAAGGCCGCCGTCACGCTGCCCCTGGGGTACGACGCCCGGGAGCTGATCGCGGCGGTCGAGAAGGCCGGCTTCACCGCGGCGCTCCCGCGACCGGAACCCGCCGCCGAAACGCGGGGGCCCGCCGACGACGGCGAGCTGGCGGCGCTGCGCACCCGCCTGGTCGCCGCGGTCGTTCTGGCCGTCCCGGTGATCGCGATGGCGATGCTGCCGGCCCTGCAGTTCCGCGACTGGCGATGGGTGTCGCTGGCGCTCGCCGCCCCGGTCGTCGCGTGGGCGGGCCGCCCGATTCACGCGGGCGCGTGGGCGAGCCTCAGGCACGGCACCGCCACGATGGACACGCTCGTTTCCGTCGGGACGCTGTCGGCCTTCCTCGGCTCCCTGTACGCCCTGACGCTCGGGACGGGACACGTCTACGTTGAGGTGGCCGCGGGCGTCACCATGTTCGTCCTGGCCGGCCGCTACTTCGAGAAGCGCGCCAAGCGGCGCGCGGGCGCGGCGCTGCGCGCCCTGCTCCGGCTCGGCGCCAAGGACGTCGCGGTGCTGCGGGACGGGGCCGAGACCCGTCTGCCGGTCGACCAGCTGGCGGTGGGCGACGTGTTCGTGGTGCGCCCCGGCGAAAAGATCGCGACCGACGGGATCGTCGTCTCGGGATCCTCCGCCGTCGATGCCGCGATGCTCACCGGTGAGTCCGTCCCCGTTGAGGTCGGCGAGGGCGACGCCGTCACCGGCGCCACCGTGAACGCCGGGGGGCGTCTGGTTGTGCGCGCCACCCGCGTGGGCGACGACACCCAGCTGGCGCAGATGGCCAGGCTCGTCGAAGCGGCGCAATCGGGCAAGGCCAGGGCGCAACGGCTCGCGGACCGCGTCTCGGGCGTGTTCGTCCCGGCCGTCATGGTCCTCGCGGTGGCCACCCTCGCGGCATGGCTGGCCCGGGGCGCTTCCGTCGCCTCGGCGGTGACGGCGGCGCTCGCGGTGCTCATCATCGCCTGCCCGTGCGCGCTCGGGCTGGCGACGCCGACGGCGTTGTTGGTCGGCGCCGGCCGGGCGGCCCAGCTCGGCGTGCTCATCAAGGGACCCGAGGTGTTGGAGGCGACCCGCAAGGTCGACACCATCGTTCTCGACAAGACCGGCACCGTCACCACCGGCAGGATGACCCTCGTCGATGTGATCGCCGGGCCGCACGCGGACCGCGAAACCCTGCTGCGCTTCGCCGGGGCCGTGGAGGACGCCTCGGAGCATCCCGTCGCGCAGGCGATCGCCCACGCCGCCAAGGCGGAGCTCGGCGCCCTGCCCGCCGCCCGCGACTTCGTGGCGGTGAGTGGGCAGGGCGCGCACGGGGTCGTCGACGGCCACGCCGTCGTCGTCGGGCGCGAGGGCCTGCTGGCCGACCGGGCGCAGCATCTCGACGCAGAATTGTCGGCGGCCAAAGCCCGCGCCGAGGCCGCGGGGAAGATCGCCGTCGCCGTCGGGTGGGACGGCCGCGCGCGGGGGATCCTGGTAGTCGCCGACGCCGTCAGACCCACCAGCGCCGAGGCGATCCGGCGGTTCCAGGCCCTGGGGCTCACGCCGGTGCTGCTGACCGGTGACGACGACCGCGTCGCCAAGCGCGTCGCCGAGCAGGTCGGCATCGCTCGCGTCGTCGCCGGGGTGACACCGGCCGGCAAGGTGGCCGCCGTCTTACGTCTGCAATCCGAGGGCCGGGTGGTCGCGATGGTCGGCGACGGCGTCAACGACGCCGCCGCGCTGGCCCGCGCCGATCTGGGGCTCGCCATGGGCACGGGCACCGACGTGGCGATCGAAGCCGCGGATCTGACCCTGGTGCGCGGCGACCTGTGCGCCGCGGTGGACGCGATCCGCCTCTCCCGGCGGACCCTGCGCACGATCAAGACGAATCTGTTCTGGGCCTTCGGCTACAACGTGGCCGCGATCCCGTTGGCGGCGCTCGGGCTGCTCAATCCGATGCTGTCGGGTGCCGCGATGGCGTTCTCCAGCGCGTTCGTCGTCGGCAACAGCCTGCGACTGCGCGCCTTCGCGGGGACGATGCGTGCCGATCCTGTGGGATAGTTGATCTGACCTACCGCGTCCTCAAGCCTTGGCCGGTGGGTTATTCGCAAAGAGATTTGATTTAGCGAAGGTCACCGCCGTTGCCCCAATTCGTCCAACAGCTGTCCTTGCTGCGTGGCTGGCTGCCGGTGGCGGTGCAGGCGCTGGCGCTGCTGATCGTCGTCGGCTCGATCGGGGTGACGAGGCGCCGTTGGCGCGGCTGGGCGCTTCCGGTGGCGCTGGGCGTCGCGGGCCTGGTCACGGCGCTGTCGTACTGGTACATCACGTCGATCGGGGTGGCCGGCGACCCGGCCCCGGTGGCGCTCTGGCTGTGGATCGCGATGAGTGGGCTCGCGGTCGCGGTGCTGGCGCTGGGATGGCCGGGCGCACGCTGGTGGCGTCGGGGCCTGGCGGTGGTTTCGATCCCGCTCTGCGCGCTGTGCGCGGCCCTGGCGTTGAACGGCTGGGTCGGCTACTTCCCCACCGTGGCGGCCGCGTGGGATCAGCTGACGTCGCAGCCCCTGCCCGATCAAATCGATCGGCTGAGGGTCACCGCGATGCAGCTCGAGGGCACCAAGCCGGCCAAGGGCGTCGTGGTGCCCGTGACGATCGGCGCCGACGCGTCGCACTTCCCCCACCGCCAGGAACTGGTGTATCTGCCCCCGGCGTGGTTCAACAGCAATCCGCCGCCGCGGTTGCCGGCGGTAATGATGATCAGCTCCGCCTTCAACACCCCCGCCGACTGGCTGCGCCCCGGCGGCGCATTCACCGCCATCGACGACTTCGCCGCGCAGCATCACGGGTTCGCCCCGGTGCTGGTGTTCGTCGATCCCACCGGCACGTTCGACAACGACACCGAATGCGTCAACGGCACCCGCGGCAACGCTGCCGATCACCTGACCAAGGACGTGGTGCCCTTCGTCGTCTCGAACTTCGGGGTGAGCGCCGACCGGGCCAACTGGGGCGTCGCCGGGTGGTCGATGGGCGGTACCTGCGCGGTCGACCTGGCCGTCATGCATCCGGAGCTGTTCAGCGCGTTCGTCGACATCGCCGGCGACCGCAGCCCCAGCGTCGGCACGAAGGACCAAACCATCGGCCGATTGTTCGGCGGCAACAGCGCCGCCTGGGCCGCCTTCGACCCCACCACCGTCATGACCCGCCACGGGCACTACACCGGGCTGTCGGGGTGGTTCGACGTTCCCTCGTCGCCCGGCCCGCACGCAGTCGCCGAAGAAGCCAACTCCGCGATCGCCGCTCCCAGCGCGGATCCCGCCGCCAACCCGGAAGGCCAGGACGCGGCCGCCAACGCGCTGTGCGACGTCGCCACCGCCAACGGGATCACCTGTGCGGTGGTCACCCAGCCGGGCAGGCACGACTGGCCGTTCGCCGCCCAGGCGTTCGCCGCGTCGTTGCCTTGGCTGGCCGGGACGCTGGGGACCCCCGGCGCCGAGCCCGTCGCATTGCCGCAGCGCGGCGGCGCGCCTCATTGACGCCGGCCGCGCGGGGACCGTTACCTTTTCGAGGCTGAATTCACAGCTGACCCTCCTGTAACGAACCCGGCATATCGAAACCGGCGCTGGTACCGTTCGCTGCTGTGGCGGCGGAGTTTGGCAACACCGGGGCCCGGGGTACCGGGTCGCGGGTGCCGACATCGCACCGCAAAAGACCCACGAGGAACCGGGGCACACTCCTCATTCCGCCCTTTGGGACCGGCGCGGCACCGGAGCTGAACCGACGCCGCTTCCTCGGGGCGCTGGCCGCGGCCACCGTCGTCGGCGTCGGCGCGGCTCGCCTGGTGGTCGACCCGCAGCCCCGGACATTCGCCCAGACACCGCCGGCGAACGTGGCAACCTCCGGCCCGACGGCGCCGTCCGCCCTGTTGCCTCCCCCGCCGCTGAGCGCCCGCATCCCGCTGCCCGGCGGCGGTGCCCTGACCAAGATCCCCGGGGAAGGCGACCTGCTCGCGCTGACCGTCGACGACGGCGTCAACAGCCAAGTGGTGCGTGCCTACACTCAGTTCGCCAAGGACACCGGTATCCGGCTGACGTTCTTCGTCAACGGGGTTTACGACTCCTGGACCGAAAACGTGGACCTGCTCCGGCCGCTGGTCGAATCCGGTCAGGTCCAATTGGGCAACCACACCTGGTCACACCCGGACCTGACCACCCTGCCCAAGGACCAGATCGCCCAGCAGCTCACCCGCAACGACCAATTTTTGAAGAAGACCTACGGCATCGGCGCGAAACCGTACTGGCGGCCGCCGTACGCCAAGCGCAACGCCGCCGTCGACGCCGTCGCCGCCGACCTCGGCTACACCGTCCCCACCTTGTGGTCGGGGTCGCTGTCGGATTCCACGCTCATCCACGAGGACTACATCGTGAAGATGGCCGATCAATACTTCACCCCGCAGTCCATCGTCATCGGCCACCTGAACCACCCGCCGGTCACGCACGTGTACCCGCAGCTCGTCGACATCATCCGCGACCGGGACCTGCGCACGGTCACCCTCAACGACATCTTTCTCAAAACGCCGTAGCGGTGGAGGGCCCCGATCGGCAGCGGCTCGGCGGCCTTGCTTGGGCCCGTCGGACCGGTGGTGAGCTGTCGGCAGCCGAGCGGCGCCGGCTTTTCGTTGCGATCGCGGTGGGTCAGTGGCAGAACGCCGTGGGCCGGGTCAAGCTCGCGCTGGGCCGGCTCCCCGTCGCGGCCGAACGCGTTGACGTAGCCGCCTTCCCCGTTCCCGATTCCCGGTTCGCGCGCGAGGCCGAGGAGGCGTGCGCGGAGCTGCCGCCGGGACTGCAGGGCCACTCCTACCGGACGTGGTTGTTCGGGCGTGCGCTCGCGAGCGTCGACGGGAGCGAGTTGGACGACGAGCTCTACTACTGCGGCGCCCTCCTGCACGACTACGGCATCGTCAGCCCAACGGCGGGCCGCGATTTCACGCTCGGCAGCGTCGAGCGGCTGCTGTCGTGCGCAACCGCCGCCGGGCTCGACGAGGAGCGTGCCGAGCTACTCGCGGATGGCATCTGCGTTCACACGACGCCGGGCGTCACGGTCGCCACCGACGGCGCGATCGGCTGCTACCTGCAGTGGGGGGCGATGGTCGACGGCGCCGGATTGCGGATCTGGGACATCGCTCCCCGCAACGTCGACGCCGTGCTGCGGCGTTACCCGCGAGAGGATTTCAAACGGGAGCTGATCGGCATGGCGCGCGCGGAGGCGGCCGCGGTGCCGCGGGGGCGCTTCGGGCTGCTGGTTCGGTGTGGGTTGCCGTTGGCCGTGCGGATGGCGCCGTTCGGCTCCTAGCGGGCCATGGCGGCAAGGCGCTCGTCGAGCGTGGCGTGAAAGTGCCCGATCGCACTCTCGTGCCGGCCAAACTCCACGAATTCGTTTGCGCCCGCGTGTAATCCGCGCTGCACACCTTCGGACATCTGGTTGTCTTCGGCGAGCCCCTGCTCGATGAAGCTGCCTGCGCCGACCAGTTTCGCGGACGGGTCGGAAGAAGCGCGCTCGGCAACTTCAGGTTTCACCATCGAGTAGGTGCTCACCGTCGTGTGGCACACGTCCACCGGGTCGATCGCCACCACGGAGACCACGTCGGGGAAGGTCGCCACCATGACGTTGGGGAACAACTGGTAGACGTAGGTGACCCGCGCGTCGACGTTCCAGCTCGATTCTGGACGGTCGCGGAGCCGTTCGATATTGCGGTACGGGAATGTTAGTCGGCTGTTCGGCCCGAATATTTCGACGACATTGAGGTCGTCGTATTGCACCGGGAAGAAGGTGTCTCGATGCGTCGAGCGCAGGTGATAGCCCTCCAGGAACTGTTCGACAAGCACCTTCCAGTTCATCGCGCGCACAGTCGAATCCACATACACGAGCCGCTGCGCCGGCAGCAATTTGTCGCGCCATGGGCTCCCGTCGGTCAGCGCGGCCATCGAATCGGCCTCGCCGAGGCCCGGCGGGTCAAGCGGATCGACCACGATCAGCCCGTCCACCTCGCGGCTGGGGACCTCGACCAGGCCCCGGCCCGCCGCGTCCAGGCCGGGGAATGCCTCGGGGTGCGGGACATGCGCGAGCGAGCCGTCCAGGCGGTACGTCCAGCCGTGGTAGCGGCACACCAAAGCGTGCGAGCAGCCGGGTTCCTCGACCAGGGCGAAACCGCGGTGCCGGCATGCGTTGCGGAACACCCGCGCCCGATGATCGTGTCCGCGCACCGCGAAGAGGGGCACGCCGAAGGCGGTCCGCTCGACGTGGTCACCCGGGTTCGGGATCACCGCCGACGGCACGAAGACGCTCTGCATCGCGCGCAGCGACTGGAGCTCGTCGGCGAATCGGCTTGGGCTCAAATAGTTTTCGACCGGCTCGCGCCAGGCGTCACCCTCGTCGGTGGTACCGGCGTCGATATGGGCGAGGACGCGCCGGACGATCTCCACATCGTCGGCGAGCACCGACTTGGTCGGCAAGCTCATGCGTGTCAGTATCACACTTTGAATGTCACGCGTCAATGATTTGGTGATACCGTTGTCAGCCGTGCCCGCCCAGCCTCGATCCCGAGCCGACGACCTGATCGACAGCCGGCCGCTGAGCGCGCGCTCCGTGCTGGCGTCGACGTTGCTGGGATCCGATCGGGGGCGGCTCACGGTGGCGGAACTGGTGGCGGTGGCCTCGCTGTTCGGCATCAGCCCCGGCGCGGCCCGCACGTGCCTGTGGCGGATGGTGTCCACCGGCGAACTGACCACCGACGACGGCAGTTACGCACTCGCGGGCCGACTCTCGGAGCGCCGCGAGCGCGTGGACGAGGCCGCCCGGATCGACGACACGGCCGCCCACCGGTGGGACGGAATGTGGGAACTCGCGATCGTCTCGCTGGAGCGCAGATCGGCGACCGATCGCCTGGAGCTGCGAAAGGCCGCGACGGCCCTGCACCTGGCTGAGCTTCGCGAAGGCGTCTGGGTGCGCCCGGACAACCTTGATCCGCAACGATTTCCGACATTGACCGCCGTCCTGGACCAGCAGTGCACGCGATTTCACGGGGCCGCCAGCGACATCACGGCCGCGCACGTGCGATCGCTGTTTTCCCTCGACGAGTGGGCCGAAGACGCCCGGGCGCTCATCGACGCCATGGACGCCGCGCTCGACGCGGACAAGCGTGACGATTCGACCGAAAGCTTCACCTACGAGTTCGCGCTGTCGATCGCGGTGGTGCGCCATCTTCAGCTCGACCCGCTGCTGCCCGTCGAGCTCACCGGCGACCGTTGGCCGGGCCATGCGTTGCGCGGCGGCTACCGGCGTTTCGATCGCGCGTTCAAGCGGCGGATGAACGGTGCTTTCCGCCGGGCGTAGTCGCCCTAGAGGTTGTCGACGATATCTTTCGCCTCGCGCAACCCCGCGCCGGTCAGCTTTTGATACAGCTTGATCGCGGCGATGGCGTTGCCGGAGCGGGCCAGGGCGACGACTTCCGAGGGCACACCGTTCTCGAGCACACCTGATGTGGCGCCCACGTCGCTGCCGAACGTCGGGCAGGGGACCCCGAGCCGATCCGAGAGCAGGCGCACCTGCTGTTCGAGCAGCGCGAGGCGGCGGTAGATATGGGGATCTTCCATCACCCGATGATTATGCCCGGTGGGTGATCGTCGGTCGGTCGAGTTCTTTGACGACGGTCGTGACCCAGCGCCGCACGTGCGTCGGGCTGCGCCAGTCGCCGGCGCTTTTCTTGGCCATCGCACTGGCCGGGAAACCCTTTGCATCCGCTTCCAGCCGACCACCGAACGTCGCGTGACCGCGTGCACCCACATGGCGCATCAACTTGGTGACCTGCGGCGTGGGTGGGATGTCGTGCTGTTCGGCCGAGTCGTCCAAGGGGCCACTGCTGACGAGCCATACGGGCAGCTCACTCAACGCCGGGGCATTCTTGCGCACGAACCGTCGCGCGTCGCGGTGCCACCTGTATGCGTAAAGCGCGCCGGCGACGATCACCGCATCGAAGCCGCCGAGTCCATCGACGTCCTTGGCCGCCTTCACGACCGCCTCAAACCCCACCTCGGTCAGCGCGTCGCCGATCATCGCGGCCAGCCCCGCGGTGCCGCCCCCCTTGGATCCGTAAATCACCAGAACTCGCATCACCGGCTCCTGTCTATCGCCGGCGCCTCGGCGTCGGTCTGGATCGCGCTAAGGGTTGCGCGCATGATGTGTTTGACGAACGGTCGGATCAGCCACCAGTAGCGCATGAAACGTCGGCGTGAATCCGGATCGGTTGTGACCGTTCGGCATTGGTAGCTGAGCAGCGTGTGGCTTTCGCCGTAGGGTGCCATCGAGAAGTTCGCGGCGATCTTTCCCCATCCGGGTTCGGCGAAGTCGGCGAAATCCGCCGGCGCCACGTCATGCCATTCGATGACCGGCCGCCAGAACTTTCCCACTGCACCGAAAGCGATCTCGCGGTTCGGTTGTTCGCCAAGGGGAAGCCAGCCCGGTAGGTCGACCTCGCTCACCATCAGCTGCGGTGGCGCCGGGACGGACCTGCCCAGCAACCGCTCAGGCAACGCGCGCATCCACATCGAGGCCGCCAGCAGCGGTGTGCGGACGGTGAGCAGGTCCAGCGACCTGGCAGCCTGAAAAGTGGTCGCGGGGTCGGCCGCCACCATTGCGTGCTCGGCGATCATGGCGTCGAATCTCGGCAGCGCGGATTCGATCAGCATCCGTTCCGCGCCAATCGTTGTTGCCATGGTGTGATCGTCTATTCGACAGTCGGCCGATCCTAGGGCCACTAGTCCCGATTCCCAGGGACGCTCGGCACAACCGACGGGCTCAACCCGGGAGCCGGTCAGATCCAGCGCGCGCCGACCTTGGTCGCCGCCTCCGTATCACGGCACCCGGCATTCGGTCGCCATCTGGGGAGTGATCACGATATATGCGGCCCGCGACTGCAAGTAGTACCGCATTCGCAGCGGCCATAGCCGCATGTGGCTCAGCTCTACCGCCGCGAATTGTGGCTGCAGGTAGTAGAGCCAAGCCAGCCGGGCGATCACCGCCGGCGGCGGTGCGCCACGGACCGATCGGGCACGACCGCGGACCAGCAGCCGATTGCCGTCGTCGCGGCCCTCCCCGCCGAGCAGCAGGGCCACCTCTGGGACGGCGGCGACGTTGCGCACCGTCCAGGACGACGCCGACGTCGTCGCATAGATGCGGCCGCGATGGGTGACGAACCACAGCGGCACCGCGAACGCCGTGCCCTTCTCGGACCGGCTGGCAAGGATCATTACCCGCGAACTGCGAAGCGCCGCTTCCAGTTTCGGCGACCCGAAAGGCTGAGTGTCCTGCTCATCGCCAACCGAAAACGACGGCGGTCGGGGAGGCGAGCCGGCCGGCGGGGTCGGTACCTCGCGCAGCGCACCGTAGTCCCAGGCCACCACCCGCTTGGGCACGACGCGATAAGTGCACGGGCCCGACGCCTCGGCGATCCCTCGCACGGTCAGCGAGCGCAGCCGGAACCACTGCGGCCCGTCGTCGGCGACCACCACGACATTGCGGCCGGCCAGATCCGGACCGCCCTCCGGCACCCGCACGACGCGCGGCGAGGCCGCAGGCTCGGCGGGCTCTTCGAGCGCCACACTCACTGGCAATACGGCGATTTCGTCGTCACCGAACGTGGCCAGCGCCGCGCGTGGGGGAGAAAGCGCCAGGTCGGCGACCGCGGCCACCTCGACATCACGAGTTATCACCGGCGGCGGCCTCCGATCATGTCAGCTGGCGGGCAAGATGTTCTGGTTGATGTGGAACACGTTGCCCGGATCGTATTGCGCCTTGATCTCGCTGAGCCGCTGGTAATTCGGGCCGTAGGTGGCGCGGACGCGGTCTTGGCCCTCGTCCATCATGAAATTGACGTAGCCGCCCCCGGCCGAGTACGGGTGGATGGCTTCCCAGTACTCCTTCGTCCAGCGCTTCAACACCTCGGCGTTGGCGGGGTCGGGGTCGACGCCAGCGATGACCTGTGAGAAGTTCACATCCCGGTAGGCCCAGGGGGTGTCGGACTGGCCCACCCGGTGCACGGCGCCGTCGATCGGGTAGAGGTGCATCGTGGAGTGCATCGTCGGCAGCTCCTCGGTGAAGCGGGCATGGGCCGCGACGGCGGCGTCGGGGATCGTGCGGATGAAGTCGCCGCGCCAATACCACTGCAGCCCTTTGGGATACAGCGCATCGAAGGTGGAGTTGAGCGCGGGATAGGGCGCCGCCATGAGGCCGTCGAAGGCCGGCCGCATCTGCCGGACCGGCGCGAACGCCTCGTCGACCCCGCCGGGATCGCCGGTGTAGCACCAGATCACCGCGCACGCCTTCTGCAGGTGGAACGCCTCGGGGAACGGCGGCACCGGCGGGACGGTCATGGTCGCGAAGAAGCCGTAAAGGTCCTCGTCCTGGGCGGGCAGGAAGTCCCGGTACCAGCTGAGGATGTCGGCGGTGGCCGATGCGGGCCACGCCGTGGGACCGCACAGCACCGTGTGCACCGGGTGCAGGCGGAACGTGAACGAGCTGACCACGCCGAAGTTTCCGCCGCCACCCTTGAGCGCCCAGAACAGGTCGGGGTGCTCGGATTCCGACGCCGTAACCACCCGGCCGTCGGCCAGCACGACCTCGGCCTCCAGCAGGTTGTCGATGGTCAGGCCGTACTTGCGGGTCAGGTAGCCGTGGCCGCCGCCCAGGGTCAGCCCACCGACGCCCGTGCTCGAGATGATGCCGGCCGGGGTCGCCAGCCCGTGCGCATGGGTCGCGGCGTCCACCTGAGCCCACGTCGCCCCGCCCTGGACGCGGGCGATCCGCCGGTCGGGGTCCACGTGGACGCGGTTCATCGGAGACAGGTCGATGACGAGACCGCCCTCGACGCAACCGAATCCGGGACCGTTGTGGCCACCCCCGCGGACGGCGACCTCGACGTTCGACGCCCGCGCGAACTCGAGGGCGCCGACGATGTCGCCGGTGGTTCCGCAGCGCACGATCACCGCGGGTCGCTTGTCGATCATGGCGTTGTGCAGCGCCCGCGCCTCGTCGTATCCGGCGTCGTCGGGCAGGATCACCTGTGCCCCGAATCGGCCGCGCAGTTCGTCGGTTGCGGTTGTCACGCTCATGGCCCGCACCTCCTCTGGTTGCTTCGCAGGTTTGATGCCGCGACGCTACGAGGCGGCGAGGCCGCGCGTCATGACCACAACGAAGCATTTCCGAGGCTTATAACGATAGTTAGATCTGACTATCGACCAGCCAAATCGGCGCGGTTACCTTGATTCCATGGCTGATCCCACGGCCCAGTGGGTGCCACCGCCCCTTCCAGCGGAACTGCTGGCACGTCGTCGCGGCCCGCTCGTCGGCCGCGCCGCAGAGCTTGCCGCGTTCGAACAGGCCTGGGAACGCGTCGAGGGCGGCAATCGCCAGGCGGTCTTCATCGGCGGTGAACCCGGGGCGGGCAAGACCCGCCTGGCCGCCGAGGTGGCCGGATCGCTGGCCGACCATGGCGTCGCGGTGCTCGTCGGGAGTTCGACGGCCGACGCGGACGTGCCGTACGCGCCGTTCGCCGAGGCGCTGGATCGGCTGCTGATCGCCACTGCGCCGGGTTCGATGGCGGACATTCTGGCCGACGCGGGAGGGCAGCTGCGGCGGCTGTCAACGCAGGTGGATCGCCATTTGCAGGATATCGGCCGGACCGAAGAGGTCGGGGCGCCCCGGCAGGCGCTTTTCGACGCCTTGACCGGTTTCCTGCGGCGCCTGTCCCTCGATCGCCCGATCGCGTTGATCCTGGACGACCTGCACTGGGCGCAGCTGCCCACCCTCGTGATGCTCGAACGCGTCCTGATCGGCTGCGCCGATGTCCGGATGCTCGTGGTCGCCACGTTCCGGTCAACCGAACCGGACCGCTCCGACGAACTCACCACCCGGCTGGCCGAACTGCACCGCTTCGACGGGGTGCGGCGCCTGGACCTCGCCGGGCTGGACACCGAGGCGATCGCCGAGTTTGTGCGACGGACCCAGCAGCTGGCACCCGCGTCGGCGCGCACGGCCGCCGCCTTGCTGCGCGACAAGACCGGCGGCAATCCGTTCTTCCTGACCGAACTCGTCAGCGACCTCGAGGTCCGCGGCGGGCTGGCCACGCTGGGAGTGCAGCAGACGGTCCCGGCATCGATCGGCGACGCCATTGCCCGCCGGCTCAGCGGGCTGGGCGCCGGCGTCCGGGTCGTGATCGAACAGGCGGCGGTGCTCGGTGAGACGTTCGACCTGCCCGCGCTCATCGCCGCCAGCGAAACCGATCTCGCCGCGACGCTGGCGGCGGTCGATTCGGCGGAAGGCGTCGGGCTGATCCGGCCGGTCCGCGACTCCGACGGCGAGTTCGCGTTCGTGCACGCGCTCACCCGCGAAGCCGTCGTCGGCGGGATGGCGGCCTCGCGGCTGCGGATCATGCACGCACGGGCCGCCGAGGCCCTCGAGGGCCGGACCGACCCGTCCGTCGTTCCCCGGCTAGCCAACCACTACCTGCGGGCCCACGTGCTCGGCTACCACGAGCAGGCGCTGCGCTACGCGCACCAGGCGGCCCGGATGGCCGAACAGAGCCTGGCCTACGAAGACGCCGCGAGATGGTTCGAGCGCGCCGCGTCGCTGCCGGAGATGAGCCGCACCGACCGGGCTCGGCTGGACCTCGATGCGGCCGCCAACCACGTGCGCGCCGGCGATTTCGCGCGGTCGCGGGCGATCTACGAACGCCTCAGCGCGATGGACGATCCGCTGATCCGGCTGGGGGCGGCCGTCGGCTACGAGGAGGCGAATTGGCGTCGGGGACAGTCGGACTCGAAGGCGGCCGACCTGCTGGCGGCAGCGCTGGAATCCTGCGGGTTGAATAGCGACGACCTGCGGTATCTGCAGGCACTCGGCAGCTTTGGGCGAGCGCTGGCCTTCGCCGGGGAGGCGGCACGGGCGCGCGAGGTGGGCAACAACGCCATCGACCGCGCCCGGGCCACCGGCGATCAGGCGGTGCTGATGCACACGCTCAAGACGAGCCTGTGGCAGGGGCTCACTCCAGAGATGTGCGAAGTCCAGGCGGAGCGATCGGCCGAGGTATCGCTCATGGCGCTTCAGCGTCGTGACTACGAGGTGCTGGGGGCGGCCGCGCATTTTCGCGCCATGGTCAGCTATCTGGCCGGCAGGCCCGACGACCTGGCCGCGTCGACCGCGGACATGCGACGGGCGGGCCAGGCGTGCGGACAACCGGTCTTCGGCTTCGTCGGGGCGTGCGTCGAGCAGGCACTGGCCTACCTGCGCGGCGACTTCACCGGCGCCGAACGGTGGGCCGACATCGCCTTGCGCGCAGGCGATTTGTTCGACGCGGACGACACCCAGGGCTCCAACGGGGTTCAGATGTTTATGATCCAACGCGAGACCGCAGACCTGAAGAAATTCGCCGCGTTCATCGACGGCACCGAGATGTTCGCCGGGCGCTGGGTGCCCGGCCTGCTCGCCCTGTACACCGAGCTCAACTGCGAAGCGGGCATGACCCGCGCCCTCAATCATCTGCTCAACCGCAAACTCGGTGATCGCACCGATGAGGCGCAGTGGCCGATGGAGCTGGTGTTCATGGTCGAGGCGGCGCTGGAGCTGGGCAACCGCGAGGCGCTGCATACTCTGCGGCCGTACATATCGCGGTATGCCGGCAAGAACCTCGTCGCCGGCCAGTTCGTCGCCCTCTTCGGCAGCGCCGACCGATACCTCGCCCGGATCGCGGCGCTCGACGGCGACACCGCCGCGGCCGAGCGGTATTTCGCCGCGGCGCTCGAGATGGACCGCCGCATGGGCTCGGTGGTGCACGTCGGCGAAACGCTGGCCCGGCACGCGCTGTTCGCGGCGTCGCGCGGGCACACCGAGGAAGCTCGCCGGCTGGCCGACGAAGCGCGCGCCATCGCCACCTCGATCGGCCAGAACCGCGTCGTCGAGCTGGTGGATGCGGTGCTGACGACAGGCCCGGACGGCTTGACCGACCGGGAGGTCGAGGTGCTGCGGCTGCTCGCCGAGGGGCTGAGCAACCGGGCTATCGGCGAGCGCCTCTACATCAGCACCAACACCGCCGCCAACCATGTGCGCAACATCCTGATCAAAACGGGCGCCGCGAACCGCACCCAGGCGGCGATGTACGCCGCCGATCACGAACTGCTCGGGTGAAAGCCCTCAGATATCCGAGAGCCCACCGTCGGGCATAACACGATCGCGCACCTCGACGATGACGTCGGCGGGCAGTCCCGCCCGCGCCGCCGCGGTCCTGATGGCCTCGGGTGAGGGTGCCTCGTACAGGCAGTAGGTCTTTCGCTTGTCCGCCGACAGAAACGAGTACATCCAGCGAACGCCCTCATGGTCGTTGATCCGGTTGATGCCGTCGGCGACCTCGAAGCTCGGTTCCATTTCCTCGGCAAAGTTGCGCTCGACCATGAAGATGGGCACGACGGACTCCTGTCATTGTCTTGGGTCGAACCTACGCCCCGCGCGACGCTCTACGCCAGCAAATTCCTCGCCGGTGTCAGTCGCCCGCCGTGTCCGCCTCGCTCGACAACAACATCTCCAAGATCTCCCGCAATTCCCCCAACCGCCGGGACCCGAGAACCTCTACCCAACGCTTCTCCAAAGCGACTGCATTGGAACGCATCACACGCAGCGCCTGCCGACCCCGCGGGGTCAGCTCGATGATCCGGGCCCGGGCATCGCCGGGATCGGTCACCCGCGTTACATACCCGTGCCGCTCCAAGCTGGCTATCCCCTGGGCCACAGCCTGGCGACTCACCTTGAGCCGGTCGGCAAGATCGGATGCGTGCAGGCCGCCGGCCGCCAGCGGCACCAGCGCAACGGCTTGAGCCGGACGGATCCCGTCAAGGCCGGCCGCGGCGAAGGCCGCCCTCAAGCGGGGCGCCCCCGAGGCTGCCACCAAATTCACCAGCGCCGGGACGGTGGGCGTCCACTCGGCATCGGCAATACGTCGCATGCAGATGAGTGTGCCACTCCGGGCGAGTTTGACAAGTGGCTTGTCAAATGTCGAAGTCGATGCCACGATGGCCTCATGCGATCGCTACGCGCTCGGGTGTTCGATGTCTGCCTCGTCTCGGCCTTGGCCCTGGTGCTCGGCGGCTGTGTCGGCGGTGGGCACGCGCTGGGATCGCCCGGCTCCCAATCGATTCCGATCGGTCAGTCCACCCAATCCATCGACTCCGGCGGGGCCAGCAGGGCCTTTCACCTGTATCGGCCTCAGGGATTGCCCGACGCGGCTCCATTGGTGGTGATGCTGCACGGTGGCTTCGGCAACGGCGCGCAGGCGGAGCGGTCCTACAACTGGGACGCCGAGGCAGACAACGGGCATTTTTTGGTCGCCTACCCCGACGGCCTCAACCGCGCCTGGAACGCCGGGACGTGCTGCGGCGAACCCCAGCGCGCCAACACCGACGACGTCGGATTCATCACCGCGATGGTGGGAGCCATCGAGCAGGAGATCCCGATCGACCGCGCCCGCGTCTATGCCACCGGCATGTCGAACGGGGCCATGATGGCGTTTCGACTGGGTTGCCAGAGCGACACCTTCGCCGCGATCGCACCGGTGGCCGGAACCCTGCTGACCGACTGCTCCCAAGCGCGACCGACGTCGGTGCTGCAGATTCACGGCACCGCCGACGAGCGAGTGCCCTACAACGGCGGACCCGGAAAAGCGTTCGCCATCAACGGGAATCCCCGCGTCGACGGCCCGTCGATCGAGTCGGTCAACGCCACCTGGCGGTCCATCGACGGGTGCGGGCCGCCGACCTCGACCACCGCCGGCAGCGTGACCACGCAAATCGCCGGATGCCCGGACGGGCGCACCGTCGAGTTGATCTCGGTGGCCGGCGCCGGCCACCAATGGCCCGGCGGCCAACCCAGCCCGCTCGCCGAACTCGCGGGAATTCCCGAACCGTCGACGGCGCTCAACGCCACCGACACCATCTGGCAGTTCTTCACCCAGAGCCACCGCTGAGGCGGCCCTGCGGGGCCTTGGTCCCCCAGGCCATGGTCTTTCGGCCGCCGCGAGTGAATCGGCGGCTCGATACGCTCCACACATGCGGATTCCGCGTTTGCTGCAGACAACTTTCAGGTTTGTCCTGACGCTGGGCTGCATCGCGACGGCCTGGCTGCTGGCGAGTTATGCCCTCGCGAAAGTCGTGCAACACAACAAAAGGCTGCGCCCGACGCTGCTCAAGCGCTACAACAAGGTGATCTCGCCCATCGCGGGCAAACGCCATTCCCCGTATGCGCTTCTCGGACACGTCGGACGCCGTTCCGGGCGCACCTATTCGACGCCCGTAGGCGCCTTTCCCTACGAGGACGGGTTCGTCATCGGGCTGTCCTACGGCGCCGACGTGGATTGGTGCCGAAACGTTCTCGCGTCCGGTCGTGCAACCCTGACGTGGCGTGGACAAACGTTCGCCCTCGAGCGTCCCACAATCATTCCCAAGAGCACGGCCGTGCTGCAGGCGATCCCGTCGTATTTTCGCCTGCCGGCGCGGGAGCTGAAGCAGTTCCTGTTCCTCCATCGAGCGAGCGCTTGACCATCAGCGCTCGCTCATCATCGTGTCGATCAACCGATGCAGCACCTCCCCTATCTCGCGTCGGGCGCGTTTCGGATCCTCGGCCGTGGCGATGGCCATGGCCGCCTCGTCGAGCGCGCCGATCAGCACGTGGGCCAGCGCTCGCACCGGCTGCTCGGCCAGCTGACCCGCCTTCATTGCCTCGGTGAGCAACTGTTCGGTCATGCCGAGGCTGTAGCGCTGGGCGACGTCGCGGAAGGCGGCCCAGCCCAGCACGCTGGGCGCGTCCAGGAGGATGAGCTGCCGCACCTCCGGGTCACCCGACACATCGAGCCAGGCGTCGACGGCGGACCGGATCGCGTCGGCGGGCGTCGTCGCTCCCGACTGCGCCACGATGGCGCCCATCCGGGCCATCACATCCTGCTCTACGGCCTCGACCACCTCCGCGAAAAGCGTTGCCTTGTCAGCGAATTGGTGATACATCGCGCCGCGGGTGACGCCCGCGGCCGTGGCGATCTCCGGCGTCCCCACCTCCGCGTACCCGCGCAGGCCCCACAGCTTGCGCGCGGCCGAGATCAGCGCGTCGCGGGTCGCCGCGGAGCGCTCCTCCTGAGTCCGTCTCTTGATTTCCATACAACCTGTTGGTAACTTACGAACAGACAGCCTGTTTGTAACTGTATCTTTCGACGTAGGAGCTAGCCATGTCGACGATCGACATTAGTGCCGGAACCATTCACTACGAAGCAACCGGACCCGAGGACGGCAGGCCCGTCGTGTTCGTGCACGGGTACATGATGGGCGCGCAGCTGTGGCGCCAGGTCGGCCTGCGCCTCGCCGATCGCGGGCTGCGCTGCATCGCCCCGACCTGGCCGCTGGGCGCGCATCCCCAGCCGCTGCGGCCGGGCGCCGACCGGACCATCTACGGCGTGGCCGGCATCGTCGCCGAGGTGCTTGCCGCCCTCGATCTCGAGGACGTGGTGCTGGTCGGCAACGACACCGGCGGCGTTCTCACCCAACTCGTCGCGGTACATCATCCCGAGCGGCTCGGTGCGCTGGTGCTCACGAGTTGCGATGCGTTCGAACACTTTCCGCCGCCGATCCTCAAGCCGGTGATCATGGCGGCCAAGTCCAAGGCGACGTTCAAGACGGTGGCCCAGGCGATGCGCTTGCCGGTCGCGCGCAAGCGCGCGTTCGACGGCCTGGCGCATCGCAACATCGACGACCTGACGGAGGCGTGGGTACGCCCGGGGCTGTCCGACCCAGCGATCGCCGAAGACCTGCGCCAGTTCACGCTCTCGATGCGCACGGAGGTCACCACCGGCGTGGCCGCGCGGCTGCACGAGTTCGACAAGCCCGCGCTCATCGCCTGGTCGGCCGACGACGTGTTCTTCGAACTCGGCGACGGCGAACGGCTCGCCGCCACCATCCCGAACGCCCGCCTGGAGGTGATCGAGGGGGCGCGGACATTCTCGATGGTGGACCAGCCGCAAAGGCTCGCCGATCTGCTGTCCTCGATTGCCGTGCGCACCTAACGCGGGCCGGCGCGTGCTGGGCGCTACGCTCGCCGCATGCAAAACGTGCTGCAAGGCCGGCGGATCCTGGTCACCGGCGGAGCGACCGGTATTGGCGCGGCCGCCATCGGGGTCCTTACGGACGCCGGCGCCGATGTCGTCGCCACGTATCACCAAACCCCGCCGCCGGATGACCTGAAGGCCACCTGGCTGCAGTGCGATGTGCGCGACGCCGACGCCGTCTCGGCGATGACGCAGCAGGCCGCCGAGCACCTCGGTGGGCTCGACGTCCTGGTGAACGCCGCGGGACTGTGGCAGGCCGGAATCCCGGGTTACATCGGCCCCGACGAGATCTCGTTCCTGTTGGACACCAACGTCAAGGCCACCATCCTGACCAACCAGGCGGCTTACTCGGTGATGAAAGAGCAAAATCCCAAGGGCGGCAGGATCATCAACTTCGGGTCGTCCGAAGCCGTGATGGGCAGCGCCATCTCGGCGGTCTACGCCGCGACGAAGGGCGCGGTGCAGGCCTGGACACGATCGGCCGCGAAAGCCTGGGGCGCCGACAAAGTCACCGTCAACTCCTTGGCACCGGCGGTGCAGACACCGGGGTCCGACCGGTTCCGGGATTTCCTCGGCCCGGACGCGAGCGCCCTCATCGACCAGCAGATGCAGCTGATGATCCCGATCGGCGGCGCGCTCGGCGAACCCGCGCGAGACGTCGGGCCGATGCTGGTCTTCCTGGCCGGACCCGGGTCGGGCTTCATCACCGGTCAACTCCTGGCCGTCGACGGCGGCCTGATGATGGTGGGCGGATAGGCACTCCGTATCGGGATTCTGAGATTTCACGACGGAATTCGCGCGCCCGATTCCGGAGCAGGACCAGCGATCTGTGGAGCTCAAACAGCACGGGACAATGGTGGCCGTCAGATGCGAACAGACTGGATACACACACCGTCTTCGTCAGGGAATCCTTGGCGAAATGGGCATGAAAACTTCCACAACACACGGTGGTGCCCGTGTGCGGTCCGTCGGAACCGCGAGCCGAAGCGCCCGCTACGATAAGACGGACCGTCTCGTCTCGTAACCGAAGGTGGACCGATCCGATGGCCGACGACACGATTCAGGGGCTGCTGCGTAAGCGCCTGACCGACCCCGCCGTCGCGGTCAAATACGGCCATCTGCAATGGACTTGGATTCAATACCTGGCCGAGGCGGCGGCGCGCGCCGCGGCCCTGATCGCCGCCGCCGATCCCCGACGACCGATGCATGTCGGCGCCCTGCTGGGAAACACGCCCGAGATGCTGGCACAGATGGCGGCGGCCGGCCTCGGCGGTTACGTGCTGTGCGGATTGAACACGACGCGACGCGGCGAGGCGCTGGCGGCCGATATCCGCCGGGCCGACTGCCAGTTCGTGGTCACCGATCCCGAGCATCGGCCGCTGCTCGACGGCCTCGACGTCGGCGCAACGCAGATCCTGGACACCTCGACGCCGCAGTGGGCCGAATTCCTGTCGGGCGCCGGCGAACTGGTCCCGCACCGCGAGGTCACCGCGACGGACCCGTTCATGATGATCTTCACGTCGGGAACCAGCGGCAATCCCAAGGCGGTCCAGGTATCCCACCTGATGGCCGTGGTCGCCGGGCTCAGCCTGATGGGGCGATTCGAGCTGACGGAGCGGGACACCTGCTACGTGTCCATGCCGCTGTTCCACTCGAACGCGGTCGTCGCCGGATGGGCACCCGCCGTGGCCTCCGGCGCCGCGATCGTGCCGGCGAAATTCTCGGCGAGCCACTTCCTCGACGACATCCGCCACTACGGCGCCACGTACATGAACTACGTCGGCAAACCACTCGCCTACATTCTCGCCACCACCGAACGCGACGACGACGCCGACAACCCGCTGCGGGTTGCGTTCGGAAACGAGGCCAACGACAAGGACATCGAGGAGTTCGGCCGCCGGTTCGGCGTTCAGGTCGAGGACGGGTTCGGTTCGACGGAGAACGCGGTCATCGTGATCCGCGAACCCGGGACGCCGAAGGGGTCGATCGGCCGCGGGGTCGACGGGGTCGCGGTCTACAACAGCGAGACCGTCACCGAATGCGCCGTCGCACGCTTCGATGCCCACGGGGCGCTGGCCAACGCCGACGAGGCGGTCGGCGAGTTGGTCAACACCGCGGGATCGGGTTTTTTCACCGGCTACTACAACGATCCCGAAGCCAACGCCGAACGCATGCGCCACGGCATGTACTGGTCCGGGGACCTCGCCTATCGCGACGCCGAGGGCTGGATCTACCTGGCCGGCCGCACCGCCGACTGGATGCGTGTCGACGGCGAGAACCTGGCCGCGGCGCCCATCGAGCGGATCCTGTTGCGCCACAGCGCCATCAACCGGGCCGCGGTGTACGCCGTGCCGGACGAGCGGGTGGGCGATCAGGTGATGGCCGCGATTGTCCTCAACGACGGCGCCCGGCTCGATCCCGATTCGTTCGAAGACTTCCTCCGCGCGCAATCCGACCTGTCGCCGAAGGCGTGGCCGCGCTACGTCCGGATCGCCGCCGACCTGCCCAGCACCGCCACCCACAAGGTGCTCAAGCGCCAGCTGATCATCGAAGGGGCGGCCGCCGGCCAGGGCGAAATCCTTTGGGAGCGCGAAGCGCGCGGCACCGCCTACCGGCCCACCGCGGCTAGCTCGGGTCCCTGGGTGCCCGACGGCGGATCTGCCCCTTCGCCCGTCGCACCCGTTTGACGGGGTCTCGGCTTGTGCCGCCGGCGATTTCGTCGCGCAGCTGCGCGATGTTTGAGATCTCCGCGTACAAACCGCGGATCGCGTAGTCGAGCACGGCGAACGAGAAGCGCTGGCCCGGGTCGTCGGTGATGCCGAGGTCGCGGGATCGCTGCCGCGACCACAGCGCCTCGTCCAGCCGGGCGCGGGTCGCCTCGAGGTGGCGGTCCAGCGTGTCGACGACGTGTTCGGGGTCGTCACCGCGCGCAAGCCAGGTCTTGAGGATGACGGGGTGCTTGATGACCACCCGGTCCTGAGCCGGAAAGTGCTGGACCCACCGGCGCAGCGCATCGAGCCCGGAGTCGGTCGTCTCGTACAAGGTGATCGACCGCTTGCCGGATTGGGCGCCGATCTCGCCGACCATCCCTCGCTGAAGCAACCGGTTCAGCTCGCGCCGCACGTGGCTCACCGACGGCGACCAATAGAAATGGCCGACCGACAGTTCGGCGCGCATCTTGATCTCGCCGGCGGTGAGTTGTTCGTCGTTGGCGGCCAGCACGCCCAGCACCAGGTAGGCCGTCACCGGAAGGCCGTTGCTGGTGCGGGCGGGACTCATTGCAGCCCAGTGAAATAGGGCAGGGTCACGTCGGCGCCGACGGAATGGAATTGCACGCGCACGCGCATCCCGATGGCGAGATCTTCCGGGGCCACCCCGACGACGTTGGTCAGTATCTGGTAGCCCTCGTCCAGGGTCACGATCGCCGGCGCGTACGGCGGTTCGAACTCCGCCGTCACCGGGCGATGCACCACGGTCCAGCTGTAGACCTCGCCGGCCCCGCCGCTGCGCTCCCAGACCAATTCGGCCGAAAGGCATTGGCGGCAATGCTCGGTCGGGGGAAAGTTCGACAGGCCACACGCCTCGCAGCGTTGGTAGCGCAGCTCCCCCGCCCCGCAGCCCTGCCAGAAGGGGACGCTGAGTTCGCTGCTGGCGTGCGGCACCGGCCCGGTCTGGGGCCGCAAGGGTCCGTGTGTCATAGCGGCTCGTCTCCCAGGATCAGCACCGTGGTGAATAGGGCCCCGGCTCCGCCGTTGCTGCAGAACGCGACATGCGCGTCGGGCACTTGGAGGTCACCGGCCTGGCCGCGCAGCTGCTGGACGGCCCGGACGGCGCGCTGCATCATCTGCGGATTGGAGCCGGCATGGCTGAAGGACATGGTTCCCCCGTCGGTGGTGACCGGATGGCTGCCGTCGATCGCGATGTGGCCGTCGGCGACGAACGGGCCGCCCTCGCCGTCGCCGCAGAATCCGAAAGCCTCTAGCTGGCGGATGATTTCGAAGGAGAACGGGTCGTAGAGTTCGAGCACGTCCACGTCGTCTCGGCGCAGCCCGGCATGGGCGAACGCGCGCTCGGCGGCGCGCCTGCCGACCACGCCGTTCACGTGATCGCCGCGCCGCCCGCCGAGGTCCCACGCGGGGGGATGCTGATAAGACGGGCCGTGAAAGTCCGCGCCGCTGCCCAGCACGTAAATCGGTTGGCCGGCGATATCCACGTGGTCGACGTTGGCCACGACCAGGGCGCAGCCGCCCTCGGACGTGGTGGCGCAATCGAGGAGGTGAAAGGGGTCGGCGATGGGCCGCGACGCGGTGATGTCTTCCGGCGCGAACGGACCCCGTTGGTAATAAACGGCTTCGGGGTTTCGCGATCCGTTGTTGCGAATCGTCGCCGCGACCATCGACAGTTGTTCGCGCGTCGTGCCGTAGACGTGCATGTGGCGCCGGGCGATCAGCGCGAACTCGGCGGTGGTGAACATCCCCCAGGGGGCGACGAATTCGTTCTCCGGCCTGGTCCACGGGGCCGTGGCCTGGTGGTCGCGGTATTCACCTGCTTGAGCGGCGACCAGGACCACGACGTCTGCCATGCCGTGCTCGATCGCGGTGGCCGCCTCGGTGATCATGCCGACGCCGAAGGCCAGGCCCTGCCAGGCCGGTCCGAGGCGCAGGTCGTAGATCAACGTCGTGGACAGGGGACCCGCGCTCATCCCGTCGACGTCATCGAGGCTCAGGCCGGCGTCGGCGAGTGCCCCGTGAATAGCCTTGAGCGCCAGGCTTCGTGAGGTTTCACCGTCCAGCCGGCGGCCCTGCCGGGTGTTGTGCACTCCGACAATCGCCGCGGTTCTCTTCGCCCGGCTAGTTCTCATCCGCCACAACTCCCAGGTAGATGCCCACCACGTCGTACTGTCTCCCGTCACGCTCGATGGTGCCGATCGTCGTGGCGCGCGCATCGCCGACGGGCGCACCCGCGTCGACGACGTCGATCCGCACGTCGATCGGCCTGGCCGTCTGTGGGTCGGTGATCTCGACGGTCATCGCCACCGCGCGTTCGCCCTCGTCCCATTCGACACCCATGATGCGGTGGCGTGCAGTCAGTTCCATCACCACGGAGTCCTGCCGGACCAGGAACCTGACCGGTGCGCACAGCTCGCCGTCGCGCGGCGGGACGCACAGGGTGACCGCCACGTCACAGTCCCGCCGGCCGCTCGCTGGTGGCGCCCCAGGCGCGCAATTCCGCCAGATCCTGTTCGGATCGCCCCAGGATTCCGGTCAGCACTTCCTCGGTGTGCTGGCCGTACAACGGCGGCACCCGGCGAATCCAGCGGCGCGGTTTCCCGACGAACGCGAAGGGCATCCCGGTGCACAAGAACGTGCCGGCCACCGGGTGGTCGACCGTTTCCCAAAAGCCACGAGCCCGCAGCTGCGGGTCGCTCAGCAGGTCCGCGGGTGCGGTGACGCGCGCCGCCGCCACCGCGGCGGCACGCAGCGCATCGACGACTTCGGCCACCGAGAGCCGCGCGGACCAGCCGGAGATCAGTTTGTCGATTTCGTCGGCCCGCTCGCGCCACGCGGCGTCCGTGGCGCCGAGGTCGGGTCGGTCGATGAGCGCCGCCAGCGAAGCACGTGCGGCGTCTCCCGTCGCGGCCAGCGCGACCCATTCGTCGTCACCGCGGCACGGGTACACCCCCTGGGGAGTGGCTCCCGGGCCCCTGTTCCCCTGTCGGCGCAGCTCAATTCCGTTGCGCGAGTATTCGACCAACATCTCGGCGGCCACGTTCAGCGCGGACTCGACCATCGTGGACTCGACATGCATTCCGGTCCCGGCCCGGTCGCGGACCACCAGCGCCGCGATCGCGGCGAACGCGGCGTGTAGCCCCGCCATCGGGTCGCACACCCCGCGTGGAATCACCGGCGGGCCGTCGGCGTGTCCGGTCACCCAGGCCATGCCGGTCGCCTGCTCCATGGTCTGGGCGAAGCCCACGCGGTCGCGCCACGGTCCGTCGAGGCCGAACGCCGGCATCCGGACCATGATGGCGCGCGGATTGGCCGCGCGCACGGCGTCCCAGTCCAGGCCGAAGTTTTCCATCACGCGCGGTGAGAAGTTCTCGATGACGAGGTCGCTCGCCGCGATGAGTTCCAGCGCGATGGAGCGCCCGGCGTCGACGCTGAGTTCGGCGCTGATGCCGCGCTTGTTGTTGTTGCTGCACAGGAACACCGGGCCCCACTCCCACCATTGGTCCCAGTCGGGAGGGCGTCCGGCGGAGAACCTCATGCCGTCGGGCCGGCGCACGCCCTCGAGCTTGATCACGTCGGCGCCAAGAGCGCCCAGGAATTGAGTGGCGACGGGTCCCGCCCAAAACGCGGTGAAGTCGGTTACCCGGATGCCGGACAACGGAAGTGCGTCCGCGTCGGTGGCTTGCGGCCTCGGGGGTCGCGGTGGCCAGTGGACGCAGCCGTTGTCCGCGCCCAGGAGCGGCGGCGTTCCGGGCGGGCGGGTAGCCAGCGCGTCGCCGCGATACGGCACCCGCGGCTGCAGCCCGCCGGGCCCGGATTCGACGAAGACGCCGCGTTCCACGAAGTGGTCGACCTTCGCCAGCGTGGCGGGGGTACCGATGGGGGCCACCGGGATGCGGAAGGCCACCGCGACGTCGATGATCTCTTGCGTGGTGCGGGTTTCCGTCCATTGCGTGACCATGCCGAGGAATTCGTCGCGGCGCTCGACCCGCCCGACGAACGACGCCAGCTCGGCGTCGTCGATCAGATCGGCGCGATCGATCATCACCAGAAAGTCTTGGAACTGCTGCGCGGTGATGGTGCAGAAGCCGACCAGGCCGTCGGCCGTGGGAACGATCGACGGCAGTTCCAGACTGCGTTGCTGTTGAAGGGAATCCGCACCCAGAACGCTGGCCGACATGGCGGACAGGCCGCCCATCGCGATCACCATCGCCTCGTAGGTCGAGACGTCGATGACCTCCCCGCTCCCGCCCCGGGCGGCGCGCCGGGCCGTCGCGGCCGCGACGGGCGCGGCGAACGAACCGGCCAGCCACTCGCCGAGCCGTCCGCCCGCCTGGACCGGTTCGTGGCCCGGCCAGCCGCGGCCGGCGATCGATCCGCACAGCGCCTGCAGGATGAACTCGTTGGCCACCACCTGGTTTTCGACGTAGGGGCCGGTGGTGCCGAACGGCGTCACCGCCACCACCACCGCCGACGGGCCGGTGTGCGCGGTGATGTCGTCGAGCCTCCAGCCGTCGGTCAGGTCGGTGAGCACGATGTCGGCGCCGGCCAGTAGCGCCGGGACCTCAGCCCGGTCGTTGACCGACTTTTTGCCGGCGGCCAGGTAGCCGAACAGCGCCCCGGGCGGCCCGCCGGCCGACCAGCCCCGCATCGAATCGCCCTGCGGTGATTCGAGTTTCACGACGTCGGCGCCGGCGTCGACGAACATCTTGCCGCAGTAGGACACCGCGATGCCGTTGGACAGCTCCAGCACCCGCCAGTCGGCGAACGGCGCCAGGGCGGCCGCGCTCAATTGCCCAGCGTGGTGGCGCGCCCGCCGATACCGGTGACCTCCGCCGTCACCTGAGACTGCTGCGCGAACTGCGTCATCCGGGTCCACGCGTCGCGATCACGCTGGCCGGCCCGGCGACCGACGTGCGTGACGACGTCGACGTCGGTGGCCTGGGAGCGCAGATAGCCCGCACGGGCGTGCTCCTTGGGGACGTACCGGAACGGGTCGAACGAGTACGCGGCCAGGGCATTTTCGTGCGTGATCTTGTTGATGACCGAGTCGTCCAGGTGGCCCATGGTCTCGATGACGTCCTCGGGCGCGAACGGCCAGTTGCTGTCGGAATGCGGAAAGTCGGACTCCCAGCACAACATGTCCTCGTTGAACCAGTCCATGTTGCGCACGCCGACCTTGTCGCTGATGAAGCAGGTGTAGAAGTGGCGCTTGAACACATCGGTGGGCCCGGCGTAGCCGGGCGGGAACTTCGCCAGCGTCCAGCCCGAGTGCCGGTTGTAGACGTGCTCGGCGCGCCAGAGGAAGTACGGTATCCAGCCGACGTCACCCTCGGTGAGGGAGAACTTCAGCTGCGGGAAGTCGGCCCAGAATTCGGCCCAGATCAGCTCGGTGAAGGTGAACATGCTCATCATCGACGAGGCCGTCATCTGCACGCTGGGCGGGGCGTCCGTCGACACCTGCGGAGACCGGGACGCCGAGCCGACATGGGTGCATAGCACCGTCTTGTTTTCGCAGACCGCCTCGAACAACGGATACCAGTATTTGGTGTGAATGCTGGGCATTTCCAGCGCTTCCGGGTTCTCCGAGAAGGTCACCGCGTGGCAGCCCTTGCCGGCCAGCCGCTTGACCTCCTTGGCCGCCTCGGCGACGTCGAACAGCGGCAGGATGCCGCACGGGATGAACCGTCCCGGGTAGGCCGCGCACCACTCGTCGACGTGCCAGTCGTTGTACGCCTTGATCATCACCAGGTTGACGTCGCGGTCGGGGCCCTGGTTGAGCACCTGACCCGAGAAGCCGGTGAAGTTCGGGAAGTTCAACCCCGCCAGCTGACCGCCGGCGTTCATGTCGCGGACGCGCTCGTCGACGTTGAAGCAGCCCGGCCGCATCTCCTCGTAACGCGAGGCGTCGATGTTGTACATCTCGCGGGGTTTTCCGGCGACGGCGTTCAGGCCCATGTTCCGTCCGCGGACCTCGCCGTAATACCACTGCTGGACGCCGTCGGGTTCCAGCACCACCCGCGGCGCGAGCTCCTTGTACTTCGCGGGCACATGCGCGTCGAACATGTCGGCGGGCTCGGCGATGTGGTCGTCCACGCTGATCAGGATCAGGTCATCCTTGTTCATGCCGCACTCCTCCGCCGATATAGTGACTAGTAGACAATGGTGTGAGTCACAGTGTCAACGGCGCCCCCTCGCGGGCCCATGGGCAAATATGTGTTGATATAACGGCAAATGAAGCGCCAGCAAGTGCAGAGGCGGAGCAGCAGACGAACGGTAGCGGGCGACTATTAGTCGATACTTGGATGGCCACGCCCGAGGCGCCGAGCGGCCGCGCCGCGTCCCGTTGTTCGGGAGAATTGGCCCCCGAGACCGATCCATCGTCTATGCATGTGCCTATGACCGAAACCCAGGCGCCGAACGCGCGCGCCGCGTGGCAGTTCTTCCAGCAGATGCTGAGCGATGTCACCAATATCGTGACCGAGGACGCCGAATCCGAACGCGAACTCCTCGAAGGGCTGCGCGTCATCGCCCGCGTTTCGTCGCTGTGCTCGCAACTGTCCGTCGAGGCCGACCCCGACCGGCCGGCCTTCTTCGATATGTGTTCTCCGACAAGGATGGTCGGTGGGCCCAACCCCGACGGCAACTACTACCTGGCGATGATCCGCGGTGACCGCCGCTACCGGATCACCGGCACCCGGGGCACCAGCGCCTACCTCGGGTTTCAGATCCTGGCCGGCACCGGCCTGACCCCACGCCGGATGGCCAACTACGTCAGCGACACGAGCCTCACGCTGCACGGCGACGAGTTCGCACTGGTGCTGTCTTCGGAAGAGCCCGCCGGCCTCGCCGGCGCGCAGTGGGTGAAGATTCCCGACGACGCGTCGTCGGTGGTGGTCCGGGAGTACATCGGCGATCCCGCCTCCGAGACGTTGGCCACGATCCGAATCGACGCCTTGGACCCCGACCCGGTGACGCCGTTGACCGACGCCGAGCTCGCCGACCAGTTCACCGCGATGGCGTGGTCGCTGATGAAACTCGTTACGCTGCACCGCACCATCAAGCCCGAGCTGCTCAACACGCCCAACACGTTGTTGACCGCCGAGGCCGCCGATCTCGGTGCCGCCGACACCACCCCGGACAACCTGTACATGCTGGGAACGTTCCGGCTGGAACCCGGTCAGGCGCTGGTGCTCGACATCGAGCCACCCGACACCCGCTACTGGAACGTGACGCTGGAAAGCCTCTGGCACGAGTGCCTGGAGCCGCGCCGCCGGCACAGCTCAGTGACCAGTCGCGCGGTGCGGCCCGACGCCGACGGGCGGGTGCGCATCGCGATCTCGGCGCAGGACTTCGGTCTCGGCCACTGGCTGGACACCGGCGGCCGGCACCGCGGCTTCGTGGTGGTGCGCTGGCTGGACAACCCCAGCCCGCCCGCCGTCTCGGTGTCGATCCAGGACGGAAAGGTGCGGGCATGACGCTGCAGGAGCGGTTCGCCCCGGAGCGGCTGATCGCGACGGCCTGCGAGGAGGCGGGAAGCGACGATTTCGGCGACGACGGGTGGCAGGACGGGCTGCAGCGGCTGACCGACGGGCTGGTCAACGAGGCTCGCCTCTCGGCGATCGGCGTGGAGATCGCCTACCTCGACGTCATGCGCGCCCTGAAGAACCGGCTCGGCGTAATCGACTGGCGCAAGCAGCATCCCGAGATCGCTCGCAAGCCGATCACGACGCCGATCTTCATCGTCGGCCAGCCACGCACCGGCACCACGATCCTCTACGACCTGCTAGCCCAGGACCCGGACCTGCGGGCGCCGCTGACCTGGGAGGTGGATTCGCCCTGTCCGGTCCCGCAGCCCGAGACCTACCACGACGATCCGCGGATCGCGCAGACGCAGGCCAGCATCGAGATGTCCGAGCAGATCATCCCCGGCTTCTTGGCCTTTCACCCGATGGGGGCGCTGGTCGGGCAGGAGTGCGTGCGCATCACGGCGAGCGAGTTCACCAGCATGATCTTCTCGGTGCAGTATCGCCTACCGAGCTACTACCGCTGGCTGCTGTACGAGGCCGACCATGCCGGCGCCTACCGCTTCCACCGAATCTTCCTGCAGCACCTGCAGTCCGGCGTCCCCGGCCAGTGGCTCCTGAAGTCGCCGGCGCACCTGTGGCACCTCGACACCCTGCTCGCCGAATACCCCGACGCGCTGATCGTCCAGACCCACCGCGATCCGCTCAACGTCATCTCGTCGATCGCCGCCCTGACCCACCACCTGCGGCGGATGGGCAGCGACGAGTCGAACATCGCCGAGTGCGCGGCCCAGTCCTACGAAGAGGTGGTCGTCGGCCTCGGCCGCGGGATGGCCCTGCGCGACAGCGGCGCGGTGCCGCCCGGCCGCGCGGTCGACGTGCTGTTCACCGATTTCATGAATGACCCCTGGACCACGATCAAGGACATCTACCAGAAGCTGGGCCGCGAGCTGAAACCCGAGGCCGCCCAGCGGATGCGTGACTTCCTGGCCGCGCATCCCGGGGACGGCGGCGGCAGCCGCTACACGTGGTCGGACACCGGCCTGGACGCCGACGAGGTCCGGGACCGGGTGAGCGCGTATCAGGACCGCTACGGAGTACCGACCGAACAGCTGCGCTAACCCTTTTTCGCCGAACCCGTTTCCGCCGTGAGGATCTCGTTGGCACGCTGGTCGACGTACCGAGTAACGGCGTGCTGACCCGCCCCAAAGACAACCGCCAGGAACAGATTCCCGATCAACGTGTTCGACGATCCGACGTGCAGCACGTCGGCGTCCAAGATCAAGAGTCCGACGACAGCGACCAGTGGGCCGAGGACCATCTTCAGTAAGCCCTGCTGGAGCGGCAGATTGAACGGACTGTGGTCCGAGGGGACCTTGGACATGGCGGGTATCCCGGTGAACAACGCGCCAACGGACCCGAAGAGCATAACCAGGAAGAGGTAGTGCCAGGGCGAACCCGTGAAGGTGCCGGCGGGCAGGGTGAGAAAGTGATCGTCGCTGAACAGCCCCTGCGCCAACAGGGTCAGCGCAGAAACGAAGAGGCAGACCCCGGATGCAAGGAGCAATCGGTTCCTGAGATACCGCGCCTCTTGGTTGCTGCGGTCCGAGTTCTCGTGCGAGGCGCGCAAAACACCGACGATGGACGGGCGCAGATCCGCGGCGTTGGTATGGGACGAATCCGCCAGCAGCGCTTGCAGACGCTTCTGCCTCTTGTCGTCACTGTCCAGGTGCAGGCTTGCGCATGCCAGGGCGTCGGTACCGCGGGCAGTCAGTTCCGCGTCGGGCAGCAGATCGACCGTGCGCTCCTCGACCTCACGCAGGCGGGCCCACGCACGTTCGATCTCGGTGCCCCACCACCACTTTCGGATACCGACTCTGGCTTGCGACGCGTCACCGGCGTCGGACAGAAGGCTGTTGATGAGGAACGCGCGTTGCTCCTGCTCCGGACGATTCTTCAGCTCGAGGCGGGCCAGGTCATCCAAGAGCATGATCCGATGACGTTGGACCGCTTGCCGCCAGGGCGAGGTCCATCTCCACGACTTCGGCAGCCCCGACTCAAACCCGTTCCACGCGTCGCCACGGAAGTCGGGAGTTGGCGCCGTCGAGCCGGCATCCGGCGGTGTGGACATGGATTCCTCCCACGGGTGGATAGGTCAGCCAAAGCATCGCCTTGACTGTCACTCCGCGGGCCCAGCCGGCATAGCGTAATCGACTACCTGCTGTGCAGCGCGCAACGGCAACACCGCGGACGCACCGGGGCGTGAACTCATCGCCGTACGCGATGAGGTAGTCAACTACGCATGCGCCGGACGGAGGGGAGGTGGCACATTCCCATCCAGATCAACGTCGACAGGAGCGGGACATGCTCATCGCGATTCTGAACAAGTCAAAGTTGGTGTCCGACAAGGACACCGCCACCATGACCCAGGCCATCGCCAACCAAGTCCGAATGGATGTTGCCCCGCTGTGGGATCGAGCCGCTGCGGCGGTGATCTTCTACACCAACGACAAGGACGTGCCTCCGGCGGCACACGGCATCACGCTCGTCGACACCATCGACGACCAGCCCCCGGGCGTGCTCGGCTACCACACCGAGGACCAGGGCGGGAAGCTCTGGGGCGTGGTCGCGGCCAAGCCGGAACTGGACAACGGCGGGCAGGCGACGACGGGGGACTGGAGCGTCTCCAGCGTCATGTCGCACGAAGTGCTCGAGATGTTCATCGACCCCAACTGCAACCTGTGGGCCAACGACGGGCACGGGAAGGCCTACAGCTTCGAGGTGTGCGACCCGGTGGAGGCCCCGACCTACGACGTCGACGGCGTCTCGGTGTCGAACTTCGTGACACCGGCATGGTTCGACCCGCTGTCCAATCACGCCACCGCGCGATACGACAAGCTGGGGAAGTTGCGCGCCCCGTTCAGCATCCTCAAGGGCGGCTACGTCGTCTACGAGTCCGCCGGGGCCGAGCACCAAAAGTACGGCGACGAGTTTCCGGACTGGCGCAAGGAAATGAAGTCGGGCAAGTTTGCCCGCACCCGGCGGCGGCGCGCGCAGGCCGACTCGCTGTTGGCCCAGCCAACCGCGTGAATCCCGACGTCACATCGCTTCCACGTACCACACCGCAACCACACATTTACTCCACGGAGGGCTGACGAATGCCGGTGCAACGCAAGACCATTTCCTTCGGACAGCAGATCGCCATCGACCGCGCGGGTAACCCGTACGACTACGGCGGGAACTGGGACCCCTTTGACCGCAACAAGGGCACCGACTGCTCGGGGTGCGTCGTCGACGAACTCGACGGTGGCATCAACGGCACCGCAATGGAGTGGTCTCGCCACGGCCTCTGCACGGAGAACTGGCGCGCGCCGTCCCACGGCGGCCAAGCCAATCCACTTGACGGCCCATTTCACACCATCCAGGTAGGAAACCCCAGCCTGTTCCCCGCCGACGCGGCAATCAAAATCGCCTTGCACCACGGACCCGGCGGTGGGATGAACTCCCACATGTGGTGCCAGATCGGCGATCTACGCGTGGAAACCAACGGCGACAACGGAACCGTGCTGCGCGACCAGGCGATGGCGGTGGACAACCCCTACGCCAACGACTGGTGGTTCGTCCCCGGCCCGATCGTCGAGGACGGCACGCCGATTCCTCACCAGCCCAGCGGAACCGCTGCCGCGCCGCGTGACGAGCCACGGGACACCTTGTTCGCCGACGTGTCCGAGCATCAGGTGCCGGTGACCGACGCCTACACCAATGCGACGTACAACCAGGACGGCGTCGACTGGCCCTATCGCTGGCTGTCCATCAGGGCCAACGACGGAACACACCGTGACAACAACTTCGCCCAAAACTACGGCTGGTGCAAGAAGGCCGCCGACAGCGGCAAGCTCAAAGGCTTCATCGTCTACGCCTACTGGCGCCCCGACTGGCAGGCAACCCTGGCGACCTTCCAGGATCAGGTCAACTCCAACGGCGGACCGCACCCCAAGATGGTCGCCATGATTGACGTCGAGTGCGGAGACGGAAACCCCGGCTGCGACCAAAGCGCCGCGGTCAACGGCATGTACTACGGGCTGGCCAAGTGGCTCGGCGACGCGCGCCGCGTTATCGGGTACTGCAACCTCAACGACATGCGCCAGATGTGGCAGACCAGGCCGGAGCACGTGCCGATGATCATCGCCGGGTACGGCTCCAATCCCAATGACCCGGCCGTATTCAAGGTCGCGCACCAGTACACCGACGGTCAGGGGTACGGAGACGGACTCCCCGAAGGGGTACCGCCCTTCGGTAACTGCGACATGAACAGTGCCGACGGCCTCTCGCCGTCCCAGTTGGCCTCGGTCCTCGGGGTCGGCGACGCCATGCCGGTGACCCCGTCGCCGTTGGTGATACCTACCGTGCCGCCCGACTACCAACGGCTCATCTACGAGCAGCTGGCTGGGCCCGTGGGCTCGGACGGCTACGGACACGGCTGGCCCCAACTGGGCACGTTGACGGTCGTCGACTACTTGGCCAAGTACAAGCCGGCCTTGGACGCCCTGCTCGCCAAACCGCCTGCGCCCGTCAAGGCGGCGGCGCCCCGCATAGTGATTCCTCCGAACGGAAAGGCGACGGCGTCGAAGGCAGCCGCGCCCGCGGCGAAGGCACGGGCGCGTAAGAACTCTGCAACCGCCACCAAGGTGGCGCCGCGGAAGACCACTCCGAAGGAGCGGTAAGAGATTTCGACTGCCCGGTTTCCCAAGGAGGTACACCAAAATGCCACTTCCCTACCAGCCCGGGTCGCACGGCCCGGAAATCGAATACTGGCAGGCCTGGTTCATGCGCGAGTACCGCGCCTACGCGCCACCGGAAGACGGCTACTACGGGAAAGACGAAGTCGCCGCGGTCAAGGAAATGCAGCGCCGCCTAGGCCTGCCACAGACGGGGGAATTCGACGCGACGACGGCAAGCCGCGTCGGATACGTGCCGCCGGCGCCGGGGCTGCGGCCCGTCATGTTCACTGTCGAGGGGCATAGCTCGAACATGTTCGCCGGGCCGGTAGCCGACACCGGTAGGCAACTGGAAGCCGAAGGGCTCTGCCACCACCAGCCGATCGGCTACAACAACGGCCCGATTCCGTTCGACAACGCCAGCGGTGTCAACGAGCTGGCCCGGCTCATCGGCTCGGAGGTGATGGACAACCTGGTCCCATTCCCCAAGGGCACGCCCTGGTCGCTGGGTGGGTTCTCCCAAGGGGGCATCATCATCTGCGACTTCTACTTCGACTACCTGGCCCCCGGAAAGCCGCTGGCCTGGCGGACCCCCGATCTCAAAGGTGTTCTGGCTTACGGTAATCCAGGCCGGCAGACCGATAGCATCGCGGACTGGGCGCGGCCCTGGATTACCAAGCCCGGCAGCCATGGACTCGACCCGCTCCGGCGGTTCGGGCTGCCCGGCTGCCCGGACAAGCCCGACTTCTGGGTCGACGTGTACCGCGAGGGCGACATCTTCGCCGAGAACACCGACGACAAGTCGAGTGAGGTGAAGTCCGCGGTATACCAGGCGGTGGCCCGCTCCGACTTCTTCTCCAACCCGTTCTCGATCGCCGCGCAGATCGCCACTCTGTTCGGAGAACCGGTTCCAGGGGTCTTGGCAATCATGATGGCCATCATCAGCGGCGTCGCGTTCCTCGGCGACAGCCCCAATCCCCATTACTCCCCGTACGACATCACCGGGGGGCTCGCGTGGATGCGCGATCGGCTGCGCAGCTGATCCGGAGCGTCGCCGCCACCACGACGCGCTACTCGGCCGGCTCGTAACGCAGCATCGTGACCTCGTGCTCGGGATAATCGCAGAATACCGGGCGCACCCGCATCCCGACCCTCAAGTCCGCCGGGTCGACGTTGACCATCTCGGTGGAAAACCTTGGCCCCTCGTCCCATTCGACGATGGCCAGCAGCTGCGGCACCGCGTCGGCGAAATGCGGGCCGACCGGCCGGCGAGCCACGGTGAACGAGTACAGCGTCCCCATTCCGGATATCTCGCGCCACTCCAGGTCGTCCGCCAGGGTGTGCGGGGCACGCACCCGCGGATAGAACACATAGCTCTGCGAGGACGGCGAGTACTGGATGACGACGCGGTGCTGCGCCAGCGCATCCCAAAACGGCGCGGTGGTAGGGGTTTTGACGGGCATCGGCCGCTCGAAGTTCATCGTCAGTCTCCCTGCAGGACGAGCGTCGTCTGCTCGGACAGGATTCCGCCGTTGCCGGACACGAACGCGCGGTTGCAGTCGGCGACCTGAGCCGCGCCGGCGCGACCCATGATCTGGCGGGCTGCGTCGCACACGTGGTGCATTCCGCCCGCCAAACCCGCCTGGCCGAAGCCCAATTGGCCGCCCGCGGTGTTGAGCGGGAAGTCGCCGCGAAAAGTCAGGTCGTGGCTGGCGACGAACTCCATCCCCTTGCCCTTCTCGCAGAAGCCCGCGTCCTCCAGCGAAAGCAGGACGGTGATGGTGTAGCAGTCGTAGATCGACACCATGTCCATCTGCTCGCGGCCCAGGTCGGCCATCGCGAAGGCGGTGTCGGCGGCCTCCGCGATCGGGGTGTGCAGCAGGTCCTTGGCGTAGGTGGGTGTCTTGAACGGCACATGTTCGCCGAATCCCTTGACCCACACCGGTCGATGACGCGCGCGCCGGGCAAGGTCGGCGTTCGCCACGACGACGGCGGCGCCCCCGACGCAGGGCATCACGATCTCCAGCATGTGCAGCGGGTCGGCGATCACCGGGCTGGCCAGGACGTCCTCCACGGTGAGCGGCTTGTCCTTCCAGATCGCGCCGTCGGTGTGGTTGGCGTTGACCCGCTGGTCGACGACGATCTTGGCCATCGCCCGCTCGTCGTAGCCGTAGACCGCCCCGTAGCGCGTGGCAACCTGGCCGTACGGGCCGTTCTGGCCGAGGTTGCCGTACGGGATCTCGAATTCCGCCTGTGGAGAGCCGTATTGGTTGCTCGACGAGCCGAAGAACATCGCGTCCACCAGGCGCCGCGGCTTCTTCTTGGACGTCGGCGTGATGTATCGGGCGGGCAGCGCGCACAGGACCGCGTCACAGATGCCGAGTTCGATCACCGCGGCGGCGCGCCACACCATGGCCGCGGCGCTGGCGCCCCCCAGGTCCACCAGCTCGGCGAATCGCGCTCCTATCCCGAGGTATTCGGCGATGGTCGAGGGCACAAAGATCTCGGATTCGGCCAGGTGCGACGCCACGATTCCATTGACGACCTCCCCCGGCAGCCCGGCGTCCTCGAGCGCGGCCGCGGACAGTTCGGCCCATTGCTCGAGGACGAACGGCGCCGGCGAGGCCTTGGCCATGCGCTCGGGTGGAAGTTCGACGTAGCCGACGATCGCGGCTTCTCCACGTAATCCCATGTGGTGTCCTATTTTCGGGGCAGGCCGAGGATCATCTGGGCGATGATGTTCAGCTGGATCTCTCTGGTGCCGCCGCCGAGCAGTTCGGCGGGCAGGTGAAGGTAGGGTTCCACGACCGCGGCGTCGGCGTCGGCGACCATCGCCACCTGTCCGGTCAATCGCAGCGTGGCCTCGAAGGTGCGGCGCAGCAGCACGTTCATCGCCACCTTGGCGATGCTCGACGCCGGACCGGACGCCTGCCCGTCGAGCAGCCGGATGGTTTCCCGCACGCCGAGCGCCCGGATGGCGTTGGTATAGGCGTCCAACTCGCCGAGGCCACGCAGCGCGTCGTCGCGATCCGGTCCGGGTTGTCCGGCGAGGCGGCGGAGCGCGACGGCCCGGTCGAACTTGACGTATCCACTGATGGCCGAGCGCTCTTCGGCCATCGTGGCGATCGCCAGGCTCCAGCCGTCGGCGGGACCGCCCAGCAGCATCTCGTCGGGAACGAACACGTCATTGAGGAACACCTCGTTGAAGTGCGCCTGCCCGGTCGCCGTCTTGATGGGCTGGATTTCGACTCCGGGCGATCGCATGTCGACGATGAAGTAACCGATGCCGCGATGCTTGCTGGCTTCGGGATCGGTGCGCGCCAGCAACGCGCCCAGGTCGGCATACTGCGCCAGCGAGGTCCAGATCTTGTGGCCGTTGATCCGCCAGCCGCCGTCGACCTTGGTCGCCCGGGTGGCCAGCGACGCGAGGTCGGAGCCCGCACCCGGCTCGCTGAACAGCTGGCACCAATGGATCTCGCCGCGCTGGGTCGCCGGGATCAGCTTCTCCTGCAGGCCTTTTGACGCGGCGGTCAGCACCGAGGGCAGGATCCACTCGGCGATGTTCAGCGATGGCCGCACCAAACCGGGCCGCTTGGCGAATTCCTCGTCGATGATGAGCTGCTTGAGCGGACCCGCACCGACACCCCATGGCGCGGGCCAGTGCGGCGCCATCAGTCCGGCGTCCGCGAGCAACGTGCGCTGCGGCCCAGAGGCCTGGTCCGGGTAGTCGCCGTGCGGTGCGGGCGTGTCGTTGCGCAACTGCATTGCCGCGTCGAGGGTTTCGGCGACCCAGGAACGAAATTCGGATTCCGCGTCACCCAGATTGACCGACATGTCGCGCGTCTGGGTGCAGGTGAGCTCCCCCAGCCGTCGCGCCCAGCGATTCGCCGGACCGATCGATCCCGCCAGGCTGATGGCCCGCCGCCAGTACAGGTGCACGTCGTGTTCCCAGGTGAAGCCGATGGCGCCGAGCATCGTCAGCGCGTCGAGCACCAGGTCCGGGATCGGCGAGACGGCGATAGTCGCCGCCCCGCCCGCGGCGAGGCGGTGCTGGTCGAGCGGCTCATCCACGGCGCGGACCGCGTCCCAGGCCGCGGCGGTCGCCAACTCCGTGTTGACGAGCAGCATTGCCGCGCTGTGCTGCAGCGCCTGAAAGGTGCCGATCACCTTGCCGAACTGCTCGCGGATGCGCAGATGCGCGGTGACCGCGTCGACACACCACTGCGCGATACCGGCCATCACGCTGGCCACCAGTCCGACGGCGACGCACTCCGCGCGATCGGCATCGATCCCGCTCAGCAGGTCGGACTCGGCGGCGTCGTACTCGCTCAGCCGCAGGATCCCGACATCGGCGACCAGGTCGGTGCCGTGCATCGATTCGACCGTCGCCGTGGGCTTTTCGGTGTCCACCAGCACCCAGACGTCCTCGCCGTCCCCGGTCCGAGCGCAGACCAGGACCACCCGCGCCGAACACACGCCCGCGGTGACGCCCGACGCGCCGCTGATCGACCAGCGCTCGCCGTCGGCGCGCGCCCGGAAGTCGCCGCCGGCGGGCAGGACGACCGCGGCGGGCAGGCCGGACGCGAGGTCGCGCAGCAGCGATTCCGCGGTCGGGTCCGATTCGGCCAGCAGCGCAACGGCTCCCGCGGTCACCGTGGGCAGCAGCGGGCCGGGCAGCAACGCCTTGCCGGACGATTCCAGCACACACGCCGCGTCGATCAGCCGTCCACCCTGGCCGCCGAGTCGCTCGGGCAGGTGCACCGCGTGAAAGCCGTTGGCAACCAGCGCGTCCCACCATCCCGGAAGGCGCCCCGCGGCCAGGTCGTCGAAGGCCTCGCGGGTCGCGGCGATCGGGGCGTGCCGGCTGGCGAACTGGGCGACGGCGTCGCTGAGGTCCTGCTGCTCCGGGGTCAGTCCCAGCGTCATGACCGCGACCCCGCGCGGCTGAGACGACACGCCATCGAAGACCGCTGCCTTTCCCTTACAAGACGAACCGTCTCGTCTTGTGGCAGACTACGGGGCGGGTCAGGATATGTAAAGCCGGCCCAAACCGGCGGACGACCGAAGAGACCTGGGGAGATGAGGATCACTGAGATGCCAACCGATCTCACCCAGGCGAGCTACCCGAGGCGCCGCAGCGAGAAATCGCGCACGGCCATCGTCACCGCGACCCGGGAGCTGCTTCTCGAGCGCGGATTCGACGGCTTGACCATCGAGGCGGTCGCCGCCCGGGCGGGCGTAGGAAAACAGACCATCTACCGCTGGTGGCCCACGCGTCCGGCGCTGGTCGCTGACGTCATGCTCGAGGACGCGGACAAGATTCTGGCGTCGGTGGACCACACCGATGACCTGTCCGCCGACCTGGTGCGCTGGGTGGGCAGGCTCGTCGCGAGCCTGACGACGGCGCGCGGGTCGGCCATGTTGCGCATCCTGACCGTCGCCGGCATGGAGCACGAGGACACCGCCGTCAAACTGCGCGCCGGGTTCAGTGTGCCGTTGCACGAGAGCGTGCGGGCCCGGCTGGTCGCCGACGGCATCGACGCGGCGGCCGCCGAGTCGGCGGCGGACGCGATCGTCGGTGGCGTGGTGTACCCGATACTGTCTGGGGCGCAACAATACTCACGACGCCGAGCTGAGCGCACCACCCGGATCATCGTCGAGGCGCTCGGAACTCGCAGCTGACCAGGAGTGCAGGGGGCGCAACAACGCGTTCTTCTTGTAGTAGTGCTCGGCCATTCTGCGCATGATGTTGTCGAGCACCGTGACCGCCTCGGGCAGGTAGGGGCCCTTGTTCAGCATCACGCATTCGGCCCGCTCGCTCATCGCCGCATCGCTGATCTCGGCGCGCGACGGCAGGCCCGTCTTGGCGAGCTGTTCGAGCACCTGCGTCGCCCAGATCACCGGCAGGTGCGCGGCCTCGCACAACCACAGGATTTCCTCTTGCAGCTCGGCCATCCGCTCGTACCCGCACTCGACCGCCAGGTCGCCCCGCGCGATCATCACCCCGACCCGCGACCGGCGCATCGCGGTGAGCAACAGCTGCGGCAGGTGCTCGAAGGCGCGCCGAGTTTCGACCTTGAGCACGATGCCCAGGTGATCGCCACCGAGGCGATCGAGCTCGTCCAGCAGGCGCTCGACATCCGCCGGGCTGCGAACGAAGGACATGTCCACCAGGTCCGCCAGCTCGACCACGGCGGCGAGGTCGGCGACATCGCGGTCGGTGATCGCCGAGATCGGCAGGTCGGTGTCGGGCATGTTGATGCCCTTCGCGGCCTTCAGGCGAGCCTCGCCCTCTTCCGGATGGTCGATGCGCACGGTGATCGTGTCGCGGTCGACGGACACCACCCGCCCGCCGATCCTGCCGTCGTCGAAGTGGATCGCGTCCCCGGGGCGGGCGTGCTCGAACGCCTCGGGCAACGTGCAGCCGATGCGCGGTTGATCGGCGTCCACCCGGGCCGGTGAACAGTCGCGGGTCAGCTGTAGCAGGTCTCCCGCGCGCAACACCAAGCTCTGTTCCTTCGCCGGGAGCGGACCCACTTCGGCGGGCTTTCCCCCGCCTCCGGCGCGCAGAACCGTGCCGGTGGCCAGGTAGGTGGTCTGCTGCGCGGTCATCACGAAACCGCCCGCGGCGTCGACGGCCTCGAGCGCGAGCCGGCGTCTGGATCCGCGGGCGTCCCGCAGAACCAGCACGTCGCCGCCGCCGCGGTTGGTCAGCCACCGTCGCGGCACCGTGATCACCGCCATGCCTGGTTGCGGCGGGTCGGCCGGTTCCTCGGTCGACGTCAGCCACGCACGCGCGGGGGCGACGACCTCACCGAGGGCGTTTCTTTGCGGACGCAGTTTCGTGACACGAGGTCCCGGCTCCAGCGGACCGGTACGCAGCTTTGGGCCCGCCAGATCCATTGCCACCAGGCAGGATTCGCCCGCGCGGGCGGCCGCGTCCCGGACGTGGTGCACCATCGCGCGCCACGCCGCCGCGTCGTCGTGCGCGCAGTTGATCCTTGCGATGTTCATGCCGCGCCGCACCAGCCCGCGCACCAGGTCGGCGTCGGTCGCGGCCGCCGTCGGCAACGTGACCATGATGCGGGTCGCGCGGTGCGGCGGACGCGGGCCGAGCAGCTCCACCGTGTGCTGCCGCAAAATCTCGGGGCCCCGCCCGATGGGCACCACCGTTGCGGGCGGCGGCTCCCACCTTCCCTCCACGATGGCCGAGATGGCCGAGCGCACCGCCGAAAGCGTGGCCTGAACGTGCGATTCGCTGCGGCCCAGCGATGAAAGCCCGAACTCCGCAAGCTCCGTCTGCAGCTCCCGCAAATCGGCCTGGCGAATCGCCCAGTAATGGACCAGATTTCGCGCGCTCGACCGATGCTCGGGCGCGACGCCGCTCAGCCATTCCGCCCACGAGCGCTCGGCCTCGGACAAGCTGGTCAACAACCCGTCGACCCGGTCGAGCAAACCCACCAACCGCCGCACATCATCATCCGCGGCCATGCGCTCACTGGGCACGACGACTCCTTCGTGGTTTTGCGGCCACATGGTGTTAACGTCCGCGTAACGGCGATGTCGCGAATCATCAAGTCACACACCAATTTATCGGCCGTCACCACGCCGCAGCAGAGGAATTGGTCCCCAAACCGGGCGACGCCGGATCCGCTGGGTAAAATCCCGCAAGGCGACGGGAGCGAGCGTGGACGAGGACTGTCTCAAGCTCAGTGCCTATCTGGCGGAGCGCCGACGGACGGGCGAGGGCTTCGTTTCCGACGTCCTGCTCGATCTCTACCAGCAGCACCGCGTCGCCAATAGCGTCGTGCTGCGCGGCATCGGCGGATTCGGGACGGGCCGCCACCTCAGAACCGACGAGTCGCTGACGTTGTCCGAGGACCCGCCGGTGGTGATCATCGCCGTGGACACCCGCAAAACCATCGAGGCGCTGATCGACCCGGTGCTGGCGATCAAACAGCGTGGCCTGGTCACTCTGGAGCGCGCGCGGCTGCTACGCGACGACGTCGAGCTCCCGGAGCTTCCCGACGATTTGCGCGAGGCCGTGAAGCTGACGATCTACCTCGGCCGCAAGGAACGCGTCCACGCGATGCCGGCCTATGTCGCGACCTGCGACTTGCTGCATCGGCGCCGCATCGCCGGCGCATCGGTATTCCTGGGCGTCGACGGCCTCATCCACGGACAGCGGCAACGCGCGCGCTTTTTCGGTCGCAACGCCGACGTCCCGATGATGATCGTCGCGGTCGGGTCCGGCGATCGCATCGCGCGCGTGCTGCCGGAGCTCGGCGAGCTGCTCCGCCGGCCCATGCTGACGGTCGAACGGGTCCGCGTGTGCAAGCGCGACGGCGAATTACTGGAACGCCCCCACGCCCTGCCGGGGGTTGACGAGCACGGCCTGCCCCTGTGGCAGAAGCTCATGGTCTATACCTCCGAATCGGCGCTGCATGACGGTGTGCCGATTCATCGCGCCATCGTCCAGCGGCTTCGTCAGCGCGAATCGCCGGACGGCGCGACCGTGGTGCGGGGCATCTGGGGTTACCACGGCGACCATCGCCCGCACGGCGACAAGCTGCTTTCGCTGCGGCGTCGCGTCCCGGCGGTCACCATCGTCATCGACACCCCGGCCAACATCGCGGAATGCTTCGACGTCGTCGACGAACTCACTCAGCACGAGGGGCTGGTGACCAGCGAAATGGTGCCCGCGCTGGTGTCGGACGACGGCGACGCCGGCCAGGGCGGGCCGCCCATGGCCAACCACCGCTACTGAGGGCGCGTTACGGAACCGGCGCTCAGCCGGCGACGGACGCGTCGTAGATCGACTGGATCGACTTGTCCAGCGTCGCGTTGAACTGCTCGTCGGACTGGTCGGCCGAAAGCCCCTCGGTCAGCGCACGGCTGAAGCTGGCGATCAGTCCGGCGTTCTTCGCCAGCAGCTCGTTGGCCTCCTCGCGGGAGTAGCCTCCGGACAGCGCCACCACCCGCATCACCTTCGGGTGTTCGATCAGGGGACGGTAGAAGTTGACCTCGGTCGGCAGGCTCAGCTTGATCATCACCCGCTGCCCGTCGGGCACGGTTTCGAGCTCTTTGGTGATTTCGTCACGCAGGATGCCCTCGGCCTCGGCCTTGTCCGGTATCGAGATGGTGACCTCGGGCTCGAGGATGGGCACCAGCCCGTGCGACAGCACCTGGTGGCCGACCTCGAACTGCTGGGCGACGATCGCGGCGATGCCCGCCGCGTTGGCCCCGCCGATCACCGACCGTTCCTTGGTGCCGAAGACGCCCTTGCTCACGGCCCGCTCCAGCAGCTCGTCGAGTCCCGGCATCGGCTTCATCAGCTGCACGTCGTCGGACGCCTCGGCCAGGCCCTTGTCGATCTTCAGGATCGGCACCACGCCCTTGGTCTCCCAGAGGTACGTGGTCGACGGCACACCCTCGATGTCGCGGTCCATGGTCTGTTCGAACAGGATCGCCGCCAGCACCCGGTCGCCGTTGAACGCCGGGGAGGTGATGATCCGCGAACGCATCTGGTGGATGAGGTCGAACATCTCCTCCTCGGAGGAATACGCGTCCTCTTGAATTCCGTATAAACGCAGCGCCTTGGGCGTCGAGCCGCCGCTCTGGTCGAGCGCTGCAATGAACCCCCTGCCCGACGTCATCCGGTCGGCTTGCTGCTGGTTCGGCATGGAACTTCCCCACTCCCTCGTGGCACTGTCGGGTGCCGATCATATTCGTCCGATCGGGGCGCGAGCAGGCAGGTCGTCACCGCCGTTACTTCAGTGCGTCGACGACTTCGTCCGCGGTGAGGAGGGCGCTGGCGTAGTTCGGGATATTGACCTCGAGCGCGGCGTGCATCTCGGTGTCCGAATAGCTCGCGGTCGCGTCCTTGACCACCGTGACCTCGTAGCCGAGTTCGGCGCCGTACCGGACGGTGGCCTCGAGGCAGGTGTGCGCGATCAGTCCCATCATGATGAGCCGACGGATGCCGTGCCTCTTCAGCAGCAGGTCGAGGTCGGTGTTGGCGAAACCACTCGAACACCAATGCTCTTGGGCCACAATGTCGCCCGGCCGCGGCTCGAACCCGGGGTGCAGCTCACCGCCCCAGCTTCCGTATTCGAAGGTCTTGCGCGACCACGCGGCCCGCTGGATCGGCGCGATGTACTTCCATGTCTCGTAGTCGCCCGGCCGGTACCGGTGGTGCAGCGCATAGAAGACGCGGATGTCGGCGGCCCGTGCGGCATCGAGGACTTGTCGCATGTGCGGAACGCACTGGTTGGCCTCCGCGACACCCTTCAGGCGATCCCACACCTTGCCGCCCTCGGAGATGAAGTCGTTGTACGGGTCGATGACCACCAGGCCGGTCAGGTCCTTCTCGTACGCCACGTCGGTCATATTCGCACGGCACGGCCGTCACGCCATGGTGTCGTCCTGCTGTGGGACTCGGCGTTTGGTGGGCCACAGCGCCATGCGATCGAGGAGCCCGTCGCGCAACACCAGCGTGTGAAACAACACCGCGCAGACGTGGGCTGTGAACGTCAGGAAGAGCAGGAGGGCGAAGACGTTGTGGGCCTGCCGAAGCACGGCGTAGAGATCGAGGTTGTGCGGCGCGATCCCGGGCAGGCGCAGCGGCCCGGCCAGGGTGATCGGGAACCGCGCCGCCGACAACATGGCCCACCCGATCAGCGGCTGGACGAGCAGCAGCGCGTAGAGCAGGTACTCCGACCCCGACGCGATGCGGCGTTCGACGGGCCCCATGGTGGCCAGGAACGGGGGCAGCCGGTGGGTGACCCGATTGGCCAGCCGCACCACGGCGAAGACCAGGATCAACACGCCCAGCGGGCGATGGATCGCCAGCAGCAGCGGGTAGTAGCTCAGCGAAGCGATCATGGTCACCCCGATCAGCAGCTGGACGATGACCATCGGCGCCATCAGCCAGTGCAGGATCCGGGAGGGAAGGGCGAAACGGGCTGGCGCGCTGGTGGTTTCGCTTGCGGTGCCCGTCATGACAGCACCTTGGCCACGTTGACCTCGCTGGGCGACTTGGGCTCCTCGGCGCGGCGCGTGAAGGAGCGGGCGTAGACGGCCGACCTGGCCGGGGGCAGCGGGTCGTCGGATGCGGTGATGCCGTCGGGCAGCACCAGGGGGTCGAAGTTGATATCGCGCGCGTTGCCCGCTTCCTCTGTCTGCACCGCGGCGATGGTGATGGTGCCGGCGTCGATGGTCCGCCGCGACTGCGGCCATGGCTTGGTGGCGTCGTGAGTCGGATCGCCGGGCTCGCCGACCGTGAGGATCAGCCGCCACCTGAGCGGCCGCTGCGCCACCGCGCGGATGAGGTCGTCGAACAGGTAGTCCTTGCCGTGCGGCGGCGGCGCGCCACCGCCCCCGCCGGCGTCCTGCGGCACCACCGACCAACGCACCGGAACGGTGGCGCCGGCGCCGTTGGTGAACCAGAAAGCGTTCAGCCCGTAAAACGTGCTGTCCGCGAAGCCCGCGCTGGGCGGCGACTGCTTGATGATTTTCATCGCGGCGACGGTTTCGGGATGGCGATCGAGGAATGCGGCCATCTTCTGCGGGTCGGGCTTGCCGGTGTCGGGCAGCGGCTTGGACGCGAGCAGCCGGTCGTAAAACCCCTGCGGGGTGCTGTCGGTGAAGACGGGAACGTTGACCATCGCCGTGCGCCACTGCTGGCCGCCGGCCTCGAACAGCAGCCCGAGGCCGCGGACGGTGTCGGGCTTGTCGGTCTGATCCGGCAGGCCACCGCCGAGGGAAAACCGGCCGACGACGGGAACCGTGCCGGGCCGGAAGACCGCGGCCCGGCAGATGGCCGCGCCCGCCCCGTTGCTCGCGAAAGACCCGGTGGCGCTGAGTCCTTTGGCATGGTTTCGCCGAAACCCGTCGTGGCGGCCGTAGATGTGTTCGAAACGATCGGCGAACCGGGGCGGAGTGAGCGTGTCCGGCCGCAGCCAGCCGCCGGCATAGGCAAAACCGCCCACGTCGACCGCAGCGAAACCGGCGACGGCGCCCATGCCGAGCAACGCGGTCCGCCGATTCAGCGCGAGGCGGCGCGGCTGTTCGGGCTTGGTGACGTCTCCGTCGTCGTCCGGGGCGCCATCCTGACCACCGGCCTCCATACCCACCGTCCTTTCCCGCATTTCCGGGCCAAGCCGCGCAGCCTGGGAACGACACTCGGTGAACGCAATTCATCCACCTGGGGCTGCCGTGCGCAACACTGGCGGTTCCCATCGCGCACATTGCGACCACGTCGGGTCGCCGGATTTCGTTCACTGCTCGCCTACTGACAACGAATGTTGCCAAGACATCGCCGGACACCAGAGCGGCGACGTCGTTTGCCCGTGGCTTAAGATCTAATGATCACGTGCGGCTGCGCCTCCGCCTAGCGGCGCAGGATCGATGAGGTTTCTCCTCGGCAAAGCGTGCTACGCGGGTTGAGTCAACAGCCCCGGCTTGGCAATAGCTGTTGATTTCTCGGGCCCGCACGGGCGAATGTGAGTGATAAACCATGACCGAACAATCCGGCGATTCGGCCGATCCGATCGCCTTCGAGGTGGGAAAACGCCAGGTAGACCAGACGGTCGTGCTGACCGTCTCGGGCGAAGTCGACATGCTCAGCGCGCCGCAACTCGCCGAGGCGATACACACCGAGCTGGCCACCGGACCCGCCGGGCTCGTCGTTGACCTGTCGAAAGTGGATTTTTTAGCCTCGGCGGGGATGACCGTCCTGGTGTCCGCGCAGGCCGACGTCGCGCCGCCCACTCGATTCGCGGTCGTCGCGAATGGGCCGGCCACCAGCCGGCCGATCAAGCTGATGGGGCTGGACAACGTGTTGTCGCTGTACAGCACGCTCGACAGCGCGCTGTGCCGCGTCGCCGACAGTTCAAGCCAGTCGGGGCAAGCCTGACCCGCGCTATGTAGCGGGCGCCAGGACCCGCTGGATGCGCTCGTCGCGCGGCAGGACGGGACCGTCGTCGAGAGATTCGTCGATGCCCAGCTCGGTGAGGCCGGCCTTGGTCAAAAGCGAGGTGCCGTAGGCGGCGAGCGCGAGTTTTTGGTCGTCGCTGTGGCCATCCTCGATCAGCATCGCGCCGATCAGGCAGATGACGGCCATCTTGTAGGCGTTGAACGCGCGGTACCAGGCGCGGTTGCGGACCGTGATTCCGCTGGCCGACTCGTAATGCGCGAGCAGCGCGTCGATGGGCAGCGCGGCGGGGTGGGTATTGAGGCCGACGGGCTGCATCCACAACATCTCGAGCCAGCCGATGTCGGTCAGCGGATCGCCGACGGTCGTCATCTCCCAGTCGAACACCGCGCTGACCTCGCCGCCGGAGAACGCGAAGTTGCCCGGTTTGGCGTCGCCGTGCACCAACGCGACCTTCGGGCATGGCTCGGGCTGGTCGGCACGCAGCGCCTGCTGGAGCCGCTCCAGGGCGGGCAGGCGGTCGCGCTTGACCCGGTTCATCTCCGCCGCCCAGTGGTCGAGTTCGCGGTCGAGATGATCGCCACCGTCGTCGAGTGCGTCGAGCCCGGTCTGCGCTAGGTCGACGGTGTGGATCGCCGCGAGTTGTTCGACCAGGCTCTGACACATCCGCACCACGGTCGAGTCCGCGACACCGGCCGGCGCCTCCATTTCATACACCTGCCCGGCCGCCCGTTCCATCACGAAGAAGGGTCGTCCGAGCACGTCGCCGGTTTCTTCGAGCCACAGCGCGCGCGGAACACGGACCGCGGAGTCCGCCAAGGCCCGCAGGATCGCGAACTGGCGCGCGAGGTCGTAGGGCTCGAGCAGCGCAGGTGGTTTAGGCCGCAGACGCAGCACCGCGTCTTGACGGGCGTCCCGGTCGCCGCGGCGGGTGACGACGCTCAGCATCATCATCTCGGCCGAATGCCCGAAGTCCACCCGGTCCGGCCCGTCGATTCGGACGTCGTCGGCGTCGGGGACCCGCGCGCGCAGCCAGGCCGTCAACCGCTGTTCCAGTTTGGCGTCCAGCGTCATTGGCGGACTCGATCGTCTTCCGCGGGCAGCCGGTCGACGGGGGTCTTGTCCTGGGTGAACGCCGACATGTCCATCGCGGTCCAGTTCGGATAGCGGCGGTAGCCCTGCCCGCCAAGCAGCAATTCGAAGACGCCCCAACCGATGTCGCCGTCCATCTCGAACCGCATCAGCTGGTCCAGCGCCATCGATTTGCTCTCGGTCTCGGCGAGTTGCTCGGGATCGGCGCTGTCCCAGAGGAAATGGATGAAGTACGCGCCGGCGCCCAGATCCTCGTACTGGCAGTGCGCCATCGGTAGCCCGTAGTAGGCGTTGACTTCCTGATGGGCGGCGTCGGCGAAGACGCGGTAGGCCTTGCCGTCCTCGTCGGTGAAGACCAGTGTGGCGCGGGCGGGCCGCTTGCTGTTGCCGTCGAACTGCACGTCGTGCTCGATCTTGACGAATCGCTTCGACAGCGTCCCGTCGGCGTGCGTGATCCCGCCATCAACGTAATTAACTGAGCCATCGGAAGATTCGATGACCCAGGCTTCGATGGCGCGGTCGTCGAATCCGGCATCGAGCCACAGCCAGAAGTCGATCTTGTCCGAGACGCGCACGCCGAACGTGCGGTCGCGGCCGCCGTGGAAGCCGTCCACGCTGATGCGCTCGCCGTCGATCGTGACCCAGCCGCTCCATCGCCCGGGTTCCTTCATGTGATAAATGTCGGCCAGCATCTGGCCGGCCGGGTCGCGCACCTGCATCGGCAGCAGCTCCCACATCGGGGCGGTGGGCTCGTAGTAGAGCTCCCACTCGACGCCGGACATGTTGGGTTCGACGTCGAGTCTCCACTTCTTCAGCGGCTCGACGCAGGTCCAGCTCATCGGGCCGGCGCGCAGGTCGTCGCGGTCGGCGCCGGTCACGGGCCGGCCCGACAGGAGATCCCAGTGCCGGCCGTCGGCGAGGCTGACCTTGACGTATCCCAGCGCGGTTCCGGTGTTCGGGTTGTTGCCGTAGCCGCTGGCCAACAGCATGGTGCCGTCCGGTGACGCGGCGAAGAAGTAACACCGGTCCGACCACGTCGGATCGGAGTCGTGCACCCGGTCGAAGGTTGTCGGGAGCTGGTGGGTGAACGACTCGTCGGCGGCGGAGTAGCCCATCATTTCCCTCTCTGGACCGTTAATGGCCTGGGCTGCAACGTGGTTCGGCACCGCCCGGCCCTACTGCGGTTGCGCCCGGCATCAGATACCGAAGCAGCACAACGAATCCCGTACGATCGGCGCCATGGAACCGAGCCGGTGGTGGGGCGCCGACCGCGCGATCCTCGACGACGAGGAGGCCCGCAGGCGGATCCTCGACGCCGCGGGGCGTTGCATCGTCCGCCGCGGGAACTCTCAGTTCCGGATGGCCGAGGTGGCCGACGAGGCCGGGGTGTCGCGGTCGACGGTGTACCGGTACTTCCCCGGCCGCGACGACGTGTTGCTCGGCCTGATGCTGATGCGGGTCGACAATGCGCTCGGTGATCTGGTGCGCTCGCTGCCCGCGCCGGACGATCCGGTCCGGTCGGTGCCGGAGATGGTGCTGGCGCGCGTCGAGTCGGTGGCCGGCAATCCGCTGAACGAGGCGATGTTCGCCGCGGAGAGCACCGCGGTGGCCGCGGCCCTCGAGAAGGGCTCGGAACCATTCGTGGAGCTGCTGCTGCGGCACTACGAACCCCTGCTGAACCGGTGGAAGCGGGCGGGACTCCTCCACGACGACCTGGACTTTCGCTCGATCGTCCAGTGGTTGCACACCACCACGCTGTTTCTGCTGGGCCCGTCGTGGCGGTATCGGCCGGCCGCCGACAAACGCCAATTCGTCGAGCAGTTCGTGGTGCGGGCCCTGGTGCCACAGATCAGACAATAATCGGGTATTGTCTGATGTCCAGACGTTCGGTTATTTTTGTCTGACGGGACCCCGCGCCGGTTGAGTGACCCCTCCCGCCGGTACGGGGATCCCGAACCAGGACGGATACACATGAAAAACCTCGCGGAACAAGCTTTTTCCCTCGTCGGGTTGGCCGCTCACCTGGGCCAGGGGGTCCGCCGGGTGACCGCCGACGCGGTGGTGGGCGCCCGTCTTGGGTTGCCCCGCACGGTCGCTGACATCGACGCCGGAGTCCTGTCCAAACTGATGGGAACCACGGTCAAGTCGGTCCGTGTGCTCGACCGCGACGCGGGGACCTCGTCGCGGGCCCGGCTAGTGCTGACCGGCAAGAACGTCCCCGAGTCGGTGTTCGTCAAGGTCGCCGCCGAAACCACCGCCACCCGGCTGATGGGCGAACTCGGCCGCCTCGGACACACCGAGGTGCGCTTCTACAGCGAACTGGCCCCGCAGCTGCACGGCGTGCCGCAGGCCTACGGCGCGGCCTTCGACAGCTGGACGGGCCGATACCTGCTGGTTCTGGAGGACCTGCCCGCCGAGTCGTGCGAATTTCCCGATACCCTGCACCCGCTCTCCCCCGACCAGGCCGGCCTCATCGTCGAATTGCTGGCCGATCTGCACGCCACCTTTTGGGACCGCCTCCCGCGCGACCGCCGCGACCCGCTGGGCTGGCTATATACCCCGTCGGGCGACGTCACGTCCATGTTGACCGGTTCGCTGATGCACGCGTCGATCAAGCGGCTCACGGGGCGCACCGAAATCCCCGTCGAGAACGGGACCTTCATCGCCGACAACTACCGAGCCGTCGCCGCCCTGATCGACACGCCCCCGCACACCGTCATGCACGGCGACGCGCACCCCGGCAACATGTACTTCGACGGCGGCAAAGCCGGGCTCTTGGACTGGCAGGCCGTGCGGCGCGGCCATCCTTCGCGCGAGCTGGCATACACGCTGATCACCAGCCTGACCCCGGACGACCGCCGGGCGACCCAGCGGGACCTGCTCGACGACTACCGACGCGCCCTGGCGGCGGCCGGCGGACCGAACCTCGACCGCGACGAGCTGTGGCGGCGCTACCGGCAGGGCGCGCTCTACGCCTATGTGGCCCCGCTGATCACCGCGGGAATGGGCGGGATGCAGGTCGAGGGCATCGCCATGGAAGGCCTGCGGCGCGGTGTGGCGGCGCTCGACGACCTGGAAACCATTGCGGCACTGAAGAGTTGTTTGTAGCACCAACTCACTCGGCGGCAACCTTGCGGTGCTTGATCACGTCGCTGATGCCCCCCTCGCCGAGCCGCTGACGGAACGCCGGCGCCGTGTAGCCAACGACGGTCGCGTCGGTGCGGGCACGCGCGGTCGCCGCGCGCGGCATGTGAAACAGCACGCCGATTTCGCCGAAGTAGTCTCCGGGTCCGGAGACCTTCACCAATTCCTCACCGCCGTCAGCCAATTCGCGCACGAGCTCGAATTCACCGTCGGTCACGAAGTAGATCAGCTCGCCCATCGTCGACTGCTCGAACAGCACCTCGCCGGCCTTGACCTCTATCGTTTCCGGTGGCTTGTTCGTCTCGGGGAAATCGGGCGTCAGCTCGACGACGCGATCGGCCATCGGCAGGATCCGGGAGTCGTGGGTGGCGACCACGACAATACGATCCCCGTCCGCGAGTTCGCGGATCAGCCGCAACACCTCTTCCACCTGAATGAAGTCGAGGTGCGCGGTCGGTTCGTCGGCGAGGATCAGCGGTGGATCCAGCGCGATCGCGCGGGCGACGGCCACGCGTTGCTGCTGCCCGCCGCTCAGGTCGCCCGGACGGTGTTTCATTCGCTCTTGAAGGTTGACCCGCGTCAGGAGTTCCTCGGCGCGCTCACGCGCGGCCCGGCGCGACATCCCGGCCTCGCGCATCGGAACCATTACGTTCTCTAGGGCCGTGAGGCTGGGCACCAGGTTGAACGCCTGGAAGATAATGCCCACTTTGTCGCGCCGATAGTCCGCCAGCGCAGTGCGGTCGAGGGTGATGATATCGACGTCGTCGAACTTGATTGCGCCCGATTTTGGCCGCAGTATGCCGCCGAGGCAGGACAGCAGCGTCGTCTTCCCGCACCCGCTGGGCCCGAGGAGGATCACCAACGACCCCGCCGTCACATCGAGGTTCAAGCCGTTGATCGGCCGCAGAGCGTATCCGCCGCTGTAGTACTCGACGACGAGGTCCTGAATGCTGAGATCGCCCATCGCTAAGGACCTCCGAACGCGAGCGCCGGATCGATGGCCACCACGCGCCTCAGCCCGGCCAGGCTGGCCAACAGGCCGACCACGATCGCGACCGCGGGCAGCAGCAGGTACGCGCCGACGGGGATCGCGACGATCATCGGAAACAGTGGTGCCATCACCTGCGCAAGCCCGACGCCCACCGCAGCCGCGAGCAACGCAACAACCAGCGCCTGCAAGGTCAGCCCCGCCATGATGGATCGCGTCCGCGTGCCGATCGCCTTGAACACCGCAAAGTCGCGGACCCGCTCGAGCGCGGAGAGGTAGACCACCGATCCGACGACCAGCGCCGCCACGATCCACAGCAAGACGGCGACGATCGAGATCGAAGTCACCGCCACATGCAACGGGCGTACCAGGTCCTTCACGGCACCCGTCCGGTCATACATCTGGTAGCCGTCCGGGAGGTGTCGGGGTGTGCCGACGACCCCGATCGACGTGACCATCGGCTGCCCGTTGTACGCCACTTGCTGCAGGCCCTGCGTGGTGAGGAAGATGTTCGGGATCTTCGCCAGCGCAGTGGAATTCGGCACAATGCCGACGATCCGCAATACGTGTGCGCCAACCTCCAGGGTGTCGCCGACGTGCAGACCCAGCACGCTCGACGCGGCGACCTCGTCCGGCATCGACGGCGCCCGACCCTCCGAGACTCGCGGCATGCCGGGGCCATGCTCGGGGGCGCCGAACGCCGTGACGTTTCGCGTTGTCCCGCCCTCCTTCATGATCGTCCCCACGCAGCCCAGCGGGGCTGCGGCCGCGACGCCGGGCAAAGCTCCAATGCGGGCCTGGTCGACGTCGGGGAATGGTGTCGACCCCAGGAACGGTCCGGCCGCGCCGTTTTTCACCACGAACGCGTCGACGCCCAGGGAATCGACGGTGCCGCGGGCCTCGACCTGGAAGCCGTTCATCAGTCCGGTCATGACCAATGTCATTCCAAAGATCAGCGCGGTGCTGACGACGGTGATGATCAGGCGCCGTTTTTTCCATTGCATGTCGCGCAGGGCCGCGAAGAGCACTTCCAGAACCTACCAACGTACCGATCTTCCGGGGCAGGGTTGATGCCTCGCGGGTGCGCCCTGATCAGCGACAGAGTCATTGACTGGCTCCTCCGCGACGAATACTGTGAGGAGTTACGCTACTTGGCGTAGCGAAATACTGCCTGCCTCGCGTCGACAGCGTCTGGCGACAAGGAGTGAACCTCATGTTCGACCTGAAGATCACCGGTGGCACTGTCGTCGACGGCACCGGAACCGAGCGCTATCGCGCTGACATCGGCATCAAGGACGGCGTGATCGTCGACGTGGTCCGGCGCGGCGCCGACGGCCCCGAGATGGCCGGTGCGGCCGCCGAAACCATCGACGCGACAGGGCATGTGGTGGCCCCGGGGTTCGTCGATATCCACACGCACTACGACGGCCAGGTGAGCTGGGACAGCCTGCTGGAGCCCTCCAGCGGTCATGGCGTCACGACGATCGTGACCGGCAACTGCGGCGTCGGCTTCGCCCCGGTACGGCCCGGCACCGAGGACTGGCTGATCGCGTTGATGGAGGGTGTCGAGGACATCCCCGGCACCGCGCTCACCGAGGGCATCACCTGGGGCTGGGAGACCTATCCCGAATATCTCGACGCGGTCGGCAAGCAGAAGTTCGCGATCGACGTGGGCAGCCAGGTTGCCCACGGTGCTATCCGCGCCTACGCGATGGGCGAGCGGGGCGCCCGCAACGAGCCGGCCACGCCCGACGACATCGCGGCGATGGCGCGGCTGGTCACCGAGGCGATCGAGGCCGGCGCGCTGGGGTTTTCGACGTCGCGCACGATGGGCCACCGCGCGATGGACGGTGAGCCGGTGCCTGGCACCTTCGCCGCGGAGGAGGAACTGTTCGGTCTCGGGCGCGCCATGGCCGCCGGCGGCCGCGCGGTGTTCGAGTTGGCCCCGCAGGGGGCGGCGGGCGAGGACATCATCGGCCCGAAGAAGGAATTGGACTGGATGCGCCGGCTCAGCCACGAGATCGACCGCCCGGTGTCGTTCGCGCTCATCCAGGTGGACGCCGACCCGAAGCTCTGGCGCGAAATGCTCGACCTCTCCGCGGATGCGCACGCGGCGGGCGCGCGGCTGTACCCGCAGATCGCGGCGCGCCCGTTCGGGATGATGATCGGGTTCCAGGGGCATCACGGCTTCAGCCATCGGCCGACGTATCGCAGGCTCGCGGCCGAATGCGGCCGCGCCGAGCTCGCCCAGCGCCTCGCCGATCCCGCGGTGAAGGCGGCGATCCTGTCCGAGGACGATCTGCCGGTCGACCCGACACAGCTGTTCGACGGGATGTTCGCCCTGGTGCAGCACTCCCTGCACCGCCTCTACGCGCTTGGCAATCCGCCCGACTACGAGCCGACGCCGGACCGCACCGTTGCCGCCATCGCCAAGGCACGCGGCGAGGACCCCTTGGCCACCCTCTACGACCTGATGCTCGAGTCGAATGCGACCAACATGCTGATGCTGCCGCTCTTCAACTACGCCGACGGCAACTGCGACGCGATCCGGGAAATGATGCTGCACCCCGCGGGCGTGCTGGGACTCTCGGACGGCGGCGCCCACTGCGGAATGATCTGTGACGCTTCCTATCCCACCTTCCTGCTGACGCACTGGGCGCGGGATCGTCACCGGGGCGAGAAGTTGCCGCTCGAGTACGTGATCCGCAAGCAGTCCCGCGACACCGCCTACCTGTTCGGCCTCACCGACCGCGGCACCATCGAAGCCGGCAAGAAGGCCGACATCAACGTGATCGACATGGACGCCCTGCGCCTGCATCCCGCGGCGATGGCCTTCGACCTGCCGGCCGGCGGCCACCGGATCCTGCAGGGCGCGAGCGGCTACGCCGCCACGATCGTCAGCGGGACGGTGACCCGCCGCAACGACGTCGACACCGGGGCGCGTCCCGGCCGCCTGGTGCGCGGAGCGCGTTAGGGCTCCGCCCGTGAACGCGCCCGCCGGCAACCCGACGCGCACCCGCGACGAGGACGCGATCGGCACCCCGCCCGTCGGCCCCACCCTGGTGCCGGCCGGGCGTTATTACTCTGCGGCGTTCGCCCAACTCGAGGTCGAACGGATGTGGCCGAAGGTGTGGCAGCTGGCCTGCATGGTCGACCACGTCGCCGAGCCCGGCGACTACTTCGAATACCGCTGCGGCCCGTACGGGGTGCTGATCGTGCGCGGCGACGACGGCGTCCTGCGTGCCTTCCAGAACGCGTGCCGCCATCGCGGAAATTCGCTGTGCGCCGGCTCGGGTTCCGGGCTGCGCGAGCTCAAGTGCGGCTACCACGGCTGGACCTGGGACCTCGCCGGCGCGCTCAAGCGGGTGCCCAACCGCAAGGGCTTCGGCTCACTGCGGATGTCGGACTTCCCTCTGATAACCGCGTTAGTCGACACCTGGGAGGGCCTGGTCTTCGTCAACCTCGACGTCGGCGCGATGCCGTTGCTTGAGTACCTGGAGGCGGTGCCCGACGACATCGCGTGGTGCCACCTGAGCGACTTCCGCTGCTACGCGACGCTGACCATCGACGTCGACGCCAATTGGAAGACGATCGCCGACGGCTACAGCGAGACCTACCACATCCAGACGCTGCATCCCGAGCTGCTGCGCTGCGTCGACGACATCCATGCGCCCCAACAGATCTGGGGCCACACCGGCAAGTCCGACCAGCCCTACGGAGTCCAGAGCCCGCGCTTCGAGGGCGCGTTGAGCGACGAAGAGGTGTGGGACGCCTACGTCTACACGCAGGGCGCGCTGATGGGTGCGGCCGAGGGCACCCCGTTTCCCGCCGACGAACGCCGGCCGGGGCAGACCGTCCAGGACCTGATCGCGGAGGCCACGCGGGCCTTCGCGGCCAGCCGTGGGGTGGACCTCTCGTGGGCCGACACCGACCGGGTCACCCGGCTGCACCAGTACAACGTGTTTCCCAACATGACGCTGCTGGCCAACGCCGACCACCTGACCGTCATGTGCTCGCGGCCCGGCGCCGATCCGGATCGCGGCGAAATGGTCATCTTCCTGATGACGCGAATGGCGTCGGGCGCGCCGCGCAGCAAGCCGGCGGACGTGCGAACCACCGCCGGGGAGGCCGAACCGGGCCTGGTGCTCACCCAGGACATCCAGCTGCTCGCGGGCCAACAGCGCGGCCTGCACCAGCCGGGCTTCACTCACTTGGCGCTCTCCAGCGAAGAACGGCGCGTCATCAACATGCATCGCAACCTTGAGCGCTACCTGGACCTGCCCGAATCCGAGCGGATGACCGGCGGTTAAAAGGTGCCGACGGGATTGGCTTAGACCTCCCGAAACCGGGTATTTGCGGGTTAGACTCCCGGCTTGTGACGGTTCCGTCCGATGCCTGGGGCTACGAACGGCGGCAACTCATGCATCAGGTACAGATGCGATGTCAGGCACTGGGCCGCAGGCGGGCGCGACGGCTGTGTCACCGCTTCGAGCGCGTCGGGGTTCACACCGCCCCCGAACGCCTGCGCCAGATGGTCGCCGGTGTGCCCGTCGCGGACGACGAAGTGACGGATGTCAATTTTGCGCTGATCGCGATGCAGCTCAATCGTGAGGCCCGCGGCGCGCGGGTCAAGCGCCTCAAGCGGCAGGGGACCCGTTCGCTGCTTTTCGTGGGCCTAGTCTTGGTCGTACTCAACTTCCTTTTCTGCATCGCCTACGTCTTGCTGAATCTGGCCCAGCAGGCCACCCCTATGTGAGTTCGGGCGACTAGGCCGCCGTGGCTGCGCCACCCTGCGGCTGGCCGCACGTTCGCGAACTCGGTCACCGCGTCCCTTGACGTTTCAGCGCGGCGCGACGATCCCGTTGTCGTAGGCGTAGACGATCGCCGCGGCGCGGTCCCGCAGGTCCAGCTTCCCGAAGATCCGGCCGATGTGGCTCTTGACCGTGACACCGGAGATGCAGAGTTCGTCGGCGATTTCGCTGTTGGACATGCCTTTTCCGATCAGCGTCAGCACGTCCAACTCGCGGGTGGTGAGCTGGGCGACCTCGTTGCCCCGTTTTTCGCAGGTGCCGGGGGCGGCCCTGCGGTAAGTGGTGAGTACGCGCGCGGTGACCGCGGGATCCAGGTAGCTGTCTCCCCTGGCCACCGTCCGCACGGCGCGGATCAATTCCTCGGCCGACGAGTCCTTGAGCACGAACCCGGCGGCGCCGGCGCGCAGCGCCCCGGACAGCAGGTCGTCCTCGTTGAATGTGGTCAACGCGAGCACCGGCGGGCCCCCGGCCAGCCGTCGCGTCGCCTCGATGCCGTCCACCCGTCGCATCCGCAGGTCCATTACGACGACGTCGGGTCGGTGCTCGGCCACGGCGGCGCGCACCTCGTCCCCGTCGGCGCATTCGGCGACCACGTTGAATCCGTCCTTGCGGCGCAGGATCCGGCGCAACCCGGAACGCACCAAGTCCTGGTCGTCCACCAGCAGCACGGCGATCTCGGCCGATTCGGCGATATCGGGGATCACAACTTGCACCACGGCGGCCGCCAGCCGGTATCGCCCCCGCCCAGGGGGATCTCGGCGCGCACCGCCCACCCGTCGCGGGTCGGGCCGACGTCGATCGCCCCGCCCAGCAGCTCGACGCGCTGGCGCATGCCGCTCACACCGCGCCCTTCCGCGCAGGGGGCCGCGGCCACCGCGGCCGGCAGGCGATTGTCGACGACAAGGCTTGTCGAAGCCTCCGAAACACTCAGGACCACAGTCGATTTTGATTCCGGCGCGTGTTTGGCGATGTTGGCCAGCGATTCCTGGGCGATGCGGTACAGCGCGTGGCCCACCGCGGCCGACGCGCGATCGGTGGCCCCTTCGACGCGCAGCGTCACGGCCAGTCCGGCCCGCTGGAAGTCTTCGACGAGCACCGCGACGTCGTCGATGCCGGGTTCGGGCGCAACCTTCATCGGTGAATCGTCGAGAAGCCCGACGGTCCGGCGGATGTCGGCCATCGCCTGCCGGCCCAGCCGCTCGGCCTGCTCGAGGGCCTCGACGGCGTCGTCGACGTCGCGATCCTGCTGCAGCCCCCGCCGCGCGCCGGTCACGTGCAACAAGGTGACGCTGAGCGAATGGGCGATGACGTCGTGCACTTCGCGCGCGATGCGCCGTCGCTCGTCGGCCGCGGCGTGCTCGGCCAACAGCTTCTGCGCCTCGATCTGTTCGGCCAACAGCAGCCGTTGCGTGCGCATGATGTAGCCGAGCAGCCATCCCACCGCGACAAAGCCCACGTACAGCGCCACGTCATCGAGGCGGTGCAGCGAGGAGGCGGCGAGGAGCAGCGCCGTCGCCGACGCGGCTGCCAGAATGCCGGCGGCAACCGAGGCCAATGTCGCGACGCACAAGACCGCCAGGACCGCTCCCGCCGGCGCGAAATCGCCATGAACGGGTGTCGAGGTGGCGAACAGCATCACGGCGGCGGCCGTCGACCAAGTCAGCCACAGCAGCGCGGGGCTGAGCTTCATGTTGAACACCAAGAACGGAACCTCTGGCGAGAGAGCCAATGCGAACGCGGCGAGCGCGACAGGCAAATCGGCGGCCGGGCGCTGCAGGATCGCGACCACCCCGCCGATCACAAGGGAGACATCGACGGCGATCATCGACGTCCATGTGATGCCGACGGGCATCTGCGCACGGCGTCGGCGCAACAGTTCCCGCAAGTGATCGGCTGCGGCGCGCAACATTGTCCAATCGTAGAAGAGCCCGGCTCCTCGTCACATCATGCCGAGGTCGGCATCCGTCTCCACCCGTGGTAGGAGGCAAAGACCGAACCTCGGCACGACGCGCGGCGGCTGGCAGCGCTCATAGCGTCGAGGCATGACATGGACACTGCTGCACGACCGGATGGCCTTCATGGCCAACGTGATCAAGGCCGCCGAGACCGATCCCGACGCGGCACTCGCGCTGGCCGATCGTTCGTCCGAGGTGTCTCGGCTCTTCGGTGGCCAGGAGGGGCTACTGCTGTCGCTGCGACAGCGCTGGATGACGATGCTCGTCGCCAAGCTGGATCAGGCGGCGCACGACGGCGTGGCAGCCGAGCGGGTGAGGGCCGACCTCGCGGCCGCCGAGCCCGGGCTGCACGCCCTGCTGGAGATCGCGTCCCGCCGGTCGCTGCGGCTGCGCTCCCTGTCCGGGGGCGAGCGGCGGGTCATGGAGTTGTTGGGCGGACCGGGCGATGCGCAGACCGTTGCTTGACGGAACGGGAATTCTCTCGCGTCTGACCGGCCGATACGCAATCCTTGTCGTCGGCCTATGGGTCCTGGCGGCGACCGCCGCCAATCTGGCCGTCCCACAGCTGGAACGGGTCGTGGACACCCATGCCCGCACGTTCATGCCCGCCGACGCCCCGAGCTCCGTCGCCGCGTCCCGCGCCGCGCAGCTATTCGGCCAAAAGCCGAGCAACAACTTCGTTTACGTTGTGCTGGAACGCGATCAGCGCCTGACGCCGCGCGACCGCCAATTCTATGACGCGCTGACCGCGGCCCTCTCCTCCGATCGTGGCCACGTGAATGCGGTGACCGACCTGTGGTCTCAGCCCGCCACGGCCGCCGGCGCCGAGAGCTCCGACGGGCGCACGGTCAGCCTGATGGTGCGGCTCGCCGGAATGCTCGGCACCTCGGCGGCCCGCGACTCGGTGAATTCCGTGCGCGGCGAGGTAGCCCGACTGTCCGCGCCGCCCGGCCTGCGTGTGCTCGTCACCGGTCCCGGCGCCACCATCGTCGACGAATTCTCCGCGATCGATCGGCAGATGCTCACGATCACCGCCGCCACGGTCGGCGTCATCCTGCTGCTGCTGCTGTTGGTGTACCGGTCGCCGATCGCGGCGGCGATCCCGCTGGCCTCGGTCGGCATCGCGCTGGCCCTGGGTCGTGCAGTTGCCGCGACGTTTGGCCAAGCGAATGTCGTTGAGGTATCGCTATTCTCGGCGGCGCTCATGGCGGCGATGACGCTGGGCGCCGGAACCGACTACGCGATATTCCTCATCGGCCGCTACCACGAGGGGCGCCGCCGCGGCGTCGCCCCGGCGCAGGCGCTGCTCGAGGCCTACCGCGCCGTCGCGCCGGTGGTGATCGGATCGGCGCTGACGGTGTCTGTTGCGCTGGGATGCCTTGGCTTCGCCAGGGTGGGGATGTTTCGCAGCGCTGGAATACCGTGCGCCATCGGGGTTCTGGTCACCATGGCCGCGGCGCTTACGCTGACGCCGGCGCTCATGGGACTGGCGCTGCGCCGGGGGTTTCTCGAACCGCGACCCTCGACGACGTCGCGCCGCTGGCGGCGCGTGGGTGCCGCGGTGGCGCGCTGGCCGGGTCCCGTCCTGGTCACCGCGGGCGGCTTGACCCTGCTGGCGGCGCTGCCGTTGGCCGGCGTGCGGGTCGGCTGGAACGAACCGGCCGCCACCCCATCCGCCGCCGAATCCAGCCGCGGCTACGCGGCCAGCGATCGGCACTTCCCGTCGAATTCGCTGCTGCCCGACGTCGTCACCATCCAGGCCGACCACGACCTGCGCACCCCGGCGGGGCTGATAGCCGTCGAGCGGATCTCGCGCCAGATCATGGCGATTCCCGGTGTGCGCATGGTGCAGTCCGCGAGCCGCCCCGACGGCAGGGTGCCGGATCAGGCCACGTTGACGTATCAGACCGGAGTGCTCGGCCGCCAGCTCGGGGACACGATCGATTCACTGACCCAGCGACTGAACCGGGTCTCCGAACTCGACAACGCTCTCTCGCAGACCCAAACCGCGGTGGACCGGCTCGGCGGTGGGTTGCGCGGCGGCAGTGCGGGATTGGCAGACATGTCCGCGGCCGCCGACGACATGCGCGGCGGCATGGACGGCGTGCAACGGACCGTCACGTCGGTGTCGGGCTACCTTGACCCGCTGCGGGATTTCGTCGCGCGCACCCCGGGCTGCGAAGCCAACCCGGTCTGCTCGACGGTGGACCGAATTATCCGGCCCGTCGACAGCCTGGTGCAGACCTCGACGCGGCTCGGCGATGGCGCTGCCAAGCTGACCAGGGGGTCAAGCGCCGCCGCGGCGGCCATGTCGGACCTACCGCAAACCGTTGTTTCGATGAAAGACGCACTGGGACAGGCGCGTTCGGCCACCCGCGAGTTGCTGGGCCTGAGCCAGACCATCGGGCCGCAGTTGCACCAGTTGACCGACTACCTGGCCGAGATCGCCACCCAATTCCAGGGCAGCGCCGCATCCGGTTTCTACCTGCCGCAACGTGCGCTGAGCGACCCGCGGTATGTCGAGGTGCTGCACCAGCTGATTTCCGCCGACGGTCGCGCGACCTACCTGCTGGTCTACGGCGACGGCAACGAATGGGGCGCCGCGGGCGCCACGCGGGCGGAGCAGGTGCGCACCGCGGTCAAGGAGGCCACCAAGGAGGGAACGCTGACCCCAACGGGAGTCGACCTGGCGGGTGTCGGCCCCGTGACCGCCGACCTGCAGCGTTTCGTCGCCCGCGACAGCGCACTGCTGATCGGTGCGGCCCTGGTGCTCATCTTCCTGATCGTCACGGCGATGCTGCGCAGTCCGGTGGCCGGGCTGGTCGTCGTCGGCACCGTCGTCGCCTCCTACGCATCGGCGTTGGGCATCAGCGCACTGATCTGGCAGCGGCTGCTTCATCACGAGCTGCACTGGGCCGTCGCACCGATCGCCTTCATCGCGCTGATCGCCGTCGGCGCGGACTACAACCTGCTACTGGCACTTCGCATCAAGCACGAGGCGACGGCAGGAATCAGAACGGGCATCGTTCGCGCGTTCGGCGGCACCGGCGGGGTGGTGACCACGGCAGGGATTGTCTTCGGGCTCACCATGCTCGCGTTGCTGGGCAGCAGCGTGCTCAGCATCGCCCAGATCGGCACGACCATCGCGGTCGGGCTGATGATGGACACCCTGGTGGTGCGGGCGCTCGTCGTGCCGTCCATCGTCGCGCTGCTGGGCAGGTGGTTCTTCTGGCCGGCCTCGGTGCCCAGGCGTCAGGATGCCGGTAAGGCGTCGAGCCGGAACACCGCGCATCGGCCGGCAAGTGCCTCGAACTCGTCGGCGGTTCCCCGTGCCACCAGCCCCGAGCGTTTATAGAATCCGACGCCACGCGGCACCTTGTCGGGAAAAGCGCGCAGCACCGGCCGGGCTTGCTCCGCGGACAGCTCCGCGAAGGCCACACGCTCGGGCCTGCGGCCCCGCATGATGGTCCCGGTGCTCGCGGCGCGGGCGTTGAGCACCCAATCGGCGTCTGGATATCCGACGACATAGCGGCTGTCGTGCACGGTGAAAGGTGTGACCGGCGTGCTCCGCGGTTGCCCCGATTTGCGGCCGGGCACGGTAAGCACCCGCACCGGCCCGGCGACGATGCCGAGTTTCTGCATCCGCATCATGACTTTGTTCATCGCCTTGAGCCAGGCTGGTGGTTTGGGATCAGGCATGGCTCCCCCGGTCAATCGGCGGCGAATCCTTGTGGCCTAAGTGATATCAACCTGCCTGATCTATGTCAATATGCCTGATGCCGGGGCCTGGCTCAGTCGCGGTCGTGGTGGCAGACGGCCTCAAGTCTGAGGCCGAACGGGTCGTGCCAAAAGGTGGCGTAATAATGGCCGGCGTACTGCGGGAAATGCCGCGGGGGATGAACGACCGTGCCGCCCAGCCGAACGACGTGGTCGTGCACGGCGTGCACCAATGATCGGCGCGGCACCATGAACGCCAGGTGCTGCAGACCGGTCCGCTCCGCGGAGTACTCACCCGGTTGGCCCGACGGGTAGAAGAACAGGTAGGTGCCGGGCTTGTTGTCGGCGGGTCTATAGGCGAATTCGTCGTCGGCTGCAAGGAAGGGCTCGAATTCGACCAGGGGCATCAGCGCGTCGTAGTAGCGCTTCGCGGCCGGCAGATCCGGAACGTTGATGCCGAGGTGCCCTAGCATCACATCACGCCGGCCCGCGCCCGTCACCGGCCAGTCGGAGCAGCAGGCGGGTGCCCCCCAACGGGCTGGAGTGCAGCGACGCGCTCCCGCCGTGCAATTCGGCTTGCTGGGCGACGAGGGCCAGCCCCAGCCCCGAGCCGGAGCGGGAAGCGGTGGACCCGCGGGAGAAGCGTTCGAAGACCGCGGTGCGTTCGGACTCGGGCACCCCGGTGCCGTTGTCGTCGATGGCGATTTCCACGCCCTGGCCGGAACTGGTTACGTAGAGACGGATTTCGGTGGCGGCGCCGTGCTTGACGGCATTGGCGATGGCGTTGTCGATTACCAGCCGAAGCCCGGTGGGCAGCCCCACCATCAACACCGTGGGCGACGGCACCAGCGACACCTGCACACCCGGATAAATGCGAAGGGCGTCGTGCGCGGCGCGATCCAGCAGCTCGGTGATGTCGAACGGCACAAAATCGTCGACGGTGGTCAGCTCGCCCTGCGCCAGGCGTTCCAGCGCCGTCAGCGTCGCTTCGATTCGGCTCTGGGTGCGTATGACGTCACCGATCACCTCTTGGCGTTGTTCCCGCGGTATTTCCAAGGTGGACAACACTTCCAGGTTGGTGCGCATGGCGGTCAGCGGGGTGCGCAGCTCGTGCGACGCGACGGCGGCGAAGTCGCGGGCCGACTCGAGCGCCGCCTTGGTGCGCTGCTGCTCGTTTCCGATGCGGGCCAGCATTCCTTCGACCGCTTCGGCGATTTCGACGGCCTCACGCACGCCGCGAACCTGCACCTCGTCCGGGCTGGATTGAGCGTTGATGGCACGGGCCTGCTGCGCCAACAGCAGGAACGGATTGACCATGATCAACGAAATCACCCAGCCGACGAGGATCGTGCCACCGATGACGATGCCGCAGATCAGCAAAACCCGTAGGTGCAGCTCGTTGATCCGGTGCTGGGCCTCGGCCAGCGGGGCGGCGAGCGCGATCGAGGCGGGACCCGCGCTGAAGGTACGCACGCGGTATTGCACGCCACCGATGGTGGTGTTGGCGTATCCGTTCGGAAGTTGCGGCAGAACGATATTGCCCGGGACAGACACCGTCACACCGGCGATGCGCGCGGTGCGCACCAGGTTGCCGTCCGGTGTGGGCCGGTCGGGTGTGGCGAGCTGACCGCTATTGATCAAGGTGTTGATGTCGCCCAAACTGCTCACCGAATCCAGCCGGCGGTCGAGTTGGCTGTACTGGTCGTTGGTGACGCCGATCCACACCCAGGCGCCCAACAGGACGACGAGCGTGATCACCGACAGCGCGGCGACGATGACGATGGTGCGCAGTGACAGCACCTTCATCGGCAACCGCAGACCGTGAGGCGCGGACGTATCGGTCGCCATCACTCATACCGTCCGCGGCAGCGGCCGAAGTTCTCGTGACATCTTGCCTTCCGTCTTCGCCCGGCTTGGCCAACGAGCTCAGGATATAGGCGCGATGTTTGAGGTTGGCGCGGCGGTCAGCTCACCTCGGAGGTTGCCGTCTTGGTGTGGACCAAGGTCAGCTGGGCGCCGCCGCGTTCGACGTTGGCGGCCGCACCGTCGGTCGGGCCGGTTCTGTCCGGCTCGCTCATGCCGTGGATCTGCACCGCGCCGCCGGTGTGTCGGTGGTGTCGCAGCCAGTCGCGAATCGCCTGGTGCGCGGCGTGATCGAGGTAGTTGGCGACGACGTGGACGGTCACCGTCGCGCCTTGAGGCACCGACGCCAGCACCCGGGTCAGCCTGGGCAGAGCGAGAAAGGTACACGCGCCCCCGACCTCGACATTCCATTCATCACCCACGCGCGCGGCCTCGACCCTGACCCGGATCACCCGCCAGCCGGTCAGCGCGACGGCCACCGCGAGGCCGATCATGACGCCGTGCAGGAGATTGAGGAAGACCACCGCGACCGCGGTGACGACATAGACGGCGAGATCTCCGGTGCGCTGCGCGGTCTTGATATGGGCCGGCTTGAGAAGTTGAATTCCGACGACAATGAGCAGGCCCGCGAGCGCGGCGGTCGGAATCTGTTCCACCAGCTCCGCGAAGGGGAGCGTGAACAGCAGGATCCACACGCCGTGCATGATCGACGAGGCCCGGGATTTCGCGCCCGCGTTGACATTAGCCGCGCTGCGCACGATGACACCGCTGATGGGCAGGCCACCGATCGCACCCGACACGATGTTGGCGGCGCCCTGTCCGATCAGCTCGCGATCGAAGTCGGTCCGCGTTCCGTTGTGCATTCTGTCGATGGACACCGCGGTCAGCAGGCTCTGAACGCTGGTGACAAGCGCGACCGTCAGGACGCCCACCGCGACTGCGCCCCACCCGCCGTCGGGGAGTTCCGGCAGCCGCAGGGCGTCCAACACGGATCCCTCGAGTTCGATCCGGGGCACCTCGAACGGGAAGACCAGCGAAATCACCGTCACGGCAACGATCGCGACGAGCGCGCCGGGTATGCGGGCGACCTTGGCGGGAGCCCACCGCCATCCGATCAGAATCAGCACCACCAGCACGCCCAGGACCACGCCCGGTTTGTGCGCGCCGATTACTTGGGCCGGAAGACCGATAACGTTCTGCCAGGCGGTGCTCTTGGACTTTCCGCCCAACAAAACGTGGACCTGTTGAAGGGCGATGGTTATTCCGATTCCGGCCAGCATGGCGTGCACGACGACAGGTGAGATCGCCAGGGCCGACCGCGCGACGCGGCTCATGCCCAGCAGGACCTGCAGGACGCCGGCGGCGACGGTGATCAAACATGTGACCGCCCAACCGAATTCGGACACCAGGTCGGCCACGATGACGGTGAGCCCGGCGGCGGGACCGCTCACCTGCAGCGGAGATCCCCCGATGCATCCGGCGACGATCCCCCCGACGATCGCGGCGATCAGGCCCGCGAGCACTGGAGCGTTCGATGCGATGGCGATCCCGAGAGACAACGGGAGCGCGACCAGGAAAACCACCAGCGACGCCGGCAGGTCGCTGCGAATCATGGAGCGCAGCCGCTCGTTTCGTGACGCCGGCCCGGGATCGGCGGTGTTCTTCCGGAATACTCCGAATTGCTGCATCGCTCGCTTTCTCATTACGTATTGCCATGTTGTTACGCATCTGTGGCACGGATGTGTCCGTAACCCCTTGGCGTTCCGGCATTTACACGGCGCTGGGCTTTGTCGCTCGGCTGATATTTCCCGGCCCCTGTCGGGAAAGGTAATTAAGACGGACGGTCGCGGGCAACCCGACGGGCCGGGTGCATATCGAACCCAAATCTTTGCCACGCATTTGCACCGCTGAAAGTGGCGGCGCCCATTGGCCCTCCGCCCGGCGTTCGGCGGCCGTACCAGCGCCTCACCGAACGGCGTGTGAACTGCGTAACACCGACTTGGTTTCTCCTGCGGTGAGTGAGTACTCTCTCACCGTGCAACCTTCCGGACGTGACCGGCTGTTGGGCGAAGCGCTGAGGCTGTTTGCCGACAAGGGCTACGCCGCGACGTCGGTCGCCGACATCCAGCGGGCGTCCGGACTGGCGCCGGGGTCGGGCGCGCTCTACAAGCACTTCGGCTCCAAGCGCGAGCTGCTGGAGGCCGCCGTAGCGCACCGGATCGACAGCATTGTGGCCGCCCGGGAGCAGTACGACGCCGGAGAGCCTGCCAGTGTGGAACAGGCGGTGCGCACCGCGGGCCAGCTGATCTGGAGCAACCTCAAACAGAGCGAGGACCTGCTCAAGGTCATGCTGCGCGAGCCCGACGCGCTCGGCGATCTCGACGAGAAGACCTGGCAGGTCATCACCGACAACGCCTATCAGCGGTTCACCGACGAACTGGCCGCGTTGAATCGCGCCGGGCGCAACGAGATACCCGATCCCGCGGCGACCGCGGCCGTGGCGATCGGGGCGTTGTCCTACGCCGCGACGCTGCAGGCGCTGACCGGACGCTTGCCGGGCAATATCGGCGAAGACCGCTACATCGAGGCGTGGGTGGACCAGACGCTCAGCGTCCTCAAGCAATATCGCAGGCCCAAGAACGACTGACCACCAACCTATTTCAGGAGCAAACCCGTGACATTCTCACTGCAATTGAGCGACGACGTGATCGAGGTGCGCGATTGGGTGCACAAGTTTGCGGCCGAAGTGATCCGCCCCGCCGCGTCGGAATGGGACGAGCGGGAGGAAACCCCGTGGCCCGTGATCCAGGAGGCCGCGAAGGTCGGGTTGTACTCCCCGGACTTCTTCGCGCAGCAGGCTGCCGAGCCGACGGGCCTGGGCTTTCTCACCACGTTCGAGGAGATGTTTTGGGGTGACGCCGGCATCGCGCTGTCCATCCTGGGTACCGGCCTGGCCGCGGCGGCGTTGGCGGGCAACGGAACTCCCGAACAGCTGGGCCGCTGGCTTCCCGAGATGTTCGGTACGCCCGAGGAGCCCAAACTCGGCGCGTTCTGTTCCTCGGAGCCCGACGCGGGATCCGACGTCGGCGCCATCCGCACCCGCGCACGCTACGACGAGGCGGCCGGCGAATGGGTCCTCAACGGCACCAAGACATGGGCGACCAACGGGGGCATCGCCAACGTGCACATCGTGGTGGCCTCGGTCTATCCCGAGCTCGGCACCCGCGGCCAGGCCACCTTCGTCATCCCGCCGGACACCCACGGCCTGACGCAGGGCCAGAAGTTCAAGAAGCACGGGATCCGTGCGTCGCACACCGCCGAGGTGGTGCTCGACAACGTCCGGCTGCCCGAGGACACGATTCTCGGCGGACGGGAGAAGTTCGAGGAGCGCATCGCCCGGGTCAAGGCCGGGGCCTCGTCGCGCGGGCAGGCCGCGATGAAGACCTTCGAGCGCACCCGGCCCACGGTCGGCGCGATGGCCGTCGGGGTGGCCCGCGCCGCGTATGAATACGCCCTCGAATACGCCTGCCAGCGCGAGCAATTCGGGCACAAGATCGGCGAGTTCCAAGCGATCGCGTTCAAGTTGGCGGACATGAAGAGCCGCATCGACGCGGCGCGGATGCTGGTGTGGCGTGCCGGCTGGATGGCACGCAACAACCAGAGCTTCGACTCGGCGGAGGGCTCCATGGCCAAGCTGGTCGCCAGCGAGACCGCGGTCTACGTCACCGACGAGGCCATCCAGATCCTGGGTGGCAACGGCTACACCCGCGACTACCCCGTCGAGCGGATGCACCGCGACGCCAAGATCTTCACCATCTTCGAGGGTACGAGCGAGATTCAGCGCCTGGTCATTTCGCGGGCGCTGACCGGGCTGCAGATTCGATAGCCCGGCGGCTGGGACATGATGTCGGGATGACCACCGACATCCGTGTCCTCGACGGCGAGGACGATCTCGTCGCCGCGATCAACGTGTTTCGCGCCGCCATGGTCGGGTTTCCCCCGCTGGCAAATCTGGCCCCCGGCCAGATCACCGAGCTGCTCGATCCGGGGCGCACGATCGGCGCTTTCGTCGGAGGGCAACTCGTCGGCACCGCCGACGCGGTGACGAGCGGGCTGACGCTTCCCGGCGGGGCGATCGTGGGCCATGCCGCCGTGACCCACATCGGGGTGCTGCCGTCGTTCACCCGACAGGGCATCGCGACGGACCTGATGCGCCATCAGTTGCGCGACATCGCCGAGCGGGGTGAGGCGGTCGCGACGCTGCGCGCCTCGGAGGCGACCATCTACGAGCGGTACGGCTACGGTGTGGCGAGTTCAACGCAGACCGTGGAGGTGCAGACCGCGCGGGCGGCCCTGCGTCCGGACGTCGGGGCGGGCGGTCCGGTGCGACTGCTGGAGCTGGACGAAGCGTGGGACGTCCTGCCCCGGATCTACGCCGAGAACCGTCCTTCCCGCCCGGGAACCATCGACCGTCCGCAAGTGTGGTGGCGGGGCGTGCGGATGCGTGCCGAGTCATCACCGGGACCGGCGTATGTCGCGGTGCACGGTGCGCCGGGGTCGGAGTCCGGGTTCGCTCGCTACCGCCCGATCGACACCGAGAATTGGTTCGTCAGCGACCAACGCACCATCGCGGTCGAGGACTTCTTCGCGCCCACCATCCAGGCCTACGTCGGGCTGCTGCGATTCCTGCTCGGGCTCGATCTCATTGACCGCGTGGTGTTCTGGATGCTGCCCGTCGACGATCCGCTGCCCTGGCTGCTCGTCGATCGGCGGGCCGCGCGGGTGAGCGCGGTGCACGACGAAACGTGGTTGCGCGTCGTCGACGCGCGAAAGGCGTTGGCGGCGCGGGGATACGTCGGGGACGGGGCGGTGACCATCGCGATCGACGACCCGCTCCTGCCGGACAATACGGCCAGGTTCACCGTCAGCGCGGACGGCGCGGAACCGACGGACCGGCCCGCCGAGCTGCACACCGGCGTCGAAGCGCTGGGTGCGGCGCTACTCGGCGGCGCGACCTGGCACGGCCTGGCCGTCGCCGGGCTGGCCCGCGCCGACGATCCGGCGTCGCTCGCCCTCGCCGATCGGCTGTTCGCGGTACCGGACGCACCGTACGCAGGGTTTTACTTCTAGCGATGATCGTCCTTACGCGCTTTTCGTCGAAATCGACGGCAGCGCACTAAATTACGCCCCGAAGGCTAGTTGCGCCGCCGTGACGTCAGCCGTGTGGCGCCTCGGAGATCTTCGTGTCCGGCTTGCCGAGGGTCTGGCAGTAGGTCAGCGCGGAGAGCCGGGTCGCGGTGATCTCGGCATTGGTCGGATCAGTCCCGTTCTTGTCCTTGAGCATCTTGCTGACTTCGTCGCTCTGCTTCTTTTCGTCCTGCCCGGTGAAGTCCTTGCACTTCGTGTCGCCACCCGTGTTGACGATCTGCGAGGCCGAACACGCGCCGGACAGCAGCGCGGCCAACGCGATCGCGGCCGCTGCGGTTTGCTTGATCATTTGCCCTCCTTGATCCGCGTTGTGCTGTCTGTTCACCAAACCGACCGGTTTCAAACCTCGCTGCGATTTGCGCCGAGGGGCCATGTGTTTGCTCGTGCCGAAGCGGGAATACCTGCTCAGGCCGCTGCGTCTTATTGGCGTCCGCGCACAGACCCCGGGGAGGGCAACAGTCATGTCGAACGCGTCGACCGGCATCATGCGCGGGACGCAGCCGACGCCGACCAAGGTGGAAGCCGGCGGGAATCGGGCGGTGTTCGCCAGCGTACTGGCGCTGTTGTTCTCGACGGGATGGGTCGCCAACCACTTCGTCGCGTTGATGCCGTCGATCAGCGACCGTCAACACCTCGGCACCGCCCGCCTGGACGCCATATTCGGGATCTACGCGCTGGGACTGTTGCCCGGACTGCTTTTCGGCGGGCGCGCCTCGGATGCGCTCGGGCGCCAATCGGTGGCGTTGGCGGGCTGTACGACCGCTCTGGTGGGCACGTTGGCGATGCTGGTCTCGCAGCAGCCCGACGTCTTGCTGGCGGGACGGTTCGTCGTCGGCCTCGGTGTCGGCCTCTTGATGAGCTCCTGCACCGCATGGGCCTCCGATCTGAGGGGTCCCGCCGGTGCGGCCGCGGCTGGTGCGGTGCTGCTCGCCGGGTTCGCGGTCGGCCCATTCGCTGCGGGCTTGATCGCGCGGGCCGGCCAACTAGGCATCCGGGTGTCGTTCGGTCTCGCCGCCGCCCTAGTCGTGGCGGCGATGATTCTTTCGGTCTTGGCGGTGCGGAGCGGTGACGAAACGGCGCAGGCGACCTCGCAACGCTGGGAGCCGCCGGTGGGGGCGCGGCGGGGAACCGCGTGGGCACTGAGTTGGGCCATGCCGCTCGCGCCATGGGTGTTCGCCTCGGCGACTTTAGGATTCATCACCATTCCCAGCCGCGTGCACACCGGGCTCGCGGCTCCGATGGCCGCGGGAACCGCCACGCTGATAGTCAACGGCGTCAGCGGGCTCATCCAGATTCTGGCCCGCGCGCTTCGCTGGGGACCACACGCCGGCACCGCCGGCGCGGTGCTGGCCGCGCTCGGCTACGCGGCGACCGCGGTGGCCCCGCCCACCATGTCGGTGGCGCTGGGCCTGCCGCTGTTCCTGATCCTGGGATGCGCGTCCGGCCTGTGCTTGCGCGAGGGCTTGATCGATCTGGAAGCCGCGGCGCCCCAGCGACTGCGCGGCGCGTTGGTCGGCGTCTTCTACGTGCTGACGTACGTCGGCTTCGGCCTGCCACTGGTACTGACCACCGCCGGATCCGCGGTCTCGACGACGATCCTGGCCGTCATGTCGGCGTTGGCGTTGGCGACGGCGGTGAGTCGCGCGGTGCGGCTGCGACAGGATCGCCACCGCCAGGGTTGATTCAGTTACGCCGCAACGACTTTGGGTCGCGCGTCGACAACGCTCAACCCGGCTAACCGCCGCCACGAACGAATTGCGTTGCGGGTGACCTCCACGATGCGGGCGGCTCCACCGTCCGCGTTCGCCAGTCTGTGCGCCTTGAGCGCATTGCCGGCCACGGCATCCAGCGTGTCCCAGTCGTCGGTCTCAACGAACGCTATGGACTGACAGGCGGCCCGCACCGCATACCTCTCGGCGGTCACGGGCGTGGTAGTTACCGCGCGCGCGGCCCGGGCGGCGCCGTCCCATTCGGCGATCGGCGGCATCGCGCCCGGGGCGAGCCGGCGATGCAGTTCGGCGATGTCGGTGATGGCGCTGGCCGCCGCGTCGCCGGCGTATCGAATCACGCCCCACGGGGGGCTGACCAACAGCTTGGCCACCCACGGGTGCGCGACCGTGTCGGCGACGTCGGCGGTGCCGACCGTCAGCCACCCCAACTCGAGCACCAGCAGGCTGTCGTCCGGCGACAGATAGCCGTCGGGCCCGGCAAGCAGGTCGTTGCACGACTGGACAAAGGTGGCCAGCGGGCGGGCCGAAGTCGCCGGGAAGTCGGTGATCCGCTCGTCGCCGTTGATGTATGAAATCGCGTTCATTGCACACCCTTTGCCCGACCCGGGCTGATGCGATCCTCTGGAAAGTCGCAGCGGATGGGTGATTCGGTCGAGATCCATTTGCTCGCTCCCTGCGCTTCGCCGACGCGATAGGACACATGCTATGGCAAGCGAGGCCCTGGCAGGTCGCGACGCGACGAGCGTAGGAGGCTAGAGCAGTCCGCGCAGCGTCTCGATCAGCTGGATCCGCTCTCGCGGTGTGCCCGCCATCGGCGCGACGTTCAGCGTGGTTACGCCCGCCTCACGGAACGCCGCCACGCGTTCCTTGACGAACTCGCGCGAACCGATCAAGTTGACGTCTCGCACGAGCTCGTCGGGAACCACCTTCGCCGCGGCGTCCTTGTCGCCGGCCAGGTAGAGCTCTTGGATGCGGTCCGCTTGGGGGCCGTAACCGTACTTGGTGGCGAGGGTGTGATAGAAGTTCTTGCCCTTGGCGCCCATCCCCCCGATGTAGAGCGCCAGGTGCGGTTTGACGAATTCGCGCAGTGGCTCGACGTTTTCGCCGATGGCGAGGACCGGTCCGGCGTACACGTCAAGTGGCCCGAGAGCGGGGTCGCGCTTGGCAGCGCCGGCGGCCAGCGCCTCTCCCCACACGTCGCGCGCCCGCTCCGGCAGATAAAAGATCGGTTGCCAGCCCTCGGCAATTTCGGCGGCCAGCTCGACATTCTTGGGTCCCAGCGCAGCGACCAGGATCGGGATGCGCTCTCGGACAGGCTTGTTGATGAGTTTCAGCGGCTTCCCCAACCCACTGCCCTGGCCCGCGGGCAGCGGGATCGTGTAGTACTTGCCGCTGTGTCGTAGGGTCTCGCGCCGCCACACCTGGCGACAGATCTCGATGACTTCGCGGGTGCGCGCAATCGGGGCGTCGTAGGTCACACCGTGGAAACCCTCGATGACCTGAGGGCCGGAGGCGCCCAAGCCCAGCGTGAACCGGCCGTCCGAGACGTAGTCGAGGCCTGCGGCGGTCATCGCGGTCAGCGTGGGCGTGCGCGTGTAGAGCTGCAGGATCCCCGACGCGAGCTGGACCCGTTCCGTGCTGGCCGCCAGGTAGCCCAGCGCGCTGACCGCGTCGAACGAATACGCTTCGGGGACAAAGACAATGTCCAATCCTGCGCGCTCCAGGTCGGCCACTTCCGCGGCGACGTCCTTGAACCCTCCGGCGTAGTTGATCCCCAATCCGATCCGCACGATCCGCTACCCCTGCGCCGTCGCGAACTGGTTGGCCAGTTCGACGGCCTCTTGCTGGATCCGATCGAACTGCGCGGCCATCGCCTCGGAAAGCGCCTTCGCTCCCGACAGCGGCCGCACCATCACCATGAACTCGTCGATCAGCCCGTCGTCGTTGAAGTGGAGGAAGTCGCAGCCGGTGACCTTCACGCCGGGCGCCCCCGCTATCCCGGTCTCGAACACCAGCGCGTGGTCGCGCCCGTTGCCGTCGGCGATTTCACGGACATAGTGGAAGTCCTCGAAGATCCGCAGCACACCGCGCAGAATCGCCGCGGTGATGGGCTTGCCGACATAGGGCTTGAACGCCACCGGGCTGGTGAACACCACGGTGTCGGCCAGCATCGCCTGGATGGCCGCCTCGTCGCGCTCCTCGACCGCCTTACGAAAGGGATGCTTTGAACTCATGCGACACCTCGGATAGTCAATTTGTTGAATAGGCCTGCTCGACGCTAAGGCCTGTCGGGCCGTCTGTCGATGTGCGGTTAATCACTTTGTTGATTATTCGCATTGTTACACTGTCAGGCGTGTCCCTGCGCGATGCGGTGTTGGCCGAACTCCTCGAGGGCGAGGCCTCCGGGTACGACCTGGCCAAGGGCTTCGATGCCTCGGTGGCCAACTTCTGGATGGCCACCCCGCAGCAGCTGTATCGAGAACTCGACCGGCTCGCCGAGCAGGGTCTGATCCAGGCACGCGTCGTGCAGCAGGATCGGCGGCCCAACAAGCGCATGTTCTCCCTGACCGAGGCGGGCCACGAAGCAATCCGGCAGTTCACCGCGCGGGCGCCCAAGCCTTCCGCGATCCGCGACGAGCTCGCGGTCAAGGTCATGGCCGTCGACGCCGGCGACGCGCAGGCAGTCCGCGACTTCATGGTGCAACGTGTGCAATGGGCGAAGACCAAATTGCAGCGCTACGAACGGATGCGGGCCCGCATGCTCGACGGCCGCAGCGAGGCCGAATACCTGGCCCAGGCGGAACGGGTAGGCCCCTACCTGACGTTGCTGCGTGGAATCTCGTTCGAACAGGAGAACATTCGCTGGGGCGAACGCGCCGTGACGATCATCGAACGGCGCCTACCCGCCGCATCCGACCGATGAGGCTAGCCGTTCTCGGCCTGCACGGCGTCGCCGGGCTGCTGCGCACCGACGAGTTCGTCCACACCGACCTCGGGGACATCGCTCCCGGCCGGCGGCGGGTCCGCGGTTAGCGCGTCGCCGGGCTGCTGCGCACCGACCAGCCCCGCGTGCCCTACCTCGGGAACGTTCCCGTCGCCGTTGGGCCCCCCGTGGTTGGCCGACTTCTTTTTCGGCGTTTTCGCCGGCGCCGGCACGGCCTTCCGACGGGAAGGGCGGTGACCGTTGGGCGCCAGGCCGACCGACTCGCTGACCATTTCGACGGCCTTCTCGGTGTAGACGCGGTAGCCGAAGTTCGGTAGGTAGCCATGGATTTCAGGGGTGTCGAGGTCGCGCATGAACTGCAGGATCTCCCGGCTGAAGACCTGGCCGGGCACCAGGACCGGAAACCCTGGCGGGTAGGGCGTCACGTAGGTCGCCGACACGATGGCGACTCCCGCGTCCAAGCGTTCGTCGATCTGCTCGCCGGTGAGGTATTCGCAGTTGGTGTCGTCGTAGGACAGATAGAACGCGCGGCGGACATCCCCTTCCGGTGTCGGCTCGCTGCCGCTGTGGTCCAGGAACGCCGGGTGGAATCCGCTGAAATCGGGCAGCGGCAAAGACATTTCGGTGAGCCGATAGACCGCCTTCGCGAAGTGCTCGCGCTCACCGAGGCTCATCTCGGAGATGTCCTGGTCCAACTCGCGGGCGATGTTGACCAGAACTTCCACCAGGAACGCCACCGAGCTGCGCGTGGTGCCGATATTGGTCATGAACAGCACGCTGTTCCGCGAAGTCTTGTTGATCTGGATCCCGTAGCGGTCCATCAGCTGCTGACGCTTGAACGTGTCGCCGTCGTATCCGGTCGGGCCGATGAACAACGTGATCCGCGACGGATCGAGCACGAACTCGTCCTGATCCCAGGCCGCCATCATGTTGCGCAAGCCGGAGCGCAGGGGCTGAGCGATGGCCGACGGCCGGAAGTCCTCGGGGATCAAATCGGAGGTCCGCAAGCACCGCATGTACTTGCTGAGCAGGGGATGGTTGTCGATCGCGTCGCGCAGCTGCATCGCGTTCTCGATCTGCCGCTGCACCAGTTCCACACCCTCCAGCGCCACCTGCCGGCGGCCGAGATCCAGCGACGCGAGGATCTGGTAGTTGGGCGACGTGGAGGTGTGCGCCATGTAGGCCTCGTGGAACGGCACCGCCACCTTCTGGTCGTAATCCTGATCGAAGACGTGGATCATCGATCCCTGTCGCAGCGCGGTCAGCGTCTTGTGCGTCGATTGGGTCGCATAGACCCGCACCCGGGCCCGCGCCGGGTCGGGAATGAGGCGGCGCTCCAAAAGGTCGTCGTCGCTGGGCGCGTCGGTCGCCAGGTACTCCTCGAAGCGGCGCTTGTAGTCCGGGTCGGCCAGCCGCTCCCGCAGCGCCCGCGCCGCCGCCATGGCGGTGCGCGTCCGATACACGGGATGGAACCGGGCGAACGCGAACCATGCCTCGTCCCAGAGGAATACGAGGTCCGGCTTGATGGCCAGGCACTCCTCCATGACCCGCTCGACGTCGTAGACGATCCCGTCGAAGGTGCAGTTCGTCAGCGACATCATCTTGACTCGGTCGAGCTTGCCGGCGCGCTTCAGGGCCAGCAGTTTCGACTTGATCTCGCGCAGCGGGACCGCGCCGTACATCGAGTAGTCGTTGAGCGGATAAGCCTCGAGGTAAACGACATTCGCGCCGGCAAGCATCATCCCGTAGTGATGGGACTGGTGGCAGTTGCGGTCCAGCAGCACGATGTCGCCCGGCGCCACCAACGCCTGCGTGACGATCTTGTTCGCCGTCGACGTCCCGTTGGTGACGAAGTAGGTGTGGCGCGACCCGTACGCCTGGGCCGCGAGCTGCTGGGATTCGCGCAGCGGGCCGGTCGGCTCGAGCAGCGAGTCCAGACCGCCACACGTCGCCGAGGTCTCGGCCATGAACACGTCCAGGCCGTAAAAGCCCACCATGTCCCTGATCCAGTGCGAGTTGACGATCGACTTGCCCTGCGAAATCGGCAGGGCGTGAAAGACACCCGTGGGCCGGTGGCTGTACTGCTTGAGCGCGCTGAAGAACGGGGTGCGGTAGCGCGCCGCCACCCCCTGCAGGATCGACAGGTGCAGCTCGAGCATGCCTTCCCGAGCGTGAAACACCCGGCGGAAGTACTGGCCCAGCCGGCCCGCAATGTCCTCCACCTCGATCTCGGTCATGAGGTACAGGTCGAGCTCGGGCCGCAACTTCGCCAGGGACACCGCGAGGATCTGCGCGCGTTCCTCGGGCGACTGGTGGTCCGCCAGCTCGTGCGACACCCCGGTGTCGACGAACTCCGCCAGGGCCGACAGGTCCCGGGTCGATTGGTGTGAGAAGCGCCGCCGGATCACCACCGCCTGCAGGTTGACGTTCAGCCGGGCCGCGATGAGCGCCTCGTCTCCGCTCGACACGACCACCAGTTCGTAGACGAATTCGTCGTCGGGACGCCGCCATTTGCGGACCTCGTTGCGCAGCGCCCGTTCCTGGTCCTCTGTCATCTTCTCGACGACGAGCACCTCGAAATAGGGACGGTCCCGCTGGCTCGCCGGTTGATGTTCGACGAGCTGGCGCGGATCGGACGGGAACATGTCGAGGTCGTCGGATCCGGCGTTCTCCACATCGCCCGTGCGGTACGACTCCGTGGTCAGCGCGCGGTTGATCTGCACCAGCGCCTGCGCGAACTTGTCATAGCTGCCCGCCGCGAAAAGCCTTTGCACTCGCGCGAATTGCGGTGACCCGGGGTAAGCCCAGTAGGGCTCGAGAGTGCTTAGCCGCGTGAGCAATTCCTGGCAGGTGTTGATGCACTTCGTCTTGAGCGCGCCCTCGGTAGTCGGGCGGGTGAGGCGGTCGGCGGCCTCCTCCAATCGGCACCACGAGTCGCTGCGAACCTGCCAAAGACTGTTGTAAGCGCGCAAGTGTTCCGTCATGGTCGCCCTTTCTTTGGTCGCGGCGACTCCTCCGTCCCGGAGCGTCGGTCAAGGTTTGCAGACCGAGCCCGCCCGCCGGTTGCCAGCGGGCAAACAGTGCGCGTCCGTCGAGTGACAGCACCCGGAGACAATGGTTACGCACTCTTGGACCGCGAACCTCTAACCAGCCGACCATCGGTTTAGGCGCGCGGCCCACGGGTAGGCCTCAGACGTCAATTCTGACGACGACCTGAGGAGGCGCGCAATGGCGACGGGGGAAACCGGCTTCGACGACGTGACGTACGACCTTGTTTCGGTGCAGTACCACTCACTGAAGGCCGGACACGACTACGGACAGTACGTCCGCGATGCCAAGAACGCGGGGCTCGACGACGTCGCGTCGTTCTTCGAGGACGTCATGGCGGAGGATTCCAAGCGCGCGCAGCGCTGCCATGACTTCCTGGTGCAGCTCACCAAATGAGCTGGCCTTCAATAATGTTGCGTCGCACTACAATTGAGCGTTACCGTCGCGTGTATGACTGAGGCTACCGGTAACGACCGAATCGACGATGTTGCACCTGGCGACGTGATCGCCGTCGACCGCGGTGCCGGCGAACAGCCGTACAAGGTGGTGTTCAAGGACTTCACCGACGGGCGCTTCGCCGTGACGCTCGAGGGCGCCGGCGAAACGTTCCAGCTCGACCTGGCGCCCGGCACGCCGGTCAAGAGGTCTCTCGCGGCGAAGTGGGAGTCGGCGCAGAGCCCCACACCGCATTCGCCCAGCTAACCGGAATGGTTCAGATCCGGCTGCGCGGATGCGCGCGCTCTCGCAAATGACAGGTGCCGCTATATCTTTCCCGGTTTGCGCGGTAAGGCTCCTGCGAGGCCCACGGACGGGCGAACGTCGCCTCTACTTCCAGGCGAACACCGGCTGCTCGAGCTCGTCGACCGGGTCGTGGCGGCCCTCCAGACCCAGCCACCGCAGCTGGAGCAGCACCGCTCCGGTGGGCGCGTGAATCAGGTCGTTCCCCAACGGAATTTGCACGACCGGTCGCGGGCTCTCGGGAATGCTGATGAACCGGGGCGAATCGTCACGCTGCAGTTGGTGCAGGCCCACCCGGTACACCGCCAGCACCTCGTCAGGCGCGGGCCGCGGGTCCAGCCGCCCGCCTCCCCAGATCACCACCGGGGTGATCACGTATCCCGACCGGGTCGGGTAGTCGTCGAGTAAACCCAACACCGCCGAATCGCGCAATTCTATGCCGACCTCCTCGCGCAATTCCCGCAACGCCGCGTCGACGGCCGTTTCACCCGGGTCGACCCGGCCACCGGGCAACGCCCACTGCGCGGCATGAGCCCTGAGGCGAGATGCCCTGCGGCACAGCAGGAAAGCGGCACCTCCGGACACGTCGACCATGCGTCCGTCTAGGTCGGTCTCCAGAGCCGGGCCCGCGGCGATCCAGTCGTCCAGCGGCGCCGGATCTACCCTGTCCTCCCCGGCCTCCGAATTGACCAAGACCACCGCGACGGCCGCGTGCCGCTTCGTCGGGTCGGTGACCGTGCGCCGGTCATGGGCGACCAAGTGTGAGCGGATCCGCTCGCGCAGGGCTTTGTCATAGGAGATCGTCACTTCTCGAGCCTAAGCAGCGGCCGGTTGATCTATGGCTCGGCATGGAACACGATGACTCGCAGGGCTTGGCGGGTGAAGGCGAGGAGTCAGATGGCTGATATCACCGAGTTGATCGTCGCCGATCATGAGTGGTTCCGTCAGCAGTTCGCCAGGCTGGACGCGTTGCGGCTGCAGGCACCGGTCAACAGCGCGGCGCTCGAGCGGGTGTGGCGCCCGCTCGCCGACAAGCTCGACGTGCACGCCTATATCGAGGAGAAGATCTTCTACCCACAGCTGCTGAAGCGCGGCACCCATGACCCCGAAGGCGAGACGCTCGACGCCATCGGCGATCACAACGACATTCGCGACGGGGTGCGCGACGCCGACGCGGCTCAAATCGGGACGGAACAGTGGTGGGCGGCGGTCGGCCGCACTCGGTCGGCCAACGACGACCACATGGGCGAAGAGGAACGCGATGGATTGCCGGACTTCCGCCGCAACGCCCCGATCGGCCTGCGCGACGCGCTCGGGCGGCAGTACAGCGACTTCATGGCCGAGCATCCGACCACCGAGGGATTGCGGATCGTCGACCGCGACCCCGAAATCTACGTCGAGACGGTCGAGGACGAGTCGCCACCCAAACGCACCGACTTTTCGCTCCGCATAGGCAGCTTGAAAGGCAAATGAAAGTGCACAGAGAACCCGAGCTGGCGCGGCGCTTCTTCGATCGATTCGAGCCGGTGCATGCGGTGACCTACTTCGCGCCCGAGGCGCGGGCGGCGCTGGACGGGCTGGGTTACCGAGGCTTCTGGATGGGTTACTTCGCCGCCCGATCGGCGCCGCTGGGCATGGTGCCGCGGGAGGTGGTGACCGCGATCTTCTACAACTTCGCCCCGGAGCGCGTCGCGAAGGCGCTCCCGGCGGCGTGGGACATCGCCGGTCCCGAGGCCGCGCTACGCGCCCGCCAGGAATCGGCGGTCGCGGCCCTGCGCCGCTACGGCGTCGAAGCGGAGGAAAACGTCGCCGTGGCAGGCGAGTTGGCGGGCAGAGCGGCGCGCGGGGCCCCGCTCGATGGGCGACCGCTGTTCGCCGGGAACCTGGCGCTGCCGTGGCCGGACGAACCGCTGGCCGCACTGTGGCACGCCGCGACGCTGCTCCGTGAGCAGCGGGGCGACGGGCATGTGGCGGCGCTGGCGGCCGCCGGTGTCTCCGGCCGGGAGTGCAACGTGCTGCACGCAGCGGCCGGTCGAGTCGAGCGTGACTACATCGCCCGCACCCGTGATTACGACGAGGCGGCATGGCGCCACCATGAGCAACGGCTCGTCGAACGTGGATTGCTCAACGACGACGGCACGGTGACCGCGGCCGGTCGGGAATTGAAGGACCACATCGAATCGAGGACCGACGCGCTGGCCCTGTCTGCGCTCGATGCCCTCAGCGACGAAGAGGTGGAAACGTTGTTTCGGGCGCTCACGCGCATCACCCGCGCGGTGATCGCCGGCGGGGACATCCCCGCCAAGACCCCGATGTCCCTGCGTCGCGACGAATTAGACGATGGCGGCGCGCATTTAGGCAATCGATAGCGAGAAGGCCCGCGGGCTTAGGTGCTGCCGTCCGGGCCGCTGATCGGTTGGGCCGCAATGTGATCCATCGGCGGTCCGTCACCGTTGGACGTGCCGTGGTCGGAGACGGCGGTCGCCAGCACGGTGCCGGCTTCGATCGTCCCGACGATCTCCACTTGGTCGTTGATGGCGAAATGTGAAGCGCCGCTGACGAGTTGGCCGCCGTCGCGGGAAATGACGGTGGTGTTCGGGGTGACGCGGTAGGTCTGGGTGTAGCCGTTGGGACTGCGGGCGGTCACCGTGTCCGCAGACGTGGCGATGACGGTCCCCTCCTGCCGTACCGGGTGTGAGGCCGGCGGCGGCCCCAACGTCGCCTCAACCGTCGGCTTGTCGGGCTCGACGTAGGCGACCAGCGCCGCCAAGCTCGCCACGCACAGCACCGAAGCGCACACCATCTCACACGCCACCGCGACGCCGGACAGCCCGCGAAGCGCGCGGCGCCCCGTGCCTGACGTACTTTGCTCCGGAACCTCGGTCACGCTGCGCTTGCCGTCCACGGTGGGTCCTTCCTGCGGTTTTATGCCAAGCAACCTCGGCCCCTACCGCATCAGGTCGTTGCTCGTGGTGTTACCCGCAGGGGTGCGCCGATAAACCGCGCCGCCAAGGCGCGGCCGGATCCGAAAACCGGCCAGGGCCGGGGTCAGCCCTTGACGAGGGTGAATTGCGCGACGTCGGTGTAGCCGTCGCGGAACAGGTCGGCGCAGCCGGTGAGGTACTTCATGTACCGGTCGTAGACCTCTTCCGACTGAACCGCGATGGCCTCGTCGCGGCGCGACTCGAGCGTGGTCGCCCAGGTGTCGAGGGTGCGAGCGTAATGCAGGCGCAGCTGCTGAACGCGCTCGACGGCGAAGCCGGCCCGCTCGGCGTGCTCCACGACGCCCTTGGCTTGTGGCAGGTCCCCGCCCGGGAAGATCTCGTCCATGATGAATTTCATGAACCGGATCTTGGTCATGGTGATGGGCAGTCCGCGCTCGGCGAACTCCTCGTCGCTGGGCTTGATGATGGTGTGCAGCAGCATCACGCCGTCGGAGGGCAGCGCCTCGTAGGCCATCTTGAAGAAGTCGCTGTAGCGGTCGCGCCCGAAGTGCTCGAAGGCGCCGATCGACACGATGCGGTCCACCTTCTCGTCGAACTGCTCCCAGCCCCGCAGCAGCACGCGCTTGCTCCGCGCGGAGGGGTGCTGGTCGAGACGCCGCTGCACGTGCGCCTGCTGATTGCGGCTGAGCGTCAGCCCCACGACGTTGACGTCGTAGCGCTCGAGCCCGCGAACGATCGTGGTGCCCCACCCGCAGCCGATATCGAGCAGCGTCATGCCCGGCTGCAATCCGAGCTTGCCGAGCGAGAGGTCGACCTTGGCGATCTGCGCCTCTTCGAGGGTCATGTCGTCGCGCTCGAAATATGCGCAGCTGTAAGTGCGCGTGGGGTCCAGGAAAAGCTCGAAGAACTCGTCGGACAGGTCGTAGTGCGCCTGCACGTCCTCGAAGTGCGGCTCCAAGCCGGCAGCTTCGGTCTGGTCTTCAGGCATGGCACTTCCCCCGGACATGGATTTATTGGGCCCGGCGGCGTGTGATCTCAGCCGCTCGAGTTTCCGGCGTAGCAGTCTATCCGCCCGGATGGCCACTCCACGAATTGATGGCCCTACCTGCAGGAATCGGGACGCGGAGTTTTCCAGGTGTGGGCGATGCCCGCTCGGGCTAATTGGAGGTGAGGAGTTGTGCCGAATGGGACCGAATGGGGAGGCCAACCATGGAACCGATATCGCCGACGGATGCGCTGTTCCTGATCGGCGAGTCGCGCGAACATCCGATGCACGTGGGATCGTTGCAGCTCTTCGTCCCGCCCGAGGACGCCGGGCCACACTTCGTCCGCGAGTCCTATCAGGCGATGCTCGAGTGCACGGACGTCCAACCGACGTTCCGTAAGCACCCGGCCTTCTTCGGCGGCATCACCAATGTCGCGTGGTCGTTCGACCGGGACGTCGAGCTCGATTACCACCTCCGCCGGTCGGCCCTACCGGAGCCGGGACGGGTCCGTGACCTGCTGGAGTTGGCGTCCCGGCTGCACGGCAGCCTGCTCGACCGGCACCGTCCACTATGGGAAGCGCACCTCATCGAGGGTCTGGAGGACGGGCGCTACGCGGTCTACACCAAGTACCACCACTCCCTCATGGACGGCATTTCGGCGCTGCGGCTGGTGCAACGCGCCTTCAGCCCCGACCCGGATGACGACGAGGTGCGTGTGCCATGGACTCTGGGCCCACGCCGGCGCAGGGAGCCGAGGAAGCAGCCGTCGCTGCTCGAGCGCGTCGGCCGAACCGCGGGGTCGGCGTTCGCGCTGGCGCCGTCCACGGTGCGGCTCGCACGCGCGGCGCTGCTCGAACAGCAACTGACCCTCCCGTTCCGTGCGCCACGCAGCATGTTCAACGTCCGGATCGGCGGTGCCCGGCGGGTGGCCGCCCAGTCCTGGTCGCTGGACCGCGTCAAGGCGGTGAAGTCCGCCGCCGGGGTGACCGTCAACGACGTGGTGCTGGCCATGTCCTCGGGGGCGCTGCGCGCCTATCTGCTCGAGCAGAACGCCCTGCCGGGTGACCCGTTGACCGCGATGGTGCCGGTCAACCTGCGCAAGGAGGGTGACGAGCGCGGCGGCAACATGGTCGGGACGTTCCTGTGCAATCTGGCGACCGACCTCGACGACCCGGCGAAGCGGCTGGAGATCATCAGCTCGTCGATCCGCGACACCAAAGAGGTGTTCCGGCAACTGCCACCCGTGCAACAGCTCGCCCTCTCGGCATTCAATATCGGGGGGCTGTTTTTCGGGCTGATTCCCGGGTACCTCTCTACCGCCTCGCCCCCGTTCAACGTCGTGATCTCGAACGTATCGGCCGGCCCGTCGAAACCGGTGTACTGGCGTGGCGCCCGGTTGGACGGGAACTACCCGCTGTCGATCCCGCTCGACGGGCAGGCGGTCAACATCACCGTGACCAACAACGCCGAGAATCTCGACTTCGGCCTCGTCGGCTGCCGCCGCAGCGTCCCGCACCTGCAGCGGCTGCTCGGCCACTTGGAGACGTCGCTGAAGGACCTGGAGCGCGCCTTCGGCGCGTGACCCTTGCCGAGGCTATTCCAGAACGAATACCGGGATCTGCCTTGCCGTCTTCGCCTGGTAGTCAGCGTAAGGGGGAAAGGCCTCCACCGCCAACCGCCACCACTGCTCCCGCTCAGGCCCTTCCAACTCGCGCGCGGTCAGGGCGGCGACCTTCTCGCCGTCCTGCACCGTCACCGCCGGATTGGCCTTGACGTTGAAGTACCACGATGGGTGGGTGGGTGCGCCGCCTTGCGACGCCACCATCGCGTAGCGGCCGTCCTTTTCGACGCGCATCAACGGCACGTACCGCTGCTTGCCGGACTTGGCCCCCGTGACCGTAATCAGGACGACGGGGCGGTCGAGGATCTCGACCCCGTCGGTCGTGCCCTGCTGCAGGATTCGCTCGGTCTGCTCGCGCACCCAGTCCCTGGGGCTCAGCGCAATCCGGTCGGTCATGGCCCTCTCAACACGGCGGCACCGCGTATCCATTCCCAGCACAGCGCGTCGTCGGCTACCTACTGATCGGAGGCACCGGCGCCGGGTAGTGGCGCACGCGGTTTCCGCCGGCGCGCTTCGCTTCGTACATGGCGGCATCAGACGTGCCGATGAGATCGACGATGAGCTGGGTATCGGCTACGGCCGTCGAGGCGTCGAGCGCGACGCCCGAGGTGCCGATGCTGGCGGTGATCGGGAAGGGTAGCTCGGCTATCGCCCGGCGAAGTCGTTCGGCCATCCACACGGGGTTCGGTGTGATGTCGGTGTCGACGATGACGAATTCCTCGCCGCCGACGCGGCCGATCACGGCCGAGGGGCTGCAGTTCTCTTGCAGCGCCGCGCCGACCGCGACCAAGGCCTGATCGCCCACGGCGTGCCCCCGGGTGTCGTTGAGCTTCTTGAAGTTGTCCAGGTCGATCACCGCGATCACCAGGAACTCTCCCGCGGATCGCCCGCAACTCGCCATCAGTTCATACACCGCGTCGTAGAAAGAACGCCGATTGTGCAAGCCCGTCAGCGAATCACGGTCGGAACTCCGAAGGTCGGTTCGCAGCGTATGGACCAGCGACCGGATTCCGAATGGCACGCCTATGTTGAGGGCCATCACGCTAATCAGCCCCGCACTTATCAGCGCGACGTCACCGGTGGCCAAGATGAATCGCAATGCCAGGCTCACCGCGGACGCGGTCGCCACGACAAAGTTGACGATCACGTAATAGCCGTCATGGAAGTAAGCGATGAAACCGCCGAGCATCGCAAACGTGGTGCAGCCCATCAACCCCGTGTAGGAGTTCGACAAACCCAAACAGGTCACGGCGATGACCGCCATCGCGCCGACGGAGAAAAGGATCGACTCCCGTCGGGTGGGCCAGTGCACCAGCCACAGTGTCGCGCCGGCGAATCCCAATGCCGATATGACGACGGACGCGGCCCGCGACGTCGCGTTGACGGGTCCGGTCGGGCTCCACAGCATGAGCAGCGGCAGCGCGGCCTGTGACGCGGTGAAAGCGAATGTCGCCCGCTGCCACATGCCCTGAAGGCCACGGCCCTTCAAATAGGCGGTGACCCATTCATACTGATCGGCTTGCTTCACTGCGGCGATGCCATTGTTTACGCCGCCATCAGTTCGGACGATTGTTTGCCACGTGAAGCATTAAAGACCAACCGCGACGAAGTGCAAATTCCGCTAAACCGCGGAGTCCATTACCTCATCGGGGCTAATCCGGCCGCGCGGGCGGAAACCCGGCGCGTTTGGCGATCGCGTCGCGGTACGCATAGACCCGGTCGGGGATCGTTCCCACTACCGCGACGGTCTGGCCGTTGCGCCCATACGCGGCGACGAACTCCCATCCGTCGGGATAGCCCTCGACGATTTCGATGGCATCGTAATCCGTTGGGACACCGAGCATCTGGACCTTCACGTCATATTGATCGGACCAGAAATACGGCACCTCGTCATAGGCTTCCGCCCCGTCGGACCCCGCCAGCAGCGTGCGAGCCGCCGCCGCACCCTGCCGTCCGGCGTCGTCCCAATGTTCGGTGCGCAGATGCTGTCCGTAGAGCGGGTGCCACCAGCGCGCAACATCGCCGGCGGCCACCACCGTGGCGTCGGCGCCTTCGGCGGCGCCCGTCGCGTCGCACAGCACCCCGTCGTCCAGGTGCAGTCCCGAGCCGGCCAGCCAGTCGGTGGTAGGAGTGACGCCCAGCCCGACGATCACGAGATCGGCCGGGATCTGTGAACCATCGCTGAGGCGAACCGCCTCCACGTGTCCGTTACCGGTGAACCCGTCGACGCCCACCCCGACCCGCAACTCCACGCCATGCTGGCGGTGCAGTTCGGCCCAGCGCGGGGCGAGTTCCTTGCCCAACGCGGCCAGCAGCGGGCTGGTGGCCTTCTCGATGAGAGCCACATCCAGTCCCGCCGAGCGGCAACTCGCGGCCACTTCGGCGCCGATGAACCCGCCTCCGACCACGACGACCCGCGGTCGCGAGCCGAGCCTTTCCCGGATCGCCAGGCAATCGTCGACCGTGCGGAGCATCAGTACCCCATCGGGCACCGGGCCACCCGGCCATTCGCGCGGTGTCGCACCGCTGGCGATCACCAGTCCATCGAATTGCAGTGCCAGATCGCGGTTTTCGTCGCGCAGGTGGACGGTGCGCGACGCCCGGTCCACCTTGGTCGCCGACGCGCCCCGCAGCACGCGCGCATCCAATTCGAATTGGGGGGCCAGGTCGACACCGGCGCGATGCACCGTGCCGGTGAGCAGTTTCTTCGAGAGCGGCGGCCGGTGATACGGGGCGTGCCGCTCGGCGCCCACGATGGTCAGGGCACCGTCGTAGCCATCCTGTCGCAGGGTCTCGGCCGCGCGGGTCCCCGCCACGCCGGCACCGACGACGACAACCTCCGTTAGCTGAGGGCTCGACATGGGCTCACTCCTTCACCGTGATCGCCTGCGTCGGGCAAGACACCTCGGCGCCGATCAGTTGCTGGCGCAACTCCTCCGACGGCTCCGCCTGGAGCACGTGGAGTCCGTCTTCTTGCACGTCGAACACCTCGTGGCAGATGCTCATGCACACGCCGTTGCCATCGCAGGTGTCGAGATCCACCGAAACCTTCATCGGACGTCAACCTTTCGTGCTCCGTTGCGGGAAGTCTCGATCCCTTGCGACTGGTCGGGTGACTTTTCTTTGGACCCCGCTCGCTCGCGGGCGGCTTTCGCCACCGGCGAGTAGTTCAGGTAGTCGACCGCCATCTGCGTGGACGCCTCGTCGTTGGGGTGATGGCTCGGACGCATGTACCGCACCGGGGTCGTCACCAGAAGCTTCCAGGGACCGACCACCCGGTACTCGCGGGCGGCCCAGAGCCAGTCCCGCCACCTCCACTTTTGGTCGATGGTCGGGTCCTGGGCCATCAGGTAGCGGGCACCCGCGATCCACCAGCCGACGAACAGCGGCGTCGTGAAGAACATCGAGAACGCCCTGATCCAGTAGTTACCGCTGACGTGCTGGAAGACGTCGAACACCAGCGCGCGGTGCTCGACCTCCTCGGCGCCGTGCCAGCGCAGCAGGTCGAGCATCATCGGGTCCGCCCCCGCGTAATCCAGGCCGCGGTTCGTCAGGACCCACTGGCCCAACATCGCGGTGTAGTGTTCCAGGGCCGCCACGTCGGCCAGCCGTCGATACAGCCACCACCGCTTCATCGCCGGCGGAAACCACTTGGGGGCGTCACCCAGCGTTATCGACAACAGTCGCCCGAGCCGGTCGGTGTACGGCTTGGTGTCGATGCCCTGCTCGGCCAGGTGGTCCAACACGATCTGGTGCGCCCAGGCGTGCCAGGACTCCTGCTGAATGAACGGTTTGATCGCCGCCTCCAGCTCCGGGTCGTCGACCAGCGACGACGCTTCGAGGACGGCCTTGATGAAGTGCCGCTCGCCCTCGGGCAGCAGCAGGTGCAGGACGTTGATCATGTGCGTCGAAAACGGATCGTCGGGCACCCAGTGCAGCGGCGTTTCCGACCAGTCGAAACGAACCATCCGGCGGTACTTCGGATGTCCCTCATGGTGAAGTTGGACCTCTGGCATCGGTTTGCTCCTCCCGCCGACGGGTCGTGCGTCGTCGGCTTCCCCTTCGTATTTCGAGAGAGCGGTCGATCCAAGGGCGGAACGCAGGTCGCCGCTTAGCGACCGTTCAACTGGCCGGGTACCCACCCGCTCCCGGCATCATGCGTACCGGCGGTACCGGGTTCCCTGGCAGTTCGCTGTGAACGAGTGTTTACCGAGCCAGAGCCGACCGAGGCGTGATCCCGATCGGGAAGCAACCGCGCCGCGGCACGGTTGAACGGGCCATGCGCATCGGAGTCGTGTTCCCGCAGACCGAGCTCGGTGGAGACCCCGCGGCCGTGCGCGCGTACGGGCAGCGCGTCGAGGAACTGGGCTTCACGCACATCCTCGCCTACGACCATGTCGTCGGCGCCGATCCGGCGGTGCACCCGGGCTGGCAGGGCTACTACGACATCGGCGACACGTTTCACGAGCCGTTCGTGATGTTCGGCTACCTGGCCGCGGTGACCTCGCTCGAACTGGTCACCGGTGTCATCATCTTGCCGCAGCGCCAGTCGGTGTTGGTGGCCAAGCAGGCCGCCGAGGTCGACCTGCTCACCAACGGGAGGTTCCGGCTCGGTATCGGGTTGGGCTGGAACGACGTTGAGTACGAGGCGCTCGGCGAGACGTTCACCAATCGCGGCCGGCGTTCCGAGGAACAGGTCGAGCTGATGCGCAAGCTGTGGACCGAACGGTCGGTGACGTTCAACGGCAAGTACCACACCGTGACCGGGGCGGGCCTGGCCCCGCTGCCGACTCAGCGCCCCATCCCGGTCTGGTTCGGTGCGGCGTCCGACCGCGCCTACGAACGCGCCGGACGGCTGAGCGACGGCTGGTTCCCGATGATGGAGCCGGGACCCGGCCTCGATTACGCGCGTGATCAGGTGCGGCGCGCGGCGACGGCTGCCGGCCGCGACGCCGACGCCCTCGGGATGGAGGGCCGGGTCAGCTGGACCGGCGACCCCGAGAAGATTGCCAACGACATCGCCGCCTGGAGGGCCGCCGGGGCCACACACGTGTCGGTGAACACCATGAAGGCCGGCCTCGCCACGGTCGACGATCACCTCGCCGCGTTGGAGAGGGTCGCCGCCGATCTGACGTAGCCGCGTTCTAGAAGACCACGAACCAGATGGCGATGTACTGGCAGATCGCCGCGAGCGCGGTGCAGGCGTGAAAGACCTCGTGATAGCCGAACGTCGTCGGCCATGGGTCGGGCCGGCGCAGTCCGTAGAACAGCGCGCCCACGCTGTACAGCGCGCCGCCCACGACCAGCAATACGGTCGCGGCGATGCCGGCGTTGCGCAGGATCAACCCCGTGTAGGCCACCGCCACCCAGCCCAACAGCAGGTACAGCGCCACGCCGAGCCATCGCGGGGCCGTCGGCCAAAACAGGGTCAGCGCGATTCCCGCGATCGCACCACCCCAGACGATCGCGAGCACCAGGTAGCCGGTTCCCCGGGGCATGGCGAGCCTGGCGAAGGGGGTGTAGGTGCCGGCGATCAGCACGAAGATCATCGAGTGATCGAGCCGCCTCATCCAGTTTCTGATGACCGCCGACTCCCAGTGCACACGGTGATAAACGGCGCTGACGGCGAACATCGCCACGATCGCCAGGACGTAGGTCAGCGTCGAGTGACCCGCCCGCTTGGATGCCTCGGCCCACGAGACCGCCACCAACGGCGCGCCCGCAATGACGGCCGCGACGGCGCAGTATTGGTGGATCCAACCGCGCAACCGCGGCTTGGTCAGGACACCGTCGGCAATGGGCATCGGTCCGAAAGGCTTGGGCTCCAAGGCGACATCCGTCCGAATGGTCAACGTCGCTCCCCTCGCCAGCGGGCCTGGTTCGATGATTTCGCCGTAACCTGGGCACCCGCTACGTGCTATCTGTGAGTAACGTGTGCGAGGGCGGCGATCGACGGCCGATGGCTAAGCCATCACGCCCTGGTGGACCTGGTCTCCGCCACGGCGCTTGGCGGCATACATCGCGTCATCGGCGATCCGGATGAGCTCCTCGACGGTTCGTGCGATGTCACCGGTCAGCAGCCGTAGCTCGGCGCTGGCGATGCCGACGCTCGCGGTGACCTTCGGGAAAAGCCCGGCGAGCGCGTTGCAGAACCGCGTGGCCAGTGGGGTGACCTCCGCGGCGACGGTGGTCAGCGCGACCAAAAACTCCTCCCCGCCGGCGCGACAGATGACCGCGTCCGTGGGAGCGTTCTCGCGCAGCAGACCGGCCACGGCCCGCAGGGCTCGGTCGCCCGCCAGATGACCGTGGGTGTCGTTGATTCGTTTGAAGTGGTCCAGATCGACCATCACGACCGCCAGGTGGGTGTGCGCCGACGGTGGATTCGCCAACCGGTGACCGACCGCATCGGTGAATGCCCGCCGGTTCAGCAGTCCGGTGAGCGCATCCTCTTCCGAGCGCTGAACGTACGTCCCCATGGCGCGCGACATGCCCCAAATGCCTAGGGGCACCGACAAGTTGAGAAAGGTATTTATCCAGAGGGCGGAGGCCGCCGTGGCAATGTTGGCCTCATGAGCCAACCGCAGCACCGCCGTGACCGTAACGCCGAGCGCCACCAAGCTGTTGAAGAGTAGGAGCTTGGGGCCGTGGAAGAACGCGATGTAACCGCCGGTAACGGCCATGGCCGTGCACGCCAGCGCGGCAAGCGCCCCGGTGGGCTGCACGAGGCTCCACCCGCCGACAAATAGGGCGCCCAGGGCCACTCCGGCCTGCGACTGCCGACGCGTGGGCCAATGGACCAGCCACATCACCGTCACACCCAGGGTGAAGGCCACGGCAACTCCACCGGTGATCACCTCGACGAGGGTGGGGTTGTCTTGGCTCGGCAACACGGTCAGCGGCACGAATGCGGACGATCCGGCGACAACGACCAAAATCATCCGCGCCGGCCGCATCATCCCCCGTTGACGCAGGAACGCGGTGGTCCACTCGTAATGATCGGGCTGGCTCCACCACGCTTTGAGCCGTGACATCGGTGAGCGAACCTCCGGCCAAGCGTCGGGTCCCGTACTGCTCGGCAGCGGTGGGACAAGTAGCAGCTCATGCTATCGGTCGCCGCCGCCGACGGCCCGTCGGTTTGGGATCCCACCGGTGCGGCGATCCTCACAGGATCAGCCATCGAAGCGAAGGAGATCCCGCGTGGATCAGCAAGTCAACATCGACCCGCCGCCCGCGCCCGAAGACGCGAGGAAAGCGACCGAGGAGCAGCGGGAGCTCCAGGAGAAACTGGAGCATCAAGGCGATGACCCGGACGGGCCGGGTCTGCATCAGTCCCGGCACGATCTCCCCGACGAGAGCACGCGGTAGTCCCGTGCAGTTGATCAAACGGGACCGATTCGTGGTCACGCAGAAACGAGATACGTTCCGCGCCCTTCGATCGCCATGCCCCCGGCCAACCGCAAGACTTCGCTGACGAGCCTGTCGTCTTGGTTTCGGTGCGCGATGACAACGGTGTCGATTCCCGCGTAGTCGCCCTCGACGACACAGCGGAGGTGGGAACGCGCCGCGACGCGTGGGTCCACCGGACGCAGGCGGGCAACGGTCGCCGGGCGACCGGGCACTCATGTGGTAGACAGGCCGCGTATGCGGGATGACTCCTTGCCCATCGCCAGCCAGACGTGCTGGCGCGTGGAGCACGCCGACCAGCTGGCGTACATCGTCGACGCGGCCGACTACTTTCGGCAGGTGAAGGCGGCGATGCTGCGCGCCAACCATCGAATCATGTTGATCGGCTGGGACTTCGACGCCAGGACGGCCTTCGAACGAGGAGGAAAGAAGCTCGCCGGCCCCAACCAGCTGGGCGCCTTTCTGTACTGGCTGCTCTGGCGACGACCGGCCCTTGAGATTCAGGTGTTGAAATCCAACCTGCGCCTGCTGCCGGTTTTCGACGGCCTGTGGTACGGCGTCACACCGGTGTCAGTCGTGAATCGGCTCAGCAGCAACCGATTGCGGCTGGCCATCGACGGGGCCCGGCCGACCGGCGCCGTCCATCACCAGAAGATCGTGATCATCGATGACGTCCTGGCGTTCTGCGGCGGCATCGACCTCACCCTGGATCGCTGGGACACCCCGGAACACAAGCACAACAACCGGTTTCGCCGCGCTCTCGGCCGAAGGTACGGTCCTCGACACGAGGTCGCGGCCGCGGTGGACGGCGCCGCTGCGCTCGCCCTCGCCGAGGTCGCCCGGGAAAGATGGCGGAACGCAACCGAGGAGTCGCTGGCCCCTGTCGAGTCTGCGCGTGCCGTCTGGCCCGGCGGCTTGCGGCCGACTTTGCGCGATGTCGAGGTCGGGATCGCCCGCACGTTGCCCACATTCGGTGAGCGCGACGAGGTTCGCGAGGTGGAAGCGCTCAACCTCGTGGCGATTGCGGCGGCGCGTCACACCATTTATCTCGAGAACCAGTACCTGGCGGCCCGACAGGTGATCGAGGCGCTGGCCGCTCGGCTCAAGGAGCACGACGGTCCGGAAGTCGTCATCGTCCTTCCACGCCGGGGCCTGAACCGCCTCGAACGCGAAACGATGGACAGTGCACGTTATCGGCTCCTCCAAGAGCTATGGGCGGCAGACGAACACCGGCGTCTGGGCGTCTATTGGGCGGTAACCGACGGCGGCTCGCAGATCTACATTCATTCGAAGGTTTTGGTCGTCGACGATTGGCTGTTGCGCGTCGGCTCGTCGAACTTCAATAACCGGTCGATGGGCTTCGACAGCGAGTGCGACCTCGTCGTCGAAGCGGACCCGAATGCCGAAGCACACGAACACATCCGGCGAGCAATCGAAGGGGTGCGACAACAACTCGTGTGTGAGCATCTGGGCGTTTCCGTCGACGAGTTCGAGCGAACGATCCGGGAGGGTGGGTCTTTCGTGGGGGCCGTCGACACGCTGCGTGGGCAAGGCAAGACATTGCGGCGGTTTACCGGGCGGACGGTGGCCGGCGAGGACAGTGCGCTGGCCGAGAGCGACCTGATGGATCCGGACCACGTTCCGCGTTCCCTGACCGGCAGTGTGCGGCGGTTGATTACGAAGCTGTCCCGCTGACCGTCGGCCCTTCAGGGACGAGCACATCGATCAGGCGCTCGACTCGTTCGGCGACCGCCGCGCGCGGCACCCGGATCGCCGACACGTCGTCGAAGTGACATAGCCCGAGGAGTAGCAGAAAGACGGCTTTGGTGGTGGCCTTTGGGTTCGGATCGGTGCCGGAGAGCGCCCCGACGAATCGGTCGGCGTACTCGTGATGCCACTGGCCGATCAGGGACGCCAACCGGGCGTCGCGGCGGCTGGCGAGGTGCAGCTCGGCGATGAGTCGGCGGTTCTGGCGCATCCCGGACTGCAGATAAGCCATGGCGATCGCGTGCAGTGGGCGTTCGCCGCGACCGTTCCGCAGTGCGACGGCGGTGATCTGCTCAAGGGCACGCACCGCCGCGGCGTACAGCAATTCCTCCCGGTTGGGGAAGTGGTTGTAGATCGCGGTCGGTGACACCCCGGCCCTCTCGGCGATCAGCGGCAGGGTGCTGCCTTCGAATCCCCGTTCAACGCATACCGCCGCGGCCGCCTCGAGCAGTCGCCGGGTGGTGATCTGCCCGTCGGAGTTGGGTGGGCGTCCCCGGGATCGGCGCGCCGTGGCGGGCCGCTGTTTCCTTGCAAAATGAGTGCCCATTCATAAAACTATCTCACAGGACGGATCGGCGGCAGGCCGGAGACGAGGTGACCATGGGCATCGGCTCTGACGCGATGGACGCGGTATTGGAGTGTTCGCGGGCGGAAGCGGCGCGGCGCGCATACCCGTCGGAATTCCCGGTGCTTCCGCCCGTACCCGGCGCGCGATATTCGGATCCCGGCTTCGCCCGGCTCGAAGCCGCAGCGGTCTTTTCCCGCTCGTGGTTGTTCGTAGCGCACGCCGACCAACTGCGGAACGCGGGCGACTACCTGCTGCTCGACCAGCTCGACAGCCCGGTGATGCTCGTTCGCGGCGGGGACGGCGTCGTCCGCGCCTTCTACAACACCTGCCGCCATCGCGGCGCCGCGCTCGTCGAAGAGCCGCAGGGGAATGTGGGCCGCCGGCTCACCTGTCCCTTCCACGCCTGGACGTACTCGCTGGACGGAAAGCTGGCCGGGCACCCGGAGGCGCTGAACTTCTCCGACCTCGACCGTGACTGTCACGCCCTGGCAGAGGTGCGGTGTGCCTCCTGGGGTCCGCTGATATTCATCAACCTTGACGCGGACGCACGGCCGTTGTCCGACTTCCTCGCCCCCGTCGGTGACGACCTCAGCGACTTCGCCGGACTGGACGGACGCCTGCATCTGGTGGATCGCACCGTTCGCCACGTCCCGGTCAACTGGAAGCTTCCGGTCGACGCGAATCTCGAGAGCTACCACGTCAATTACGTGCACCGGACGACCGCGGCCCGAACGCTGCAACAATCGGGGACCGGCATCCAGTTGCTACCGAACGGCCACTCCCGCATGCTCGTCCCCTACCGCGACGGCATCGACGGCGAGGCGCTGTCCCCGTTCCCGAGCGTGTTCCCCAGCCTCGGTGATCTGCCATTCCGCGGAACGTTCTCCTATCACGTGTTCCCGAACCTGAGCATCGTGTTCGCCGGGACCGGGTTCGTCTTCCTGATCACCAACTGGCCCACCGGTCCGTCGACGTCGGCGTACAACGTCCACTGGTGTTCGTCGCTGGGCGTGGACGAGGACGCGAACCGGGACACGAACGCGATGGTGATCGCCGCATTGTCTCGGGTGCTGTTCGAGGATCTCGACGTCCTGCCCGGCCAGCAGCGTTCGCTCGATGCCGGCACCCTCGAATCACTGCGGCTCGGCTATCAGGAACGGCGCATCTACTACCTGCACGAAGCGATCGACCGAACGATCGGCGTCGATTCCGTTCCCGAATCCCTCCGCGTCCCGCAGGTGCTCGCGCCGTTCGTGCAGGACTGACGTGCATCCGTTCGTCGCGCTGATGCGCAGGTACTGCATCGACTACACGAATTCGCACGATCAATCGGTCTACGAACAGATCATGGAACCCGACTACGTCGTCCACATCAACGGCTTGTCGCTCGTCCGTTCGACCACCTACGCCGACGCCGTTCGCAAGATCTTCGACGCCGCACCAGGTTTGGGCATCGTGGTGCACGAGTTCGTGCTCAATGGTGATCGGCTGTGCATGCACTTCAGTGAGCACGCGGCCATGCCGACCAGGGGAGCGCGCGCGCTCGCCTGCTGGCGCGGCATCGGCCTGTACAAGTGGAACGGCCACCGCCTGACGGAGAACTACGTCGAGCAGGATTATTTCGCAATGCAGGCACAGATGACGAGCGGCCACCCGCACCCGTTGATGCCGCCACACCTCGATCCGTGGACGACGACCGAGCCGGTACCCGCAAATCCCGCTGCCGAGCGCACCGTGCGCGCGTGGCTTGAGGGGGCCGATCTTGCCGCTGCGCCCGCACACGACATCGACGACGCGCGCACCGGGGCGACGTACCAGGCGGTGCTCGATGCCCGCGAGGTGGTGGTCAACGATCTCTTCTCCGCGGGCGCCGATGTTCCCTTTCACATCACGATCCGGGGTCCGTACCGAGGTGGCCTGGGCGCCGCCGCCGAAGCGCACATCGGAAAGACCGCCACGCTGCACGTCGCCGGCATCGCCCGGGTCGGCGACGGCGCCGTCGCGTCCGTTCGGGCGGTGACGGCGCGTTCGCAGACCATGGCCGAGCTCACGCGCGGACGGTAGCCCTGCTCAGTAGCGCCGCAGCTTTTGGGCGCGACCGGTGAGGACGGTGATCCGGTAGTGGTCGCGCTGGCCGGGCAGCGTTGGCACAGCGGGAATCTCATGGGTGGTGGTGACCAGCATGGTGTGCACCGGGATGGCCGCTTCCCCCATGGGGATAACCACCGTGGGGAAGAGGATCGTTGCGGTGACCGAACCGGAATCGCCGAATTCGTGAGTCGTCACGCTCAGGCACCAACCCAGGTCGGCCACGAACGTACTGCGGATCTGTTCGCGCTCGAAGTTGAACGTGCGCTGGCCGTGTTCGTAGCTGAGGACGTAGGGCGGCCGGCCGGGGATGGGCGGCGGGTTGAGGCAGTAGTCGATGGAGACGCCGTCACCGACGAGGTCACAGCAGTAGTCGGGGAACGTCCGGTGGGTGGCAGTCGCTGCGATCATAGAAATTGGCTTTCTGGGTTCACAATTCGCTGGTCGGTCGCGGTTTCATCAACAGCGTGGCGGTTCTGACCCCGCTGGGCACGAGTAGTGGGCTACTCGATTTATGCGGTCGCGGGGCTTCGGCCCTCACCAGCTCGCGACAAACTGCCGCTAAAGTAGGGCGTCCACGGAGCTGCCTTCAGATGAACACGGAGGTTGACGCCTGTTTTCCCGCTCGCGCCAGGCGGCGGCGGAACCACCGCCTTGGTTCACCGCCGCGCTGAACCAACGGCCGGACCATTGCGACGTCGAAGTCGACGGTTGCCGCATTCACCTGCGCGCCTGGGGCGCCACGGACCAACCCACGGTGGTGCTCGTCCACGGCGGCGCGGCACACTCTGGTTGGTGGGACCACATAGCGCCGTTCTTGTCCCGCACCCATCGCGTGATCGCGCCGGATCTGTCCGGACACGGCGACAGCGGCACGCGCAGCAGCTACGACCTGCAAACCTGGGCAAACGAAGTGATGCAAGCATCGACGGCCGCCGGCGCCTCGGGACGACCGACCATCGTCGGCCACAGCATGGGCGGCTGGATCGCGGCCACGGCGGCGATGGGTTGCGGCGATCAGATCAATAGCATGATTGTGATCGACTCGCCGCTCTGGGAGCGTTCGCCGGAGGAGGCGCGGTTACGCAACCGCACCCACAGGTTGTATCGGACCAAAAACGAAATCCTGGAACGTTTTACGGCGGTGCCCTCGCAGCAAGTGATCCTCCCCTACGTCCGGCAGCACATTGCGGCCGAGTCGGTGCGTAAGACCGGCGGAGGGTGGACTTGGAAGTTCGACCGGGCCATCTTCGGCGATCAGGTCCTCGAGTCGACGGCCTCGGACGAGGAGTCGCTGGAGACCATGATGGCCGAGATGCGTTGCCGCTTGGGCTATGTGCGTTGCGAGGCCGGATTGGTGCCGCCCGCCATGGGCGAACGAATCCGCTCCATGCTCCAGCTGCGTGGGCCGTTCGTCGAATTGGCCGAGGCCGGCCATCACCCGATGCTCGATCAGCCGCTCCCCCTGGTCGCGACGCTGCGCACCCTGCTCGAATTCTGGTCGATCACCTAGCCGGGGCGGGCGCCGCGTCGCGCCACGATCACCCGGTTGGCGGGATCGTGGCCGATTATCCCGAACATCAGTCCGACCTCGCTCAAAGTGTCTGCGCCCCAATCCGTAAGTTCGTGGCCGTCTCGGTGAAGCCGCACTTCAAGGACACCAGAGCCGGTGCGTTCCAGCGCCACGAAGTCGAGCCAGTACCTGTATTGATCAAAGTCGAAATTTTGCAACTTTGTCTTCTAATCGTTTGGTAGGAGTGGATTTCACATTGGGTTGACCGATTTGTTCGTGTACCCGCCGCCCGACGAGCTGGTCCCCGCGGCGATCGCCCATTTTGAGCAAGACCCGGACGCCGAGATCATAATCAGGTTCACGGACTGGGGAGCCTGGCCGGTGTTTAGGTCTTGGCCGAGCTCGGTGATGACCGTGCTCTGCTTCGCCGACGGATTCAAAGCCTTCGCTGGATCCGCCCCATCCCCTAACTACTGGTGTTGACGGGCAGGCATTCCGCGCTGTGGCACGGCTAGGTAGTCTCGCTGCGTTTCATGGTCGTGACTCTCGTCTGGAAAGCGGCAATCGCCGCAGCAAGCCGCTGAGTCCGCGATCGGCGTCTGCACGCATCATCTCGACGGCCGCTACGCCGCTTAGACGCCGCAGGCGCCGCTTAGACGCCGCAGGCGCCGCGCCCGCCTGAGATGCGCGCGGCAAAACAGGCCCATGCCTGGAGGTGCCGTGACGCCCAGCTCGTTCGACCACCCAACGATCGGTGATCCGTTAGCCGCCCGCGGATGCGGCCAATCAGGCGCGTAGTCCGCGAAGGTCACTTCTTGGACCTGCCGGTAACCGCGCTCGAACCCGCAGACCACACAGTGCGGCATGATCGCCACCGCGCTACCTCCTACCCATCGGCCCAGAGTGTATTCGGCGGCGATGGGAGCGCCGTGAGTTCTTCGAATAAGTTCACTGCGACACAACTGGAGAGAACACCGTGTCGCGCACCATCGATTTCGTCGGCCCGTTGACTGGATGCTGTCGGTAGGCACGTCGGCCCGGTGTAGGCGATGAGGGCATCGACCGCCCGGCGTGTCGACGCAGTTCACCGAGTCAGCTACTCCCATTCCAGTTTGTGTATACGCAGCGTTCGATCGTTCGAGCAGGTGGCCAGGATCTGCGCGTCGCCGCTTAGTGCCACCGAATCTACCGACGCGCCATGAGCGTCAAACTGCGTTAAGCATTCCCCGGATTCGATGTTCCACAGCCGGGCCGTCGCGTCTTCGCTGCCGGTCAGTGCGATTCGAGCATCTGCGCTCACCGCGACCGAGGTAACTCTTCGATCGTGGCCAACGAGCGTGCGCAGTAACGTTCCGGACTGCACGTCCCAAACGGTCGTCTTTCCGTCGATACCTCCCAGGAGCGCAAGGTCGCCGCGACCGGACAGGGCGGTCGCCTGCCAACGGTCAGTACGGACCCCGAAGGCGTGCATTCGTTGGCCGGTTGCGGTTTCCCACACCCGGATTGTCTCGTCGGCCATTGTGAGTGCGTCATGTCCCCCGTCGCTGAGTCGCACGATCCAGACGATTCCACCCAAGCCGCTGACGGCGTGCAGGCGACGCCCGGTGTCCACATCCCACGCCGTGGCTGAGCCCCTGCTGCCACACAACGCCATCGCGCCATCGCGGCTGATGGCGACTGAGTAGACCGGCCCGCTATGGTCGCGCAGTACTCGCAATCGCCGGCCACTCGCCAGATCCCAGATGCGTACCCGTCCATCATTAGAACCTGTTGCGGCAGTGCGTCCGTCGGCGCTCAGGGCGACGCAGCGAACCGCCCGCCAGTGCGGGCGCAACACTTGGATCAGCTCACCGGAAGCACAATCCCATAGGCGCGCAGTGTGGCGCCGGCCGCCGGCGATGAGCACACTTCCGTCTTCGGAGAAGGCCCAATTGACGGTATCGGCACTGAACTCGGGAATCGTCAGCACGCATCGGCCGGTCGCAATGTTCAATACCTGCGCCGGATCGCTGCCGGCGATCAAGAACCGGCCACTCGGGTCGATCCCCATGCCCAACGACCACCGGTGCGCCAGCACGTTCAAGTCCACGACGGAGGGCACACGCCGCGCGCCTTGATATCCGTTGGTGCGCCACATTGCATTCAGCTTAGGTGCCTGTCGCATGGATCAAACCCCACTACACCGAGGCATCGACGGGCAAGAAAGCGTGCGGGTAACACCCTGGCTGGGTGCCATGCAGTCGCTTGCTGCCCGCCTACACGGCGAGCTGCTGGCCGCACAGATAGTAGTACAGCCCCTGGCGCGCCACGAGCTCGTCGTGCGTGCCACGCTCCACCAGGTGGCCCTTCTCCAGTACCAGGATGATATCGGCGTCGCGTACGGTGCTGAGCCGGTGCGCGATCACAAACGACGTGCGATCCTTGAGGAGTTGGTCGAGGTTTTCCTTTACGGCGCGCTCAGACTCGGTGTCGAGCGCACTGGTAGCTTCATCGAAAACCAGGACGGGGGGCCGGTGGTAGACGGCCCTGGCGATGGCAATGCGTTGCCGCTGACCGCCAGACAACAACAGCCCAGATTCGCCGATCCGCGTGTCGTATCCCAACGGCAGGCGCTCGATGAACTCTGTCGCGTCGGCAACCCCCGCCGCCCACCTGACCTGCTGCGGCTCGGGTTGCTCGGCACCAAAGGAGATGTTCTCCGCGATCGTCGCATCAAACATGTAGTTTTCCTGGAGCACGAAGCCGATGCGGCGCCGTAGTTGGCGCAAGTCGAGGTTGGCCAGCTCGATGCCGTCGTAGAGGATCGTGCCGCCCGTCGGCTCGAGCAGCCCGCAGAAGCATTTGACAAGCGTGGTCTTGCCCGAGCCGCTCCGGCCGACGATGGCGACGCGGGTGCCAGGCCGCACTTCGAAATCGATCCCGTCCAGAATCGGCGCCGCGGCCGGACCAGGGTACTGAAAGGACAGGCGCCGAAAGTGAACGTGGCCCGACAGGGACTTCACAGGCATCAAGGCCGAGCGATCCATTCCCTGCTCGGGCTCCTGCTCGAGGAGGTCGTTGAGCCGATTCAGGAGGACGACAGCCTGCTGCATCTCACCCCATGACAAGGCGACCGTCACAATCGGCTCGTTGGTGAGCAGCACCAGGGCGTTAAACGAGACCAGTGCTCCCACCGTCATCTGGTTGTGCAAGACCTGCAGCGCGCCCAGCCATAAAAACAGTGCCAGCAACACAAAGGACAACGCCTGGACCGCACCAACGAACAGCATCATCGTGCGGGTCCCCCGGTACATACGGTCCGAGAGCTGATCGAACTGACGCAACAACAGCTGGCGCAGCGACCGCTCGGCGCTCATCGCCTTGACCGTCTCGATGCCTCGGATGGCGTCGATTTGTCGCGACTGGTATCTGCCCCACGATTCTTCGAGCGCAGTGTAAGTGGGCCGCAGACGGGTCTGATTGAACCGCATCAGGGCCGCGTAAAGCGGTGCTGCGGTGGCCACGTACACGAGCATCAGGCGCCAGCTAAAAGCGCCCATCATGGCGATGGCAACCACCACCTGAGCGGCGCCGGTCAGAGCCTGCACTCCCCAGGTGACTAGGAGCTGGCGCACTTCTTGCATGCCGTTGAGCCGCCGCGCGATGTCGCCGATGCGCCGCACGTGGAAGTAGCGCATCGGCAATGCCAGCAAGGTGTCGGCGAGGGTGTCGAGGCTGGCCCGATCGATGCGCACCGCAACGCGGGCCAGCAGCAACCTCTGAACAATTGTGACCAGTACGGACAGCGCCAGCGCGCCGCACATCACTAACACCAGCGTGGTGAGCAGCCCGAGATCGTGCGAGCGGATCACCCCGTCGAACACGAATTTGCTCAACACCGGAATCAGCAGCGAGCCACCGGCGGCGAGAAAGGCCAGCACGACCGACGCAAGCAACACCCGTCGGTGCGGCTTGAAGAACCCCACTAGCCAGCCGACATTCAACTTTTCCTCGGGGACGTGCTGCAAGGCGCCAGTCGGGGCGAAGAATGCCGCGTAACCAGACCACTTCGCCTCGAGATCGGATCGGGTCAGACGTTGGCATCCCTGCGCTGGATCGGCCACCCGGACGTGCCCGGCCTCGACGTCATACACAACGAGCCAGTGATTTGAGTCGACGTGCAAAATCGCCGGTAGCGGCATGTCGTCCAACCGATTCACCGATACCTTCGCGGTGCACACCGCAAGCCCCAGCGACTGCGCCCCCTGGCCAATACCGGCCAGGCTCGTGCCGTCAACGGCGGTGTGGATGGCGTCGCGCACGCGCGCCATGGATATCTTGCGACCGTAGTAACGGCAAATCATCGCGACTGACGCGGCACCAGAGCCAGCCTCATCGACCTGCAGCACCATCGGAAAGCGGCGGATACGCGTGCGGGGTCGGGTAAACCCGTCGAACCCCTCGGATTCGGCCCCGGCCTCGGCTCGTGGTGAGTACCCACAGTAGGCAGCCTGCGTCTGCTGCTCGCCAACGGCCTCCTCAGGCGCGACCTTCCCCGTCAGCACTTCTGCAGAGAAGTCGAGCTCGGCCCGGGCCCCGGGTGTGGATCCGTGATCAGAGACGCTCATGCCAGTTCACGTGCCGGTTGCCTCGGCGCAGCGCATCGTCGATGCGGATTCGCTGCGCCCCGTTGACCGCGCACGGACCGCGCGGCGCGAGTGCGCAAAACGCCCCGCCCTCGCCGCCTCTTGGTGCTGGTCATGTCATCTCCTGTGCCAGATTCCGGAGATCTACCAGGCTAGCTGGCGTCGGCGGCACGGCAAGTTGGTTTCTGTCAGAAACAAATGCCGCACCAGCAGCGAAACCCCTTGACGACAGCCGCAATCAGCACCAAAGCCGTTCGCGGCACCCTCCGAGCCATTCCCTGGGCCGGGCCCAAAGCTTTTGGAAGACAACGCGTTACGACACAGCCGAAGTCGCGGCGTCCAGACAGGTGCCGCTCGGCCGCGACATGCGGGCCGATTTCCGGGCCCCGCGAGCGCCGCTGAAGCGCATTCGCCGATGTCAAAGCACCCTTTTAGCCGACCTTCGAAAGCCCGCGCCCGGCGCCGGGCGCGGCTATCATGTAACCCGCTGCCGTCGCCGTAGGACGTAGGGTCCGAGATCATGACTGAGGGGGCCTAGTGCTCGCGTCTGAGGTGCGACGCAATCGACGTCTTTGCCGCCAACCACTACCAACCGCGGTTGTCGTCGTTGAACAACATTCACGCGCCGGTCCACGATGGTGGTCGGCCCTCAGCGAAGGCCCGGGGACCCTCCTTGGCGTCGTTGCTGCGCTTTCGCAGTTCCTCACACGGATACACCTCATCGAAGGCGTCCGGCAGCGGCAGGTCCAGCGAGCGCCACATGGCTTGCTTCGCCGCGCGTACGGCCAGCGGCGCGCCTCGCAACAGATCGTCGACCCATGCCCGCGTTGCGGCGTCGAGGCGCTCGGGCGCGGCCACCTCGTTGATCAAGCCGTAGCGCAGCGCATCGTGGGCGGTCATGCGGCGCCCGGTGAGCAGGTAGCCGGCTGCCACCCGGGGTGGCAGCTGACGGCCCAGCCGGAATACCCCGCCCGCTCCGGCCACCAGCCCCAACCGCACTTCGGGCAACCCGAACTCCGCGTCGCTACCGGCAACGATCAAATCGCACGCCAACGCCAGCTCGAAGCCGCCACCCAACGCATACCCACGCACCCTGGCAACCAACGGCTTGGTGATATCGAACCGGTCGGTGAGCCGCGGAGCGCCCGGCTTGCCTGGGCTCCCGAACGACGACAATCCCGCCGCTCCGCGCGCGTCGCGATCGGCGAGTTCTTTGAGGTCCTGTCCGACGCTAAAAGCGCGATCACCCGCGCCGGTCAATACGCCAACCCAAATGTCAGGATCGGACTCGAAGTCCTCCCAGACCCGGGCGAGCTCTTCATGCATGCGCACATTCATCGCGTTGAGCACCTCGGGGCGTCGCAGGGTGATCGTGGCCACCCGATCGCGCTTGTCATACCCGACAAATTCCAAGTCATCCAGGGCCGCCGCCATGCCGCCAGGGTAGGCGCAGCCGTGCCGGCCCGACCGTCAGCGCGCCGCGGCGGGAAACCCTGATGCGGGCGCGGCTGTGCTCAGTCGGGACCAGCGTCCCGCCATTCTGCTTCACCCAAGACGACTTCATCGATCAGCTCGACATCGAGGACGACAAGATCCGCTCGCTGATCAAGAACAGCTCGATCCTATCCCGGCACTTGGTCTTGCCTCCGCGCGACGCCGACGGCCGCCTCAAACCCGAAACCCAAGGCCAACTTCTTGACAAACACCGCGAGTGGGGCATCAAGATGGCCGCTGAGGCCATGGACAAATGCCTGGCGAACATTGGCCGCACCCCTACCGACGTCGACTACCTGTGCTGCGTCACCACCACCGGTTACCTGACTCCCAGCATGTCCGCGCGGCTCATGAAGCACCGCGACATGCGGCCCGACTGCGCACGACTCGACGTAGTCGGCATGGGCTGCAACGGCGGACTCAATGGGTTGGCGGCGGTCTCGGCCTGGGCACAGACACACCCCGGCAAGCTTGCTATGCTCATTTGCGTCGAAACATGCTCGGCCGCATACGTTTTCGACGGCACGATGCGTACCGCTGTCGTCAACTCGTTGTTCGGCGACGGAGCCGCCGCGCTGGCGATCAGCTCCGATCCGCATCTGGCCGAGTCGCCACACCCGCAGGTGCTCAAGACCAGCAGCCACATCATCTTGGAAGCGCTGGACGCAATGCGCTACGACTGGGACGACGACCAGGGCCTGTTCAGTTTCTATCTGGACCCGCAAGTTCCGTACGTGATCGGCGCCAACGCCGAGACCGCACTGAATCGCCTGTTGTCCGGTACCGGGCTGGAGATCACCGACATCGACCACTGGGTGGTGCATTCCGGAGGCAAGAAGGTGCTCGATGCGCTACGCATCAACCTGGGGTTGAGCCGCCACGACGTCCGTCACGCCGCGAGCGTGCTTCGCGACTACGGAAACCTCTCCAGCGGGTCGTTTCTGTTCACCCTCGAGCGGCTCAACCGCGAGAACGTCGTACAGCCAGGAGAGTACGGAGTGATCACAACGATGGGCCCCGGCTCGACCATCGAGATGGCACTGATCCAGTGGGGATGAGGGAACGCAACGATGGACCCGTCCCGCGAGCACACCGAGTTCTTCACGCTGCGTGCAGGCGATCTTGCGAGCCGCACACGGGACTTGAGCGACTTCATCCGATCTCAGGCCGGTGGTTTGGCGGTCATCGACCTGCGCGAAGCCGGGCCGCAGCACCTGTCACCCGGAGATGGCATCGCTGATGTCAACGGCTGGGAGCGGACACTGCGCCTCATCGAGCGCTCGCCTGCAACCACGGCGGCCCTGTTCGGGCAGCAAGTCGGCGGGTATGCGCTAGAGGTTGGGCTCGCCTGCGACTTCCGCATTACACGCCCAGGCTCTCAAGTGATTTGGCACAACGACGGCGCAGTCTGGCCAAGCACCGCGCTGTTCCGCCTGGTTCAGCTGGTCGGGACGGCACAGACAATCCGGCTGAGCTTGCTCGGTCGGCCGATGGATGCCAGTGCTGCGCTCGTCAGCGGCCTGGTCGACATCATCACCGACGAGCCCGATGCTGAGCTGGAAGCACTGCGCGCGGCGGTAGCCAGACTGGATGACCTGCGGGTCGTTCGCCAGTTGATCGCGGAGGCTGCGCACACCAGCTACGACGAGGCCTTGGGAGTCCACCTCGCGGCGTGTGAGCGCTATCTACGGCGGCGCGGGGTCGGTTAGATGACCGACCGACTTCCCGCGGTCGACATCGCCGCGCCGCACGCCGCGACCCGGCGCGGCTGCCCCTGGCACCGGCCCTCGACGGAGGCGGAACTACGCCTCACCGCAGCCTGGTTTGACGAGCATGTCGAAGAGGTCTACCGGGCGCTGACGGCCGTGTCCGGCGGGGGGCGCAGGCTCGGCGACCTGGTGCGCGCGGCCGGTGACCGACTACCCGACCTGCTACCGGATCAGGTGACCCGCCTCCACGATGACGAGCTGGCGCCAAGGGCAAAGCTCCGAGTGGAGCGCGACCAGGGCCGGTTCCTGCAAGCCCTGCTCCGCAACCCCACCACCGCTATCCCTGCACTCACCGATATGAGGGCGCCACTGCCCGAGGCCGCTACCCACGCCGCGCAGTTCCGGGCCACCGGCGAGCTCGTGCTGGAGACCGTCACGCTGCGGCGCACGGCCGACGTTGCCGAGCTGACGTTGGCCAACACCATGACCCTAAACGCGGAGACCAACCAGCTTGTGCACGATCTGGAGACGGCCGTCGACGTCGTGACACTCGACCCCGCCACTTCGGTCGGCGTCGTCCGAGGCGCCCCGATGAAGCACGCGTCCTACGCCGGCAAGCGAGTGTTCTGCGCCGGGATCAACCTCAAACACCTTGCTGCCGGCAAGATCTCTTACCTTGACTTTCTGATAGGCAGGGAGGCGGGCCTGCTGTCGAAGCTGGCGCGAGGAGTGCACGATCCGGAGACCGGCCGCGACGTCGCCCGGCTGTGGATCTGCGTCATCGATTCCTTTGCCATCGGCGGCGGCATGCAACTCACCCTGGTGGCCGATCACGTGATCGCCGTCGACGACGCCTGGCTGAGCCTGCCCGCCGCGAGCGAGGGCATCGTTCCTGGCGTCGCCAACCTGCGCCTGCCCGGACGGGTCGGCGTCCGGCTCGCCCGTGACCTGATCGTGCGCGGGCGTCGCCTAAGCGGCGCCGAGGCCATGCAGGCCGGCCTGGTTGACGAGGTGGTCCGTGCAGCGGATGTCGATGCCGCGGTGGCGTCAGTGGCCGCCGGGTTCTCGCAGCCAGGGGTGGCGCCCAACAAGTTGATGCTCGCCCACGGCATCGAGGCCGAAGATGAATTTGCCAGGTACCTAGCCGATTTCGCCGTCATCCAAGCCGATCGCATCCACGCCACCGATGTGCGTAGCAAACTTCCGGGCGCTCGATGACATCGGCTGCAAAAATCGGCGAGTCGACCGAGGCCCAGGTTTTCGGCGCGATCGGATTTCTCAACGAGGTGATGGCTCGCTACCCCCAAGCCATCTCCTTTGGCCCCGGGGCCCCACTGCTGGACGGTATTTCGCGCGAGCGCCTCATCGCGGCTGTCGACGCCGTCGTCGGCGGCGCGAGCGGCGCGGCACCGGCGTGGGACGCTTTGTTCCAGTACGGACCGAGCCAAGGCATCATCAACGATGCCCTCGCCCGGGCCCTGACCGCCACCGGCGAACTGACTGTCAGTGAATCCGATATCACCATCACCGTCGGGGCCCAGGAGGGATACATCCTTGTCCTTCGCGCACTCGAACTCCATCGGTCGGGAACCCTAGGCATTGTCGCTCCTGCCTTCGCCGGGATCCGCGGTGCCGCAACATTTTTAGGCGCTCGAGTGCTGGACGTTATCGAGGGTCCTGAGGGCGTCACCGCGGCCGACCTCGAAACGGCATGTGCCCGAGCCGAAGCCCTTGGCGAGCCGCTGCGAGCCTTGTACGTCGCCCCGGACTTCGCCAACCCGTCGGGCACCGTGATGCCGCAGGCCGCCCGCCGCGAACTGCTGCGCACCGCCCGGACGCGACAGGTGCTGTTGATCGAAGACACCACCTACGGCTTCACCGATCCCGAGGTCCCGCCGTGCCTGAAAGCCCTCGACGAGCACCGGGTGGTGATCCAGGTCGGCACCTTTTCCAAGGTATGCCTACCCGGTGTGCGAGTGGGCTATGTGGTCGCCGATCAGCCGTGGCACGGGAGCACCCTGGCGAGCTGGCTGGCCACCCTGAAGAACACCACCACGGTCAACACCCCTCCGCTCAGCCAGGCCATGGTCGCGGGCTTGGTGTTGTCAGATCCGGATGCCCTTGCCGACCGTGAGCGGGCGCTGGCACGGGCCTACCGCGAAAAGCGGAACCTGCTCTTGACCGCATTGGACGACGAGTTCCCCGACGCCGCTGACCTAGCTCTAAGTTGGAACCGGCCCACCGGGGGGTTTTTCGTGGTGATGCACAGCCGCCAAGAAATGAGTCATGCCGCCCTCCAGCGCAGCGCTGCGCGCTACGGCGTGTTATGGACTCCGATGCGTGACTTCTACGCCGGCCATCACGGGGACTGTCAATTGAGGCTGTCGTGTAGCCACGTGCGGACCGATCAAATCAGGGAGGGGGTTAGCCGTCTAGGCGCCTTCCTGCGCGATGGCGTGACCCGGATCGACGCCTCGGACGGCGCAGAGCTGAAAGAGCCCGATTTGCAATGAAATTCGCCCTTGCATGCTACGGGAGCCGGGGAGACGTCGAGCCCTGTGCCGCTGTCTGCCTTGAGCTGCTGCGCCGCGGGCACGAGGTGCGCGCGGCCGTCTCGCCTGATCTGGTTGGTTTCGCCGAGGCGGCTGGCCTGTCGGCGGTCGGTTACGGACTGGATGCGCAGGCGCCGCTGGAAGCACAGCGCGAGTTCGTGACGTCTCTGTTCGCCACGCCCTGGAAAACCCAGCGGCTGCGCGCGTTGTGGCGCGAACACGGAGAAGTTCTCGCGAAGTGCTGGGACGAGATGAATACCACGCTGACCGCACTGGCGGCCGGGGCCGACCTGGTATTCAGCGGGATGCTTTTTCAACAGCTCGCTGCCAACATCGCGGAGTACTACGACATTCCATTGGCCACGCTGCATTACTTTCCGATGCGCGCCAACGGGCGACTCCTACCGTCCCTACCGCCGACGCTGACCCGCGCCGCAATGAAGGCCGACGAGTGGCTCGGTTGGCGCATGACGACGAAGGCCGAAGACGCGCAGCGCCGCGAGCTTGGCCTGCCCAAGGCAACCGGCCCCGCGCCGCGTCGGATCTCCGAGCGCGGATCGCTGGAAATCCAGGCCTACGACGAGGTTTGCTTTCCCGGGCTGGCCGACGAATGGGCAAAATGGGGCGGCCAACGACCCTTCGTCGGCACGCTGACGATGGAATTGCCGACGGGCGCCGATGAGGATGTCGCCTCGTGGATCGCCGCCGGAACACCACCGATTTACTTCGGGTTCGGCAGTGTGTCGGTGGAATCTCCCGCCGACACGCTCGGCATGATCGGCGCGGCCTGCGCGCAGTTGGGCGAGCGGGCGTTGGTTTGCTCCGGCTGGAGTGACTTCAGTAACCTTCCCCACTTCGACCACGTCAAGGTGGTTGACACGGTGAATTTCGCGGCGACGTTTCCGGCCTGCCGCGCAGTCGTGCATCACGGCGGTGCGGGCACCACGGCCGCGGGTCTTCGCGCTGGAGTCCCCACGTTGATCCTCTGGAAGGACCTCAGTCAGCCGATCTGGGGAGCGCAGGTCAAACGCTTGAAAGTGGGTACAGCCCGACGTTTTTGGGCCACCACACGAGGATCACTGGTCGCGGACCTGCGCACGATCCTCGCCCCGCAGTACCTCAGCCGGGCCCGCGAAGTCGCCAGCCGGATGACCGCCTCCGCCGAAAGCGTCACGAGGGCCGCTGACCTTGTCGAGAATTTCGCTCGCGTGGGGCATGTCGGCTGATGTGCTAGAGCAGTCCGAGCAGTTGTAAATCAGTGACGTATTTGATGATGATCGGCGCCGAGATGTGGGGAATGTCCGGATTGCCCTTGTCGGAGCCAATTTCCGCTGATCGCACCGCGGCACGAAACCGATCGGTGGGCGCGATCGATCCGCGGACTGGCGCTGCTGGCTGTGCGTAGTGGGAATCCGCGGTGCGCAACGGCAATTGCCACAGCAGCGAGTGCTGTTGCTGTCGATCCGGCAAGGCACTCAGCGCGGCCTCAAAGCGCCGCAACCACTCCCCAAAGTCATCGATGCGCCGGATCGGGTAGCCGGCCTCGATCAGCCAGTCGACGTACTCGTCGTACCCAATCCCGTCGTCGTGCGGGTTCATCACGTGATAAGTGTGGAACCCGTCGAATACTCGCGCACCGAGCGCGGCGATCGCTTCGGCGACGAATTCGACTGGCAGCCCGTCGAAGTGAGCGCGCTGGCGGTTGCCGTCCGCGTCGCGTTGGTAGAACGAGCCGGGCGCGATCCCAGTGGCCACCAGGGACAACATCAGCCGGGTGAAGTTGTCCGCTACGTTGAGCTGGCCCGCGTAACTGGTGTCGGCCATGATCATGTCGCAGCGAAACACCGCGACCGGAAGGGTGCAAATTTCGTGGGCCTCGCGCAGCAGCACCTCGCTGGCCCATTTGCTGTTGACATAGCCGTTGTCGCTGCTGCGGGTGGGGCTGATGACCCGGATGTCGGCGTCCTCGGTAAACGCCGACGGCTCGATCTGTTCGCTGACACTGCCAGTCGACACATAGGCGTAAGGCTTGAGTTTGGTGGTGAGCGCGATGCGGATGAGCTCGGCGGTACCCACGACGTTGGGCCCGAACAGCCGGCTATAGGGCAGCACGTGGTTGACCACGGCCGCGGGGTCGACGATCAGATCGACGGTGTCGGCCAGGCGCTGCCAGGTTTGCTGGTCCAGGCCCAGGTTGGTTAAGCTTTTGTCGCCGGCGATGACCTCGAGGCGGTCGGCCGCCAATTCCTGGAAGTGACGCAGTAGATCTGCGTCGCTGTTAAAGGTGTCGTCTAGCCGGCGCCGTGCCGCTTTGTCGGACTCGGCTCGTACCAGGCAGATCAGCTTGCCACCGACCACGCCGACCCGCTCGAGCCATTCCAGGGCCAGGTAACGTCCGAGGAAACCGGTCGCCCCGGTCAGCAAGACCGTCCGCACGTCGCTGGGACCCGGCAGGCTCGCCGCGCCGATCAGCGTCGTAGCGTCGATGAACTTGTCCAGTTTCAGGTCGGCGGCGCGCAGGTCGGTGGGGTTGCTGCCGTGCACGGACGTGAAGCGCTGATCATCGGCGGGGCTTACCGCCATCCAGTCGGTGTCTCCGCGCAACCGCCGACTCAGGCTGCGTACGGACGGTGCGTCGAACAAAGTGCGCACCGAAAGGTGCGCGTCGAGGCTGACATTGATCGTGGTGATCACCCGCATCGCGGTAAGCGAGTTGCCGCCGAGGTCGAAGAAGGAGTCGTCGACGCCGACGTGGTCGAGTCCTAGTACTTGGGCGTAGATGTCGGCCAGGATCTCCTCGACCGGGGTGGTCGGGGCGCGGTAGCGGTCGGTGTGGGCGTAGTCGGGGGCGGGGAGGGCGCGGGTGTCGAGTTTGCCGTTGACGGTCAAGGGAATCTGATCCACCCGGATGACCGCGGCGGGGATCATGTAGTCGGGCAGCCGTTGGGCCAGCGCCGTCCGGGCTTGGGCGGGGTCGGCGGTTCCGGTCACATAGCCGACCAGCCGTTTGTCGCCGGGGCGGTCCGCGCGGGCGATCACCACCGCCCGATCGATGCCGGGGTGCTCGCTTAGCGCGGCGGCCACTTCGCCGAGCTCGATGCGGAACCCGCGGATTTTGACCTGCTCATCGGCGCGATCCACGTAGTCCAGCTGCCCATCGGTGCGCCACCGGACGAGGTCCCCGGTGCGATACATCCGTTGTCCGATCCCGCCGAATGGGCATGCCACAAACCGGGATGCGGTCAGCCCACTGCGGCGCCAATACCCGGCGGCCACCCCGGCGCCGGCCACATACAGCTCCCCCACCACCCCGACCGGCACCGGGCGTAACCAGCCGTCCAGCACGAAAAACGCCGCCCCCGCTACCGGCGAGCCGATCGGCGGTGTGCCCGACCCCGCGCCCAATGGCGCCGTCGCGCACGCCCACATCGTCGTCTCCGTCGGCCCATAGGTATTGATCACCGCCCGCCCCGGCGCCCACCGCTCCACCACCTCGGCAGGGCAACGCTCCGCCCCCAACACCAATGACGCCACCGACCCCAACCCCGCCGGATCCAACATCCCTGCCGCCGACGGGGTTTGACTCAACACACTGACCCGCTCGCCGACCAGCAGGGTGTGGAAGTCCTCCGGTGAGCGGGTCACCGACTCGCTCACCACCACCAGCCGCCCCCCATGCAGCAACGCACCCCAGATCTCCCACACCGAGGCATCGAACGCCAACGAATGACACTGCGTCCACACCCCACCTGCCAACCCGATATCCAGCGAGCCCAACAGCTGGGTCACGTTACGGTGGGTGGTCGCCACCGCCTTAGGCACACCCGTGGTACCCGAGGTGTAAATCAGATGAGCAACATCATCCGGGGCCGGACCGGGCAAACCGGTGCACGGATAGCCGCCGACCCCTGGATCGGTGACGTCGAGCACCGCAACGTCGAACCCGGCCAGCCGCCCGGCCAGGCCGGTGGTGGTGAGCACCACAATCGGCGCGGCATCGGCGAGCACCAACCCAATACGCGCCGGTGGATGCTCAGGATCGATTGGCACATAGGCCGCCCCGGTCTTGAGCACCGCCACAATCGCGGTGATGGCCTCGACGGAGCGGGGCAACAGCAGCGCCACCACCTTTGCCCGGCCCGCCCCATGACCAACCAGCACGTGCGCCAACCGGTTCGAAGCCTCATCAAGCTCGCGATAAGTCAGCCGCTGCCCCGCGCAGCTGAGGGCCACCGCGCCAGGGGTGCGAGCCACTTGCTCGGTAAACAACTCCGGAATCGACTCCCCGGCAACGGTTTTACTCAACGCTGCCCGGTTACCGATAACGCCGAGATACCGATGTTGCTGCTCGTCGAGCAGATCAATCGACGACAGCCGCCGCTGGGGGTCGGCGATCATCGCCGCCAGGAGCCGCTGGAGCCACTCGACCAGGGCGGCGATGCTGCCCGGGTCGAAGACCTCGGTGGCGTATTCGATCCGCAGGCCCAATTGCTGGCCGGGCAGCACCTGCAGTGTCAGCGGGTAATGGTTGAACTCACGACCGCTGATCGCGGTGATGGTCAATTCCCCGGCGTCCTGCGGGGAACCCAGGGGATAGTTTTCGTAGGCGAACAGGGTGTCAAACAGACTGTCGTACCCGGTGATTCGGTGAATGTCGGTCAGTGGCAGATGCTGATGATCGACGGTGTCGTTATGGACAGTCTGCAACTGCGCCACCAGATCCGCGGTAGTCGTCGCCGGACTCAGGGTCGCGCGCACCGGCACCGTGTTGATCAACAAGCCCACCATCGACTCCACGCCGGCCACCTCGGCCGGCCGACCCGACACCGTGATTCCAAAAGCGACGTCGTGCTGACCGGTCAACAAACCCAGCAACTGCGCCCACGCCCCCTGCAACACAATGTTGACGGTGCTGTGTTGTGCACGGGCCAGCCCGTGCAGCGCCTCGGTGGCGTCGGATGGCAGCCGCGCCGAGTGCACCGCACGCGCGGCGAACCCCAACCGCCCCGGCGGACCCACCAAAGTCGGCGCCCCAAACCCCGCAAAAACAGTGCGCCAGGCGCTACGGGCGGCCTCAACATCCTGACCGGCCAGCCAGACCAGGAAGCGGCGATACGGCACCGGCACCGAAAGTGCTTGGCCGCCATACGCGGCCACGATCTCCCTCAGCAAGGTCTGCAGCGACCAACCATCCAAAACTATGTGGTGATTGGTCAACACCAGCCGATAGTGCTCAACGTCGGTGCGGATCAACGCCACCCGCAACGGACACTCGTGTGCGAGATCAGCAATGCCGGCACGCTCTTCCACACATATCCACGCAATACGTTCCTCCGGGTCCGCCCCGTTTCCCGTCAGATCGATAAACCGCCACGGCAGCACCGGATCGACCATGATCACCTGCACCGGCTGATCCAGTCCCTCATAGACAAATCGGGCACCAACGTTGGGATGACGAGTCAGCACGGACTGCACCGCATCACGCAAGCGATACTGATCAATCCGACCGGTCAGCGCGATATCGAGTTGCATCGCATACGCATCGGCCAAGCCCTGCGGATCGCTGGTGTGGAAGAGCAGGCCCTCCTGCAGCGGGGTCAGCGGCAACACATCAGCGACCTGGTAGGCGTCTTCGAGGGCCTCGATCTGGGCCTGGCTCAGCCGGGTCAGCGCGAAATCGGACGGGCTGAATCCGCCCCCGCCGCGGGTAACGTGCGTGCTGATGCCGGCCAGGGCCTCAAACCACAGCCCATTCACCCGACTGATCTGTGCCTCGTCGAATGAGGATGACGCCCACGTCCAGTCCGCGCGCAATTGTGGGCCGGCGGTAGTGTCCACGGTGAGCGCGTTGAGCTCCACGGTATGCATCAGCGGCATGGCTATCGCGGCGTGGGCGGGATCGCTGAACAGTGCGCCTGAGTCCACGAACCGCCACTCATGGGCCGACCCGCCGGCATCGCGGACGGTACGACCCAGATAGTTGAACCCGATCGGCGGCTCGGGCCCGCTCAAATCGACGTCGGTGTTGAGGTAGCGCAGCACCCCGTAGGTCCACCCGTCAGGGACGGTGCGAAGCTGCTCTTTGGCGTCCTTGACGACCGTCCCTAGGGGGGCCCCGGAGTCGCGATTTACCCGCAGGGCCACTGGGTATTTGGTGGTGAACCAACCCACCGTGTGGGACAGGTCAAGACCGGGGCCCAGTTCCTCGTGGCGGCCGTGGCCCTCCACATCGATGCCGATCGGCCCATCAGTGCCGAGGAATTCGGCCCACGCCATGGCGAACGCGATCAGCAAAATGTCGTGCACCCCGGCATGAAACTCCGCCGGCACCCGACCCAATAACAGCCGGGTGGTCTCGACGTCCAGCGACACCGACAATTGCCCCGCGCTGGCATAGCTATCCACCTCGGGGCCAACCGCCGGCAGCGCGGCCGGCGTCGCGATGATCTGCTGCCACGCCTGGGTGTGGTCCACCACTTCGCGGCGGCGGGCGTGTTCGGCCAGCACAGCAGCCCATCGCCGAAAGGACGTGCCCTGCGCCGCCAATGCTGGCAGCCGCCCGGCGCGGTGCTGCTCCCACGCGGTGTTGAGATCATTCAGCAAGATTTGCCAGGAAACCACATCGACGGCCAAGTGGTGAATCATCAACACCAGTCGACGCGTCGAGGTCACCCACAACGCGCTAAGCATCACCCCGCCCGCGGGATCCAACCGCGACCGCGCCTCCACCAATGCCTCATCGGACAACACATCGACGCTATCCACTTGGTCGCGGGCGTCCACCGCCGCGGGCGGGCGGGTCTCCATCAGCCACTGCCCCGTCGGGCCGCCGGCACTGACGCGCAGCCGCAACATGGCATGCCGATTCAGCAATGCCTGCACCAGTACCACGACGTCGGCGTCGCTGGCCTCGGCCGGAGCCTGCAGCAGCATGGTTTGATTGAACTCGTCGACCGGGCCGTCCACGCTTGCCAGCCAGCGCATGATGGGTGTCGAAACCAGCTGCCCCACACCGTTATCGGCCCGGGCCTCCCCGACGACCGCCACGGTCGCCAGCCGGGCCACCGCTGCGACGGTTTGCTCGACGAAGATGTCGCGCGGTCGACACAACACCCCGGCGGCGCGCGCCCGCGCCACCACCTGGATCGACAAGATACTGTCCCCGCCGAGGTCGAAGAAGGAGTCGTCGACGCCGACGTGGTCGAGTCCTAGTACTTGGGCGTAGATGTCGGCCAGGATCTCCTCGACCGGGGTGGTCGGGGCGCGGTAGCGGTCGGTGTGGGCGTAGTCGGGGGCGGGGAGGGCGCGGGTGTCGAGTTTGCCGTTGACGGTCAAGGGAATCTGATCCACCCGGATGACCGCGGCGGGGATCATGTAGTCGGGCAGCCGTTGGGCCAGCGCCGTCCGGGCTTGGGCGGGGTCGGCGGTTCCGGTCACATAGCCGACCAGCCGTTTGTCGCCGGGGCGGTCCGCGCGGGCGATCACCACCGCCCGATCGATGCCGGGGTGCTCGCTTAGCGCGGCGGCCACTTCGCCGAGCTCGATGCGGAACCCGCGGATTTTGACCTGCTCATCGGCGCGATCCACGTAGTCCAGCTGCCCATCGGTGCGCCACCGGACGAGGTCCCCGGTGCGATACATCCGTTGTCCGATCCCGCCGAATGGGCATGCCACAAACCGGGATGCGGTCAGCCCACTGCGGCGCCAATACCCGGCGGCCACCCCGGCGCCGGCCACATACAGCTCCCCCACCACCCCGACCGGCACCGGGCGTAACCAGCCGTCCAGCACGAAAAACGCCGCCCCCGCTACCGGCGAGCCGATCGGCGGTGTGCCCGACCCCGCGCCCAATGGCGCCGTCGCGCACGCCCACATCGTCGTCTCCGTCGGCCCATAGGTATTGATCACCGCCCGCCCCGGCGCCCACCGCTCCACCACCTCGGCAGGGCAACGCTCCGCCCCCAACACCAATGACGCCACCGACCCCAACCCCGCCGGATCCAACATCCCTGCCGCCGACGGGGTTTGACTCAACACACTGACCCGCTCGCCGACCAGCAGGGTGTGGAAGTCCTCCGGTGAGCGGGTCACCGACTCGCTCACCACCACCAGCCGCCCCCCATGCAGCAACGCACCCCAGATCTCCCACACCGAGGCATCGAACGCCAACGAATGACACTGCGTCCACACCCCACCTGCCAACCCGATATCCAGCGAGCCCAACAGCTGGGTCACGTTACGGTGGGTGGTCGCCACCGCCTTAGGCACACCCGTGGTACCCGAGGTGTAAATCAGATGAGCAACATCATCCGGGGCCGGACCGGGCAAACCGGTGCACGGATAGCCGCCGACCCCTGGATCGGTGACGTCGAGCACCGCAACGTCGAACCCGGCCAGCCGCCCGGCCAGGCCGGTGGTGGTGAGCACCACAATCGGCGCGGCATCGGCGAGCACCAACCCAATACGCGCCGGTGGATGCTCAGGATCGATTGGCACATAGGCCGCCCCGGTCTTGAGCACCGCCACAATCGCGGTGATGGCCTCGACGGAGCGGGGCAACAGCAGCGCCACCACCTTTGCCCGGCCCGCCCCATGACCAACCAGCACGTGCGCCAACCGGTTCGAAGCCTCATCAAGCTCGCGATAAGTCAGCCGCTGCCCCGCGCAGCTGAGGGCCACCGCGCCAGGGGTGCGAGCCACTTGCTCGGTAAACAACTCCGGAATCGACTCCCCGGCAACGGTTTTACTCAACGCTGCCCGGTTACCGATAACGCCGAGATACCGATGTTGCTGCTCGTCGAGCAGATCAATCGACGACAGCCGCCGCTGGGGGTCGGCGATCATCGCCGCCAGGAGCCGCTGGAGCCACTCGACCAGGGCGGCGATGCTGCCCGGGTCGAAGACCTCGGTGGCGTATTCGATCCGCAGGCCCAATTGCTGGCCGGGCAGCACCTGCAGTGTCAGCGGGTAATGGTTGAACTCACGACCGCTGATCGCGGTGATGGTCAATTCCCCGGCGTCCTGCGGGGAACCCAGGGGATAGTTTTCGTAGGCGAACAGGGTGTCAAACAGACTGTCGTACCCGGTGATTCGGTGAATGTCGGTCAGTGGCAGATGCTGATGATCGACGGTGTCGTTATGGACAGTCTGCAACTGCGCCACCAGATCCGCGGTAGTCGTCGCCGGACTCAGGGTCGCGCGCACCGGCACCGTGTTGATCAACAAGCCCACCATCGACTCCACGCCGGCCACCTCGGCCGGCCGACCCGACACCGTGATTCCAAAAGCGACGTCGTGCTGACCGGTCAACAAACCCAGCAACTGCGCCCACGCCCCCTGCAACACAATGTTGACGGTGCTGTGTTGTGCACGGGCCAGCCCGTGCAGCGCCTCGGTGGCGTCGGATGGCAGCCGCGCCGAGTGCACCGCACGCGCGGCGAACCCCAACCGCCCCGGCGGACCCACCAAAGTCGGCGCCCCAAACCCCGCAAAAACAGTGCGCCAGGCGCTACGGGCGGCCTCAACATCCTGACCGGCCAGCCAGACCAGGAAGCGGCGATACGGCACCGGCACCGAAAGTGCTTGGCCGCCATACGCGGCCACGATCTCCCTCAGCAAGGTCTGCAGCGACCAACCATCCAAAACTATGTGGTGATTGGTCAACACCAGCCGATAACGTTCGGCTGCAGTACAAATCAATACCGCGCGCAGCGGACACTGTTGGGCCAGATCGGCGATCGCGGCACGCTCGGCGGCGCAAATCTGCTCAATCTGCTGCTCGGCGTCCGTCTCGTTACCGGTCAGATCGGCGAACCGCCAAGGCACCTCCGGATCAGCTGGTATCACCTGCACCGGCTCGTCGAGCTCACGGTGGACGAATCGGGCCGCGACATTCGGGTGACGAATCACCACGGTGCGCACCGCCTGATGCAGGCGGTGCGGATCTACCCGACCGGTCAAGGCGATATCCAGTTGCACCACATACGGATCCGTAGAGCCGTGCGAGTCGCTGGTGTGGACGAGCAAACCTCGCTGTAACGGGGTCAGCGGCAACACATCAGCTACCTGGTAGGCGTCTTCGAGGGCCTCGATCTGGGCCTGGCTCAGCCGGGTCAGCCGGATAGCCTCATCGAGCTGGCCCTCGGCTCCTGTGGAAACCCGCGCTATCTGAGCTACTCGCTGCACCGTGCGCTCGATGAAAATGTCGCGCGGCCGGCATAGCACTCCTGCGGCGCGCGCTCGCGCCGCCACCTGGATCGACAAGATGCTGTCGCCGCCGAGATCGAAGAATGATTCGTCGATGCCGACGCGCTCGAGTCCGAGTACCTGCGCGTAGATGTCAGTCAGGATTTCCTCGACCTGGGTGGTGGGGGCGCGGTAGCGGTCGGTGTCGGCATAGTCCGGAGCCGGCAGTGCCCGGGTGTCCAGTTTGCCGTTGGGGGTCAAGGGGATCTGCTCCACCGCGATCACGGCGGCGGGGATCATGTAGTCGGGCAGCCGGTCTGCCAGCGCGGTGCGGGCTTGGGTGGGGTCGGCCCTTCCGGTGATGTAGGCGACCAGGCGCTTGTCACCGGGGCGGTCTTCGCGGGCGATGACCACCGCCTGCTCGACCCCGTCGTGCGCGGTCAGCGCGGCGCGGATTTCTCCGAGTTCTATCCGATAGCCGCGAAGTTTGATTTGGTCGTCGGCGCGCCCGACATAGTCCAGCTGCCCATCGGTGCGCCACCGCACCAGATCTCCGGTGCGATACATGCGTGCCCCGGCGCCACTAAACGGGCATGCCACAAAGCGAGACGCGGTCAATGCGCTGCGGCGCCAGTATCCGGTGGCCACCCCCGCGCCGGCGACATATAACTCGCCGACAATGCCGACCGGCACTCGCCGCAGCCACCCGTCCAGCACGAAAAGTCCCGCGCCTGATATCGGCGACCCAATCGGGGCCCCGGACCCCGCGGTAAGAGGCGCGCTCATCGACGCGTACACCGTGGCCTCGGTCGGTCCATAGGCATTGACCATCACGCGCCCCGGCGACCACCGATCGGCCAGGTCGTGCGGACAAGCCTCGCCGGCCACCACCAGCGTCACGCCGGCAAGCCGGTCGGGGTCGAGAACGGCCAAAGCAGACGGCGTGAAGTCGGCATGCGAAATGCGCTGGCGGGCAATCAGGTTCGTTAACTCTTCGCTGGGTAAGTATTCGTCTGCGTCGGGAATCACCGCGGCCGCCCCGGTCAGCAACGCGCACCACAGGTTGCCCACCGACACGTCGAAGACCAGCGGAGCGAACTGCAGCAGCCGGCTCTCCGGCGTAACGGCAAGCCGTTCAGCGCAACTGGCCGCCAGACCAGCGATGCCGGCGTGGGTGACGGTCACGGCTTTGGGGATACCGGTGCTGCCCGATGTGTACATCAGATACGCAGTGTCATTTGTGTCCGGCGCCGGTAGTGCGGTGCTGGGCTGGGCTTTGAGGGCGGCGTCGTCAATGTCGAGGACCAACAGGTCGGACCCGCCTAACCGCGGCCGCAGCCCGGTGGTGGTGATCACTGCGATCGGCGCGGCGTCGGTGAGGGCGAACTTGATGCGCGCTTGGGGGTGTTGGGGTTCCAGGGGCAGGTAGGCCGCCCCTGTTTTCAGCACCGCCAGGAGCGCCGCGATCGCCTCCACCGATGGGGACAACAGCAGCGCCACTATCTGCCCCGGGCCCGCCCCATGACCAATCAGCCAGTGCGCCAGGCGGTTAGCCGTCTCGTCGAGCTCGAGGTAGGTCTGCGAGCGTCGCCCACATACCAGTGCCACCGCGTCCGGGTTACGGGCCACCTGGGTGGCGAACAACTCCGGAATCGAGCGCGCGGCTCTGGTAGAGGTTAGTGCGGCGAGGTTGCCAACAGCATTGAGGTGGGCATGCTCGGCGTCCTCGAGCACATCAACGCAAGAAAGCCGCTGCCCCGGGTCTGCGCACATCGCTGCCAGCACTCGCTGTAACCGCTCGACCAACAACTCGATACTGGCGGCGGTGAACACCTCGGTGGCGTACTCGACTCGGAGGGTTAATTGCGGGCCGGGTATCACTAGAAGGGTTAACGGGTAGTGGTTGAACTCGCGGCCAGTGATTGCGGTGATGGATAGCCCCGCGACATCAACTGTGGCTGAGGTGTCCAGCGGATAGTTCTCGTAGACGAATAACGTGTCGAACAAGGCCTCGTTTCCGGTGAGGCGGTGGATAGTGCCCAGCGGCAGGTGCTGGTGTTCCAGCGTGTTGTTGTAGACGCTTTGCAATTGCGCCAACAGGTCTGCGGTGGTGGTGGTCGCGGTCAACACTGCGCGTACTGGCACGGTGTTGATGAACAGGCCCACCATGGACTCCGCGCCGACCAATTCGGCTGGCCGCCCCGAGACCGTGGTGCCGAACGCGACATCCTGCCGGGCGGTCAACACGCTCAAAAGCTGCGCCCACGCCGCCTGCAGCACGACGTTGAGGGTGGTGTGCTGCGCGCGCGCCAGGTCGGTGAGCGCCGCGGTGCTGGCCGCGGACAGCTGGAACGATTGTGCGCTGCGCTCGGCGAACCCCAATCGCTGCGGAGGACCCACCAGGGTGGGCTCCTTATAGCTGGCGAACAGGGTTCGCCACACGCGGTGGGCGGCCTCAACATCCTGGTCGGCCAGCCATGCCGGATAGCGGCGATACGGCACCGGGGCCGGCAGCGGCTGAGCACTATAGCCGGCAAAAATTTCTCGCAAAAGGATCGGCAGTGACCAGCCATCCAGCACGATGTGGTGATTGGTTAAAACCAGCCGGTATCTTTCGGCGTCCGTGCGGATCAGCGCGACCCGCAACGGGCACTGCTGAGCCAGATCACCGATGCCGGCGCGCTCGTCGGCGCAGATTTGTTCGATTTGATCCTCAGCTTGCGTCCCGTCGTTGGCCAGGTCGATAAACCGCCACGGCACAACGGGATCGGCCAGGATCACCTGCACGGGCTGGTCGAGCTGTTCGTAGACGAATCGGGCCGCCACGTTGGGGTGGCGAGTAACGACGGTTTGCACGGCCTGATGCAGACGATGCCGGTCGATCCCACCGGCCAACGCGATATCCAGTTGCACCACATAGGGATCGGTCAAGCCGTGTGGATCGCTGGAATGAATCAGCAAGCCCTGCTGCAACGGGGTCAGCGGCAACACGTCAGCGATCTGGTAGACCTGTTCGAGGGCCTCGATCTGGGGCTGGGTCAGCCGCGTGAACGTGAAGTCCGACGGGGTGAACCCCCCTCCGCCGCGGGACACGTGCGTGCAGATGTCGGCCAGGGTCTCAAACCACAGCCGGCTGACCCGGCTGACCTGGGCGGCATCCATTTTGGACGACGCCCAACTCCACTCAGCGCGCAACTGCGGACCGGAGCCGGTGTCCACAGTAAGAGCGTTGAGCTCCACGGTATGCATCAGCGGCATGGCCACGGCCGCTTGGGCGGGATCGCTGAAAGGCGCGCCCGGCTGCACGATCCGCCAGTGCTCAGTGGGGGCCGTAGTGTCAGCCGCGCCGGCCAGCCGGCCCAGGTAGTTGAAACCGATCGGCGGGTCGGGCCCGCTGAGATCGACGTCGGTGTTCAGATAGCGCAGTACGCCATAGGTCCACCCCTGCGGCGACGCCCGAAGTTGCTCTTTGGCGTCCTTGATGACCGCCCCCAGGGTTGCCCGAAAGTCATGGTCCATCACCAAAGCCACGGGGTATTTCGTGGTGAACCACCCCACCGTGTGGGACAGATCGATGTTGGGACCCAATTCTTCATGGCGGCCGTGACCCTCCACGTCGATGCCGATCGCCGCCGTACCACAGTTCAAGAACTCCGACCACGCCAACCCGAACGCGATCAGCAGAATGTCTTGCACGCCCGCATGAAACGCTGCCGGTACCTCACCGAGCAGCATGCGGGTGGTCTCGACGTCCAACTGCACCGACAGCTGGCCCGCGGTCGCAAACGTATCCACCGCCGGATCGACTGCCGGCAGCAAGGCGCGCGTCGCCATGATCTGCTGCCACCGGTTGGCCTGGTCCACAACGTGCGGGCGGCGGGCATGCTCGGCCAGGACCGATGCCCACCGGCGAAACGAGGTGCCCCGCCTGGGCAGCGCGAGCACCTGCCCGGCGCGATGCTGACCCCACGCGGCATTCAGATCATCCAGCACCACCTGCCACGAGACGGCATCGACCGCCAGATGGTGAATCATGAGCACCAACTGGCGGGTAGCGGTCGCCCACAGCGCGCTGAGCATCACCCCGGTCCTCGGATCCAACCGGGACCGCGCGGTAACCAAGGCCTCGTCGGAGAACACCTCGACGGCTTGCAAGCAGCTGCGGGCATCCACCAATCCCGGCGGCTGGACGTCCAACATCCATCGCCCCGTCGTGCCGCCCGCACTGATGCGAAGCCCCAACATGGCGTGCCGATCCACCAACGCCTGTAACAACACCACCACGTCGGCGTCGCTGACCCCGGCCGGAGCCTGTAGCAGCATGGTTTGATTGAACTGATCGACCGGTCCCTGCACGCCTTGTAGCCAGCACATGATCGGCGTGGAAACCAGCTGCCCCACACCGTCATCGGTCTCGTCGTCGAGTTCGGCGATCACCCGGGCCACCCGGGCCACCCGGGCCACGGTGCGTTCGGCGAAAATATCGCGCGGCCGACACAGCACCCCGGCGTCGCGAGCGCGCGCCACCACCTGAATCGACAAGATGCTGTCGCCACCGAGGTCGAAGAACGACTCGTCCGCACCCACCTGGTCAAGGCCGAGCACATGGGCGTAGACGCCGGCCAAGATCTCCTCGACCGGGGTTGACGGGGCGCGATAACGCCCGGTGTTGCCATAGTCGGGGGCAGGCAAGGCGGCCTTGTCAAGCTTGCCGTTGACGGTCAGCGGTAACCGGTCTAACGCGATCAGTGCTGCTGGGACCATATAGTCGGGGAGCCGCTCGGACAGCGCGGTCCGTAGCTGCGAAACCTCAACTCCGCCAGTGACATAGCCGACCAGACGCCTGTCGCCGGGGCGGTCCTCGCGCGCAATGACGACCGCCTGCTCGACTCCGGGGTGTTCGGCCAGCGCGGTGGCCACCTCACCCGGCTCGATGCGGAACCCTCGGATCTTGACTTGCTCATCGGCGCGGCTGAGATAATCCAGCTGGCCATCGGTGCGCCAGCACACCAAATCCCCCGTGCGATACATCCGTGTCCCGGTCCCACCGAACGGACATGCCACGAACCGGGGCGCGGTCAACCGAGCCTGGCGCCAATACCCCGCGGCCACCCCGGCACCGGCCACATACAGCTCGCCCACGACGCCGACGGGCACTGGACGCAGCCACCCATCCAGCACAAACAAAGCCGCCCCCGACACCGGCGAACCGATCGGGGCGCCGGACCCCTGGCTCAGCGGCGCGCTCATCGACGCATATACCGTGGTCTCGGTCGGACCGTACGCATTGATCACCGTGTTGCCCACGGCATAGCGGTCTGCAACCTCGTTACCGCAGGCCTCACCGGCCACCACCAACGTGACGCCTGCCAACCGATCAGGCGGAAGGGCGACCAACGCCGATGGTGTGAAATCGGCGTGCGAAACCTGCTGCCGGGAAATCAGTTCCACCAGTTCCTCACCAGGAAGCGCTTGATCGGCCTCCGGAATCACCGCAGCGGCCCCGGTGAGCAACGCGCACCACAGGTTGCCCACCGACACGTCAAAGATCAGCGGAGCGAACTGCAGAATCCGACTCTGCGACGTAATCCCAAGCCGCTCAACGCAAGTAGCAACCAAATCGCCGATGCCGGCGTGGGTGACCGCCACTGCCTTGGGGACACCGGTGCTGCCCGAGGTGTACATGACATACGCGATGTCGTCGGGGCACGGCGCGGTCGGGGCGGTACTGGGCGGGGCGTCGACAGCTCGGTCGGTGACATCGAAGATCAACAAGCCCGACCCGTCCAGCCGCGACCGGAAGTCGGCGGTGGTGATCGCGGCGATCGGCGCGGCGTCGGCCAGCATGAACTCGATCCTGGCCGCTGGATGCCCGGGATCGATGGGCAGGTAAGCCGCCCCGGTTTTCAGCACGGCCACGATGGCGATAGCGGCCTCGGCGCAATGGCGCATCAGCAGCACCACGACATCGCCGGGCCCGACCCCGTGCCCGGCGAGTAGGTGCGCCAACCGGCTGGCGGCTTCCTCAAGTTCGCGGTAGGTCAGAACCTGTCCGGCGTAGCTGACCGCGATCGCGTGCGGGGTGCGGGCCACCTGCGCAGTGAACAACGCCGGGATCGAAACCGGTACAGCGGCATTGGTCAGCACGGCGCGGCGGGTCGCGACGTCAAGCCAGCTGTGTTCGTGCGCGGCGAGTAGATCCATCGATGACAACGCTCGAGTGGGGTCGGCGCACATCGCTGCAAGCACCCGCTGCAGCCGGTCGATGAGGGTAGCGACGCGGTGTTGATCGAAGACCTCGGTGGCGTATTCCACTCGCAGGCCCAGCCGGGCTCCGGGCGTCACTTGCACGGTCAGTGGGTAGTGGTTGAACTCGCGGCCCCTGATCGCGGTGATCGCCGCCTCCCCGGCGTGCGGTGAGGAATCGAGTGGATAGTTCTCATATACGAGCAGGGTGTCAAACAGGGCGTCGTGGGCGGTGATTCGGTGGATGTCGCTGAGCGGTAGATGCTGGTGTTCGACGGTGTCGTTGTGGGCGTTTTGCAGCTGGGCCAGTAGGTCTGCGGTGGTGGTGACGGCGGTCAAGATCGCCCGCACCGGCACGGTGTTGATGAACAGGCCCACCATGGACTCCGCGCCGGCCAACTCCGCCGGTCGTCCAGAAACGGTGATCCCGAACGCGACATCTTGCTGATTGGTCAGCGCGGCCAGCAGCTGCGCCCACGCCGCCTGCAGCACGATGTTGAGGGTGGTGTGCTGGCCGCGGGCCAGCTCGGCAAGCGCTTGGGTGGTGTGGGCCGGCAGCTGCACGCGGTGCACGTCGCGCGCGGCGAAGCCGAGCCGATTAGGCGGAGCCACCAGAGTTGGCGAGTCAAACTCAGCGAACAGTGTGCGCCAGGCGCTGCGGGCGGCCTCGACGTCCTGGCGAGCCAGCCAGGACGTAAAGCGGCGATAGGGCACCGGTGGCGGAAGTGCTTGGCCACCATAGGCGGCCAAGATCTCGCGCAGCAGGATCGGCAGCGACCAGCCGTCAAGGACGAGGTGGTGGTTGGTCAACACCAGCCGATAGCGCTCGGGCGCAGTACAAATCAGCAACGCCCGCAGCGGGCACTGGTGGGTGAGGTCAGCGACCGCCGCGCGCTCGGCAGCACAGATCTCCTCGACGCTCTCGTCGGGGTGCGCGCCGCCGTCGGTCAGGTCGACAAATCGCCACGGCACAATGGGATCGGCCACGATCACCTGGACCGGCTCGTCGAGCTGCTCGTAGACGAACCGGGCCGCCAGGTGGGGGTGGCGAGTAAGTGTGGTTTGTACCGCTTCGTGCAGACTGTGGCGATCAATGCGGCCGGCAAAGTCGATTTCGATCTGCACCACATAGGGTTCAGCGGAGCCGTGTGGGTCACCGGTATGGATGAGCAAGCCTCGCTGTAGCGGGGTCAGCGGCAAGACATCGCTGATCTGGTAGGCGCGCTCGAGCGCCTCGATCTGGGGCTGGCTTAGCCGGGTGAAGGCGAAATCTGACGGAGTGTGTCCGCCGCCGCCGGCCGTGACGTGCGCGCAGATACCGGTCAGGGCCTCGAACCACAGTTGGCTGAGTCGGTCGATCTGGGCGGCATCGAGTTTGGATGGCGCCCAACTCCAATCGGCGCGAAGGTGCGGGCCGGCGTCGGTGTCGACGGTGACGGCGTTGAGTTCCACGGTGTGCGGCAGTGGCATGGCCACCGCCGCGCAGGTGGGGTCGCTATACAGCGCACCCGAATCCACGATCTGCCATCCCTCAGCAGATGCGCCAGGACTACGCGCGCCGCCCAGCCGGCCCAGATAGTTGAACCCGACCGGCGGGTCAGGCCCGCTCAAGTCGACGTCGCTGTTCAGGTAACGCAGCACACCGTAGGTCACGCCGTCGGGAACGGCGCGAAGCTGCTCTTTGGCGGCTTTGACGTACGCGCCCAGTGACGCCTCGCCGGTGACAACCTGTGACCAGCTCAGACCGCTGACCGTCAGCGCCACCGGGTATTTGGTGGTGAACCAGCCCACCGTGTGAGACAGGTCGAGGTTGGGTGCGAGTTCCTCGTGGCGGCCATGGCCTTCCACGTCGATACCGACCGCCCCGTCGTGTAGGGGCAGGAATTCCGCCCATGCCAAGCCGTACGCGATGAGCAGGATGTCTTGCACCCCAGCATGAAACGCCGCAGGAACCCGCCCCAGGAGCATGCGTGTGGTATCGGCATCCAATGACACCGAGAGATGGCCCGCGGTCAAAAACGTGTCCAGCGCGGGATCGACCGCGGGCAACGCCGCAGGGGTCGCCGTGACCTGCTGCCACAGGCGCGTCCGGTCCGTCACCTCCGGGCGGCGGGCGTACTCGGCCAACACCGATGCCCACCGTCGAAAGGAGGTCCCCTGGATCGGCAGCGCCACCGGCTGATCAGTGCGGTGCTGCTTCCAGGCGGTGTTGAGACCATCCAGCAGGATCGGCCATGACGCCGCGTCGATGGCTAAGTGGTGAATTACCAACGCCAGCTGACGCGTCGCGGTTATCCATAACGCGCTGAGCATCACCCCGGCGGTCGGGTCCAACCGGCACCGCGCTCTCACCAACGCCTCGTCGGTCAACACATCGACGGTGTGCACGCACCGACGGGCATCGGCCGCTCCGACCCCGGGCACCCGTAACGACCAGCCCTGGGCGCCGATTTCGTCGACCTGCAGCCGTAACATGGCGTGGCGATCCAACAACGCCTGAACCAACACCACCACATCGGCCTCGCTGACTGCCGGCGGGGCCTGCAGCAGCATGGTTTGGTTGAATTGCTCGAGCGAACCCCCAATGCTCGTCAGCCAACGCATGATCGGGACCGCGGCCACCTGCCCCACGTCGTCATCAACGGGACCGCCGCCTCCGGCGGTTACTCGGGCGATGCGGGCCACTCGGGCGACGGATTGCTCGACGAAGATGTCGCGCGGCCGGCACAGCACCCCGGCCGCACGCGCGCGGGCAACCACCTGGATCGACAAAATACTGTCTCCACCCAGGTCGAAGAATGACTCCTCGACGCCGACCCGATCGAGGCCGAGGACACGGGCGTAGATGTCGGCCAGAATCTCCTCGACGGGGGTAGCCGGGGCGCGATAGCGATCGGGGTCGCCGTAGTCGGGGGCTGGTAGGGCGCTGGTGTCGAGTTTGCCGTTGACCGTCAACGGCAGTTGGTGCACATTCACCAGTGCCGCTGGGACCATGTATGCCGGGAGTCGCTCGATCAGTGCGGCGCGTAACTGCGAAACCTCAACCATGCCGGTGACATAGCCGACCAGGCGCTTGTCCCCGGAGCGGTCTTCGCGGGCGATGACCGCCGCCTGATCCACCCCGGGGTGTGCGGTCAGTGCTGCGCTCACCTCCCCGAGTTCGATGCGGAACCCGCGGATCTTGACCTGCTCGTCGGCGCGGCCGACGTAGTCCAATTGGCCGTCGGCGCGCCAGCGCACCAGATCGCCGGTGCGATACATCCGCATCCCGGGTCCGCCGTAGGGGCAGGCCACAAACCGCGACGCCGTCAAACCCGACCGGCGCCAATATCCACACCCGACCCCGGCGCCGGCCACATACAACTCCCCCACCGCTCCCACGGGCGTCGGATGTAACCACCCATCCAGCACGAACAACGCGGCCCCGCTCACCGGAGCTCCAATCGGCGCCACTCCCGATCCCGGCTCCAGCGGCGCACTAGTGGTGACACACATCGTCGTTTCGGTCGGGCCGTAGGCGTTGATCATCACCCGCCCAGGGGCCCACCGATCCACCAGCTCGGCCGGACAACGCTCGCCGGCAACCACCAGCGCCACCGAACCCAACCCGTCACCGGACAGCATTCCCAGCGCCGACGGGGTCTGGGTCAGCACTTCTACCTGCTGCTCAATCAACAACTCGCGCAGCCGATCCGGCGACGTGGTCACCTCCTCGGGTACGACCACTAACACGCCGCCCTTCAACAACGCTGCCCATATCTCGCCCACCGACGCGTCGAACGCATACGAATGACACTGGCTCCACACCCTCGCCTGACTCGGGCCGAATTCGCGACCCAACGCAGCGAACACCGACTCCCCGACAAAAAGTTGCGTGACGTTGCGGTGCGTCACTGCCACCCCTTTGGGACTGCCGGTGGTGCCCGAGGTGTAAATCAGGTGGGCGATATCATCGGGGGCCGGCGGCGATGGTGCGGTGACTGGTTGGGCGCCAACATCGGGGCCGGCTAGGTCTGCGATGTTGATGACCCTGATGTGCTGGCCGTCGAGCCGCTCGGCGAGAGTATCGCTGGTGATCGCGACGATCGGCGTGGCGTCGGCGAGCATGAAACCCACCCGTGCCGCCGGCAGCGTCGGGTCGATCGGCAGATAGGCGGCGCCCGTCTTGAGCACCGCCAAGATCGCAACGATCGCCTCGGCCGAGCGGGAAAACAGCACCGCCACGCACTGTCCGGGGCCCGCGCCATACCCAGTTAACAAGTGCGCCAACTGGTTTGCCGTTTCATCGAGTTCCCGGTATGTCATGGACCGGCCCTCGTAAATCACCGCCACCGCCTCGGGGGCGCTGGCGACTTGAGCGGTAAACAGCTCCGGAATAGACCCCTCGGCTGTCGGTTGGCTCACCGCCGCGCGGTGGCCGAAGCCTTGCAGTTGAGCGTGTTCTGCGGCATCCAGCAGATCCACTGACGACAACCGCCGCCTAGGGTCGGCGGTCATCGCCATCACCACCCGCTCCAACCGCGCGATCAGCGCCTGGATGCTGTCCGCGTCGAAAAGGTCGGTACGAAATTCGACGGTGCCGTAGATGCCGCCGGGCTCGCCGGTTTCGGTCCAGCCTTCGACCAGAGAGAAAACCATGTTCATGCGGGCGGTGTGGGTGTTCGCGAGCATTGGAGTTACCCGTAGATCACCCATGGCCAATCCGGCAGCGGGGTCGGTGTTCTGCCACGCCAGCATCACCTGGATCAGCGGGTGATGGGTCAGGCTGCGGGTTGGATTGAGGCGCTCGACCAGCACCTCGAAAGGCAAGTCTTGGTGTTCGTAGGCGGCCAGGCTTCGCTGACGCACTTGGGACAGTAGTGCGGCGACGGTGGGATCCCCGGACAGATCAACCCGCAGCACCAAGGTGTTGACGAAAAAGCCCACCATCTCATCGAGCGCCGGGTCGGCGCGCCCGGCGATCGGGAACCCTACCGCCACATCGCGGCTATCACTGATCTTGGACAGCAACACCGCCAGGGCGGCCTGGATCACCATGAAGCTGGTCGCGTTGTGCTCGCGGGCCACCCGCGCCACCCGCTGCTGCAGCTGTGCCGGCCAGTCCACGAACACAGTGGCGCCGCGATAATCGGCGACCGGCGGGTAGGGCCGATCGGTGGGAAGTTCGAGTCGTTCAGGCAGCCCGTCGAGGGCATCCTCCCAAAACTCGAGCTGCGCGGCGATGAGGCTGTCGCTGTCGTCGAAATCGCCCAGCTGCCCGCGCTGCCACAACGCGTAATCGACGTACTGCGCCGCCAAGGCGGCCCAGCCTGGGGTCTGTCCCGCCCGCCGGCTGACGTAAGCCAGACCTAGATCACGCGCGAGCGGGGTGATCGACCACCCGTCAGCGGCGATGTGGTGGACCGTGACCACCAGCGCGTGATCGTCGTCAGCGATGCGGAAAAGTGTTGCCCGAAAAGGTATCTCGGCAGCCAGGTCGAAGCTGTGGCCCGCCGCGGCGTCGATGGCCTCGTCGAGCCGGTTTGCCGACCAGCGGGTGGCGTTGACAACGTCCCAACCGAAATCAGCCCGTTCGGCGGGCAGCACTAGCTGTTGAGGTATCCCGTCGAAGGCCGGGAATAGTGTCCGCAGGCTCTCGTGGCGGCTCACCACATCGGTCAGCGCGGCACCCAAAGCGTCGACATCGAGGCGGCCACCGAGCCGCAGGGCCACCGTCATGTTGTAGACGGGTGAAGGTCCCTGCAGCTGGTCGAGGAACCACAACCGCTGCTGGGCATACGACAACGGGATCCGTTCCGGGCGCGGCATCACCTGCAACGGCGGGCGGGCAACTCCGCCACGATGGCGGTACAGGTAGTCGGCAAAATCCCCGACGCGGGATGCCTCAAACAGATATCGCACCGGCACTTGCCTGCCCAAAGCGAGCTGCAACCGTGCGCTCAGCCGGGTGGCCGTCAACGAATCCCCACCTAGGGCGAAGAAATCGTCGTCGAGCCCGGCTCGGTCGACGCCGAGCACTTCGGCGAACACTCCGGCGACGATTTTTTCGGTTTGGGTCTGCGGCGGCCGGAAGGGTGTAGCCGCAAACACGGGCGCCGGCAAGGCCTTACGATCGATCTTGCCCGAGGGGGTCATCGGAAACTCGTCGAGGACCACGATCTGGGCCGGCACCATGTAGTCGGGCAGCCGCTCGCTCAATCGCTGACGGACGGCGCTGATCTTGGAGTTGGTGTGGGGGTCGTTGGCGTGGGTGCTGCGCTGCTGAGGCAGGTAGAGGTCGGTCAGCGCGCCGTGGGAATCGGTGGGGGTCAAGAAGATCGCGTCGAGGGTGCCCGGCTGGGCTCCCCAGGTGACCACGACCTGGTAGCCGTTTGATTCCCCGAGGCGGCGCAGTTCTTCAGGGACGACGCCGTCGGGAGTCGCACAGCCTTCGTCTAGGGGTATCCCGGCGGCGAGGGCCCGATCGACGGCGACATCGGAAATCACTCTGGCGCAAGGAATGTCCGTGATGCGCATGGCGGTGGGACATTGCGAAACCAACCGGGCGTGGAGCCCGCCCAGGCCCGCGCAGTCGACCCATGCACAGGTGGGTGTGGAGGCCAGGGAACGTACCGCGGCCGGGGTTTTGTGGACGGTGACGTCGTAGCGGTACCGGGTCAACTCGTTGTCGGCCGACCCGCGTTTGACTTGGATATCGAGCCCGGCCGGCGACGGGTGGTTCTGCGCCCAAGTGGTGAAGAACTCTGGGGCTAAAAGTAATTCGGTTTCGCCGAGCATGGCGCGCTGGGCTCGTTGGCGGATCTCGGCGGTGTCGGTGGTTGCGCGAGCGAGCGCTATTGCGGTGTGGAACGCGCCCTGCAGGGCGTGGTTTCGCACGTCGCCGATAAACAGTGCCCCGCCGGGGGCCAGCAGATCCATCGCGTTTTCGATAACCTCGGCCAGATAGCCCGCGTTGGGGAAGTACTGGACGACCGAGTTGAGAACGATGGTGTCGAAGTATTCGTGCGGCAACTCCCCGGTGACGTGGGCGGGCTGGGTCAGCAGCTGAACCCTGTCACGCCAAGGGATTTGCAGCCGCTCCAGCGAGCGGGCCAGGTTGTCGATTGCCACCGCCGACACGTCGGTGCCGACGTAGTGCTCGCACTGTGGGGCGACCTGAGACAGCACCAGCCCCGAGCCCGCGCCGATCTCCAGCACTCGCCGCGGACGCAGGGCCATGATCCGATCCACCGTGGCAGCGCGCCACTCCGCCATCTCCTCAAGCGGAATCGGATCACCGGTGAAGCTGCTGTTCCAGCCCCGAAAATCCATCCCGAACGCGGGCACCGAAACCTCGGCGCCGTAGAGCTCGTCGTACATCCGCTGCCACTCTTCGACGATTTCGGCGTCGTGCTCATCAGTGGCCGTATGCTCGATGGTGATGTAGGCGACGAGGTGGGCGCCGGTCGCGCTGCGGTGCACGGAGGCGGCGGCCTGACGCACCTGGGGGCAGGCCAGCAGGACGTTTTCGATCTCGCCCAGCTCAATTCGCTGCCCGCGCAGCTTGATCTGAGTGTCGGCGCGTCCCAGATAGTCCAGGGTGCCAGCGGAGGTCCAGCGCACCAGGTCGCCGGTGCGGTACATGCGCGACCCGGCGTCACCAAACAGGCCCCCGAACGGGTTTGCCACGAACCGTTCGGCGGTCAACGCCGCCTGGCCTACGTAGCCGCGGGCCAGCGCGGGTCCGTCCAGATACAGCTCGCCCACCACCCCGATCGGGGCGGGGTTCAGCCGCGCGTCGAGCACCAGTGCGCGCATCCCCGGGAGCGGGGTGCCGATGCGGACCGGCTGCCCCGCCGACAGTGGCGCGGTGGTGGCCCAGATTGTGGTCTCGGTAGGACCGTAGCCGTTGAACATCCGTCGGCCCGGTGCCCACGCAGCCACCAACTCGCCCGCGCAGGCCTCCCCGCCGGCGATCAGGGTGGATAACGCGTCCAGCCGGGTCCCCTCCAGCGACGACAACACCGTCGGGGTCATCACCGCCGCGTTGACGCGCTGGTTCTGCAGCAATGCGGTCAAAGCTGCGCCGGCGTACACCGCCGGCGGTGCCACCACCAACGCCCCGCGTGATCCCACCGCAACCAACAACTCGCCGATCGCCGCGTCAAATGTCGGCGCGAGCCCCATCAGCATTCGGGTATCCGCGCCCAGCCCGAACACCTCGCGGTGCGCCGCTGCGATCCCATGAAGACCGGCGTGGGTGACTTCCACCCCTTTGGGGGCACCGGTGGACCCCGAGGTGAACATCACGTATGCGGTGTTGTCCGGTTTGAGCGCCGCGAGCCGGTCGCTGTCGCTGATCGCCTCCGCGAAGTGTTCCGACAGGTCGAGACCGTCCGAAACACCTACGCGCAGCAGCGGGCGCACCCCAGCCCCGGGCACGGTGTCGGCATCGCGAGTCAGCACGCACACCGCCGCCACGGCGTCGAGCACGGTGGCAATCCGCTCGGGCGGGTGAGTCGGATCCACCGGGACATACGCGCCGCCGGCTTTGAGCACCGCCCACCACGCGACCAGCAACTCCGCGCACCGGCCCATCGCCACGCCTACTGCGCGCTCCGGACCCACGCCCATCGCGATCAGCTTGCGCGCCAACTGCGTTGACCACCCATCGAGCTCGCGATACGACAACGCCCGCGCGCCGTCGACCACCGCCACGGCGTCCGGGGCGGTCGCCACCGCCGCGGCCAATAGATCCGGTGCCACCCCCACGGGTGCCGCGACCCCGGCACCCGACCAGCCCGACAACAAGAGATCGCGCTCATCGGGATCCAGCAACGGCACCTCTCCGACCACCACCGACGCGTCGACCACCACCGCCTCGATCACCCGCCCGAACCAGGTGACCAACCGCTCGATGCTGGCGCGCTCAAAGAGATCGGTGGCATACGACACTATTCCGGCGACCATCGGCGAGGCCGGGTCCTCGGAGGGCACCTCCACCAAATCGAAATCGAGATCCCACTTTGCGGGGCGGGCAAACGCCGCGAACGGCTCGACGCTGACCCCGTCGATGTCCACCTCGGTGCGCGCATGGTTCTGGAAAACCATGGCCACCTGGAACAGCGGATGATGCGCCGTGGAGCGCGCCGGGTTAAGTTGCTCGACGACCCGCTCGAAGGGAACATCCTGGTTGCTGTAGGCATCCAACGCCTTCTGGCGCACCCTCTCCAGCACTTCGCTGAAACGCTGCGCGGCACGGAGATTCACCCGCAGCACCCACGTGTTGACGAAGAACCCGACCAGATCGTCGAGCGCCGGGTCCAATCGGCCCGCGATCGGCGTGCCCATCACCACGTCCTCGCCGACCCCGACCCGATGCAGCAACACCGCCACCACCGCCTGCAACACCATCGAGGCCGTCGCGTTGTGCGCCGCCGCAAGCCGCTTGACGTCCGCCCACACCGGAGGGTCGATGCGCAGCTCCACCTGGTCACCGCGGTAACTGGGCACCGGCGGCCGGACCCGGTCCGTCGGCAGCGACACCAGCTCCGGCAGGTCCGCCAACTCTTGCAGCCAGTACCGCAACTGCCCAGCGATCACGCTGTCCGGATCTGACTCAGTGCCCAGCGAGTCCCGCTGCCACAGTGTGTAATCCACGTACTGCACCGGCAATGGTGCCCACTGCGGGGAGCGGCCCCGCCGTCGTGCCCGATACGCATCGGCCAGGTCCCTGAACATCGGGCCCATTGACCAGCCGTCAAAAGCGATGTGGTGCACGACAATCCCCAGCACATGCTGCTCGGGACCCACCGAATAAAGCCGCGCGCGGATGGGAATCTCCGACGACAAATCGAACCGGTATTCCGCCATCGCAGCCAACTCGGCGGTCGCATGCGGCTGCGACAACGACGCAACCGGCGCGCCCCCGCGCCGCCACATCCCGGCCCTGGCGGGCAACACTTCCTGGTACGGCACGCCGTCAACGTCGGGAAATATGGTGCGCAGCGATTCGTGGCGAGCGATGACGTCGTCGAGAGCCGCGCCCAGCGCCTCCGCGTCCAGCTCGCCACTGATCCGAAAAGCGGTGGGCATGTTGTATGTCGCGACCCCGCCTTCGAACCGGTCGAGGAACCACAACCGGCTCTGCGCAAACGACAGCGGCACCAGCGCGGGCCGCTCGCCGGCCACCAACGGTTTGCGCCGGCGCGCGCCCCCACCGATTCGCGCGGCCAACTCGGCAATCGAGGGTGCGTCGAACAGGGTGCGCACCGAAAGCCCGGCCTCCAGGCCGGTATTCAGTGCGGCGATCACCCGCATCGCCGACAACGAATCCCCGCCCAGGTCGAAGAACGACTCATCGACACCGACCCGGTCCAACCCCAGTACGCGGGCGTAGGCGTCGGCCATGATCTCCTCGACCGGGGTGGTCGGGGCGCGGTAGCGATCGGTGTCGGCGTAGTCGGGGGCCGGTAGTCCTCGGATGTCGAGTTTGCCGTTGACAGTCAGGGGGATCTGCTCCACCGCGATCACGGCTGCGGGGATCATGTAGTCGGGCAGCCGCTCTGCCAGCGCTGCACGCACTTCGGCGGGGCCGGCGGTCCCCGTGATATAGCCGACCAGACGCTTTGCACCGGGGCGGTCCTCACGGACAACAACCACCGCCTGCTCGACCCCGGGTAGCGCGTTGAGTGCTGCGCGGACTTCTCCGAGTTCGATGCGGAAACCGCGGATCTTGATCTGTTCATCGCCGCGCCCGACGTAGTCCAGTTGACCATCGGTCCGCCAACGGACGAGGTCGCCGGTGCGATACATGCGCGCCCCGGGCGCCCCGAACGGGCACGCCACAAATCGCGCCGCGGTCAGTCCCGCCCGCCGCCAGTAGCCACACGCCACCCCGGCGCCGGCGACATACAACTCGCCGATCACGCCGGGGGCCACCGGACGCAGCCAGCCGTCCAGCACCAACAGGGCCGTCCCTGACACGGGCGAGCCGATCGGGGCGCCCGACCCCGCGGTCAGGGGGGCGCTCATCGACGCATACACGGTGGTCTCGGTCGGGCCGTAAGCGTTGATGAGCGTGCCCGCCACGCCATACCGATCCACCAGATCAGGGGGACAGGCCTCACCGGCTACGACCAGCGTCACCCCGCGGAGCCGATCAGGTGGCAGGGCGGCCAATGCCGTCGGCGTGAAATCTGCGTGCGAAATACCCTGGTGCGCGATCAGATCCAGCAATTCATCACCCGGAAGCGTCTGGTCGCCGTCAGGGAACACCGCAGTGGCCCCGGTCAACAGGGCCGACCACAGACTTGCCACCGAAACGTCGAAGACCAATGGCGCGAACTGCAGGATCCGACTCGTGGGTGTAATCGCAAGCCGCTCGACGCACGTGGCCACCAAGCCGGCGATGCCGGCATGGGTTACAGCCACGCCCTTGGGGACACCGGTGCTGCCCGATGTGTAAATCAGGTAGGCGACGTCCTCTGCCCGAGGGGCGGGAAGCGGGGTGGTGGGCGCGCGCTTGACGGCGGGGTCTGCACGGTCAGCGACGTCGATGACGGGTACATCGAACCGGGCCAGCCGCCCGGCCAGAGCAGCGGTGGTGACCACGGCGGTCGGCGCCGCGTCGGCCAGCACCACGCCGATGCGCGCCTGCGGATACTTGGGGTCCAGGGGCACGTAAGCGGCCCCGATTCTCAGCACGGCGAGGACCGCCACGATCGCTTCGGCCGAACGGGAAAACAGCAGCGCTACACGGGATCCCGGGCCCGCCCCACAGCTTCCCAACACGTGGGCCAACCGGGTTGCCGCCTCGTCGAGGTCACGGTAGGTCCACTGCTGACCGGCGCAGCTGACTGCCAGGGCGTCGGGCGTGCGGGCCACCTGCGCGGCGAACAGCACCGGAATCGACGGGTCTGCCGTCGTGCGCGGATCGGTCAGCGCGGCGCGATTACCGACCGCGTCGAGGTGGGCATGTTGCTGGGCATCAAGCACATCGATGGAGGACAACGCCCGGATCGGATCAGCGCACATTGCCAGCACCAGCCGCTTCAAGCGGTCGACGAGCGCGGTGATGCTCGCCAGGTCGAACACCTCGGTGGCGTATTCGATACGCAGGCCCAGTTGCGGGCCAGGCAGCACTTGCAGGGTCAGCGGGTAGTGGTTGAACTCACGACCAGTGACAGCCGTGACGACCACGTCCCCGGCCTCCAGCGATGAGTCGACAGGATAGTTCTCGTAGACGAACAAGCTGTCAAACAAGGCGTCGTGTCCGGTGAGGCGGTGGATGTCGACGAGCGGCAGATGGTGATGATCGACGGTGTCGTTGTGGGCGATTTGCAGCTGCGCAAGCAGCTGTGCGGTGGACGTGGTCCCGGTGATGACCGCCCGCACCGGCACGGTGTTAATGAACAGGCCCACCATGGATTCCGCGCCGGCCAGATCGGCAGGACGCACGGAGACCGTGGTGCCAAAGGCGACGTCATGCTGACCCGTCAGCGCAGCCAGCACCTGCACCCACGCGGCCTGCAACACGATGTTGAGGGTGTGTTGCGTCCGCGCCAACTCGATCAGCGCCTCGGTGATGTGGACCGACAACGCACAGGAGTGCACGGCGCGCGCGGCGAACCCCAACCGCTCGGGCGGGCCGACCAGGGTGGGTGCCTCAAAGCCGGCGAAAAGTGCGCGCCAGGCGTCGCGGGCGGCACCGGCGTCCTTTCCGGCCAGCCAAGCCAGGAAACCGCGATAAGGGGTGGCCGCCGGAAGGGGCTGGCCGGCGTAGCCGGCGATGATTTCGCGCAGCACGATCTCCAGCGACCAGCCGTCCAGCACGATGTGATGGTTGGTCAACACCAGCCGGTGCTCCGTGACGGCGGTGCGGATCAGCACCGCACGCAGCAGGCACTGGTGGGCCAGATCGACGACGGCCGCACGCTCGGTTGTGCAGATCTCCTCGATGCGCTCCTCGGGCTGCACATCGTCGGTCAGATCGATAACCTGCCAGGGCACAACGGGATCGGCCACAATCACCTGAACCGGCTCGTCGAGGTCTTCGTAGACGAAACGGGCCGCGACGTTGGGGTGGCGGGTAACCACGGATTGCACCGCCCGATGCAGACGGCGGTCGTCCAGCGGACCGGTCAGGACGACATCGAGTTGCATCGCGTACGCATCGGCCAAGCCCTGCGGGTCACCGGCATGGAAGAGCAAACCCAATTGCAGCGGGGTCAGTGGCAGCAGATCGCGGATCCGATAGGCGCGTTCGAGACTTTCGATCTGTCGTTGGGTCAGGCTCATGGCAGCCCGCTTGGACGCAACGGCGTGAGCGCGAAGTCCGACGGGGTGAACCCGCCGCCACCGGTGCCAACATGCGTGCAGATCCCGACCAGCGCCTCAAACCACAGCTTGCTCACTCGGTCAATTTGGGCGGCATCGAGTTTGGAGGACGCCCAGGTCCAGTCCGCGCGCAGTTGCGGGCCCGCGGCCGTGTCGAAGGCGAAGGCGTTGAGCTCCACGGTGTGTGTCAACGGCATCGCCACGGCCGCCGCCGCGCCGAGCACCGACGGGTCGTCGTGGCAAAGCCGCCAAATGTCGCGAACCCCTTCAGCTGAGACACCCAGGCGACCCAGGTAGTTGAATCCGATCGGCGGGTCGGGTCCGCCCAGGTCCGCCTCGCTGTTCAGGTAGCGCAGCACGCCATAGGTCCAGCCCTCGGGCAAGGAGCGTAGCTGTTCCTTCGCGTGCTTGACCGCACTGCCGAGCACCGCGTTGCCCGCTTTGACCTGCGCCCACGAAACACGATCGAAGACAAGGGCCACTGGGTATTTGGTGGCGAACCACCCCACGGTGTGGGACAGGTCGAGGTCGGGGGCCAGTTCCTCATGACGGCCGTGTCCCTCCACGTCGATGCTGATGGGCTCGGCAGTGTTCAGGAATTCCGCCCACGCCAAGCCAAACGCGATCAGCAGAATGTCTTGCACCCCAGCATGAAACGCCGCTGGTACCTCACCGAGCAGCAGCAGCGTGGTCTCGACATCCAGTTCCGCCGACAGCTGGCCTGCGGAGGCATAGGTATCCAGCACAGCATCGACAGCAGGCAACGCCGCACGCACCGCTGCGATCTGCTGCCAGGCCTGCACCTGATCGACTACCGTGGTCGCGCGCGCCCGCTCGGCCAGCACCACCGCCCACCGACGAAATGACGCCCCCCGCATCGGCAAAACCGGCACTCGGCCGGCGCGGTGCTGCCCCCAAGCGGCGTTGAGGTCATCCAGCAAAATACGCCAAGATACCGCGTCAACGGCCATATGATGAATCATCAACACCAGCTGACCGGTGGAAATCACCCACAGCCCGCTGAGCATCACCCCGGCCTTCGGATCCAGTCGGCGCCGCGCCCCCAACAGCTCCTCATCGCACAACACATCGACGGCGTGCACACAGCGCCGGGCGTCCACCGAACCTGTCGGCATCGTCTCCAACACCCACTGGCCCGCTGGGCCCCCGGTGCTGACGCGCAACCGCAACATGGCATGCCGATCCACCAACGCCTGGACCATCGCCACAGCATCGGCCTCGGTGCTGTCCGGCGGCGCCTGCACGGCCACCGTCTGGTTGAACTGCTCCACCGGGCCATCCACGGTTGCCAGCCAGCACGCCGCTGGTGTCGAAACCAGTTGCCCCACATCTTCATCGGGGTGGTCATCGGCCCCGGCGACCACTCGCGCTACCCGGGCTAGACGCGCCACGGTCTGCTCGACGAAGACATCGCGCGGCCGACACAGCACCCCGGCGCCGCGAGCGCGCGCCACCACCTGGATGGACAAAATACTGTCGCCGCCCAGTTCGAAGAACGACTCGTCCACACCCACTCGATCCAGCCCCAGGACTTGGGCGTAGATGTCAGCCAAAATCTCCTCGACCGGGCTGGCCGGGGCGCGGTAGCGATCGCCGTGGATATAGTCGGGGGCCGGCAGCGCAGCCTTGTCGAGCTTGCCGTTGACAGTCAACGGTATTCGATCAACGAGCTGCACCGCCGCGGGCAGCATATAATCGGGCAGCCGCTCGGCGAGCGCCGTACGCAAACGCGAAACCTCCACCGCGCCAGTCACATAGCCGACCAGACGCTTGTCGCCGGGGCGGTCCTCACGGACGACCACCACCGCCTGATCTACCCCGGGCAATGCGGCCAACGCGGATTGCACCTCGCCCAACTCGATCCGAAACCCGCGGATCTTGACTTGCTCATCCGCGCGCCCGACGTAGTCCAACTGCCCATCGACGCGCCACCGCACCAGATCGCCGGTGCGATACATACGTATTCCGGCCCTGCCGAATGGACACGCCACAAACCGCGACGCGGTCAAACCGGCCCGGCGCCAATAGCCCACTCCCACCCCGGCACCGGCCACATACAACTCGCCCACCACGCCGGCCGGTACTGGTCGTAACCATCCATCCAGCACAAAAAACGCCGCTCCCGCTACCGGCGAGCCGATCGGCGGCACTCCGCGGCCCGCCACCAGTGGCGCCGTGGCGCACGCCCACATCGTGGTCTCCGTCGGCCCGTAGGTATTGATCATGACCCGCCCCGGCGCCCACTGGTCCACCAGCTCTGCAGTGCAGCGCTCAGCCCCCATCACCAGCGTCACTGGCCCTAACCCTTGCGGGTCCAACATCTTTACGGCAGAGGGGGTTTGACTCAACAGGTCGACTCGCTCGCGGGCCAGCAAGGCCTGAAAGTCTTCCGGCGAGCCGGCGACCGGTTCGGGCACGACGACCAGGCACCCACCGTGGAGTAGTGCTCCCCAGATCTCCCAGATCGAGGCGTCAAACGCCAAGGAATGGCATTGCGTCCACACCTCGCCCGGCCGCGTTAGGCCCGCGTCCAGGGAGTCAAACAGCTGTGTCACATTACGGTGGGTGGCAGCCACCGCCTTAGGCAGCCCGGTGCTACCAGAGGTGTAAATCAGATGGGCAATATCGTCGGGGCCTGGTGAGACCAGCGTGGTCCCAGCCGTTGTCTCGAGTGAGGAGTCGTCGAGCTCAATGACTCGTAGGTCGAATCCGGCGAGCCGGCTCGCCAACCCAAGTGTCGTCACCGCGACCACGGGTGCGCCGTCGTCGAGCATGAAGTCGATCCGGGCCGCTGGCAGTGCCGGATCGATCGGCAGATATGCCGCCCCCGTCTTGAGCACCGCCACAATTGCTGTGATCGCCTCCGCGGAGCGGGGCAACAGCAGCGCCACCACCGCTCCCGGGCCCGCCCCATGGCCAACCAGCAGGTGCGCCAAGCGGTTCGCCGCCTCGTCGAGCTCGTGGTAAGTCAGCCGCCGTCCGGCGAAGCTGACCGCCGCCGCGCCGGGTGTGCGGGCCACCCGGGCGGCAAACAACTCCGGAATCGACGCTGAGGCAACGGAATTGTTGCATGCTGCCCGGTTGCCGGCCGCATCGAGGAAGGCATGCTCGCCCGCGTCGAGTAGATCCGTCGCCGATAGGCGCCGGTGCGGGTCGGCGCACATCGTCGCCAGCACCCGCTGCAACCGCTCCACCAAAGACTCGATACTCGCGTCGGTGAACACCTCGGTGGCATACTCCACCCGCAGGCCCAGCTGCTTGCCGGGCAGCACCTGCAGCGTTAGCGGGTAATGGTTGAACTCGCGGCCACGGACCGCGGTGATCGCCACGTCGCCCGTCTTCAGCGAGGTATCCATCGGATAGTTTTCGTGGACGAACAAGGTGTCAAACAGGTTGTCGTGTCCTGCGATTCGGTGGATCTCGCTGAGGGGATGGTGCTGGTGATCGGCGGTGTCGTTGTGGGCGGTTTGTAGCTGGGCGAGCAGCTGCGCGTGGGTGGTGTTCGCCGTCAGGATCGCGCGTACCGGAACCGTGTTAATGAACAGGCCCACCATCGATTCGGCGCCCGACAGCTCCGCGGGCCGGCCCGACACCGTGATTCCGAACGCGACGTCACGCTGACCGGTCAGCGTACTGAGCAGCTGCGCCCACCCGCCCTGCAACACGATATTGACCGTGGTCTGCTGGGCGCGAGCCAGCCGGCTGAGGGCGTCGGTGCTTGCCGCAGACAGTTGCACACAGTGGACGGCGCGGTCGGCGGACCCGAAGCGCTGCGATGGGCAGACCAAGGTGGGCGCTGCAAACCCGGCGAACAGATCACGCCACGCGTTGCGGGCCGCCTCGGCGTCCTGGCCGGACACCCAGTCTAGGAAACGGCGGTACGGCAACGGCGCCGGAAGCGGTTCGCCGCCATAGCCAGCAAGCAGTTCGCGCAACACGATTTGCAGCGACCAGCCATCAAGCACGATGTGATGGTTGGTCAGCACCAGCCGATGGTCCTCGGCGCCGATGCGAATCAGCACCGCCCGCAACGGGCACTGATCAGCCAAACCAGCGAGGGCCGCACGTTCAGCGGCGCAGATCGCCTCGATCCGCTCCCCGCAGTCTGCGCCGCAACTGCTTAGGTCGATAAACCACCACGGTACAACGGGATCCGCCAGCATGACCTGCACCGGCTCATCGAACTCCGTGTAGACGAATCGGGCCGCCACGTTCGGGTGGCGGGTCAGCACGGATTGCACCGCGGCATGTAGACGCTGCGGATCGAGCCGACCCGACAATGTGATATCGAGTTGCACCACATACGGCTCGGTGGCGCCGTGCGGGTCGCTGCTGTAGACCAACAAGCCTCGCTGCAACGGAGTCAACGGCAGCACGTCGCTGATCCAGTAGCGGCCTTCGAGGTCTTCGATCTGGGGCTGGCTCAGGCGGGTCAACGTGAAATCTGACGGGGTGAACCCGCCGCCGCCGGCGACCACGTCGGCGCAGATCCCGGCCAGCGCCTCGAACCACAGTCGGCTGAGCCGGTTGATCTGGGCGGCATCGAGTTTGGAGGACGCCCAGGTCCAGTCCGCGCGCAGTTGCGGGCCGATGTCGGTGTCGACGATGAGTGCGTTGAGCTCGACGGTGTGCATTAACGGCATGGGCACCGCTGCGGCGGCGCCGAGGACCGCGGGACCGTCATGGCGGATCCGCCAACCATCGGCCATCCCGTTGGCCGCGGCTCCTAGCCGCCCGAGGTAGTTGAACCCGATCGGGGGGTCGGGCCCGCCTAGATCCACGTCGGAATTCAGGTATCGCAGCAATCCGTAGGTCACACCGTCCGGAATGGCGCGAAGCTGCTCCTTGGCGTCCTTGACCAGCCGCCCTAACCCCGCCCGGGAATCGGGATCCACCGCCAAGGCCACCGGATATTTGGTGGTAAACCACCCCACCGTGTCGGACAGCTGGATATCGGGGGCCAGTTCCTCGTGGCGGCCATGGCCCTCCACGTCGATGCCGATCGGCCCAGTAGTGCCCAGGAATCCCGCCCACGCCAACCCGAACGCGATCAGCAGGATGTCTTGGACCCCAGCATGAAACGCCGCCGGCACCCGACTCAGCAGCAGCTGGGTCGTCTCCACATCCAACGACACCGACAGCTGCTCGGCGGTCGCATAGCTATCCATCGCAGGATCGATCGCAGGCAACGCCGCCGGGGTCGCGATTATTTGCCGCCACTTGTGGGCCTGGTCCATCACTTCCGGGCGGCGCGCATGCTCAGCCAGTACCGCGGCCCACCGTCGAAACGAGGTGCCCCGCACCGGCAACTCGGACAGCTGCCCGGCACACTGCTGCCGCCACGCGGTGTTGAGATCAGCCTGCAATATCCCCCAGGAGACCGCATCAATTGCCAGGTGGTGAACGATGAGCACAAGTTGGCCCGTGGTGGTCACCCACAAGGCGCTGAGCATCACCCCGGCGCACGGATCCAACCGGCGCCGCGCCCCGACCAACGCCGCTTCGGACAACACATCGACAACGTGTACGCACTGCCGGGCATCCACCGTCGCGGGCGGGCGGGTCTCCAGCAGCCAGCCCCCGGCGCCGTCGTCGTTGGCGCGGATCCGCAACGTGGGATGCCGGTCCACCAACGCCTGCATCAGCGCTACCACGTCAGCGTCGCTGGTCCCCGTCGGAGCCTCCAGCAGCATCGTCTGATTGAATTCATCGATGGGACCTTGCACGCCTTGCAGCCAGCGCATGATTGGGGTCGAAACCAGCTGCCCCACACCGTGATCGACCTGGCCGTCGTCACCGTCGGCCACCCGCGCTATGCGGGCCAGCCGGGCTACCGTGCGTGCGACGAAAACATCGCGCGCCCGACACAGGACCCCAGCCGCCCGCGCCCGCGCAACCACCCGGATTGCCAAAATGCTGTCCCCACCCAGATCGAAAAACGACTCCTCGACACCCACCCGATCCAGCTCCAACACCTGGGCGAAGATGCCGGCCAAAATCTCCTCAACCGCGCTAGACGGGGCGCGATAGCGATCACCGTCGCTGTAGTCGGGGACGGGCAGTGCGGCCTTGTCCAGCTTGCCGTTGATCGTCAACGGAATCCGATCAACGACCATCACCGCTGCCGGGACCATATAGTCGGGCAGCCGCTCGGCCAGTGCCGCGCGTGCCGCGGCGGGGTCGGACGTCCCGACTACATAGCCGACCAGCCGCTTCTCCCCTGGACGGTCCTCACGGACAATAACCACCGCCTGATCGACCCCCGCCGCCTCGGCCAACGCGGCACGCACTTCCCCGAGTTCGATGCGAAACCCGCGGATCTTCACCTGCTCATCGAGACGACCTAGATAATCCAGCTGCCCATCGGTGCGCCACCGGACCAGATCGCCAGTGCGGTACATCCGCGCGCCGGGCGACCCGAACGGACACGCCACAAACCGCGACGCCGTCAACCCACTACGACGCCAATACCCAGCGGCCACCCCGGCGCCGGCCACATACAACTCCCCCAACACTCCCACCGGTACCGGACGCAACCACCCATCCAGCACGAATAGCCCCGCCCCTGATACCGGCGACCCGATCGGGGCTCCCGACCCCGCGCGGAGCCGCGCGCTCATCGACGCATACACCGTCGCTTCGGTGGGGCCGTAGGCGTTGATCATTACCCGCCCCGGTGCCCAGCGATCGACTAGTTCTGGTGGACAGGCTTCGCCGGCCACCACCAACGTCACGCCGTCCAGCCGATCGGGTGTGAGAGCGGCCACCGCCGATGGCGTGAAATCGGCATGCGAAATAGGCTGCCTAGCAATCAGCTCCACAAATTCGTCGCCCAGCAGCGACTCGTTGCTATCCGGAATCACCGCCTCGGCCCCGGTCAGCAACGCACACCACAGACTTGCCACTGACACGTCGAACACCAGCGGAGTAAATTGCAGGATCCGACTGTCGGACGTAATCACAAGCCGCTCAACGCAAGTGGCTACCAATTCGGCGACGCTAGCATGAGTGACGGCCACCCCTTTAGGGACTCCGGTGCTGCCCGACGTGTACATGAGATGGGCAATGTCATCGGGGCCCGGCGCCGCCGGTGCGGTGTTGGGCAGGGTCTTCAAGCTGGGATCGTCGACGTCAACGACCAACAAGTCGGTCCCGGCTAGCCGCGATCGCAAGCCCGCAGAGGTGATCGCGGCGATCGGCGCCGCGTCATCAAGGATGAGTTCGATGCGCGCCTGGGGGTATTGCGGATCGAGGGGCAGGTAGGCTGCACCGGCTTTCAGCACTGCCACGATCGCGGTGATCGCTTCCACGGAACGGGAAAACAGCAGCGCCACAAACGAACCAGGGCCGGCCCCATGACCAATCAGCAAGTGCGCGAGCCGGTTCGCCGCGTCATCGAGCTCGCGGTAGGTCAGGCTTCGCCCGCCGCAGCTGATCGCGACGGCGTCGGGGGTACGGGCCACCTGGGCGGCAAACAACACCGGAATGGACAACCCAGCGCCGGGATCGGTTAACGCGGCGCGGTTACCGACGGCATCGAGCCAGCCGTGCTCAGACTCGTCGAGCAGATCAATAGACGACAACGCCCGGTCCGAATCCGCGCACATCACATCCAGCAACCGTGCCAACCGCTCCACCAAATCGGCGACGTTCAAATGCCCGAACGGCCGAGCGGCACCCGCTGTGCTGAGAAACAGCTGGTCGCGTGTCCGCGCAAAGAACAGGCCAAAGTACTTGACAGGGCCAAAGCTTCGCCGCATTACCGAGGCCGAGGCGTCGCCGAAGGCCACGGTCGCGGTGGGTGGCAGGATATCGACGGTTATCCGGTTCGTCGTCTGCTCGTCGCTCACGACGTTTACCGGAAATCTCTGATGCTGCAGCACTTCCTGGCGTCTCGAGTCAACTTGTCTACAGAGGTCGACAACCGTGTCGGCGCCCGTCATCGATATCGCGAGCGGTAGGGACGCGGCCATCCTCCCGGCAAACGTCCTTGATTCCGCACACACTCTTCTGCTGACCGGCAACTCGAGGACTAATTCGGGGCCACCGGTCGACCAGCTGCATATCAGAACCGCACAAGCTGCGGTGATTACCGATTCCTGGCGGACGTTCAAATCCTTCGACAACCGTATGATTCGGCTGAGCGTCAAAGGGTTGAAGGGCACCGCCCGGCTGGCCGAGTTCACGCCAGCTTCGGCCCCTACTTCGGTTTGTACGACGCGCGACGCACTTTCCGAGCGCAGATTTCCTGACCAGTACTGCCGATCATCGAGGAAATCTTCGGATGCTTCGTATTCACGTTCGCATGCTAGGAGGGCGCGCAGCGATCCAAAGGGCGACACAGTGACAGGCTCGCCGGAAACCACCGAAGTGTAGATGGCCGCAATCCGGTTAGCGATAAGTGCGAGACCGACCTCATCGACCACGACGCAGTGGCACGATATGAACACGTAGAACTCGTCTCGCCGCGTCTGCAACAGCACGAATCTGAACAGCGGACCAGACAACGGCATGGGACTATGCAGCTGCGAGGTGGCGACGTTATGGGCTTCCTCGACCGGATCCGGGAAGGATCTCAGATCAAGGAACGGGATCTCGAAATCCGGGTAGTCGGCAGGCCGCTGGTATACCTTCCCGTGGGCCTCGAATACGGCCACCCGGATGGATTCGGCTTCTCGCACGCATTCGCGAATGGCGAATTCCAACGCACGACGTTCTACGGTGCCATCGATGACGACGAACTGGCTGAGTTGCGACTCGGTATCGATATCACCGATTTCGTGAGTAAGCCAGAGGTCAAGCTGCCCGCGCGTCAAAGGCAGCGGCGGGTCATCCGGCTCCATCCGACTCTCCACCCAACAGCCGGCTCAACTGACGAAGGCCCTACGCGAGCCGCTCGCGCAGAGTCTTCGGGCGTATGTCGGGCCAATTCTGCTCGACGTAGTCCAGGCACGCCTGCCGGGTGTCTTCGCCGAAGACCACCTGCCAGCCGCCTGGAACCTCGGCGAAGGCCGGCCACAGGCTGTGTTGTTCCTCGTGGTTAACCAGGACGAGAAAGCTGCCGTTGTCGTCATCGAACGGGTTGATGCTCACGGTTCTCCAGATTGTTGTTAGCGCTATGAGCGCAACGGCACCGCGTAGCTCGGAGGGTTGCGCCTCTGCGTTCGCCCCACTGTAACCGCGGTCTCTTTGGTTTGCTGCCGGACTGACCAAGATGGCGCCGCCACTGGCGAGTGATCCCTTACCGGCGCAGGTATGCGGCCCAGACGGTCAGGGTCGGCGGAACGACAAGTGCTGGCAGCCGGCCACACCCCCTTTAGGGGCGTAGCACAGCTCGGCTTAAAGGTGTTCGCGTCGCCGGGGTCGATCCTTGAGCGCGTGGAAGCGCTCAACAACGAGCACCAGTCAGTACTGGTAAAGCAGGATCTTGTGCGCGTCACCGCCGGGCGAGACAAAAAGCCGGTGCCCGACGGTGTCGACAAACAGCCATTTGGGGTCGCTGGGAGACGATCCGGGAATATCGCCGAGCGACGCGAATTTCGTCGGGGTGTTCGTTGCGTCGGAGAGCATGTAGATATCGTTCGAGTTGAAGTATGCGACGAACAATCGGCCATCCTCAGTAGACGCAAACTCGGTCGTCCATCCCGGGCCGCTGAACTCACCCTTTTGCTTGCCAGTGCGACCGTCGAGGACTGAAATTCTCGTGGGCGAGATGACCGGGAACTGACCGACAGTGATGTAGGCAGTGTCCGTCTGTGGCTCGAAGCCCAGGTCCTGTATTTCGCCTGGCCCGCCGACTGGCGTGCGCCATTTTTCCCTCAACATCTGGTCGGCACGCCCGATACTGGATGGATTCGTATACAGAACATCGCCACTCGCCGAGTCCACCGCAATCCTTTGAACCAACATATTCTGGCCCTTGACGTGTGATGCGACGACATTCTCGCGGACAATGCGGCCGTCGGGATCGAACTGAACGAGGCACTCGCCCTTGTCAGAGACTCCACCGCCATACACAACGCCCGTCGCCTGGCTGATGGCAAGCACCTGCGGGGAGCAGGACGGTTTCTCGCTGGTCGAAATGAGAGTGTCCGAGTCCGTGCTGAACACCTTGAGCGCCCCCGGCACGAGCGCGTAGCCACGCCTGAGCTTGTCATTGACCACGATGTGCTCAGGAAGGTCGCCAATCGATGTATCCAAACGCTCAATGGGCCCGGCTGGCGCCGACAGCGAGACGACGTACGCCCCCATTCGTGGCGGTCCCCCCTCGAGGCCAGTCGCATACAACTTGTTTGCCGTGGAGCTAAACGTCAGCTCCATGGGATGAAAAGGCAGCACTATGGCAGTGGTTAGCGGCGGGGGGCCAGTTGAGGACATCGTCGCGGACCCGGACGGTCTCGGGGGTTGTGGCGGCGTCTTGCAAGAGGAGCACGCCAGAAGAATTGCGGTCAGGGCGAGCAAGGCTGGCCAGCACGACTGCCGGTTCCGCATGGCTGCAATTATCGCACCGGCGACCTATTGCTGTGCCCGTCACGGGCGCGGATGCTGCCCCACACCCGATGCCGAGCAGGCCGGGGACCAGAACGGTATCTCACGGTGCGGTCGCTGTCACTGCCCATGGTGAAGTCGCTTTAGCGGGAACGCACGGCGAGTAGAACTTCCGGTCTTTTATGGCAGCGTCCCTGCGGTCCAACGATCAGAATCACGGGGGGTGCGCCCAATCCATGCCTCAGCGCTTCACCGGCGGGCGTTATGAGGGGCATAAGTATCACCCGGGCGCGGGTTAACTCCAGGCTTGGCCATGGGTCCGCGATCTCCCAGTGGGAGGCGCGATCGGCGAGTTGGTGGTGCGAGCACTCGGCATCGGCAACCAGTATCAACGATCTAAAGGCGATCACGACATAATGGCGGTCATTCTGCAAGATTGATCGGTATCGTCAGCGGCGTGGTCAGCTTGCTCGCGGATTTGGCTCCCTCGGCGACGGTGGCGCCCCTCGTTGTTGTCGTACTCTTTGTGCTGGTCGTCATCGCGGCGATCGTGGTGGTCACGATTTTGGTGCGCCGATCGCGGCGGCGCAGGCCGCCGACTCCGCCCTCCTGGCCGCCGCCCGGCCCACCAGCACCACCCGGTGCCCCACCACCTCCGCCCGGCCCTCCTACCCGCTGAGAAGCAGCCCGGTGAGCAGCGACGAGGCATTCGCGCCGAGGCTGAGCACTGCCAGCACGGCGAGGTCGCGGCGGATAGCCACCGCCAGCAGTACCGCCTCGGCCGCGGTGACCACGGTCTCGGCTACTAGCAGGCGGGCCAGGGTCGGATCCGGCGCGAGTGCCCACCACAGCACGGGATGGCTGCACATGTTTACCGCCACTCCCAGCAGGAGCGCCCGCCACCACCGCAACCCCACAAGGGCGACGAGACCACCCACGTACCACGGTATTTCGACCGCGAGGGTCAGACCGAATGCGGCCAACTGGGACATCCGATGACTCTACGGGTGATCTGGCTATTCGTTCTGGCCGCCGCGGTCGCACTGATCGTCGCGGTCCGCGCCCCTCTGGCCACCACGGTCCTCGGATTAATGGCCTTCGGAGTCTTGCACAACATCTTGGAACTGCGTTACGTCTGCGGACGTTTCGCTAACATCCTGTCGGGCCGGCTTCTGCTTTGGCTGCTGGGGCTGATCACAGCGATCGTGTTATGCCGGCTGGCCGGCATGGTCGTCGGCGAGCCCGCCCGGCTGGCCGAGATCATCATCGGGTACGCGGTCATCGGGGCCGCCTGCGTGGCCGTACTGCGCGGGCCGACGCTAGTGCTTTCGTTAGCGGTGCTGGCCGCCGCCGCGACCGCCTCGCTCAGCTGGCCGGGCTACCACTTCGTGGTGCTCGCTCATCTACACAACGTCGTGCCGCTGTTTTTCCTGTGGGAATGGTCTGCTCGGCTGCCCACCCCGGCCACACGACGCTGGTTTAGGTCGGCACAAGTTGGCTGGATCCTCGCCGTCCCAGCGCTGCTGCTCAGCGGAGTCTTCGACGCCCACCTCGGCGGGTTGAGCTCATCGTTGGCCGGGTTCGCCGGCAACCCGCGCCCGATCGTGGCCGCCAGCGCTCCGCCTGCAGCCGTGATCACGGAAGTCGGAGTGAGACTGCTCGTCGTGTTCGCCTTCCTGCAGACGATGCACTACTTCGTCTGGGTGTTCTTCCTTCCCCGCTACGCACCCGACGCGGCACGGGCATTCGAGATACGGGCGCCGTGGCTGACAGGCCGGCGGGCCTGGGCGCTCGGCGCCGGCTTAGGCGCCGTCTTGGCCGTTTTGTTCGCGATTGACTACGCGGCCGGCAAGGCGCTGTACTCGGCCTTCGCCAGTTACCACGCCTACCTGGAATTCCCCGTCCTGCTCGCCGTCCTGCTCGGCCTACGGACTTCAACAATGACGCGGCCCAACGATGTGCCCACCTATCACCCGATCGGCGCGCAATAGAGCGGACCCTCACGGCGGACCCAACTCGTGCCGCGACACCACCTGGCAGGTCGACGCAGATGGCCAGACCGACCAGCTGGGTTGCTCGCCTCGCGTGACGTGCGCGATCCCTAAAGCCACTGCGGGCCAGCGCATCTGGTGCCTGCCACCACGCGCTGCCCTCTTCGATACCGCCGGCAGCGCGCACCCATCGGGAGACGTCGAGATCCCCCTACACCGAGATGACATTGAACGTGAGACGATGACACCGAATGCGAGAACCGACGTAGAGAGCCTCACCCACGCCGGGCAACCCACGAATCAATTTGCGGCACGAGGCCTTCGGCCTCAGCTAGCCCCCATACTGAAGAGACCCCTCGGAGGCTTCACCTCGCCATGTTGGCGAAGCGCGACAAGTGCAGCTGGTGCGCGACCGTCACCGTCTTGGTCGGGCCGTTGCGGTGTTTGGCGAGAATGAAATCCGCCTCTCCGCCACGCGGATCGTCACGCTCGAACGCGTCCGGTCGGTGCAGCAGGATGACGACGTCGGCATCTTGTTCGAGGCTATTATGGACCGAAATCCCTTGTGCTACAAAGTTATTCGTGCCGGGAACCGTGCCGTCGTATACATCGACTTCACCGAGGCTACTGATCTCCACGACCTTGTCCCAAAACACATCGCTGGTGGCCAGAGCGTGAAGCTCGGGGTCTTCGAGCATCGCGGCCACGCTGTGCAGTCGCGACCGACCCGGCGCGAATCTTCTTGTCGCATTGGCAAAGTTCGAATTCATCGCGGTTGAAAGTTCGTGATGCGTCATGCTCTTGACGGTCAATGCTTTTGCGATTTTATCGCACACTTCTTGGGGGATAGTGTCCGCGCCTGGGCGCCCGATGCGGGCACCCAGCTTAGCGAGAACTTCGCGCGCAGCCTCACCTCGCATGCCGTGGACACCGATATTCCTAAGGAACCTGCCCTGATTCTCCGCCCTGTCGATATACAGGGACCAACAATCGCGGTAACCAAGCTTGCGCACACGTGCTATCCGGGAAAACACGCCGAATCGGAGTAGCAACTGCATGACGTCATCGACCAGACGCCGACTCGTCGAGGCGTAGTAGATCTGTGCGGCATCAGTCGAGTTGTTCCAGCAAACGGAGCCGTCGGTTGCCCACAGGTGCCGCAGGAACAGTGCCACCTGGTCGTTGGGTGCACGAAATACGGCCTCCGGCACGAACTTCTCGTGACTGCGCTTGCCGAACAGACCCAGTCCATCGAGCCATGCAGCAATCGGGTTACGCCGGCCGCGCGCCAATCGCTCCGGCGATGGCAACCGCAGCGTAGTCACGCGCGCCGCCGCATAGTCATCGCGGATCGCCTTCACCCCAAAGTGTGCGGCGGAAATCGTCACTGCGGCGAGGTTCGCCTCGTCGATCGATGCGTAGCGGATCGGCTGCTTCTTTACGCACGACCCGTCGCCGATCATGTGCGCAAGCAGGATTACTGCTGAATCATCCATCCGCTGCGTGTCGACGGGCTCGGGAACGCGGCGGGGTGCGGCGATGCGATCGCCAACCTTGAGCTGCTCCAACGGAGTCCAGCCGTCGAGCTTCATGAACGGGTGGTTACCGGTGGCCTCGACCTCGCGGCCCGACGCCAGGCGAAGCCGGAACACCTCCTTGCGCCCACTCGGAAATACGTTCGTCATCGGTCGCGCGACCATGTGCAGCTGCTCGTCCAGCGACCACACCAGCGGGCGCTCGCCCGTCCGCATCAGCTCACCAAACGTGACCTCGGCGCCCGTGTCAGCGCGCAGAATCCGCGTCGATGCGGTCAGACAGCCCGACTCGCGGAGGTCGGACAGCATCGGCTTCTTGTCGGTGCGTTGCTCGGGACCGCGGTTCAGCTGGCTGATCGCCACCACCGGAACCTCGAGCTCTTTCGCCAAAAGCTTGAGGTGCCTTGAGAATTCGGAGACTTCCACCTGGCGCGACTCGTGCTTCTTGCCCGACGTCATCAACTGCATGTAGTCGATCACGACCAGCCGGAGGTCCGCCTTCTGCCGCAGCCGGCGCGCCTTCGCGCGGATCTCCATCATGGTCAGATTTGGCGAGTCGTCGATATACAGTGGCGCCTCACTGATTTCGCTCATCCGGCGCGCCAGCCGCGTCCAGTCGTCGTCGCTCATACGGCCCGAACGCATATCGGCCAGCTTGATTTTGGCCTCGGCCGACAACAGCCGCATCACGATCTCGGACTTGCTCATCTCCAGCGAGAAGATGACGCTGGCCAGCCGGTGCTTGATCGAACACGACCGCATGAAGTCCAGGCCCAGGGTCGAATTGTGGGTCGGCACCATTCCTGGGCCCGCCAGATACAGACTCGCGGCGTTGTCCACCTGGACGCAACGCACCGGCGCGCTGTCGACCCGGCGAACCGAGTCGATCTGCAATACGGGAGCTAACAAGGCAGTCGTGGTTGAAAGGGAGCCGTAGCGCGGCGTCGCCCCGGCCGCGGCAATCGTGTCCCAGCCGGACCGCAGCTGCGCCGACGTCCGGATACCACGAGTTGTGGGCCATTGGTGCGCGGCGTCGGCGACGATCGCTGTCCCGTCGGAGAACTCCACCTCGTAGCAGGGCCGGCCCAGCATCACTTCGGTGGCGGCTACCACCCGCGTCGGGCGCCCGTCGGCGTCGAGCAACTCATCGCCTACCGCGACGTCACCCATCGTGGTCCAGCCGGCCGGCGTTGGGAGCGGCGTATCCAGTGCCAGCGCCTTACCCACGCCGGGTCGCGCCGCCACGATGATCATCTGCCCGGGATGCAGGCCGTTGGTCACCTCGTCGAGCTCGGTGAAACCGGTCAGCACGCCGCGCGACACACCACCGCTCGACGCGATGGCGTCGATCTCGTCCATGGTCGGCTGCAGCAGGTCCTCGAGCGGAACGAAGTCCTCGGACATCCGGCGGTCGGCCACGTCGTAGATTTCGGCCTGGGCGCGGTCGACGATCTCGGCCACGTCGGCGCCCTCGGCTCCCGCGTAGCCGTACTGCACGACCCGCGTCCCGGCCTCCACCAACCGGCGCAGCAGCGCCTTCTCGGCGACGATGCCGGCGTAGTAGCCCGCGTTGGCCGCCGTCGGCACCGTCGAGATCAGCGTGTGCAGATACGGCGCGCCGCCGATGCGGCGCAGCATGCCGCGGCGGTCCAGTTCGGCGGCCACCGTCACCGCGTCGGCCGGCTCCCCGCGCCCGTAGAGGTCCAGGATCGCGTCGTAAACGTTCTGATGCGCGGGGCGGTAGAAGTCGCCGGGCCGCAGCCGCTCCAGCACGTCGGCGATGGCGTCCTTGCTGAGCAGCATGCCGCCCAGCACCGACTGCTCCGCGGCCAGATCCTGCGGTGGCTGACGACCGAACTCTTCGTTGGGCGGCGGCGAGCCCATGCCTGGCGCGAGGTCATCGACGACCGCCACGGACTCTCACCTCCCCTAGCACGAGTACCCGAACATATATTCGAACCGACGTTCAGAGCTTAAGTCAAGGCGGCGACACCAACGACCACATGAACCCATATCGCATCGCGCCGGGACGACCGTAAACGTTGCTGGCCAGTACTTAAAGGGGCCGTTGTTCATAACGCTGTGCATCGTGTGTGGATATCCTTCGACACCTGTGTTGAGCGGGGTGTGGAGAACCTGTGGATTAATTCGAGACACTGCGACATCACTGCTGATAAGGGTCGTACAACTCGTCCCGTTTGGTGTGGACAAGAATCTCTACGGCGTGTCGTCGCAGGTTACTGCGTCGGGCGTGTTGGCTTTCGGCCATATTTTCGCCGAGTTACCAGGTGGTTAAGAGGTGCCCTCGGCGGCACCCCTGAAAGAGTTCGCCAGCCGAGCAAACTCGGCGGCCTTAGAAAGCCGCGCCGAAGCGCGCGCAGGCGCCAAACGCCCGAAGGCGGCCGATCCACGGCCGCCTTCCGGAAGGGAGCAAACGCTACTTAGTTAGCTATCCGCCACGACGTCGAGCGCGACGTCGGCGTCGATCTCGGGGTGCAGGTGCACCGAGACCGCATACGTGCCGACGGCCTTGATGTGCGCCTTGGGCAGCCGCACGACCCGCTTGTCGAGGTTGGGTCCGCCCGCCTTCTTGATGGCCGTGACGATGGCACCGGCGGTCACCGAACCGAACAGCTTGCCCGTGTCGCCCGCGGCCTTCACCGGCAACGTGACGGGGCCCAGCGCATCGATCGCCGACTTGATTTCGTTGGCATGCTCGAGGTCGCGCACGGTCTTGGTCTCGCGGGCCCGGCGAATCTCGTCGGCCTGCTTCTGCGCGCCGCGCGAGGCCAGGATCGCCAAGCCGCGCGGGAGCAGGAAGTTGCGACCGTACCCGTCCTTGACCTCGACCGCGTCGCCGACGGTCCCGAGGTGGTCGACGTCAGCCGTCAGAATCAGCTTCATTGTTCGTCAGTACTTTCGGTTGGCTCTCGGCGGCTACCGCGTCGAGGAGGTGAAGGGCAGCAGGGCCACCTCGCGCGCGTTCTTCACCGCGATGGCGATGTCGCGCTGGTGCTGAACGCAGTTCCCGGTTACCCGGCGCGCGCGGATCTTGCCGCGCTCGCTGATGTAGGTGCGCAACAGCGTGGTGTCCTTGTAGTCGATCGCTTGACCCTTTTTGGCGCAGAAGACGCATTTGCGCGCCTTGATCGGCTTTTCCGGAGCCGGGCGCCGCTTGGTGGACTTGGCCATGTCTGTCTTTCTTTCCTTTTGTTGCTGGTCTGAAGTTCTGATTTAGAAGGGTGGCTCGTCGTCGCCGCCGCCGAAGGACCCCGAGGCCGGGGCGCTGCCCCACGGGTCGTCCCCCGACCCGCCACTCGGCTGGGCCGCCGGGGCCGCCGCCGGGCGGGAGCCGCCGCCCCCGCCGAAGCCACCGCCCCCGCCGCCGCTACGGCTGGCCTTGTTGACCTTGGCGGTGGCGTACCGAAGCGAGGGGCCGATCTCGTCGACCTCGACCTCGACGACGGTGCGCTTCTCGCCCTCACGGGTCTCGAACGAACGCTGCTTGAGCCGGCCGGTGACGATCACCCTGGCGCCACGAGTGAGGCTTTCCGCGACGTTCTCGGCCGCCTCCCGCCAGATGTTGCACCGCAGGAACAGCGCCTCGCCGTCCTTCCATTCCCCGCTCTGCCGGTCGTAGATCCGCGGCGTCGACGCCACGGTGAAGTTCGCGACGGCGGCACCCGAGGGAGTGAACCGCAGTTCGGGGTCGGCGGTCAGGTTGCCGACAACGGTGATAGTGGTGTCACCAGCCACAGGTTCCTCCTCGTTCCACCCTGCTCGTCGCCTTTGGACGGGGGATAGACATCAGTGTGTTCCCGCTGAGCGTACGCAGCTCCGACGACACTCGGCAGTCAGTGCTTGTCGGTGCGCATCACCTTGGTGCGCAGCACCGACTCGTTGAGGCTGAGCTGGCGGTCGAGCTCGGACACCGTCGCCGGCTCGGCCTTCAGGTCGACGACGACGTAGATGCCCTCGGCGTGCTTGGCGATCTCGTAGGCCAAGCGGCGCTTGCCCCAGATGTCGACCTTGTCGACGGTCCCGCCATCCTTGCGGACGACGTTGAGGAACGTCTCCAAGGACGGGGCAACGGTGCGTTCGTCGAGCGTGGGGTCAAGAATGACCATGATTTCGTATGGACGCATGGAAACCTCACCACCTCCTCTGGTCTGTACGGCCACGGTCGGTCCGCGGCAGGAGGGTCGCCTGCGTCGGCAACCGCCCCAGGGTACCGGACGCGGGGCCCGCCCGAAAAATCGTCCGGCGGGTGGCTCACTTGCGGCGTTGGGAGTATTCCTTGGCCCTGGCCCGCGTCGCGTCGTCGGCCTTGGCGAGCGACCCGGAATCGAACGGCGGCTGCGGGTCATATTCGATCAACAACTGAGCGGCCTGCGCGGCCTCTCGGTCGACGAGCAGCTCGACCAACCGCAGGGCCATGTCGATGCCGCTGGACACCCCGGCGGCGGTGATGATTCGCTGCGGCAGGTGCTCGACAACTCGTTCGGGCACATAGCGCGCGCCCAGCTCGTTCAACAAACCCGCAGCGCTGAAATGGGTCGTCGCGGTGAGCCCGTCGAGTAAGCCGGCGGCGGCCAGCAACAGCGACCCGGTGCACACCGACGTGGTGAACGTGGTGTTGGGGTGCACCGATCGCAGCCAAGCCCGGATGGCCTCTCCTCCCTCGTCGTGGATCAGCGTGCGGGTCCCGATGCCGCCGGGCACCACCACCACGTCGGGGGCGCCGACTTCGTCGAAGGCCGCATCGCAGGCGACGCCGAGCATGCCGTTTTCGGTGCGCACCTCGCCGCGGCGGTGCCCCACGAACACCACATCGACGGACGGAATGCGCTGCAGCACTTCGTAGGGACCCACGGCGTCCAGCGCGGTGAACCGCGGGAACAACGGGATCGCGACCAGCGTCACGGCGCCACTCCCGCCGCCTCGGCTTCAGCTTCGGGCGCCGCCACCGCCGGGCGCCGCAACCCCGGCGGACGCAGCCGGTCGGGCAACCACCCGGGCGGGGCGTCGGAGGCGCGATCGAAGGTCCCACCCGATGGATCGTCGACGCGACCGCCCCAGCGCACCAGGTCCTCCTCGGGCCGGTAGATCTGCCGCAGGACAAGCGCACAGAGCGCCACGACCGCGATGTCGCGCAGCAATACCGTCGTGGTGAAGAACTGCTCGGGCAGCCCGCGGTTCGGGTTGCCGTACAGGTAGTACATCCGCGGCACCCATACCAGCGCGTCAATCGTCATCCATGCCAGCAGGATTCGGCGATGCGGCAGCGCCAGGACCGCCAACGGCACCAGCCACAGCGAGAACTGGGGGCTCCACACCTTGTTGGTCAGCAGGAAGACCGCCACCACCAGAAAGATCAGCTGCGCCAGCCGTGGGCGTCTCGGGGCGGTGAGCGCGACATACGCGATCGCGGCACAACACAGCGCGAACGACACCGCGACGACCGCGTTCAAAACGGTCGGCGGCTGCCAGAATCCGAGCCGTGGATCGAATCCGCGCCAGCCGGTGAACGATTTCACCACGTTGTACAGCGAGTCCATGTCGTCGCCGCGTCGTGTGTTGAGCCGGAAGAACTCGGACCAGCCGCGCGGAAAGAGTACCAGCACAGGCAGATTCACCAGCACCCAGATCGCCACGGCCGTCCCCGCCGTGCGTGCCAGGGCCCCGAGGCGACCGGTCCGGACACCCAGCACCAGCATCGGGCCCAGAAACAGCAGCGGATAGAGCTTGGCCGCGGCGCCCAGCCCGATGAGCACACCGGCCAACACCGGTTTGCGGCGCGCCCACGCCAACAGGCCACCCATCGCGAAAGCCGTTGCCAGAGCATCGAAGTTGGTGAATATCTGAAAGATCACCAACGGCGACGCAGCCACCAGGGCGGCGTCCCAGATGCGGCGACCGGACAGGCCCGCGGTCGCCCATACGGTCGCCAGCCACGCCAACGCCAGGCCGAACGCCGCGATGTCGAAGAACATCACCACCTCTGCCACCACCGGCAGGGGGGCGACCTTGCTCAGCGCGGTGTAGGTCTTGGCCACCGCCATCGACACGTACTGGTAGACGCCGGTCAGCACCGGATATTCCATGTAGCGCACCGCGGGCCGGCCGTCATAGCGCGTCTGCGGCGCGCCGCTGCCGTCGGTCTCGATCCAACTCGACTTGTACGGAAACTTGCCCTGGCTCAACAACTCCGCGCCGTAGAGCGGCACCGTGTCCGAGTAGCACAACTCGTAATAGGCGCGTTGGTTCTCCCAATTTGCGACCCGCTGATCGCCGGTCCCGGAGCCGGTGCTCTGCAGGCACGCCGCCTTGGTCGACCAGCCGAGCGCCAGGAACACCAGCGCGATCAGGAACATGACCCGCACTGGCGTCATCACCCGCGTGCGGCCGATCAGCGCGTGCCGACCCACCGGCCCCCCGACGACATCGGCCAGCGCCGCACCCAAAACGTCGGTGCGGCTGGGGCAATCGCGGTTGTCTGCGCTGCGGAGGTCGGCGGCCAGGGGCCGCGGTGAGATGGTTTTGTCCTGCTGCCGCGCGCCGGTCACGGCGACGGCGGGGGCGCTTGCGGGCCGCCCGGCGGGACGCCGGGGGGCTGGGGCCCGCCCGGTTGCGTGCCTCCGGGCGGCGGCGGCGCGTTGGTGATCGTCGTCGGCGGACCGACCGGGATGGTGATCCCGGGCGCCACCTCGATGGTCGGTTGGATGACGGTCACCGCGGGCGGCGCCGGCGGCGGCGGCGCGGCGGGAACGCCTGCGTAGCCACCGATCTCGCTCGGCTTGGGGAAGGTCTCGTTAGGAGTACCCTTCAGGGCGCCGTCCATGGTCGCTTTCCAAATGTCCGACGGCAGCCCGGAACCGTAGACCTCTGCGCCCGAGGCCGTCACCAGCGGCACGTTGTCCTGCACGGTGCCCACCCATACCGCGGTCGACAGCGACGGCGTGTAGCCGACCATCCAGGCGTCCTTGTTCGCCTGCGTGTCGCCCAGCTGCACCGTCCCGGTTTTGGCGGCCGACGGCCGTCCACCGGACAAGTTGTGGCCGCGCGAGTAACCGGCGATCGGGGCCATCGCGGCCGTGACGTTGTCGGCGACGCCCTTCTCGATGCGGTTCTCGCCGTTGTTGTCCGAATTGCCGGCGTCGAACAGCACCTGGCCCTCGGCGTTGACGACCTTTTGCACCAGGTGCGGCCGGTGGTAGACGCCGGACGCGGCCAGCGTGGCGTACGCCGAGGCCATGTCGATGGGCCGGGTTTGGTACTGGCCCAGCACGATTCCGTTGTTGGGCGGTCCACCCTTGCCGTCCTCCGACAGCGTATGCGCGACACCGGGGAAGCTGGTCGCGACGCCCGCCTGGTGTGCGGCGTCGGCGACGGCCTGCGGTCCGCCCTTGAGCTTGAGCATCAGCCGGTAATAGGCGGTATTGAGCGAAAGCTTCAGCGCCTCGGCGATATTGCAGGTCCCACAGCTCTCGCCGTCGACGTTGGTGATCTTGATCCCGTCGACGGTGAGCGGGGAACTATCGACCTGGTAGCCCAGGCCGATGCCTTGTTGCAGCGCCGCAACGAGAGCGAACACCTTGAACGACGATCCGGTCTGCAGCCCGGCCTGAGCAAAGTCGAAACCGTTGGCGTCCGAACCGCCGTAGTACGCGCGTATCGCGCCCGTGTGCGGGTCGACCGACACGGCCGCGGACCGCATGTCGGGGTCCTGCCCGTCAAGGTATTTCGACACCGCCTTCTCCGCGGCCTGCTGGGCCTTCGGGTCGATGGTCGTGGTGACCTGCAGCCCTTGGGTGTTCAGGGTCTGCTCGTCGATGTTGAAGAGCTCCATCAGCTCCTTGGTCACCTGGCGCTCGATCAGCCCGTTGGGACCGGTGGTCTGGTTCTGCGCCCGCGCTTGGTCGGGCGGCAGTGTCGCCGGAAATACCTGTGCCGCACGGTCACTCGGTGACAGCGCCTTGGTCTCCACCATGCCGTCGAGCACCCAGTTCCATCGCTCCGCGGCACCCTTCGGGTCGACGGCCGGGTCCAGCGAGGACGGCCGCCGGATCAGCGCCGCCAACAGCGCCCCCTCGGAGACGGTGAGCTGGTCGACCGGCTTGTCGAAGTAGGCCTTGGCCGCGGCCGAAATGCCGTAGGCGCCCCGGCCGAAGTAGATGATGTTCAGATAGGCCTGCAAGACATCGTCTTTGGACCACTCCCCCGACATCTTGGTGGCGATGACCAATTCCTTGGCCTTGCGCATCAGCCCGCTGAACCCGTGCTGCGCCGAACCGACGAGCGCGTTCTTCACGTACTGCTGGGTGATCGTCGAGCCGCCCTGCAGATCGCCGCCGAACAAGTCGTTGTTGACCGCGCGCGCGAACCCGGTGAACGAAATGCCCGGGTTGGAATAGAAGTTCCGGTCTTCGGCCGCGATCACCGCCTGGCGCACATGCACCGGCACCTGGTTGATGTTGACGTCGACCCGGTTCCCTTCGGGCGGAATGATTTTGGCGATCTGGGAGCCGTCGCTCGCCAGGATGGTCGAGACCTGGTTGGTGCGGATATTGCCGGGCTTGGGCACGTCGACGATGAAGTACGCCATGGCGAAGGTGACGATCGGCAGCAGCACCATCGCCGCCACGGAGATGTAGGCCGCGCGTCGCACCCACAACCAGTTGATCTGCTGGGTCCAGCTCCAGTCCACCCCCGGCCTGGGGGCTCTGTCACCGGGTCGGCCGGGCCCACCGGGCCGCCCGGGCGGCGGCGGGGGTGGGGGCCCTTCGGGTGGGCGGCGCCCGGACATCGGCTCGTCGCGGCGCGGAGGCTTCGCGGTCGCCCGTCCGTCCATTGCGGCCTTGACCTCTTCGAGCGGGTCGCTTTGCAGGGGCGCGGACGCGGGGCGATCCAGCGCTGCCTTCACCTCTTGGATCGGGTCGGCCCGCCGGGGGGCGCGGTCGTCGACGACGGGCGGCAGGATCGTGGTCAACCGGTCATCGGGCGGAACCGGGCGGCGGCGGCCGGCCCCCGGGGGCGGGTCGCGCCGGTCCGGGTCAGGGTTTTCCGGCCGGTCGGTGCTCGCGTGCTTGCCCACGCGCTCAGTCGCTGATTCGTTCAGGTCACTGGGCGACTGGTCGTGGCGCCCTTCGTTACTCAATGGCCGTGCGGGCGCCGTTGCGCGCCGTCCGGGTGCCGCCGGTGCCTTTGGGGGGCCGGGCCGCGCCCATCACGTACGACTTCACCAGGTGGTTCCAGCTGCAGGTTCGGCAGACCTCCACCACGTGTACGGAAAACTCCGGGAAGCGGGTCGCCAGCAGCACCAGCTCTTCGGCGGTGCGCGCCGAACCCGACACCGCGCCGAGGTGGTCGCCGAACACCCACGACACCAGGGTCAGCTGCTCTTTTCGGCAGATTGGGCACATCACCTGGCTGTGTTTCCCGTGAAATTTCGCGGCGCGCAGCAGATACGGGTTGGCATCACACACCTCGGATACACCCGTGCGGCCCGAATAAACCTCGGCGAGCAGGGATCGCCGCCGAAGCGCGTAGTCCACCACTTGTCGCTGCAGTCGCACGCTGACCAGAGTACGTGGCCCCCCGCACCGCCGATACGCAACCGAGGCCGTTGCGGGCCCGAGCCGCGGCGATCGTGCGTCGGCGTCCTGTGCCGAATCCGAACGCGACTTCTACGATCGTCGGCGTGGCGAAATTGCTCGGGATAACACCGCTCCGCGGCGCGGCGACATCGACGACCCGCGCCAAGGACAGCGACCGGCAGGACGCCTGCCAGATTCTCGACAACGCCCTGAACGACGGCGAGATATCCAATCAAGAGCACCGGGAACGCGTCAGCGCGGCGACCAACGCGATCACCCTCGGCGATCTGCGGGCCTTGGTGGAGGACCTGCAGGCCGGCAGCGCCGGTTTGCAGCCGCCGAGCCGCGCGTCGTGGAAGCTGCCGTCGTTCGGCGGGTGGGGCGGGCTGGCCGCCGCCTTCGTCGTGGCGGTGCTGCTCGGGGTGGGCATCGGCTGGGGCCTCTACGGCAACACCCGCTCGCCGCTGGATTTCACGACGGATCCCGGAGCCAAGCCCGACGGCGTCGGCCCGGTGGTGCTGACCCCGCCCACTGAGCTGTTATCGGTCGGCGGGCTCACCGGCCTGATGGAGCAAACCCGCAAACGGTTCGGCGACGCCATGGGATTCCGGCTGGTGATCTACCCGACCTACGCGGTGCTCGACCGTCCCGACCCCGCCGACGACCGCCGCATGCTGGCCTACGACTACCGCGGCGGGTGGGGAGACCCGACCAGCTCGGCCAAGACCGCCACCGACGGTCCCGTCGCGGTCGACCTCTCCAAGTTCGACATCGTGGCCACCGTCGGCCTCGTGCGCGGTGCCCCCGACAGCCTCCGCATGAAGAGGGCCGACGTCAAAACCACGTACTTGGTGATCGAGCCGGCGACGGACCCCACCACCCCGGGCTCGCTCTCGCTGTCGGTGTATGTGTCGAGCGACTATGGCGGCGGGTACATCGTCTTCGCAGGTGACGGCACCATCAAACGGGTCAATCTGCCGTCGTAGCCGTCACCTGGCCGCTGTGACAAATAGCGCACCAACGACAGGTAGTGTTGTGGCGAATATATCGAGACGATACGATGACGCGAGGCGTCGGACCGTTAAGTCTGCCAAAGCAACCAGCCATACCTAAGCCATCTCGAGGGGGTGTATCGATGCTTGAGCTCGCCATCCTGGGCCTCCTGATCGAATCGCCCATGCATGGGTATGAACTACGCAAACGATTGACGGGCCTGCTCGGCGCGTTCCGGGCGTTTTCGTACGGATCGCTCTACCCGGCCCTGCGGCGCATGCAGGTCGAAGGGCTGATAGCCGAGGACGCCGCGCCTGCCGGCACCCCGGTTCGGCGGGCGCGTCGGGTCTACCAACTGACCGACGCGGGCCGGCAACGCTTCGGTGAGCTGGTAGCGGACACCGGTCCGCACAACTACACCGACGACGGCTTCGGGGTCCACCTGGCGTTCTTCAACCGGACGCCGGCGGAGGCGCGGATGCGCATCCTGGAAGGCCGTCGCCGTCAGGTGGAGGAGCGCCGCGAAGGTCTTCGCGAAGCGGTGGCGCGGGCGAGCAACTCGTTCGACCGCTACACCCGCCAACTGCACCAGCTCGGGCTCGAGTCCAGCGAGCGCGAGGTCAAGTGGCTCAACGAGCTCATCGCGGCGGAGCGGGCGATGCCAGGCCTCACCGAACAGACGTGAAACCCCTGCACGAAACCGGCAACGAGAACACCTAAGACAGAAGCAATTGAAGTTAGGAGAACGCCCTATGAGTGACCACAAGCCGTTCGGGGCGCCCGAGGCGTCGACAGAGGTACGAGTCGCCATCGTCGGCGTCGGAAACTGTGCCTCGTCGCTGGTTCAGGGCGTGCAGTATTACCTCGACGCCGACGAGACCCACACGGTGCCCGGCCTGATGCATGTGAAGTTCGGCCAGTACCACGTCCGCGACGTGAAGTTCGTGGCCGCGTTCGACGTGGACGCCAAGAAGGTCGGGTTCGACCTGTCGGAGGCGATCTTCGCGTCGGAGAACAACACCATCAAGATCGCCGACGTGCCGCCCACCAACGTGACGGTGCAACGCGGTCCGACCCTCGACGGCATCGGCAAGTACTACGCCGACACCATCGAGCTGTCCGACGCCGAGCCGGTCGACGTGGTCAAGGTGCTCAAGGAGAACAACGTCGACGTGCTGGTGTCCTACCTGCCGGTGGGCTCCGAGGAGGCCGACAAGTTCTACGCGCAGTGCGCGATCGACGCGGGCGTGGCGTTCGTCAACGCGTTGCCGGTGTTCATCGCCTCGGACCCGGTGTGGGCCAAGAAGTTTGCGGACGCGGGCGTCCCGATCGTCGGCGACGACATCAAGAGTCAGGTCGGCGCCACCATCACCCACCGCGTGATGGCCAAGCTGTTCGAGGACCGCGGCGTGCAGCTGGACCGCACCATGCAGCTCAACGTCGGTGGCAACATGGACTTCCTCAACATGCTGGAGCGCGAGCGGCTGGAGTCCAAGAAGATCTCCAAGACGCAGGCGGTCACCTCGAACCTGCAGCGCGAGTTCAAGACCAAGGACGTGCACATCGGACCGTCCGACCACGTGGGCTGGCTCGACGACCGCAAGTGGGCATACGTGCGGCTGGAGGGCCGCGCGTTCGGCGACGTGCCGCTGAACCTCGAGTACAAGCTCGAGGTGTGGGACTCGCCGAACTCGGCCGGGGTCATCATCGACGCGGTGCGGGCGGCCAAGATCGCCAAGGACCGCGGCATCGGCGGCCCGGTGGTGCCGGCGTCGGCCTACCTGATGAAGAGCCCGCCGCAACAGCTGCCCGACGACGTCGCGCGGGCGCAGCTCGAAGAGTTCATCATCGAGGGGTAACTCTCCTTGCACCGGTGTGCGGTGGGGTCGCGTTGGCGGCCTCACCGCACACCGGTTTTCGGCGGCGTTCACGTGTGGGCCGACGGCGGCGTGTGTGCAGTGAGGGCTCTCGGTGTGAGCTGAGGGCGGAAAGTCCGAGAAATCCGCGCCGTGACGGCACGCGCAAAGCCCTGAATGCACGCGCAAGACCCTGGACGCACGCCGGGCGGCCCAAAGTAGTGTCTTTAGATCGTGACCGAGATATCTGAGGACCGACTGGCGGAACTGTCGGAGTTCTCGCTGCTTTCCGAAAACGCTGAGCAGGCCGGCGTTCCCGGTCCACTGCCCGACGTGGAGCGGGTCGAGTCGGGCGCCGCGGAACGAAAGATCAGCGCGCTGCGCTGGGGCGCCCCCTCATTGGACCGTCCTCCGCGCATTGTCTTCCTGCACGGCGGCGGGCAAAACGCGCACACCTGGGACACCGTGATCGTCGGCCTCGGCGAGCCGGCGCTCGCGGTCGATCTGCCCGGGCACGGGCATTCGGCGTGGCGCGAGGACGGCGACTACTCCCCACAGTTGAACGCCGACGCCCTGGTGCCGGCGCTGCGCGAGCACGCGGCGAGCGCCGACCTCGTCGTCGGCATGTCGCTGGGCGGCCTGACCGCGGTCCGGCTGGCCGCGGTGGCGCCCGAACTCGTGAACGAACTCGTCCTGATCGACGTCACCCCGTCGGCGTTGCAACGCCACTCCGAGCTGACCAAGGAGCAGCAAGGCACGGTGGCGCTGATGCACGGTGAACGGGAGTTCCCCAGCTTCCAGGCCATGCTGGACCTGACCGTCGCGGCCGCACCGCACCGAGAGGTCAAGGCGCTGCGCCGCGGCGTGTTCCACAATTCCCGCCGCCTCGACAACGGCAACTGGTCCTGGCGCTACGACGCCATCCGCGTGTTCCCCGACTTCACCGGCCTGTGGGACGACGTCGACAGGCTGTCGGCACCCGTCACGCTCATCCGCGGCGGCTCGTCGGGCTTCGTCACCGACGAGGACGCGGCCGAATTGAGCAGGCGCGCAAGCAATTTCCGTGCGGCACACGTCGTCGACAATTCGGGCCATTCCGTGCAGAGCGACCAACCTCGCGCGCTGATCGAGGTCCTGCGCGGGGTGCTCGACGCGAGCTGAGCCTACGGTGGGTGCTATGACTTCCGACCGTCCCGTTCGTATCGGCGTGCAATTGCAGCCGCAGCACGCCCCGCAGTACGGCCAGCTTCGCGAGGCGGTTCGCCGCTGCGAAGACATCGGCGTCGACATCGCCTTCAACTGGGACCACTTCTTCCCCCTCTACGGCAATCCCGACGGACCGCATTTCGAATGCTGGACGATGCTCGGGGCCTGGGCCGAACAGACGTCGCGCATCCAAATCGGTGCGCTGGTGACGTGCAACTCCTATCGCAATCCCGAATTGCTGGCCGACATGGCCCGCACCGTCGACCACATATCCGCGGGGCGACTCGTCCTGGGGATCGGTTCCGGCTGGAAGCAAAAGGATTACGACGAGTACGGCTACGAATTCGGCACCGCCGGCAGCCGCCTCGACGACCTGGCGGCCGCGCTGCCGCGGATCAAGGAGCGGCTGGCCAAGCTGAACCCGGCGCCGACCCGCGATATCCCCGTGCTCATCGGGGGCGGGGGTGAACGCAAGACCCTGCGGCTGGTGGCCGAGTACGCCGACGTCTGGCACAGCTTCAGCTCCGCCGACGAGCTGCCGGCCAAATCCGCCGTGCTGGAGCGGCACTGCGCCGACGTCGGCCGGGATCCGGCCGCGATCGAACGCTCGGCCGCAGTGAATAACGGCGGCCGGCTGATCGACAACGCCGAGGCCCTGGTGAACCTCGGGGTCACGATGCTGACCGTCGGGTGCGACGGTCCGGATTACGATCTGAGCGCTGCCGAGGCGCTGTGCAAGTGGCGCGACGGACGTTAAGGTCCGCTGACTGAAAATTCGTTCCCCGTTTCGCCCCCGATTCATCCCCCAAAGAGGTGAACGCCGCGCCAAGACATGAGAAACTCTCTGCGCTAGGTGGACCGAACCGGTTGGAAAGGCACTCAAGAAACGGATGCCAAAAAAATACGGGGTCAAAGAAAAGGACCAGGTTGTTTCACACATTCTCAACCTGGTTCTGACGGGGAAACTGCGCAGCGGCGACCGCGTCGATCGCAACGAGATTGCGGTCGGGCTAGGGGTCAGCCGAGTGCCGATTCAAGAGGCCCTCGTACAACTGGAACACGACGGCATCGTGTCCACCCGCTATCACCGGGGCGCCTTCGTCGAGCGGTTTGACGAAGCCACCGTGCTCGAACACCACGAACTCGACGGCCTGCTCAACGGCATTGCCTCGGCGCGCGCGGCAACCAACCCCACGCCCCGGATCCTGGGACAACTCGACGCGCTGATGCGCTCGCTGCGCGCCGCGAAGGAATCCCGCGCCTTTTCGGACCTCACCGGGGAATACCGGCGCACGATCAACGACGAATACGCGGGGCCGCGGCTGCACGCCACGATCCGCGCTTCGCAAGACCTCATCCCCCGCGTCTTCTGGATGACCTACCAGTGCAGCCGCGACGACATGTTGCCGTTCTACGAAGACGAGACCTCCGCAATACATCGGCGCGACCCGGAGGGCGCGCGGGCCGCGTGCGTCGGCCGGTCCAACCTGATGGCCCAGACCATGCTCACCGAGCTGTTCCGCCGCAGGGTGTTCTCCGCGCCGGATGACATCGGCCAAGTCGTTGCGGGCCCGCTTCGGGTACTGGCCGGCGCGGAGGCCGCCGAGGACGAGCCGTCGATCGCGCTGTAGATCTCTTTTCGGCGCGCCATGTTGCCCAGTGTGCCGATACGGTAGCGGTGATGAGTTTGCGCCTGGACCGGCGTCCCATGTGCCGAAAGCTCTTCGCACTGACCATGACAATGCTGATGGTCTGCGGCCTGACCCTGGCCGCGCCCGCCGCCGCCGACTGGAATCAGTGCGCGCCGGCCGGCCTGGACAGCGCTCGCGTCCTGCCGAAGGATCTGACCGAGCACCCGTCCACGGACGACGACGACCGGGCGACCACGGCCACCGTCCAGCCGCTCGGCTCGGTGGACACCGGCGCGTTGGGGCTGGGGGCACCGGGCGTCCTGACGGTCGGCACGCTGTCGGACGCCCCGCCCAACATCTGCATCAATCCCACCGGCGATTTCAGCGGCTTCGACAACCAGCTGTTGCGCGCCATCGCCACCAAGCTGGGCCTCCAAGTCCGCTTTGTCAGCACGGACTTCTCCGCGCTGCTCGCCCAGGTGGCGTCCCGGCGCTTCGACGTCGGCTCGGCATCGGTTAAGGCCACCGACGCGCGCCGTCGCACGGTTTCGTTTACCAACGGCTACGACTTCGGCTTCTACTCGCTCGTCGTCCCGCCCGGCTCGCCGATCCACGCGTTCGGCGACCTCGCGGCCGGCCAGCGCATCGGCGTGGTCCAGGGCACCGTCGAGGAGTCGTACGTCGTCGAGCACTTGCACCTACAGCCCGTGAAGTTTCCCGGCTTCGCCACCCTGTACGCCAATCTCAAGACCCGCCAGCTCGACGCCTGGGTGGCGCCGGGGACGCTGGCATCGACCATAATTCGGCCGAGCGACCCGGCGGTGGTCGTGGCGAACACCTTCAGCCGGGGCAGTTTCGTGGCCTTTGCGGTTGCCAAGGACAACCAGCCGTTGATCGATGCGCTGAATTCGGGGCTGGACGCCGTCATCGCCGACGGCACCTGGGCCAACCTGTACTGCCAGTGGGTGCCGCGGACGATGCCGCCCGGCTGGAAACCCGGGTCCAAAGCGGTCCCCGCCCCGCATCTGCCGGACTTCGCCGCGATCGCCGCGCGCCACCATCGCGAGCCGGTGGGCCCGGCCGCGCCGATGTCGACGTTGGACCAGTTGCGTGAGTCGTTCCTCGACTGGGATCTGTACCGGCAGGCGATCCCGGTGCTGCTCACCGTCGGTCTGCCCAACACGATGATCCTGACCAACAGCGCGCTGATTATCGGTCTGGCGCTGGGAATGCTACTGGCAATCGCCGGAATCTCGCATTCGCGCTGGCTGCGCTGGCCGGCGCGGATCTACACCGACATTTTCCGCGGTCTTCCCGAAGTGGTGATCATCCTGATCATCGGGATGGGCATCGGGCCGTTGGTCGGCGGGCTGACACATAAGAATCCCTACCCGTTGGGGATCGCCGCTTTGGGATTGATGGCCGCGGCCTACATCGGCGAGATTCTGCGCGCGGGCATTCAAAGCGTCGACCCCGGCCAACTGGAGGCCTCCCGCGCGCTCGGGTTCAGCTATGCGGCCGCGATGCGTCTGGTGGTTGTGCCGCAGGGCATCCGGCGGGTGCTGCCGGCGCTCGTCAACCAGGCCATCGGGTTGTTGAAGGCCTCCGCGTTGGTGTACTTCCTCGGCCTGGTCGCTCAACAGCGTGAGTTGTTTCAGGTGGGCCGAGACCTCAACGCGCAGACCGGCAGCCTGTCGCCGTTGGTGGCGGCCGGTCTCTTCTACCTGATATTGACCATCCCGTTAACGCATTTGGTGAACTACATCGACGGCCGGCTCCGCCGTGGCCGCGCCGCCGGTAAGCCCGAAGGCCACGACCACGTGCTCGCAACGCCGTTGAGCCAGGAGATCACGTGACGGCCCACACCGCGGGACGCCCGCCAGTATCGTTGGCGGCCAAAGACATTCACCAATCCCTCGGCGGTAACCTGGTGCTGCGCGGCGTCGATCTCGAGGCCCCCGCGGGCACGACGGTCGCCGTCATCGGACCGTCCGGTTCCGGCAAGTCGACGCTGTTGCGCACCCTGAATCGCCTGAACGAGCCCGACAGCGGCGACATCCTGCTGGACGGCCGGTCGGTGTTGCGCGACGATCCCAACGAGCTGCGCCAGCGCATCGGTATGGTCTTCCAGCACTTCAATCTGTTCCCGCACCTGTCCGTTTTGAAAAACGTTGCGCTGGCGCCCCGCAAGCTGCGGCGGCTCTCCGCGGACGCCGCTCGGGACCTCGCGCTCACCCAGCTGGACCGAGTTGGCCTGAAGCACAAGGCCGATGCCCGCCCCGGCATGCTGTCCGGTGGCCAACAACAACGGGTCGCTATCGCCCGCGCGCTGGCCATGGCCCCGCAGGTGATGTTCTTCGACGAGGCGACCTCGGCCCTTGATCCCGAAATGGTCAAGGGGATTCTGCAACTCATCGCCGATCTCGGCGCCGACGGCATGACGATGATCGTCGTCACCCACGAAATGGGCTTCGCCCGGTCGGCATCCGACACCGTTGTTTTCATGGATCGCGGCAAGGTCCTGGAATGCGGGCCGCCGGAGCAGATATTCGCGGCCGCCAAGACGGAGCGCCTACAGAGGTTCTTGTCCCAAGTGCTTTGAAATGTCGATAACCGGTCCGGAATAGCTCCCTTGTACGCCACGCATATCGGGTTAGACTGCCGACTTATGGCGGACAGCGAATCCACCGCACCCGAGGTGACGGAGCTTGCGGAAGGTTTGCACCGCGCGCTGTCCAAATTGTTTTCGATTCTGCGCCGCGGCGACCCAAGCGGGGTCGTGGCCGGCGACCTGACGCTGGCGCAGCTTTCCATCCTGATCACGCTGCTCGATCAGGGCCCCATCAGGATGACCGACCTGGCCGCGCACGAACGGGTACGCACCCCGACCACGACGGTGGCGATCCGCCGGCTGGAGAAGATCGGGCTGGTGAAACGCTCGCGCGACCCCTCCGACCTGCGGGCGGTGCTCGTCGATATCACGCCGCGGGGACGCGCCGTGCATGGCGAATCGCTGGCCAACCGGCACGCCGCCCTCGCGGCGATGCTCAGTCAGCTGCCCGAATCCGACCTCAACACCCTGGCAAGGGCGCTGGCGCCACTGGAACGCCTCGGCTGCGGCGAATCGCCTCCCGCCGGGGAGCCGCCGGCGCGCAAACAGGCCTGAAAGTGGCTGCCCCCCAAGGGGATTAGTAAGCGCTAGCATAGTTCCATAGACTGTGGTCATGCCCAGCGCACTCATCACCGGCGCGAGCGGCGGTATCGGTTCCGCGATCGCCGCGGCTCTGTCGTCCACCCACACCCTGCTGCTGGCGGGCAGGTCCTCCGATCGGCTCGACGCCGTAGCGGAGCGGCTCGGAGCCACCACCTTTCCGCTCGATCTGACCGACCCCGACGAGATCGAGGCCAGCTGCGAAATCGTCGACGAGCTCGACGTGTTGGTGCACAACGCGGGGGTGTCCATCCCCGGCCACGTCGCCGAGTCCAACGTCGACGAGTGGCGCGCCACCTTCGCCGTGAACGTCTTCGGGGTGGTCGACCTGACGCTGGCCCTGCTGCCCGCGCTGCGGCGGGCCCGGGGACAGGTGGTGTTCATCAACTCCGGTGCGGGGCGCAATGTTTCGCCGGGCATGGCCTCGTACTCGGCCAGCAAGTTCGCGTTGCGGGCCTTCGCCGACTCGCTGCGCGCCGACGAGCCGGATCTGCGCGTGACCACGATCTATCCCGGCCGCACCGACAGCGACATGCAGCGGGAACTCGTCGCATTCGAAGGCGACCAGTACGACCCGGCGAACTTCCTGCGGCCCGAAACGGTCGCGGCGACGGTCGCCAATGCCGTGGCCACGCCGCCCGACGGTCACGTCCACGAAGTGGTGCTGCGGCCGCGCAAACACTGACCGGCGCAGCTAGACGACCAGATTGACCAGCCGACCGGGAACCACGATCACCTTTCGCGGGGCGGCGCCGGCCAAGAACGCCTGCACCTTCTCGTCGCTCATGGCAGCGGCTTTCAGCGTGTCGTCATCGGCGTCGGCGGCCACCACCACCCGTCCGCGCACCTTGCCGTTCACCTGCACCGGGTACTCGACGGTGTCCTCGACGAGGTAGGTGGGGTCGGCCCCGGGGAAGGGCCCGTGCGCCAACGAGGCGGTGTGACCGAGCCGCGACCAGAGTTCCTCGGCCATGTGCGGCGCCAGCGGCGCCAGCATCAACACCAGCGGCTCGACCGCGGCACGCGGCACCAAGTCACGGTGCTCTTTGGTGAGGTGGTTGGTGTACTCGATCAGCTTGGCCGCCGCGGTGTTATTGCGAAGGTCCGCATAGTCTTCGGACACGCCGGCGATGGTGCGGTGCAGCGACCGCAGGGTGTCGGTGTCCAGGCCGGTGTCGTCGGCCACCCGGGCCTCGCCGGTGTGCTCGTCGACCACCAAGCGCCACACCCGCTGCAGGAAGCGGTGCGCGCCGACGACGTCCTTGGTGGCCCACGGCCGGGACGCCTCCAAGGGACCCATCGACATCTCGTACACCCGCAACGTGTCCGCGCCGTATTCGTCGCAGATCTCGTCCGGCGATATCGAATTCTTCAGGCTCTTACCGATCTTCCCGAATTCCTGGGCGACCTCGACCTCGCCGTCGGGTCCCGGATAGAAGAATCCGCCGCCGCGTTCGACGACCTGCTCCGCCGGCACATACGTCCCGCGGGAGTCGGTGTACGCGAAGGCCTGGATATAGCCCTGGTTGATCAGGCGGCGGTACGGCTCGCGCGAGCTGACGTGGCCCAGATCGTATAGCACCTTGTGCCAGAACCGCGCATACAGCAGGTGCAACACCGCGTGTTCGGCCCCCCCGACGTACAGGTCGACCCCGCCGGGATCGTCCGGGCCGTGCTGGGCCGGGCGCGGGCCCATCCAGTAAACCTCGTTCTCCTTGGCGCAGAAGCGTTCCGAGTTGTGCGGGTCGGTGTAGCGCAGCTCGTACCAGGAGCTGCCGGCCCACTGCGGCATCACGTTGGTGTCGCGGGTGTAGGGCCTCAGGCCGTCGCCCAGGTCGAGCTCGACGTGCACCCAGTCGGTCGCCTTGCCCAAGGGCGGCGACGGCTCACTGTCGGCGTCGTCCGGGTCGAACAACACCGGCGAGTAGTCCGGCACGTCGGGCAGCTCGACCGGCAGCGCTGCCTCGTCGAGCGCGTGCGGTCGTCCGTCGCTGTCGTAGACGATGGGGAACGGCTCACCCCAGTACCGCTGCCGGGCGAAAAGCCAGTCGCGCAACTTGAATTCGATGCGCGCCCGGCCGCGGCCGTCGGCCTCCAGGCGAGCCGTGATCGCCTCCTTGGCCGCGGCCACGTCCATGCCGTCGAGGTAGCCGGAGTTGACCAGCACACCGTCGCCCGAGTGCGCGGCCTGCGAAATATCGCCGCCGGCAATGACTTCCACGATCGGCAGGCCCAACTCGTGGGCGAAGTCCCAGTCGCGCTGGTCATGCCCGGGCACCGCCATGATCGCCCCGGTGCCGTAGCCGGCCAGCACGTAGTCGGCGATGAAGATCGGCACGGGCTTTCCGTTGACCGGATTAGTCGCATAGCTGCCGAGGAAGACGCCGGTCTTCTCCCTGCTCTCCTGGCGTTCGAGGTCGGACTTGGCGGCGATCGCGCGTCGATAGGCGGCGACCGCCTCGGCCGGTGCGGCGGCACCATACGTCCACCGGGGGTCGGTGCCGTCGGGCCACGCGGCGGCGACCAGTCCGTCGACCAGCTCGTGCTCGGGTGCCAGCACCAGGTACGTCGCACCGAACAACGTGTCGGGCCGGGTGGTGAACACCTCGATATCGACCGCCGAGCCGCTTCGCTCCCCGCTGGAGATGGTGGCGGAGAACAGCGCCTGGGCTCCGGTCGAGCGGCCAATCCAGTTGCGCTGCATTGCTTTTACCTGATCCGGCCAATCCAGCACATCGAGATCGTCGAGCAACCGGTCGGCGTAGGCGGTGATGCGCATCATCCACTGCCGCAGCCGTTTGCGGAATACCGGGAAGTTGCCGCGGTCGCTGCGCCCATCGGAGGTGACCTCTTCGTTGGCCAGCACCGTGCCCAGTCCCGGGCACCAGTTCACCATCGAGTCGGCCCGGTAAACCAGCCGGTGGCCGTCGATCACGTCGGCCCGCTCCCCCGCCGTCAGCGCGGCCCAGTCCCGCCCGTCGTCGAGACGCCTTGCGCCGGAATCGAACTCGGCAATCAACTCGGCGATCGGCCGCGCCTTGTTGGCGGCAGTGTCGAACCACGCGTTGTAGATCTGCAGGAAGATCCACTGCGTCCACTTGTAGAACTCGGTGTCGGTGGTCGAGAAGCTGCGCCGGCTGTCGTGGCCCAGGCCCAGCCGGCCCAGCTGGCGCCGGAAATTGACGACGTTGGCCTCGGTCCTGGTGCGCGGGTGGGTTCCGGTTTGCACCGCGTACTGCTCGGCGGGCAGCCCGAACGCGTCAAAGCCCAACGCGTGCAGGACGTTATGGCCGGTCATCCGGAAATACCGGGCGTAGACGTCGGTGGCGATGTAGCCCAGCGGGTGCCCGACGTGCAGTCCGTCGCCGGACGGGTACGGGAACATGTCCTGCACGAACAACTTGTCGGCGGGCAGCGGGCGTCCGTCGGTCGGAGCCAGATCACCGACGGGGTTGGCCACGTTGAACGTGCCGAGCTTCGCCCAGTTCTCCTGCCAGGCGCTCTCGACGCGGCCCGCCAGCGCCGCGGTGTAGCGAAACGGCGGCGCATCGGAGTCCGGCGCGCCCGCGGGGCTGCCTCCGGGCGCGGTGGTCGGGGATTCGGTCACCTGAACAGGGTATAAGGGAGCCGCGGCCGGCCCGGCGGGCCACAGGTTGGTCTCGGTTGCGTTGCGCGCCGATCAGAGCTTCATCCCAGGTCGATTTCGACGCTATCCAGCGCGTTTGACCTCTGGTTACAGTCAGCCTCTACGACGGGTGCTGGGACCCGGGCCATGGGAAGGATCGACGCAGATGATTCACATCGCCCGTACATTGCGGGTATTCGCAGGAGGTCTGGCCGCCGGCGCGATCGGCGTCACGGCGTTCGCGGGCGCGACCGCCGCGGCCGATCCCGCACTGCCCGCGCTGCCCGCGCCGCCGCCCGCCCCCGCCGTCGTGACGCCGGCGCCGCAGAACATCGCGGCCGCCCCCGCACAGATCCCCGGCAACCGGTTGCTGGCCGCTCCCCCGGCGGCAAATCCGGTGGCCCCGACCCCGGCCGTCGCGCCGGTGTCGCCCGCACCCGCGGCGGTCGCGCCGGGCGCGCCGCTCCCCCCGGCCCAGACCCCCGGCATCTCGGGCACGCTGCGTGACTTCCTGCAGTCCAAGGGCGTCAAGCTCGAGGCGCAAAAACCCCAGGGCTTCAAGGCGCTCGACATCACGCTACCGCTGCCCACCCGCTGGACCCAGGTGCCCGATCCCAACGTGCCTGACGCGTTCGCGGTGATCGCCGACCGGCAGGGGACCAGCATCTACACCTCGAACGCGCAGGTGGTGGTGTACAAGCTGGTCGGTAACTTCGATCCTAAAGAGGCCATCACCCACGGCTTCGTCGACAGTCAGCAACTGCCCCTGTGGCAGACCACGAACGCCTCCATGGTCGACTTCGGCGGCTTCCCATCGTCGATCATCGAGGGCACCTACCGCGACGGCGACATGCTGCTCAACACGTCACGCCGCCACGTCATCGCGACGTCCGGACATGACAAATACCTCGTGTCGCTGTCGGTGACCACCGACCGTGCGGTGGCCGTCGCGGACGCGCCGGCGACCGACGCGATCATCAACGGCTTCCGGGTGACCGTGCCCGCAACCACCGCCCCCGTACCCGGGCCGGGGACCGCTGCAGCCCCGATCGGCATTCCCTCGCAAGCAGCCGGTGCGGCCCCGGCCGGGCTTCCCCCCCAGCCGGCCGGAGCGGCGCCGGTCGGGCTTCCCTCGCAGCCCGTCCCGCCCAGCCAGCTGGCCGCCCCCCGGCCCAACTTGTTGACCATGGTGCCGGGTTTGCCCCCGCTGCCGAACTTCTCTTTCCTGCAAGGGCGTTAACCAGCCACGAAGCGAACGCTGCCGGAGCCCGGCGCGCGAGTCGGAGCCCGGACTCGTATTGTGAGGCCATGTTGATCGCGGGCGTGGTGTGCTTGTGTGCGGCGGTGGCCTCCGCCGGGTTCGGGACCTGGTCGCTTTCGAACAACCAGACCGCCAACGGCACTCAGCTGGCGTTGCGCGCCATGGCCCCGCCCCAGTTGGCGGCGGCTGTGATGTTCGCCGCAGGCGGCGTGGTGGCGCTGGCCGCCTCCCCCGACACGGCTTTGGTGGTGTTGATCATCTGCGTCGCCGGCGCCCTGGGGACGCTGGCCACCGGGTCGTGGCAGAGCGCGCGCTTCGCGCTTCGCAGTGAAGCCGCGGCGCCCGACTGCGCCGGCAGCTGCGCCGTCTGCACGCAGTCCTGCCACTGACGCCCTTACCGCTCGAGCCGTCATGCTGAAACGGCTGTCTGCGCTGCCGATCGATTTCTTCCTGCTGGCCCTGGCGGCGACCGTTGCGTTGGCCGCCCTCCTCCCCGCGCACGGCGAGGCCGCCGACGCCGTGTCCGCCGCGGCGAAAGCGGCGATCGCGCTGCTGTTCTTCCTCTACGGCACCCGGTTGTCCCCCGAGCAGGCCTGGCACGGTGTCCGGCAGTGGCGGCTGCACCTGCTGGTGCTTGCCACGACGTTCGTCATCTTCCCGATGCTGGGATTGGCCGCCCGAGCCTTGGTGCCCTCGGTGCTGACCATCGACCTGTACAACGGCCTGCTGTTTCTATGCCTCGTCCCGTCGACGGTTCAATCGTCCATCGCGTTCACCTCGATCGCACGGGGCCACGTCTCGGCCGCCATCGTCAGCGCGTCGCTGTCCAACATCCTCGGCGTGGTGCTGACGCCCCTGCTGGTGGTGCTGTTGATGACGACCACCGGCGCGCCTCGGGTCGACGCCACCGCGATCCGCGACATCATGGTCCAGCTGCTGCTGCCGTTCGCGGCCGGGCAGCTGGCGCGCCCATGGGTCGGCGGGCTCATCGCCCGGTACGCGACGGTGCTGAAGGTGGTGGATCGCGGATCCATCCTGCTGGTGGTCTACACCGCCTTCTCGATGGGCGTCGTCAAGGGGATCTGGGTCAGCGTGAACGTGTGGCGACTGATCTCGGTCACCGTCGTCGCCGCCGTACTGCTGGCGGTGGTGCTCGGCGTCACCACCGTCATCGGCCGGCTGGCAAGGCTCGACCGCGGTGACGCGATTGTCCTGCTGTTCTGCGGGTCGAAAAAGAGCCTGGCGTCGGGGCTTCCGATGGCGCTGGTGCTTTTCCCAGCCGCCACAGTGGGTTTGACCATGTTGCCGTTGATGATCTTTCACCAGATCCAGCTGGTGGTCTGTGCGGTGATCGCGAGCAGGCTCGGGCGGGAGGCCGAAGTGGCCGCCAAGGCGGGGGAGGGGTACTAGTGGCGATCGCAAGCGCGGCGTAGCCGGGCGCAGCGGGTCGCCACCATCAACCTAGTTTCGGCTGACGTCGATCGGGTGAGTGGCAAGCAGCGACAGCGGCAGCGGCTGCCGGCGCAGCACCTGCCCCCACAGATCGGCCCTGGGCCCGGCAAGAACGTCAGATGGCAACGCGGACAAGACAATCCAGTCGTCGCGCTCTATCTCGCCCTCGAGTTGACCGATGGTCCAGCCGGAGTATCCGGCGAAGATCCGTACGCCCTCGAGCAGCGGGGCGATCAGGTCCGGCTCGGCGTCCAGATCGACCATCACTATGCGGCCGTCCACATGCCGCAGGCCCGGCACGCCCTGCGGGTCGGCGCCGATCCGAAGCGCCGCCAGACAAAGGGCCGCGTCACGCTTGACCGGCCCGCCGATGAACATGGTCTTGGGTTTGGCCGACAGCTTCGCCCATTGCGGCAGCACGTTGTACACCGCGGTCTCGCTGGACCGGTTGAGCACGACACCCAGTGTGCCGCCGTCGTTGTGCTCGACGATATAGATCACGCTGCGCCGAAACGTCGGCTCGAGAAGATCGGTGTTGGCCAGCAGCAAAGTGCCGGCACGCACCCGCTGCGCGGCGGGTGCTATGTAGTCCTCCGGATCTTCTGGCGGCATCAGACCATCATCGCACCTTCGTAACGTCGGCCGGTGCAATCGAGCGCGGCCGATACATATTTGTACTGTTGGCGATGGCGCCCAACCCCACCCGTGGAAGTCGGTTCTGTGATTCAATCCCGGATGCAGTCACCCGCATTCGTCGACCTATGGCGGTCGGTGCGCGGTTTGCCGAACTTCTGGCGGCTGCTCCAGGTGCGCGTGGCGAGCCAGTTCGGCGATGGCCTGTTCCAGGCCGGCCTGGCCGGGGCGCTGCTGTTCAACCCGGATCGCGCCGCCGACCCGATGGCCATCGCGCGCGCGTTCACGGTGCTGTTCTTGCCCTACTCCCTGCTGGGGCCGTTCGCCGGCGCGCTGATGGACCGCTGGGATCGGCGGCTGGTGCTGGTCGGTGCCACCGTGGGCCGCCTGATCCTCATCGCCTGCATCGGCACCATCCTGGCGCTGCGAGCCGGCGACATACCGCTGCTGATCGGCGCGCTGGTCGCCAACGGCCTGGCCCGGTTCGTCGCGTCCGGGCTGTCGGCGTCCCTGCCCCACGTGGTACCGCGGGAGCAGGTGGTCACCATGAACTCGGTGGCCACCGCGTCCGGTGCCTTCGCGGCGTTCCTCGGCGCCAACTTCATGCTGGTGCCCCGCTTTTTCGTCGGCGCCGGCGACGAGGGCGCCTCGGCGATCATCTTCATCACCGCGATTCCGGTTTCGATTGCGTTGCTTTTGACGCTGCGGTTCGGCTCCCGGGTGCTGGGCCCGGACGACACCAAACGCGCGATCCACGGGTCGGCCGTCTACGCGGTGATCACCGGCTGGCTGCACGGCGCGCGGACGGTCCTGCAGCGCCCGACGGTCGCGGCTACCCTGTCCGGCCTGGCCGCGCATCGCATGGTGGTCGGCATCAATTCGCTGGTGATGCTGGTGCTCGTCCACCATTTGCCCGGTCCTCGCCCGGCGACCGGGGGCCTGGGCATCGCGTTGCTGTTCTTCGCCGCGGCCGGCCTGGGGGCGTTCCTGGCCAACGTGTTGACGCCGTCGGTGGTGCGCCGCTGGGGGCGCTACGCCACGGCCAACGGCGCGCTGGTGGCGGCCGCGGTGATCCAGATCCCGGGCGCCGGGCTGCGGCTTCCGGTGATGGTGGTGTGTGGATTTTTCCTCGGCCTGGCCGGTCAGGTGGTCAAGCTCTGCGCCGACTCCGCGATGCAGATGGACGTCGACGACGCGCTTCGTGGACACGTGTTCGCAGTGCAGGACGCGTTGTTCTGGGTGTCGTTCATCGTGTCGATCACGGTCTCCGCGACGCTGATTCCCGACGACGGGCACGCGCCGGGGTTCGTGCTGTTCGGCTCGGTGCTGTACCTGATCGGGCTCGCCATGCACGCCGTCATCGGCCGTCGCGGCCTGCCGGCGGACAGTCGTTAAGGTACATACGTGACCGCTGCCGAGCCGATGGTGGCCGACCTGCGTGCCGAAAGCGACGACCTCGACGCGTTGGTGGCGCCGCTTGCGGCGGACCGCTGGGCCGCTCCGACGCCCGCGCCGGGCTGGACGATCGCCCACCAGATCGGGCACCTGTTGTGGACCGACCGGGTCGCACTGACCGCGGCCACCGACGAGGCGGGCTTCGCCGCCGTGCTCGAGGCCGCCTCGGCCGATCCCACCGGGTTCGTCGACGCGGGTGCCGAGGAACTTGCCGCCCTGGCCCCGGCCGAGCTGCTCACCGACTGGCGGGCGACCCGCACGCGGCTGCACGACACCCTGCTGACGGTGCCCGACGGTCGCAAGCTGCCGTGGTTCGGGCCACCGATGAACGCGGCGTCGATGGCCACCGCCCGGTTGATGGAGACGTGGGCGCACGGACTCGACGTCGCCGACGCGCTCGGCGTCAAGCGGACCGCCACGGATCGGCTGCGCTCGATCGCGCACATCGGGGTGCGCACCCGCGATTACGCGTTTGCCGTCAACAACCTGACGCCGCCGACGGAACCGTTCCTCGTCGAGCTGCGCGGCCCCGGCGGCGACACCTGGTCCTGGGGTCCGCCGGACGCCGCCCAGCGCGTCACCGGCTCCGCCGAGGACTTCTGCTTCCTGGTGACCCAGCGTCGCCCGTTGGGGGCGCTCGACATCGCGGCGCACGGTCCCGACGCGCAGCGGTGGCTGGGGATCGCGCAGGCCTTCGCCGGCCCGCCCGGCCCCGGTCGATGAGCGCGTAAGCGCGAAGAGAGCCGGGGCCATTTGACCGAGCCCCGGTCGCTGAGCCGTTACGGCGCGCTGAGTTTTTGAAACCAGGCGAGGTGATAGTTCGCCGCCACCGGGTCTCCGGTCGCGGCGGCTTCGGTGGCGGCCAGCAACAAGCAATTGAGGAAGAGCGCGGGATCGACGTCCGGGTACTGAATCAGGAGCTGATAGCGCGCGGTGTCGAGATGCACTCGCAGCAAGTCGATTTCTTCCTCCACGACCCCGGTTCCGGCGGCGGCGGCCCTGGCCAAGGTGTGCACCATCCGCGGCAATCCGTCGCGCCAATGTGTGGCCTGGCTCAGCTCCCATCCGAGATCGTCGACCGCGGGCAGCTCGCGGGGCTGCGCCGACGCCTTCGTCTCGGCGAAGTCGTCCAGCCGGCCCAAGGAGTCGCCCGGCGCGTAGGTGACGGCCCGCTCGGTCTCGCCCAGGAGGGCGGAAACCTTGCCGGTACGTCGCTCCGGTTCCAGCAACCGCACGCCCTGCGGGATCGCGATGCCCGGCGGTATCCAGCCGTGGGCGAAGTCGGTGACCAACACGGTGGTGCCGTCGTGACGATCAGCGACCGCCCACTTCAGGCGCGGCTCCTGATGGACCACGAACGCGAGGAGCCGCCGCAGCCGCTCGTCGTCGGATTCGCGTGCGGCCGCGGTGGCCGGGGCCGCTGGAGCTTCCGGGGGCTGCGTGGCTTCGGGCGGCCGCGCGGGAGGCGCGTCGCCGTCGTCGTCGCCGGAGGCCCGGTGCCGACCCTCGGCGGTTTCGGGTGTCTCCTCTTCGGCGGCCACCTCGGTGCCCGCTTCGGGGGCGTCCGCGTCCGTGACGGCGGGGATGATCTGCGTCTTCTCCAGATCGGCGCCGTTGAGGCTTTCGGCGTCCCGCGGGCGTTCGTGTTCGACGGGCGCCTCGGCCCGCACCGCGTGCAGCTGACGAATCGTCGACTCGACGCGTCGCGCGGCGCGCGCCCGCGCCTCGTCGATGACCCTGGCTTCCTCCGTCTGGCGGGCGAAATCGGGCATTCCCGCCAGCTTTATCGTCCGCAACTCGTCGTTGGCGCTTCGGGTGATCCGCTGCAGGTCATCCTTCAGATGCTTTGCCAGAGAGGCGGTTTCGTCGCTCGCCGGGGACAGCTCGGCAGGCCAAAGCCCACCTGTCACCCAGGGGGTGCAATCCACAGGAGAGCTGAAGGCGGGAATCGTCAGCGATTCCCGGGTAGCTCTCCGGAGGCGCTGGCGCGCCGTCATCCGACCGAAGATCGCCACTGGCCAAGCCTACCGGGATCCATGGGTGCGTCCATTCAGCAAGTGAATTGTGCAGCTGCGATGGCCTGGGTAGCGTGGGGACATGGCTGATTCTGCGCTGCAGCAGCAACTAGACGAGGTGCGCGCCCTGCTGGCGCGCGCCCGAGAGTTGTTCGGCCCCAACCCCATAGAGCCGCCGACGGACATCGCACCCGATCCCGACAGCGCGAAGAGGTGGCTGCTTTAGGGCGTCGCGCGGTTTGAGGGGCCTAGCGCGCGCCTTCACGTCGGCGCAGCTTGTGCGCCAACAGCTTCTCGATGGCCGCATCGAGATCGTGCGGGGTGGGGACCTCCATCGACGGGGTATGGCCTGCCGCAAGGATTTCGTTGCGGACTTCGAGTAACGCCTTGAGGCAGGACACGTCAGCCGTCAACAGGATGCCCTGGGCAAGCGTCTCGGCGTCGGTTTCCATCGCCTCTTCGCTCAGCGCGACGCTGTGCATATACCCGCCGCGGCAGGAGCGGACCAGGATGTGTCCGCTCGGGTGGACCGTGTCGAAGGCTGGATTGGCGTCCGTCATCGACCGCCGTCGATGAGGCCGCCGAAATCTCGTGCCGCGTCTTGCTCGTGCTGTTCCCACGCGGTCGCCGAGATGACCAATTTTTCGGCCATATCGGCGTGGTCGTCGGCTTGCTGTTCGTAGCACTGACGTCGGAGCTCGAGCAGATCGCGCCCGGCGTCGCGAAGTTCACCGAAGATGGGCCCCAGCGAGTCCAGGCTCTCCTGGATAGCCGCGTGCGACGACGGAACGGTGCGCAAGTAGTCGGAGGTCTCCTGGTGATGCGCGGCGGCTTCGCGTAAGTGCGCGGGCACCACACGGATTGGCTCGGACATCTGCTGTCTCCTCTTCCTGCGCCGCCGGGTAAGCCCGGCGAGATCACTATTCTCATGCGGTCGACGTGCCCGCCGGCCCGGTCGGTGTGGGTGTGTGCGGCTCAGCCGGCGGGGCAGCGGGCGCGGTCGCCGCCGGTGGATGCTCCCAGCCTAGAAAGCTCGGCCCGTTCACGGAGGCGATGCGCTGAATCTGCCCGTCGAGAAGGGCCTTCTCGTGACCCAGCGCGAGCGCGTGGCGATCGGTGAGGATGCCGATATCGCCGGGTGCCGCTTGCAGCGGGTCTACGGGGTCGGTGACCGTCGTTCCGGGCGGCGGGATGGTAATTCCCTGCTGGTGGAAGGCATCCGCGATGGCCGCCCCGCCGACGGCGGCTTTGATCGCCGCGGCCAACTGGGGGCTGGCGGCCGTCACCGTGTCGCCGTCGGGCAGCGTCACCGTCGTCGGGCCCGCCGCGGGCGGATCGGGCTGGTCGGCCGAGGCGTCCTCTTCGTGGGCCGCGTCCTCGTCCCCGTCGCGACCCTCGGCTGCCGAATCGTGCGACCCGACCAAGCGCTCGTCGCCCGCGCCACGCACCACGGGGTCGGTTCGCCCGGCCTCGTCCAGGCCCGGCAGCGGTAGGCCACCCAGGCCGCCGAGGCCCGGCAGCGCTCCCGCGCCGAGACTCGGAATGGGCGGCAGCACCGGGGCCGGCGGTGCCGGCGGAGCCGCGCTGCCCCCAGACGGGGTCGGCACCGGGGAATCGCCTGGGGGTGGGCCGGGGGCGTCCGCCAACACCGGGTCCAGCAAGGGATCCCACCCGGCCTCCACGTCGTCGACCGGCTCTTGGGTTGTGCCGTCGGCGGGTGCGGCGACCGGGACGGCGGCCGCGGGCGGCCGATCCTCGGCGCCGTTCTTGGAGGCGTCGTAGAGCGATGTCCACGCGGCCATCAACGCCGATTTCGACGTGTCGTCGAGACTCGCGTTCAGGACGACCGCCCTGATGTCCTTGAGCTTGCCGATGAGGAATCGCTGAAAATCCCGCGCCCCCGCCGGAGTATCGAGATCCGACCGGGTAAGGACCGCGGCTTCGGTCTCTCGCTGCAGCTTCGACAAGGCTTCTCGACCCTCGACGGACTTCAGGTGTGCGTTCAAGATCGCGGTGATCACCTGCATGTCGAGCTGGGAGCTCGTCGAATTCTGGTGCGCCAGCGCGGCTTCGGCGCCGGCCATGGCTTCGGCGGCCTCGCCCTGTTCGCGGTCGGATTCGGGCGTGGGGCCGAAGATATCCGAATGTTGTTGGCGGATCTTGCGCACGATCGCCTCGAGTTGTTCGGGCCGCGTGGTGGGGGTGATCACCGCCGTCACCTCGTTCGGCGCCAAGCCCGCCTGCCACGCGTTCGGGTCGCCCGTGCGGTCCCGGACGGATTGGAGCGTGTTGATCAGGTCGTCATACGTCGACATCGGTGTCGCGGCCCCTCCATGCCGGGCGACAGTACCCAGGCATGTTCCCGTCGACAATTCACCCCGGCGCGCCTGTGCACGAACGGCTAGACGCGCGATTGGGCTAGCCCGCAGGGACGACGTACTGGGCGCGCAAGCCATCCAGCACAGCCCTTTTCGTCCGGCCGAGTTCGCGAGCATCGGCAATAACCGTCGCGATCTCGCGCTGCTTGTCCGCCAGGAAGCGACGGAATTCGCGCGCGCCCATCGGGGTATCGACGGCAAGGTGCGAGCGGCCGGTGGCGGCGCGGTCGATCTCCTCGGCGATGGCGTCGAGTCGCCTGAGGCTTTCGCGGGTCGCGGCATGGGCGCTGGCAAGGACTTCCGTCAGCACGCGGTCGGCGTCGGCGGCGGTGCCGTGCTGGCCGGCGAGCGCCGACTGCCGCGCCTGGATGACGCTCATCGAAGGTCCGGATGGTTCCGACATCGATTCAACCTTTTCGTGTCATAGCGGGCGACGAATCGCGATGTTGCTGCCCAGTGGGCCGATGCGCACCGATGCGCCCGAGTAGGGCGCTTCGACGACCAGATTGTTGCCGATGGCCATCTGCACGTGTCCGGCGTGGGGGAAGACGAGATCGCCGGGGCGGACCTGCGAGCGGGGGACCGGGAATCCGTCGTCGATCTGCTGATAGGTGGTGCGGCCCAGGTGAACGCCGGCCTGGGCGTAGGACCACTGCACCAACCCGGAACAGTCGAACTGGTTGGGCCCCGTCGCGCCCCAGACATACGGGCGCCCCAGCCGCGACAACGCGGCACGCACCGCGAGCGCCGCGCGGCCGCTCGTCGCCCCGGGCCCGCGATGGTGCGTCAACCGGTAACGCAACGCGCGCAGCGACGCGGAGTGCCGTCGCGCGTTCATGCGGGCCGACAGGACATGGGCCCGCTGCGCGCGCAGCCGCGCGACGCTGCGGCGCATCGCCTCGCGCTGGGCCATCGGCGTCGTCGGGGTGACTGCGGCATCGGCGCGGGCCTCGTCGACGACGGATCTGGTCAGCGCGCCGGCTCGGGCCCGATCCCGGTGTGCGGCGGCGATGACGGCGGCGACCGCGGTGTCCGCTCGAGCCGCCGACAGCAGCCGTTGCCGGCCGCGCTCCGCAGCCAGTTGGTAACCGCCTTGTGCCACAGCGTGATTCAGGGCGGCGGCGCGCGTCAACGTTTCACGGTAATGCTCGGTGCGGGCATCCAGCGGCGGCCGGCGCGAGTCGCCGGCCAACAGTCCGTGCGCGCGGCTCAACACCTCGATTTCGTTTCCGTTCACGGTGTCTCCTCGCGGCCCGTCGCCTCGACCGCCTCGACGAAGGCGCGAACGCGGGGGAGGGCCCCGGGTGGGATGACTCCCCGGTTGCGGATGTCCCACATTTCGTCGGTGCCGACACCGACCAGGGCCGCGATGACGGCCTCCGGCAGCGAGGACTGCAGACACGCCCGATCGAACCGGGCGCTCAGGCTGGCAGGCATCCGCTTCAGCAGGGCGGTGCGCGTCGCCTCGAGTGCCTTCAGGTGCTCCATGAGCCGCCCCGTCGAATCGGCGCCGGCGTTGACGGCCACGCGCCATGAGCTGGCCGCCAGCATCTCCGCCTTCACGCATTGAGCGATCACAGACAGAATATACGTCTCATATTCGTTTGATGTCGTCGCCGGCAGCCGATCGATGACGGATTTGAGGGCGTCGAGTTGAGCTTCGGCGTAGCCTTCCAGCACTTCCGTGTCGCTGTGGCGGTCGACGACCACCGCGCCGGCGGGCGTCGCGGACCTCGCTTCGACCGGCTGCACGGCCATCAGCCGGGCCAACTCGGCGTCCGGATCGGCGGCTACCAGCAGGCGCGAGTAGGTGCCCGGCGGCAGGCCCAGCCCATTTTCTACCTTCTGAACTGTGCTTTTGTGCGGCTTGCGGGCGCCGCGTTCGAGAAAACTGAGGCCCATGATGCTGACGCCGGTCGCGGCGGCGAGTTCTGCCAGCGACCAGTCGCGTGACTCGCGCAACGCGCGGATCGCGGCACCGGCCGATTCACGGCTCACCGCAGGCTCCGGCCATAGGCCGGATATTACACATGGCACCCGACGGTTCAGCGTATATACGTTTTTGTCACGTTTCTCTTGCGCAGGCCGCCCGAACGTGTATACGCTTTTGCCTACGTTTCATTACTGACCCAAGGAGACCGGCCATGGGACACCCCTGCGCAGCCAACCCGGAATTGTGGTTCGGCTACCCCGACGACGACGGTGGTGACGGCGCGGCAAAGGCGCGCGCCTACGAGCGCTCCGCGACCGAGGCGAGGATCCAGTGCCTGCGCCGCTGCCCGCTGGCCCAGCAACGCCGCTGCGCCCAGCACGCCATCGCGCACCGCGAGGAGTACGGCGTCTGGGCCGGCGTCAAGCTGCCCGGCGGCCAGTACCGCAAGCGCGAACAGCTCGCCCGGGCGCACGATGTCCTGCGCCGGATCGCCGCCGGCGAAATCAACTCGCGGCAGCTGCCCGAGAACGCGGCCCTGCTCGCGCGTCACGAGCACGATGCGATGCCCGCCGCGGCGGTGGTGTTGCACCTGCCGATCGCGCAAGTGGGACCCCGTTCGGCCGCGTGACAGTTTGCTGACGCCGCCGACGGGGTAGTCGGGCTTGGCACGACCGAGTCTGCCGACCCGAAGGCGGATCCATGACATTCGACCTGACACCGACCGCCGCACAACACGATCTGGCCCGGCGCACCCACGAGTTCGCCGAGGAAGTCATCCGCCCGGTGGCGCTCCACTACGACCAGCGCCAGGAGTTTCCGTGGCCGGTGCTGGAGGAGGCGGCCCAGCGCGGTTTCTACAGCCCGCTGTTCTACCGCGACCTGATCGGTGACCCGACGGGCATCTCACTGCCAATGTTCATGGAGGAGCTCTTTTGGGGCTGCGCCGGAATCGGTTTGGCGATCGTCATGCCGGCGCTGGCGCTGTCGGCGATCGGCCAGGCCGCGTCTCCCGAGCAGATGCTGGAGTGGGCGCCCGAGTGCTTCGGCACGCCGGGCGACATCAAGCTCGCCGCCTTGGCGATTTCCGAACCCGAGGGCGGCAGCGACGTGCGCAACCTGCGCACCCGGGCGCGCCGCGACGGTGACGACTGGATCATCGACGGCCACAAGATGTGGATCGGCAACGGCGGCATCGCGAACGTGCACGTGGTGAACGCCGTCGTCGACGAGGAACTCGGGCATCGCGGGCAGGCGCTGTTCGTCGTTCCGGGCGGGACGCCGGGGCTGAAGTTGGTGCGAAAACTCGACAAGCTGGGCTGCCGGGCGTCCCACACCGCCGAGCTGCTGTTCGAAGGCGTGCGCGTGCCGGGAGCCAATTTGCTTGGGGGAGAAGAGAAGCTGGAACACAAGCTCGCCAAGGCCCGCGCGGTGGTGGCCGGCGGAAAACAGTCCGGCTCGGCGACGCTGGGCACCTTCGAGCAGACCCGCCCGATGGTGGCCGCGCAGGCGATCGGGATCGCCCGCGCCGCATTGGAGTACGCGACCGCATACGCCACCGAGCGCGAAGCTTTCGGCGGCCCGATCATAGACAACCAGGGCATCGCCTTTCCGCTGGCGGAACTGGCCACCCAGATCGACGCCGCCCGGCTGCTGACCTGGCGCGCCTCCTGGATGGCGGTCAACGGGGTGCCCTTCGAGCGCGGCGAGGGCTCGATGTCGAAACTCGCCGCCAGCGAGGTCGCCGTCAAGGCCACCGAACGCGCGATCCAGACGATGGGCGGCTGGGGCTACATCACCGACCACCCGGTGGAAAAGTGGTATCGGGATGCCAAGCTGTACACCATCTTCGAGGGCACCAGCGAGATTCAGCGGATGGTCATCTCCAACGCGCTGGGCGCCGCCGTGGGCAGCCCGCCGCTGCATGTGGTGATCGAACCGACCGGGGGACCGCTGAACCGGATCTTCGGCCGCGGCACCCCGCTGCGATCACGCGCAGCCGAGACCGCGCTGTCCATGCAGGATCGCGTCCCCGAACCCGTCATGCGGCTGGCCATGAAGGTGCTGCGGCCGCCGGGCCGGTGAGGCCCCCAATGGGCGTAGCGTCGGGCCGGTGAGCAACCTCGAGACCGCACCCGCCGAAGTCGCCTGCGGCGCCTCACGGGTGCTCGGCGCCGAGCTGCTGTCTCCGCGCGAGGTTCCGCTGGGCGGGCCGAGAGGGATCCCGGTGCACCGCACGCTGCCGCAACGACAACGCTCGCTGATCGGGGCGTGGTGTTTCATCGACCACTACGGCCCGGTGCGCGCACGCATGGACGTCCCGCCGCACCCGCACACCGGATTGCAAACCGTCAGTTGGTTATTCAGCGGGAAAGTGCAGCACCGCGACAGCGCCGGCGTGCATGCCGTGGTCCGGCCCGGCGAGCTGAATCTGATGACGGCGGGCGCGGGCATTTGCCATTCCGAGGTGTCGATCGATTCGAACGCCGCATTGCACGGGGTGCAGCTGTGGGTGGCGCTCCCGGGATCGGACCGCGACACCGGCCGCGATTTCGCGCACTATGCGCCCGCGCCCGTGGCGCTGCCCGGCGCGACGGCACGCGTCTTTCTCGGGGAGCTGGCCGGTGGCCGGTCGCCCGTGCACACGTTCAGCCCACTCGTCGGCGCACAGATCGATCTGCGGCCCGGCGCGGAACTGGACATCGACGTCGACCCGGCGTTCGAACTCGGCGTGCTGTGCGATCTCGGGCCCGTCGCGATGGGCGAGACCACCCTGGCCGTCGCCGACCTCGGGTACCAAGGCGCGGGCAATTCGTCGTTGCGGCTACGCAATCCGGGCGACCGGCCGGCGCGGGTGATGCTGCTGGGCGGGACGCCGTTCACCGAAGAGATCGTGATGTGGTGGAACTTCGTCGGGCGCAGTCACGACGACATCGTGGGCTACCGCCGGCTCTGGCAGGACGCCGACGACCGGTTCGGCGCCGTCACCGGCTACCGCGGTTCGGTCGCCCGACTGCCGGCCCCGCCGCTGCCGAGCGCTCGGTTGCGGCCCAGACCGATACCGCAAGGAAAGGAGAACACATGACCGCCGACAAGACCGGCGCACCAACCACCGTCACCGCCGAGGAGGGTCGGTACACCATTGCCGTCGACGGCGAGACCGTCGGCCTGGCCGACTTCGCCGACCGCGGCGATCAGCGCGTCTTTCACCACACCGAGATCGACCCCGCATACGGCGGGCGCGGCCTGGCGACCATCCTCGTCGAGGAAGCGCTGCGGGGCGCGCGGGCCGACGGCAAGCGCATAGTCCCGGTGTGTTCCATGGTCGTCACGGTGCTCAAGAAGCATCCCGAATACGACGACATCACCGATCCCGTCACGCCCGACGTGCGGGGTTAGGCGCGGCCGGTCCGCTCCCGGTGCTTGCAGCCGGGCCAGCAGCACGGCCGGCGCATCCCGTCCTCCAGTTCCTCCTGGGTTCTGCGAATGCGGCGCTTGCGGGTCGCCTCCTGTTTGGCGTCCTCGACCCAGCAGATGAACTCGTTGCGCGCCAACGGGGTGATGTCCTTCCAGGCCGCCAGCGCGGTGGCGTTGGCGCTCAGCGCCGCACGCAGGTCTGCCGGCAGCGTGTGCACCACGCCGCCCGGTACTCGCTTGCTGCTCACGGGGCTAGGGTAAGGCGACCCGGCAACAGGAGGCACCCATGAGCGATCACGAAGTGCGGATGATCGTCTTGTCGACCGACGACCTTGACGAATCGATTCGGTTCTACAGCGAGACCCTGGGGATGCCGGTCAAGTTCCGCGACGGAGCCCACTTCGCCGCCCTGGACGGCGGGGCCGTCACCCTGGCGCTGGCAACCGCCGTCGACCATCCCATCCCCGGGCAGGTGGTCGTCGGCATCAAGACCGCCGACGTCGACGCCGCGGCGAAGGCCGTCGAGGCCAGCGGCGGCGGCATCGTGAGGGGCCCGTATGACGACGCCCACGAGCGGCGCGCCGTGGTCTACGACAACAAGGGCAACGGCCTGGTCTTCTACAGCCCGCTGGCCCGCTGAGGTGTTAGCGTCGTCGGCGTGACCCTCAACGACATCGCCCTGACGACGCTCGACGGCAAGCCCACCACCCTGGCCGAATTGTCCGGCGGCGCAACGCTAATCGTGAACGTAGCCTCCAAGTGTGGGCTGACTCCGCAGTACACCGCGTTGGAGAAGCTGGCCCGGGACTACCGCGGCCGTGGCCTGACCGTGGTCGGCGTCCCGTGCAACCAATTCATGGGCCAGGAGCCGGGCAGCGCCGAAGAGATCCAGGAGTTCTGCTCGACGACGTACGGGGTGACCTTCCCCCTGCTCGCCAAGACCGACGTCAACGGCGAGGACCGCCATCCGCTGTACGCCGAGCTGACCAAGGCCGTCGATTCCGACGGCTCGGCGGGCGACATTCAGTGGAACTTCGAGAAGTTTCTCCTCGCCCCCGATGGCGAGGTCGTCAATCGGTTCCGTCCCCGCACGGAACCCGACGCGCCCGAGGTGCTCGACGCCATCGAGGCCGTGCTGTCGCGCTAGTCGGCGCCGACCAAAACGCAAAGGTCACGCCCTCTTTCGAGTTCGTGACCTTTCTCTAACCACTCTTGGTGGGCGAAGGGGGACTTGAACCCCCACGTCCCGAAGGACACTGGCACCTGAAGCCAGCGCGTCTGCCATTCCGCCACTCGCCCGGGAAATCAACCGATGGACCATATCACTTTAATAGCCGTGCGCCCCAATCGCCGCCGCGGTCCCGGGCCGTCGTTCCCATCTGCCGACCGCCCCGCCACACGGCTCTGAGCTGGACGTATTCGATTCTCAGAATTCCCACGGTGCCGCGGCCTGCCGGTGTCCCGATACCATGCGGGGGTGATACAACACGCGGGCGGCCCGTTTGCCTCGCGCCCGCGACACACCACGACAGCAGCGGGCGAGCGCTGAAACATGAGTAGCCAACGGGGGCTCGTGCAACGCATCGAGCGCAAGCTCGAGGCGACCGTGGACAACGCGTTCGCCCGCGTGTTCGGCGGATCGATCGTCCCGCAAGAGGTTGAAGCGCTACTGCGCCGGGAAGCCGAGGGCGGTGTCCGCGCGCTTCAGGGCGATCGTCTTTTGGCCCCCAACGAATACATCATTACCCTCGGTATGCACGACTTTGCGAAGGTCGGCGCCGACCGGAATCCCACGTCGAGCGCTTTCGCGAGGTACTTGGCCGACTATATCTATGAACAGGGGTGGCAAACGTATGGTGATGTGGTCGTCCGGTTCGAGCAGTCGTCGAGCCTGCATACCGGTCAGTACCGCACCCGCGGTGCTGTCAATCCTGATGTCGAGCCCCGCCCGACCGTCAACCATCCGCCCCGGCCACAATCAATTCACGCGTTCGGCGCAGAACGAGGAGTAGCAGCAATGACTGACAATTCGAGCTACCGCGGTGGTCAGGGGCAGGGGCGGCCCGGCGACGAGTACTACGACGACCGCTATGGGCGCCCGCAGGACGAGCAGCGCGGCCCGGAGCCGCAGGGCGGACCCGACCCGCGTGGTGGCTATCCACCCGAGCAGGGTGGCTACCCGCCGCAGGGCGGCTACCCGCCGCCCCGCCCGCCGGAGCAGGGCGGCTACCCCCCACCGGGCGGCTACCAAGACCAGCGCGGCGGCTACCCCGAGCAAGCCGGCTATCCGGAGCAGGGCGGCTACCCGCCACCAGGTGGCTACCCCGAGCAGGGCGGCTACCAAGAACAGCGCGGTGGCTACCACCCCGAGCAGGGCGGCTACCCGCCACCAGGTGGCTACCCCGAGCAGGGCGGCTACCAAGGACAGGCCGGCTACCCCGACCAAGGGCAGGGCGGCGGCTACCCGCCGTCGTACGAGCAGCGTCCGCCCGCCCCCGGCGGCGGCTACGGCGGGCAAGGCTACGACCAGGGCTACCGCCAGGGTGGCGGCTACGGCCCACCCGGCGGCGGCCAGCCCGGCGGTGGCCAGCAGGGCTACGGCGGTGGGTACGGCGAATACGGTCGCGGCCCGGCTCGTCCGGAGGAGGGCGGCTATGCGCCGCCGGCCCCGCAGGGCGCGCCCGAGCAACAGCGGCCGGCCTATCCCGACCAGGGCGGCGGATACGAGCAGGGCTACCAGCAGGGTGGGGGATACGGCGGTCAGCAGGAGTACGGCGCGGGCGACTACACCCAATACGCCGAGAGCGTCCCGGGCGGTGGCTATGCCCCGCAGGGCGGCGGATACCCCGAGACGCAACACCGCGACTACGAGTACGGCCAGGCCCCGGAGTACGGCCAGCCGGCCGACTACGGCGCGGCGGACTACGGGCAGCCGGCGGGCGCGGGCTACGGCGGTTACGGCCAGGGCGGCTATGGGGCCGCCGGCACGGCCGTGACCCTGCAGCTCGACGACGGCAGCGGCCGGACCTACCAGCTGCGCGAGGGCTCCAACATCATCGGCCGCGGCCAGGACGCCCAGTTCCGGTTGCCGGACACCGGGGTGTCGCGGCGCCACCTGGAGATCCGCTGGGACGGGCAGGTCGCGCTCCTGTCCGACCTCAACTCGACGAACGGCACCACCGTCAACAACGCGCCGGTACAGGAGTGGCAGCTGGCCGACGGCGACGTCATCCGTCTGGGCCACTCGGAGATCATCGTTCGCATCCACTAGACGCACCGGGCTCAAAGCTGCGTGCTTCGCCCCCCGGCGACGGCCGCCCAAGTATCGTGACGTTGCTGATGTGCTCGGTGTCACGGGCGCGACGGGGGTGCGGCGCCAGGACGGAAAGGACGCCAGATGCAGGGACTAGTACTGCAGCTGACGCGCGCCGGATTTTTAATGTTGTTATGGGTATTCATCTGGTCCGTGTTGCGGATCCTGCGGACCGACATCTACGCGCCCACGGGGGCTGTCATGGTGCGTCGCGGTTTGGCGTTGCGCGGCACCCTGTTGCCCGCACGCCAGCGCCGCACCGCCGCACGCTATCTGGTGGTAACCGAGGGGGCCTTGATGGGGGCTCGTATCACTCTGAGCGGGCAGCCGGTGTTGATCGGCCGCGCTGACGACTCCACCCTGGTGCTCACCGACGACTACGCCTCGACGCGGCATGCCCGGCTGTCTCAGCGCGGCTCCGAATGGTACGTAGAGGATCTAGGATCGACCAACGGCACTTACCTTGACAGGGCGAAGGTGACGACTGCGGTAAGGGTTCCCATCGGAACGCCGATTCGGATCGGCAAAACGGCGATTGAGTTGCGCCCGTGAGCCTGGTCCTGCGATATGCCGCCCGCAGCGACCGCGGCCTGGTACGCGCCAACAATGAAGATTCTGTCTACGCCGGCGCCCGGCTGCTGGCCCTGGCCGACGGGATGGGCGGTCACGCGGCCGGTGAGGTGGCCTCGCAGCTGGTGATCGCCGCGCTGGCCCACCTCGACGACGACGAGCCCGGCGGCGACCTGCTGGCCAAGCTCGACTCCGCGGTGCGATCGGGCAATGCGGCGATCGCCGCGCAGGTCGAGATGGAACCCGACCTCGAGGGGATGGGCACCACACTTACCGCAATTCTGTTTGACGGCAACCGGATTGGGCTGGTGCACATCGGCGACTCGCGTGGCTACTTGCTGCGCGACGGAGAGCTGGTCCAGATCACCAAGGACGACACGTTCGTGCAAACCCTGGTCGACGAGGGGCGCATCACCCGGGAAGAGGCCCACAGCCACCCCCAGCGATCGCTGATCATGCGGGCGCTGACGGGCCACGAGGTCGAGCCCACGCTGACCATGCGCGAGGCGCGCGCCGGCGATCGCTACCTGCTGTGCTCCGACGGACTGTCCGACCCGGTCAGCGACGAGACCATCCACGAGGCGCTGCAGATCCCCGACGTTGCCGAAAGTGCTTACCGCCTGATCGAATTGGCGCTGCGAGGCGGCGGACCGGACAACGTCACCGTGGTGGTCGCCGACGTCGTCGACTACGACTACGGGCAAACCCAACCGATTCTGGCCGGCGCGGTATCCGGTGACGACGACCAGCTGACCACCCTGCCCAACACCTCCGCCGGGCGCGCGTCGGCCATCAGGCCGCGCGACGAGGTCGCCAAACGCGTTCCGGCACAGGAGGAACCGGCGCGGCGCCAGCGATGGTCACGACGACGGATGGCCATCGTCGTCACGCTTATGGTGCTGCTGATCCTTGCGGGCCTGGGCATCGGCCGGGCCATCATCCGCAGCAACTATTACGTCGCCGAATACAACGGCATGGTGTCGATCCTGCGGGGCATCCAAGGATCGCTGCTGGGCATGTCCCTGCACGAGCCCTATTTGATCGGCTGTCTCAACGCCCGCAACGAGTTGTCGTTGATCAGTTTCGGTCAGAGCGGCGGTCATTTGGACTGCCGCCTCATGCAACTGCAGGATTTGCGCCCGCCGGAACGCGCGCAGGTTCAGGCCGGGTTGCCGGCCGGAACCCTGGACAACGCCATCGGACAGTTGCGTGAGTTGTCTGCCGGCTCCCTGCTACCACCCTGCCCGCCACCCCGCGCCACCTCGCCGCCGGGACCGCAGGCCCCGACGACCACGGGCACCACCACAGAGCCGAATCCCACTGCGCCCCCTACCACTTCGAGCGGCACCCCGCCCACCGGCACCACCTCGACCAGCGTCCCCGCTAACACCGCGCCCGCGACCACGTCGCCCACCACTTCCCAGACGGTGACCGCGCTCCCGCCGCCTCCACCTAAGCCGGGCATCGACTGCCGGGCGGTGGCATGACCACACAACAACTCCAGCCGGTCGCGGTCACCCCTCCGCTGCCCACTCGGCGCAACGCCGAACTGCTGTTGTTGTGCTTCGCCGGGCTGATCACAGTTGCCGCGCTGCTCATCGTCCAGGCAAACCAGGATCGCGACCTGCACTGGAACCTGGTGACTTACGGGCTCATCTTCCTGGTCATGTTCGGCAGCGCGCACTTGGCCATCCGTCGCTTCGCCCCCTACACCGACCCGCTGCTGCTCCCAATTGTGGCGCTGCTCAACGGGCTTGGCCTGGTGATGATTCACCGGCTAGACCTCGTCAACAACGAGTTGAGCGGGCGCCGACACCCCAGCGCCACCCAACAGCTGCTATGGACCGTGGTCGGGGTGGCAGCCTTCGCTTTGGTGATCACGTTCTTGAAGGACCATCGGCAGCTCGCCCGCTACGGCTACATCTGCGGAGCGGCGGGCCTGATCTTCTTGGCGATTCCCGCGGTGCTACCGTCGTCCCTATCCGAACAGAACGGCGCCAAGATCTGGATTCGCTTGCCCGGCTTCTCAATTCAGCCAGCCGAGTTTTCCAAAATCCTGCTGCTGATCTTCTTCTCGGCGGTGCTGATCGCCAAGCGGGGTCTGTTCACCAGCGTCGGCAAGCATTTCATGGGCCTGACCCTTCCCCGGCCACGCGACCTCGCGCCGCTGTTGGCGGCCTGGGTGATCTCGATCGGGGTGATGGTTTTCGAAAAAGACCTCGGCACTTCGCTATTGCTCTACGCGTCGTTTCTGGTGGTGGTCTATCTCGCGACCCAGCGCCTCAGTTGGGTCGTCATCGGACTGGTGCTCTTCGGCGCGGCGAGCGTTGTCGCGTACTTCCTGTTCGCGCACGTCCGCGTCCGGGTCCAGATGTGGTGGGACCCGTTCTCCGATCCCGACGGCAGCGGTTATCAGCTCGTGCAGGCGATGTTCAGCTTTGCCACCGGGGGCATCTTCGGCACCGGGCTGGGTAACGGCCAACCCGACACGGTGCCGGCGGCGTCGACGGACTTCATCATGGCCGCTTTCGGCGAGGAGCTCGGACTGGTGGGCCTGGCGGCCCTGCTGATGCTGTACACGATCGTCATCGTCCGCGGCCTGCGCACCGCGATCGCGACGCGCGAAAGCTTCGGCAAGCTGCTGGCCGCGGGTTTGGCGTCGACGCTGGCCATCCAGCTGTTCATCGTCGTCGGCGGCGTGACGCGGCTGATTCCGCTGACCGGGCTGACCACACCGTGGATGTCCTACGGCGGGTCCTCACTGTTGGCGAACTACATCCTGCTGGCGATCCTGGCACGCATCTCGCACAGCGCCAGACGACCCCTGCGTACCCGCGCCCGCAACACGTCGCCGATCGCGGCGGCCGGCACCGAGGTGATTGAGCGGGTATGAACGCCTCTCTCCGCCGGATCTCGGTGACCGTGATGGCGTTGGTCGTGCTGCTGCTGCTCAACGCCACGATGACGCAGGTCTTCGCCGCCGACGGGCTGCGTGCCGACCCGCGCAACCAGCGAGTGCTGCTCGACGAGTATTCGCGGCAACGCGGCCAGATCATCGCGGGCAGCCAGCTGCTGGCGTACTCCGTGGCCACCGACAGCCGCTTCCGTTTCCTGCGGGTGTATCCCGACCCCGCGGTGTACGCGCCCGTCACCGGCTTCTACTCGCTGCGCTACTCCAGCACGGGCCTGGAACGAACCGAGGATCCGGTGCTGAACGGGTCCGACGAGCGGCTGTTCGGGCGCCGGTTGGCCGACTTCTTCACCGGTCGCGACCCGCGGGGCGGCAGCGTCGACACCACCATCGTTCCGCGGGTCCAACAAGCGGGTTGGGATGCCATGCAGCAGGGCTGCGGCGGGCCGTGCAAGGGCGCCGTCGTCGCGCTGGAGCCGTCCACCGGCAAAATTCTGGCCATGGTGTCGTCGCCGTCCTATGACCCCAACCAGCTGGCGTCGCACGATTCCCGGGTGCAATCGCAGGCGTGGCAGCGGCTTCGTGACGACCCCGACAATCCGATGACCAATCGCGCCATCGCTGAGACCTACCCGCCCGGTTCGACGTTCAAGGTCGTCACCACCGCGGCGGCGCTGCAGGCCGGCGCGACGGAAACCGAGCAGCTGACTGCGGCGTCGTCCATTCCGCTGCCCGGCAGCACCGCCACCTTGGAGAACTACGGCGGCACCCCGTGCGGCAACGAGCCGACCGTGTCGCTCAGCCAGGCGTTCGCGCTGTCCTGCAACACCGCGTTCGTCCAGCTGGGCATCCTCACCGGGGCCGATGCGCTGCGCAGCATGGCGCACTCCTTCGGGCTGGACGCCACGCCCAGCGTCATCCCGCTTCAGGTCGCCGAATCCACCATCGGCATCATTCCCGACGCCGCCGCGCTCGGAATGTCCAGCATCGGCCAGAAGGACGTCGCGCTCACCCCCCTCGAGAACGCACAGGTCGCCGCGACCATCGCGAACGGCGGGGTGACGATGCAGCCCTACCTGATCGATAGCCTCAAGGGACCGGACCTTTCCAACATCAGCACCACCGCGCCGTATCAACAGCGCCGCGCGGTGTCGCCGCAGGTCGCCGCTAAGCTAACAGAGCTGATGGTCGGCGCCGAGAAGGTCGCACAGCAGAAAGGGGCGATTCCCGGCGTGCAGATTGCATCCAAGACGGGTACCGCTGAGCATGGCACCGACCCGCGTAACACTCCGCCGCACGCGTGGTACATCGCGTTCGCGCCCGCGAAGACGCCGAAGGTTGCCGTGGCGGTGCTGGTGGAGAACGGCGGCGACCGCCTGTCCGCGACCGGGGGCGCGCTCGCCGCACCGATCGGCCGGGCGGTGATCGAGGCCGCGCTACAGGGAGGACCATGAGCCCGCGAGTTGGTGTGACGCTGTCTGGCCGGTACCGCCTGCAGCGCCTCATCGCCACCGGTGGCATGGGCCAGGTGTGGGAGGCGGTCGACAGCCGGCTGGGCCGGCGCGTCGCGGTCAAGGTACTCAAGCAGGAGTTCTCCCAGGACCCCGAGTTCATCGAACGGTTCCGCGCCGAGGCGCGCACCACGGCGATGCTGAATCACCCCGGAATCGCCCAGGTCCACGACTATGGCGAGAGCCAGCTGGACGGAGAGGGCCGCACCGCCTACCTGGTGATGGAGCTGGTCAACGGGGAGCCGCTGAACTCGGTTCTCAAACGCACCGGACGGCTGTCGTTACGGCACGCGCTCGACATGCTCGAGCAGACCGGCCGCGCCCTTCAGGTCGCGCACGCCGCCGGCCTGGTGCACCGCGACGTCAAGCCGGGCAACATCTTGATCACCCCTACCGGCCAGGTGAAGATCACAGACTTCGGTATCGCCAAGGCGGTCGACGCGGCCCCCGTGACCCAGACCGGGATGGTGATGGGCACCGCCCAATACATCGCGCCCGAGCAGGCGCTGGGCCACGACGCGACCCCCGCCAGCGACGTCTACTCGCTGGGAGTCGTTGGCTACGAGGTGGTTTCGGGCAAGCGCCCGTTCACCGGCGACGGCGCGCTGACGGTGGCGATGAAGCACATCAAGGAGCCTCCGCCGCCGCTGCCCGCCGAGCTGCCGCCCAACGTGCGGGAACTCATCGAGATCACCCTCGTCAAGAACCCCCAGATGCGCTATCGCAGCGGGGGACCGTTCGCCGACGCCGTCGCCGCCGTCCGGGCCGGTCGCCGTCCGCCGCGGCCGAGCCAGTCACCGCCCCCCGGCCGCGCCTCGCCGGCCGCCATTCCGTCCAGCCCGCACACCCGCTCCGCCGCCGTCGGACCCAGCCGCGCCGCGGCGCCCCGTCGCTCCGGGCCGTCGACCGGGCGTTCACGGCCCCCGGCGCGGCGCACGTTCTCGTCGGGTCAGCGCGCGCTGCTGTGGGCCGCCGGCGTGCTGGGGGCGCTGGCCATCTTGATCGCGGTGATCATCGTCATCAACTCCCGCACCGAAAACCAGCAGCCGGCGCCCCCGACGGTCACCGACACCGGAACGCCACCGGCGACGGCGCCCCCGGCGAGCAAGACGCCCAGCGGATCCGCGCCGCGTCTACGCCTGGATTGGACGGATCCCCGGACCATAGGTAATTCTGGACTTCAGAGCAGGCCGCATGGACATGACTGGGTTCCCCCCTCTGGACCCAGCACATTGCCGGCCCTTGATGAGACACCACAATGACCACCCCGCAGCACCTGTCCGACCGTTATGAGCTCGGCGAGATCCTCGGTTTCGGGGGCATGTCTGAAGTTCATCTGGCCCGCGACGTCCGTTTGCACCGCGACGTCGCGGTGAAGGTGCTGCGCGCCGATCTGGCCCGTGATCCCAGTTTCTACCTGCGCTTCCGGCGTGAGGCGCAAAACGCCGCGGCGCTGAACCACCCGTCCATCGTCGCGGTGTACGACACCGGTGAGGCGGAAACACCCACCGGCCCGCTGCCCTACATCGTGATGGAGTACGTCGACGGCGTCACCCTGCGCGACATCGTGCACACCGACGGCCCGCTGCCGCCCCGGCGCGCCATCGAGATCATCGCCGACGCCTGCCAGGCGCTGAACTTCAGCCACCAGAACGGCATCATCCACCGCGACGTCAAGCCGGCGAACATCATGATCAGCAGCACCAACGCGGTGAAGGTGATGGACTTCGGCATCGCGCGTGCCATCGCCGACAGCGGCAACAGCGTCACCCAGACCGCGGCCGTGATCGGGACTGCCCAATATCTGTCACCCGAACAGGCCCGCGGGGAGTCCGTCGACGCCCGCTCGGATGTCTATTCGCTGGGCTGCGTCCTCTACGAAATCCTCACCGGCGAAGCGCCTTTCACGGGTGACTCACCCGTCGCGGTCGCCTACCAGCATGTCCGCGAGGATCCGGTGCCGCCGTCGAAGCGGCACGAGGGCATCTCCGCCGACCTCGACGCCGTCGTGCTCAAGGCGCTGGCCAAGAACCCGGAGAACCGTTACCAGACCGCGGCCGAGATGCGCGCCGACCTGGTACGGGTGCACAACGGTGAGCCACCCGAGGCGCCCAAGGTGCTCACCGACGCCGAGCGCAGTTCGTTCCTGTCCTCGACGGGCCCCGGTCACGGGCCGCGCACCGACCCGCTGCCGCGCCAGGCCCTCGACGACACCGACCGCGATCGCGGCGGTTCCATCGGCCGCTGGGTCGTCGCGGTCGCCGTGCTGGCGGTGCTGACCATCGTCGTGGTCATCGCCTTCAACACGTTCGGTGGCAGCACCCGTGATGTCCAGGTGCCCGACATGCGCGGGCAGGTGTCCGCCGATGCCATTGCCGCACTGCAAAACCGGGGCTTCAAGACGCGCACCCTGCAGAAGCCCGACTCGACGGTTCCGCCCGACCACGTCATCGGCACCGACCCCGCCGCCAACGCGTCGGTGAGCGCCGGCGACGAGATCACCATCAACGTGTCCACCGGCCCCGAGCAGCGCGAGGTCCCCGACGTCTCCTCGCTGAGCTACGGCGACGCGGTCAGCAAGCTGAAGTCCGCCGGATTCAGCAAGTTCAAGCAGGCGAACTCCCCGTCGACCCCCGAGCTGCTGGGCAAGGTCATCGGGACCAACCCGCCGGCCAACCAGACATCGGCGATCACCAACGTGATCACCGTCATCGTCGGCTCCGGACCGGAGAACAAGCAGGTCCCCGACGTCGCCGGCCAGACGGTTGACGTCGCGCAGAAGAACCTGACGGTCTATGGCTTCACGAAAGTCACCCAGGCGCAGGTGGACAGCCCCCGGCCCGCCGGTGAGGTGATCGGCACGAATCCGCCCAAGGGCCAGATGGTTCCGGTGGACTCGATCATCGAGATTCAGGTGTCCAAGGGCAACCAGTTCGTGATGCCCGACCTGACCGGCATGTTCTGGACGGACGCCGAACCGCGGTTGCGCGCGCTGGGCTGGACAGGGGGGCTGGACAAGGGGCCCGACGTCGACGCCGGCGGGTCCCAGTCGCACCGGGTCGTCTACCAGAACCCGCCGGCCGGGGCCGGGTGCAATCGGGACGGGATCATCACGCTGAAGTTCGGCCAGTAGCCGCCGGCGGGTTGTTCTCCGCGTCCGGGAAATAGGGCCGGACCGCGGCCCGGACCTCGTTTTCCAGGCGGCGCACCAGCATGTCGTCGTGCGTCCAGCCGCAGTAGCCAAGCCAGTTCGCCAGCATGCGGTGCCCGCCCTCGGTGAGGATCGACTCCGGATGGAACTGGACACCGTGGATCGGCAACTCGGTGTGGCGCACGCCCATGATCACGCCGCTGCGGGTGCGGGCCGTCACCTCCAGCACCGCGGGCAGCGATTCGGGCAGGATCGTCAGCGAGTGGTACCGGGTCGCCGTGAACGGATCCGGAAGCCCCCGCAGCACACCAACATTGGTGTGAAATACGCTGCTCGTCTTGCCGTGCAACAACTCCGGCGCGCGGTCCACGGTGGCACCGAACGCGACGCCGATCGCCTGATGTCCGAGGCAGACCCCCAGCAGCGGGGTGCGCTGCTGGGCGCACGCGCGAACCAGGCCGATCGACGCGCCCGCGCGTTCCGGGGTGCCCGGTCCCGGGCTGAGCAGCACGCCGTCGAACTGCGCCGCGACGGCCGTCTGGTCGGAGAGGCGGGCGTCGTCGTTGCGCCAGACGTCGGCCTCGACGCCAAGCTGGCCGAGGTACTGCACCAGGTTGAACACGAAGCTGTCGTAGTTGTCGACGACCAGGATCCGCATCGTGTCAGGGTACCGTCCGGTTCAGTAGCCCACCGGGCCCGCCGGCTGCGCGAAGTGCGTCCGGACCGGTTCGGAATGGCCGGCAATCCGCACGTCGGGCTTGACCTCTTCGCGATAGCCGAGGCCGAACCGGACCACGTACTGCTTGTAGAGGATGACCAGGGGAGCGGCGGCCAGGGCGGCCTGCATGGCCGACGCGTCGCCGATCGCGGTGATCGTGTAGGGCGGGCTGTAGGTGCGGCCGTTGAGTAGCAGCGTGTTACCCACGCAGCGCGGCACCGAGGTCGCAATGATCCGCTGGTCTTGCATCTGGATCGCCTCCGCGCCGGCGCTCCATAACGCGTTCAGGACGGCCTGGATGTCCTGCTGGTGCACGACCAGATCGTCGGGTGATGCATCGCGGGGGAAGCGGCCGTTGGCGTCGCGCTGTGCGTCCTGGAGGGTCACGACCAGACCCGGCCCGTGCACCGGGTCCAGCCCCGCCTCGCCGGCCAGCTCCGCGGAGCGTCGCAGCATCGCCTTGAGCGCGGTGTCCGTCGACCGGCCGTGAGCGGAGTCGATCTTGTTGGCCAGCTCGTCGCGCTGGGCCCGGAGCCGATCGACCGACGACTGCGCCTCGCGCACCAGGTCGACCAGGCGCGGTGCATCGCTGCGGCGGATCTCGGCGCCGCCGGACACCCCGTGCGTGGCGGCGAGCAGCAACCCGGCCAGCACGCACACCAGCGGGACCCCAAAGCGCCATGGTGAGCGGCGCGTGTCAATCATCGAGTCTCCATTTCCTGGTCCCCGTGCCAGGTGAGTTAGTCTCGTAGCCGAGCTATGCGTGCAGCTGCCATCGTTATCGTCGCATCCCGTCCCGTTGTTCAGGTAATGCCGAGGTATTCAAATGCCCAAGTCGAAGGTCCGTAAGAAGAACGACTTCACCGTCAGCGCGGTCAGCCGCACACCGGTGAAAGTGAAGGTCGGACCGTCCAGCGTGTGGTTCGTTTGTCTGTTTGTCGGCCTCATGTTGATCGGGCTGGTCTGGCTGATGGTGTTCCAATTGGCCGCCGTCGGAAGCCAGGCGCCGGCCGCTCTGAATTGGATGGCGCAACTCGGCCCGTGGAACTACGCTATCGCGTTCGCTTTCATGATCACCGGGTTGTTGCTCACGATGCGCTGGCACTGACCAACCCCGCCGAGGTAATGAATTCATCTTGGGGTGTTTCTGTAACTGGCTCAGCAACGTCGAGAGCAACCAATCACACGCGTGTGATTTATCCCCACTGTTGATAGCGCTTGTGGATAAGCGCGTTGGCAGTGGTGGGAGGGGTTAGGCGGCCCATGCAGCAAACAGAATGGGCGCCGCCCGCGGCCGGAATCGCAGGTTGCGGGGCCGTCGGGGTTTTGATGGCTACCGCTTGTGTGACCCTAGTCACAGACCCGCCCGGCCGCATTCTGACCGGGATTGCCGCGGCGGGGTTGATCTTGTTTGCGGGCATGACGTGGCATGCGCGCCCGAAGCTGGCAATTACCCCGGCCGGCCTGGCGCTGCGCGGCTGGTTCCGGACGCAGGTATTGCGGCACTCCGACATCAAGATCATCCGGATCACCGAGTTCCGCCGTCACGCGCGCACCGTGCGGCTGCTCGAGGTCGAAACGGTCAACGGCGGACTGGTGATCTTGAACCGCTGGGACCTCGGGACCGACCCGTTGAAGGTGCTCGACGCGCTGACGGACGCCGGCTACGCGGGTGGTAGTCGGCGCTGAGCGGGCGCTGCCCTTAGGAGATCGTTATCGACTCGATGACGACGGCCTCGGTCGGGCGGTCGTTGCCGTCGGTGGCGGTCGTCGCGATCGCGTCGACCACCTTTTGCGAATCGGGGTCGGTCACTTCGCCGAAGATCGTGTGGCGCCGGTTCAAGTGCGGCGTCTGGGCGACGGTGATGAAGAATTGCGATCCGTTGGTGCCCGGGCCCGCGTTCGCCATCGCCAACAGGTATGGCTTGTCGAACTGCAGCTCGGGGTGGAACTCGTCGGCGAACTTGTAGCCCGGACCGCCGCGTCCGGTACCGGTCGGGTCGCCGCCCTGGATCATGAAGCCCCTGATCACCCTGTGAAAGACCGCGCCGTCGTAAAACGGGCCCGACGGGCCACCCGAGGCGTTCTGGGTGGAGTACTCCTTGGTGCCCTGCGCCAGGCCGACGAAGTTGGCGACGGTCTTGGGCGCGTGGTTTCCGAACAGGGCAACCTTGATGTCTCCGCGGTTGGTGTGCAGCGTTGCGGTGGCGGTCTGAATGGGGCTGTTAGTCACGGGGCTAGAGTCTGCCATTACGCGCGGCCTCGCACGCACCCGGTACCGAGCCCGGGTGCGCACATATAGGGCCGGGCGCACCAGCGGACAGAAGGGCGGCAGATGAGCGCGAAGACGGAAACCCGGCTGACCCCGCGGGAGCGATTGGCCCGCGGGCTGACCTACTCGGCGGTGGGACCGGTCGATGTCACCCGGGGTGTCGTCGGGCTGAGTGTCCACGGCGCGCAGTCGACCGCTTCGGGTCTTCGTCGCCGTTACCGCGAGGGTCGGCTCGCGCGCGAAATCGCCGCGGCCCAAGAGACACTCGTGCAGGAGTTGGCCGCCGCGCAGGAGGTGGTCTCCGGGTTACCCCAGGCGCTGCAGGAGGCGCGCCGAGCCCGGCGCCGCAGGCCGCGGCCTTGGGTGATCGCCGGGGCCGCCGTCGTAGTCGTGGCCGGCGGCGCGGTCGCGTTCAGCGTCGTGCGGCGCTCGATGCGTGCCGCCGAGGAGCCGTCGCCCCTGCCGCCGAGCGTCGACGTGCAGCCGCGTCCGTAATCAGCTGACGGCCAACCGCAGGCTTTTGCGGCGCCGGACCAGGATGCTGGGCAGCCAGTCGCCGACGTCGATCGCGTCGATCCAGTCGGTGCGCTCCAACAGTTTGCGCAAGACGATCTGGGCTTCGAGGCGGGCCAGTGCGGCGCCCACGCAAAAGTGCACGCCCTTGCCGAATGCCAGGTGGCCCTTGGCGCCGGCGCGATCGAGGCGGAATTCGTTCGGCGCGTCGAAGTGCGCCGGGTCGCGGTTGGCCGCTCCCCACATCAGCAGCAAATGGGAATCGGCCGGTACCTCGACCCCGGCCAGCGTGGTGTCGCGCCACACGTGCCGGTAATGGCCGCGGAACGGCGACTCGAGGCGCAACGTCTCCTCGATGAAAGCGCTTAGCAGTTCCGGCTTTTCGCGGAGCCGCCGCTGGATCGCGGGACGATCGGCGAGAATCCACGCGGCGCTGCCCAGCAGCGACGCCGTCGATTCTCCGGCGGCGCTGAAGAGCGTCATCATGATGCCCATTGCCGGTAATTGGTCGAGTTCGCCTGACGCGCAGCGCGCCGCCAGGTCGGCGATCAGGCCGAATTCACCGCTGTCGCTGGCCTTTTCGAAATGTTCCGTGACATACCCGGACAGTTCCAGCGCAGCCGCGAACGCCCCTTCGAGTTGTTCGGAGGTGACGATCCCGTCGAGCAGCGTGGTGGTGGCGTAGCCGAGTCGAATGAGTTTGTCGACGTCGTCCTCCGGCAAGCCCAGCAGCCGGGCGACCACCATCATCGGCAGCCGGTTCGCGATGGCGCTCATCCATTCGATCTGGCCGTTGTCGAGGCTCTGCTCCCACAATCGGTCGGCGGTGGCGGCGGCGAACTCCTCGATGATGCGCACCCGCTTGGCCGACAAATGCGGCAACAGGATCTTGCGATGCGCCGCGTGCACCGGATCATCGGCGGTGGCCAGCGCGTGGGCGGCGCCTCCTGCCGGCCCCATGTCGAACGGGGTAACGGTGCCGTCCTCCTGGAAAACCAGGGTGGCGGTGAGGTTTGACGAGAAGTCGTCCACGCGCTCGACCGCCTCCTGCACCGCGTCCCAGCCGCATACGGCGTAGAAGACGGACTCGCCGATGCGCTGCACCGGAGCTTCGCCACGCATGCGCTCATACAGCGAATACGGATCTTGCAGGGCCTCGGCGCCGAGGAGCTCGATCGGTTTGTCCAGGACGGGCACACGTTAAGGCTCGACGCGCCGACCTGCGCAGTCAACGGGCCAGGACGATGTTGAGGGGCGCCTGCGCCCGGCGCCGGCCGGGGCTGACCGCGCCCACCCTCCGCCAGCAGCGCATTAGTCTGAGAAATCTGCATGGAAAATTCTCACTATGAGAGAAGTATTTCTGCGGGCCGCGATGTGTTGGAGCATGGGTGGATGGCGCGCGACGACTGGTTGGTGGGACGCGATCGCCGCGGTGCGGCCACCGAACGGATTTTCGCCGCGGCCGCCGATCTCATCTCGCGCAAGGGATACGAGGGCTTCACGATCGAAGCCTTGGCGGCCAAAGTGCATTGCTCGCCAGCGACGATCTACCGGCACGCCGGGGGCAAGACGGCCATCCGCGATGCCGTCGTCGCCATCCAAGCCGCCCGCATCGTCGACGCCACGCGGGAAGCCGTCAAGGATCTTCGGGGCCCCGACCGCGTCGTGACCGCCACGATCATCGCGCTACAACGGCTGCGGTCGGATCCGCTGGCCCAGCTCATGCAGTCGATCCATGCGAACCCCGTCAGCGAATGGGTCGTCAACTCACCCACCGTCACCGGCCTCGCAGCCGAAATGCTGGGGCCCGACAACGACGACCCGCTGGCCGCGTTGGGGCTGATTCGCGTCTTCCTGGCGCTGTGGTGCTGGCCCGTCAAAGACCCGGCCGCCGAACGCGCCCTGGTGCAACGCTTCCTCGGCTCCGGAGAGGATGTAGGGCGTGACTTGGACCAGGTATGAGGGCAGGGCGCTCGCGGACGCGACCCTCAGTGGCGATGCGCTGGAGGCGGCGCTCGAAGACCATGTCCGCGTGGCGAATCCGCATCTGACCGACGTGCGCTTGGAATCCTTGCTTGCCACCGAGGACTACGACATGCGGGCAACGCCGCCGAGGCGCTGGTACCGAGTCATCTACTTGGCCGAAGGTGCGGACCTCTAGGCAGGGCTCTTGCCGCCCTATAAATGCGCCCCGGTCGCTCCGTCGGTTCCCGCCGCTCCCAAGATGATCCCGCCGCTGCCGCCGGCACCGCCGGGACCGCCGGGGAATGTACCCGCCGCGCCGCCTTCGCCGCCGTCCCCGCCGTTGCCGAACAGCCCCACCGCGTTGCCGCCCGCACCCCCAGCGCCAGGAGTGCCGAATATCGCCTGCCCGCCGGTGCCACCGTGACCGCCGTTGCCGGCAAGGAGCCCACCGCTGCCCCCTGCACCGCCGGGGCCACCGCTTCCCGCCGCGCTAAAGAGGCCGCCGCCCGTTCCTCCGGCACCGCCGTTTCCGATCACCCCGGCGTTGCCGCCGTCGCCTCCGGCAAGACCCAGGGAGCCATCACCACCGTCGCCGCCATCGCCCCACAGCATTCCACCGGCTCCGCCTGACCCGCCCACGTTGCCAACCCGGCCGAATCCGGCGTCGCCGCCGTCGCCACCCGCCCCGAAGAGCAGGCCACCGTGGCCGCCGCTACCGCCGCTACCAGCGACCCCACCGGGGTTAACGCCATCGTTGGATATACCGCCGGCCCCTCCGCTGCCACCGGCGCCGAACAATCCGATCGCGTTACCGCCAACGCCGCCGTTGCCGGCATTGCCGTTGATAAATTCGTTTACCCCACCGATCCCACCCGCGCCGCCATTGCCGTAAAGCAGGCCACCGGTGCCGCCCGCGCCCCCGGTGCCGCCGGTGCCGCCCGCCACGTTGACCGTCCCGCCGGCGCCACCCACACCGCCGTTGCCGAAGAGGCCCGCGGCCCCGCCGGTGCCGCCGTTTTGGCCCCCGGCGCCAGACCCACCGTTGCCGCCATTGCCCCACAGGATGCCGCCGGCGCCGCCGTTCTGTCCCGTCCCGGGCGCCCCGTTGGTGCCATTGCCGATCAGCGGTCGCTGCAGCAGCAATTCGGTGGGGGTGTTGATCACGTCGAGCAGGTCCTGCGCGGTGGTCTGTAATGGCGACACGTTGGCCGCCTCGCTGCCGGCATACGCGGCCGCGCTCACGCCCAATGCCTGCACCAACTGCTCATGCAACGCCGCCGCCCGGGCACCGACGGCCTGATAGGCCTGCCCGTACTCGCCAAACAGCGACGCAATCGCGGCCGACACCTCATCGGCACCGGCCGACAGTACCTCTGCGGTCGAGGTAGATGCGGCCGCATTGGCCGCGCTGACTGTGGTGCCGATTTTTGCAAAATCCGTTGCGGCTGAAGCAATCTCGTCAGGAATTGCGATGACAAACGACATTCCGCACCTCCGATCAGCGCTATGCTCCGGTAGGCGGCCGCGTCAGCTAGATCGTCGAGCCCCCCGGCATACGCAAAGCGTATCCACGCACCTACGAGTCGACTGGAAATTCCGGACAATCGCCGTAGCGTAAGACAGACGCACCGGCGGCCGGGTGATCGCGGCAAGACGCCTGATCTGTGGAGTGTTCAGAGTCGGTTGATGGTTGACGTTTCTGTTTCAGTTGATCCTTGACACTCTGGGTTAGTGGTTAGGCCTGTTCGCGGGTGCGGAAGGCCCGCTTGTTTCTTACCTCGCCGCGGCTGGTTCGCGCGGCGGTCTTGACCAGATCGTCGCCGATGAAAAAGCGCAGCAGCTCACCGTCGACGTGAACGTCGCAGCGTGATCCGGCATGGTGGGCGCCGACGCAGACCTGTTGCCAGGCCACGCTGACCACCCCGTTGGTCGTCACACGGCGGCTGACCCAGTTATCACCGGTGCGATCCTCGCGCGGGGCCATCGCCGCCGAAGCGGGTCTAAGCGGCGCGCTCACGGTGAATCGTTCGGCGGGCGTTGCCATGTCCAGCGATTGGTGCGGACGGGTGTTGTTGTAGTAGTCGACCCATTCATCCAATGCCCGCTGGGCAGTCGCGAGGCTGGTGAAAGGCTTACCAGCGCTGAGGAATTCAGCGCGCAGGCTGCGGTGAAACCGCTCGATCTTGCCGGTTGTGGTCGGGCTTCTGGGTTGGGTCAGCAGATGCTCGATACCGTGCTCGCGACAAATCGCATCAAAGAGCACCTCGACCGGTGGGTGAGAAAATCGGCCGGTGAACACTTTGCCGTTGTCGGTGAGCAGCTGCTCCGGGCTTCCATAGGCCGCCAACGCCCCCCGCAGCCCGTCGCAGACCGCGCGCGTGCGTTCGCGCGCCATCAACTTCGCCGACACACAGAACCGGGAATGGTCATCAATCCCGGTTAACGCCTTCGCGCTCGTTCCATCGGCCAGCGGAAACCCGCCCACGACATCCATCTGCCACAACTCCATCGGCGCGCCGCGCTCCCAGCGTTTCCACTTGCGCGCGCGCCGATCCCGCACACTCGGGTCGATCATGCCCGCCCGCAGCAAGGCCCGATAGGCCGCCGACTCCGAGGGCACCGGCACTACTCCGCGCTTATCCAGCTCGAATACCAGCCGCCGCGGCCCCCAATACGGTCGCGACCGGCGCAGCTCCAACAGCTCGGCCTCCACCGCCGCCGGCATCTGATGCGGACACGACACCGGCCGATGCGACCGATCCGCCAACCCCTCGAGGCCCTCGGCCTCATAGCGGGCCAACCACGAGTGCAGCGTTTGACGCGACACTCCCACCTTTTCGGCGACCAGCGAAATCGACAACCCGTCACTGATCACCGCCAACACGGCCTGATACCTCTGCTCGGCCACGCTCAACTCCCTCATCGAAGGAGTGTCAAGGATCAGCCGAAGTAACTGTCAAGCATCAGCCGAAACACTGTCAGGCATCACCCGAAGGCAATATGTCAAGCATCAGCCGAGGTCATACACCTGATCTGTGGAGCCTAGGGGAATCGAACCCCTGACACCCGCCTTGCAAAGGCGGTGCTCTACCAACTGAGCTAAGGCCCCTCATCGTGGCTGGGTGGTTGATCGGCAGGATCAGCCACCGCCACGTGCCAGACCTCGACCCCGCGTCGTGACCGCACCACCGCCGCCGCTACAGCGGCCAGTGCCAGTGGCAATGCAAGCCTTACGCAACGTCTGGACGGGCACATGGTTGTGGGCCTGGGAGGACTCGAACCTCCGACCTCTTCGTTATCAGCGAAGCGCTCTAACCGCCTGAGCTACAGGCCCGCACTCGCGTACGGCCGAGCGACGAGATTACCGCAATCGTCGCCGGACCCCCAAAACCGCGTGATCGGCACTAGTCCGATGGTGTCGGCCCACTAGTCGCGGTCCGCCAGTGTGACTTCGATGCCGCCGATCAGATCAGTGGCCAGGTTGTAGACGAACGCGGCGATGGTGGCCATCGCGGTCAGCAGGACGATGTTGACCAAGCCGATCAGCACCGCGCCGCCGAAGATCGTGCCGCTGGATACCAATTCGCCGCTGCTGCCGCTGGTGTTGTTCAACAGGTCGCCGACGTTGCTGTTCAGCTTGGCCCACACGCCCATGCCGCCGAGCACGAGGTACAGGAACGCCACCGCGATCATCCACACGAAGAACAGCGCGACCGAGAGCAGCAGGGACACCTTCAGCGTGCTCCAGGGATCGATCCGCCGGATCTGCATGCTGGCACGAACGGGACCGCGGGTTCGCCGCGACACCTGGACCCGGTTTTCGCGGCCTTCGTTGGCGTCCGCATTCGTGGACCTGGCCGAAACGGCGGGGCTCGGCGTCTCGGCGCTGCGCGCCGGGGCGGGCTTGCGCTGCGGCGATCGTGGAAGGGGCCCGGACAGATCGGGCAACTCGCTGGCGTAGGCCTCGGCGGGCGGCCCGTCGCCGCGTGGCGGCGCGGGGTCGAATTCGTATGGCTTCCCACGCGGGGCCGCGCCGGCCCCGGGCGCGGACCCGCCGGAAATGAAGCGGTTGAGCCGGGCATCGGCGCTGGTGGGAGCCGCGGCCGGCCGCGGCTCGGCGTGCGATTCGGGCTCGCGATGCGTCGGGGCGGATGGCCGGGCGGCGCGCGGCCGTGGTGGCGACTCACCGGCGTCAGGCGCCCGGCCGGTCTGCGCCGGCGCCGCGCGGTGCACACCGGCACGCTCGGCCGCGCCGTCCCCATTCAGGCCGTCGCCCTGTTTGGGGGCGCCCGGCTCGTTCGGTGAGGTCACCCCGACTCCTTAGATCTTCTGCGGTGGCAGTCGCATTATGTCTGGTCGCGCCGAGTCTATTGCCCGGCTCGACCCCGGCCCGTTGAGAGGACCTCCGCTGGGTCCGCATCGCCCGTCGGGCCGAGTCTAGTTGGCCGGGCGCTCAGGCGGACCCCCGCTTGCCCGCATCGTTACCTGCCTAGCTCTGCGCGTCCTCGCCCTCGTCGGCGTCCCCGACGACCTCGTCGGCGGCTTCCTCGGCGTTGCGCGCGATGGCCAACAGCGTGTTGTCCTCGCCCAGGTTCATCAGCCGGACGCCCTTGGTCTGCCGTCCCGCCTTGCGGACCTGGCGTGCCGCCGTGCGGATCACGCCCCCTCCGGAGGTGATCGCGTAGAGCTCGCTGTCCTCGTCGACGATCAGCGCGCCGACCAACCTGCCGCGCCGACGGTCGTACATCACCGTGAGGACGCCCTTGCCGCCGCGGCCCTGCACCGGGTACTCCTCGATCGCGGTGCGTTTGGCGTAACCGCCGGACGTGGCGACGAGGAGGTAGGTGCCTTCGCGGACCACGTTCAGCGACAACAGGTAATCGTCGGCGTTGAACCGCATGCCCTGCACGCCCGAGGTGGCGCGGCCCATCGGGCGCAGGGCCTCGTCGGTCGCCGAGAACCGGATGGACTGCCCGTTGGCCGACACCAGCAGCAGGTCGTCCTCGGACGAACACAGCACCGCGCCGACCAGCTCGTCGCCGTCACGCAGGTTGACGGCCACGATTCCGCCCGAACGGTTGGAGTCGAAGTCGGTCAGCTTCGTCTTCTTCACCAGGCCGTTGCGCGTGGCCAGCACCAGGTACGGCGCGTCCTCGTAGCTGCGGATCTGGATGACCTGCGCGATGCGCTCCTCCGGCTGGAAGGCCAGCAGGTTGGCCACGTGCTGACCGCGCGCCGTGCGGGAGGCTTCGGGGAGTTCGTAGGCCTTGGCCCGATACACCCGGCCCTGCGTGGTGAAGAACAGGATCCAGTCGTGGGTCGAGGACACGAAGAAGTGCGCGACGATGTCGTCCTGCTTCAGCCCGGCGCCCTGCACGCCCTTGCCGCCGCGCTTTTGGCTGCGGTAGAGGTCGGTCTTGGTGCGCTTGGCGTATCCCGTCTCAGTGATGGTGACGACAACGTCTTCGCGGGCGATCAGGTCCTCGTCGTTGACGTCACCGTCGGCCGCGATGATCCGGGTGCGACGGTCGTCGCCGTGCTTGTCGACGATCTCGGCGAGCTCGTCGTGCACGATCCCGCGCTGCCGCTCCGGCTTGGCCAGGATGTCTTCCAGGTCGGCGATCTCGGCCTCGATCTTGGCCAGGTCGTCGACGATGCGCTGGCGCTCCAGGGCTGCCAGGCGTCGCAGCTGCATGTCGAGGATGGCCTGGGCCTGGATGTCGTCGATGTCGAGCAGCTCGATCAAGCCGGCCCGGGCGATGTCGACGGTCTCCGACGCCCGGATCAAGGCGATCACCTCGTCGAGCGCGTCGAGCGCCTTGACCAAGCCGCGCAGGATGTGGGCGCGTTCGTTGGCCTTGCGCAGCCGGTAGGTGGTGCGCCGGACGATGACGTCGAGTTGGTGCGCAACGTAATAACGGATCATCTGGTCGAGGCGCAGCGTGCGCGGCACCCCGTCGACGATGGACAACATGTTGGCGCCGAAGCTGGTCTGCAGTTGGGTGTGCTTGTAGAGGTTGTTCAGCACCACCTTGGCCACCGCGTCGCGCTTGATCTCGACCACGATGCGCAGGCCGACGCGGTCGCTGGATTGGTCCTCAATGTTGGCGATGCCGGTGAGCCGGCCGTCGCGGACCTGCTCTGCGATCGACGTGATGAAGTTGTCGTGGTTGACCTGATACGGCAACTCGGTGATGACGATCGACGTGCGGCCGCGCGAATCTTCTTCTATCTCAATGACTCCGCGCATCCGGATCGATCCGCGACCGGTGGTGTACGCGTCGTGGATGCCCTGGGAGCCGACGATCAGACCGTGGGTGGGGAAGTCGGGACCCTTGACCCGCTCCCGGACTGCGGCCAGGGTCGCTTCCTCGTCCGCCTCGTGGTTGTCCAGGCACCAGTAGACGGCTTCGGCGAGCTCCCGCAGGTTGTGCGGCGGGATGTTGGTCGCCATGCCGACCGCGATGCCACCCGACCCGTTGGCCAGCAGGTTGGGGAACCGGCTCGGCAGCACGGTCGGTTCCTGCACCCGGCCGTCGTAGTTGGGGATGAAATCGACTGTCTCCTCGTCGATTTCGCGCAGCATCTCCATCGCGAGCGGGGTCAGCCGCGCTTCGGTGTTGTGGCTGATGAAACCATTCGTGAGGAAGGCGTGGTCATCGGTGTCAACGCGCAGGCTGTACACCGGCTGGATGCCCGCCTCGGTCACGGAGGCGACTTTGGCGAAGTAGAACCGGCCGTCAGTGAGCTCGGTTGCGATGGCACGGACGTCGGGGTCGGCGATGCGGGACAGGATCTGGTCCCCGTCGCGACGCCACCGCGATAGCCGGTCGATGTTGTGGCGGTTCAACCAATCTTTGTCGACCCAGCGGCTACCGCAGTGCTTGCGAATAAATGTGGCCAACCCTGGGACGTGGTCTGCGTCCATGCCAGCGCAAGCTGGCATGGCTTTCAGGATGGTCGTCAGCTTGGTTTGCTTGGCACCACCGAAACCCACTTGCGCTGCAAACATTTCGGCCTGAGCGCGATTGGTGATTACGACCTTGTGCTCGCCAACCGCAAACCGGTAGCGCTTGGAGACGATGCCGAATTCCAGCAGCATCTGCTGCACATCGCCCGCCAATCGCTCGCTGCGGCTGGAGTACGAGATCTGAATCGTGTTGCGCGGCAGCTCAGAACAGGAGCCGTCGCCCTCGAAGAGCGCTTGCAGAAACGCCCGCTTAACCGCCGCCGGGGATTGCCACAACCAGTCAGGGATCGCTTTCGCGGCCGACCGCTGCCCACCCAGGCCCCCGAGCCGTGTCTTCTTCAGCTCCGTCAGATTCTGTATGTCGAGCTCGTGCAGTACCGAGCCGGACGCGATCGCCCGCGACGATACGTAGCGCCGGCCTCCGACAACCGCGTCATAGGCGCCGACGACCATGTTGAAGTAGTCCCGGTCGCAGTTGTTGAATCCGGCGCGTCTCTCGGAGACGAAACCCTCGCTGATGAACGCGCCCAACAAAAGCGCTTCCATCACGTCATGCCACTCCGCCGGCCCCAACTCCACCGGCGGCGTCCGCTGCAGAACGACGTGGTCGGCGGGCCGGATCTCTTCTATTAGCTTCCAGAGCAGCGTGGGCACACCCGCGACATCAACCAGGCACAGCAATGGGTGGTTTGAAGTCCCGGTGACTTCATAGCCCTCGGCCGTGCGCACGGTGTAGGTCTGATGGTCGCCGGAGTGGAACAGCCGGTCGGCCAGCACAGGGTTGCCGTGGCGATCAAGGACCTTTAGCTCGACCGCGTTGTCCGAATCCGGCCAGGCGCCTGGAACGACATCGCCGATTCGCACCGATCGCCCAAATGGCAAGCGCACCAACGAATTGCCGGTAAGACAATAGCGCATCGCGGCCGGCGGATCGTTGCCCGGCGAACCGAAGTTGCCCTGTCCGTCGACCAACGGATACCGCAGCGACCACGGCTGCGCCATCCGCACCAGGGTGTCGTAGATCGACGAGTCGCCGTGCGGGTGATAGTTGCCCATCGTCTCGGCAACGGAGCGTGCGGATTTCGCGTGTCCGCGGTCCGGCCGAAACCCGGAATCGAACATCGCGTACAGCACTCGGCGGTGCACCGGCTTGAGGCCGTCGCGCACTTCCGGTAGTGCGCGGCCCACGATAACGCTCATCGCGTAGTCGATATAGCTGCGCTGCATCTCCTGCTGAATGTCGACGGGTTCGATCCGGTCGCCGGCTTCGCCACCGGGTGGCAGCGTGGTGTCAGTCATGTGATCCTCGGGTTAGATCGTGCGAAATCGAATCAGACATCAAGGAAGCGAACGTCTTTGGCGTTGCGGGTGATGAAACTCCGGCGCGCGTCGACGTCCTCGCCCATCAGGATGGAGAACAATTCGTCGGCGGCCGCGGCGTCATCGAGGGTGATCTGGCGCAGTACCCGCACGTTTGGGTCCATCGTGGTTTCCCACAACTCCTTGGCGTCCATCTCACCCAGACCCTTGTAGCGCTGAATGCCGTCTTCCTTGTTGATCTTCTTGCCGGCCTTCAGCCCGGCCTCGAGCAGGCCGTCGCGCTCGCGGTCGGAGTAAGCGAATTCGGGATCGCTGCGCTGCCACTTCAACTTGTACAGCGGCGGCTGTGCCAAAAACACGTGGCCGTTCTCGATCAGCGGCCGCATGAATCGGAACAACAACGTCAACAGCAGCGTCGAAATGTGTTGGCCGTCAACGTCGGCGTCGGCCATCAACACGATCTTGTGATAACGCAGCTTGGTGATGTCGAACTCGTCGTGGATGCCGGTGCCAAGCGCGGTGATGATCGCCTGAACCTCGGTGTTTTTCAGCACCCGGTCGATGCGCGCCTTCTCGACGTTGATGATCTTGCCGCGCAGCGGAAGGATGGCCTGGAACATCGAGTCCCTGCCGCTCTTGGCCGAGCCGCCGGCCGAATCTCCCTCCACCACATACAGTTCGGACTTGCGCGGGTCGGTGGAGCGGCAGTCGGCGAGCTTGCCGGGCAGCCCGCCGAGATCGGTGGCGCTCTTGCGACGCACCAGTTCCCGCGCTTTACGGGCCGCGATGCGGGCCTGCGCCGACGACACCGCTTTGTTGACAACGGTTTTCGCTTCAGAGGGATTCGCCTCGAACCAGTGCGTCAGCTGTTCGTTGCACACCTTCTGCACGAACGACTTGACCTCGGTGTTGCCCAACTTGGTCTTGGTCTGGCCCTCGAACTGCGGTTCGGCGACCTTGACGGAAATGACCGCCGCCAGGCCTTCCCGGATGTCGTCGCCGGTGAGGTTGGCGTCCTTTTCCTTCAGCAGCTTCTTGTCTTTGGCGTATTTGTTCACCACCGACGTCAACGCGCTTCGGAAGCCCTCCTCGTGGGTGCCGCCCTCGTGGGTGTTGATCGTGTTGGCGAACGTGTGCACCGACTCCGAGTAGCCGCCGTTCCACTGCATGGCGATTTCGACCTCGTGGCCGGCGCCCTTGCCGTCGAAGTCAATGACGCTCTGCTGGATCGGGCTTTTCGTGCGGTTGATGTGTTTGACGAAGTCGACCAGGCCGCCGGGGTAGTGGAAGGTGCGGTGCTTGACCTTGTGCGGCGCGGTCGATTCGGCCGCCTTCTCTTGCGCCGACTTGGGCGCGTCGGCCGTATCGCTGACCACCTCGTCGACGACCTCGTCCTGCTCCACCCGCTCGTCGGTGAGGTTGATCGTCAGACCCTTGTTCAGGAACGCCATCTCCTGCAGGCGGCGCGCGACGGTCTCGAAGTCGTACTCGAGGGTTTCGAAGATGTCCGGGTCCGCCCAGAACCTGATGGTGGTTCCCGTTTTCTTGGTGGCCTCGCCCTGTTTGAGGGTGCCGGGCACCGCGCGGTCGTAGTACTGGAACCACTCGTGCCCGTCGCGTTTGATGTTGACTTCCAGCCGGGTGGACAGCGCGTTGACCACCGACACACCGACACCGTGCAGCCCACCGCTGACGGTATAGCCGCTGTTCTCGCCGCCGAACTTGCCGCCGGCGTGCAGCTGGGTCATCACCACGTCGACGGTGGGGGCGCCGGTGGCGTGCATCGCCACCGGAATGCCGCGCCCGTCGTCGGTGACCTCCACGCTGCCGTCATCCAGGAGCCGCACATCGACCTTGGTGGCGTAACCGGCCATCGCCTCGTCCACCGAGTTGTCGACCACCTCCCAGATGAGGTGGTGCAGACCCCGCTCACCGGTGGACCCGATGTACATGCCGGGGCGTTTGCGGACGGCCTCGAGCCCTTCGAGCACGGTGATCGCTGACGCGCCGTATTCGTCTTGTGCCTTCTTCTTCTGGGCAGCCACGGTCGGAATGCTCTCCTTGGGGTTTCATGCGGGCGGTCCGGTCACCGCAGCAGACGCATGCCACCACTCTACCGTGATCGGGCCCTGGCACCCATTCTCTGGGCGCGTTTCTACCCAGCTAACTGCGCCGTGCGCACGTTTTCTTTATTCGCGCCGCGTCCCGACGTCCCTGATAGGGGTCTCTTTCGTTCTGGCCGATCTGAGGCGCCTGTGGATAGACGCGCGACTGGGGGCCGATTTCGTCTCGCAACGCCTCAGCCGTACGTGTCCCGCGGCCCCCGCCCGGCGATGTGGCGGGGCCCCTTACGCCACGAGGGCGCCGTGGGTCCGCTGATTTTCAGCGACGTCACCACACCGTTGCCAACCGCCGCGGCGATCTTGGCCAAAAGTTGCGCCTGGATCATCCGCAGCTGGGTGGCCCACGCCGTCGATTCCGCCGTCACGCTGAGCACACCCTCGTTGAGCGCGGTCGGGGTGGCATGGTCGGCGATCTGCTGTCCCACCACCGACGACCAGTGTCCCAGCACCGTGCCTTCGGCGACGTGCGCCGACCAGCCGCGTTTTTTCGCAAGGTCGCGCGCCAGCCGACCCAGCGGCTGCGGATCGCGAACGTCCGGACCCGGACCCGACCAGCTGCGTCGCTGTCCCGCCACCCGGCGCGGCGCCGACGGCATCGCCCTCCCGCGCCCGGCGTCCTTTCCCTGCGCCCGGGCCGCCGCCCGAGCCTCCTCGAGGGTGCGGCGCACCAGGTCGATCCCGGTCAGCCCGCCCAGTCTGTCGACCTCGTTCTTGTCGTCCGCGTCGGTCCCGTCGGTCATGTCCGCACCGCCGAGACCCGGCCCGCGTCGTCGTCGCGCAGATCGATATGCACCCGCCTAGCATCCCAGTCCGACGGAATGTCTTCCAGCACCGCCGCGGTGACCAAAACCTGCTCGGCTGACTCGGCCACCGCCGCCAAGGCCCGGCGACGGGTGGCATCGAGTTCGGCGAACACGTCATCGAGCAACAGCACCGGCTCGCCGCCGTCCGCGCGTAGCAACTCGTACGCCGCCAACCGCAGCGCGACGGCGAACGACCACGATTCACCGTGACTGGCAAAGCCTTTGGCGGGTTGGTCGCCGAGCCTCAGCTCCAAGTCGTCGCGGTGCGGGCCGACCAGGCACATTCCGCGCTCCAATTCCGCGTCACGCCGCGCGGACAAGGCCGCCAGCAACGCAGCCTCCAGGAATTCGCGGTCGGTGCCCTCGAAGTCCTCCGGGCCGCGGGCGTCGAGGCTCGGCCTATAGGCAACCGACGCGGGGCGCGATCCCGGTGCCAGCAACTGGTAGGCCTTTTCCACCTCCGGTGCCAGCTCGTTGACCAAATCGATACGGGCGGACATTAATTGGGCGCCATGCTCGGCGAGCCGACTGTCCCACACGTCCAGGGTGTCCAAGGCGCTGCGGTCGCCCCGATACCGGGCACCGGAAAGCGATTTCAACAGTGCGGTGCGTTGCCGCAAGACCTTGTCGTAATCGGCGCGTACGCCGGCAACCGCCGGCCGGCGGACCGTGGCCAAATCGTCAAGGTAGCGCCGCCGATCCGCCGGGTCGCCGCGCACCAACGCCAGGTCTTCGGGCGCGAAAAGCACCGCGTGCAACACGCCGACGACCTCGCGCGTGCTACGAACCGGCGAGCGATTCAGCCGCGCCTTGTTGGCTCGGCCCGCGGCGATCTCCAGATCGATCGCGCATTCCCGGCCGTCGTTCACGACGATCGTCGAAACCACCGCGCGGTCCGCGCCCGCCCGGATCAACGGCGCATCGGTTCCGACCCGGTGTGAACCCAATGTTGTCGAATACCAGAGGGCCTCAACCAAATTCGTCTTCCCAAAGCCGTTGGGACCGACGAACACCGTCCGGCCCGGCTGCAATTCGAGGTCGGCGTGAGCCCAGGACCGGAAATCGCGCAGTCCCAAATGCCGGACGTACACCTACCCGGGCAACCGGACTGGCATCAGCAGGTACACGTAATCCGTCGGCAATGCCGGGAAGGGGCCGGCGCCGCTGGGGGAGCTGTCGCCGTCGGATGCGGGGCGCAGCAGCGCGGGCTTGCCGGGCGTCGTGAAACCGAACGACACCTGTTCCGAATGGACTGATGCGAGCCCGTCGGTCAAATACGTCGGGTTGAACGCGATCGTCAACGGTTCGCCGACGAAATCGACCTGGAGATCCTCTTCGGCGCGACCCACGTCGTCGGCGCCGGCCGAAAGCCGGAGCGTCCCGTCGGAGAATTCCATCCGCACCTGGGCACCGCGGTCGGCCACCAACGCCACCAGCTTGATGGCCTCGGTCAACTGGGCCACGTCGATGGTGGCAACCGCGGTGTGCTCGGCCGGCAGCAGCTGACGAAACTTCGGGAACTCCGCATCGAGGAGCCGGGTGGTGCTTTGCTTGCCGTTGCCGCTGATCCCTAGCAACCCGTCTTTTCCGACTCCGGCGCCCGCGCCCAACGACAGCTGAACCTCGGACCCATCGGCGCCGCCCTTGGCCGCCTCGGACAACGTCTTCGCCGGTACCAGCACCGCGGCCTCGATGTCGGGTGACAAAGCCGTCCACGTCAACTCGCGAACCGCAAGACGGAACCGGTCCGTCGCGGCCAAAACCACCTTGTCCCCGGAAATCTCGACGCGAATCCCGGTCAACATGGGCAGCGTGTCATCCCGGCCGGCGGCGATGGCGACCTGGCCGATCGCCTCCGCGAACAGGTCCGCCGGCAGGGTGCCGGTACCTTCTGGCAACGTGGGCAGCGTGGGGTAGTCCTCAACCGGCATCGTCGGGAGTGAAAACCGTGCGCTTCCGCACGTCAACGCGACCCGATTGCCGTCCACATAAAAGTCGACGGGCTTGTTCGGCAACGCCCGGGTGATGTCGGACAACAACCTCCCGGATACCAAAACGCTTCCAGGAGAGGCGATTTCGGCCGCAACCTGGGCTTCGGCGGACACCTCGTAGTCGAACCCGGAGATCGTCAGGCCGTCGTCCGAGCCAGAGAGCAGGACGCCGGACAGCACCGGCACCGCCGGCCGGGTCGGCAGGTTCTTCGCCACCCACGACACCGCGTCGGCGAATGACTCTCGCACCAGACGGAACTTCAAGTCCGTGAGCCCAGCTGTTGTCGTCGCCGCGTCCATAGCGTCCCTTTACCTGCCGAGTGTCCAAAAACCTGCAAAAACCACAGTGGCTAGCCGCCCGTCCGCTAGCAGTCGAACCACAACCGTAGATCTTCTGCCGCCATCTTGAAAGCTAACCGCAGACGCCGACAAGCCGCGTGAACGCGGGCCTCGGCGCGGCGCGGTCGACAGGTGTCCCCAACGGCGTTCTTCAAAGAAGAAACAACGGAAAGATCTAAGTAACAGTATTAAGGCCTGTGGATTCTGGGGACAGCGTGGCTTTGGTGCAGCTAGGGGAGCAACGGGGTTGTGGATGACACGGTTGACAACGTAGCCGCGCTTGTTGGGCGGATGGGGATGGAACACGGATGTGTACGGAAATCCCATTGCTGCACCGATCTTTGACGGGCTTGTGCACAGCGCTGCCCACAACACCCTGGAGTGACAGCTGTGACAGGGGAGCGAGAAGTTTTTTGAAAAAAACTTTGGCCGGGCGGTCTCGAGGCGCCGGGATCAGCGCTTGGACCGCTGCCGGATGCGGGTGGTGAGCTCCTTGACGTGATCGAAGACCTCACGTCGCTCGGCCATTTCGGACAAGATCTTTCGCTGCGCATACATGACCGTGGTGTGATCACGACCGAATGCCTGACCGATCTTGGGCAGCGACAGGTCGGTCAACTCACGGCACAGGTACATCGCTATTTGTCGTGACTGTGCCAGCGCCCGAGTCTTGCCAGGGCCGCGGAGCTCCTCGACGGTGGTGTCGAAGTACTCGGCGGTGGCGGCCATGATGGTGGCCGCGCTGATTTGCATGGTGCTCGCGTCGGCGATGAGGTCACGAAGCACGATCTCAGCCAGCGCCTTGTCGATCGGAGTCTTGTTCAACGAGGCGAATGCCGTCACCCGGATGAGAGCCCCTTCGAGCTCGCGGATGTTGCGTTCGATGCTGCTCGCGATCAGCTCGAGCACGTCGTCGGGCACCGCCAGCCGCTCCATCTGTGCCTTCTTGCGCAGAATGGCGATGCGGGTCTCCAGCTCGGGGGGCTGCACGTCGGTGATCAGTCCCCACTCGAACCGGGTGCGCAGGCGATCTTCCAGCGTGGCGAGTTGCTTGGGTGGCCGGTCGGACGAGATGACGATCTGCTTGTTGGCGTTGTGCAGCGTGTTGAAGGTGTGGAAGAACTCTTCCTGGATACCTTCTTTGCCCTCGATGAACTGGATGTCGTCGACCAGTAGCACGTCGACGTCGCGGTAGCTGCGTTTGAACGCGACCTTGCGGTCGTCGCGCAGCGAGTTGATGAAGTCGTTGGTGAATTCTTCGGTCGAGACGTACTTCACGCGCATGCCGGGAAACAACCGTTGGGCGTAATTACCGGCGGCGTGCAACAGGTGGGTTTTGCCCAGGCCGGACTCGCCCCAGATGAAGAGCGGGTTGTAAGCGCGGGCTGGGGCTTCGGCGATGGCGAGGGCCGCGGCGTGTGCGAAGCGGTTGGACGCGCCGATGACAAAAGTGTCGAAGGTGTAGCGCCGGTTCAGGCTGGTGCCGCCGGCGACGGCCGGGTCGGCCGCGTGCGGGCGTTCGGTGAAGTAGTTGGGCCAGCTCTGTTCGGCGCCGGCCGGAACGTCACCGTTCTCGTCCGTCTCGTCGGTGTCGATCGCGGTGTCCAGGTCGGCATCGTCGGCCTGGTCGAGGGCGGAGGTTTCCGAGACGGGTGGAAAGGCGTCGCCGTTGGTGAACGCGCTCGCGTCGGTGTCCTCGAGGGGTGGGGCGATGCGGACGCCGAGTTGGATCTGCTGTCCGAGCCGGCGGCTGAGCGCGTCGGTGATCGGGGCGCGGAGGTGGCGTTCGATCTCGTTTTGCACGAAGCTGCTCGGCACCGACAGCAGAGCAAATCCCTCGACGATCGTCAGCGGCCGGACGAGATTCAGCCACGCCCTTTGCTGGGGGGTTAGTGGGGTGGCGAGTGCCGTGCGGTTGGCGGCCAGGCCGTCCGAGGGGGATTCGCCGTTAAGCTCGGAGACGACCGCATTCCAAACTGTTGTGAATCCTGAACCGGGGTCATCGGTCAACGACGTAATCTCCCTGGCTCTCGCAGATCCCGGGTCGAGGGGCAACCACGCTTAACGACGAAGCAGCTGTCCACATAGTTATCCACAGGTGTGGACAGGATAATCGTAGACGAGCCGCAGCCTACCGGCGACGGCCCGCGATCTCCGTGCTGATGGCAACCCCGGCCGGTCGCCTAGACAGCTACTCGATCCGCCATCCTCGCTTTGTCGTCGAGCGCCGTTCCACTCTGAAACGGCATTGCCCGAAGTTAACAGTTTTCCGTTCGGCTGCCAACAGTTGTGTTGCATTCCAATCGGCTTCCCTAGGGTGTCTTGGGCCTGCTTGTCGCCCAAACTTCTATGGTGCCGCAGCGAGGGCGCCGAGAACTTCGGTTTTCGCGGATGTGTTAGTTGGGTGCGTTGCGGCAGACCAAGTTTGACCCAGCGAAGGCACGTCAGTACCCTCAAACAGTCGCCCGAAAGTCGGCGATACGGCTGCGACCCAGATGAAGACCGGGGACCGCGCCGGCCAGCAGCAAGACCCACCTCCGATCGACCCGCGGACGAATGGCGCGAGCGGCCGGAAGTTTCGAATTACGAGGAGAACGCCGTGGCCAAGGGCAAGCGGACCTTCCAGCCGAATAACCGGCGCCGAGCCCGCGTGCACGGCTTCCGGTTGCGGATGCGCACCCGCGCCGGGCGGGCGATCGTCTCCGGCCGGCGGCGCAAGGGCCGCCGCGCGTTAACTGCCTGATCGCAACGCCAGGTTTTTGGCGGTGCTTTCCGCACGCAACCGCATGAGGCGGTCAACGGAGTTTGACGCCGCGGTGAAGTACGGGATGCGCTCGGCGCAGCCCGACGTCGTCGTGCACGTCCGGCGGGCTCCCGAGAACGGCACCGGCCCCCGCGTGGGCTTGATCATCGGCAAACCGGTCGGATCGGCCGTCGAGCGTCATCGGGTTGCGCGTCGGCTGCGGCACGCCGCCCGGACCATGGTGGGCGACCTTCACCAATCCGATCACGTGGTGATCCGCGCGCTGCCGAGCAGCCGGCTGGCGTCGTCGGCGCGGCTGGAGCAGCAACTGCGCCGCTGCCTGCGCCGTGCGTTCGAGTCGGCGGGAACCGACCGATGACGGCTCTGGCGAGGGCGCGTGCCGTGATCGGGGGAGCGGGGCGGGCCAGCGCGCGCGGGTTGATTTTCTTGATCCAGCTGTACCGGCACATGGTGTCGCCGCTCCGTCCGGCGACGTGCCGCTTCGTACCGACCTGTAGCCAGTACGCCGTCGACGCCCTCACCGAATACGGGTTGATTCGGGGGAGCTGGTTGTCCGTGACCCGGCTGGCCCGATGCGGACCGTGGCATCGGGGAGGATGGGATCCGGTACCGGATCGACACGAATGCCGGGCGAGCTTCGAAGGCGCCGGCCCCAGACAAGCGGGGCGCCCCGCGCCGCAGCAACGGGAGAGTGAGTCTTTTGTCGTTTGATTGGTTCAGCCTCGACGTCTTCTACTACCCGGTGTCGTGGATCATGTGGGCTTGGTACAAGTTGTTCGCGGCCGCGCTGGGACCGTCGAACTTCTTCGCCTGGGCACTGTCGGTGATGTTCCTTGTCTTCACCCTGCGGGCGATCCTGTACAAGCCGTTCGTGCGCCAGATCCGCACCACCCGGCAGATGCAGGAGCTGCAGCCGCAGATCAAAGCGCTGCAAAAGAAGTACGGCAAGGACCGCCAGCGCATGGCGCTCGAGATGCAGAAGTTGCAACGCGAGCACGGCTTCAATCCGATCCTGGGCTGTCTGCCGATGCTCGCTCAGATCCCGGTGTTCCTCGGGCTGTATCACGTGCTGCGGTCCTTCAACCGGACGACCGGCGGCTTCGGCCAACCGCACATGTCGGTAGCCCAAAACCGCGCGACCGGCAACTACGTCTTCACCCCGGCCGACGTCGGGCACTTCCTCGACGCGAACCTGTTCGGCGCCCCGATCGGCGCTTTCATGACCCAACACGCCGGGTTGGATGCCTTCACTCACTTCAGCCGACCCGCGGTGATCGCCGTCGGTGCGCCCGTGATGATCCTGGCCGGCGTCGCGACCTACTTCAACAGCCGGGCGTCGGTGGCCCGGCAGAGCGCGGAGGCGGCGGCCAATCCGCAGACCGCGATGATGAACAAGCTTGCGCTGTATGTGTTTCCGCTCGGCGTCGTGGTCGGCGGCCCGTTCCTTCCGCTGGCGATCATCCTGTACTGGTTCTCCAACAACATCTGGACGTTCGGCCAGCAGCACTACGTGTTCGGGATGATCGAGAAAGAGGAAGAGGCCAAGCGGCAGGAGGCCGTTCAGCGGCGAGCCGCGAACGCGCCCGCACCGGGGGCCAAGCCGAAGCGCAATCCGAAGACGACGTCGGCGAGCGGCAATGGTTCGTCGTCGGGGGTCGATGACGGGAGCGACGGTTTGGACTCGGATTCCGATCAATCGGATAACGGCGCCGCCGGGGCTAAAGCGGCAACGGCGCAACCGGACAAACCGAACGCGGCGGGCCGCACCGACGGTCCGACCAACCGCACCCCGCGGCCCGGGGCGCGGCCCAAGAAACGGAAGCGCTGACGAGGCGCCACAGCTTTTAGGGGGTCCCCGGGCGAGTGACCCGACTGCAGAGGGACCCGTGATGAGGGAGAGGGAACGACATGACAGACGCCGACACCACCGAGCGCGATGTGGACACGGAACTCGACGCGCAGGAGACGTCCGCCGACGAGGCGGCGGAGGATCGCGGATCCGACCACGGCGACGACCAGGAGGAGCGGTTGGTCGCCGAGGGCGAGATCGCCGGTGACTATCTCGAAGAGCTGTTGGACCTGTTGGACTTCGACGGTGACATCGACCTGGACGTCGAGGGCGACCGCGCAGTCGTGAGCATCGACGGCAGCGACGACCTGACCAAGTTGGTCGGCCGCGGCGGCGAGGTTCTCGACGCCCTGCAGGAACTCACCCGGCTGGCGGTGCACCAGAAGACCGGTGTGCGTAGCCGGCTGATGCTTGACGTCGCGAGCTGGCGGCGGCGGCGCCGCGAGGAGTTGGCCGCGCTGGGCGACAAGGTGGCGCGGCGCGTGCTGAACACCGGCGAACGCGAGGAGCTTTCCCCGATGACGCCGTTCGAGCGCAAGATCGTCCACGACGCCGTGGCCGCGGTGCCTGGGGTGCACAGCGAGAGCGAGGGCCAGGAGCCATCGCGCCGGGTCGTTGTCCTGCTCGACTGACGAGTCACAGCCGTGTAATTCACGGATGCTCCCGGCGGGCCGCAGAGGATCGAGGATGTTTCACGTGAAACAAGACCGCGAGATGTTTCACGTGAAACATGCCCGCGATGCCGCGGGCGCCGAGGCCGCCGGGTCGATGAGCGACGCCGCCGCGGCCGCCGTCTTCGGGAACCGGATGGATCTGGCGCAGCGCTACGCCGAGCTGCTCGCCGGCCCGGCCGTGGAGCGCGGCCTCCTGGGGCCACGGGAGGTTGGGCGGCTCTGGGACCGCCACCTATTAAATAGCGCGGCGATCGGGGAGCTTCTCGGTCCGGGTGAACGGGTCATCGATATCGGCAGCGGGGCCGGCCTGCCGGGGATACCGCTGGCGATCGCACGAGCGGATCTCGAGGTCGTCCTGCTCGAGCCGATGCTGCGCCGCAGTGAGTTTCTCACCGAGGCTGTTGCCGAACTAGGGTTGGCGGTCGAGGTGGTGCGTGGCCGTGCGGAGGACCCTTGGGTGCGCGAACGATTTGGCTCTCGGGACGCCGCGGTGTCGCGTGCGGTTGCGGCGCTGGACAAGTTGGCGAAGTGGAGCATGCCGTTGCTACGGCAGGACGGGCGGATGATCGCGATCAAAGGGGAGCGTGCTCCCGAGGAAGTGGAAGCGCACCGGCGTGTGATGGCCGGATCGGGTGCCGTTGATGTCAGGGTGGTGACATGTGGCGTGAACTACTTGTGTCCGCCCGCAACCGTGGTCTTAGCGCGACGAGGAAGGCCTTCGCGCCAGAAGCCGGCACGGTCGGCAGACAGGGGGGCACGGTGAGTTCTCCACCCGATTGGTCCGGCGGACCCCCGCCGTCACCGCCCGTCGCGCAGGCGCAGCCCGAGGCGCCCGCGCCACCGGGGGCCGCCGCACCCGTCGATGTTTCACGTGAAACATCGACCGAATACGACACCCCCATCGGCGCCGCGGCCGAGCGTGCCATGCGGGTGCTCCACACGACCTACCCGCCGCTGCGCCGCCCGACCCATCGACGGGTATTCACCGTCGCCAATCAAAAGGGCGGCGTCGGCAAGACGACCACCGCCGTCAACCTTGCCGCCGCCTTGGCCGTGCAAGGCCTCAAGACCCTCGTCATCGATCTCGACCCCCAGGGCAACGCGAGCACCGCGCTGGGCATCCACGACCGGCAGGCGGGCACCCCGTCCTCGTACGAGGTGCTCATCGGCGAGGTCTCATTGCGCGACGCGTTACGGCCGAGCCCGCACAGCCCGCGGCTGTTCTGTGTGCCGGCGACGATCGACCTGGCCGGCGCCGAGATCGAATTGGTGAGCATGGTCGCGCGCGAGAACCGGCTCCGCACCGCGCTGGCCGAACTCGACCAGTTCGACTTCGACTACGTCTTCATCGACTGCCCGCCCTCGCTCGGCCTGCTGACGATCAATGCGCTCGTGGCGGCACCCGAGGTGATGATCCCGATCCAGTGCGAGTACTACGCCCTGGAGGGCGTGTCACAGCTGATGCGCAACATCGAGATGGTCAAGGCCCACCTCAATCCCCGGCTCGAAGTGACCACCGTGATCCTCACGATGTACGACGGGCGGACCAAGCTGGCCGACCAGGTGGCCGACGAGGTCCGCCGGTTCTTCGGAGACAAGGTGTTGCGCACCGTGATTCCGCGCAGCGTCAAGGTTTCCGAGGCGCCCGGCTACAGCATGACGATCATCGACTACGACCCCGGTTCGCGCGGGGCGATGAGCTACCTCGACGCGAGCCGCGAACTCGCCGAGCGCGACTGACCACCATCCGTGAAGGGACGACCATGACGCAGCCGTTACGCAAGAAGGGCGGCCTCGGCCGGGGCCTGGCTTCGCTGATCCCCACCGGCCCGGCGGAGGGCGACTCGGGGCCGGCGACGCTGGGTCCCCGGATGGGGGATGCGGCGGCGGATGTGCTGATCGGCGGGCCGGCGCATGAGGCCGCCTCGGTGGGCGCGGTCTATCGCGAGATCGCGCCGGGCGATATCGAGCGCAACCCGCGTCAGCCGCGGCAGGTGTTCGACGAGGAGGCACTGTCGGAGCTGGTCCACTCCATCCGCGAGTTCGGACTCCTGCAGCCCATCGTGGTCCGCGCGGTGACCGGGGCGCCGGGTGGCGCGCGGTACCAGATCGTGATGGGGGAGCGGCGCTGGCGTGCCGCGCAGGAGGCGGGGCTGGCCACCATCCCCGCGATCGTCCGCGAGACCGGCGACGACAACCTCCTGCGCGACGCCCTGCTGGAGAACATCCACCGGGTACAGCTGAACCCCTTGGAAGAGGCGGCTGCATACCAGCAGCTGCTCGACGAGTTCGACGTCACCCACGACGAACTGGCCTCGCGCATCGGCCGGTCGCGGCCGCTGATCACCAACATGATCCGATTGCTGAAGCTGCCGATCGCGGTGCAGCGGCGGGTCGCCGCGGGGGTCTTGTCCGCGGGCCACGCCCGCGCGCTGCTGGCCCTCGAGGCCGGCCCGGAGGCGCAGGAGGAGCTCGCCAGTCGGATCGTCGCCGAGGGTCTGTCGGTGCGGGCAACCGAGGAAGCGGTCACCCTGGCCAACCGCGGCGACGGCGCCGCCCCGGCACCGCAGCGCCGCAAGCCGATTCAGATGCCCGGCCTGCAGGACGTTGCTGAGCGGCTGTCCAACACCTTCGACACCCGGGTGACGGTCAGCCTCGGCAAACGCAAGGGGCGGATCGTCGTCGAGTTCGGCTCGGTCGAGGACCTCCAGCGGATTGTGGACGTGATGACCCCTCCCAAGGCATGACCGTCCACACGGTGTAATTACGTCACTGTGACACTGGGCCGCTCTCGAGCCCGAAATCGCCGGCCTCGCGTGCCCCAATTCTGCGGAGTTGCTATGTGCCTCAAGGTGTTTCGTCCGTTACCGGGCCGGCGGCCCGATGCCGGGGCCGTCCTTCGGGGCCGGCGCAAGTGGCGGGGCAAACACTGGTCCGACGAGGTCAAACTCTCCTATCCTGGAGAGGTTGCCGGTGGCCCACAACTGCGTGGCTGCAAGACCGCACGGAAGCCAGGAGGCTAGTGTCCGCTCGAATCACGCCGCTTCGGCTCGAGGCCTTCGAGCAGCTTCCCAAGCATGCGCGCCGCTGCGTGTTCTGGGAGGTCGACCCCGCGACCCTCGGTAACCAGGACCACCTCGCCGACCCCGAATTCGAAAAGGAAGCGTGGTTGTCGATGGTGATGCTGGAGTGGGGTTCGTGCGGGCAGGTCGCCACCGCGATTCCCGACGACGAGCGCAGCCACGCCGAGCCGCCGTGCCTGGGATACGTTCTCTACGCCCCGCCCCGCGCGGTGCCGCGGGCGCAACGGTTTCCCACCGCGCCGGTGTCCGCCGACGCGGTGCTGCTGACATCGATGAACATCGAGCCCGGGCAAGCCGCCGACGATTTGCCGCATGGGCTCATCGCCCGGGTCGTCGACGAGATGGTTCGACGCGGGGTCCGCGCGTTGGAAGCGTTCGGTCGCATGCCGGCTGCGTCCGAGCTGCAGGATCCGCGGATGGTGGACCCCGATGTCCGGCCGGTGCTGGAGGCGCTCGGCGACTGCTCGGTGGAGCACTGCATCATCGACGCGGAGTTCTTGAAGGACGTGGGGTTCGTCGTGGTGGCGCCGCACAGGTATTTCCCGCGGCTGCGGCTGGAGCTGGACAAGGGACTCGGCTGGAAGGCCGAAGTCGAGGCGGCACTGGAGCGCCTGCTGGCCAACGCCCAACTGGAAGAACCCGTGGGCGCGGGTTCCGGTTCTTCTGCTGCGGGAAATACGTTGCAGATCAACGAGAGCGGTTAGGAACCGCCCAGCCGCGATGCCCGCTCCACCGACAATTCGTGGGCCAGCAGTTCGGCGAAGGTGAAGGTGCCGGTGGGGCGGTCGTTCTTGCCGAGCAGATACAGCCGCTTCACCGCGGCGAGAATGCCTTCGGCGATGGCGTCGCGGGTCTGCGCGGAGATCAACATTTCGCGGTCGCGCGGGTTGGTGATGTAGCCGACGTCGACCTGAACGGTGGGCATCCGGGTGAGCCGCAGCAGATCCCACGTCCTGCCGTGTGTGCGGCAATCCCGTAAACCGGTGCGGGCCACCACTTCTCGCTGAATGAAGTCGGCGAGATTGCGTCCGATCGTGGAGACCGAACCGTGCGAATTGCCGAAGTGAAAGGAGGCGACGCCGTTGGCCGACGCGCTGGTCTGTGATTCGCAGCGCAGGCTGATCATGAGGTCGGCACCGACGTTGTTGGCGGTAGCGGCGCGCTCGGCGTCCGACGGGCTGCGGTTGGTCGGCCGCGACAGAAAGGTCTCCATGCCGATCGCGGTCATCCGGCCCTCGAGCCGACTGGCCAAGTCCCACAGCACATCTGCCTCACTGACAGGCCCGGCCGGTCCCTGCATAAGGGCGCCGTGGTCCGTGCCGCCACGGCCCGGATCGATGATGATGCGTTTGCCCGACAGCTTGGGTCCGGAGCGGCGGACCAGTTCTTCCTCACGGATGGCGTGCGGGGAGCCGCCGCTGACCCGTGAGCTGAGAAAGTACAAGGAGCGCAAGGTTTCCGGGCCGCAGATGCCGTCGGCGGCGAGTCCGTATTCGCGCTGATAGGACATCAAAGCGTTGTGGGTCTGCAGGCCGAAGTGCCCGTCGACCAGGCCGGTGTAGAAACCGAGGTCCTGGAGCCGCGCCTGCAGGGTCGCGACGTCGTCCCCGTAAAGCGGTGCACCGAATTGGTGGTACAGCGTGCGCGCGCCCAGCCGGTACGAGGCCTCCTTCAGCGCGCGGTAGGTGGCTTCGCCGACGATGCCGTCCACCAGGAGTCCGCGATTCTGCTGGAAGGCGCGTACCGCCTGATCAAGCTGGGCATCGAAGACCTCCACGGCGACATGCCGGCCGGTGGTCAGGTCTTCCTCGGGATTGTCCAGCAGCCCTAGCGCAGCCAGCGCCGCCCGGATTTCGGTCACGGCAGCGCTGCGGTCACCACAGCGCAGCGCGTCGCCGTATTCACGGCGCGGACTCGACATACCAAAGGCCCTCCGGGACAAATTGACAGGCTGAATTCGGGCAACGGCTAAGCGCTATTGTCGCAGATGCTTCTCAATTTTCGGAAAACCCCAGGCTAAGCGCCGGGCGTGGTGCGACGAACTGGTTGGCCGTCAGGCGAGGTTGGGAACCGCGTCGGAAAGCTCGCGCAGCAACGCCGCCTTGCCCTTGGCGCCGACGATCCGCTTCACCGGTTGGCCGTCCTTGAACAGGATCATGGTGGGGATCGAAACCACCTGAAAGTCCCTGGCCGTCTCCGGGTTGGCGTCCACGTCGAGCTTGGCGACGGTGAGCTGGTCGCCGCGCTCGCTCGCGATCTCCTCGAGAACCGGAGCGACCATCTTGCACGGTCCGCACCACGTGGCCCAAAAGTCAACCAGCACAGGCTTATTGCTCGACAATACCTCCGAGGAGAAGGATGCGTCGGAGACTTCTATTGTGGCGCCGGCCTTTTCGGCATCGGTCATCGTGGTGCTCCAATCAATGTGTCGGTACCCTCAGCGTTTCCGGTTGCAGACTCGTCTTCATGTTCGGCCAGCCAACGCTCGGCGTCGATGGCGGCGGCGCAGCCGCTGCCCGCGGCGGTGATCGCTTGTCGGTAGGTGCGATCCACCAGGTCGCCGGCCGCGAACACCCCCTCCAGCGAGGTGCTGGTGGTGCGCCCTTGCACAAGGACGTAGCCGTCAGGATCGACGTCGACGAGATCGCGCACCAGCCCCGAGCGCGGCTCGTGGCCGATCGCCACGAAAACGCCGGTGACCGCGAGGGTGGATTCTTCGCCAGTTACGGTGTCGCGCAACCGCAATCCGGTCACCGTGGTGTCGCCCTCGACTGCGGACACGGCGGCGTTGGTGATGAACTTGATCTTGTCGTTGTTGCGGGCCCGGTCGAGCATGATCTTGGACGCCCGGAACTCCTCACGCCGGTGCACCAGCGTGACGCTGCTGGCGAAGCGGGTCAGGAAGATGGCTTCTTCCATCGCCGAGTCGCCGCCGCCGATCACGGCGATGTCTTGGTCGCGGAAGAAGAAGCCGTCACAGGTGGCGCAGGAACTCACCCCGCGTCCCAGCAACTCCTGCTCGCCGGGCACCTGCAGGTAGCGAGCGGCCGCGCCCATGGCCAAGATGACGGCGCGGGCCCGGTGGGTTTCCCCGTCGGCGGTGACGACCGACTTGACGGGCCCGTCCAGCGATACCGATTCGATGTCTTCCATCCGCAGGTCCGCGCCGAACCGCAGCGCCTGCTCACGCATCTCGTCCATCAACTCTGGGCCGGTGATTCCGTTGCGGAAGCCCGGGTAGTTCTCCACCTCGGTGGTCGTCATCAACGCGCCACCGAACGCGGTGCCCTCGAAAACCAGGGGGGCCAGCTGCGCGCGGGCGGTGTAGAGCGCGGCGGTGTACCCGGCGGGACCCGAGCCGATGACGATGACGTCGTGGACGGTGTCGTGCGCTGAGATGTCGGCAGTCATTCGAGCCTTTCAGGTGCGGAAGCTACGTCTACGAACGCCAGCGTAGGCGCGGGTGTTCCCGGGTGTTCGACACCACATTAAGTGTGACGGCGACGACCCGCTTCGCCCGGCTACGCCGCGCTTGCGATCGCCGCTAAGGGCGGGGGACCTGCGTGTTGGCCAGCAACCCGGTATCGGCGGCGCTGCAATTCAGCGCGACGGCGAAGACGGCCAGGTTGTCGGGTGTGTCGCCGGGCAATACGAGCAGCACGCCGGGGCGGGCGTTGATGTCGACCGGTCGCGCGCCAAGCACTTGCGTGGACGCCGGGTAGCCGAGGCCGCTGAGGCAGGACGCGCGCCGGGCGGGGTCGCCGAGCGGGCCGTAGTCCGGGCCGCGGTGCAGCAGGCCGAGGATTTCGGCCTGTGACAGTGGGATCGTCATCGGCGGCGTCGACACCGTGATGTGTTGGGCGGTGGCCGGGGTGCTCGGGGCGGGCTCCGGCGCACGCATCAGCGCTACCGTGCCGACCCCGACCGCCGCCAGCACCGCGCCCACGCCGGCCACGCCGGCGACCACCCTGACCGGCCCCAGGTGCGGCCGCGCCCAATGTGCGGCGGCGGTTTGATCGGCCGAGCGCAACGCCGCCGAGATCCGGGCGGTGACCTCGGGGGGCACGTCCGGCGCCGACGCGGGATCGGCACCCAACGCCGCGACGTCGCGGCGCACCTGGTTGAGGGCCCGCAGGATGTTCTCCGCTTCCGGGTCGTCGCGGACCCATTTGCGCAGGCGGGCCGCGGAATCGTCGTCGAGCAGACCGGCCTGCAGGTCGGCCAGGAGGTCGACCGTCAGGGGCGGCTCGGCGGCTTCGTCGTCGGTTTCACCCATCCGCCCCAGTGTCCGTCATGCGCAGCCCGCCTGACCGGCGGGGCGCTCGGGCGTGGCGCGGACGTCGAGGTAGCCGAGCAGCTCGGCAAGGCGGACCCGGGCGCGGGAACACCGGCTCTTGACGGTGCCCTCGGCGACGCCCAGCAGCGCGGCGGTGTCGGCGACCGAGTAGCCCGCCATGTCGACGGCCACCACCGCGGCCCGCTGCTCGACGGGAAGGCGCATCAGGGCCCGCTGCACCACGATGGCCGTCTCCACCTGTGCGGTGCGATCGGCGACGGGATAGACGTCCTCGAGTGGGGCTGTCGGGTGGGCCTTGGTGCGGCGCAGCCGGTCCAGGCACGCGTTGACCACGATGCGGTGCAGCCAGCTGCCGACCGCGGCGTCGTGGCGGAACGATCCCGCGCCGCGGTGCGCCGAGAGCATCGCGTCCTGCAGCGCGTCCTCGGCGTCCTCGCGGGTGCGGGTGGTCAGCCGGGCCAGCCGGTGCAGCTGGCGTTGGTGACGGTGGAACAACTCGTCGAAGGCGTAGCGGTCGCCGGCGACATGGGCTGCCAGCAGTTCGGCGTCACTGCGTTCGCCCTGGCTGTTCCCCCCGAGACCCACGGCCGGACACTAACCAATCGGTGGTCGCGCGGCACTTCACCAACGCGGGGGGCTGTGAGCGTGCTCAGGATGCGGCCTGAACGGTCACTTCCGAGAAGCTGGCCTGGCTCTTGCCGTTAGTGGTTCCCAGCGTGGAGATCCACACCAGCACGTTCGACGTCGCCGAGCCGCCCCGGACGGGGATTACGTTGTGCCCGGGCTTGAGCGTGAACGCCGGAGCCAGCACGGTGGTGTCCTCGAGGCGGGACGGCGCCGCCGTCGACGCCGAGCGAATCTCCACCTTGGTGCCGCTGCTTGGCGTGTCGATGGTGACCTGACCGATCACGGTGGGGTTGGGCAGCTGCAACATCAGGCCTTCGCCCTGCTTGAACGAGGGGAACGGGACGGCGTCGGTGTAGACCTCGGTGGACCAGGCGGTCGAGGGGTCGCCGTCGATCGCCTGCCCGGCCTGGCCGGCATTGTCGGCGTCCCCGTCGGGGGAGTAGACCGTCGCCTTGGTGGGTTTGACGACGCTGCCGGCGGCCGCGGAGCTGGGAGCCGACGACGTCGACGACGAGGGGCCGTTGAGCCCGAGCTCGTCCCTGTTGAGCCCGCCGCCGACGTTGCCGAAGATCTTGCTGACCACCGACGCCAACACCAGCAGGGCCACCACGATGACGGCGACGGCGGCGCCGACACCGATCAGCACGTTGCGGCGCCTGCGCGCGAAGGTCGCGTACTCGCGACCGGTGGACAACCGGGTGGTGGGAGGCAGCGCCGGCGAATCATCGATGGGGCCCAGCACCTCAGTGCGATCGGCCACCGCCGTCGCCTGCTGTAGCAAGTTCAAAAGTGTTGAGGCGCTGCGTATTCCGCCGTCTTCCTGAACCGCCCGCACCGCCACCGCGGAAACCTGGAAGGGGATGTCTCGGTCGACGGCCATGGGTTCCACGGGGTTACCCGAGGAGTCACGCTCGGCCGGCGCCAGCCCGCTGCGCACCCCGGATTCCGGCAGCGGCCACCGGTTGACCAGCAGCGCATAGAGGGCGGCCCCGATTCCGCGGATGTCCTGTTGCGGGTTGCCGTCGGGCATGGTCGCGGGGTAGGCCAGCACGACGTCGCCCTCGATGCTGACCCGCACCCGGCTGGGGTGGTCGATCGACAGGGCGACCCCGGCGCGGTGCGCGGCGTCGGCGGCGGCGGCCAGCGACTGCATCGCGCGCACGGCGCCGATGGGCGACGGCGCGGTGTCGGCCACCTCCTGCAACGAACCGCCGCGGATCCACTCCGAGACCACCAAGCCGCCGGAGCCGGTGTGGACGACGTCGAGCACGCGGGCGATGCCGGGCTTGTCGATCCGGCTGAGCCGCAGGGTTCGGGACAGGATGTCTTGCAGCACCTCATGGGGCAGCGCGCCGTCGGGATCGACGAAGGTCAGCGCCACCTGCCGGTCGAGCTTGGTGTCCAGCGCCTGCCAGAACTGCAGCGGGGGTGCGCCGCCGTGGAAGACCAGCAGCCGATACCGGCCCGCGGCGATGCGGGCGCCCGGGACGAGGTGGACGTCGTCCGATAAATCCCCGGCCCGTTCGCGGGGCGCGTCGAAGGCGGCGGGCCCGCCCGCGTCGTCGGCCGACAGGTCGCCGTTCAGCCGGTCGGACGGGCGCGGCGCCGGCCGCTCGGGCGCCGGACCGGGCGGAATGTCGGGCTGGAAGTCCTCGGCGCCTGACCCCAAGCCGGATCCAGCGCTCGATGCGCGTTCCACTGGGCGGTCGGTCACCTCCGGTCCTTTCGTTCGGGCGCTGGCTACCCGCTCCGGAGGCCTGCGCCGGATCGGCTCCTGGACCGCACTTACCCCCGGCGGGGACGAATTCCTCTGCTCAGGGTACGTGACGTGCCCCGGCCGAGACGATGCCTGTGGCCCAGCCGGTTTGCGCGAAGCTACCGGGATGCCCGGGCCGCGGCGCGAAAAGCGGCGCCTGAGCGCGTCGGCCGCCGCCTGCGCTTCGGGCACCCGCGCTCTGACCATGACCGCGGTCATGATCGGCAACATGATGACCGCCAGCACCAACAACCGCAGCAGCGAACCCGCGCCGCCGTGCGCCGTCAGCCTGGCGAGCCCGAGCAGCCGGTCGGCCACGTGGGCGACGAGGCCGGCCAGCATGGACGCGACGAGCGTCACCAGGATGGTCCGCAGCGCGCCGACGCCGATCAGGTGGCCGCCCCTGGGCAGCAGCGCCCGTCGTAGCAGGTAGTAGCCGACGACGGCGCCGGCCAGGAATCCGACGCCGTTGGCCAGGCCGAGGAATCCGGCCACCAACTTGGGGTCGTGGGTTAGGTGGGGCGCCAGCACCGAGCCGGCGATCTTGACGGCGGTGATGACGAGGATGAGGACGATCGGCGTCCAGGGTTGCTGGCGCGCGTAGAAGACGCGCAGCTGCAGCAGCACCAGGCCGTAGGGGATCAGCGTGAACGCCGACAACGCGATCGCGGCGCCCAGATAGCCGGCGTCGACCTCGCCGAAATGCCCGTAGGCGAACAGCGCGCTGCCGATCGCCGGGCCGCCGACGGTCATGAACGCCACGATCGGGATCAGCGTGACCAGCGTCAGCCGGGTCGCCAGCGACAGGTCGGCGAGCACGGCCCCGGTGTCGTCGGCGGCGGCGTTGCGGCTCAGCCGCGGCATCACCACGGTCAGCACGGTCACGCCGATCATGCCGTAGGGCAGCTGCAGCACCAGCCAGGTGTAGTTGTAGATCGCGGGACCCGACGCGGCGGCGGTGCTGGCGATCTGGTTGCCGACCACCAGGCCGAGCTGGCTGATCACCACGTAGAGCACCATGGCGCCGGCCATCGCCCCGAACCGCTTGAGGCGCTCGTCGATGCCCCACAGCGGGCGCAGGCTCACCCGCTGGCGTTTCAGCGCCACCAGCAGCACGCCGGTCTGCGCGAACACCCCGAGTGTGGTGCCGATGCCGAGCACCAGCAGCTTGGCGTTGCCCATCCGGACGGGGTCGACGGAGAGCTCGCCGGGCACCGCCAGGTACACCCCGAGGGTCGCCAGCGCGACGACGTTGTTGACGACCGGAGCCCACGCCGTCGGCCCAAACACGTTGCGGGTGTTGAGGATCGCCATGAACACCGACGTCAGCCCGTAGGCGAGCACCTGTGGCAGCAGCAGGTAGGCGAAGGCGGTGGTCAGGGGCTCGTTGACCTGCGGGGCGCGGCCCAGCATCAGCCGCACCAACAGGGGCGCGGCCACGACCGACAGCGCCGTGGCCACCACCAGCAGCCCCGTCGTCAGCGTGACCAGGCGCCGCACGAACGCCGCCCCGCCGTCGGCGTCGCCTTGCTCGGCGCGGGCCAGCACCGGCACGAATATCGCGGTGAACGTCGCCTCCAGCACGAGCGCCGCGACAAGGTTCGGCAGCTGATTGGCGACCGAGAAGGCACTGGACAGCGCCGCACCCAGGATGGCGGCCAACACGACGATGCGCGCGAAGCCGGTGAGGCGGCTGATCAGCGTCGCGAACGCCATCGCCCACGACCGCGAAACCACCGCGGCGTCGGACAGCTCGGGTCGGCGCCGAGCCAGTTCCGGCACCGGCGGCAGGGGACCGGTCGGCGGCCCCGGGCGGGCGTGGCGTGGCGGCGCCGGCAGGCGCTGTGGTGGCGGCTGCGGGTGCGTTCGCCGGGAGGCGGGGTTCATACTCGCGGTTTGTGCTCGGCCCGATCGTCGATCTCGTCGTGCAGGTCGGCGGATGTCGGGTGCGGGGGATCGGGGCGGTCCAGGTCGGCGGGGTCGGGCTGGCCGCGGAACCGGTGCCACAACCGGCGACCGGCCAGCAGCACCAGCACCGCCGCCGCGCTGAGCGTGATCGCGAACAGGACCTTGCCGTAGGCGTTGGAATGCACTGATAGCCGCACCGGCTCGCCGAGCCGCATGCCGTCGGGGGTCCGCAGCGTCACGTCGACCGCGACGCGCTGGGTGAAGTTCACCTCGATCGGCACCCGCAGCGGCAGATAGCCCGGCGGCAATTCGATCTCACCGACGTCGGTGACCCTCATCCCGGGCGGCGCGTCGACCTGTAGCCGCACCCGGATGGGAACGGCGAGGCCGTTGTGCAGCGCCAGCGGCAGGGGGCTGTGCTCGGTGGCCAGGGTGTAGGAGCCGCCCGGGTTGACGATCGTGACCGCGCCGAACAAGTCGTTGATCGTCTTGCCGACCACCACCAGGCGCAGCTGGGCCAGCCCGTTGCGGGTGTCCGGGGGTTCGGATTGGCTCAGCGCGCGCAGCATGTCCTCGCGCAGCGGCGCGGTGTACTGGACGCCGGTCAGGCCGGTGCGCTCGTCGGTGCTCAGCGCGGAGGTCAGGCCCCACAGCCGGCCGACCTGGGCGGCGATGTTGGCGGTGACGTCGTCACCGAACCGGCCGCGCGCGGGACCGTCCTTCGCCACCTGCTCCGGCGGCTCGGTGCGGGCGGCGGCCTCGGCGACGACGCCGGGCAGCGGCCGCGGCACCGCCAGACCGGACCGGATGCTGGTGGCCAGCGCGGTCAGGATGACCTGCGCGTCGTCGGCCTGCAGGTTCCACGTCGCCGGCGGCACCAACAGCTGGGTGCGCGGGGCGGCGTCGCGCTGCAACGCGCGCCAGAAGATCGAGCCCAGCGCGTCCTGGCGTCGGGCGGTGTTCGAGTCGTGCGAGAGCCGGACCGTCAGCGACGGGTCCAGGTAGGGGGGGACGATCGGGTTGTTGCCCGCGCCGGCCAGTGCGGCCCCGACGGCCGGGTCGAACGGCGCGACCACCACCTGGGGAGACAGCCGCCTGGGCGCGGTGTCGACGCCCGCGGCGTTGTCGTTGGTCGAGTCCTGGGCGGACAGGTCGCCGGCGGCGATCGCGACGGTGCCGTCGTCGGCGCTGAGCAGGTTGACGGTCCGGCCGGTCAACGGGCCGTCGGGCAGCAGCGTGGCCCCGCGGGTGGACTGTACGTCCAGGATGCGGTCGACGATGCCGCCGACGCTGTTGGTGGCGGCGGCGCTGAGCCCGGGGTCGTTGACGCGTTGCAGGGCGTCGAGGTCGGCCTGGGCGTAGGGCAGCGGCGCCACGCAGGTTCGGTGGGAAAGGGCGCGCAGGCGGTTCAGCCATTCGGTCGCGGCGGCCTGGCCGGTGCCGGGATGCGTCGGGGTGCCCGGCATTTGGGCGGGCCCGTCGGGCGAGTTGGACACCACGTAGCCGGCGGTCATCGCGTTGACGGTGACCAGCAGGTCCGGGTCCACGGCCAGGCACAGCGCGTGGCCGACGGCGCCGTCCGGGTCGACGTCGTGGCTGGTGGCCACCTCGGCGGCGGACAGCAGAACGTCGAGGCGCCCGCCGGTGGCCAGTGAGGTGGCCAGGTCGTCGTCGACCAACCGGACCGGAATGGTGCCGCCGGGTGCGCCGGGGGACAGCCGCGGCCGGTCGGCCAGCGGCCAGAGCATGGTGATCCACACCGGCTTGGAGGTGTCGGGCGCGACGGCGGAGTTCAGGTCGTCGGCGTGATCCGGCGGCACGCCGACCACGGGCAGCAGGAACCGGGCGTTGTCGAGGCGGGCCGGGGCGCCGTAGTCGGGGGTCCCGTTGACGTTGACCAGGACGGGGTAGATGCCGGGCTTGTCCATCCCCAGGGACGGCTTGGCCACCGAGCGCAGCGGGGCCGACAGGGTGAAGCTCGCCTGCTGGCCGCGCTGCAGTTCGGGGGCCACCGTGAAGAAGTCCGCGGCCGGCTGGTACTGGTCGGTGCTGCCGTCCAGGGAGGTCCGCAACGCCGCGGAGTCGTTGACCCCGGGCGCGTGCTCGAGCCGGACCATGACGTCGCGGACCGGGCGGTCACCGATGTTGCTCACCGTTCCGGCGACGGTGACGACGGCCGGGCTGGTGGTGGTGACCACGTCGGGGGTCACCTGGTCGATGCGGACCCGCACGAACGGCGTCTCCCCCGGCTCGCCCGCGGAAGCGCGCGGCGCGGGGCCGGCGAGCACCGCAAAACCGGCCACGATGCCAACCACTACGGCGAGGCGCACGAAGCCGGCCCAACAGAGTCGGGGAGCCGTCACGGCCCCGGCCCGTGACCGTTCTTCCGGCCCGCCACGGGCTTGTCGGAATGCCGGGTCCGTGAATGCGTCTGTGGGCGCCGACGTGGCGAGCTCGGCGGCAGCGGCGGAAGCGCGGCCGGGCCGTGGTTCTGCAGCTTGTCGATCAGCTCGTCGGCGACCTGGGCCAGGCGGCGCTCGTCGGCGTAGGCCAACCGGGACGGCAGCTCGCCGATCGGCACCCACGCCACCTCGGCGACTTCGAGGTCCTCGTCGGACAGCTCGCCGCCGGAGAAGCGCATCAAATAGTGGTGCACGGTCTTGTGCACCCGGCGGCCGTCGGTGACGAACCAGTAGTCGATGCGTCCCAGCGCGGCGAGCACGCTGCCGCGGATACCCGTTTCCTCGGCGACCTCACGAATCGCGGTTTGCTCCGCGGTCTCGCCCATCTCTATATGTCCCTTGGGCAGCGACCACAGCATCCGTCCGCGCCGATCGACGCGTCCGATCAGCGCCGCGACCTGCTCGTCGCGCGGCCCGTCGATGCCGTCGATGACCAGGCCGCCGGCGGAGGTTTCGTGCACCGTCCGCAGCCGATCGGGGACGCGGCCGGATGGCCGGGACCGCCGGGGTTTGGGGGGCGACGAGTCGCCGTTCGTCTGGGGATCCTTCGGGGTCTCGGCCGCGGCAGCCGCGCCACGACGCCGGCGCCGCCCCCGGCGTCGACGCGGTCTGGCTTGTTCGGCGTCCGACACCCAAGCGATAGTAGCTGGCGAGGGTCCTTCTTCCCGAGATACTCGCCGCTGGTTGCCGTGCGGCGGCGCGGGGGAGATATACTCTTTCAGTAATATGTATATATCGCGTGTTGGAGATGTATGCCCAAGAGACTGATCGATTTGGACGATGACCTTCTTGCCGCGGCACAGCGTGAATTGCAGACGAACGGAATTTCGGACACAGTGCGGATGGCGCTGCAGCAGGCGGCGGCCACGTCGGCCCGGGCACGCCAGGTGGAATGGCTGGAGCAGGGGGGCTTGGAGGGGATGGCCGACGCGGGCGAGCGTGGCGAAGTGTGGCGCTGATCGCGCGATATCTCATCGACACCAGTGCTGCCGCGAGGATGCGCCACCCCGACGTGTCGCGACGTCTTCGGCCGCTGATCGAAAGCGGTGTGGTCGCGACTACGGCATCGCTGGATGCCGAGGCGCTTTACAGTGCCCGCGGGCCGGCCGAATATGAGCAGTTGTGGGCCGACCGCCGAGCTGCCTACGAGTACCTGCCGACCAACGACGAGCACTGGCAGGCCGCATTGGGTGCGCAGCGCGCGTTGGCAAGAACCGGGCAACACCGGTCCGTCGGTATGGCCGACCTCCTCACTGCTGCGATCGCCGCCGCTCACCGGCTGACCGTCGTTCACTACGACGCGGACTTCGACACCGCCGCAAGGGTTTTGACGTTCAAGCACAGGTGGGTGCTGATGAGGGGGAGTGCCTAGCAGTTCTATTCGCCGGACGGGCACCAGGCTCGGCGGTTGCCCGAACGCCCACCCCCGTCTTATGCCGGGGGTGTCCGCCGGAGATGCCAACGGTTTTGCGTGGAAGTTACGGACAAACCTGTGTGGAGCGCAGGGTAAGGGATGCCGGTCACATCCGGGTCCGCGCAGTTAGCGCGCGTGACCCACTAGGCTGATCGAACGTGCCTGACGCCGACGCCGACCTGTTGACTGCCGCCGCGGTCGCGCTGAATAGGCATGCCTCCTTGCTGGGTGAGTTGGGCGCGCTCTTCGACGCCGCGGGCCACGAGCTGTACCTGGTCGGCGGTTCGGTGCGGGACGCGTTGCTGGGCAGGCTCAGTCCCGACTTGGATTTCACCACCGACGCCCGCCCCGAGCAGGTCCAGGAATTGGTGGGGCGCTGGGCCGACGCGGTATGGGAGACCGGGATTCGGTTCGGCACCGTCGGTGTCGGCAAGGGCGACCATCGCCTGGAGATCACCACGTTCCGCGCCGACGCCTACGACAAGGTGACGCGTCATCCCGAGGTGCGTTTCGGCGATCGCCTCGAGGACGATCTGGTGCGTCGCGATTTCACCGCCAACGCGATGGCGGTGCGGGTGACGCCGACTGGGCCGGGTGAATTCCTCGATCCGCTGGGCGGTTTGGCGGCGCTGCGCGAGCGAGTGCTGGACACCCCGGCCGCACCCTGGGTGTCGTTTAACGACGACCCGTTGCGGATGCTGCGCGCGGCGCGGTTCGTCTCGCAGCTCGGGTTAACCGTCGCGCCGCGGGTGCGGGAGGCGATCGACGAGATGGCACCGCAGCTGGCGCGGATCAGCGCCGAGCGGGTGGCCGCCGAGCTGGACAAGATGCTGCTCGGCGACGACCCGGTGGCCGGCATCGACCTGCTGGTGGAAACCGGGATGGGTGAGGTGGTGCTGCCCGAGGTGGGCGGCATGCGGATGGCTATCGACGAACATCACCAGCACAAGGACGTCTACCAGCACTCGCTGACGGTGCTGCGGCAGGCGATCGCGCTGGAGGACGAGGGACCGGATCTGGTGCTGCGCTGGGCCGCGCTGCTGCATGACATCGGCAAGCCGGCGACCCGGCGGCACGAGGAGAACGGCGGCGTGAGTTTTCACCACCACGAGGTGGTGGGCGCCAAGATGGCCCGAAAGCGGTTGCGGGCGTTGAAGTACTCCAAGCAGATGGTCGACGACGTCTCGCAGCTGGTGTTTCTGCATCTGCGGTTCCACGGCTACGGCGAGGGCAAGTGGACCGATTCCGCGGTGCGCCGCTACGTCACCGACGCGGGGCCGCTGCTGCCGCGCCTGCACAAGCTGGTTCGCGCCGACTGCACGACCCGCAACAAGCGCCGGGCCGCCCGCCTGCAAACCAGCTACGACCGGCTGGAGGAGCGGATCGCCGAGCTTGCGGCCCAGGAGGATTTGGCGCGGGTGCGCCCCGACCTGGACGGCAACGCGATCATGGAGCTGCTCGGGATCCCGGCCGGCCCGCAAGTCGGCGAGGCGTGGCGGTATCTGAAGGAGTTGCGGCTCGAGCGTGGGCCGCTGACGACCGAGGAGGCAACCGCCGAGCTGTTGTCATGGTGGCAATCGCGCGGGAACGCCTAGCGCTGCCCCAGCGTCCGAGAAGGCATGGACTACTGCCTGGGCAATGACGATGGCGCAGCTGCCATTTGGAACGGCCAACCCAACCTCGACCTGGACGGCGACGGTCGGCTCGATGCGGTCGGGTTGGATCTCGACGGCGACGGAATGCAGGACGACGCGCTGGCGGATTTCGACGGTGACGGGATGGCCGACCACGCCGTCCTCGACCTTGACAATGACGGCGCCCCGGAGGCGTATTTCACCGACGACGGGTCGGGGACGTGGGGGGTCGCGGTCGACCGGGGTGGGCAGTTGCGGTGGTTCGGGCTGGACGGCGTGGAGCACACCGGCGGTCCGCTGGTCGACTTCGACGGGCGCGGCCAGGCCGACGACCGATTGCTGGACACCGACGGCAACGGGCTGGCCGACCGGGTGCTGTGCGCCGACGAGGGCGGTGTGACCGGGTACGTCGACTCCGACGGCGACGGCTTGTGGAACGTCAGGCTGACCGATGCCGACGGCGACGGGCTGGCGGACGGGGCGAGCACCTTATGACTGAATTGACCGGCAACCGGGCGGTTATTAGCTTTGCCAGCAGTTCGGGCGGAGCATGGGCGGGGAGGGGTAGCGATGTTCGTCGACACTGACTTGCTGCACTCGGGGGCCAACGAGTCGCACCGCGCCGGAGGGCATGCGCAAGCGGGGGCCGACTCGCTGTCGCGGGGCCCGATGGCCGCCGGGATGTTCGGCGGCTTTGCCGCCGCCGAGACGTTTCACGAGGCGGTGACCGCCGCGCACGGGCGCCACGTCAAGGACTTGCAGGCCCACCACGAGACGCTGACCGGGCTCGGCCACAAGGCGCACTACGCCGCTGACGAGTTCACCAACATGGATGACCGCAACGCCGCCAAAGAGCGGGCGGTGCGATGGACTTCCGACACATCAGCAGCCCGCATCTGATTGCCGAGGCCGGGGGCGACCCCTGGGCGATTGACGACAGCCTGCAGGTCGGGCGCCCGGCGCAGATTGCCGAACTGGCGCAGGCGTTTCACGACGCCGGCCGGTGCACCGCCGAATCCAGCGCCGCTTTCGATGCAGCGCGGCGTCGCTTCGATGCGTCCTGGAATCGGGTTGCTGGCGAACAGCCGATCGATGATTCGACCGAAGTGCGGCGCACGGTGCAGTCGCTCGGTGCCCACTCTTTGGAGCTGGCCAAGATCGGAGCGGACCTGGAAGACGTCGCGGCCGCGCTGGCCGAGGCGCAATGCGCTGGTGCCGCGGCAATTTCGACGTTGGACGCTCAACTGCGGCGGGTGGACGATCTGCTGGGCCACGCGCTTTCGTTGGAGAATGACAGCGGCCTCGGCGCGGACGATCGAATCGCGTTGGATGCGCTCATCGGCGCCCTGGAGCAGCAGGCCATCGATGACACCGCAGCGGCGTTGGGCCAGGTTCGGTCTCGGCGCGACGGCTACTCGGAGTTGCTGCAGCGGTCGCTGACCACGTTGCGGACGGACGGCTACGACCCGGCGGTGCTTCGGTCGGTGGATGGGTCGAACGGTGCAGAGCTGCTTCGGATTCCGTCCTTTGGAGTTAGTGCAGAGGAGATCAACCGGTGGTGGAAAACGCTCGACGGTGAACAGCGGAGCCGATTGATCGCCGAGCATCCTCCGGAGCTGGGAAATCTCAACGGTGTACCCGTCGCCGTGCGGAGTCGCGTCAATCACGCGGTGATGAACGACGACCTACGTCGCGTGGAAGAGATGGCCGCATTGCGCGGCGTGGGTGTCGACGACGTGCTGGCCAACCCCGTTCAATACGGGCTGTCGGCCGTCGCGATCAACCGCTACGCCAATGCTTTTCGCACCCGGCATGGACTGGAGGCGTCAGAGGATGCCGCCGGCGTCTTCCTGTTGAAGTACCAGCCCGACGCTTTCGGCGGTGAGGGAGCTGCGGCGATTGCTATTGGCAATCCCGACACAGCGGCCAACACGGCAGTCTTGGTGAAGGGGGCGGCCACTTCGGTGCGCGAGGGAACGCTGGCGGAGGCCGAGGGTAAGCGTCTGTATCAAGAGTCCGCCCGCGCCGATCGCGTCAACCGGACAGCGGTGGTGACGTGGATCGGCTACAACGCACCGAACAACTGGATCGATCCCGCTCTTCGGGAAGTCGAGATGGCCCGCAGCGGCGCGCAGGTGTTGGCCGCCGACGTCAACGCCTTGGCGGTCACCCACGAAGGTTCACCGACTCATCTGACGGTGGTCGGCCATTCCTACGGATCGACCCTTGTCGCGGACGCGGCGGCGGCCCATGGGATGCGCACGAACGACGTGGTGTTGGTCGGGTCCCCGGGCACCGACCTGGCGCGTTCGGCGGTTGACTTCCATCTGCCGGACGGCGGGCGCGTCTACGTCGGCGCGGCGTCCGGCGATGCGGTCACCTGGTCGCCGGCCCGGGTGGCCGGCCCGGGCCTCATCGGCGTGAGCTTCGGAGGGCTGGGCAACGATCCCTCCGTCGACGGCTACGGCTCGACCCGGTTCAAAGCCGAAGTGCCCGGCTCCCCGATGAACCCGTTCTATGACCATCTCCACTACTTCGACGACGGGTCGGAGTCGCTCTTCAGCATGTCGGAGGTGGTTTCAGGGCACGGCGATGCGCTTCAGTGCGACGGCATGACGGCCCGCCACCGCGGCGAATACGGCCTGGGCCGTCTGGTCGATCCGGAGATGGTGCGTCCCGCGACGACTGGGCATCGCCATCGTGGAGCGGCGGGCTAAATCGAGATCCAGGGCGGCGCTGAGGACGCCAGCTTGAAGTGACATCGAAGCGCATCCGACTAGCCTTGACGAAGTGATGAATCCTCAGCCACCGCCGATGGCGGAGTGGGCGCCACCGCCGGTTCCCGGCAGGCCGGCCTCCAATGGCCGCATCGCTGTCGGCCTGGCCCTAGTTGGTCTCATCGCAGTCGCCGCGCTCGTCGTGGGCATCATCGCGCTAGCGCGGCCGACGTCGAGCAGCGGCGGAAAGGCTCCGACGGCTGCGGCGCCGTCGCCGACCTTCACGCCCGATCAAGTTGCGGACGCTAAAAAGAATTTGTGCGCGGTATACCAAGTCGCTGCCCGGTCAGTAAATGCAGATACCAATGGGACGGATATTGCTGTCGCACGAGTCTCGCTGGCTAATGCCGCAGGCATGCTCGACACCGCAGCGAATAATCCGGCGTTGGGACAGGGAGAACGAGATGCTGCGCGGTCACTTGCGTCCGCGTACCACACCTACGTTGCTGTCGCTAGCGTATTCGGTAAAGGGTCGCCGATGATGCAAAACGCGTTGGATGAAGCGAACCGCGCAGATGCGGCTATGGCGCGGATTTGTCCGTAGAAGCAAACTGCGCGCAGGTGTTATCAATGCTGGTTTGCCGGAAGCGTGGCAGCCGGGCTTAAAGGAGGGATGCTCGTGGCGGGGGATATGCCCGCGGGCAAATATTCGCTGCCGCTAATTGGCGCCTGGTGGCCTCAACCGTCAGGGACGCTTAGAGCAGCGGCTGCACACTGGAGGGCACAGCAGCAGGTACAAGAGCAGTATGCGCAGGACCTGCATCGTCAGTGGGCACAACTGGCGGCCCACAACAAGGGGCACACCGTTGACGACCTCGTCTCCCGCTTTCAGCAAGGCGAAAATCACCATCTTGATTTGGCTGAGAAATACCAAGTAAAAGGCGATTCTTTTGAACGGGGAGCGGACGCTATAGATAGTCTGCGCGAGGGGCTTAGGGGAATAGCGGATGATTATAACCAACGGATTTCCAACGTCGAGAATTCAAAAGAACCAGCACCGATAAAGGTCGCGGAAATCGAGAAGCTAATCGCGGAAGCGAACGGATTTGCTGCACACAAGTCCGCTGCGGCGGTTGCGGCACTCATGGATGCAACGCAGAGGATCCTTACCGCCGAGGGACTAGCGATGTCCCCTCAGGAGTTCGCTGCAAGTCATGGAGTCAATACAGGCGGTGGGGAGAAGCCACCTGTGGTTGGTCGCGGCGGCATCGACACTGGCAACCACAGCGGCGGTGGAGGTCTTCAAACCGTTCATGAGGGCGGATTTAATACGCAACCCAACGTCGGTGGGCCGGCCGGCTCAGGTGTGGGCGGAGGCGGCACTGGCGAGCCCGGCGGCGTCGGCGGTAGCGCGCCTATTGCCGCTCCAGCCAGCGGTGTCCCGGGTGCACCCGCTGTCACTTCGCCCCTAACAGGCGGCGGCGGACTCTCTCCAGCCGCCAGCTTGCCTGGGCTCTCGCCGAATCAGCTCGGGCAATCGTTCGCCCAAGGAATGATGACCGGTCAGCCCGCAGCGGCCGGCGCCCAGAACTTGTCACAAGGGCTGATGAATGCAACGGGGTCGTCGGCGACGGCACCACCGCAGGCGCCGGTCGCGCCACCGATAGCTCCAACCATTGCGGCCGGTGCCGTCGACTCCGCTGCAGTCGACCACGGCTCGGGCGCATCGGCCGCCGCCGGCGCGGCAGCCCCGGTGTCCTCGACGGGCGGCGCGGTACCGGTCGCCACGCCGATGCCGATGTCCACCCCGATGAGCCCGGTTGCCGGCGCGCCGTCGGTCCCGGCGGGTCCACTTCCCGCGTACGGGTCTGATTTGCGTCCTCCGGTCGTTACGCCTCCGGCCGTGTCGGCGCCGACTACCCCGGTGTCTGGCGCACCGGTTGCGCCATCGCCATCGACTTCGCCCTCGGCGGGCAGCCCGTTGATGTCCGCGGTCCAGCGGGGTGCTGCCGCGCAGGCCGGCACGGGTGCGGCGACTCCGGCGGGCACGGCGGCGCTCTCCACGGCGACTGGCGCCGTAGCTGGCGATGCGTCGAGTCGAGCCGCCGAGCAGCAGAGGCTGCAACGGCTTGTGGATTCGGTGGCCCGCCAGGCGCCGGGCCTCTCATGGGCCGCCGGCTTGCGTGACGACGGCACAACGCTTTTGGTCTGCAGCATGGGGTGCGGGTGGATCCCGCCAAATGTGAAGATCCCGGTCGGAGTGAACCGGCTGCTTGAGCCGGCACTGCGCCGATCTGACGCCAACGTGGTCGATCTGCTCGGCACCGTCACTGCTGTGGCAGTGCACAAGGCCCACGGATTCATCGCCAAGCCGGGACCCGATGACCCACCCCTCACCGGTGATCGCCTTGCACGCACAGGGCCCGAAGTGGAGGAGCTCGGCCCAACGCTGGTTGAGGCGGTCCGGCGTCGCGACGGATTGCCCCGAATTGCCCAGACCTTGGCACAGGCGGCGACACGAGGAACGGGTGTCACCGAGAACGAGGTTGACGCTTTGCAGCACGAGCAGCAAGCCGCGTACAACAAAGCGCTGGAGGACCCGGACGACCTATCGCGGGCAGCCGCCTGGATGCTCCTGGCAGCAGTACAGGCGCTTATCGAAGGACACCAATGGCTGGCGCATTACCACCTAGCTTGGTTCCAAGCGGTCTCGGCAAAGCTGCGGTGACTACAAATCACGCAGCAGGCGATCTAGCATTCGATCCAGGACATTAGTTTCGAACGGCTGCTGCAGACGGACATCGCTGCGCAACGATGCATGAGGGTTGAGGGGCAATCATGGGGGTCGGCGGAGGGCCGATAAGTGTGGATGTGCCGACCCTACCGACGGCCCCACACCCTCCGCCGACGGTCGCGCCGAATCCCGTTCCTGCCGGCGGCACACAGGCCGATGCGGCGGCGGCCGCCCTCGCGCTAGCGGGGAATGGCGGCGTGCCCGGCGACCAGGCAGCGAGCCTTGCCGGCGAGGCCGATCGTCGCGCCCATGCGCTCGACGCCGCCCAGAAGTTCCCGGCCAATGAGGCCCAATCCTCACAGCAGTTCCAGCAGCTCGCACAGATGATCCCGCAGATGGCCTCTGGAATCGCGGGTTCGCTCACGGGCGCGCTCGGCGGCGTCATGGGGCCGCTCACGCAGCTTCCGCAACAAGCAATGCAGGCCGCCCAGAGCGCGATTCAGCCGCTAATGGGAGCGGCGAAGGGCGGTGAGGCCGCGGCCGCTCTGACTGACATGTCGGCGGAAGAGCCCGGTTTCGGCGGCGCCGGCGGCGGTGACGCCGGTCTTGGTGGCGGCGGTGGTGGCGGCGTCGGCGGTGGCACCACCCCGACCGGATTCATGGGCCCGCCACCCGTGCCGTCGTCGTCGCCTCCCACCACCCCCGCGGCAGCGTCGGTCAAACCGGTGTCGGTGCCGCAGACCGGTGGGATGACGCCGCAGAACGGTCCGATGGGCATGACCGGCATGCCGATGATGCCGGGCGCCATGGGAGCGGGCGGGGACGGAAACAAGGACAAGCCCGCAGAAAAGCGCGTGACCGTCCCGGGCGTTCCCAACGGCCAGCCGGTCAAGGGTCGCTTGACGGTCCCGCCGAGTGTTCCCGTCACAAAGTCCGCTGACGGCAAACCGCCCGTCGTCGCCAAGCCCAACCGGCGGATCGTGATCGTGCCGACGGACGAAGAGCCCCAGGATTAAGCCCAGAAGCAGGCACTGAAAACCGCAATCCGCGGTGCTGATCGGAGAAATGTCGGCTTTGAATTGCATTTCCAATTGCATCGACGCGATGACCGCCAATACCGCCCAAAAGATGAGTAGTCGCTACCCCCTAGCGGCAGTAATGTCATGACCGTGCGGCCATTACCGTCCGCGGTGGCAGCGACAGAAGGCAAGGGGGCGCGTGTGGATCGGGGCGGCCAAACCGGCACGTGGGCCAGAAGTTATGGGAGTTGTGGCTGAGGTGTCCGATACGGATGCGGCGCGCCCTGACGCGGCGGCGGATAAGGCATTGGTCGACCAGGTCTTGGCGGATCTAAAGGCGAATTTCGAGAAATGGGAGGCCGTGCTGGCCGCCCAGGAGTCGGTGACTTTTACCGCTGACGTTGGTGATGTCTACGCGGTGTGCAATTCCGACGGGCGGCTCACCGGGCTGTCGTTGGCCCCGCACGTGGTGACGTCATACTCGTGCCGGGAGTTGATGGACCGACTGAATATGGTTTTCGAGGCATTGCGCGAAGAAGCGCAGGCCGATTTCGATCGGAATTACGGTGGGGGAACCGTTGAATGATCCTGCGATGACGCGCGCGGTGGCCGCCTTGTCCCGGGGCCACCGCCTCTTCGCCGGCCGCGATCCCGGCCACCACGTCGGTGACACGCCCGCCCCGCTGCATGCCTATGCCGACGGGATACGGCAGGCGACGACTCGATCGGCTATCGCGGCGGGAAGGCTGCGACGGCTCGCCGAGTCCGACGGCTCGCTGGCCGCGATCCTGGCGACGGCTCATGCCGACCGCTTCCACGCGAAGACAGCGACGGAACTCAACCTGCACGCGGCTTTGGCCGATGCCGTGCCGGCGGCCGATACGCCGCTTGGTCGGCGCGAGGCGGTGGCTCGGATGGCCGGTCGGTTGCGCACGCAGCACGGGCACATCGTGCGGGCGCGTGCGCGCGCGCGGATGTTGGCACTGCGAATGCGGCGCCTGCGATACGGCCACGGCCACGGCCACGTCAACGGTGGCAACGGCCGCGCCGCGGTGCTGACAGCGATCCGTAAAGCCCTGGATATCAAGGGGATTCATGACCCAATGGCCCGCGCCCGCTGGGCGCGCGGCATGGAACTGGTGGCCCGCCGCGAATCCAACTACGACGCCTACGCCGAAAACAACTGGGACTCCAACGCCGCGAGGGGCACGCCGAGCAAGGGCGCGTGGCAGTTCATCGCCCCGACCTTCGCCGCCTATCACCAGCCCGGCACGTCGGCGAGCATCCACGACCTGGTAGCGCAGGCCTGCGCCTTCATCAACTACGCACAACGCCATTACGGCGTCGCCGTCGACGCGTCGGATCTGGCGGATCGGATCCAGCAGGCCGATCCGCGCCGCGGACCGAGGGGCTACTGAACAATGCCGTTGAGTTTGTCGAACCGCGACCAGAATTCGGGGCACCTGTTTTACAACCGGCGGCTGCGGGCGGCGACGACGCGCTTCTCCGTGCGGATGAAGCACGACGACCGCAAGCAGACCGCGGCCCTGGTGCTGTCGGTCGTGTTGGTGGCGATCGCCTCGGGCTGGATGGTGCTGCTCAACGTGATCAAACCCAGTGGTGTGGTGGGTGATTCGGCGATCATCGGTGACCGCGAATCCGGGGCCATCTACGCGCGCATCGAAGGCCGGTTGTACCCGGCACTCAACTTGACCTCGGCGCGGCTGGCGACGGGCACTGCCGGGCAGCCGACGTGGGTGAAACCCGCCGAGATCGCCAAGTATCCGACCGCGCCGCTGGTCGGCATCCCGGGCGCGCCGGCCGCCATGCATGTGAACCGGGGCGCGGTTTCGGCGTGGGCGGTGTGCGATACGGCGGGCAGGCCGCGCACCGCGGACAAACCCGTGGTGACCTCCATTGCCGGCCAGCTCGTCGGCGGCCGCGCCGCCCCAATGGCGAAGGACGCGGGGTTGCTGGCGACGTTTCAGGGCGCCACTTATGTGATCTGGGGCGGGAAACGCTCACAGATCGATCCCTCCGAAAGGGCGGTGACACTGAGCCTGGGCCTTGATCCGGGAGTCACTGTGCCGGTGGAGATCTCGCGCGCGCTCTTCGACGGAATGCCGGCCACGGAACCGCTTCGCGTCCCGAAGGTTCCCGAGGCCGGAACCCCGTCGAAGTGGCTGCCCGGATCACAGGTGGGGGCGGTGCTGCAGGCCCAAACCGCTGGCGGCGGCAGCCAGTTCTACGTGTTGCTCGCCGATGGGGTGCAAAAAGTCGGGGGCTTCGTGGCCGATCTGCTGCGCAGCACGAACTCCTACGGGTCGGCGTCGCCGCGGACGGTCACGCCGGACGTGCTGGTCAACATTCCCGAGGTGACTTCGCTGACGGTGGACTACTACCCGACCGGGCATCTGAATTTCATCGACTCCGCGGCAAATCCGACGACGTGCGTCGGGTGGGAGAAGGCTTCGACGGATCCGCAGGCCCGGGTCGCCATCTACAACGGGCGCGGGCTTCCGGTGCCCTCGTCGATGGACGACCGGATCGTGCGCCTGGTCCGCGACGATCGCGAACCGGCATCCGTCGTTGCCAATCAGGTGCTGGTGTTGCCGGGTGCGGCCAACTTCGTGACATCGACGAGCGGCGTGATCACCAGCGACTCAAGGGAATCGCTGTTCTGGGTGGCCGACAACGGCGTGCGGTTCGGCATCGCCTCCGACGATTCGACCCTGCGCGCGCTGGGGCTGGATCCATCGATGGCGGTTCAGGCGCCGTGGCCATTGTTGCGGACTTTTGCCGCGGGTCCGGCATTGTCGCAACAGGCGGCGTTGGTGGCGCGCGACACGGTGCCCGCGACGGGACAGGCGACGGTGGTGACGACATCGGCAAGGGCGGGAGGCTAGAAGGTGTCAAAGAGAGCGTTTCCCATCAACCGGATCAAGATCCAGCCGCCGAAACCCGTTCGGGTGGCGCCGAATGCGCCGATCGCCCTGCCCGAACGCGAACCACGCAACATCTGGGTGATGATCGGCGTTCCGGCCCTGATCGTCGCGCTGATCGGCACTGTCGTCATGCTCTACGTATCCGGGGTGCGTAGCCTCTCGACCGGGTTCTTCCCGTTGATGGGCATCGGCGCATTCAGCATGCTGGCGTTTTCAGGCCGGTTCGGACGCGCGCGCAAAATCACCTGGGGGGAGCTGGAAAAGGGCCGCCGGCGCTACCTGCGCGACCTCGACGGCAACCGCGACGAGATCCAGACCGCGGTGTGCGCGCAGCGCCGTTGGCAGCAGTCGGTGCATTCCGATCCCCGCGGGCTGGGCGCCATCATCGGCGGTCCGCGGATGTGGGAGCGCGGCCGCGGCGACGTCGACTTCCTGGAGGTGCGACTGGGCACCGGCGTGCAGCACGCCCCTGATTCGGTGTTGTCCGTGACGTGGCCCGACATCGCCTCCGACGAGGAGCTGGAGCCCGTCACCGGCCAGGCGCTCCGCGATTTCATCCTGGAACAACGCAAGATTCGCGACATCGCCAAGGTGGTGAACCTGCGATCGGCCCCGGGTTTCAGCTTCGTCGGTGAGGATCTGAACCGCGTCCGGTCGCTGATGCGCTCGGTGCTGTGCTCGCTCGCGGTGTTCCACAACCCGCGCGACGTCAAGCTGATGGTGGTCACCCGCAACCCCGAGCTGTGGTCGTGGATGGTGTGGCTACCGCACAACCTGCACGACGAGCTGTTCGATGCGTGCGGGTGGCGGCGCCTGATCTTCGCCACGCCCGAGGAGCTCGAGGCGGCGCTGGGCGCCGAGCTGCACATGAAGGGCAGGCGCGGCCAGTGGACGCCGTTGACCGCGGCGAGCCCGACCACCCTCGGCTCGACGCTCGAGACCGCCCAACCCGACGCCGGTGCCGACCTCGGCCCGCACTGGGTGATCGTGGACGACAACACCGGCAGCCCGGAGGCATGGGAGAGCGTGGTCGGCCAAGTCGGCAAGGCCGGAATCACGGTGCTGCGCATAGCCTCTCGGCCCGGAATCGGGGTTGGGTTCGACAGGGACCAGCTCTACGAGATGAGCGAGCGGCACACCGTCGTCGACGGTGTCACCAACGGCGCGGAAAGGGCCCGCCGCAACGGGGACGGCGGCGCGGACGACGACGCGCGCCCGGCGCCGCTCCTGCGCACCGGCGGCAAGTTCTTCGCCCACGCGGACCAGCTGTCGATCCCCAGGGCCTATCGGTATGCGCGCTCGATGGCGCGGTGGTCACCGACCAGCAGCGCCGAGATCGCCGATTCGACCAGTGGCGCCGCCGAACTTCTGCGGGCGCTGGGAATCAGCGACCCCCGTGAACTGGATGTCGACCGGCTGTGGGCAGAGCGGCGCGGCCGCGGCGACGAGCGGTGGTGCGAGATCCCGGTTGGAGCCAAGCCAAACGGCGAGCTGCAGAACGTGATCATCCGCGCAAAGGACTTCGGCGGGTTCGGGTTCCACTCGGTGGTGATCGGGACCAGTGGCTCGGGCAAGTCGGAGTTCTTCCTGTCATTGGTGTACGGCATCGCGCTCACTCACTCACCCGAGACGTTCAACGTCATTTTCGTCGACATGAAGTTCGAATCGGCGGCGCAGGACATCCTGGGCATCCCCCATGTGGTGGCCGCGCTGTCGAACCTCGGCAAGGACGAACGGCATCTGGCCGAGCGGATGCGCCGCGTCATCGACGGTGAAATCAAGCAGCGGTACGAGCTTTTCACATCGGTGGGGGCGCGGGACGCCAACGACTACGAGGAGATCCGCCTGGCCGGGCGCGACCTGCCGCCGGTGCCGGTGCTGCTGGTCATCGTCGACGAATACCTCGAGCTGTTCGCCAACCACGACAAGTGGATCAACCTGATCATCCACATCGGTCAGGAAGGCCGCGGCGCCAACGTCTTCTTCATGCTGGGCGGCCAGCGTCTGGACCTGTCATCGCTGCAGAAAGTCAAGTCCAACATCGCATTTCGCATCGCGCTGCGCGCGGAATCCGGCGACGACAGCCGCGAGGTGATCGGCACCGACGCTGCCTACCACCTGCCCTCGAAGGAAAACGGCTTCGCGCTGCTCAAAGTGGGTCCTCGCGACCTGGAGCCGTTCCGCTGCTTTTACCTGTCCGCGCCGTTCGTCCTGCCCAAGAAGAGCCAGGTAGTCCGGACCGTGGACATGACACTGACGCAGCCCCGGCTCTACAACTGGCAATATCAGCCGTTGGACTCCGCGGACGCCGCGGCGTTGGAGGCGGCGTCGGCCACCGACGAGGAACCCGACGAGTTCCTTTTGCACGAGGACGGTTTCAAGAAGAAGAAGATCGTGGACGTGCTGCGGGAGTCGCTGCACACGGTGCCGCACCGGGCGCCGCGCCGGCCGTGGCTCGAACCGCTGGAGCACCCCGAACCCGTTGACGCCCTGGTGTCGGGGTGGCGCGGAAAGCCGTGGCACGACGACTACGGCCGCAACCCGGGCCTGGTGTTCCCGGTGGGCATCATGGACATCCCGGAAGAATCCAAGCAGGTCGTGTATTCCGTTGATGCGTTGCGCAGCAACATCATCGTGGTGGGCGCCAAACAGCGCGGCAAAACGACCACGATGATGACGCTGATGTGCTCGGCGGCGTTGATGTACACGCCGTCGCGGGTGACGTTCTTCTGCGTCGGGGGGGCGACCATGGCCCAGGTCGGCTCCCTGCCGCATATCGCGGACATCGTGTCGCCCAAGGACACCGAGGGCATCGAGCGCATCTTGAGCAGCATGGACGCGCTGATCGACGCTCGCGAGGACGCATTCCGGCGCGCCAACATCGACCTCGACGGGTTCCGCGAGAGGCGGTTCGGGCCCGGCAGTGACGGGCTGGGCGGGACCGACCCGAACGACCCGTTCGGCGATGTGTTCGTGGTGGTCGACGACTACGACGACCTCTACACCAAAGACATGCTTTTGGGGGATCGCATCATCTCGCTGAGCAGCCGCGGTCCCGAATATGGGGTGCACGTGATGTGCAGCGCGGGCGGCTGGATTCACGGGCAGCGGCAGAAGCTGCTGCAGAATGCCACCGCGCGCATCCAATTGCGGCTGGCCGAGCCGGGCGAGAGTCAGATGGGGCACTCGGCGATCGAGTCGCGCGAGGCGGCCCGTCGAACGGTGAACCGCCCCGGTTTTGGTCTGACGGACTCGCTACACGAATTGTTGGTCGGCCTTCCCAAGGTGGTCGACGCGGCGACCCGCACGCTCGTGGACACCCCGGACGTCGGCGCGCGCATCGCCGAGGTCGCCGGAGTCACCAAACACGCTGTCCTGCAACGGTTGCCGGAACGGGTGGAGCTGAGCGCGATTCTGGCGGCGCACGCCGGCGCCGAGGACCTGTCGATCGCGTTCGCGATCGGCGAGCGCCACCAGCTGGGCCCCGTGCCCCTGCGGCTGTCGGAGAGCCCAGGCATGATGATTCTCGGCCGGCAAGGCTGCGGAAAGAGTATGTCGCTGGTGGCCATCGGCGAGGCGGTCATGAGCCGGTTCAGTCCCGAAGAGGCCCAACTGACGCTGATCGACCCCAAGGCCGCCCCGCACGGCCTACGGGACCTGCATGCCCCGGGCTACGTGCGCGCCTACGCCTACGACCAGGACGAGATCGACCGGGTCATCACCGAACTTGCCCAGCAAGTCCTGCTGCCGCGGTTGCCACCCAAGGGCCTCAGCCAGGAGGAGCTGCGCGCGCTCAAGCCGTGGGAGGGGACCCGGCACTTCGTGCTCATCGACGACGTCCAGGACCTGCGGACGGCCCAGACGCAGAGCTACCCCGCGACGGGACCGGTCGGCGCGGCGCTGTGGATGCTGATGGAGCGCGCCCGGCAGATCGGCCTGCACGTGTTCACAACGCGCAACAGCACCAACTGGGCGACGCTGCAGATGGACCCGTGGATTAGGTATCAAACGTCGGCGAAAGTGGCGCAGCTTTACATGGACAACGATCCGCAAAACAAAATCAATCGGATCCTTCGCGCACAAGTGTTGCCGCCAGGGCGCGGCTTGCTGGTGACCGACGAGTCCGATGTCGAAGGAATTTTAGTCGGGTTGCCGTCCGTATTCGCCGGATAATAGCGACCGCTAATTCGGCGCAAATAAATTGCGAACCCTCCGCAAGGTGAAAACGCCAATTTCGGCCCGAGGCACCGAGAGTGACGCACGTTACAGAAGTGACCCCCGCGATCTCTGGGTTGCAAGTGACACTAATTAGACGCAAGTACAACGGCTCTGAACGCGGCAGTGAAGCGAATTTGATGATGGGAGATTAGCGGTTAGGAATTGTGAATACGCGATCTCCTCGCAGGCACTAGACTGATCAGCATTCGCAGTGAGTCGCCTGCGAGAACGTTCGGAGGGAAATTATGTCGTTCTTCGTACAGCCCGAGGCTGTCTTGGGCTCAGCCGGGGCGGAATCGGCAATCAGCGCGGAAGTCGAAGGGGCGGCCGCGTCCGCCGCGCCCGCACTGCTCGGCACGCTGCCCATGGGCAACGACCCCGACTCGGCCCTTTTCAGCACGGCTCTGAACGCGTGCGGTGGCGCCTACCTGGGTGTGGTCCAGGAGCACGCGGTGCAGCGGGGATTGTTCGCGGGAACGCAGAGCGTCGCGTCGTGCGTCTACACCGCGACGGAGGCGGCGCGAAGCCTGGCGCTCGGGCTGTAAGCGGCGCTCATGCCTGATCCTGGGTGGGCGGCGCGTCCACCCGAAGCAAACGACCTCCTGCTCAAGCTCGGGACCGGCGTGGCCACGATGTTGGCCAACGGAGCGGCCTGGACCGCCTTGGGCGCCAGTCACCACGCTTCGGCCAGCGCGTCGATGATCAACACCGTCGTCACCTCGGCGGGTTGGCTGGGCATGGGGTCGGTGGGTTCGGCCGCGAGCGCCACCGCGCTCAACGCGTCGCTGCATGGGCTGGCCGGCTGGGTGGACATGAAGCCGGCGGTGGTCTCGGCGGCGATCGCGGCCTATCAGACGGCCAACGCCGCGATGCGCCCGGAGCCGGAGTGCACGGCGAACCGCGTCGAATGTGCCGCCGACTACCACATCAACCCGATCGTGTTCGGGGCGCTGACGCCGCGCATCGGCTCGCTGGAGTTCGAGTACTACGGGGTGATGTGGCCGAACAACTCCGCGACCGGCGCCACCTACGGCGCCGCGCTCGCGGCGCTGGCCGAAAGTTTGGCTATACCACCGCCGTTGGCCACCATGGGTGCCTCGCCGGTGGCCCCCGCAGAGGCGGCCTCGGCGGTCGGTCAGGCGGCGGCCGATGCCGCAGCCGGCGACGGCATGCGCTCGGCCTTCCAGGGTGTGCAGTCCGGCACCACCGGCGCCGGCCAGGCCGCGTCGGGCGGCCAGGACATGGGCAGCCAAATCGGCACATTCATGCAGCCCCTGCAGTCGATGATGGGTGCGGTCCCGCAGGCGCTGCAGGCGCCGTCGCAGCTGATGCAGGCGCCGATGAGCGCGATGCAGCCGCTGCAGTCGATGATGGGCATGTTCGCCAATCCCGGCGCACTTGGTGCCGGTGCGGCTACCCCCGCCTCGGCGGTCAGCGCGATTTCCGCGGCGCCCGGGGCGGCGGGCGGCCTCGGCGGCGGAGGGGCCTCGCTCGGCGGCACCGGCATGCCCGCGACCACCTTCACCCGGCCGGTCAGCGCGTTCGAGCCGGGCAGCAGTGGCCGCCCGGTGGGGTTGCGGCCCAGCGGTGCCCTGGGTGCCGAATCGGTGCGTTCCCCGACGACGACAACGCCGGGCGGCACTGGCGTCGGCGGCATGCCGGTGGGCCATGCGGCCGGCGGACACGGTGGGTCGCACAAGAAGTCCGAGCAGCCCGCCACGGTCCGCGTCGTCGACGAAAGAGTTTGAAACGGCCTGCTCAGAGGGTGAATCGACACATCTGAACAGCCGCCATACACTTCGACGCATCCCCCCGGGGAGGCACAGGGGAAACAACAAAACAAAAGGGAACCGCTAGCCGGAGAAGGAGAAGGCAACCGTGTCAATTCGTGTGGACGGAGACGTGCTGCGCAGCACGAGCGATGCGATCCAATCGCATATGGAGCATGCAATCGCGATCGCGCAGGGCTACCTCGCCAACCAGGAAAACGTGATGAACCCCGCGACATGGTCGGGTGACGCCGTTGTCGCCTCGCATGTCACGGCTTCTGAAGTGTCGAACGACCTGAACAAGATCCTGACGGGTGGCACGCGCCTGGCCGAGGGCCTCAAGCAGGCGGCGGCGCTGATGGAAGGTCATGAGGCCGACTCGCAAGCCGCCTTCCGCGCCCTGTTCGGCGGCACCGCGAACAACATCACTCAATAGAGACCCCGTATCGCTTCAGAGAGGAATTCACCATGACAAATCCCATCGCTTACAACCCCGGGCCCGTGGCTGATTTCGCCGCGGATGTGGGTTCTCGTGCCGGTCAGCTCGACGCCATTCACGCCGACGTTGCGAACAAGACCAACGCCCTTCAGGAATTCTTCGCGGGCGTCGGCGCAATGGGCTTCTTCGATGCGCAATACCAAATGCTGTCGGGACTGCAGGGCCTCGTCGACACGGTGCGCCAGCACGGTCAGACGACCGGTCACGTGCTCGAGGCCGCAATCCAGACCGACCGCCAAATCGGCCACCTGTTCTGAAATCGCCTGCCCCGGAGGCGCTTCGGCGCCTCGGGGCCGTGACCAAGGTTGGGCGCCGGGTCCGCACGTGCCCCACCTTCGGTATGTGCGGCGAGTGGGCTGAGGTGAATTTGGCGTGCTAACAACGACAATCGACGGCCTGTGGGCGTTGCAGGCGGTGACCGGGGTGGAGCAGCTGTGCCCCGAACTGGGCCTCCGGCCGCTGTTGCCGCGGCTGGAGACCCCGGAGATGGCCCTGCGCCACCCGATCGTCGCCGAACTCAAAGCCTGCGGAGCCCTCGACGAGTCCGGCAACGCCGACCCAATGATCCGGGAATGGATGACCGTCCTGTTGCGGCGCGACCTCGGGCTACTGCTCCTGATCAACGTGCCGGGGCGCGAGCCCACCCGCGCGGCCATCTGCCGGTTCGCCAGTTGGTGGGTGGTGCTGGAACGCCACGGTGACCTGGTACGGCTCTACCCGGCCGGCACCGCGAGCGAATCGGCCACGGCCACCGAGCTCGTGGTGGGCCAAGTCGAACGGCTCTGCGGGGTCGCCGAAGCCGCGCCGCTGCGGCCGGTGACGCTCGATACCGCGGAGCTGCTCGCGTCGGTGCGCGACGCCGCCAGCCTGAAATCGTTTCTGCTCAAGCAACATTTGGATGTCGACCAGCTGCACATCCTCACCATGGCCGCCGATCCCGAACGCTCGGCGCACGCGGCGATCGTCGCGGTGCAGGCTGGCGTCGGACCCGAACAAACGGCCCGTTTTGTGATCGCGGACTCGTCGGTCGCGATCATGGACACCATGGCCGGACGGCTGTGCGTTGAAGGCGTGATGTCGGGCGGACGCCGCTACCAGGTTCTCTCGCCGGGGTCGCGCAGCGACATCGGTGCGGCCGTGCAGCGCCTCATTCAAAGCCTGCCTGCCGGCGAGGAGTGGTACTCCTACCGGCGCGTCGTCTGACAACGCCGCAAAAGAGGCGTTACAACCAATCCTCGGAATGGCAAACCCGAGCGTCCTGCTAATGCACTTCGCGGGTTTGATCGCGTAAACGGCCTATCCCAAATCGTGTTAGAGTCGACTGTCGTGACGACCTCTTGGAATGACCCCAATATGTACGACGAAGAGAGGCTTGGGCGGGGGGAACCGCCAGCGGCGCGCTACCGGGATTCGGTATCGGACACAATGCGTATTACCGATTTAGCCGCACCCCGAAAAATCCCGCCGGGCTCCGGTTGGCGTAAATTCATTTACAACATTTCATTCCGCAATATAAACCTCGGGGAATCACCCAGGGAACGGCATTATCGTGAATTAAAAGAACGCATCCGGCGGCACATCCGGCGGCAGTTCGTCATCACCCTGGTCTCGGGCAAGGGCGGGGTCGGGGTGTCGACCATGGCCGCCTGCATCGGTGGTGTCTTTCGCGAGTGCCGCCCGACGAACGTGATCGCGATCGACGCCGTCCCCGGTTTTGGGACCCTCGCGGACCGCATCGACGAGTCGCCGCCCGGCGACTACACCGCGATCATCAACGACACTGACGTCCAGGGCTACGCCGACATCCGGGAACACCTGGGCCAAAACGTGGTCGGGCTCGACGTGCTGGCCGGCAATCGGACGTCCGACCAGCCCCGCCCGCTGGTGCCGGCGATGTTCGCCGGCGTCCTCGCGCGGCTCCGGCGAACCCACAACGTCATGGTGGTGGACACCGCCCCGGACCTCGAACACCCCGTCATGAAGACCGTCTTGGACAACACCGACACCCTGGTGTTCGTCTCCGGCATCACCGCGGACCGCTCCCGGCCGGTACTGCGAGCCATCGACTTCCTCAGCGCGCAGGGCTATCACGAGCTGGTCTCGCACAGCACGGTGATCATCAACCACACCGACAGCGCGGTCGACAAGGACGCCTTGGCGTACCTGACCGAGCGGTTCACCAAGGTGGGCGCGACCGTGGAAGTGATGCCGTTCGATCCCCACCTGGCAAAGGGCGGGATCATCGACACGGTCCACGAGTTGAAGAAGAAGTCGCGGCTACGGCTCTTCGAAATCACCGCGGCGCTCGCCGATAAGTACGTGCCCGACGCCGGCGCCGAGAGGGCCCAGCAGTGACCTCGCCCCACAAGGTCGCCTTCCCGGCGCGGTGTGCGGTCAACATCTCCTACGACCGGCACCTGTGCTCACAGGTGTTCCCCGCGGGAACGCCGATGGAGGGCTTCTTCGAGGGCATGGTCGAACTGCTCAGCGACGACCTGAAACGAAAGGGCTTCGACGGGGTCGCGCTGCCTCCGGGCAGCTACGAGCTGCACAAGGTGAACGGCGTGCGCCTCGACATCAACAAGAGCCTCGACGAGCTCGGCGTCCAAGACGGCGACACGCTGGTGCTGGTGCCGCGGGTCGACGGCGAATCCTTTGAACCGCAATACGAATCGTTGTCGACGGCGCTGGCGGCCATGGGCAAGTGGCTGGGCCGCGACGGCGGGGACCGGATGTTCGCACCCGTGACCGCGTTGACGGCCGCCCATACGGCGATCGCGATCGCCGCGATGGCGGTCGGCGTGGTGGCCGGGTTGACCTTGCGGGAGCGCACCTTTACCGACGGCCTGGGGCCGGCGGCCGTTGCGGGCGGGGTCGGTGTGCTCCTGGCTATCGCGTCGATCGTCGTGTTCACCGGATGGCCGCAGCGGCGCGACATGTTCAGCGGATTTGCTTGGCTGACGGTGCTTTTGGTCGCCGTGGCCGGCGCATGGGCGCCGCCCGGGAGGCTCGGCGCCCCGCACGCGCTGATCGGGCTCGTGGTGGTGATCCTGGGCGCCATCGCGATCAGCGCAGCGACGCGGAAGCGGTGGCAGACCGCGGCGGCGACCGCGGTGGTGACGGTGTGCGGGATCGCCGCAGCGGTCGCCGCCGCCCGGATGTTCTCGCCGGTGTCGGTGCAGGTGCTGTCGATCTGCGTCTTGTTCGGATTGCTCGTGCTGGTGCGGATGGCGCCGACAATCGCGCTGTGGGTGGCGAGGGTGCGCCCGCCGCACTTCGGATCCATCACGGGGCGTGACCTTTTCGCGCGCCGCGAGGGCATGCCCGTGGACACGGTGTCGCCGGTCAGCGCGAAGGAAACCGAGGACGAGGACGACGAACTCACCGACATCACCGCCCGGGGCGCCGCGATCGCCGCGTCGGCGCGGTTGGTCAACGCCATCCAGGTGGGCCTGTGCGTCGGGGTGTCTGCGGTGCTGCCGGTCGCGGTGTGGGGGGTGCTGGCGCCGGGTCGTCGCTGGGCGTGGTTGGCGCTGCTGGTCGCCGGTCTCGTGGTGGGCATCTTCATCACCCAGGGTCGCGGATTCGCCGCCAAGTACCAGGCGGTCGCGCTGGTGTGTGGCGCGTGCGCGGCGGTGTTCGCCGGTGTCGTCAAGTACGCGCTGACCGGGCCCAGAAGCCTGCAAGCCGCCCTGGTGTGGCCGGTAGCGCTGGTCGTGGCCTTCGCCGCATTGGGTTTGGCCGCAGCGCTTTTAGTGCCCGCGACGCGGTTTAGGCCGTTGATCCGGCTGACCGTGGAGTGGCTCGAGGTGCTGGCCATGATCGTGTTGCTGCCGGCCGCCGCGGCCTTGGGAGGGCTGTTCACTTGGCTTCGCCACTGAAACCGGTGTGCGCTCGGGCGGCCGCGATCACCGCAGCCCTGATCCTGGTCGCAACCACGGGCAATATTCCCGCTGCCCAAGCCATCTCACCACCCAAGGTGGACCCGGCCATGGTTCCCCCGGACGGGCCGCCGCGACCCGACCAACCGATGCGGCGCGGCAACAGCTGCTCGGTGCCGATCACCGTGAAGACGCCCGACGTCTCGCAGCTGGCGCCCGGCTTCGACCTACTCAACATCAGCCGTGCTTGGCAATACAGCACGGGTAACGGGGTCGCCGTCGCGGTCATCGACACGGGGATCACGCCCAGCCCCCGGTTGCCGGTCGTTCCCGGCGGGGACTACATCATGGGCGAGGACGGCCTGTCGGATTGCGACGCGCACGGCACCGTTGTCGGCGCCATCATTGGGGCGGCGCCGCAGGGCCTGGTGCCGATGCCACGCCCGATCCCGCCCGCGCCGGCCTTCCCGCCGCCGGCCGCGCCCCCGCCGGCGGCCGGGGCGCCCGCGCCTCCCGTCGAAGTCCCGCCTCCGGCGCCACCGCCACCGCCGCCACCGCCGGTGACCATCACCCTCGTTCCGCCACCACCACCGCCGCCCCCACCGCCACCGCCGGAGGCCGGCGCGATGGCGCCCTCCAACGGACCGCCCGACCCGCAAACCGAGGACGAACCCGCGGTGCCGCCACCCCCGCCGGGAGCCCCCGACGGGGTGGTCGGGGTGGCCCCGCACGCGACCATCATCTCGATACGCCAGTCGTCGCGAGCCTTCGAGCCGGTGAATCCTGCTCCGGCGGACCCGAACTCGGACGAGAAGGTCAAAGCCGGCACGCTGAACACCCTGGCGCGCGCGGTCGTGCACGCGGCGAACATGGGCGCGAAGGTGATCAACATCTCGGTGACGTCGTGCCTGCCGGCCGCGTCCTCGACCGACCAACGGGCGCTCGGCGCCGCGCTCTGGTACGCGGCGACCGTCAAGGACGCGGTGATCGTCGCCGCGGCCGGCAACGACGGGGAAGGCGGCTGCGACAACAACCCAATGTTCGACCCGTTGGACCCGGCGGATCCGCGTGACTGGCACCAGGTCAAGGTGATCTCGTCGCCGTCGTGGTTCTCGGACTACGTCCTGTCGGTGGGCGGTGTCGATGCCGGCGGGGCCCCGATCGACAAGAGTATGTCGGGTCCGTGGGTCGGTGTCGCCGGGCCCGCGACGCACATCATGGGCCTGTCGCCCCAGGGCGGCGGACCGGTCAACGCGTACCCGCCGTCGCGGCCGGGCGAGAAGAACATGCCGTTCTGGGGTACCAGCTTCTCGGCGGCATACGTCAGCGGCATCGCCGCGCTGGTGCGCGCGAAATACCCTGACCTGAGCTCACATCAGGTGATCAACCGGATCGTGCAGTCGGCCCACAACCCGCCGGCCGGCGTCGACAACAAGGTGGGCTACGGCCTGGTGGATCCGGTCGCCGCGCTGACGTTCAACATCCCTCCCGGCGACAAGCTGCCCCCGGGCGCGCAAACCCGTGTCATCACGCCGCCCGCGCCTCCGCCGCCGCCGGATCATCGCGCGCGCAACATCGCGATCGGCTTCCTCGGCCTCGTGGGCGCCGGTGTGTTGGTCGTGGCCGTTGGCGCGCGACTGCGGAGGGCGCGATGAGGTCGCGGCTTACCGGGTTCAGCCCGGGCAGTAACCGGCGGGTCGTCGGGATACTGGTGGTGTTCCTCCTCGCGCTGGCGGGCTGGGTGGTCGGCGGCTATTTCGGCGCCGCGGTGGCCGCGGGGGTGGGCGCCGCGGTGGTGTTTGTGCGGTGGCGGGGCCAGCCGTCGTGGTCGTGGGCAGTCCTGTGGCTGCGGGGTCGGCGGCCGATTACATGGGATGAGCCGATCACGGTGGCCAGCAACCGATCCGGCGGCGGTGTACGCGTCGAAGACGGTGTGGCGGTGGCGGCGGTGCAGCTGCTCGGCCGGGCGCACCGGGCTACCACGGTGACCGGCTCGGTCAGCGTCGAGACCGAGAACGTCATCGATGTCGTCGACCTGGTGCCTCTGCTGCAGCACCCGCTGGGTCTGCAGCTCGACTCGATCAGCGTCGTGTCGATCGGGTCGCGGTGCGGCAACGTCGGCGACTATCCGCGGGTGTACGACGCGGAGATCGGCACCCCGCCGTATGCCGGGCGCCGTGAGACGTGGTTGATCCTGCGGCTGCCGGTGATCGACAATGCCAATGCGCTGCGGTGGCGCACAACCCTTGGCGCGACGGCGATTTCGGCAGCGCAACGGATCGCCGGACTGCTGCGCTGCCACGGGTTGCGGGCGAAGGTGGCCACCGCCACGGACCTGATCGAACTCGATCGGCGGCTTGGCTGGGACGCGGTGTCCGGCACCATGCAGAAGTGGAAGGCCGTGCGGGGTGAGGCCGGATGGATGACGACGTATGCGTATCCCGCCGAGGCGATCAACTCCCACGTTCTTGCACAGGCCTGGACGCTGCGCGTCGACGAGGTCATCCAAAACGTGACGGTGTATCGGGACGGGAACTGCACCGCAACGGTCACCGTGCGCACACCCACGCAGGCGCCGAGCCCGCCGAGCGTCATCCTGCGCCGGCTCAACGGTGAGCAGGCGGCCGCCGCGGCGGCCAACATGTGCGGCCCGCGCCCCTTCCTGCGCGGACTGAGACGAAGTCCGTTGCCGCAGAGCTTGATCCTGGAAATCGGCCCGTCGGGAGTGTTGGTCGGCAAGTTGAGCAACGGCGACCGACTGATGATCCCGGTCACCGACGCCGGGGAGCTGTCAAGGGTGTTCATCGCCGCCGACGACGCGATCGCCAAACGGATCGTGATCCGCACCGCCGGAGCCGGCGAACGGGTCTGCGTGCACACCCGCGACCTGAAGCGCTGGGCCAGCGTGCGGATGCCTGTGGTCAGCATCGTCGCCACCTCGCGGCCGACGCCGCGCACCACCGTCAGTGTCGTCGAACTCGGCCGTCCGGACGCCAGGGACGTCGCGATCTCGCCCGCGCCCCGGCCGGCGACCGTGATCACCGTCGCGCCGGCCGGCACGGCGCTGCCCGACGGCCACGGGCAGGCGTTCGAGGTCGCCATCCAACAGGTGAGCGGCGCGACGGTGCGGGTCACCGCGGCGGGGGAGACCTGGCTGGTCGACATGGACCTCTTCCGCGCGGAGAACCGCTACGTCAACCTCGAGTCGGTCGCGATGTCGTTCGCAACCTGAGGACGGTGCAGGCAATGGGGGACTTGCTCACGGCGCGTAGGCATTTCGACCGCGCAATGGCGACCATGGACCGGCAGGGGCGCGCCGCTGCATTGCCGGAATTCGTCGCCGCCACCGAAGCCGACCCGTCGATGGCCGACGCCTGGCTCGGCCGGGTCGCCTGCGGGGACAACGACTTGGCATCGCTCAAGCGGCTCAACCATCACCGCGAATGGCTGCACCGCGAGACCACCCGGATCGGCCGCACACTCGCGGCCGAGATGCAGTTGGGCCCCTACATCGGCATCACGGTCACCGACGCGTCCCAGGTGGGCCTGGCGCTGTCCTCGGCGCTGACGATCGCCGGCGAATATGCCGAGGCGGATCGGCTTTTGGCTAACCGCGAGCTGCTCGACTCGTGGGGCAACTTCCAGTGGCACCAGCTGGCCCGGGCGTTCCTGATGTACGCGACGCAACGCTGGTCGGACGTGTTGTTGACGGCCGCGGAGGAGCTGCCCCCACAGGCGATCATCATGTCGGCGGTGACGGCGTCGATCTGCGCGCTGGCAGCCCACGCCGCCGCTCATCTCGGACAGGGCCGGGTCGCGCTGGACTGGCTGGATCGCGTCGACGTGATCGGCCAGAACACGTCGTCGAGCCGGTTCGGCGCCGAGGTGCTGACGGCCTCGATCGGCCCGGCCGACATTCCGCTGCTGGTAGCGGATTTGGCGTACGTGCGGGGCATGGTGCACCGCCAGCTGCACGAGGAGGATCGCGCCCAGATCTGGCTGTCCAAGGCGACCATCAACGGGGTGCTGACCGATGCGGCGAAGGCCGCGCTGGCCGACCCGAACCTACAGCTGGTGGTGACCGACGAGCAGACCATCGCCAGCCGCACCGACAAGTGGGACGCCGCGACGGCGAAAAGCCGCGAGCAGCTCGACGATGCTGACGCTGCCGAGCGGCGCGCCGAGCTGTTGGCCGAGGGCCGCCGGCTGTTGGCCAAACAGGTGGGCCTCGCGGCGGTCAAGCAGGCGGTGTCGGCGCTGGAAGACCAACTCGAGGTGCGGATGATGCGGCTCGAGCATGGGCTACCGGTGGAGGGGCAGACCAACCACATGCTGCTCGTGGGGCCACCCGGGACCGGCAAGACGACCACCGCCGAGGCGCTGGGCAAGATCTACGCCGGGATGGGCATCGTGCGCCACCCCGAAATCCGGGAGGTCCGAAGGTCCGACTTCTGCGGCCACTACATCGGGGAATCCGGACCCAAGACCAACGAGCTGATCGAAAAGTCGCTGGGCCGAATCATTTTCATGGACGAGTTCTACTCGCTGATCGAGCGCCACCAGGATGGCACGCCGGACATGATCGGCATGGAAGCCGTCAACCAGCTACTGGTCGCACTGGAAACCCATCGATTCGACTTCTGCTTCATCGGCGCGGGCTACGAGGATCAGGTGGACCAATTCCTCACCGTCAACCCGGGTTTGGCGGGCCGGTTCAACCGCAAGCTGCGGTTCGAGTCGTATTCGCCGGCCGAGATCGTCGAGATCGGGCAACGCTACGCCTCGCCCCGGGCCAGCCTGCTCGACGACGGCGCGCGGGAGGCGTTTCTGGACGCGGCGACGACGATCCGCAACTACACCACTCCCGGCGGTCAGCACGGGATCGACGCCATGCAGAACGGCCGGTTCGCCCGCAACGTCATCGAGCGCGCCGAGGGATTCCGCGATACCCGCGTCGTCGCCCAGAAGCGGTCGGGCCAGCCGGTGACCGTCGAGGATCTGCAGATCATCACGGCCGCCGATATCGAGGCGGCGGTGCGCAGCGTGTGTTCGGACAACCGCGACATGGCCGCCATCGTTTGGTAGCGAAGCCCGCTAGCCCAGGGAATCCGCGCTGCCCGGCAACCTGCCGGTGGCCTGAAAGATGACCCGCCTGGCGATTTCGACGGCATGGTCGGCGAAGCGTTCGTAGAACCTGCCCAGCAGGGTCGCATCGACCGCGGCGGCCACGCCGTGTTGCCATTCGCGATCCATGAGCTCGGTGAACAGCTCGCGATGCAGGTCGTCCATCGCGTCGTCTTCGACGTTGACGAGCCGAGCCTTTTCGGGGTCACCGGTGCGCAAGACCTCTTCGGCGGCGCCGGCCAATTCGACCGCCACACGCCCCATCTCCGCGAAATAGCCGTTGGCCTGTTCGGGCAGGACGTGCTCGGGATGGCGGCGGCGAACGATTTTTGCGACGTGTGCGGCCAAGCCGCCCATGCGCTCGACATCGGCGCAGATCCTGATCGCGGTAACCACGACTCGGAGGTCGCCGGCCACCGGCGCTTGCAGGGCAAGCAGCACGAACGCGGCATCTTCGGCGTCGCCGCTCAGCTTCGCGAGCCGGCCCTTCTCCGCGATGACTTCTTCGGCCAGCGCAAGGTCGGCCTGCAGCAGGGCTTCGGTAGCGTCGTGCATCGCCGCGCCGGCCATCGCGCACATGTCAGCGAGCTGCTCATTGAGGGCGGCTAGCTGCTCGTGGTAGGCCGTGCGCATTGCCCCAGGTTACGTCCGGCCAGGTTACGCCGTTATTCGGGTTAGCCTCGCCCAGGAATCGGACGGCAACCTCGGACAGGGATGCAGCGAGACACGTTGCGACCGGCCCTGATTGGCACAGCGCGCAGGTCAGCCCGCGCCGCGATTTCGTCGTTCGCTCAGAAACTTTGACCAGGACGGCATCTCGGGATGCCGCTGGAGGAGGGCCCGTCGTTGGCGCTCGGTCATGCCGCCCCAGACACCGAATTCCACCCGGCTGTCCAACGCTTCCGCTAAGCACTCCTGCATGACCGGGCAGCGGCGGCAAACGGCCGCGGCCTCGCGCTGCGCGGCACCCCGGACAAAGAGTGTGTCGGGGTCGATGGTCCGGCAGAGGGCTTGAGACACCCAATCGGTCGGTTCCGCCGCCCCCGCGCTGCGCAGCGCCCCTCGGGAAACCCCACCTTGCCGCCTTCGACCGGCTTCTTGTGAACCTGACATCGGCCTTCTCCCCGGCTCAGCATCCCTCACCGCAACAGAACACGCTGCCCTGATTCCCGGGAGGTCACCGCTGAAAACCCGGCAATGCAGCGATTCGTCTGTTGCTAATTTAGCCGTTCCCTGCGGTTGGTGTGCGGTTAGTGGGCCAGAAAAGCGAAGTCGTGTCTAGGGCGACGACCTGCCGCAGAGGGTGATCGAGACGATGGCCTCTCGCTGAAGCACGGCGCGACAAAATCAGCGAGATTTTTCGCGCTGTTTGACGTTCGGCTCGAACCGGAACACGGCGACGCGGCCCGCAAGTGCCTCGAACTCGTCGGCGGTTCCGTCGCGCACCATCCCGGAGCGCTTCGCGAACGCCACGCCGACCGGCACCTCGGTGGCGAACGCCCGCAGCACCGGACGCGCCTCGTCGGCGTCGAGTTCCACGATCCTGACCTCGCGGGATCGTCGGCCCCGGCTCAGCGTGCCGCTCCCGGCGGCGCGGGCATTGGCCGCCCAGTCGGCGCCGGGGTAGCCGGCCACCACGTAGAGCCCGCCGCGAAATTCGAAGGGCGTCATCGGTGTGCGGCGGGGCTGACCCGACTTGCGGCCGGGCACCGTCAGCACCATGGCGGGTCCGGTGGGGATGCCGAGCCGCTGAACCGCCATCATCACCTTGTTCATCGGCTTGAGGTAGCGCGGCGGGCGTGGGTCGGACACGTCAGGCTCCGTTCGATTGGGCGAACAGGTCGCGGTGCTCGGAAACCCACTGCGCGATCGGGGTCGCCGGCCGGCCGAGGATCTTCTCCACGTCGTGGGTGACCAGCGCGGGTTTGTCGAGCGTCTCGGCGAGCATGGCGATGTAGGCGTCGGCGAAGTCGGCGCCGAATCCGATGTCGATGAACCGCTGGCGCACCAGTTCCGTCGGCGCCTCGACGTAGCGCAGCGGGCGACCCAGGACGTCGCCGATGACCTCGGCCAGCTCGGCGTTGGCGAACGCCTGCGGACCGGTCAGCGGGATCCGTTGGCCGACAAGCTCATCGGTGAGCAGCGCCCGCGCCGCGACCGCCGAGATGTCGCGCTCGACGATCGGCGCCGTGGACGCCGCCGCGTATGGTCCGGCCACCACGTCACCGGCGCGGATCTGCGCCCCCCACATGCCGGCGAAGTTGGTCGCGAAAACCGACGGCCGAAGGCTCACCCAATCCAGGCCGGATTCGACGGCGAGCTGTTCGACCTCCTTGTTGCGATCCCCGCGGAAACGCGACGGTTGCCGCGAAAAGTCGTCGTCGGCATTGATCGCCGACAGCGCAACCAGCTTCGTGACGCCGGCGCGCCCGCACTCCGCGACCACCCGGGACAGGTCCGCGCCCAGCGCGCGGGAATTGAGGAACACCGCCGAGGCGCCCGGCAGCGCGTCCGAAGCCGAGCGGACCGCCTCGACGCCAGACGGAAGCCCGGCGGTGTCGGGTGCGCGGGTGACGGCGCGGACGTGGGCGCCGGCGGCGAGAAGTTCGGTAACGAGCGGGCGCCCGACGTTGCCCGTCGCTCCGGTTACGACGATCGTCATGGGGGTGTTCCTTCCGTGAGTTTTCAGTGCTGCACCAAGGACGGCGCCGGAGGTGGGAAAGTTACAGTCGAAACGCGTAACTTTTTGCGGGATCAAATCGTCGAAGGTTCATGAGCCAGTCGCAGTCACCCGGCGACCAGGTCACCGAGGCCTGGCGCAGCAATCGCCCGTATCTGGTCAATCTCGCCTATCAGATGCTCGGCGACGTTGGCGACGCCGAAGACGTTGCACAGGAAGCGTTTTTGCGTCTCTCGCGTGCCGACCTGAACGAGATTGACGACGTCCGCGGCTGGCTGACCGTGGTGGCGAGCCGGATCTGCCTCGACCAGGTGCGCTCGGCGCGCGCCCGCTACGAGCGGCCGGGCGAGGTCGAGGAGCAACCGGCATCGCCGCGCCTGGACCCGGCCGACCGGGTCACCCTCGACGACGAGGTTCGCACCGCGCTGCTGGAGGTGTTACGCAGGCTCAGTCCGGGTGAACGGGTGGCCTTCGTGCTGCACGACGTGTTCAGCGTCCCGTTCGAGACGATCGCCGAGACCGTCGGCCGTCCCGTCGGCACCTGCCGCCAGCTGGCGCGGCGCGCACGCGGCAAATTCACTGTGGCGCAACCGAAATTGAGCGAGGTGGCCCCGGCCGAGCACCAGGTCGTCACCGAGAAGTTCATAACCGCGTGCGCCAATGGCGACATCGCCGCGTTGACTGCGGTGCTGGATCCGGCGGTCTGGGGGGTGGGCACCGTCCTGGCCGAGCCGGCGCCGCCGCCGCAGATCAACCATGGGCCGGACGCCGTGGCCACCAACCTGCTGCGCTACCTCGGGCCGGAGGTGACCCTGGTCACCGGGCCCGCGGGTGGACCCGCGGTGTTGGCCTTCGTCGAGCGGCGCCTATTCGCGTCGATCGTGCTGACGATTCGCGGTCCCCTGGTGACGAAGATCGAGGCCATCGCCGACCCGTTGGCGCGCCTGGGTGGAGGTCAACGGCCTTAGCGCGCCGCCGGGTCCGGCCGCGCGGCGAAATAGCCCGCGATCGTCGCCGTCACCTGAAGAAGCCTGCGCCGCGTCGCCGGGGACATCTCGCGGGTCACGTCGATGACGCCGCCCGGACGCAGGTGCGGATCGTAGGGCACCTCGACCACCGGCTGCCCGTGATCGACGAACTCGCTCGCCAACAACGCCCGGGTGCGTTTGTCGGCGTGGCCGTCGGAATCGTTGAGCACCACGATGGTGCGGTGCAGCAGGCTCGTCATCCGTTGTTCTGACAGCCATTCCATGGTCCGGGCGGCGGCGTTGGCCCCGTCGGCCCACGGCGAGGTCACCACGATCAGCGCATCCAGATCGCGCAGCACCTCCTGGGTCACCGGTGAATCCATCGTGGAGCCGCAGTCGATGATCGAGATCGTGAAATGGTGGTCCAGCCGGCGCGCGGCCTCCCGGTAGATCGCGGGATCGAGCACCCGCCGCGGTCCCGACGCCGGCTCGCCGCCGAGCACGTGCAGGCCGGCGGAGTTACGGCCAAGGCGCCCAACCACATCGGCGTAGGACCGCAGGTTCTTGTCGGAGGTCAATTCCCAGAAAGAGGCGTTCGATCGCGGGTCGATTCGGTAGCCCAGCCGGCCGAACGCGGTGTCGGCGTCGATCGCCACCACGTGGTCCTGGCGGCGCAGCTCGGCAAAAAGCGATCCGACGCTGGCGGCCACCGACGTCTTGCCCACCCCGCCCTTGCCCAGCACGCCGACCTTGTAGTTGCCGTGCAGGGCGGTTCGGATGGCCGCCTCGAACTGCGCCTCCTGCCGCTGCGCGGGCGACGGGCCCAGCTTGACGAGGCCAAAGGTGGCCAGCCGCAGGGCGCGTCGCCACCCGCGCTCGGGCAGCTCCGCCCCGGGTGCGGCCGCGGGCGCGACGGGTGCGGGTGCGGGCTGTTGCGGCGTCGGGAGCGGGGGAGGGACGGGGCGGGGCGGCGGTTGGGGCGGGCCCGCCGGGCGCTGCGGGGGCGCGGGTGGGCGCGGGGGGGTGGGTGCGGCAGGCGGCGCGGGACGGGGTGGCTGCTGGGGCGGCGCCGGCGGACGGGGTGCCGCGGGGGCCGGGCCGGGCGCGGGCGCATCCGCCGGAGCAGCCGGTGCCGCGGTACGGGGATCCCTGGGCGGGGGACCGGGCGGGCGCGGCGCCGGCGCACCGGCCTGCTCGGGCCGCAGCCGGTCCCGCAGGAATTCGTCGCGCTCGTTCATGGGCTCCTCGGGTGCCGGACCGGTACCCGTCCAGTATCGGCCACGCGCCATCGGCGAACCGTCGCCCCGCGCGTGCAAACTTTGGCCGGGTGGGCCGCCCCCCGCCGGGACTGCTTCCGGCGTTCGCTGAGCACGCGGGTGAGCAAGCCCTGCGGCGACGGCGCCACGCGTGGGCGCGATCACAGCAAACTGGGATGAATTGGTGATCCGGCCCACCGGTCGGCTAGGATCGGCGCCGGGGTCGGGGTGGTACAAGCCCAAAACTCCCATGTCGGCGACGCCGTCGACCGCCCGTCGCTGCGAATTTACGCCGCTGCCCGTTGGCGGTTAGACTTAACGAAGTTGGCATGTCAGGCGGGTATTGTCATATCGTTTTACGACTTGTCGAAACCAGCTCCAGGCCACCGTTCAACGCTGCACGGACGAACCCCCAACGACGGATCATGCCCGCCTGGGGCACAGCCTATCGGCAAGACCGAAGGGGCCTACGGGTCCGAGGCCCGCAACCCTGCTGGGTTGGGGCCCCGCCGGAGCCGCTCGTAACGGCAGCGAAGAACGTTTGGTGAAGGGTCAGGTGCATATGACGCCCAAGCGCGTCGGGTTATACAACCCCGCGTTCGAGCACGATGCGTGCGGGGTTGCCATGGTCGTCGATATGCACGGCCGCCGTAGCCGCGACATCGTCGACAAGGCCATCACCGCGTTGCTCAACCTCGAGCACCGGGGCGCCCAGGGCGCCGAGCCGCGCAGCGGTGACGGCGCCGGCATCCTGATTCAGGTCCCGGACGCGTTCCTGCGCGAAGTCGTGGATTTCGAGTTGCCCGCGCCGGGCAGCTACGCCACCGGCATCGCGTTCCTGCCGCAGTCGTCCAAGGACGCCGCGGCCGCCTGCGCCGCGGTGGAGAAGATCGCCGAATCCGAGGGCCTGCAGGTGCTGGGCTGGCGGAACGTCCCCACCGACGACTCGTCGCTGGGCGCGCTGTCCCGCGACGCGATGCCGACCTTCCGGCAGGTGTTCATGACCGGCGCCTCCGGGATGGCGCTGGAGCGCCGCTGTTACGTAGTCCGCAAGCGCGCCGAGCACGAACTCGGCACCAAGGGCCCGGGACAGGACGGCCCGGGGCGCGAAACCGTCTACTTCCCAAGCCTTTCCGGCCGTACTTTCGTCTACAAGGGCATGCTGACCACGCCGCAGCTCAAGGCGTTCTACCTTGACCTGCAAGACGATCGGTTGACCAGCGCCCTGGGCATCGTGCACTCCCGTTTTTCCACCAACACCTTCCCGTCCTGGCCGCTGGCGCATCCGTTCCGCCGCATCGCGCACAACGGCGAGATCAACACCGTCACCGGCAACGAGAACTGGATGCGGGCTCGCGAGGCGCTGATCAAGACCGACCTCTTCGGCGACGACGTGGAGAAGTTGTTCCCGATCTGCACTCCGGGCGCGTCCGACACCGCGCGCTTCGACGAAGCCCTGGAACTGCTGCACCTGGGCGGGCGCAGCCTGGCCCACGCGGTGTTGATGATGATCCCCGAGGCATGGGAACGCAACGAGTCGATGGACCCGGCGCGGCGTGCCTTCTACCAGTACCACGCCTCCCTGATGGAGCCGTGGGACGGTCCCGCGTCGATCACCTTCACCGACGGCACCATCATCGGCGCCGTGCTGGATCGAAATGGCTTGCGCCCCTCCCGAATCTGGGTGACCGACGACGGCCTGGTGGTGATGGCCTCCGAGGCCGGCGTGCTCGACCTGGACCCGGCCAAGGTGGTCCGCCGGATGCGGCTGCAGCCCGGCCGGATGTTCCTGGTGGACACCACCCAAGGACGCATCGTCGCCGACGAGGAGATCAAGGCGGAGCTTGCCGCCGAGCACCCCTACCAGGAATGGCTCGACAAGGGCCTGGTGCCGCTCGACGACCTGCCGCAGGGCGAGTATGTCCGGATGCCCCACGAGCGACTCGTCAAGCGCCAGTTGACGTTTGGCTACACCTATGAGGAACTCAACCTGTTGGTGACGCCGATGGTGCGCTCCGGGGCCGAGCCGATCGGCTCGATGGGCACCGACACCCCGGTCGCGGTGCTGTCCCAGCGCCCGCGGATGCTCTACGACTACTTCCAGCAGCTGTTCGCCCAGGTGACCAACCCGCCGCTGGACGCCATCCGCGAGGAGGTGGTGACCAGCCTGCAGGGCACCACCGGCGGCGAGCGCGACCTGCTCAACCCGGACGAGTACTCCTGCCACCAGATCGTCCTGCAGCAGCCGATCCTGCGTAATCATGAGCTGGCCAAGCTGATCAACCTCAACCCGGACGACAAGGTCAACGGGCGCCCGCATGGCATGCGGTCCAAGGTGATTCCCTGCCTGTACCCCGTCGCCGAGGGTGGCGCCGGGCTGACCGCCGCGCTCGAGGAGGTGCGCGCGCAGGCGTCGGCCGCGATCGCCGACGGTGCCCGGGTCATCATCCTGTCCGACCGCGGGTCCGACGAGCAGCTGGCGCCCATCCCGTCGTTGCTGGCGGTGTCGGCGGTGCACCACCACCTGGTGCGCGACCGGACGCGCACGCACGTCGGCCTGGTCGTCGAGACCGGTGACGCCCGCGAGGTGCACCACATGGCCGCGCTGGTCGGCTTCGGCGCGGCGGCGATCAACCCGTACCTGGCGTTCGAGTCGATCGAGGACATGCTCGACCGCGGGGTCATCGACGGGATCGACCGCAACAAGGCGCTGAGCAACTACGTCAAGGCCGCCGGCAAGGGCGTGCTGAAAGTCATGTCCAAGATGGGCATTTCGACGCTGGCCTCCTACACCGGCGCGCAGTTGTTCCAGGCCGTCGGCATTTCCGAGGACGTGCTCGACGAGTACTTCACCGGGCTGAGCTGCCCCACCAGCGGGATCACCCTGGAGGACATCGCCGCCGACGTCGCCGCCCGCCACAAGCTGGCCTACCTCGACCGGCCCGACGAGCGCGCCCACCGCGAGCTCGAGGTCGGCGGCGAATACCAGTGGCGCCGCGAGGGCGAGTACCACCTCTTCAACCCGGAGACCGTGTTCAAGCTGCAGCACGCCACCCGCACCGGGCAGTACAAGATCTTCAAGGAGTACACCCGCCTGGTCGACGACCAGAGCGAGCGGCTGGCGTCGCTGCGCGGACTGCTGAAGTTCCGCGGCGATGTGCGGCCGCCCGTTCCGCTGGAAGAGGTCGAGCCCGCCAGCGAGATCGTCAAGCGCTTCTCCACCGGGGCGATGAGCTACGGCTCGATCTCGGCCGAGGCGCACGAGACGCTGGCCATTGCGATGAACCGCCTCGGCGGCCGGTCCAACAGCGGCGAGGGCGGCGAGGACGTCAAGCGATTCGACCGCGACCCCAACGGGGACTGGCGCCGCAGCGCGATCAAGCAGGTCGCCTCTGCCCGCTTCGGGGTGACCTCGCACTACCTGACCAACTGCACCGACATCCAGATCAAGATGGCTCAGGGCGCGAAACCTGGTGAGGGCGGCCAGCTTCCGGGCCACAAGGTGTATCCGTGGGTGGCCGAGGTTCGGCACTCCACGCCCGGCGTCGGGCTGATCTCGCCGCCGCCGCACCACGACATCTACTCCATCGAGGACCTGGCGCAGCTGATCCACGACCTGAAGAACGCCAACCCGGCCGCGCGCGTGCACGTCAAGCTGGTCTCCGAAAACGGAGTGGGCACCGTTGCCGCCGGTGTGTCCAAGGCGCACGCCGACGTGGTGCTGATCTCGGGGCACGACGGCGGCACCGGCGCGACGCCGCTGACATCGCAGAAGCACGCGGGCGCCCCGTGGGAGCTGGGGTTGGCCGAGACCCAGCAGACCCTGTTGCTCAACGGGTTACGTGACCGGATCGTGGTCCAGGTGGACGGGCAGCTCAAGACCGGCCGCGACGTGATCATCGGGGCGCTGCTCGGCGCCGAGGAGTTCGGCTTCGCCACCGCCCCACTCGTGGTGGCCGGCTGCATCATGATGCGGGTGTGCCACCTCGACACCTGCCCGGTCGGCGTCGCCACCCAGAACCCGGTGCTGCGCGAGCGGTTCACCGGCAAGCCCGAATTCGTCGAGAACTTCTTCATGTTCATCGCCGAAGAAGTGCGGGAGTACATGGCGCAGTTGGGCTTCCGCACCTTCAACGAGGCCGTGGGTCAGGTGGGGTCGCTGGACACCACGCTGGCGCGAGCGCACTGGAAGGCGCACAAGCTGGACCTGGCCCCGGTGCTGCACGAGCCCGAGTCGGCGTTCATGAACCAGGACCTGTACTGCAGCTCCCGGCAGGACCACGGCCTGGACAAGGCGCTCGATCAGCAGTTGATCGTGATGAGCCGCGAGGCGCTGGACTCCGGCAAACCGGTCCGCTTCTCCACCACCATCAGCAACGTCAACCGCACGGTGGGCACCATGCTGGGCCACGAGCTGACGAAAGCCTATGGCGGCCAAGGCCTGCCGGACGGAACCATCGACATCACCTTCGACGGGTCCGCCGGCAACAGCTTCGGCGCCTTCGTGCCGAAGGGGATTACGCTGCGCGTCTACGGCGACGCCAACGACTACGTGGGCAAGGGCCTGTCGGGCGGCCGGATCGTGGTGCGGCCGTCGGACAACGCGCCGGCCGACTACGTCGCCGAGGACAACATCATCGGCGGCAACGTGATCCTGTTCGGCGCCACCAGCGGGGAGGCCTACTTGCGCGGTGTCGTCGGCGAACGGTTCGCCGTGCGCAACTCCGGCGCCCACGCGGTGGTCGAGGGCGTCGGCGACCACGGTTGCGAATACATGACCGGAGGCAAGGTCGTCATCCTAGGCCGCACCGGCCGCAACTTCGCGGCGGGCATGTCCGGCGGGATGGCCTATGTGTACGACCCGGAGGGCGAATTGCCGAACAACCTCAACGCCGAAATGGTCGAGCTCGAGGCGCTCGACGAGGACGACCTGGAGTACCTGCGGGGCACCATCCAGGCGCACGTCGACGCCACGGATTCCGCTGTCGGCCAGCGCATCCTCGCCGACTGGCCCGGCCAGCACCGGCACTTCGTCAAGGTGATGCCGCGCGACTACAAGCGCGTGCTGCAGGCGATCGCCGAGGCGGAGCGCGACGGCGTCGACATCGACAAGGCGATCATGGCGGCCGCGCATGGCTGATCCCACCGGCTTCCTGAAATACACGCATCGGGAATTGCCGAAACGCCGGCCTGTCCCGCTGCGACTGCGCGACTGGAACGAGGTCTACGAAGACTTCGACGACGAGACGCTGCGCCACCAGGCGACCCGCTGCATGGACTGCGGTATTCCGTTCTGCCACAACGGCTGTCCGCTGGGCAACCTGATCCCGGAATGGAACGACCTGGTGCGCCGGGGACGTTGGCGCGACGCGATCGAGCGGCTGCACGCCACCAACAACTTCCCGGACTTCACCGGGCGGCTGTGCCCGGCCCCGTGCGAGCCGGCGTGCGTGCTGGGCATCAACCAGGACCCGGTGACGATCAAGCAGATCGAGCTGGAGATCATCGATCACGCCTTCGACGAAGGCTTCGTGGTGCCGCTGCCCCCGGACAAGCTGACCGGAAAGACCGTCGCCGTGGTGGGTTCCGGCCCCGCCGGCCTGGCCGCCGCCCAGCAACTGACCCGCGCCGGCCACAGCGTGACCGTGTTCGAGCGCGACGACCGAATCGGCGGGCTCCTGCGCTACGGCATCCCGGAATTCAAGATGGAAAAGCGCGTCCTGGACCGGCGGCTGGACCAGATGCGCGCCGAGGGCACCGAGTTCCGGGCCGGCGTCAACGTCGGCGTCGACCTCACCGTCGAACAGCTGCGCGGCGATTTCGACGCGGTGGTGCTGGCCGGCGGTGCCACCGCCGCGCGCGACCTGCCCATCCCCGGCCGCGAGCTGGACGGCATCCACCAGGCGATGGAGTTCCTGCCGTGGGGCAACCGCGTGCAGGAGGGCGACGACGTCCTGGGTGCCGATGGCGAACCGCCGATCACCGCCAAGGGCAAGAAGGTCATCATCATCGGCGGCGGCGACACCGGGGCCGACTGCCTGGGCACCGTGCACCGGCAGGGTGCGATCGCGGTGCACCAGTTCGAGATCATGCCGCGTCCGCCGGACGCGCGCGCCGAGTCGACCCCGTGGCCGACCTACCCGCTGATGTACCGGGTGTCGTCGGCGCACGAGGAGGGCGGCGAGCGGGTGTTCTCGGTCAACACCGAGGAATTCGTCGGCAAGGACGGCCACGTGACCGGGCTCAAGGCTCACGAGGTGACCATGCAGGACGGCAAGTTCGTCAAAGTCGAAGGCTCCGACTTCGAGCTCGAGGCCGATCTGGTGTTGCTGGCGATGGGATTCGTCGGCCCCGAGAAGGAGGGCCTGCTCACCGACCTCGGGGTGAAGCTCACCGAGCGCGGCAACGTCGCCCGCGGGGCCGACTTCGACACCTCGATTCCCGGCGTATTCGTTGCCGGTGACATGGGTCGCGGCCAGTCATTGATCGTTTGGGCGATTGCTGAGGGCAGGGCCGCGGCGGCGGGTGTCGACCGGTTCTTGATGGGTTCGACGGCGCTTCCGGCGCCGATCAAGCCCACCGCGGCGCCGCTCACGTAGTCACATCAGCCACACCAGAAACAGAAGAATTCAATTCGGCGTTTCTGCCCACGTTTGCCAGACGATTGTTGTCTAATGGTTCTCTGTGGGCCTCATCACGTAGCAGTCACGGGGCGTGTCCCGCAGGAACGGACCGATCGCAGGAGTGGTCACTGTGCATGTCAACCCGATGCCCCGCTCGAAGATGGGGCGAATCGCCTGGTCATGGTTGCGTCACCCGGTGAAGAGCCGGGAGTATCCCGCTAAGCTCGAACGCTTGGTCACGGCCGAAGAGCTGATGCTCTTCGGGGTGTAAGCACCTCGTTCACGCGCCGGCGGCGCCCAAGTTAGTTTGCTCGCCGGGCCTCACTTAGCCAGCAGTCCCGAATCCCGAATCGCTTCCGCCAATGGCTCCAGCACGGCGGGGTCGTGCGGCGGGGGAAGGTAGACGATGCCGAGGTCCAGCCCCTCGGCGCCCAGCGCCGCCGCGTCCTCGATGACCTTTCCGTAGTTGAGGTCCGGCTCGAGGCGCAGGTGCGCCGACAGAGTGATCTCCTTCGGGTCACGCCCGATGTCCGCGCAGCGCGCGGCCAGGACGTCGCGCTTCTGCGCGAACAGTTCGGGTGGGCCGCCGGCGAAGTTCCAGTGCTGGGCGTAGCGCGCGGTGATCGGCAGGGTGCGCTTCTCGCCGCTGCCGCCGATGCAGATCGGCGGGTGCGGGCGCTGCACGCCCTTGGGCTCGTTGCGGGCGCCCTTGAGTTGGTAGTACTTGCCGGCGAAGTCGGTGGTCTCCTCGCTCAGCAGGCTGATCAGCACCTGGCAGGCTTCCTCGAACCGGTCGAAGCGTTCCCGGACGGAGCCCAACTCGATGCCGTAAGCGCCCGACTCCTCCTCGTTCCAGCCGGCGCCGATCCCGAGCTCGAGGCGCCCGTTGGAGATGACGTCGAGCGCGGCGGCCATGTTCGCCAGCACTGCGGGGTGGCGGTAGTGGATGCCGGTGACGAGGGTGCCCAGCCGCAGTCGCTTGGTCGCCTGCGCCAGCGCGGTCAGGGTGGTCCACCCCTCGAGGCAGGGTCCGCTGCTGTCGGAGAAGATCGGATAGAAGTGGTCGAACGTCCAGCCGGACTCGAAGACCTCGATGTCGTCGGCGGCCTGCCAGACGGCGAGCATGTCGGCCCAGGTGGTGTTTTGGGGTGAGGTTTTGAACGCGAATCGCATGAAACCGACGTTAGTCGATCTTTATGAAGCGCAACTAAACTCATGCGGACGATGACCACCGCACTCGGTATCGACACCAGGATCACCCTGCTGGCCGCCGGGCTGATCTTCCTGCTGGCGCTGGTTCTCGGCGTCTGGAAGTACCGCCAGATCATGACCGCCGAGGATCATCGCGCCCATCCGTACGTCGACATCGCGCACCGCGCGGCGTTGCTCTATTCCTTCGCGACCCTGCTGCTGGCGGTCTTCGTCGCACTCAGCGCCTGGCCGGCGTGGGTCAACCTGACCGCGGCGGCGGTCGTCGTCTTCTTTTTCGTCGCCGCCATCCTCGGCTACGTCGCGCACGGCGCGCGGCGCGACACCGTCAACCAGTTCGAAAACCCCAGCCGCGGCCTGGAAGTGACGATGGTGCTGCTGATCGCCGGCGAGATCGGCGGGTTCGCCGTGCTGCTCGCGGGGTTCGTCGCCGGCCAATTCCGGTGACTGGGCGGGGCACACTGGAGCCATGGACCCGGTAGCCGCCCTGCGGCAGATCGCCTATTACAAGGACCGGAGCCGCCACGACCCGAGGCGGGTGATGGCCTACCGCAACGCCGCCGACATCATCGAGGGTCTCGACGACGCCGCGCGCGAGCGGCACGGCCAGGCCAACAGCTGGCAGACGCTGCCGGGCATCGGTCCGAAGACCGCGAAGGTGATCGACCAGGCCTGGTCCGGCCGCGAACCCGACCTCCTCGTCGAATTGCGTTCCGGCGTTGAGGATCTCGGCGGTGGCGACATCCGCGCCGCGCTGCGCGGCGACCTGCACCTGCATTCGAATTGGTCGGACGGGTCGGCGCCGATAGACGAGATGATGGCCACCGCGTCGGCGCTGGGTCACGAATACTGCGCGCTGACCGACCACTCGCCGCGGCTGACCATCGCCAACGGGTTGTCGCCGGAGCGGTTGCGCAAGCAGCTCGACGTCATCGACGAGCTGCGCGACCAGTTCGCGCCGATGCGCATTCTCACCGGGATCGAGGTCGACATCCTGGAGGACGGCGGCCTCGACCAGGAACCCGAGTTGCTCGAGCGCCTCGACGTCGTCGTGGCCAGCGTGCACTCGAAGCTGTCGATGGACGCGGCGGCGATGACGCGGCGGATGCTGCGCGCGGTCTCCAATCCGCACGCCGACGTGCTGGGCCACTGCACCGGCCGGCTGGTCTCGGGCGGACGCGGCATCCGGCCCGAATCGAAGTTCGACGCCGAGGCGGTGTTCACCGCCTGCCGCGACCACGGGACGGCCGTGGAGATCAACTCCCGCCCCGAGCGCCGCGACCCGCCGACCCGGCTGCTCAAGCAGGCGCTGGAGATCGGCTGCGTGTTCAGCATCGACACCGACGCGCACGCACCGGGCCAGCTGGACTTCCTCGGCTACGGGGCGCAGCGCGCGCTGGATGCCGGCGTGCCCGTCGACCGGATCGTCAATACCTGGCCGGCCGACAAGCTGCTGGAGTGGACGGCGTAAGCCGGGTAGCGGTTGTCAGGTGGACTGCCCGTCGCCGCCGGCGTTGCCACCGATGATCAGGGCCTCGGCGCCGGAGCCGGCGACACCGGTGGCGCCCCCGTCACCCCCGAATTGGCCGACACCACCGCCGGCGCCTCCGGTGCCGCCCAAGGCACCCGCCGTTCCGGCGACACCGGGGACGGCGTTGGCCGGGTAGGCCCAGGCGCCGCCGCCACCACCCCCGCCGGGGCCGGTGCCGCCGGCTCCGATGCCACCTCCGAAGGCGAGCGGGGACGCGGTGGTGATCGCGTTACCGCCGGCGCCTCCCGCACCGCCCGCACCGCCGGCGTAGGCGGCCCCGCCGCCGCCCCCGCCGCCTCCGCCTAGGGCCATGTCCCCGGTCGACAGACCGAGCGCGCCGCCGCCGGCGCCGCCCCCACCTCCGGTGCCGCCTGCCCCGCCGTTGGGGGCACCGGCGCCGCCGCCTCCGCCGTCGCCTCCGAGCCCGAGGGCGACAGGCTGGCTGAGTTGGGTCGAGGCGGCGCCGCCGGTGCCGCCGCCCCCGCCGGCGCCGCCCGTGCCGCTGCCCCCGCCGATGCCGCCGACACCGACCAGGCCGCCCTTGCCGCCCGCGCCGCCGCCGCCCCCGCCGCCGCCGTAGGTGGAATGGTTGGTGCCGGTCCCGGTCACGGCGTTGCCGCCGAAGCCACCGGTGCCGCCGGCACCGCCGCCTCCGCCGGTGCCGTTGAGTGCGCTGCCGCTGGAGTTGCCGCCGGCCCCGCCGGCGCCGCCGTGGCCACCCTGGCCGCCTTGACCGGCCACGCTGCCGAAGACGTTTCCGCTGACGCCGCCACCCGTGCCGCCGGTGCCGCCGCCCCCGCCGGTGCCGCCCGAGCCACCGCTGCCGGCCCGCCCGAAGAGCCCGCCCCCGGTTCCGCCGGCCCCACCGGCGCCGGCCGCACCGCCGTCGCCTCCGACACCTCCGGTTCCGCCAGTCGAGGTGGCGCTTCCGCCGCCGCCGCCCGTGCCGCCGTGGCCGCCGTCGCCGCCGTGACCGCCCGCGCCGGCGGCACCGCCCAGCAGGGCCTGATTCGCGCCGCCGGCCCCGCCATGGCCGCCGGCCCCGCCGTGCCCGCCCGGCCCACCGGTACCGCCGGCCACCGCGTTATCGAGACCGGCAGCGCCAACGCCGCCGAGGCCGCCCGCTCCACCCGCACCGCCGGCGCCGAACAGGGAAAGCAGTTGCCGGTTGGCCCCGCCGGCGCCCCCATCCCCGCCGTGGCCGCCGGTCCCTCCGAACAGGCTGGAGCCGCCGGTCCCGCCGGCCCCGCCGGCACCGCCCGCGCCGCCGCCGATCCATCCGTTGGCCCCGCCGGCCCCGCCGCTTCCGCCGGCGCCACCGATCAGGGGCTTGCCGGTTCCGCCGGCTCCGCCGTCACCGCCGTGGCCCCACAATCCCGCCGACCCGCCGGCCCCGCCGGCCTGCCCGGCCCCGCCCGACCCGCCGTTGCCGCCGTTGCCGATCAGCCATCCGCCGTCGCCGCCGGGAGCTCCGGTTCCGGGCGCCCCGTTGGCCCCGTTGCCGATCAGCGGGCGGCCCGTGAGCAGCTTGACCGGCCCGGGCGGCAACCCCAGGCTCTGAATCTCGCCGGTCAAAGACGTCAGCGGGTCGGCATTGGCCGCCTCGGCGGCCGCGTACTGCCCACCGCCCGACGTGAGCGACTGCACGAATTGGTCATGGAAAAGCGCCGCCTGCGCGCTGAGCGAGTGAAACTCCCGGGCGTAGCTGCCGAACAGCTGAGAAATCGCGGCCGAGACCTCGTCCTGCGCCGCGGCCGCCACCGATGTAGTCGAGGCCGCCGCGGTCGCATTGGCCGACGTGATCGCGGATCCGATCGCGTCCAAGTCCGCCGACGCGGCGCTGAGAATCTCCGGGTCTACCTGCACGAAAGAGGACATCTACGGCTCCTAATCCCTTGTGGGGCCGTAGGTTAAAGCCGGCGACTTGCGAGATTCTTGCGGTGATGGCCTCAGTCGGGGAGATGTGGCATCTCGAAGCCCGGGTCGCGGCCGACCAACACCGCCGGCGTGAGCGCGGACCTGCCATAGCGGCGGCGCACCCGGTCGATCGCATCGTCGATCTCGAGCCCGCCGGGGTCCTCGCCGAACGGCAGCATCAGCTGCTGCGCTCCGCTGCGGTCGATGCCCGATACCGCGAACCCGACCAACGTCAGCCCCCGCTGCGCGATCAGGGGCGCGGCGGAGGCGACCAGCTGCCGCGCGGCGGTCAGGATCGGCTGCGTCGACGAGGTGGCCCACGGCAACGTGTGCGAGCGGGTCGCCCGGCTGAAGTCGTCGAAGCGCAGTCGCAGCACCACCATGCGCCCGGTGCGCCCGGCGGTGCGCATCCGGGCGGTGATCCGGTCGATCAGGTTCACCACCACCGCGTCGACCTCGGCGGCCGACATGCGGTTGCCCGCGCGGCCCAGCGCCCGCTGCGCGCCCACGGAGCGCCGGCGCACCCCGGTGGTCACCCGGCGGCGGTCAATGTTGCGCGACAGCGCATAAAGCTGGCGGCCCATCGCGGGCCCGAGCAGCGAGGCCAGCGTCGATTCGCTGAGCTCGGCGACGTCGGCGACGGTCACGAGGCCGTGCGCGTGCAGCTTCTCGGCGGTCACCGCGCCCACGCCCCACAACCGGCGCACCGGCAACGGGCGCAAGAACGCCAGCTCCTGATCGGGCGGCACCAGCAGCAGCCCGTCGGGCTTGGCTTCCTGGCTGGCCACCTTGGCGAGAAACTTCGTCCGGGCGATCCCGACGGTGATGGGCAGGCCGACGCGGCTACGCACGTCGGCGCGCAGCCGGTGCGCGATCTGGGTCGGTGTGCCGGCGACGCGGCGCAGGCCGCCGACATCCAGGAACGCCTCGTCGACGGACAGCGCCTCGACCACCGGTGTGCAGTCGTGGAACACCTCGAACACGGCTTCGCTGGCGCGGCTGTAGGCGTTCATGCGCGGCGGCACCACGATGGCGTGCGGGCATAGCCGGCGCGCCTGCGCCCCGCCCATCGCGGTGCGCACCCCGTAGGCCTTGGCCTCGTAGCTCGCCGCCAGCACCACCCCGCCCCCGACGATCACCGGGCGGCCGCGCAACGTCGGGTCGTCGCGCTGTTCGACGGACGCGTAGAACGAATCCAGGTCCGCGTGCAGGATGGATGCGTCACACCGCACGAACAGATGTTCGCACGCGGGTACGACGACATCCGATGGTGGCGACCCGCTTCGCCCGGCTACGCCGCGCTTGCGATCGCCACTTAGCCGGATTCGCCGTAGATGCTGGTGACCCAGATGTGGGTGAGCGTGTCGACGACGTGGTCCGCGTCGACGGCCGGCGTCTCGGCGGATAGTGCGGCCATCATCGTGCGTTCGTTCATCTGGTTCAGCGCAGTCGCGAGGTCGGCGGCCGGAATGGTATTCGGGGCGGCGCCGCGCTCGCGCTCGGCGACGATCATGGCCGCGGTCTGGTCGATCCACTTCTGCATGAATCCCGACCACATCGTCCGGAGCTCCGAGCTGGTGGCCAGCAGCTCGGTAGCGGCGCGCGCCAGCGGGCGGCGCGATTCGAACGCGGTGAAGAACGCCTTGATGCCGTTGCGCCATATCCGTCGCGGGTCCGCCGGCAGCCGCTGCACGGCGCCGTCGAACTCGGAGTCGGCCCGCGCGATCACCGGCTCCAGCAGCGACAGCAGCACGTCCTCCTTGGACTTGAAATAGAAATAGAACGTCGGGCGGGAGAGGCCGGCGCCCTTGGCCAGGTCGTCGACCGAGATGGCGGCGAACCCGCGCTCTTCCAGCAGCCGCTCGGCGGTGGCCAGGATCGCCTGCTCGCGGTCGTCGCCGGAGGGGCGCAGGGCGCGGCGGCCGCGCAGGGCGCGAGTAGGTCCGACGGTAGTCACGGCGGCTACTTTACATGGAGTTGAAAGTTTCGACACACTGTTGACCGGCTCAACAGTGTGTTGATAGCATGGGCCCATGACTGAGCACCTCGACGTCGTCATCGTGGGCGCCGGCATCTCCGGCGTGAGCGCGGCCTGGCACCTGCAGGATCGCTGCCCGACCAAGAGCTACGCCATCCTGGAGAAGCGCGCGGCCATGGGGGGCACCTGGGACTTGTTCCGCTACCCGGGCATTCGTTCCGACTCCGACATGTACACGCTGGGCTTCCGGTTCCGCCCGTGGACCGAGCGCCAGGCCATCGCCGACGGCGGGCCCATCCTCGACTACGTCAAGGGCACGGCGGCCATGTACGGCATCGACAAGCACATCCGGCTCAACCACAGGGTGGTCGGCGCCGACTGGTCCAACGTGGAGAACCGCTGGACCCTGCAGATCGAAAACAACGGCACGCCAAGCACAATCACGTGCACCTTCCTCTTCTTGTGCAGCGGCTACTACAACTACGAACAGGGTTTCGCACCGACGTTCGCCGGCTCGGCGGACTTCAAGGGCCCGATCATCCACCCGCAGCACTGGCCCGAGGACCTCGATTACACGGACAAGAACGTCGTCGTGATCGGCAGCGGTGCCACCGCGGTCACCCTGATTCCGGCGATGGCGGAGTCGGGTGCCAAGCACGTCACGATGCTGCAGCGCTCGCCGACATATATCGTCTCGCAGCCGAAGCGGGACAAGTTTGCCGAGCGGCTCAACCGATGGCTGCCGGAGAAGCAGGCGTACACCGCGATTCGCTGGCGGAACGTGCTGCGGCAGGCGGCGCTGTACGGCGCCTGTCAGAAGTGGCCGCGGCGGATGCGAAAGATCCTGCTCGGCTTCGTGCAGCGCCAGCTCCCCGAGGGCTACGACGTGCAGAAGCACTTCGGCCCGAAGTACAACCCGTGGGACCAGCGGCTGTGCCTTGTCCCCAGCGGCGACCTCTTCCGCGTCATCCGGAAGGGCAAGGCCGACGTGGTCACCGACACCATCGACCGGTTCACCCCGACCGGCATCCGGCTCGCCTCGGGTCAGGAGCTGCCCGCCGACATCATCATCACCGCAACGGGTTTGAACCTGCAGCTGTTCGGTGGCGCGACCGTGACCGTCGACGGGCAACCGGTCGACCTGACCAAGACGATGGCCTACAAGGGCATGATGCTCTCGGGGCTGCCGAACATGGTCTACACCGTCGGTTACACCAACGCGTCGTGGACGCTGAAGGCCGACCTGGTGTCCGAGTTCGCCTGCCGCCTGCTGAACTACATGGACGACAACGGCTTCGACACCGTGGTGGTCGAGCACCCGGGCTCCGACGTCGAGGAGCGCCCGTTCATGGAGTTCACCCCCGGCTACGTGCTGCGCTCGCTCGACGAGCTGCCCAAGCAGGGCTCACGCACGCCATGGCGGCTGAACCAGAACTACGTGCGCGACATCCGGCTGATCCGGCGCGGCAAGATCGCTGACGAAGGCCTGCGATTCGCCAAAAACCCCGCGGCCGTGTCTGTTTAGCCTGCTGCCGCGGTGACGACGATGCCGTCGTCGTCGCTGTAGGCGATCTCGCCGGGCGCGAAAGTCACTCCGCCGAGACTGATTTCGACGCCGCGTTCCCCGGCGCCGGTCTTGGTGCTCTTGCGCGGATTGGTGCCCAGCGCCTTGATGCCGATGTCGATGCCGCGCAGCGCGGCGGCGTCGCGCACCGCGCCGTTGATGACCAGCCCGGCCCAGCCGTTGGAGCGGGCCAACTCGGCGATGACGTCGCCGACGAGCGCGGTGTGCAGCGAGCCGGAGCCGTCGATCACGAGTACACCGCCGTCACCCGGCTCCGAGAGCGCCGACTTCAGTAGCGCGTTGTCCTGGAAGCAGCGCACGGTGCTGATCGGCCCGGCGAACTCCGAGCGGCCGCCGAACTGGCGGAATTGCAGGTCGCAGCTGCGTACGTCGGGGCCGATGTCGTCGACGAGGTCGGCGGTCGGCCGGAAGGACACCGTCACCTCAGCGGCGCCGCAGCTGCCGGATCAGCAGGATCGCCAGCAGGCTGAGCGCCACGGCCACGATCAGCGGCACCGGGGATTGGCCGGAGGCGGCCGGCGCGACCTGGGGCGCGACCGGGTTGTTGGCGCCCTCCACGGTCGACTTCGCTTGCGCCGCGGCGTCTTTGGCGGCCTCAGCGAGTTGGCCGTTGGTCTCGATGCGCTGCTGTATGCCGAGGGGTCGCGCGGGCGGTTTCGGGGGCGCGGGCGGGGGACTCTTGGCCGGGGCTTTCTTGGCGGGTGCTTTCTTGGCAGCCGCCTTTTTCGCCGGTGCCTTCTTCGCAGGTGCCTTTTTAGCGGGCGCTTTCGCCGCCTTCTTGACCGCCTTGGCGGGAGGTTTCTTCTCCGGTGGGGTCGACGCGCCGTCGGGTTCGCTGTTGGGTTGGTCCTGCGGGTCTGCCATGCGGCCGCTCCTTTGCAGCTGTCTCAAGTTCTCTGTCGGGCGCCGGGTTGCTTGCGTCCCATCATGCCAGGAGGCGCGGCGGGCCCTCGGCGACCAGGTGACGCTCTGGGCCCTCAACGTCTATGTCGCGCCGCCCACCAGGCGCCCGCCGCGACCAGGGCCACGGCCGCCGCCGCAAAAGGCCACACCGGGACGCTCCCGCCACCGTCGGGGCCCGCGGCGGGAGGTCCGGGCGTTCCGGTGCCCGGGACCGTAAGCCGAAACGACCAGGATCCGGACACCACGTGGCCATCGGCGGACGTCACGCGGTAATGCACCGTGTACGTGCCGGCGGGCCCGAGCGGCCGCACGCCGACGCCGACGACGGCGCCCTGCACGCTGGGTTCCCCGCTGGCCCACTGGTTGCCGTCGGGCCCGACGACCGTCATGGCCGCGAACGTGGTCTGCAACCGCTCGTTGAACGTCGCGGTCACCCGGCCGGGACCGGTCGTGAGAACCGCATTGTCGGCGGGGTCGGCGGAGACCCGCGCCGCGTGCGCGGACGCCGGTTGTGCGGTGAGCATCGCGGTCGACACCATGGCGGCCAGCAGCAGCCCCACCCATGCGGCGAGCGCGCGGGGCGTCATGCCCGTCGGCGGTAAAGGGCGACACCGACGCCGAGGGCGGCCAGCGCCAGCGCCGCCCCGCCTAGCAGGCGCGCGGTGTTGTCCGATGACTTCGGCTGCGCGGCCGCCGCGGGCGGGTGGTGGTCGTGCGGTGCCGCCGCCGTCGCGGTGAGCGTCAGCGCCGGCGCCGGGTGTTCCGGCTCACCGCCGCCGGGCAGCGGCGGCTGGTCCCACTTGACGACCGTGCCGTCGGAATACGTCTGGGTGGCCGGGAAGCCGACGGTGTCGGTGTCGGGCAGCTGGACCGAGATGCGGAACAGCGCGAATTGGTCCGGGGGGATCCCGGCGCCGGGGGCGGCCGTCCAGGTCACCGAGCGGACGGTGCCGGCCGCCGCGTCGCGGTCGAGCTTGGCCGTCCATCCGGGGACGGTTTCGGTGCTCGCCGCCGCCACGTTGGGCAGGCCGACGGTCAGCGCGGTGGTCGCCGCGCCCGTGTTGGATTCGTTGGGCACCTGGAAGGTGACGATTGCCATGGCGCCGCGGACGGGGTTGTCGCTGCTGGCGTGTACGTGCGCCCACGCCGCGGGGGCGCCCAGCGCCGAGCCGAGGTAGAGCGCCGCGACCGCGATCAGGAGGCGTGCGGCGGTCACGTCAGTCCGAGGCGCGCCATCAGGTCCGCCTCGATGCCGTCGAGCTGCGAGGAGATCGCGGCGTGGGCCGCGCGCCGCCGCGCGGCCGGCATGTTCTCCGCGGCGGTGACGGCCGCCGAAAGGTCGCTCAGCCGTTCGGTGATGGCGCCGACGAACTGCTTGGTCTCGGCGTCCTTGGGCTTCTTTTCCTGCACCACCCGCAACGACTTCTCCGAGCCGGCGATGCGGGCCGACAGCTGGGCGCCCTGCCCGGAGAACTGGCCGATCTGCGCCAGCGGGACGCCGAGCTGGTCCGCGCGCCGTTGGTCGATCACCGCGCGCGCGGCCATCGCGCCGCGGTAGATCAGCGGTGTCAGGATCGGGGCGAGCAGCCGAGAGACGGTCAGCACCCGGCGGATCCGAGTCGGCGACAGCAACTTGCCCTCCCGTGCGGTCTTGAGCTCGGCCTCGGCGACCTTCAGCGCCGTGCGGTCGCTGTCCCGTTGCGATTTGATCTGCGCCTTGAGGGCCTTTTCGGCGGCGCGCCGGTCGGCCTTGAGTCGGCGAGCGTCGTTCTTGGCGGCCAGCTTGGCCTCGAGCTTGGCGCGGGCCTTGATCGCGCGGGCCTCGGCGCGACGCGTCGCGCGGCTCTTTCGCTTGCGGAACAGGCCCATTCCCGGCCGCCTCCCGGTATCTCGTGGACTATCGCTCGCGTGTGCGCGATCCGAGAGCCAACCCTAATCGGCATACGCCGACGGCGGCCGTTCAGGTCGGGGCGTACAGCGGGTCTCGGCCCGCGCGTCCGCTAGGCGTCCAGGTGTTCGGCGCGGCGGAGCTCCTTGACCCGCTCCACGACGTCCTGCTGGGCCTGCGCGGACAACCCGACCGCGGCCAACGCGATGCGGCGCACGCCGTCATCGCGCATCGTCGCCAGCCAGGACAACTCCTTGTCGAGCTTCTCGTAGTACTCGTCGTCGGTGAAGTAGGCCGGCTTGATCCGGAAGAAGTTGGCCAGGGCGGCCATGGTCGCCGACGACGGATTGGTGCGGTTGCCCGAACGTAGCTGGGACAGGTAGGGAGCCGACATCGTGATGCCCTCCGCCTTGAGTGCCGCGATCACCTCCGCCGAGGTGTGCGGCCCGCGCCCTGGTGGGTACACCGTGTCGAACAAGCGATTCAGGCGGGCGGCGAACGTCGTGCTCATCGATATGACCTCCACTTGGCTGTAGAAGTGAACTATTGCCGAGGTGTATTTGCTGATCATGGTAGCGACGGTTTGGGTCCGCATCCAGGTGCAAACCCGGGGTGGTTGGGTACCGGCATAGCTGACGGTTGCCGAATACCCACTTTACGAGCGTCTAACTAATTCGCTGGGGTGTCCACCAGATAAGCGAAACTCACAGGTTATCCGCAGCGTTCGGGTCATGGCCGGGCGTGGCGGGCCGCCGGCCGGGCGGATCCCCGCGCGCTCCGGCCGAGGATGCTGGGCGATTGCACGGCAACCAACCCGCAACGCGCGCCCGTCGGCGACATCATTTGCTGTCAGTTCGGCGACCCGCCGGCGAAACGGGCCAAGGGTGCACCTGATTGCCCCGGAAGATGCCCCTGGGACGTCTCCGGGGTCGCGGCAGCTGAGGGAACGGGGCGCCGACGGCACTCTAGCCGATGTCCCGTGACCTCCCAGCGGGTGCAACCGCTTTCCGGCGCCGACGCACAGTTTGCGCCGCGGCCACCGCGGAGGCGGCCAGCGCTACGGCGACGGTCGCCGCGATGGCCGCCGAGCGCAGTCCCAACGCGGTGTCGAACAGCATCCACAGTCCGAACATCAGGAACAGCAGGCCGGCCATGGCGTGCAGCAGCCGCTGGGGAAGCCGCCGATGCAGCAGCGTGCCAACCCCGATCGCGAGTCCGTCGGCGAGGACCATCCCCAAGGTGGAGCCGACCCAGACGCCGGTCCAGTCGTGATCGCTGGCCAACGACACGGTCGCGAGCGACGTCTTGTCGCTCATCTCGGCGAGCACGAAGGACGACGCGACGGTCAGCAAGGCAAAGCGGGATTCCCCCTCCGTCGAGACCGTCTCGTCGGCGGCGCCCTCGCGCCAGGCCCACACGGCGAAGATCAGGAACGCGATCGCAGACGCGAACGCCATCGGGCGGGACGGGAGCGTGGTGCCGAGGAAATGGCCGATCCCGACCGTCACCCCGTGCACCAGACAGGCGGCGATCGCCACGCCGCTCAGCACCACCCACCATCGGTAGCGCAGCGCAAAGGTCATGGTGATCAGCTGGGACCTGTCGCCGAGTTCGGCGAGGAACACCACCCCGAGGGTCAGCAACGTGGCTGCGAGCATGGGGGCGACCTTTCGACACGTCGTCGGTAATGTCTGGGACCCTTCGGTCCCTCCGAACATCGGTCGAAGGTCTCGCCCACCGGACCCGTGGGACCGGTTCGCCGGCCGGGCTATGCGCCAGTATGTCGACTCGACGATTGGGGGCTACTCCCCTTCGCTAACGGTTCACAGGCTAGCGGGCGGGTCGGGCCAGCGCCAGGACGGCGAGCGATTTCGGGCGGCCGTATTCTGCGATTTGAATTCCCTTACGCGGCAAGCAGCATCGCCAGGATCGCGGTGTCCGGATGGCTGATCGGGTCGACGCCCACCCGGCTCACCATCGACGTGATGGTTCCGTCGGCCTCGGCCTCCACCCACGCCGCCCGGTGCTCCAATCCGAGGTAGGGCAATCCCGGTAGCAACACGCACCCGGACGCGGCCCCGTTGCATTCCGGCAAGGAGGGCGTGGTTTCCGACGGCGGATGCAGCATCAGCAACGCCGGCGGTTGATGGTCGGCGAAATACCCTGGCTGGATGGCAGATTCGCCGAAGACGGTGCCTTCGGCCAGCACCAGGCCCACGGTGCCCGGCTCGGGCTCGTCGGGCAACTCCTCGCGAGCACCGAACACCGTTGTGGTGGAAAGCAATCCGGGCAGCGACGCGACCCTGACCGCGACCATCAGCAGTTGGGCCCACTCCTTCGTCGAATCGGGCCAACGCCCGGAAATGACGAACCCTTTCAGGGCACCACGGGCATGGAAGGGTGCTACCCCTATCGGCCTATCCGACCCGGTTTCCATCTCGACCTCCGCGCGACGCCTCGTTTCGAATAACCACGCTGGTAGCTCGAATAATTAAGGATGCCTGCGGCTTCGGCGCCTTGCAACCCGACACGGTTACTGGCGTACATGTTTTCAAAGTGCCCACATTCGGCACGGATAAACGACGGGGGCGCCACGCGATCCGCGCGACGCCCCCGCCGTTTCGAAATGAAGTCAGCCGGCTATCAGCCCTTGGGTTTTAGAGGTTGCGGCCGCGTAGCGGTCCTGCACATCCGCCCAGTTCACCACGTTCCAGAACGCCTTGGCGAAGTCGACCTTGACGTTCTTGTACTGAAGGTAGAAAGCGTGCTCCCACATGTCGAGCAGCAGCAGCGGCACGATCCCCAGCGGGAAATTCGACTGGTGGTCGTACACCTGGAAGATCAGCAGCTTGTTGCCCAGCGTGTCCCAGCCGAGCGCCGCCCACCCCGACCCCTGCACGGTGGTGGCGGCGGCGTGGAACTGTGCCCGGAAGTTGTCGAACGATCCGAACGCGTCGTCGATGGCCGCGGCGAGCTCACCGGTCGGCTTGTCACCGCCGTTCGGGGAGAGGTTCTTCCACCAGATGGTGTGGTTGACGTGACCACCCAGGTTGAACGCCAAGTTCTTCTCGTTCAACAGGATCGCGGCATGGTCTCCCTTGGCCCGCGCTTCCTCGAGTTTTTCCAGGGCGTCGTTGGCGCCTTTGACGTAGGTGGCGTGGTGTTTGTCGTGATGAAGTTCGTTAATTTGACCGGAGATGTGCGGTTCCAGCGCACCGTAATCCCAATCCAAGTCCGGCAAGTTGTATACAGCCACTGCATTCCTTTCTTCGGTTATCGTCTTGGCGCTCCTGCGCGGGGCTGCCACGCGGCGGCCAGCCGTAATCAACCCTGCTCCATGACCGCGCGCGCCGCAAGAACGGCTGCTAGGGGGAGATACCCGGTCTGGGTTGATTCAAGACAAGGCGATGACGACGAGAACCGCGAGCAGCGCCAGCGCGAGCAGCGCGGCGCGCAAGGCGGCGACGCTATAGCTGTGGTTACAGGCAGCCGAGCCGGGATTCGAGTTCGACGGGGCCGGCGAACCCGGACCGAACGAATGCGTGGCCATCAAGCGCCTTTCAGCTGCACGTCCACCCCGCTCAAGTGAGGTGAGTCACAACGATTTTTCGTGACGGTGATCATAACCCCTCACACCGGGCTTGGAAAACGCACTGCGCAATCGCGTGCCGGACCAGGGTCTGGAGATGCCCGCGGGCGAGCTGAACAAGCGCGGGGCGGGCGAGCGCTACCGAGCCCGAGGGGCTCGGCTGCGGGTGCTTAGCGGGGCAATGCATTTCGCTCTGATAACCGGCGGGGCTGTTTATGGCACAGTCGTACCAGCCTTGGGTTATCCACAGACGGAACCCGCGGCACTCGGTAAAGGCCGTGTCGATGCCGTGCATACCCAAAGCCCAATTGTGGATAAACCTGTGGAAACTGTGGATAGCCCTAGGCAACTGTTGGTGTTGCCGCAACCGCTTCCAGGCCGCTTCGGGGGCCCGCGTCATCGCCGGCGCTACGCTGGTCCGGTGATCCAGGTGTGCTCCCAGTGCGGCACGCGCTGGAACGTGCGCGACCGGCGACGCGACTGGTGCCCCCGCTGCCGCGGGGCGCTGATGGCGCCCCTGCCGGACACACCGGCGCCCGACCCACGATGGAGCGCACCGGGCGGCCCCCCGCCGGCCAGGCCACCCGCCGCCCCGGCGTGGCAGCGCACCGGGCCCCGGCTGCCACCCGGATTCCGCTGGATCGCGGTCCGCCCGGGCGCCGCGCCGCCTCAGCGGCGAGGGCGTCGGCTCCTGGGGCCCACGCCGCGCTACGCCGTGATACCGCGTTGGGGTTTGGCGGACCGCGTCGACCAGGTGCCCGTTGCGGCCGAAAAGCCTTCGCCGACAGGGCCATCCGCACCGCTGGTGCGCACCACGCTGTTCTTGAGCGTGCTGATCCTGGGCGCGGCCGCGCTGGTATACGCCGCGCGGTATGCGTTGTTGGTGTACAACCGGAACACCCTGCTGAACTCGATCCTGGCCGTCGTCGCTGAGTGGCTCGGGGTGCTGGCCAGCGTGGGAGCGATCGCGGCGGTGATCGCCTCCGGGGTAACGCTGGTCCGGTGGCTGATCGCGCGCCGGGCCGCCGCGTTCGCGCATCACGGCCTGCCGGAGCCGCGGTCGGTCCGGGCGCTGTGGGCGGGCAGCGTGGTGCCGTTGGCGAATTTGCTGTGGGCGCCCGTCTACCTCATCGAGCTGGCAACGGTGGAGGAGCACTACGCCCGGGTGCGGAGACCCATCGTCCAGTGGTGGATCGCGTGGGTCCTCAGTTACCTGGTTTCGGCCTTCGCCATCTTCACCAGCTTCGCCACCGACGCCCAGGGCATCGCGAACAACACCGTGCTGATGGTTTTCGCCTATCTGTTCGCGGCGGTGACCGTCGCGGCGATCGCCCGGGTCTTCGAAGGCTTCGAGCGCAAACCGGTACAACGTCCCGCGCACCGCTGGGTCGTCGTCGAATCGCAACGCTCGATCGCTCCGGTTGAGTTGGAGGGGCAGGAACCGGCAGCATAGGGATATGACGTGGGCCGACGAGGTGCTCGCCGGGCATCCTTTTGTCGTTGCCCACCGCGGAGCCTCGGCCGCGCGCCCTGAACACACGTTGGCCGCCTACGATCTCGCGCTCAAGCAGGGCGCCGACGGTGTCGAATGCGACGTTCGCCTGACCCGCGACGGCCACCTCGTCTGCGTGCACGATCGCCGTCTGGACCGGACCTCGACGGGAGCCGGCTTGGTCAGCACGATGACGCTCGCCGAACTGCGCGAGCTCGAATACGGTGCTTGGCACGACAGCTGGCGCGCGGATGGCACGCACGGTGACACCAGCCTGCTGACGTTCGACGACCTCGTTTCGCTCGTGCTGGACTGGCACCGGCCGGTCAAGATCTTCGTCGAGACCAAGCACCCTGTCCGGTACGGCTCCCTGGTGGAAAACAAGCTGCTGGCGCTGCTGCATCGCTACGGGATCGCTTCGCCCGCATCCGCCGACCGGTCCCGCGCGGTGGTCATGTCGTTTTCGGCGGCGGCGGTCTGGCGGATCCGGCGGGCCGCGCCGTTGCTGCCGACGGTGTTGCTCGGCAAGAACGCTCGGTATCTGGCTAGCAGCGCGGCCACCGCCGTCGGCGCCACCGCCGTCGGGCCGTCGTTGGCGACGCTGAAGGACTATCCGCAACTGGTGGACCGCGCCGTCGCGCAGGGCAGGGCGGTGTACTGCTGGAACGTCGACGAGTACGAGGACATCGACTTTTGCCGGGACGTCGGCGTGGCCTGGCTGGCCACCCACCACCCGGGGCGCACCAAGGCCTATCTGCAGCGGGCCCGCGCCGGCGACGGCGCCTAACTACTGCCGTCCCTGCAGGGCGGCGGCGGGCACCGGCGCGTCGGAGGCCAGCGCCTCGAACAGCTGGCCGGCGGCGTCGTGGTTCCACACCACCACCGCGCCGGCGTCGCCGGTGGTGAACTCCCCGATCGGGACGGTCAGCGCGGTCGTCGGCCCGTGCAGCGCCCAGCCGAGCCGAGCCAAATCCCACACGTGGTCGCCCTCGTCGACGGTCATCGCGCCGGCGGCCGCGCGCGGCACCGAGTACCAGCGACGGGGGTCGAGCCACACGGCCGGGCTGGCCACGCGGTGCAGCAGCGCCGAGAGGAACTGGCGCTGGTTGGCCATCCGGTCCAGATCCGCGCGCGGGGTGTCCCGCGACCGGACGTAGCCCAGCGCGTCGCGGCCGGCCAGTTCCTGGCAGCCGGCCGGCAGGTCGATGCCGGCCAACGGATCGTTGATCGGTGTGGTTGGGCACACCGTGATGCCGCCCAGCGCGTCGACCAGGCCCGCGAATCCGCCGAATCCGATCTCGGCATAGTGATCGAGGCGCAGGCCGGTCGCCCGCTCCAAGGTCTGGGTCAGCAGGGGCGCCCCGCCGATTGCGAACGCCGCGTTGATCTTGTCCTTGCCATGACCGGGGATCGGCACATACGAGTCGCGCGGGATCGACACCATCGTCGGCGGTGCGCTGGACCCGAACTCGGGCACGTGCAGCAGCAGGATGGTGTCCGTTCGGCTGCTGCCGACGTCGCCGCCGGTCGCCAGTTCTTGCTGCTGCTCCGCGGTGAGGCCTTGGCGGCTGTCGGAGCCGACGATCAGCCAGTTGGTCCCGCGGCCGGCTCCGGGCCGGTCCGGATAGTCGGTCAGCGCGTGCTCGCGCCGCAGCGTGGTGTCGAACCACATGCCGCCGCCGACGATGGCCGCGCCGGCGAGCAGCGCGCCGATTAACACGGTGAGCGCCAGAGCCCGGACCCAGCGGCGCCCGCCGCGTTTGCGGCGCGTCCTTGGTCCGACCGGCCGCGGCGGGGGAGCGGACGGGGGTGCCGGGGCGGGCGGCGGCGTGGGCCGGCGCAGCGGTGTGGTCGGCGGGTCGGCAGCCGGCGCCGGGCCGCTCGCCCGGCGTATCGCCTGCGGCGGCTCGGGCCGGCGCGGCACCGGGCGATGGGGCGGTCGGTCGCCGTTCACCCGGTTAACGTACGTGCAGGGCCTACCGGCGGGCCCGCAGCCCATTGACGAACGGGCAACCCATCAGCACGCGGATGGCCTGCCTCAGCCCCGTCATGTCGTCGACCGGCTTGTGGAACGGCAGCCGGACGTCGTGGTCGCCGTCGTTTCCCTCGATGCGGAACCGCACGCCGTATCGGTCGAGCCCGAGCGGGCGAACGTGCCCGCGGCGCAGGGTCGGCGGCAGCTTGGACACCAGCCGCGCGACCACGTCGTTGTGGACGGTGTCGAGGTGCCACAGCAGGCTCGACTCGATCTCGCAGAAGGGGTCGGGGCGGGCGGCGAGCAGATCCGCCACACTGACCGGCTCGGCGCCGGTGGCGTCGGTGACCACCACGGAGTCGATCTCGAGCCGCAGCAGCCGGTACCGAAGCTCTCCCGCGCACGGCGGCGACAGCGGCGTCTCGACCTGCAGCAGCGCCGGGTTCGGGTCCTCGGCGGCGATCAAGTCAAGCGTGTCGGTGACCGCCTCGGCCGGGACGGCCTGCAGGCGGCCGCGCACCCACACCAGCGAACGGACTGGTTCGCGCACCGGAAGCGGCGCGTAGTCCGTCAGCTCCAGCAGCGCCTGGGATCCGGCGACCGCGCAGCACCCGTCGTGCTCGACGGGGAGCGCGACCGCGAAGGATCCGTCGGCCAGCAGGTGGTGCACCGGGGTGGCGATCGGATCCGTGCGCGGGCTTCCGGTCGCCCCCGCTGTTTCCAGCGCCAACAGGGCGCTCCCGGCGCGCGCACAGGCGCTGCGGATGCGTTCTGCGGTCGTCGGGGTGGGGCAGCTCGGCGATGCCATCGTTCTCCTCAGCGGCGAATTAGGTAAGCCTAAGTTAACTTACGACCCATCACGTCGCAAGGCCCGATTGACGTGGAGCGCCGTTAGGGTTGGGGAGTGGTCCGCATCGCATACCTCGGTCCCGAAGGGACCTTCACGGAGGCGGCGCTGCGGCAAATCGTGGCCGCCGGCCTGGTTCCCGCGCAGGGACCGGGCCCCGTGCGCACGATGCCCATCGAGAGCACGCCCGCCGCGCTCGATGCGGTCCGCGAGGGCGACGCCGACTACGCGTGCGTACCGATCGAGAACTCGATCGACGGCGCGGTGATTCCGACGCTGGACAGCCTCGGCATCGGCTCGCCCCTGCAGATGTTCGCCGAGGTCACGCTTGACGTGGCCTTCAGCGTCGTGGTCAAGGCCGGCCTCGGCGCGGGCGACGTCCGCACGCTGGCGGCGTTCCCGGTGGCCCTGGCGCAGGTGCGGAAATGGCTGGCCGCCCATCTGCCCGGGGTGGAGCTGCGGCCGGCGTACTCCAACGCCGACGCGGCGCGGCAGGTGGCCGAGGGATACGCGGACGCCGCGGTGACCTCGCCGCTGGCCGCCGAACATTGGGGGCTGGGGGCGCTGGCCGACGGCGTCGTCGACGAGCCGAACGCCCGCACCCGCTTCGTGCTGATCGGGCTGCCGGGGCCGCCGCCGGCTCGCACCGGGGCGGATCGGACCGCGGTGGTGTTGCGCCTCGACAACGTGCCGGGCGCGCTGGTGTCCGCGCTGGCCGAGTTCGGCATCCGCGGCATCGATCTGACCCGGATCGAAGCCCGGCCGACGAGAACGGAACTCGGAACCTATCTGTTCTTCGCCGATTGCGTCGGCCACATCGACGACGGCGCCGTCGCCGAGGCACTCAAGGCGCTGCACCGTCGTTGTGCGGATGTGAGATACCTGGGCTCGTGGCCGACGGGCTCGGCCGCCGGGGCGCCGCCGCCGGAGGCCGACGAGGCGGCGCGCTGGCTGGCGCGGCTGCGCGAAGGCAAGCTCGGCGGGTCGGATCGATGAGCGGTCGGTTGGTGCTGTTGCGGCACGGGCAGTCCTACGGAAACGTCGAGCGCAGGCTGGACACCCGCCCGCCCGGGGCGGAACTGACGCCGTTGGGTCGGGACCAGGCCCGCGCGTTCGCCCGCGGCTCGGGGCGCCCGGCGATGCTGGCGCACTCGGTGGCCACCCGGGCGTGGCAGACGGCCGAGGTGATCGGCGCGGAACTGGAAATGGGCGCCCTGGAATTCAAAGGCATTCACGAGGTGCAGGTCGGGAAGCTGGAAGACCGCAGCGACGACGATGCGGTCGCGGAATTCAACGCGATCTACGAGCGGTGGCATCGCGGCGACCTCGACGTGCCGCTGCCGGGCGGGGAGACCGGCAACGACGTCCTGGACCGCTACGTGCCGGTGCTCACCGAGCTGCGAATGCGCTACCTCGACGACGACGACTGGGACGGCGACATCGTCGTCGTCAGCCACGGCGCGGCGATCCGGCTGGCCTCCGCGGTCCTGGCCGGGGTGGACGGCAATTTCGCGCTGGACAACCACCTCGAGAACGCCGATTCGGTGGTGTTGGCCCCGATCACCGACGGGCGGTGGAGCTGCGTGCGCTGGGGGTCCGTGACGCCGCCGTTCTACCCGCAGGCCGACGCGAGCCCGGTCGCCGATGCGGTGAGCTCAGGCACCGATCCGATGGGCTGACGACTCTTCGGTGCAGTCACAGCCGACGGCGTCGCAGTCGACGACGAACGTGTGCACCAGCAGCTCGGGGCTGTCGCAGTCCGGCTCGGTGCACTCCCACCGGCGCAACGAATGGCGAATGATGGTGCCGTGGCAGTGATCTAGGCCCGCCCGGCATTCGCGACACTCAGCGCTCATCAGCCGTTCATAGCATCCGGTCCGGACAAATTGGTGTTGCCGCGCCCATGGATCGTCAGGCCCAACCCAGTTCTTCGAGCCGGTGGTCGTCAATGCCGAAGTGATGGGCGATTTCGTGGATCACCGTGATCGCCACCTCCTCGACAACGTCGTCGTCGGAGTCGCAGACGTCTAGCAGCGCCTCGCGGTAGATCGTGATGGCGTCGGGCAGCGCGCCGGCGTAGTCGGAGTCGCGCTCGGTCAGCGCCACCCCTTCGTACAGCCCGAGCAGCTCGGCGTCCTCCGGGTGGCGGTCTTCGACGAGCACGACGACGTTGTCCATCGCGGCGGCCAGTTGGGGCGGGATCAGGTCGAGCGCATCCGAGACCAGCTCGTCGAACCGGCGCGGATCCATCCGCACGGGCACGCGGCTATCCCGCCGGGGCCGGGGCCGGTTCAGCCGGCGGTGCCGGGGGCGCCTCCGGCGCCGGGGCCGGGGCTGGCGGCGGCGCCCCGCCGTCGGCTGGGGGCGGAACGTCTTGCGGCGCTTGGGTGGCCGGTGCCTGGGTTGCCGGCGCCTGCGGTTGCGTCACGACCGGCTGCTGGCCGGGCAGGTGCTGATTGTTCGGCGGGATGGCGTCCGGCGCGGTGCTGGCCTGGGTGGGCTGGCTCGGCGCCTGAACCGGTATCGGCGGCATCGTCAGCCGCTCCTCGGGAATGTCGGGCGGGGCGATCGGCGCCTGACCGTTGATCAGCAGCTGGCCCTTGGCGCTGTTCACCAGCGTGGCCCAGCCGCCGTTGCCCAGCGTGGCGCCGATGCTGCAGGCGACCTCGCGGCTACCGGCCGACCAACTCGGCAGCGACACCGTCGGATAGATCAGCGTCAGCGTGGTGGTGCGCAGCTTGGTCGGCGCGAGGTAGGCGTCGGTCATCTTGGTGCAGGAGTCCTTGATGAACCCGTCCTGGTCGGGCTCGGACGGCAGCGGACCGGGAAACTTCTCGGCCAGGTTCACCGTGCCGGTGACCTCCATCGCGTGCGGGGTCGCGCAGTCGACCGGCACGTCCGTGGGCTGGTTGATCGCCGGGTCGATGCCCAGGCAGGTGCCGGTCGGCCAGACTTTGGACTGGTCGACGTCGGCCACCTTGCCCTTGAACGCCTGCTGCTGATTGTTGCCGCCCGGCAGCTGCAGCCCGCACAGCATGCGGCGGTCGCCGGACTGGCGCCAGGCCCGGTCGCCGGCCCACAGCAGGCTGATCATGAACTTGCTGTTGGGATCGAACTTGGCGCCCAGGTAGTTGTGCACCGCCGGCTCGCACTGTTCCTGGGTCATCTGCTGGATCCGGGCCGGCGACGGCGGAGCGGCGCTGGGCCCGTACTCCGAGCCGGGGAACGTCCGCATGTCGACGGACTCGGCGACCTCGAACTTGTGGTTCTCGGTGCAGTTGACGATGCTCGCGGACTCGGGGGTGGCATCCGGCCACATCAGGCAATCGCCGCCCTTGGCGCGGCTGAACGCGGCGTCGCTCTTGGTCACGGTGTTGGGCACCGGGTCGATGTAGCCGGCCAGCCGCCCGGGCCCGCCGCCGACCGGAATCGCGGTGACCAGTCCGGCGATCAGCAGGCCGCCGAGCGCGGTGAGCAACAGCGCCCGCCTGGTCGCCGTCGCCTGCAGCCCGCGCGGCCATGGGAAGCCGCCGGGTGGTTGTTTCGCCGCGTCGTCGCGGGAGCCGGCGGGGGTGCTGGCTTCCGAAATTTCCTTTTCCGGCGCTTGCGACATCGGCTCCATTCTGACAGGGCCACATGAGTGACGTGACAAAAGTTGCAGATGTGGTATGTGGGGCGCTAGTTGGCGGGGTGGCCTGGCATCTCGCCAGGGCCGCGAAAGTAGTGTCGGGGCCGTGATCGACCTGAAGCTGCTCCGGGAAGACCCCGACGCCGTGCGCCGTTCGCAAGTCAGCCGAGGCGAAGACCCGGCGCTCGTGGACGTCTTGCTGGCCGCCGACGCCGAGCGCCGCTCGGCGATTTCGGCGGCCGACGGCTTGCGCGCCGAACAGAAAGCCGCCAGCAAGAGCGTGGGCGCCGCGTCGGCCGAGGAACGCCCCGCCAAGCTGGCGCGGGCCAAGGAGCTCGCCGAGCAGGTGAAGGCCGCCGAAGCCGCTCAGGTGAACGCCGAGGCCGCGTTCACCGCGGCACACATGGCGATCTCGAACATCATCGTCGACGGGGTGCCCGCCGGCGGCGAGGACGACTACCGCGTCCTGGACGTGGTCGGCGAGCCGGCGGCGATCGAAAACCCCAGGGACCATTTGGAACTCGGCGAATCGCTCGGCCTCATCGACATGCAACGCGGCGCCAAGGTGGCCGGCTCGCGGTTCTACTTCCTTACCGGCCGGGGCGCCCTGCTGCAGCTGGGCCTACTGCAGCTGGCGCTGCGGCTGGCCGTCGAGAACGGCTTCATCCCGATGATCCCGCCGGTGCTGGTGCGCCCGGAGGTGATGGCGGGCACCGGATTTCTGGGCGCCCACGCCGACGAGGTGTACCGGGTCGAGGCCGACGACCTGTACCTGGTGGGGACGTCCGAGGTGCCGCTGGCGGGCTACCACTCCGACGAGATCCTGGACCTGTCCGGCGGGCCGCGGCGCTACGCGGGCTGGTCCTCGTGCTTCCGGCGGGAGGCCGGCAGCTACGGCAAGGACACCCGCGGCATCATCCGGGTGCACCAGTTCGACAAGGTGGAGGGGTTCGTCTACTGCGCGCCCGCCGACGCCGAGGCCGAACACCAACGGCTGCTGGGCTGGCAGCGCGAGATGCTGGCCCTGATCGAGGTGCCGTACCGGGTGATCGACGTGGCCGCGGGTGACCTCGGCTCGTCGGCCGCGCGCAAATTCGACTGCGAGGCATGGGTTCCCACCCAGGGGACCTACCGCGAGCTGACGTCGACGTCGAACTGCACCACGTTCCAAGCGCGCCGGCTGGCGACGCGCTATCGGGACGACGCGGGCAAGCCGCAGATCGCGGCCACGCTCAACGGCACGCTCGGCACCACCCGGTGGCTGGTTGCGATCCTGGAGAACCATCAGCAGCCCGACGGCAGCGTGCGGGTGCCGGCCGCGCTGGTGCCGTTCGTGGGCACCGAGGTGCTCGAGCCCTAGAGCAGCACGCCGGCGAAGGTGGGGCTGCCCGCCTCCAGCGGGACGCGGGCGGCCCGCGCGGTGAAGCTGATCGCGTGATACCAGCCGCACAGCATGGTGAGGTCGAGAAGTTCGCGTTCGTCGAACTCGCCGCGCAGCGCCGCCCACAGGGCGTCGTCGATGTCCCGGTGGTCGCATAGCGCGTCGACCGCGCGAATCAACAGCCGATCGCGCTCGGCGGCCCAGCACGGGTCGTCGGGACCGCCATGGGTCAGGGAACGGACCTGGTCCCGATCAAACCCCGCCCGCTCGGCGAAAAAGGCGATGTGCACGCCCCATTCGTACTCGCACCCGCAGCGCGCGCAGGTGCGGTCGATGACGACCTCGCGGTCGCGCAGGGATAGTGACAGCGCGCGGCTGAGCTCGTAGCTGCCCCACAGCGTCATGGCCTCGGTCATGGGCAGGTTTCGCACCACGGTGCGAAACAACGCGATCGGCGGCACCCCCGGCGGCATCATCTTGTTCAGCTGGGCGGCCACCGCCGGCTCGTGGGGCGGGTCGAGCGCCCCGATCCGGGGCGTTACTATTTCCGTAACCATGAGGGAAGAAACTACGTTACGGAAATCGAAACGTCAATCAGGGGTCCGCCCGGGCGCGCCGGTGCGCGGGTCGACGACGGGACGGCCGCTGATGGCCGCCCTGGACCTACTCGGCCGGCGCTGGTCGCTGCGGATCCTGTGGGAGCTTCGGGACGGCCCGCTCGGGGCCCGCTCGCTGCGTGACCGCTGCGACGGCATGTCGCCGAGCGTTCTTTATGACCGCCTCGGTGAGCTGACCGACGCGGGCCTCGTCGTGCAGCGAGACGACCAGAGCTACGAACTGAGCGAGCAGGGTCGCTCCCTCGGCAAGGCGCTCAGCCCGCTCGAGCGGTGGGCTCAGCGATGGGCCGAGACCACGCGCTGAGTCAGGCGTTCACCGGCTGGCGGGCGCGCTCGTGGCGGCGCATCCGCTCCATGGTGGCGAAGTACCAGGCCAGCGGGAAGGAAAAGCTGGTGAAGAAGCTGGCCAGGAAGAACAGCCACGGGCGCCGGACGCCGCGCCGGTAGCCGTCGACGATCGTAAACACCGGCAGCAGAATGACATTCGAGATGATGTAGTCCTGGCTGCCCGAACCGGCGGCCGGGTTGCCGAACTGCTGCGCGAGGAAGTGCGGGTAGCTGGCCGGCCCGGAGACGATGCTGCCCTCGCCGTGCGCGGCGAGCACGAAGTGAATGTTGAAGTACCAGCCCAGCGCGATCGAGGCGATGCCCGCGGCGTAGTACACGAGTTCCAGCGGCGAGAACCACGGTCCGTCCGCGGGTTTGGCGTAGATCTTCGGGTTCGACGCGATAATCCAGCCGATGACGGCGATCCCGAGGATTGCGTGAATGTAGAGCCAGATCATGGGCGAAGTGTCACCCTCATCCCGAAGTTTTGTCAATATTGACACACAAATACTGGGGTACCTTACTGAGCATGGTCAGGCCCGCGCAGACGGCGCGCAGCGAACGCACCCGGGAGGCGCTGATACAGGCCGCCCTGGTGCGGTTCCTCGCCCAGGGTGTCGAGGAGACGTCGGCCGAGCAGATCGCGGCGGACGCCGGGGTGTCGCTGCGGACGTTCTATCGCCACTTCCGGTCCAAGCACGACCTGCTGTTTGCCGACTACACCGGGCTGAACTGGTTTCGCGCCGCGCTGGACGCCCGTCCCGCCGACGAACCGATCATCGATTCGGTGCAAGCGGCCGTCTTCTCGTTCCCGTATGACGTTGAGGCCGTGGCGAAGATCGCCGCCTTGCGGGGCGGCGAGATCGATCCCGGCCGCATCGTGCGCCACATCCAGGAAGTGCAGGCCGACTTCGCCAATGCCATCCAGGACCAGCTGCACCGGCGTAGCTGCGCCGCGGCCGCGACGCCGGATGCCCGGCTGCGCGCCGCGGTGACGGCGCGCTGCATCGCGGCGGCGGTTTTCGGTGCGATGGAATTCTGGATGATCGGCGAGGATCGGTCGCTGGGCGAGCTGGCCCGGGTATCCCACGTCGCGCTGGAGTCGCTGCGGGCCGGCATCACCGACGCCTGGGCCGCCGGGGCCTGACCCTGGTTTCGTCACAATTGACAAAACTTCACCGCCGTGCCAGCCTCCTTTTTTGGAGGGCAGGGACATGACTGAATATGACGCGATCGTCATCGGCGCGGGACACAACGGGTTGGCCGCGGCGGTGCTGCTGCAAAAGGCCGGGCTGCGAACGGTGTGCCTGGACGCCAAGCTGTATGCCGGTGGGATGGCTTCCACCGTCGAGCTTTTCGACGGGTACCAATTCGAGATCGCCGGCTCGGTGCAGTTCCCGACGGCGTCGGTGGTGGTCGAGGAACTGGGCCTGGACACCCTCGAGACGCTGGACCTGGAGGTGATGTCGGTCGCGGTGCGGGGCGTCGGTGACGACCCGCTGATCCAGTACAGCGACCCGATCAAGTTGTTCACCCACCTCAACGAGGTGCACGGCGCGGACGCCGTCAACGGGATGGCGGGCCTGATGGCCTGGAGCCAGGCGCCCACCCGGGCGCTGGGCCGCTTCGAGGCGGGGACGGAGCCCAAGACCTTCGACGAGATGTACGCCTGCGCCACCAACGAATTCGAGCGCTCGGCCATCGACGACATGCTGTTCGGCTCGGTCACCGACGTGCTGGATCGCTACCTGCCGGACCGCGAGAAGCACGGCGCGCTGCGCGGCTCGATGACCGTGCTGGCCGTCAACACCCTCTACCGCGGGCCGTCCACCCCGGGCAGCGCGGCGGCGCTGGCCTTCGGGCTCGGAGTTCCCGACGGCGACACCATGCAGATGAAGAAGCTGCGCGGCGGCATCGGCGCGCTCACCGCGCACCTGGCCGAGCTGTTGGAAAGCCAGGGCGGCGAGGTGCGGCTGCGCACCAAGGTGACCGAAATCCTGGTCGCCGACGGGCGGGTGACCGGGGTGCGCACCGAGGCGGGCGACACCCTGACGGCGCCGGTCGTCGTCTCGAACCTTGCGCCGGACATGACGCTGAACGACCTGATCGACCCCGCGGCGCTGCCGGCCGACATCCGCGAGCGGTACGCGGGGATCGACCACCGCGGCAGCTACCTGCAGATGCATTTCGCGCTGGACGAGGCCCCCGAGTTCGCCCCGCCCTACGAGGCGCTCAACGAGCCGGCGATGCAGGCCTCGATCGGCCTGTTCTGCACCCCGGAGGAAGTCCAGCAGCAGTGGGAGGACGCGCGGCGCGGCATCGTGCCGGCCGACCCGACGGTGGTGTTGCAGATCCCCTCGCAGAACGATCCCGACCTGGCGCCCGAGGGCAAGCACGCCGCGTCGGCGTTCGCGCTGTGGTTCCCGATCGAGGGCGGTGCGGACTACGGCCAGACGAAGGTCGAGATGGGCCAGCGCGTCATCGACAAGATCACCCGGCTGGCGCCGAACTTCGAGCGCAGCATCATCCGGCACACCACGTTCACGCCCAGGCACATGGGCGTGATGTTCGGCGCCCCGGGCGGCGACTACTGCCACGGGCTCTTGAGCTCCGATCAGATCGGGCCGAACCGGCCGGGCCCGAGAGGCTTTCGCGGCCAACCGATCCCGATTCAGGGGCTGTACCTTGGCGGCGCGGGCTGCCACGGTGGCCCGGGCATCACGTTCATCCCCGGCTACAACGCCGCCCGAGCGGCACTGGACGACCTGGGCCGCTAAGGGCCGCTAACCGCGCTCGCCCAGCAGTTCGTCCAGCAGCGCGACGAACTCGTCCGGGCGCGCCGGCGTGAATGCCGGGCTCGGCCAGGCGCCGGGGACGTCCAGGGTGATCAACGTGGACTTGAACGGCCGTTGCACGTCCAGGGGCAGCCAGCGGCGTAGGTCGGAGCTGCCCCAGATGCGGAAGCGCTGCATGAACATGCCCAACGCCTCGGCCGTATACCCGTCGACGGCGTCCAGCGCGATCACCTTCGACGTGCCGGAAGGAAAGTGGTAGCGGCGCAACGTGATCGCCGTGCGGTCCAGTTGGACCAGCCCGTCGTCGTAGCTGGAGTTCATTTCTTCGCACTCCGCAGCTGGTGGCCGCGCGCGGTCAGACAACGGCCGTCGTCCAGGCGCCACTGCCACCCGTGCAGGTTGCAGGTCAGCGTGTCTTCCTCTATCACACCGAATTTGGACAGGTCGGCCTTGAGGTGGGGGCATCGGCGCTGAATCTCCCAGCCGTCCATCGTGATCGACGCGGAGTCGTCGTGGGTCTCGGCGAACCAGCCGTCGGCGTAGGCGATCCGTTCGTCGGTCAGGCACTTGAAGAACGTGTACAGGTACTCGTTGTAGCCGCCCACCCGCCACGCGGTGAAACGGGTGGACAAGAAGATGGTATTGACCCAGTCGGGTTCGTGATCGCGCAGCACCGTGCGCACCAACTCGGGCGCGATGGAAAAACCGTAGCGGATCTTTTCGGCGGGAATCCGTTCGCGCACAGTTCTTTTCGGGAAGTCCAGGATCACCGTTTCGGGGCCGGTGACGAGCTCGACGGGATAGCCGATGCCGTCGCAGATCTCGTCGCTCTGCAGCATGATCGGCTCGAAGAGCGCGCGCAGCTGTTCCAGCAGCGGCTCGCCGGCGGCGGGGGCCCAGCTTGCGCGCTCGGCGGCCAACACCGAGGCCATCCGGTCGGCGTAGTCGGCGATGTAGGCCGATTTGCCGGTGGTGAAGATGGCCTCGACCTCGTCGTCGGGCAGCGGATGGCGAAGCCAGTTCAGCGTCGTGCCGGTGAAGTCCGCGGTCGACCCGGGCATCATCAGCAGGCCGCCGTCGTGTCCATGCGTGCGCATCTGTTCCAGGAAGACCATCTGGTCGGGGAAGATGTTGGCCGGATCGCCGTGGTCGTCGTTGAGGTGGCGCAACTCGGGGTCCAAAAAGCACGGCGGCCCGGCCGACGGTACGACCCAGGTCGCCCCGACCTGGGCGATGTACTGCCGGGCGCGGTCCATTCCGCGCTGCCGCTTCTGGATGCCGAACGACTCCTTGGCGCGGGCCGGCATGTCGTAGACCATCGGGTACCAGATCGCCCCGGAGTACTGCAGCAGGTGCACGTCGACCTGGCCGAAGTCGGCCGCCAGCACGTCCAGGTCCACCGGCCGGGCGTCGTTCATGTTGAAAACCGTTGTGTCGCCGTCGGAGACGACCAGCGCTGAGTCCCCGATCGGGCCGTCGGCCGGGGCGCGCAGGGCGATGATCATGATGTCGAGGTCGCCCTTGGGTCCGCTGATCCGGTGGGTGGTCGAGTCGGTGGTCTCGAAAAACCGATGAAAGCCCAGCTTTTGCAATTCGTTTCGCAGGTCGGGGACCGGGAAGTCGGGCAGCAGCACCACCGCGTCCTTGTTGACGTGCTCGCGCAGATTCTTGGCGTCGAAGTGGTCCTTGTGCAGGTGCGAGACGTACAGGTAGTCGCAGGCGCCCAGCTGGTCCCAATCCAGCGCGCTGTTGTCCGGGAAGGGGAACCAGGACGCGAAGTAGGCGGGATTGACCCAGGGGTCACAAAGGATGTTCCCCGCGCGGGTCTCAATTAGGAATCCGGCGTGGCCTACGCTCGTGACCTGCACTGATACCTTTCAGGGACGTTGGGGGCCGGCCGACGTTGGACGGCTTTTCAGCCCCCGAGCTTAGCGCGAGGCCGCGTCTTCGGCGTCCCACAGCCACCGGTAGTAGTCGATGCGCTCCGGGTCGGGGTCGACGCCGTAGGCGCCGAAGAATTCCGCGTCCCACCCCCGGCCCGGATAGTTCCAGCCCAATGACAGCGTCGCCACCGCGAGGTCGGCCCACCGATCCGCGACACCGAGTTCGCCGAAGTCGACGTGCCCGCAGCAGCGGCCGTCGTCGTCGATCAGCGTGTTGGGTGAGCACGCGTCGCCGTGGCAGACCACCGCCCGATCGATCGGCGGCGGCGGGCCCAGGCGCGCCCGCGCCGACGGCGACAGCATTGCCAGCCGGCCGGCCACCGACCCGTCGAAAGGGCAGGACGCGACCGGCATTCGGTCGTGCAGCTGTCGCAGCCCCGCGCCGATCGCGCGCACGGCGACGTCCGGTGCCGCCAGCCATCGGGGGTGCACCGCGGACACGCCGGGCAGCGCGCCGGTGCGGAGCCACGCCAACCCCCCGTCGAGGCCGAAGCCCAGCACGCGCGGCACGGTTACGTACCGGGCGGCCCAGCCCAGCCGCTCCGCCTCGTCGGCGAAGTCGGCGATGGCCGCGTCAGCGACCTTGATGAACTCCGTGCCGGTAGGCCCAGGACCCACCCGGAAGGTGACGCCGCCCAGCTCATTGACCCAGATAGCCCGGACGGGCCTGCCGTCGGCGAACCTGGTGACGAGCGGCGGGACGGCGGGCGGCGAAGCGGGGACCGACAACGGTTGCCTCTCTTTGGCGGTTGAGGCGCCTCACAGTCGGGAGCACTAGGCTGAAGCGCTGTGGAACCGGTATACGGGACAATCATCCAGCTTGCCCGCTTGGTCTGGCGCATCCAGGGTCTCAAGATCTCAGTGTCGGGTGTGGAGAACTTGCCGAAGACCGGCGGCGCCGTCATCGCGATCAACCACACCGGTTACCTGGACTTCACCTTCGCGGGTTTGCCCGCGTACAAGCAGGGCCTCGGGCGCAAGGTGCGGTTTATGGCCAAGCAGGAGGTGTTCGACAACAAGATCACCGGGCCGATCATGCGCAGCCTGCGGCACATCTCGGTGGACCGGCAGGACGGGGCCGCGTCCTACGAGGCCGCCGTCCGGAACCTCAAAGACGGTGAGCTGGTGGGCGTCTATCCCGAAGCCACGATTAGTCGCAGCTTCGAGATCAAGGAGTTCAAGTCGGGTGCGGCCCGGATGGCGATCGACGCGGGCGTCCCGATCGTTCCGCACATCGTCTGGGGCGCGCAGCGGATCTGGACCAAGGGGCACCCCAAGAAGTTGTGGCGCCCGAAGGTGCCGATCGTGGTGCTCGCCGGCGAACCGATCGAGCCGACGCTGGCCGTCGAGGAGCTCAAGGGGCTGTTGCATTCGCGGATGCAACATTTGCTGGAGCGGGCCCAAGAACAATATGGACCCCATCCGGCCGGGGAGTTCTGGGTGCCGCGCCGGCTGGGCGGCGGCGCCCCATCGTTAGCTGAGGCTGCCCAAATGGATGCCGAGGAGGCCGCCGCGCGGGCCGCCCGTCGCGCCCGGACCACTGGGGCGCCGGAGCAGTAAACGATGGCGGAGCCGACCTTTCGCACGCTCGAGATCCTGGCCCAGCTCGTCGTCCTGGCCACCGGCACGCGAATCACCTACGGCGGCGAGGAGAACATCCCCGACCGCGGCGGGGCCGTCATCGCGATCAACCACACCAGCTACGTCGACTTTCTGCCTGCCGCATTAGCCGTGCATCGGCGCCGCCGTCGGCTTAGATTCATGATCAAAGCCGAGATGCAGCAGGTGAAGGTGGTCAATTTCCTGATCAAGCACACCCGCACCATTCCCGTGGATCGTGGTGCCGGGGCGGACGCCTACGCGGTGGCCGTGCGGCACCTGCGCGAGGGGGAGCTGGTCGGCGTCTATCCGGAGGCAACGATCAGCCGCAGTTTCGAGCTCAAGGAGTTCAAGACGGGCGCGGCGCGGATGGCCATCGAAGCGAACGTCCCGATCGTCCCGGTGATCGTCTGGGGTGCGCATCGGATCTGGACCAAGGACCATCCCCGCAACGTCGGCCGCAAGAAGCTGCCGGTCAGCGTGCAGGTGGGGGCGCCGGTGCGGGCCGCCGAGGACGTCGACTCCACCAATGCCGCGCTGCGTGAATCGATGACGGCGCTGCTGCATCGGGCGCAGCAGCACTATCCGCACCCCGCGGGCGCGTACTGGGTGCCGCGCCGGCTCGGCGGCGGCGCGCCGACCTTGGCCGAGGCGGCGCAGATAGAGGCCGACGAGGCGGCGGCAAGGTCGGCCCGGAGGGCTGCCCACCGTACCCCGCATCAGTCGCGTTAGGGGGAAGGAGAGGAACATGGCAGAGCCGTTTTTCCGCTTGGCGGAGGTGGTTGTTCCCGCGTTCGCTGCGATGAACGGAACCAAGCTCAATTACGAAGGCCTGGAAAACATTCCGGCGCGCGGCGGCGCCCTGATCGCGCTCAACCACACCAGTTACCTGGACTGGATGCCGGCGTCCATCGCCGCCAAAGAACGCAAGCGACGGCTGCGCTTCATGATCAAGGCCGAGATGGCGGAGGTGAAGGCGGTCAATTTCGTGATCAAGCACTGCCAGCTCATTCCGGTGGACCGCCGAAACGGGGAGGAAGCGTACGCGGTGGCCGTGCAGAAGCTGCGCGAGGGTGAACTCGTCGGGCTCCATCCCGAGGCCACCATCAGCCGCAGCTACGAACTCCGGGAATTCAAATCGGGAGCGGCCCGCATGGCGCTGGAGGCCGGGGTGCCGATCATCCCCATGATCGTCTGGGGCGCGCACCGGATTTGGCCCAAGGATCATCCAAAGAAGGTGTTCCGCAACAAGGTCCCGATCACTGTGGCCGCCGGGCGGCCGCTGGCGCCGCAGGGCAACGCCGAGCAGCTCATCGCCGCGGTGCGCCAGACGATGAACGCGATGCTGTACCGGGTGCAGGAGCAGTATCCGCATCCCGAGGGCGAGTTTTGGGTCCCGCGCCGGCTGGGCGGTTCCGCGCCAAACCAGGACGATTCCAGGGCGATCCGGCTGGCCGAATTGCAGGAGCGGATCCAACGATCCGGCACCGACGGCGTGACGCGGCCGGGCCAGAGCCAAAGCGGAATCCACTGAGAGAAGGCGGATTCGCTCAATGACCTTGCCGGCGCTGATCGCTTGCGACGTCGACGGCACCTTGTTCGACGAAAACGAGACCATCTCCCCGCGCACCCGTGACGCGGTGCGTGCTGCGGTCGCCGCCGGGGCGCAGTTCGTCGTGGCGACCGGTCGGCCGCCACGCTGGATACGGCCCGTGGTGCAGGCGCTCGGCTTCGCGCCGATCGCGGTGTGCGCCAACGGCGCCGTTCTGTACGACCCCGCGAACGACCGCGTGCTGTCGTCGCGAACGTTGGCCGTCGACACGCTGGCGGAGTTGGCCGAGCTGGCGACGCGCGTCATCCCGGGCGCGGGACTGGCCGTCGAGCGGATCGGCGAACGCGCGCACGACACGGCGACGCCCCAGTTCATCAGCTCGCCGGGCTACGAGCACGCGTGGCTGAACCCGGACAACACCGAGGTGTCGGTTGCCGACCTGCTCAGCGCCCCGGCCATCAAGCTGCTGATCCGCAAGGCGGGTGCCCGCAGTTCGGACATGGCCGCCGAACTCGCCAAACATGTTGGCATTGAAGGCGATATCACCTACTCCACCAACAATGGGCTGGTCGAAATCGTGCCGTTGGGGATCAGCAAGGCCAGCGGCGTGGAGGAGGTCGCCAAGCCGCAGGGGATCACCAGCGAGGAGGTGGTGGCCTTCGGCGACATGCCCAACGACATCCCGATGCTGCTGTGGGCGGGCCACGGTGTGGCGATGGGCAACGCGCATCCCGACGTGCTGGCCGCCGCAGACGAGGTCACCGCGCCCAACAGCGACGACGGGGTGGGACGAGTGCTGGAACGCTGGTGGCTTTAGTCAGCCCGTCGGAGTGATGGCTGCCGCGAGCTGTTGGGGCAGGTAGTTGACCATCAGCGGGACGAATCCCATGAACGGCGTGCCGAAGATGGTCACCGGAAACGGGCCAGCAGAGATGGGGCTGGTAAGGGATACCGTGCCCGTAAGGGTATGTGGAGGAACAAGAATGCCGTCGAAGGGTAGATGGAGAACGATCTGCGCGGTGAAGCTGACGGGAGGAATAGGTGGCAAAGGTGGCGGTGGTTGCGGCAGTTGGTAATACACCGGCACCGGGATCGTCATATCCACAATGGTTTCGCCATTGAGGAAGCCGTTCGCCACGACGGCCGGCGAGTCGACGAGCGCGCCGAACGCTCCAACGGGGTCGCCGGCCAACAGGGCCTGCTGCACCGCCGTCGCGCTGGCTGCCAGCCCGTTAAGGGCCGCGAGCGGCGCGCCAATCGCCGAATAGGTGAGCACCAACGGCAACCCGAAGTAGACGCTAAGCGACCCGGTCGTGGGGTCGGCCAGGGGTAACGTGGCGGTTGCCGAAATGCTGGGAATCGTAAGCACATTGAGCACGTTGGTGAAGTTCTGCGCCATCTGCCGGGGGATGGACGGCGGCATCAGGTTGGTGAGGTACTGCGCCTCTTGGCCGGGGATGTTCGCGACGGCGAACAGATTCCCCAGCGGACCGAGCAGGGTGGGATTCGTCGTGGCAGTCACAGTGGGAAGGACCGGGGGAAAGATGCTTCCTCCACTTTGGCTGATCACCGGGGTGCCGGAATCGAACCCCGTGACAAGGAGATTCGAGAACGCCTGCGCGACGTCCTGCACCGCGCCGAAGTAATCGCCGGCCAGGACGGCTTGCAAGGCCACCCGTAGCTCCGCGCCGAAAGCGGGCAGGCCGGCGATGATGCCGGTCGTCGCGGCGTAAAGGTTGGTAACGAACTCCCGGGCGAAGCCGATCTGTGTGGCGACGAAATTCTGCAGGGCCGTAACCGGGTTGAACGCCAGCAGTTGCTGGAAGGCGGCCTGGATGGTCGCCGGCAAATTCGCCAACACGGCCGGGAAGTTCTGGATGGTGTAGTTGAGCGCCGTGGCGATCTGCTGCCAGTACCCAATCTGGTTTGCGATGACCTGGCGCAGGAACGGGAACGGGTCGGCCGTCCAGGTAGTCAGGAGGGATTGCATGTTCGCCGACGTCATGGCGATCAGCTGCCCGTAGGCGCCGCCCGGGACGAGGGCGGCGGCCGCGCCGCCCAACGCCTGGGCCGGGGCGTTCACGGCGTTCGCCAGGCCCTGCTCGACGTTGGCGATCTCGGTGCTCAGATATGCCGCGGCGCCACCGTTCAACAGGCCCACAAACTCGTCCTGAAACGCCGCCGCCTCGGAGCTGAGGGACTGGAAGTCCCGGCCGAACCTGCCGAACACCTCGGAGATCGCGACCGACACCTCGTCGGCCGCGGCGGCCGCGACCCCGGTCGTGGGGGCCGCCGCCGCAGCGGTGGCCTCAGTGAAGGAGGAACGGATACCCGCCAGGTTGTCGGCCGCTGCCGTCATCAGTTCCGGTTCTGCGATCACGAACGACACGGCCGTCTCCCCTCGACTCGGTCCCAACCGGGTGATTGCCAGGCAAAGCCGAGCCTACTGTGACGGAGCCCACGTCCGGTCCGAAATGGCCGTCAAACTGTCTTCAGGTGGCGGTCGGATGGGTCGGTAGCGAGAAGTGTTCGGACGGCACGTCGGGACCGCTCGGGGATTGGGTCGACAGTGGCGTCGTGATGCCGTCGACGACCTCGGTGATGTTCCCCGTGAGCCGCTCGTAGTTCAGGACTCCGTGCTGGAAGTTCTGCGTAATGCGCAGTGGCTCTTGTATTTCCGCGCTGGTCGGCAACCCGAGTGGACCCCGTTCGTAGCTCAGCGAGGCCCAGGCGTCGTAGATGGCACCCGTCACCGGCTCCGCGCCGATCTCGGGTGACCAGTACATCGCGCCCTTGGCGAAGGTGGCGAAGCGGGCGTCGCCTTCCGCGCTGTCTTCCGGCGAGGTCGGTGCGCCCAGGACGCTGTTCATGCCGCCCATCGCGAGCCAGTGCTCGTAGATGGCGCCGCCCTTCAGCGCGTTGATCAATTCCTCCGGGGGATCGTTGAAATGCGAGGCAATGTCCCGGATTTCGTCCATCAGCGCGTAGGCGGCGTTGCCCGGACAGTCGGTGTTCCCGACGTCCCGGTGGGTGAAGATGGAGGGCAGGTTCGCGACGGCGCCGGCCGGAAAGGTGGTGTAGTGGCTGCCGGCCGACTCCAGCGCGACCGTGCCCTTGGGGTCGACGCCGTCCATGCCGAGCCGCCAGCCGAGCAGCCTGCCCACGGTCCGCAGCTGGATCGGCGTCGGGGGCACGTCATCGAAGTTGCCGATCATCGCCACGCCCCAGGTGTTGCGGTTGAAGCCGCCGGTGTGAAAAGCCTCGACGGCCTTGGTCAGGCCCCCGGCGCTGCCCTCGAACACCTGGCCGTACTTGTCGACCAGTGCGTTGTACGCGATGTCGCACCAGCCCAGGGTCTTGCTGTGGTAGGTGTAGATCGCCTTGACGATCCCGGCCGATTCCAGCGGCGAGTAGTCGTTGCTGCCCGCGGTGTGGTGGATGACGGCCGCGCGAATCCCGTTGTCGTACTGCGGACTACCGCATCGCAGCGACTCGTCGGCGCCCCACTCCGCTCGGCTGATGATGGCGGGCGGCTGGCCCGGCATCATGACTCCCGACGGCGGCGTCCACTGGGTCCTGGCCGGCGCTTGCGGCGGGGAGATGAGGATCGCCGAGATGTTCTCCGCGTAGGGCTGTTCTCGGGACGCCGGCGTGTACCCCAGGCCGTCGGTGTTGGTCGGGGGAGGCGCCGCCTGGGTCGTCGGCGCATCGAGGGGGCGGGTGACCGCGATCTGGACAGTCGTCGTGCTGCCGACGAAGACCGGGTCCGTGCTGCGCGGCCCCTCGCTCGGGCCGCCGCCCGCGGGCCCGGCGTCGGGGGCCGCCGTTTCGTACTCCGTCTGATACCAGGGGCCCCAGGAGCCGTCGGGGCGCTTCGCGCGGACCCGGGTGGACGTCCCGGCGAGGTCCCCGGTGAGCGCGACCAACGAAAACGGTGTGGCCTGGGTGAGTTCGCGAACCGTGACCCCGCCCCCGAGCCCGATCAGCGGCTGCTCGGCCAGTTGGGTCTCGGGAGGCCGCGGTGGGGCCGAGGCCCGGCGGTCGCGCGCCGTGTCGCCCACCCAGGAGACGATGACGACTGTCGCCGCGATGGCGGTGAGCAACATCGTCGGCGCGCGACTGCGGGACACCAGCTGATGTTACGTGTGTTTCTGATGTTATTTATGAGGCGACACGACGTACGGCCCTAAATGTCCACGAAAACCTGTTCGACGGCACCGCAGAGGGCGGACTCTGCGGTGCCGTCAGGGGACAGGTCCCTTCGGTTCTAGTGGGGCAAAACCGGCGCGGCGGCACCGGTCAGGGCGCCGGTGGCACCCGTCGCGGCCGGTAGCGCACCCGCGGCGGCCGGCAGCGCGCCGGCGGCAGCGCCCGGCAAGGCCCCCGCGGCACCCGGCAGGGCACCCGCGGCACCCGGCAGGGCACCCGCGGCACCCGGCAGGGCACCCGCGGCACCCGCGGCGGCGCCCGGCAGGGCACCCGCGGCACCCGGCAGCGCGGCCGCGGCGCCCGGCAGGGCCTTGGCCGCACCCGGCAGCGCACCCGCGGCGGCCGGCAACGCGGCACCCGGCGCGGCGCCCGCGGCGCTCTGCTGGATGCCCTGCGTGATGGCCGGCATCGCCAGGCCCTTGAGCAGGTCGATGGCCTGGTTGAGGCCCAGCTGGTTGGCCGCCTGCATCAGGTCGTTCATCAGACCGCCGCCGCCACCGGAGGTGCCCCCCGTGGCGCCGGACGCGATCGGCGAACCGCCGCCGAGCGTCGACGGGTCACCGAGGATCGGGTAGGTGCCGCCGGCGCCCGGGTCCAATCCCGCCGTCGAGTCGATCGGCACCTCGCTGGGTGAGAGCCCGGTAGCCCCCGCGCCAGGTGTGAGTCCGGCCGGGCTGGTCAGACCCGGGTTGGCAAGCGCGGGGTTGAGCCCCGCGGCCGGCGTCGTCGGCACCGCGCCCGGCGTGGTGACCCCGGGCGTGCCCGGCGTCGTGGGCGGCAGGCCCGGGTTCGCCAACGCCGGGCTCGTCAGGCCGGGGCTGGTCAGACCCGGACTGGTCAGACCCGGACTGGTCAGCCCCGGGCTCGTCAGGCCTGGGCTGGTGAGCCCCGGACTCGTCAGGCCTGGGCTGGTAAGGCCCGGACTGGTCAGACCAGGTGTGGTCGCACCGGTTCCGCTGAGGGCGGGCACCGGCGGCAGGTTGATCCCGAACTGCGACAGGCCCTGCGACAGCGCGCCCATCAGCTCGCCGGGCAGGTCGGACATCACCGCGGCCTGCTTGAACTCGTGGTGCTCGGCCGGCTTGCTGCCGGCGGTCGATTCGTAGACCAGGAAGTATGCGCAAGGACTCGCCACTGCCACAGCGGCGACCGCGCTCATGGCTGTCGAAAGCTTGCGTCGGCGTCGATTCGGCACGGAAGTCTCCTCGTATCTGGACAACTATTCGAACTGCTTGTTGTGTCGGCGTGCCCCGTCCGTCCTGTCCGGCATGAAGCACACAGACTTGATGGTACGAGTGAGATTGCTGTGACTAGAGTGCCGATATTGAATCGTGAGGTAATTGGGACTCCGACCGTGACCGCCGATTCCGCCCGTGCCAAAGCGGGCGTCACCTGGACCAACCCCGACGCCTTGGCCTCGCCAAATGGGTTAGGGCCGCGCGGTCGGATACCCTAAGCAACCGATGACAGCTCGTTTCGACCTCCTCGTCGTCGGCTCCGGATTCTTCGGCCTGACCATTGCCGAGCGCGCGGCTACCCAACTCGGGAAGCGCGTGCTCGTCCTCGACCGGCGCTCGCATTTGGGCGGCAACGCGTACTCCGAGGCCGAGCCCCAGACCGGCATCGAGGTGCACAAGTACGGCGCGCACCTGTTCCACACCTCCAATAAAAGGGTGTGGGACTACGTGCGGCAGTTCACCGACTTCACCGGCTACCAGCACCGGGTGTTCGCGCTGCACAACGGGCAGGCCTACCCGTTGCCGATGGGGCTGGGCCTGGTTTGCCAATTCTTCGGCAAGTACTACAGCCCCGACGAGGCGCGCCTCCTCATCAAGGAGCAGGCCGCCGAGATTGAGTCCGCCGACGCGCAGAACTTCGAGGAGAAGGCGATCTCGCTGATCGGGCGCCCGCTGTACGAGGCGTTTATGAAGAACTACACGGCCAAGCAGTGGCAGACCGACCCCAAGGAGCTGCCGGCGTCCACCATCACGCGGTTGCCCGTGCGCTACACGTTCGACAATCGCTACTTCAACGACACATACGAGGGGCTGCCGGTCGACGGCTACACCGCGTGGCTGAAAAACATGGCCGCCGACGAGCGCATCGAGGTGCGGCTGGATACCGACTGGTTCGACGTGCGCGACGAACTCCGTGCTGCCAGTCCGGATGCCCCAGTCGTATACACCGGCCCGCTGGACCGCTACTTCGACTACTCGGAGGGCCGATTAGGCTGGCGCACTTTGGATTTCGAGGTCGAGGTGCGCGACACCGGCGACTTCCAGGGCACGCCGGTGATGAATTACAGCGATCTAGATGTGCCCTACACCCGCATCCACGAGTTCCGCCACTTCCATCCGGAGCGCGACTACCCCACCGACAAGACGGTGATCATGCGGGAGTTCTCGCGGTTCGCCGAAGACGATGACGAGCCCTACTACCCGATCAACACCGAGGCCGACCGCGCCCTGCTGGCCGCCTACCGCGCCCGGGCGAAGGCCGAAACGGCCGCGGCGAAGGTGCTCTTCGGCGGGCGGCTGGGCACCTATCAATATCTCGATATGCACATGGCGATTGCCAGCGCATTGAGCATGTACGACAACACCCTCGCGCCGCACCTGAGCGAGGGCAAGGATCTAGTGGAGGAAGGCGCGGGGGGATGACCGCTATAAGCCTGCTTTCCAGAATCATCCTGCCGCGTCCGGGTGAACCCCTCGACGTGCGCAAGCTGTATCTGGAGGAATCGACCACCAACGCGCGACGCGCCCATGCGACAACGCGCACCTCGTTGCAGATCGGCGCCGAGTCCGAGGTGTCGTTCGCGACGTACTTCAACGCGTTCCCGGCGAGCTACTGGCGGCGCTGGTCGATCTGTAAGTCGGTGGTGTTGCGGGTCGAGCTGACCGGAACCGGACGCGTCGACATGTACCGGACCAAGGCCACCGGGGTGCGGATCTCGGTGGAGGGCCGCCAATTCGTCGGCACCGAGGATCGGCCCGCCGTCGTCGAGATCGAGGTTCCCCTCAAGCCGTTCGAGGACGGCGGGTGGATCTGGTTTGACATCACCACCGACACCGCGGTCAGCCTGCTCAGCGGCGGCTGGTACGCGACCGAGCCCGCTCCGGGCACGGCCAACGTCGCCGTCGGCATCCCCACGTTCAACCGTCCCGCGGACTGCGTCAACGCGCTGGCCGACCTCACCGCGGATCCATTGGTGGACAAGGTAATCGGCGCGGTGATCGTGCCCGACCAGGGCGTCCGCAAGGTGCGCGACCACCCGGACTTCCCGGCCGCGGCCGCCGGTCTGGGCGACCGGCTGTCCATCCACGACCAGCCGAACCTCGGCGGTTCCGGCGGATACAGCCGGGTGATGTATGAGGCGCTGAAAAACACGGATTGCCAACAGATCCTGTTCATGGACGACGACATTCGCATCGAGCCGGACACGATCCTGCGGGTGCTGGCGCTCAACCGCTTCGCCAAGACGCCGATGCTGATCGGCGGTCAGATGCTCAACCTGCAGGAGCCGTCGCACCTGCACATCATGGGCGAGGTCGTCAACCAGTCGAACTTCATGTGGACCGCCGCGCCGCACGCCGAGTACGACCACGACTTCGCCGAGTTCCCGTTGAACGACAACAACGACCGAAGCGCGCTGCTGCACCGGCGCATCGACGTCGACTTCAACGGCTGGTGGACGTGCATGATCCCGCGCCAGGTCGCCGAGGAGCTCGGCCAGCCGGTGCCGTTGTTCATCAAATGGGACGACGCCGAATACGGTCTGCGCGCCGGCGAGCACGGCTATCCGACGGTCACCCTGCCCGGGGCCGCGATCTGGCACATGGCCTGGAGCGACAAGGACGACGCCATCGACTGGCAGGCCTATTTCCACCTGCGCAACCGGTTGGTGGTCGCGGCGCTGCACTGGGACGGCGACATCACCGGACTGGTCCGCAGCCACCTCAAGGCGACGCTGAAACACCTTGCGTGCCTTGAATATTCGACCGTCGCGATCCAGAACAGGGCGATCGACGACTTCCTGGCCGGTCCCGAGCACATCTTCTCGATCCTGGAATCGGCGCTGCCGGAAGTGCATCGCATCCGCAAGCAGTACCCGGACGCGGTCGTGCTGCCGGCCGCGAGCGAACTGCCGTCGCCGCAGCACAAGACCAAGGCGATGAAGCCGCCGGTGAATCCCGTTTCCATCAGCTACCGACTGGCACGCGGGATATTGCACAACATGACCGCGGCCGACCCGGAAGCCCACACGCGTCCGGAGTACAACGTGCCGACCCAGGACGCGCGCTGGTTCCGGCTGTGCACGGTCGACGGCGTGACCGTCACGACCGCCGACGGGTGCGGCGTGGTCTACCGGCAGCGCGACCGGCGAAAGATGATGTCGCTGTTGGCCAAATCGCTGCGCCGACAGCGCCGGCTGCTGGGCCGGTTCGACGAGATGCGCCGGGTGTACCGGGAGGCGCTGCCCGCGCTGTCCAGCAAGCAGAAGTGGGAGACGGCGTTGTTGCCAGCCGGCGAACCCCAGCATGATTGAAACGGCCGCCCCGCGCGGTGAGGTGGCCGCGCTGGTCGCCGTCCAGTCGGCGCTGGCCGATCAGCCCGGTGCGTTGGGCGCGGCCCGGGGGCTGTCCCATTTCGGCGAACACAGCATCGGCTGGCTGGCGGTGGCGCTGCTCGGCGCGGTGCTGATGCCGAGCCGTCGCCGCGAGTGGCTGGTGGCCGGGGCCGGCGCGTTCGTCGCGCACGCCGCGGCCGTGCTGGTCAAGCGCCTGGTGCGGCGCAAGCGGCCCCACCACCCGGCCGTCGCGGTGAACGTCGGCACGCCGAGCCAACTGAGCTTTCCCTCCGCGCATGCCACCTCGACCACCGCCGCCGCGATCCTGATGGGTCGCGCCACCGGGCTGCCATTGCCCGTGTTGCTCGTCCCTCCGATGGCGCTGTCGCGGATACTGCTGGGCGTGCACTATCCCAGTGACGTAGCCTTCGGCATCGCCCTCGGTGCCGCCGTCGCCGGAGTCGCGGACCGCAGCGACGAGTGGTGCCGAAAGAGGTGCACCGAATGAGCGAAGACGTGGTGGTCGGACCTCCGGCGAACCTGATCGTCGGCGTCGTCAAGGCGATCCGCCCGAGGCAATGGGTGAAGAACGTGCTCGTCCTGGCCGCGCCGCTGAGCGCGGCGGGCCGCGGACACCGATATGACTACGGCCAGCTGGGAATTCAGGTGGCGGTGGCCTTCGCGGTGTTCAGCCTGGCCGCGTCGGCGGTGTACCTGATCAACGACGTGCGCGACGTCGAGGCCGACCGCGAACACCCGACCAAACGGTTCCGCCCGATCGCGGCCGGCGTGGTGCCCGAGTGGCTGGCCTACGCCCTGGCCGTGGTGCTCGGGGTGGCGTCGCTCGGCGTGGCGTGGTGGCTGACGCCGAACCTGGCGGTGGTGATGGCGGTCTACATCGCCATGCAGCTGGGCTATTGCTTCGGCCTCAAGCACCAGGCCGTGATGGACATCTGCATCGTGTCGTCGGCGTACCTGCTGCGGGCCATCGCCGGCGGCGCGGCCACCGATACCCGGCTGTCGCAGTGGTTCCTGCTCATGGCGGCATTCGCGTCGCTGTTCATGGTGGCCGGCAAGCGCTACGCCGAACTGCAATTGGCCGAGCGCACCGGCGCGGCGATCCGCAAGGCGCTGGAGAGCTACACCAGCACCTACCTGCGATTCGTCTGGACGATGTCGGCCACCGCGGTGGTGCTGTGCTACGGGCTGTGGGCGTTCGAGCGCGAGCACGGCGAGGCGGGCTGGTTCGTGGTGTCGATGGTCCCGTTCACCATCGCGATCCTGCGCTACGCCGTCGACGTCGACGGCGGGCTGGCCGGGGAGCCCGAGGACATTGCGTTGCGTGACCGGGTGCTGCAGCTGTTGGCGCTGGCGTGGATCGCAACGGTTGGGGCCGCCGTTGCCTTCGGCTAGCCCCCAATTGAAGGCGCTGGGGGTGGCGGTGATGCGCCGGCCGGTGATCCGGCGGGCCGGCCGGCCGCTGTTCCCCTACGTCACTCCGGTGCGGGTCAGCCTCTGGATCAGCGTGGCGGTGGTGGCCGTCCTGTTCGGGTGGGGCGCGTGGCAGCGGCGCTGGATCGCCGACGACGGGCTCATCGTGCTGCGCACGGTGCGCAACTTGCTGGCCGGCAACGGCCCCGTTTTCAACCAGGGCGAGCGGGTCGAGGCGAACACCTCCACGGCGTGGACCTACCTGATGTATCTGGGCAGCTGGGTCGGCGGGCCGGTGCGCATGGAGTACGTGGCGTTGGCGCTGGCCCTGACGCTTTCGGTGCTGGGCGTGGCGCTGTTGATGCTGGGCACCGGCCGGTTGTACGCGCCCAGCCTGCGGGGCCGCCGGGCGATCCTGCTGCCCGCCGGGGCGCTCGTCTACATCGCGCTGCCGCCGGCGCGTGACTTCGCCACGTCGGGTCTGGAGAGCGGCCTGACGCTGGCCTACCTCGGGCTGCTGTGGTGGATGATGGTGTGCTGGGCGCAGCCGGTGCGCGGGCGTCCGGGTGGCCCGGCCTTCATCGGAGCGCTGGCCTTCGTCGCCGGGTTCAGCGTCCTCGTCCGGCCGGAGCTGGCGTTGATGGGCGGGCTCGCGCTGATCATGATGCTCGTCGCCGCCCGCGACTGGCGGCGCCGGGTGCTGATCGTGGTGGCGGGCGGATTCCTGCCGGTCGCCTACGAAATCTTCCGGATGGGCTACTACGGCCTGCTGGTGCCCGGGACGGCGCTGGCCAAGGACGCGGCCGGCGACAAGTGGTCGCAGGGCATGATCTACCTCTCGAACTTCAACGCGCCCTACGCGGTGTGGGTGCCGGTGCTGCTGCTGGTGCCGCTGGGCGTGCTGTTGATGGTCGCCCGGCGACGCCCGTCGTTCCTGCGCCCCGCGCTGTCGCCGGATTACGGTCGCCTGGCCCGGGCGGTGCAGAGCCCGCCGGCGGTCGTCGCATTCGTCCTCGTCAGCGGTCTGCTGCAGGCGCTCTATTGGATCCGGCAGGGCGGCGATTTCATGCACGCGAGGGTGTTGCTGGCGCCGCTATTTTGTTTGCTGGCGCCGGTGGCGGTCGTGCCGCTCGCCCTTCCCGACGGCCAGGACTATTCGCGGGAGACGGGCTCCTGGGCGGCCGCTGCCGCCGCCGCGCTGTGGCTGGGCGTGGCGGGCTGGTCGCTGTGGGCAGCAAACTCACCCGGGATGGGCGACGACGCCACGCACGTCACCTACTCGGGGATCGTCGACGAGCGCCGCTTCTACGCCCAGGCAACCGGGCACGCGCACCCGCTGACGGCCGCCGATTACCTGGACTACCCGAGGATGGCGGCCGTGCTGACCGCGCTGGACAACACCCCGGAGGGGGCGTTGTTGCTGCCGTCCGGCAACTACATCCAGTGGGACCTGGTGCCCATGCTGCAGCCCGCCCCCGGGGACACCAAGGCGCCGCAAAAGCCGCAGCACGCGGTGTTTTTCACCAACCTGGGCATGCTCGGGATGAATGTCGGCCTCGACGTCAGGGTGATCGACCAGATCGGTCTGGCAAACCCGCTGGCCCAGCACACCGAGCGGCTCAAGCATGGCCGGATCGGGCACGACAAGAACCTCTTCCCGGACTGGGTGATCGCCGACGGCCCCTGGGTCAAGGTGTATCCGGGCATTCCGGGTTATCTGGACGTGAATTGGGTTGCCCAGGCCGTCGCTGCCCTGAAATGCCCCGAGACCCAGGCGGTGCTCAGCTCGGTGCGAGCCCCAATGACCTTGCACCGCTTCGTCTCCAACGTCGTGCACTCCTTCGAGTTCACCAAGTACCGAATCGATCGTGTTCCGCTCTACGAACTCGCGCGGTGCGGGCTGCCGGTGCCGGAGGCAATCCCGCCGCCTCCGCGCGAGTAGAGCCGCCCGGGCTTAAATTTTTTTCCGCGGGTGTCGAATTCGGTTCCGCAGGCGCGTCCCCGGACATTGCCAGCAATCTCACATCTGTGCTCTCACCAGTGCGCACCCGGGGCCAAGCACATGCGGAAACGCGATTCTCCGCGCCGGCGTTCGGCCCGAAAATCGTTGGGTGGGAGCGCCAAATCGTGGTTTGCCCGAGCCGCTCGATGAGAGGGGACGCCCGAAGGTGTGGTTGACTACACGAGCACTGCTGCGCGCGACGTATGCAGTCGGACCCAATTCGGGGATGCGTCCAATCGGAGAAATGCGCCGAAAGGCCGAAAGAAGGATGAGGAAGCAAGGATGACGCTTGTCGACAGGTTTCGCGGCGCCGTGGCTGGTATGCCACGACGGCTCGTGGTGGGGGCCGTTGGCGCGGCCCTGCTCTCGGGTCTGATTGGCGCCGTGGGGGGCTCGGCGACCGCCGGGGCGTTCTCGCGCCCGGGTCTGCCGGTGGAGTACCTGCAGGTTCCCTCGGCCGCAATGGGCCGCGACATCAAGATTCAGTTCCAGAGCGGCGGCGCCAACGCGCCCGCGCTCTACCTGCTCGACGGCATGCGCGCGCAGGACGACTACAACGGCTGGGACATCAACACCCCCGCGTTCGAGTGGTACAACCAGTCGGGCATCGCCGTGGTCATGCCGGTCGGCGGGCAGTCCAGCTTCTACTCCGACTGGTACAAGCCCGCCTGCGGTAAGGCCGGCTGCACCACCTACAAGTGGGAGACCTTCCTGACCAGCGAGCTGCCCGGTTACCTGCAGGCCAACAAGCAGGTCAAGCCGACCGGCAGCGCCGCCGTCGGTCTGTCGATGGCCGGTTCGTCGGCGCTGATCCTGGCCGCCTACCACCCGAACCAGTTCGTCTACGCCGGCTCGCTGTCGGCGCTGCTCGACCCCTCGCAGGGCATGGGGCCGTCGCTGATCGGTCTGGCCATGGGCGACGCCGGCGGCTACAAGAAGGACGACATGTGGGGGCCGTCGAGCGACCCGGCCTGGCAGCGCAACGACCCGTCGCTGCAGGTGGGCAAGCTCGTCGCCAACAACACCCGCATCTGGATCTACTGCGGTAACGGCAAGCCGTCCGACCTCGGTGGCGACAACCTGCCCGCCAAGTTTCTCGAGGGCTTCGTGCGGACCAGCAACCTGAAGTTCCAGGACGCCTACAACCAGGCCGGTGGCCACAACGCGGTGTTCAACTTCGACGCCAACGGCACGCACGACTGGCCGTACTGGGGCGCGCAGCTGCAGGCGATGAAGCCTGACCTGCAGTCCACGTTGGGCGCCACGCCCGGCGCCGGCCCGGCCACCGCCGCGGCCGCCGGCAACCAGGGCACCGGCACCTAAACCGAGCAGCAACGCGACTAGCGGCGGGCACCTTTCGGGGTACCCGCCGCTAGTTGTTCGCGGGCTGTGTGATCTGTTTCACTACCCGCGGGACGGGACGCTCGCGTCGCTGGCTAATGTGCAGACAGCGACTAGACGATGGAGGGTGGACATGAGGGTCGTGCGGGGTCTGTCAACGTTGCTGTTCGGCGTGGTTCTGGCCTTGGGGCTGACGGGTCCCGTCGGGACGGCCCGCGCGGCGGGCTACGAAAGCCTGATGGTTCCCTCGGCGGCGATGGGCCGCGACATTCCGGTGGCCTTCATGGCGGGCGGTCCGCACATGGTGGTGCTGCTGGATGCGTTCGACGCCGCGCCCGACGTCAGCAACTGGGTCACCGCGGGCAACGCGATGAACACGCTTGCCGGCAAGGGCATTTCGGTCGCGGCGCCCGCGGGCGGCGCCTACAGCATGTACACCAACTGGGAGAACGACGGCAGCAAGCAGTGGGACACCTTCCTGTCCAGCGAGCTGCCCAACTGGCTGGCCGCCAACAAGGGCCTGGCGCCGGGCGGCCACGCCGCCGTCGGCGCCTCCCAGGGCGGCTACGGCGCGATGGCGCTGGCCGCCTTCCACCCCGACCGCTACGGCTTCGCCGGCTCGCTGTCCGGCTTCCTGTACCCGTCGAACACCACGACGAACGGTTCGATCCTGGCCGGCCTGCAGCAATTCGGCGGCGTCGACGGCAACGGCATGTGGGGAGCCCCGCAGCTGGGCCGGTGGAAGTGGCACGACCCCTGGGTGCACGCCGCCCTGCTGGCGCAGAACAACACCCGCGTGTGGGTGTTCAGCCCGACCACCGACGCGGCCAGCGATCCCGCCGCCATGATCGGTCAGGCCGGCGAGGCGATGGGCAACAGCCGGATGTTCTACCAGCAGTACCGCAGCGTCGGCGGGCACAACGGCCACTTCGACTTCCCGGGCGGCGGCGACAACGGCTGGGGCTCGTGGTCGGGTCAGCTGGGGGCCATGTCGGGCGACATCGTGGGCGCGATCCGCTAGGACGCCCCAGCTTCGAGGCCCGGGGCTCCGCCCCGAAACGCCGGTACCGTATAGGGAAGTGCAGCAGGGGGCGGGACGTCCGCTTGCCTGGAACCGAGCTGCGATCGACCGACTCTGCTAGCAGGAGAACATGACGACGAGCGCGCGCCGCAAGCGCCACCGGACCCTCGCCTGGATCGCCGCCCTGGCCGTGGCGGGCGTCGTGCTGCTGGTCGTCGTGGCCGTCATCATGCTGCTGCGCAATCCCGAATCCCCGCCGAGCGCGGTGCCCCCCGGCGTGCTGCCGCCGACCTCCACCACGATCCACCCGCACAAGCCGCGCCCGGCGTCCCAGGACGCCTCGTGCCCCGACGTGCAACTGATCAACGTGCCGGGCACCTGGGAGTCCGCCCCGCAGGACGACCCGCTCACCCCGGGCCAGTTCCCGAATGCGTTGCTGCACAAGGTGACCACCGAGATCTCCCAGCAGTTCCCGTCCTCGCGGGTGCAGACCTTCACCACCCCCTACACGGCGCAGTTCCACAATCCGCTGGCCGGCGACACGCAGATGTCCTACAACGAGAGCCGGGCGGAGGGCACCCGCGCGACCGTGCAGGCGTTGACCGACATGAACAACAAGTGTCCGCTGACCAGTTACGTGCTGATGGGGTTCTCCCAGGGCGCGGTGATCATCGGCGACATCGCCAGCGACATCGGCAACGGCCGCGGACCCGTCGACGACGACCTGGTGCTCGGTGTGACGTTGATCGCCGACGGCCGCCGCCAGGACGGCGTGGGCAACGACATCGGGCCCAACCCACCGGGCGAGGGCGCCGAGATCACGCTGCACGAGGTGCCGGTGCTGTCCGGGCTGGGCCTGACCATGACGGGCGCGCGGCCGGGCGGCTTCGGCGCGCTGAACAGCAAGACCAACGAGATCTGCGCGCCGGGCGATCTCATCTGCGCCGCGCCGAATGAAGCGTTCAGTGTCGCGAAGCTGCCCGACACCCTGAACACGCTGGCCGGCGGCGCCGGGCAGCCGGTCCACGCGCTGTATGCCACGACCCAGTTCTGGAATCTCGACGGGGCGCCGGCGACCGATTGGACGCTGAATTGGGCCCACGGGCTGATCGAGAACGCGCCGCGTCCCAAACATGGGTGAGGCCGGCGGCGGACATGCCGCGACGTAGGCGAATCCGTGACGCGATCGGCGGTACCTTGTGATTTGGTCTGCCGCGAGGCGGCCCTTAACATTAAGAGGAATTTAAGAGCAACCAGGGCTTCGTTGCGGCTCCGATCGGGGGCCGAGCTGGCTGGGACACGCAGGGATCGGCGCTGCCAGGCGTGCATAGGCGGCTCGTGTATAGAGGACCCGTCGGCGAAGCCGACGGCGAGGCTTGGGTCGGCGAAGCCGACCAGACATGGTTGTGACAGGAGAGGGCGGCATGGCGTACCACAACCCGTTCATCGTGAATGGAAAGATCAGGTTTCCGGAGAACACGAACCTGGTTCGTCACGTTGAGAAGTGGGCGAAGGTTCGCGGCGACAGGCTCGCCTATCGCTTCGTCGACTTCTCCACCGAGCGTGACGGTGAATACCGCGACATCTCCTGGTCGGAGTTCAGCGCCCGCAACCGCGCCGTGGGGGCTCGCCTGCAACAGGTCACCCAGCCCGGTGACCGCATCGCCATCCTGTGCCCACAGAACCTCAACTATCTGATCGCCTTCTTCGGGGCGCTCTACGCCGGCAGGATCGCCGTACCCCTGTTCGACCCGAGCGAACCGGGTCACGTCGGCCGCCTGCACGCGGTGCTCGACGACTGCACCCCCTCGACGATCCTGACCACCACCGAGGCCGCCGAGGGGGTCCGCAAGTTCATCCGCGCCCGGTCGGCCAAGGAACGCCCCCGCGTCGTCGCCGTCGACGCGGTGCCCACCGAGGTGGCCTCCACCTGGCTCGAGCCCGAGGCGACCGAGGACACCATCGCCTACCTGCAGTACACCTCCGGCTCCACCCGCACCCCGACCGGCGTGCAGATCACCCACCTGAACCTGCCGACCAACGTGCTGCAGGTGCTCAACGGCCTGGAGGGCAAGGACGGCGACCGCGGCCTGTCCTGGCTGCCGTTCTTCCACGACATGGGCCTGATCACCGCTCTGCTGTCGCCGGTGCTCGGGCACAACTTCACCTTCATGACCCCGGCCGCGTTCGTACGCCGGCCCGGCCGGTGGATCCGGGAGATGGCGCGCAAGCCCGAGGACGGCGAAGGCGAGGTCTTCACCGTCGCCCCGAACTTCGCCTTCGAGCACGCCGCCGTGCGCGGCGTGCCCAAGGACGGCGAGCCGCCGCTGGACCTGAGCAACGTCAAGGCGATCCTCAACGGCAGCGAGCCGGTGTCCCCGGCGTCGATGCGCAAGTTCTACGAGGCGTTCGCGCCCTACGGCCTGCGCAAGACCGCGATCAAGCCGTCCTACGGCCTGGCCGAGGCGACGTTGTTCGTCTCCACGACGCCGATGGACGAGGCGCCCCGGGTCATCTACGTCGACCGCGACGAGATGAACAACCAGCGCTTCGTCGAGGTGCCCCCCGACTCACCCAAGGCGGTCGCGCAGGTGTCCGCGGGCATCATCGGCGTCGACGAGTGGGCGGTCATCGTCGACCCCGACACCGCCACCGAGCTGCCCGACGGCCAGGTCGGCGAGATCTGGTTGCACGGCAACAACCTCGGCACCGGCTACTGGGGCAAGGAAGCCGAGACCAACCAGACCTTCCGCAACATCCTCAAGTCGCGGATCAGCCAGTCGCACGCCGAGGGCGCCGCGGACGACGGGATGTGGGTGCGCACCGGCGACTACGGGACCTATCACGACGGCCACCTCTATATCGTCGGCCGCATCAAGGACCTGGTCATCATCGACGGCCGCAACCACTACCCGCAGGACCTCGAGTACTCGGCGCAGGAAGCCAGCCGGGCGCTGCGGACCGGCTACGTGGCCGCCTTCTCGGTGCCGGCCAATCAGCTGCCCCAGGAGGTGTTCGACAACCCGCACGCCGGTCTCAAGTACGACGCCGAGGATGGCTCCGAGCAGCTGGTGATCGTCGCAGAGCGCGCCGCCGGAACGCACAAGCTGGACTACCAGCCCATCGCCGACGACATCCGGGCGGCCATCGCCGTGCGGCACGGCGTCACGGTCCGTGACCTGCTGCTGGTGCAGGCCGGAACGATTCCGCGTACCTCCAGCGGCAAGATCGGGCGCCGGGCCTGCCGCGCCGCCTACCTCGACGGAAGCCTGCGCAGCGGCGTCGGTTCCCCGACCGCCTTCGCGGGCGAAAACGACTGAACCCAGGAACCATGACTGAATTAGACGAATCCCAGGAGAATCTGCCCGCCAAGAAGACCGACCTTACGGTCCCCGAGATGCGCCAATGGCTGCGCAACTACGTGGCCAAGGCCACCGGGCAGTCGCCGGACTCGATCGACGAGTCGGTGCCGATGGTCGAGCTGGGCCTGTCGTCGCGCGACGCGGTGGCGATGGCCGCCGACATCGAGGACATGACCGGCGTCACCCTGTCGGTCGCGGTGGCGTTCCAGCATCCGACCATCGAATCGCTGGCGACCCGGATCATCGAGGGCGAACCCGAGGCGGACCTGTCGGGCGACGACGTCGTCGACTGGTCGCGCAAGGGCCCGGCCGAGCGCGTCGACATCGCGGTCGTGGGCCTGGCCACCCGGCTGCCCGGCGACATGAACAGCCCCGAGGAAACGTGGCAGGCGCTGATCGAGGGCCGCGACGCCATCACCGACCTGCCCGAGGGCCGCTGGGAGGAATTCCTGGAGGAGCCGCGGCTGGCCGAGCGGATCGCGAAGGCCCGCACCCGCGGCGGCTACCTGAAGGACATCAAGGGCTTCGACTCCGAGTTCTTCGCGATCGCCAAGACCGAGGCCGACAACATCGACCCGCAGCAGCGGATGGCGCTGGAGCTGACCTGGGAGGCGCTCGAGCACGCCCGCATCCCGGCGTCGAGCCTGCGCGGCGAGGCGGTCGGCGTGTACGTAGGCGTCTCCAACCATGACTACGGCTTCTTGGCCATCTCCGACCCGACCGTCGCGCACCCCTATGCGATCACCGGTAACTCGCCGTCGATCATTGCGAACCGGGTGTCCTACTTCTATGACTTCCGCGGGCCTTCGGTCGCGGTCGACACCGCGTGCTCGAGCTCGCTGGTGGCGATCCACCAGGCCGTGCAGGCGCTGCGCAACGGCGAGGCCGACGTCGCGGTGGCCGGCGGCGTCAACGCGCTGATCACGCCCGCGGTGACGCTCGGTTTCGACGAGATCGGCGCGGTGCTGGCCCCCGACGGCCGGATCAAGTCGTTCTCCTCCGACGCCGACGGCTACACCCGCTCGGAGGGCGCCGGCATGCTGGTGCTCAAGCGGGTCGATGACGCCCGCCGCGACGGCGACCAGATCCTGGCCGTGATCGCGGGCACCGCGGTCAACCACGACGGGCGGTCCAACGGCCTGATCGCGCCCAACCAGGACGCGCAGGCCGACGTGCTGCGCCGGGCCTACAAGGACGCCGGCATCGATCCGCGCACCGTCGACTACATCGAGGCGCACGGCACCGGCACCGTCCTGGGTGACCCGATCGAGGCCGAGGCGCTGGGCCGCGTGATCGGCAGGGGCCGCCCGGCCGACCGTCCTGCGTTGCTGGGCGCGGTGAAAACCAATGTGGGGCACATGGAGTCGGCCGCCGGTGCGGCCAGCATGGCCAAGGTGGTGCTGGCGCTGCAGCACGACAAGCTGCCGCCGTCCCTCAACTTCGCCGGGCCCAGCCCGTACATCGACTTCGACGCGATGCGTCTGAAAGTGATTGACACGGCGACCGATTGGCCGCGATACGGCGGCTACGCGCTGGCCGGGGTGTCGAGCTTCGGCTTCGGCGGGGCCAACGCGCACGTGGTGGTGCGCGAGGTCCTGCCCCGCGACGTGATCGAAAAGGAGCCGGAGCCCCAGGCCGAGGCCAAGGCGGCCACCGAAGCGGCCGAAGCGCCCACGTTCGAGGCGCACTCGCTGCGGTTCGACGACTTCGGCAACATCATCCCCGACGCCTCCGCGGCGGTCGAGGAGGAAGAGCCCGACCTTCCGGAGGTCACCGAAGAGGCGTTGAGCCTCAAGGAGGCCGCGCTGGAAGAGCTTGCGACGCAGGAGCTTCCGCCGCCGGTTATCCCGCTCGTCGTCTCGGCGTTCCTGACGTCGCGCAAGAAGGCCGCGGCCGCCGAGCTCGCGGACTGGATGGAAAGCCCCGAGGGCCAGGCGGCGTCGCTGGAATCGATCGGGCGGTCGCTGTCGCGCCGCAACCACGGCCGCTCACGCGCGGTGGTGCTGGCGCACGACCACGAGGAGGCCATCAAGGGCCTGCGCGCGATCGCCGAGGGCAAGCAGCGGCCGAACGTGTTCAGCGTCGACGGGCCGGTGAGCAACGGCCCGGTGTGGGTGCTGGCCGGTTTCGGTGCGCAGCACCGCAAGATGGGCAAGAGCCTGTATCTGCGCAACGACGTCTTCGCGCGGTGGATCGAGAAGGTCGACGCGCTGGTCCAGGACGAACTGGGCTACTCGGTGCTCGAGCTGATCCTGGACGACTCGCAGGACTACGGCATCGAGACCACCCAGGTCACCATCTTCGCGATCCAGATCGCGCTGGGCGAGCTGCTCAAGCATCACGGCGCCAAGCCGGCCGCGGTGGTCGGCCAGTCGCTGGGCGAGGCCGCGTCGGCGTACTTCGCCGGCGGCCTGTCGCTGCGCGACGCCACCCGGGCCATCTGCTCCCGCTCCCATCTGATGGGCGAGGGCGAGGCGATGCTGTTCGGCGAGTACATCCGGCTGATGGCGCTGGTTGAGTACTCCGCCGAGGAGATCAAGACGGTGTTCTCCGACTTCCCCGACCTGGAAGTGTGCGTCTACGCCGCGCCCACCCAGACCGTCATCGGCGGCCCGCCCGAGCAGGTGGACGCGATCATCGCCCGCGCCGAATCCGAGGGCAAGTTCGCCCGCAAGTTCCAGACCAAGGGCGCCAGCCACACCTCGCAGATGGACCCGCTGCTCGGCGAGCTCGCCGCGGAACTGCAGGGCATCAAGCCGATGAGCCCGACGTGCGGGATCTACTCGACCGTGCACGAGGGCAGCTACATCAAGCCCGGCGCGGAGCCGATCCACGACGTCGACTACTGGAAGAAGGGGCTGCGCCACAGCGTCTACTTCACCCACGGCATCCGCAACGCCGTCGACAGCGGGCACACCACCTTCGTCGAGCTGGCGCCCAACCCGGTGGCGCTGATGCAGGTGGGCCTGACGACGGCGGACGCCGGCCTGCACGACGCCCAGCTGATCCCGACGCTGGCGCGCAAGCAGGACGAGGTCGAGTCGATCGTCTCGACCCTGGCGCAGCTGTACGTCTATGGGCATGACCTGGACCCGCGGACGCTGTTCACCCGCGCGGCGGGGCCCCAGGACTACGCGAACATCCCGCCGACCCGGTTCAAGCGCAAGGAGCACTGGCTGGACGTGCACGTCGCCACCAGCAGCGGTTCGGTGCTCATGCCGGGCAACCACGTCGCGCTGCCGGACGGCCGGCACGTCTGGGAGTACACGCCCCGGGGCCTGACGGACCTGGCGGCGCTGGTGAAAGCCGCTGCGGCCGAGGTCCTTCCGGACGCGCAGCTGACCGCTGCGGAGGAGCGCGCCAAGCCGGGGGAGGGCTCCCGGCTGGTGACCACGCTGACCCGGCATCCCGGTGGCGCGTCGGTTCAGGTGCACGCCCGCATCGACGAGTCGTTCACGCTGGTGTACGACGCGCTGGTGACCCGGGGCGGCGCCGAGTCGGTGCTGCCGGTCGCGGTGGGCGCCGGCACCGCGATCGCGGCTCCGAGCAACGGGGCCGTCGCGGAGGCTCCCTCCGAGGGCCCGGAGGAGGAGGCGCTCGGCGACAGCCTCACCAACCGCTATATGCCGGCCGGATTCAGCAAGTGGTCACCGGACTCCGGCGAGACCATCGCCGACCGGCTGGGCGCGATCGTCGGCGCCGCAATGGGTTACGAGCCCGAGGACCTGCCGTGGGAGGTGCCGCTGATCGAGCTGGGCCTCGACTCGCTGATGGCGGTGCGGATCAAGAACCGGGTCGAATACGACTTCGATCTGCCGCCGATTCAGTTGACGGCCGTGCGCGACGCCAACCTCTACGCCGTCGAGAAGCTGATCGAGTACGCGGTCGAGCACCGCGACGAGGTCGAGCAGCTGGCCGAGCACCAGAAGACGCAGACGGCGGAGGAAATCGCCAGGGAGCAGGCCGAATTGCTCAGCGGCGCCACGCCCGCCTCGGTGGCGGCGCCGGCCCCCGACCCGCAAGCGCCGCCTGCGTCGGACGTACCGATCCCCCCGCCGCCGACCGACCCGTCGGGCCCCGCCGCTAACGGCGCCAATGGCGCGCAGCCGAACCTGGCCGGCGCGGCCGAGGCGCTCAACTCCGAGGCGGTCGCCAAGGCGCTGAACTCCGACGTGCCGCCGCGCGACGCGGCCGAGCGGGTCGCCTTCGCCACGTGGGCGATCGTGACGGGCAAGTCCCCGGGCGGCATCTTCAACCCGCTGCCCAAGCTGGACGCCGACGCCGCTGCCAAGATGGCGCAACGGCTTTCGGAGCGCGCCGAGGGGCCGATCACCGCCGGGGACGTGCTGGCGTCGGAGAACATCGAGGCGCTCGCCGAGAAGGTGCGCGAGCACCTGGAGGCCGGGGTCGTCGACGGCTTCCTGCGCACGTTGCGGGCGCGCCCCGAGGGCAGCACCAAGACACCGGTGTTCGTGTTCCACCCGGCCGGTGGTTCGACGGTGGTGTACGAGCCGCTGCTCAACCGCCTGCCGGCGGACACCCCGATGTACGGCCTGGAGCGCGTCGAGGGCACGATCGAAGAGCGTGCGGCGCAATACGTTCCGAAGCTGATCGAGATGCAGGGCGACGGGCCCTATATCCTGGCGGGCTGGTCGCTCGGCGGGGTGCTGGCCTACGCGTGCGCGATCGGGCTCAAGCGGCTGGGCAAGGACGTCGAGTGGGTCGGGTTGATCGACGCGGTGCGCGCGGGCGAGGAGGTTCCGCAGACCAAGGAGGAGGTCCGCAAGCGCTGGGACCGCTACGCCCGGTTCGCCGAGAAGACGTTCAACGTGACCGTCCCGGAGATCCCCTACGAGCACCTCGAGCAGCTCGACGACGAGGGCCAGATCCGGTTCGTGCTGGAGGCGGTCAGCCAGAGCGGGGTGCAGATCCCGGCCGGGATCATCGAGCACCAGCGCACGTCGTACCTGGACAACCGGGCGATCGACACCGCCCAGATCCAGCCGTACGACGGGCACGTCACGCTCTACATGGCCGATCGCTACCATGACGACGCGATCATGTTCGAGCCGCGCTACGCCGTCCGCAAGCCGGACGGCGGCTGGGGCGAGTACGTGTCCGACCTCGAGATCGTGCCGATCGGTGGCGAGCACATCCAGGCCATCGACGAGCCGATCATCGCCAAGGTCGGCGCGCACATGACCCAGGCGCTGAACAAGATCGATGCCGAACGGCAGCAGGACAAGTCCGAACAGGTTAGGTAGGCAAGTAGTGACGGAGACCGTGCCAGCTCCAGCGCCCGTTCAGCACACCACTGCGGAGAAGTTGGCCGAGCTGCACGCTCGCCTCGAGCTGGCCAAGGAGCCCGGCGGCGAGAAGGCCGCCGCCAAGCGCGACAAGAAGGGCATCCCGAGCGCCCGCGCCCGGGTGCATGCGCTGGTCGATCCCGGCACGTTCTTCGAAGTCGGGGCGCTGGCTAAGACCCCGAACGACCCGAACGCGCTCTACGGCGACGGGTGCGTCACCGGCCACGCCATGATCGACGGCCGCCCGGTCGGGGTGTTCTCCCACGACCAGACGGTGTTCCAGGGCACCGTCGGCGAGATGTTCGGCCGCAAGGTGGCCCGGCTGATGGAATGGTGCGCGATGGTCGGGTGCCCGATCATCGGCATCCAGGACTCCGGCGGCGCCCGCATCCAGGACGCGGTCACCTCGCTGGCGTGGTACGCCGAGCTCGGCCGGCGCCACGAAGCGCTGTCCGGCCTGGTGCCCCAGATCTCCCTCATCTTCGGCAAATGCGCTGGGGGAGCGGTGTATTCGCCGATCCAGGACGACCTGCTCGTCTCGGTGCGTGACCAGGGCTACTTCTTCGTGACGGGACCCGACGTGATCCGGGAGGTCACCGGCGAGGACGTCACCCTCGACGAGCTCGGCGGCTCCGATGCGCAGGCCCGCTACGGCAACATCCACCAGGTCGTCGACTCCGAGGCCGAGGCGTTCCAGTACGTGCGCGACTTCCTGTCGTTCCTGCCGTCGAACTGCTTCGACAAGCCGCCGATCGTCAACCCCGGGCTGGAACCGGAGCTCACGCCGACCGATCTGGAGCTGGACGCGATCGTGCCGGACTCCGACAATGCCGCCTACGACATGAACGAGATCCTGCTGCGCATCTTCGACGACGGCGACTTCCTCGAGGTCGCCGCGCAACACGGGCCGGCGATCATCACCGGCTACGCCCGCGTCGACGGCCGCCCGGTCGGCGTGGTCGCCAACCAGCCCATGTACCTGGCCGGGTCGATCGACAACGAGGCCTCCGACAAGGCGGCGCGGTTCATCCGGTTCTGCGACGCGTTCGACATCCCGCTGGTGTTCGTCGTGGACACGCCCGGATTCCTGCCCGGTGCCGAGGAGGAGAAGCGCGGCATCATCAAGCGCGGCGGCCGGTTCCTCTACTCGGTCGTCGAGGCCGACGTGCCGAAGGTGACGATCACGATCCGCAAGTCCTACGGCGGCGCGTACGCCGTGATGGGCTCGCGGCAGCTGACCGCCGACTTCAACTTCGCCTGGCCGACCGCGCGCATCGCGGTGATCGGCGCCGAGGGCGCCGCCCAGCTGCTGATGAAGCGGTTCCCCGACCCGACCACGCCCGAGGCGCAGCAGATCAAGAAGGACTTCATCGAGGGCTACAACCTCAACATGGCGATCCCGTGGACCGCCGCCGAGCGGGGCTTCATCGACGCGGTCATCGACCCGCACCAGACCCGGCTGCTGCTGCGCAAGTCGATGCACCTGCTGCGCGACAAGCAGCTGTGGTTCCGCGTGGCGCGCAAGCACGGGCTGATCCCGGTCTAGTTTTTACCGCGAGCAGACGCAGAATCGCGCTCTTCATCGCGAAATCGTGCGATTCTGCGTCTGCTCGCGAGTGACTAGAGCGCCAGCGCGCCGTCGACCAACTCCTCGAAACGCTCCAGCGCCTCGTCGGATTCGTCCTCGATCCCGCGCAGCGGACCGCGGTCGGCGAGGTAGCGCCGCGCATACAGCCGGGCGACCAGCGCCTTGCGGTCACTGCGGCGGGTGTCGCGCTCCCAGGCGGCCTGCTCGGTGAGCAGTGCGCCCGCGTAGACGTCACCCATGAACTGCGCCAGCGGGAACAGCCGCGCCTCGGCGACCTCCCTGTCGAGCTTGCTCCAGGCCGTGATGGCGGCGTCGAGGTCTTCGATGCGCCCGGCCACCAAGCGCGTGGTCTCGTCGTCGCCGGAAACCGACACCGCGTCGCGCAGCCGCGCCAGCAGCGACTCGTGCGCGCGGGACTGCTCGATGCCGCGCCGCACGTCGAGGCACAGGATGTTGTCCGGGCCCTCCCAGATCGTGTTGACCTGCGCGTCGCGCAGCAGCCGGGCCACCGGCCACGTCTCGATATAGCCGTTGCCGCCGTGGATTTCGATCGCGTCGGAGGCCGCGGTGATGCCCAGCCGGCACACCTTGAGCTTGGTGACGGGCACGGCGATGCGCTGGCGGATGCCGCGGGGCTGCCGGTGGTTGGTGGCGCCGGTGCCGTCGAAGACGAGCGCGAGCGCCGCCTCGACGTCGACGATCATCTCGGCGAGCTTGCGCCGCATCAGCGGCTTGTCGATGAGCGCCCCGCCGAACGCGCGCCGCTGCCGCGCGTAACACAGCGATTCCACCAGGGCGCGACGGGCGTTCGCGAGCCCGAACAACGCGATGCCGAGGCGCGCGGCGTTGGTCAGTTCCATCATCCGGCCCAGCCCCTTGCCGTCGGACGGCCCCGCGTCCGAGCTCGGTTCGTCGGACAGCAGGAATGCCTCGGCGTCGACGAACTCGACCTCGCCGGAGGCCACCGAGCGGGTGCCGAGCTTGTCCTTGAGCCGCCGCACCCGCACCCCGTTGCGCGAACCGTCGCGGCGGTTGCGCAGCACCAGGAAATTGGCGACGCCACGCGAGGAGTCCGGCGCGCCTTCCGGTTTGGCCAGCACGACGAACGCCTCGCCCGCGCAGTTCGACGCGAACCACTTGAACCCGTTGAGAATCCACGAGTCACCGGCGCGCGTCGCGGTCGTCTCCAGCGCGCCCAGGTCGGAGCCGCCGGTGCGTTCGGTCAGCAACTGCGCGGTCTCCCCGGCCCACTCACCGGAGGCGAACTTGGCCAGCACGTGCTCGCGCACGTCGGCCGGCGCGTAGGCGGCCACCAGCGACTGGACCATGCCGCCGCCGGTGCCCAGCGCGCAGCCCATCCCGATGTCGGCCTGGTTGAGCAGGTAGTTGGACGCGAACAGGGGCAGGCCCGAACTCACCTTGGCGGCCCGCGCGTCGCCGCGCAGCGCCTGCTGGGCGTCCAGCACCGCGCGCTTGGACTGCGTGAACGACGCGGGCATGACGACCCGACTGACGTCGTGGCCCCACCGGTCGTAGCGCTCCAGCCGCGGCGGGTTGCGGTCGGTCTCCTCGGCCCACCGCGCCACCGGCCCGCCCATCAGTTCGCCCATGCCCGCCAAGTGGGGCTCCACCACGGCCAATTCGTCGGGCCGCAGGTAGTAAGCCATGGTGAACTGCAGGGTGGGATCGGTGCGGTACCAATTCAGGCCCACGGCGCCGCGGTAGTTCTCGGTCCGGTAGCGCAGCGACTTTTCCTCGGTGGAGAAGGGCAGCCGGTCCACGCCCTCTGACCCGTATTGCGGGTCGTGTTCGCTCATGACGCGACGGTATTACCCCGGCGCCGGTCCCGCCACGAAAATCAGGCGGAAATTGCCGAGCCGGATCTCGTCGCCGTTGGTCAGCACCGCCGTGTCGACGGGCTTGCGGTTCAGGTAGGTCTTGTTCAGGCTGCCCAAGTCGACGACGTGGAATTTGCCGTGCTCCCTTCGGAATTCGGCGTGCCGGCGGCTGACGGTGATGTCGTCGAGGAAGATGTCGCTGGCGGGATGCCGGCCGGCGGACAGCACCGGCCGATCCAGCTGGTACTGCGATCCGGCGTTGGGGCCCCGCTTCACGATGAGCATGCCCACGCCGGTCTGCAGCGTTTGCATCTCCTCCACCACGGCGTCGGCGACCGCGTCGAACTCGTCGGTGCGCAGCGGCGAGGCGAGATGGCCGGTGGTTTCGTCTGGCGCTGGCGCTGGCTCGGTCACGCGGCGCGCCGAAGGTCCGGGCTGGTCTGCGCCGCTTGTGTTTCCGGCTTCTCGGGGGCCGGCCCCCAGCCGGCGTAGGTCAGATACAGGCCGACCAGTCCGAAGACCACGCAGGCCGCCACCCACCAGCCTTGCGCGCCGATCATGCCGTTGGCCATCGACACGAATGCCTGGGGAAATGCAAACAGGATCAGCCCGCGCAGCGTGATCAGCCACCCCAGCAGGGAGACGGTGATCGCCGCGGCCCCGCGCCAATAAGGGTGGGCCGCGACGACGAAGAGGCCGAACAGCAGGATGAACGCGCCGGTCACCCAGGTCCACAACGAATTCGCCTCGAACTGTGAAAGCAGCGTTTGCATGTCGGAGGCCCGGGCCACGGCCGTGGCGTCGGCGATTACCAGGAATGGGCCGAGCGCGCGCGCGAACAGGCGCGTCCGAGCCTGCGACTGTGCTGAAGCGTCCATGAGCGTGCCTCCATTCCGGATTCCTGTATCCGACCATCCGGCCGACCGCCGAGATAGGGACGGAAGTCCCGTCCGCCCGGGGCGTTCGTCCCCCTTCCCTCCCGGCGGGCGGCGGCGCATGATCGGACGAGTGGTGATCGCAAGCGCGGCGTAGCCGGGCGCAGCGGATCGCCGCCATCGGACCGGGCGGTCAACGATCAAGGGGGTCGATGATGAAAGCCGATGTAGGTGACTGGCTAGTGATCAAGGGCACGACGACCGAGTTGGCGGATCAACGCGGGGAAATCACGGAGGTGCGCGGCGCCGACGGCGCCCCGCCGTACGTGGTGCGATGGGCGTCCAACGGCCACGTGGCCACGGTCTTCCCGGGCTCGGACGCGCTCGTCGTCAGCGCGGCCGACCAGAAGGCCGAAAAGGCTTAGACCGGCGCCAGGAATTCGGACGTGTAGGCCTCGGCCGGGTTTTGGGAGTTCGGGTTCGCGCGCTCGACGATCACCCAGACGCCCGTCGTGCCCTGTCGAATGCCGTCGGCGACCGTCACCGTCGCATTGCCCGCCGCGTCGGTGTCCATTCCGGTAAATGCGGTGCCCGGGTCACCGGGACCACAGGTGGCCGACGACGGACGGGGCTCCTGGATCAGGCCGACGTCGAAATGGGTGCCGGGCTCGTTGGGAATTGTCACGTGCACCTGCGCGACGGCCCGCGACCCCGAGGTGGTGACGACGGCGGAGCCGTCACCCAAGAGCGCCCGGGGCACCATCGGCGTCGTCGTCACCAGGCTGAAATCGCAACGGCGCTCGCCGGCGTCCAGCGCGACCCGGGTGCCGCTCTCGGCGGCCGCGTTGGCGATTTCGAATGTCGCCGCCGGGAAGATCGCCACGGTTATTGCCGCGGTACAAGTCCCTAATCGTGTCAGAGTGTGCATCGGGCCGCCTTTTTAACGTCAGTGTTAGTTACCTCACAGGGGGAGTAGTTATTGACCGGCGGAACGCGAAATTAAACATTTGCTCGGGAATTACTCGAACGTAAATTTCGCGACGTTATTCGACTGATGACAAATTAACGACCGTAAACCGTTCTTAATTAACTGTATTCGCGTTTAATTACGGCTTGATTCGGATCGATCCCGGGGACCACAACCCGCTGCGGGTCGCCGTGCCCAGCTCCAGTTGCGCGGGATGCGCGTCGGCGATGGTTTCGAACTTGCGCAGCGAACCCCAGTCGCGACCCCAGTCCCGGGACAGATAGGTGGACATCACGTGCGCCCGCAGCAGCAGGTCCGTGATGCCCAGCAGGCCGCCGTTCACGCCGTCCTCCCAGGTGTCGGTGTCCTGCTTCTTGGCGTTGTAGTCGGGCGTGATGCGGAATTTCGGGATCTCGGTGACGCCGTTGGCGTGCAGCATCGGGTGCTGGCACGGGAACGCCAGCCCGACGGCCCAGTCCATCAGCACCGGCTGTGACGAGCCGACGTACTCCTGCAGGGAACGCAGCTCGGGCACCCGTGGCGGGGTCACCGCAATCCAGTCGTCCGGCGTCAGGGAGAGGTCCTCGGCGACCACGCGGACCGCCACCGCGTCCGCGGCCATCTTGTCCCGGGCGAAGCGCAGGTTGCGCCAGGCCTTGGGCTGTTCGCCGTTCAGGTCGTAGGGCACCAGCCGCCCGGACGGCACGATCTCACCGCCGGGGCCGGGCCGGCCGTATTCGAGCACCACGGTCTGTCCGCTGGTGTGCCCGTGCAGCACGCTGTTGCCGGCGATGGTGCCCGCGGCGGTCACCACCAGCAGGGGATGGCCGTCGTCGGCTTTGGGCAGCTGATACCACGCCGAGGTGAGCCTGCTCTGCTGCTGGGCGCCGGTGGTGTAGCTGCCGGCCAGCGGAACCTGGTCGGGGTTGAGGCCGTAGGGCAGCGGAACCAGGGAACCGTTGATGCCCGGCGCCTTCAGCTTGGTGGGCGCGCGCCAGTCGTACGCGTACCAGTCGTAGTCGGTGCCGGGCTGCGGCACGGACGTCTCCTGAACGGCCTCGGCGACGGTGTGGTCGGGTACCCCGTTGGGGGAGAACCCCGCCGGGTTGACGCCACCGAGCGGGCCGAGCGGGCCGTAATCACCCGGCAGCGGGGCCATGAAGCCGGCGTTGCTGTCCGGCTCGACGAGCACGTCGTCGGCCAGCGCGCAGCCGCCGGCGAACTCGCGCAGGTTGTCCCAGCCGTTGGAGTAGGTGGGGTACTGACGCACGGTTCCGGCGACCATCGAGGCGATGAACACCAGCACCATGAAACCGGCCGCGATCGGCACCGGCGCCGCCGTCACCGCCCGCGCCAGCCGGCCCTCGCCGTGCTCGCGCGAAGCGAAATGCAGCCAGAACGCCCAGACCGCCGCGATCGCGAACAGGACGAAAAACACTGTGCTGATGCTGATTCCGGCGAACCTCGGCATGACGTTGTTGAACGGGACGCCGTAACTGGACACGTACCACCAGCCGTTGGTGGTGGCGAAACAGAGCGCCAGCAGAAACAACACCGCGGCCGCGAACGTCATCCGGTTGCGCGACCAGCGCAGCACCTTCGGCGAAACCAGCACCGTGGTCAGCGCGGCCATCGCCGCGCCCACCGCGGCGAACAGCCCGAAGTGGTGCACCCACTTGGTGGGCGTGAACATCAGGAAGAACATGGTGGCGAAGATGACGCCCATCAGCCGCCACGCCGGGCCGCGGGCCACACCCGGGACTCGCTTGCGGCGCAACATGATGAACAGGGCGGTAAACAGGCACAGCGCGCTGATCAGGAAGCCGAATCGGCGCGACAGCGAGCCGTCGACGGTCGGCAGGATCAGGTAGTAGTAGCGCAGGTTCTCGGTGTACCAGGCCTGGCTGGGGCCGATCGCGGTGCGAATCCTGGTGGCCTCCAACACCGTTGACAGCGTCTGGTCGGCGAACACCACGGTGAGGATTACCGTTCCCGCCGCCAGCATCGGGGCCACCAGGGGCCAGGTGCCGACCAGGCGATGCCTGCGCACCAGGATCCGCAGGATCGGTCGGCCACCGGCGACCAGCGCGGCCACCGCGATCAGGCCGGTCGGCTGGACGCCGAGCGTGAACGCCGCGGTGATCACCGCCAGCGCGGCGGGCGTCAGCCGGGAGGCGCACATCGAGCGCTCGATCAGCACGTAGGTGATCAGCGAACCCAGCGCGATGATCGGCTCGGGGCGCAGGCCGTTGTTGAACGGCATCCACCCGGCCAGCAGGACCATGCCGGCCGCCCAGTTGGCGGCGGTGCTGGATGTCACCGCCGGTCCCAGCCGCGGCAACACCTCACGCGACAACAGCAGCCAGCAGACCAGCCCGGCGACCAGGTCGGGCAGCCGCATCCACAGGCTGCCGTCGCTCACGTGGGTCATCAGCGCCAGCAGGTTGTAGTACCAGCCGAAGGGGTCCTCCGGACTGCCGAACCAGCGGAAGTAGTTGGACATGTAACCGGCGTGGTCGGCGACGCGGGCCATGCCGAGGATGTAGCCGTCGTCGGAGGAATTGGCGCCGATCAGATGCCACAGCAGGAAGCCGAATATCACCGTGGCGTCCACGAGCGTGAACTTGCGCCAGCGCGTCGGGATCAACCGGTGCATGCGCCGGCCGTCGAGCTGGTCGAGGCGCCACAATGCGATCAGCGCGACGATGGTGGACAGGATCGCCAGCACCATCGCGGCCAGCTTCAAAGTCGTTGGCGTGGTGGAGAACCGGGTGTCGATCTTCGCCGAGAACCGCAGGCCGGGCGGGGCCGGTCCGGTCAGGTCGGTGAACACCCCCACGATCTGGGGGCGCAGGTTGGGATCGGGGAAGCCGCCGCGCACGGGCTTGCCCGCCGGATCGGTCAGCCCGACGAAGGTGGCGAAGGTGCCGGCGCGCGTGGACGTGATCTCGATTTGTTGGCATTGCGGCGACGCCGCCTGGTCCCGGGGCACGCTGGCGATGACCACGTTACGGTCGGTGACGTCGACCCGCTTGCTGCCGACGACCACGAACAACGCGTTGAGGGCGGCGTCCTTGCCCTTCTTGGGCGCCGTGCTCAGCACCACCCCGCCCTCGGGCGGCAGGTCGCGCACCACCGAGCACGGCACGGTCACCGCCACGTCGACCGGCGTCAGCGAGATCAGCGGCGCCGTAACGTTATTCAGTTGGCCGTTCTGCGGCCAGTTCAGCATCGCGGTGGTCTGCACGACGGGCAGCAGCGGTGTGGCGATCGACAGGACGAAACCGATCAGGCCGGCGATCGTCGCGACCCAGCGCGTCACCCGCACGTCCCGAAGCGCGTCCGACGGCGCGGCGGGCGCTTCGCGTGCGTTGTCGGTGACGCTCATGGCAGCGCCCTGATCGGTCCCTGCCGGCTCCAGCCGCGAACGGTCGTCACGCCCTGTTCGACGACGGCGACCGGCGCCTGGTCGGCCGGCACCAACGCGTAATACTTCTCGACCGAGCCCCAGTCGCGATACCAGTCACCGCTCAGGTAGGTGGAGATCGTCGAGGTGCGCAGCATCGCCTGAGTGATCAGGAACGGGCCGCCGGTCTCGCTGGCCTCCCACCCGTTGGACGACGACGCCGTCTGTTTGTGATCGGGCAGGATGCGGTACCGCGGAAGTTCGGCAACGCCAAGGTGTTCGGAGAACGGCCGCTGGCAGGGGAAGTTGGCGGCGGTCGCGATGTCCATCAGCACCGGGTCCTGCGACCCGATCAGCTGCTGCAAGGTCTGCAGCACCGGGACGCGCGGCGGCGTGAACGCGAACCACTGCTCGGAACTCAGATTCGGGTCGTAGGCGACGATGCGTGCCACGTTAGCCTCCGGCGGTGCCCAGGCCAGCGGGAACCGCAGGTTGCGCCACGCCGGGTCGGGACCGATGTCGATCGGCTGCACCTCGGCGAGCGGCTGGGTGCTGCCGTCGGGGCGGGCGACGCCCCATTGCAGTTTGAGCGATTGGCCGTAGGTGAAGGTGCCGTCCTCCTTGTAGGACCAGATGGCGCCGGCGGCGGAGACCACCAGCAGCGGCCGGTCGCCGGTTCGCGGCGGCAACTGGTACCAGGACGACGTGGCGGTGGCGGCCAGGGAGTTTTCGCCGTAGCTGCCCATCACCGGGGTGCGGGCCGGGTCCAGGCCGAACGGCAGCGCCGCGTGCGACCCGTTCACTCCGGCCGGGCCCTTCCCGCCGGCCGTGCCCGCGGAGTCGCTCATCGCGGCGTTGGGCTTGTTTGGTGACGCGTCGGAATTCACCACCCCGGGTTTGGTGACGACGGGGTTCGACCTCAGGTCGTCGCCCACGCCCTCGGGTTTGAAGCCGACGGGGTTGACTCCGCCCAGCGGCCCGTCGGGCCCGAACGTCTGCCCCGGAACCGGTTGCAGCAGACCGGCATTGGGGTCGGGCTCGGCCAGCACGTCATCGGCCATCGCGCAGCTGGTTGGCGACAGCCCGGACGTGATGGCGGCCAGGTTGGCCTTGCCGGTGGTGTAGAGCGGGTAGCGGACCGCCGCCCCCTTGGCCAGCGAGCCGACCTCGCCGAGCACCATGATCGTCGCCACCACCAGCAGCGGCGTGGAGGCCAGCACGCGGTTGCGCCGGCTGTCCTTGACCTCGGTGTGCCCGGCGTAGTCCATCCGGAAGTGCTGCCAGGCGGCCAGCAGCCCGGTCAGGATCGACAACGTCAGGAACATCGACGTCACCGGATGGCTCGCGATCACCGGCTGGATGTCCCACCAGGGCACCCCGTAGTTGCCGACGTAGAACCAGCCGTTGACGCCGGAGGTCGCCACCGCCAGGACGAACAGCAGGGCCGTCACGTACAGCGTCAGGTTGCGGCGGTTGTGCAGCCCGATCCGGGCGAAGGCGAACGCGGTGATCGCGCCCAGGGCGCCGGCCAGGCCGGCGAACGCGCCGAACTGCACGGCCCACTTCGTGGGCGTGAACGTCAGCAGCAGCAGGCCGGCCGCGGTGGTGCCGATCAGCCGCCACGCCGGGCCGCTGGCCAGCCCGGGCACCCGGCCGCGCCGCAGCAGCACCACCAGCATGCCGAACATGCACAGCAGCAGCACCAGCACCGCGAATCGCCGCGCCATCGACCCGTCGGGGTTGGACTCCACGGTGAGGAAGTAGTAGCGCAGCCAGTCTTGGTACCAGGCGATCGTCGGGCCGACCTTGTACTTGATGCGCGCCGACTCGGCGACCGTGGCCAGCGTCTGGCTGCGGAACACCACCACGGCGATCAGCGCCAGCGACGCGGCCAACACCGCCAGCGGGGCCAGCAGCCCGTCGGTCGCACGGCGGCGGCGGATCGTCTGGGCGATGGCCCGCGCCCCGATCAGCAGCGCGGCGACGGCGATCAGCCCCTGCGGGGCCAGCGTCGCGGTCAGCATCGCGACGATGACCGCGACCGCGGCGGGAGCCAGCCGGCCCAGCGCGATCGCGCGTTCCACCAGCATCCAGGTCACGATCACGCCCAGCGCGATGATCGGCTCGGGCCGCAGGCCGTTGTTGAACGGCAGCCAGGCGGCCAGGAAGACCACGCCGGCGGTCAACACCGCCACCCGGTTGCCCGCCAGGCCGCCGCGTCCGGGCCCCAGCCGCCGCAGCACCCAGTGGCCGATGATCAGCCAGCAGGCGATCCCGGCCAGCGTCGCCGGCAGCCGCATCCAGACACCGGCGGTGCTGACCGACGCCAGTTTCGCCAGCACCGCGAGGTACCAGTCGAACGGCGCGTCCGTCGTCCCGAAGTAGCGGTAGTAGTCGACGACGTACCCGGCCTTCGGGGCGACCCGGGCGATGGTCAGGTTGTAGCCGTCGTCCGACGACGTCGCGCCGATGACGTGCCAGACCAGCAGGGTGCCGATCACGCCGACGTCGGCGAGCCACGTCGCGGCGCCGACGCGCCACCAGGTCGCCCAATGGGCCCGCGGGCGGTACCGGGACAGCCACGCGATCGGCGATCGCCAGTTGACTCCGATGTCCCCGCCGCGGCTGCGGCGATCCAGCGCCGCCATCGCGGCGATCGCGACCAGGACCGCCAGCGTTCCCACGGCCATCGCGAGCATCTTCAGCGCGGTGGGCGCCGTGATGAACCGGGTGTCGATGTCGACCCGGGCCGACAGCCCCGGCTGCGGCGGCACCTTCAAATCGGTGAAGATGCCGCCCACCTGAGGCTTCTTCTCCGACGGCAGAACCCCCGAGGCGCCCGGGAGGCCGACGAAATCGGCACCCGCCGCGCCCGCGTCGGCCCAGATATGCAGGACGCTGCAGGCGCCGGCAGCGACGGCCGGGCGCTTTGCCACCGCGGCCACGGTGTCGCGGAACGCGACGACGACGACGTCTTTGTCGGCGCGCACGAAAAGCCCGTTCTTGCCCGTGTCCACGCCGCCGACCGGCAGCGTCGAGACGACCAACCCGCCGTTGGGCGGCAGCGTGGCGATCGCCGAACACGGGATCGAGATGTCCAGCGCCCGCGGCGCCCCCGACACCAACGGGGCGGTGATCTGGGTGACGTGCCCGTCGGCCACGCCCTGGGGCCACAGCACCGTCGCGGTCGTCTGCTTCACCGGAAGCAGCGGAACGATCAGGCACAGCAGCAGACCGGCGAGCCCCGCGACGACGGCGATCAACCGCGGGACGCGCAGCGATCGCTCATTCCGGTCGGGGGGCACGAGGCTCGATCGTAAGGGACGCGGCTTTGTCCCTTTTGGACGCGGGGCCGCCGCCACGGCCCGGTAATTTGCCGCGCCCGGTCCACGAAATAAACTCTCGTTTCAAGAGCGGCCCCGATCACCCAGGAGGCTGGCGGCGCGATGACGAACACAGGTCTCGGCTTCGGCGTCTTGGGACCGTTGCTGATGACCAGCCACGGGGTACGGGTGCCGGTCGGCGCGCCCAAGCAACGGGCCGTGCTGGCGATGCTGCTGATCAACCGCAACCGGCCGGTGTCCGTCGACTCGTTGATCAACGCGGTATGGGACGAGGACCCGGTGCCGGCCGCGCGCACCAGCATCCAGGCCCACGTGTCGAACCTGCGCCGGCTGCTCCGCGACGCCGGGGCCGACCCGTCCCAGGTGCTCGCGAGCGCCCCGCCGGGATACCAGCTCAGCGTCGCCGACGCCGACTGCGATCTGGGGCGCTTCAGCGCCGCGAAGCTGGCGGGGAACCAGGCCGCCGCGGCGGGACGGTTCGAGGACGCCAGCCGGCAATTCTCGCTGGCGCTGGGTGAATGGCGCGGGCCGGTGCTCGACGACCTGCGCGGCTTCGCCTTCGTCGACGCCTTCGCCACCGCACTGATGGAGGAAAATGTCGCCACCCACACCGCCCGCGCCGAGGCCGAGATCGCGTGCGGGCGCGCCGGTGAGGTCATCGGCGAGCTGGAGGCGCTCACCGCCGAACATCCCTATCGCGAACCGCTGTGGGCGCAGCTGATCACCGCCTACTACGTCACCGAGCGCCAGTCCGATGCGCTCGGCGCGTACCGCCGGCTGAAGACGGCCCTGGCCGAGGGGCTCGGCATCGACCCCGGCCGCACCGTGAGCGCCTTGCACGAGCGGATCCTGCGCCAGGAACCGTTGGGCTTGAGGCGGGCCGACCTGACCACTCACAAGCGCGGCGCCTACCGGCAGGAGCCCACGACCGCCAGCATCCAGCTCGCGGAGTCCGCCGTTGCCCGGCTAGTCGACCAGACCGGGCGGATTCACCCGCTGACGGGAGCGACCACCAGGATCGGGCGCTTCACCGACAACGACATCGTTCTCGACGACACCGACGTCAGCCGCCACCACGCCGTCATCACAGACATCGGAACGGGTTTCATGATGACCGACCTGCGGTCCACCAACGGGGTGGAGGTGCAGGGCCAGCGCATCCGCGGCAGCGCCTCCCTAGCCGATGGCAACCGCATCCGCATCGGCGGCCACGAATTCACGTTCGAAATCGGCCCGGGCTGAGGCTATTTCGTCAGCCGCTTGGCCAACGTGTCCCGGCCGGGACCGCCGAGCTCGGCGAGCGCCGCCGGGCGGCCGGCCATCGCCATGAGCAGCGCCTCGCCGGGGCCGCTGACCTCGGGTCCCGTGCCGTGGGTCCAGTCGACGTCGGTGGCGCGCAGGCGCAGCCCCCGGATCCGGCGTCCCGCCCCCAGGCGGGGGTTGCCGGGCACCAGGCCGAGGACCCGCTGCAGCCGGTCGGCGGGGATGGTGCGCGGCCGGCCCAGCGAGCGGCGGATGTCCTGGTGGTGGATGGTGCCGTCGACGAGCGCGATCATTCCGCCGAAACCCGCTGTCAGACCGCGTGGTTCGAGGTGGTTCCGGAGGAATTCGAGGAGCTCTTCGGGGCGCAGCTGGGAGAACTCGTCGACGCCCACCTGGTTGGCCCGCACGACCCAGCCCTTCGCGAACCGCTTCAGCAGCCCCGCGGCGCCCAGCTCTTCGTAGCTGATCACATGCGCGACAACGTCTTTGACGGTCCATTTCGCGCACAGGCTGGGGATCTGCCAGTCCTGCGGCGTGAGGGTGGCCAGGAAGTCGGCGAGGTCGGCGCGCTCCGCGTGCGCCATGGTCATCAGGGTCGCCGTCATCGATGCGCCTCGACGCTGAGAAGGCGCTCGTAGCGATCCAGATACAGCGGCCAGCCGGCGTCGCCGTCGACGCCATCGGCGACCGACTCCCAGCCCGGACCGTGCCGGTCGAGGCGGCGGTGTTCGATCTCGACGCGCGTGCGGTCGCCGGACTCGGCGGTGAACCGGACCTCGACCTCGCTGGTCTTGGCCGGATCGGACTCCAGCTGCCAGGTCGGGCCGATGTCCCAGCTGAACACCACCCGGTGCGGCGGCTCGTAGGCCAGGATGCGCGCCCACCGGCAGACGCTGCCGTCGACGCCGCGGTCGTAGATGTGCCCACCGACGACGGGCTCGAACACGGTCTCGGCGATGGGGACGGCGAGCAGGTTGTGTTCGCGGGGCTTGAAGTCGCCGAACCGCTCGGTGAAGACGGCGAACGCGCGCTCGATCGGCGCGTTGACGACGACGTGGTGCGCGACGTTCGGTGGTCGGGTCATGACAGTTCCCCCTTGCTCTCGTCGATTGCTTCCGCGTAGGCGGCCAGCGCCTGGGTCCAAAACCGGTCGAGCTCGGCGCGCAGCGCCTCGAGGCCGGTCGGGTCGAGTTGGTAGACGCGGCGCGTTCCGGCGGCGCGGTCGCGAACCAGACCCGCCGACTTGAGGACCTTGAGGTGCTGGGAAACGGCCGGCCGGCTGACGGGCAGGTCGCGGGCCAACTCGCCGACCGCCGCCGGGCCGTTCGCAAGGCGTTCCACGATGGAGCGTCGTGTGCCGTCGGCCAGCGCCAGCCAGGCGTCGCCGTCGCGGGTGGCTCGGTAAGTGACCACGAACCGTAAGTCTAGGCTTACCAATGGGGTGCCGGCAAGAGTTCTTCGCCGTGCGGCCTTGTCAGGCTATCCTGACAAGATGAGCATTGCCGACGCATGGGATCAGGCCCAACAGGCGTGGCGCCGGCTGGGCGCGCGCAGCGGGCTTCCCAGCGGCGATGGGCTGGAGGCGCTGTCCGACATCGGCATGGTGCGTCGGATGCTGGACCAGGCGGAGTTGGCTGCGGTGCGGACTGCTCGGCGGCACGGCAAGTCGTGGGCCGAAATCGCCACCGAATTGGGTGTCACGCGCCAATCCGCGTGGGAACGCTGGCGGGACCTCGACGACTTCCCGGGCGGTGGTGAATCGACAGCTGTTGGTGGCGCGGCCGCCGAGGCGGTGGAGGCGCGCGTCCGGGAGGCGCCCTGGAGCGCGAAGGTGACGGTGCCCAATGTCGTTGGCCTCGAGTGGATCGCGGCCCGCGACTTGCTCAACGACAAGGGGCTGGTCGCCATGAACGCCCAACCGGACTTGCCATCCGAGCCCGGGGGCGCGGGCTGGATCGTCACTGATCAGGTCCCCGAGTCTGGCGCGCGGGTCAAGTCGGGTTCCGCGGTCCGGTTATGGCTCAACGGTCAGGGGGGCGCGGGCGTCCGCGAACCGCGTCGCCCGCGGCCGACGCCCATCTCGGCCCGCGGGATGCGGCCCGAACCGCGCGACCAGGCAGTCGGATAAACCGCCTGGAGCTCGACGCAAGTATTTCGCGGGACCCGCGTGCCCGCCTACCGTTAGGTGCGGCGCAGCGGCGCCGGGTTCCACAGGCCGCTGCGCGTGGCGATGCCGAGCTGCAACCGGGCGGGCTGGGCGTCGGGGTAGTAGGGCGTCAACCGTTGCAGCGACCCCCAGTCGCGCGACCAGTCGTCCTTCAGGTACGTCGCCATCGTGGTCGCCTTCACCAGCAACTCGGTGACGCCCAACGGGCCGCCGCCGTTGTTGTCCATCACCGGTGAGTTGGCCTCGGCGCCGAAACGGTCCGGCAGGATGCGCCACTTCGGCGTCTCGTCGACGCCGTTCTGGTGGCCGAACGGGCGCTGACACGGAAACGCCAGGCCGACAAGCCAATCCAGGAACACCGGGTCTTTGGACCCGACGACGTCCTGCAGCGTGCGCAGCTGCGGGATCCGCGGGGGCGTCAGCGCGATCCAGTGCTGCGGCGCCAGGTCTTCGTCGTCGGCGACCAGGCGGATCTGGGTGGCGGCGCTCGGGATGGCCGACAGCGGCAGCCGCAGGTTGCGCCAGGCCGGGGAGGCGCCGACGTCCGACAACTGGAACGACCCGCCGGGGTGCCCGCCGGCGGCTTCGTCGTCGGTGGCCCACTGCACCTGGACCTCGCGGGGGTCGAAGCGGCCCGCCGCGCTGACCACTAGCAGCGGCCGCGCCTTGTCGCGGGCGGGCAGCCGATACCAGCCCGAGCGCAGGTGGGCCGGAACCTGGATGCCCGCGCGCCAGCTGCCGAGCACCGGTGTGCGGGCCGGGTCGATGTTATAGGGCAGCTGGGCGACCGACCCGTTGATTCCCGGTGCCGGGTTGGTGCCGCCCTCGGTGCCGGGCTCGGCGCCGGTGGTCAGCCTGTCCTCGTTGATGAAGCTGCGATCGCCGGGACGTTCCATCACCGGGTCGGCGCGCACGTCGGCCGGAATGCCGTTGGGGGTGAAGGCCTCCGACAGGCCCGCTCCCAGGGCGTCTCCTACCGACGCGGCCACCGGGGTCAGCATGCCGGCGTTGGGGTCCTGCTCCACCAGCACGTCTTCGGCCAGCCCGCAGGACTTTCCGGCCAGCGCCTCGAGGTTGGAGCGGCCGACCGACCAGGCCGGGTACTGGTCGATCATCGCGAGCGTCAGCGAAACCACCTCGAACACCACCAGGATCCACGTCGCAATTGCCAACGGGGACTGGACAATTCCGGCGACGCGTGCGCCGTAGCGGGTCTTGGGTGGCCCGTTGTCGGGGTTGACGAAGTGGAACCACGCCGCCAGCAGCAGCACCAACAGCGCCAGCACGAGCAGCGCCGTGGCGGCGGCGTAATGCCACGCGGGGAACGAATTCGACCACGGCACACCGAAGTTCGACACGTACCACCAGCCGTTGACGCTGGCGAACGACAACGCCAACAGGAACACCACCACGGCGGCGTATACGGTGCGGTTGCGCCGGGATCGCATGGCCATGGAGGTCACGGCGACCGCCGCCAGCGCGCCCAGCGGCCCGGCCAGCCCGGCGAACACCCCGAAGTGGTGGGTCCATTTGGTGGGGGTGAACATCATCGCGACGAACGAGATGATGGTGATCCCGACGATCCGGCGGCTCGGCCCGGCCGCCGTGCCGGGAATTCGGCCCTTGCGCAACGACATTGCGACGGTTATCGCCAGCGCCAAAACCAGGGCCAGCACGGCGAATCGGCGGGCGACCGACCCGTCGGGGCTGGCCATGAACAGCCGCTCGTAGCGGAGGTGTTCGTCGAACCAGCTCAAGCTGGGTCCGAGCGCGCGCTTGAGCGCGGTCGCCTGCATTTCGCCGGCCAGGGTCTGGTCACGGAAGATCAGGATCACGGTGACGGTGGCCGCGGCCAACAGGGGCGCCACCAGCGGCAGCACCCCGAACTGTCTGGATCGTCGGTGGATGATGGTGCGCAGCGGCCCGATCGCGACCAGCAGCGCGCCGATCGAGGCGATACCCGTCGGACCGGAGAACAAGGTCAGCGCGCCGATGATGCACGCGATCGCCACCGGCAGCAGCCGGTTGGTGGCCACCGCCCGTTCCACCGAGCACCAGGTGAGCAGGATGCCCAGGGCGATGATCGGTTCGGGGCGAAGCCCGTTGTCCAGCGGCAACCAGGTCGCCAGGAACAGCCCCGCGGCCGTCCACGCCGCCGCCCGGTTGGTCTTCACGGCGTGACCCAGGCGGGGCATGACCTCGCGGCTGATCGCCCACCAGCACGTCAGCGCCATCGCCAGGGTGGGCAACCGCATCCAGATGCTGGTGGTGCTGACATGGGCCCACACCGCCAGCAGGTCGTAGTACCACCCGAACGGGGCCTCGGGCGTGCCCAGCCAGCGGTAGTAGTTGGCCATGTAGCCGGCGTGTTCGGACACCCGGGCCATGGTCAGGATGTAGCCGTCGTCGGAGGTGTTGGCGCCGACGAAATGCCACCAGGCCAGCACCGCGATGACGAGGGCGTCCAGGCCGCCGATCGACCACCAGCGGGCGGGCAGGAAGCGTCGGTGCCGGGTGCCGTCGGCGGTGTCGAGGACGTGCAGCGCCACCAGGGCGGCGGCGGTCAGCACCACCCCGAGGATCATCGCCGCCATCTTCAGCTGGGTGGGGCTGCTGCTGTAGCGGGTGTCGACGGTGGCTGAGAAGCTCAGGCCGGGCGGCGCCGGCCCGGCAAGGTCGGTGAACACGCCGACGATCTGCGGCCGGAAGTCGTAGCCGCTTTTCTCACCGCGCAGCGGCGCGCCGGGATGCTCGGCGTTGGGCCCCTGGGTCAGTCCGACGAACTCGGCGGTGACGCGGTCGGCGTGCGCGGTGAAGGTCAGCCGCTGGCAGGCCGGGCTGAGCACCTGGCTCAGCGGGGCGGTGACCACCGCGACGTTGCGCACCACCAGCACCAGATAGTCGTTGGCGCGCTGGATCAGCAGTCCGCGGTCGACGGCCTTGGGGGCCTGTTTGGGCACTGTCGACAGCAGCACCGTCTTGCCGGCGTTCTGCGGGCCGGCCAGCCCGGCGGCCGCCTGACACGGCACGGCGACGTTCAAATCCGTTGCCACATAACTGATCAGCGGCGCATCGACGCTGCCGAATGTGCCGTTCTGCGGCCAGTTCAGTTGGGCGGTGGTCTGGTTGACCGGCAGCACCGGGGTGGCGATCGCCAGCAGGGCGCCCAGCAGACCGGCGACGGTAGCAACAAGCCGGGCGATCCGGTAGTTACCTCCCGCGTCCTCCACGGGGGTAGATGGTAGTTGTGCGGCCAAGTCAGCCGGGGTTTCGGTGGCCATCAGCTCGGCTTGCGGACGGCCAGCACGAAGGGGCCGACGGTGTCGACGGCGAAACGGGGATCGGCGAATAGCGCCGCCGGCAGGTCCACGGTGTACCGGCGGACGTTGGGCTGGTTCGGGTAGACGTCCTGCGCCAACCGCAACGTGTAGGTGCTGTTCGCGCCGCGGCGCATCAGAAACACGGTCGGCGGGGGCCACGGCGAGGTGTCGAGCGCGTGGATGAACTCGTCGGGGGTCTTGAGCTTGGACCACTTCTCGATCTGCGCGGCCCGCAGGTCGAACTGTGCCAGCGGGTTGGCGTAATGCGACGTCAGCCCCTGGAATCCCCAGTAGGGGTAGTAGGACAGGAAGCTGTAGTCGGCCGTCATCACCACGATCTGGTCGCGGGGCTTGCCGGTCACCTTCAGGATGGCGGCGTCGATCTCGGCGTAGAACTTCTCGGAGCTCGGCGGGCGGCGATCGCCGCGCTGGCCGTGGCCGTCGGTGTCCGTGTAGGCGATGGTCAGGTCGGGCCGCAGCACGTCGGGGATGTCCTGGCTGAACGCGATCGCGGCGGCCAGGCCGATGGCGCCGGCCACCGGAGCTATCGCGCGGCTCCGTGGGGCAAGGTGTTTGACGGCTTCCACGAACCCGAATGCGCCGGCGGCGACCAGCAGCACGGTCAGCGTGGGCTGCAGCCGGAACGACAACAGCGTGGTGCGCGCCAGCGTGGTCAGCATCGACAGCAGCGACCACAGGTAGACGCCCAGCACGCCGATGGCCAGGGCGCCCGCCCGCACCGACGACCGCGCGCGCACCACCAGCCAGAGGGCGCCCAGCATGCAGACCGCGCCCAGCAGCGAGAACTGCAGCATCGGGAAGGTCAGCACGGCGCCGTCGGCCGGCAGGTAGTGGAAGGCGCTGCCGCCGTTGCTGACCGGGCTGCTCGCCGCGCGCAGCAGGAACGGCAGCCAGGTGGTGCTGGCGATGGCCGCCGCGATGGCCGCGATCACGGCGAGCCGGCGCAGCGGGTCGAGCGCGGCCCCGAAGCCGCCGCGCCGCCAGCGCGCGCCGGCCAGCAGCACCGCCATCAGCAGGACGGTGAACGCGCTGAAGCCGAACAGCAGCGTGTACCAGGTGGCCGCCCAGCCGAGGAACAGCCCGGCGCCGACGACCGCCGCCCAGCCCTGGCCGCCGCGCTCGCCCGCGCGCAAACCCGACCACGTCAGCACCAGCACAGGCGGCAACAGCACCGTGATCATCGCGGAGTAGGGCTCCGGCGAGCTGTAGGCCAGCGTCACCGCCGCGGTCGCGGTCGTGACGATCAGCGCGTACTCGAAGCGGATCATCCGCCACCACAGCACCAGCGCGACGGCCACCGCGATGGTGATCGAGGTGATCGCCCACGGCTTGTACATCTCCCAGGCCGGCGTGCCCGTCAGCGCCGCGACGCGGCCGCCGATCCAGAACCAGCCCGGCGGATAGAACGTCGGCAGCCCGAGGTAGGTCATGTCGTGCAGGGCCGGGCTGTCCGCGAGCCGGGTCACGTATTCGGTGCGGAACTGCTGGTCCACCGAGATGCCGAACAGATACAGCTTGGTCGCCCCCAGCGGCATGCCGAGCGTCACGACCGTGAAGGCCGAGACGAAGACCAGCCCGCCCAGCTGGACAAGCATCCGACGACGTCCGCGCCGCCATGCCCAGCCGACGGCGACCAGCCCGGCCAGGCAGCCGACCTGCCCGACGGTGGTCAGTGCATGCAGCTGGTTCGACGACGGGAAGGCCGGCCATTGCACGCCGGCGATCGCGATCAGGGACGGCACCGCCACGGCGACGGCGACCGCCACCGCGGCGGCCGTCTGGCCGAGACTGGCCAGCGCGTTGCGCATGGTTAGATTGGCAGCTTGCGGAAGATGCTCCGCGGGATGTGCCGCAACACCATCATCACGTACCTGAATGCCGCTGGCGCCCAAACCAATTCCTTACCTTTAGCGGACGCGGTCACCGCCAGGTTGGCGACGTACTCCTTGTCGACGGTGAGCGGCGCCTCCTTGACGTGCGCGCTCATCCGGGTACGCACCTGGCCCGGGCGGATCACCAGCACGCGAACCCCATACTCACGCAACGCCTCGCCCAGGCCCAGGTAGAAGCCGTCCAGACCCGCCTTGGTCGAGCCGTAGACGAAGTTGGACCGCCGCACCCGCTCTCCGGCGGCCGAGCTCATCGCGATGATCTGGCCGAAGCCCTGCGCGCGCATCTTCTCGCCCAGCAGCACGCCGACGGAAACGGCCGCGGTGTAGTTGATTTCGGCGGCCAAGACGGCCTTGTGCTGGTTCTGCCACAGCTCCTCGGCGTCGCCGAGGATGCCGAACGCCACGATGGCCACGTCGACGTCGCCGCCATTGAACGCCTGGTCGATCATCTTCGGGTGGCTGTCGGGATCGGTGGCCTCGAAGTCGATCAGCTCCACCGACCGCGCCCCCGCGGCCTTCATCTGGGCCACCGCGTCGTCACGGCCCGGGTCATTGGGCATGGCCGCCAAGATGATTCGCGCGTGCGCGTTCTGCAGGTAGCGTTCGCAGATGGCCAGCCCGATCTCGGAGGTGCCACCGAGCAGCAGGATGGTCTGCGGATTTCCCACGGCGTCGAGCACCATTTACAACAACTCCAAGCGTCGGGCCATGTCGGAGGCGAACACCCCCGTCGGGTCTACCTTGCGGCGCACCGCGATCCACTCGTCGATGCGCGGATACATGGCATGGAAGGTTTCGGCGGTGGTGCGCGAATCCTTGGCCGTATAGACCCGCCCACCGAATTCCAGGACCCGGCGGTCGAGTTCGTTGAGGAACTCGTTGAGTCCCGGTTTGATGGGGAAGTCGACGCACACGTTCCAGCCCGGGATGGGGAAGCTCAGCGGCGCCTTGTTGCCGGGGCCGAACAGCTTGAACACATTGAGAAACGAGTAGTGCCCGGACCTTTGGATGTCGCGGATGATGTTCTTGAACTCCTCGACGGCGGTGGTGGGCACAACGAATTGGTACTGGCCGAAACCGGCTGGGCCGTAGGCGCGGTTCCATTCGCCGAACATGTCAAGCGGGTGGTAGAACTGCGTCAGGTTCTGAATCTTGCCGCGGTAGGTGCCGGACTTGCGGTACCACAACTCGCCGATCGGCCCGAAGGTGTACTTGTTGGCCAACCCGTTCGGGAACACGTCGGGAAACGTAAGAAGTTGCGGCGCATCGAATTTCAGCGGATCGCGGCGGAGCTTCGGCGGCAACTGGTCGAGCTTGGCCAGCGAGCCGCGCGAAATCGCCGCGCGGCCGAGTTTCGGTGGCGCGCTGATCGCGTCGAACCAAGCGCTGGAATAGGTGTAGTTGGATTCGCTGCCGTCGCTGTGAAACGCGATCGTCTCGTCCAGGCTGCCGGTGACGTCGCCGTCGGCGATGAAATAGGCGGTCTCCGTCGGCGTCATCTCGACGTTGACCCGAAGGATGATTCCGGTAAGGCCGTTCCCCCCGACCGTGGCCCAGAACAGTTCGGAATCCGTACCGGTCGGAGTGAGGTGGCGCACCTGGCCGTCGGCGGTCAGCAGGTCCAGGCTGCGTACGTGGTTGCCGAAGCTGCCCGCGCTGTGATGGTTCTTGCCGTGGATGTCGCAGGCGATCGCGCCGCCGATGGTCACCTGCCGGGTGCCCGGCAGCACCGGTACCCACAATCCGAACGGCAGCGCGGCCCGCATCAGCTGGTCGAGGTTGACCCCGGCATCGAGATCGACCAGCGCGCTGTCGGCGTCGATCGAGTGAATGCGGTTCAGCGCGGTCATGTCGACAACCAGTCCGCCGCCGTTTTGGGCGTTGTCGCCGTAGGAACGGCCCAGCCCGCGGGCGATCACGCCGCGGTCACCCCCGTTGGCCACGGCTTTGGCGATCTCTTCGGGGTCCGGAGTGGAGAGCACCGTCGCCACAGAGGGAGCCGTGCGGCCCCAGCCGGTGAGCCGTTTGGTCGTCAACATCGTCAAAGAGGGTACCGCTTGGCCAGGTCGGTCAGCGGATGCGGAAGATAACGGCTCGCTGCACGATGAAGTTGATCACCGTCGCCGTGCCCTGCGCGATCACGAACGCGACGGGTATGGCCCAGCTCCGGTAGTGCAGAAGCGCGAGGCTGAGGTGGTTGAGCCCGACCTGCACCGAGAAGGTGACGGCGTAGAGCACCATGACCGCGACGAAGCGCGCGGTGCTCGGCGCCGCCTGAAACGTCCAGCGCCGGTTGATCAGGTAGGCGGTGATGGTGCCGACGATGAAACTGGTTGCTTTCGACAGGTCGACCTGCAGCCCCACCGCCTGGTAGAGCACCAGGTAGAGGCCGAAGTCGACGATCCCGGCCAGACCGCCGGTTACGACGAAACGCATCACCTGTGTCGTCAGACCCAGGTGTGGGCGCGCGGGAAGGGCGCCAGGTTCTGGGGGGATCATTGCGGCGAGTCTATCGGGGCCGGCACCGCCGGCATCGAGAGTTAGCGGGGCAGCTTCACCGCGATGAGCTCGACCTGGTTTTCGCCTTGTGGCGTCGTGTAGGTAACCGTTTCGCCGGCCTTGCGCCCCGCCAGGGCCTGTCCCAACGGGCTGCGCGCGGTCAGCGTCTCGGCCTCGCGGCCGATCGGGGTCTCCTCGACGATGGAAATCACGTGCATGGTGACGACTTCCCCGTCGGGGAACCGCAGCGTGACCTCGGTGCCCCCGGGCAGCGTCTCGGAGTCGTCCGAGTGCGACGGTCCGCTCCGCAGGCGCCGGTCCAGTTCGTTGATCCGGTCGCCGAGGACGACGAGCTCGTCGGCGCGTTGTATCGCCTCTGCCGCGTCTCCGTGGTCGCCGACCATGCCGCGGTCGTTTTTGACCTCGACCTCGAGGCGATCACGCCGCTGCTTCAGGCGGTCCAGCTCCGCGGCGAGGTTTTCCCGCGCCTCATCCGCCGCCGACTTGGCTTTTTTGCTCACGTCAGTCGACCCGATCCTGTCTGCCGTCACTTGCTGACCTGTAGCGCTACAGTGTTGCACCACCACCTGGGCAGCCGCCACCTTACGCGCAAGGAAACTTGGTTCTTGTACACATACCCAGTAGTGCGGCGAATCTATCTCCGTTTGCTGGTGAACTTTGTCGGCGCGCGGTCTGCGCGCTAGGCCCAGCCCCCTGCCGTCACCGGGCCGGCGGTAAGGGTGACCACGTTGTTGCGGCTCTCGCGCGCCTCAACTGCGGACACCCACACCCGGCCGCCGGTCGCGAGCGCGACGATCCGCTCCGCGGTCTCGAACACCCAGGCCGCCGAACCCTCCATGCCGGTGTTGTCCATGATGCGCAGATCGACGACCCCCCGCTCGGCCAGCAGTTCGAACAGGTCGCGCTGTGGGTCGTCCTGTGCGATCAGGGTGGTGTGGTCGAACTGGTATCGCAGCGCCGTGCGGACTTCGGCGACGGCGCTGCCGTCGACCACCAGGCCGGTGCCGGGTTCGGTCTCGGCGCAAGCGAACTCGACCTGGAAGCTCCGCTCGTAGCCGTGCAGGAAAAAACGCTTGCCCCGGTTGGCCCACGAGCGATGGCAGCACGGCAGCTCGTCGAAGAGCTTGCGCATGTGGAACCGCGCGGCCCTGCCGATCGGGGTGTCGGCGCGATGAATGGTGGCGACGTACACGTCGTCGTCGATGGCAATGTGACTCATGAGTGCAGCGTCGGGTCGCCGCCTTGACGGATCCTTGAAAGATCCTTGGCGCGTCAGCAGGCGTTGTCGATTCCGGCCGCCGCGTGACTTCTGCGTGAGACCATTCGCTGATCGGGGCGTACCACAGGAGTCGAGATGAAGGCGTTATCCGAGGAAGAACTGTTGATCAACCAGCAGGCCGCAAGCGTCGCCGCCTCGGTCGTCCCCGAGGCTGTGGTGGCAGCGACACGGTGCGAGCAGGTGACGGACGCCATGACGGCCGAGGCGGTCGGTGTCGGCGCGGTCACCCGCTGGGGGATGCGCGTGAGCCGGAAGATGAGTCGGGCGATGCCCACCATGACGAACGTCGGCGGGATGGCGAAGTACATGGAGATGGCCGGCCTGCCGGACAGCTTCATCCTCGCCATCGCAGGGACCCACGTGTATGCGCTCGAGGACAGACGCGACGGGGGGCAGCTCGTCGCGGGCAAGATCCTCAAAACCTGGGACCGCGGCTTTCGCGCCAGCTTCGGTACTCCGCAGATGCAACGCAGCATGGGGGTGCCCGACGATCGTCAAATGCTGATCCTCTTTCTGCCGATCGAAGGTGGCGGGAACCGGTACCTGTCGGCTGCGGCGCGCAACAATCCGGGCGCGGGGTTCCCGCACAAGTTCATGGTCGCGCGGGACGCTCCCAGCCAGCGCGTGATCGACGAGTTGCGCCCGACCACCCCGACGGTGATCACCGGGGGAAAGATCACTGGCGGCATGGCCGGCGGCGCGCCGTTCGCGCCGGCGCAACCGTCGGCCGCCCAGCGCCTGCAGGAGCTGGAGACGCTGCGCGCCTCGGGTGCGATCTCCGACGCTGAATATGCGGCCAAGCGGGAGCAGATCATCGCCGAGATATGAAGCGCCGGCGCTTGGCGATGATGGATTAAGGACCCGGGTCGCCCTCGATGAGCATGGGAGCGACTTGCCGGTTGGCTCCGCCGTTGCTCACCCACGGTTGGGAATTCGGGCTCATGATGCCGAACATGAAGTGGTGGCAAGCGTTCATGTCCCAGTCCGGCGTCCCGCCGCTGGGCTGCGGCAGCGGCATGTCAGGGCACCAGATGTAGCTGCACGCGTGGTAGTTGCATATCGATTTCGGATAGGTGAAGGCGTGGGCCGTCCCCGTGGCGAGCCCGAGGGCGGCGAGCGCGGTGCCACCCGACAGCAGCGCGCCGGCGGCCGCCCGCCTGATGCGGTGAACCTTGGTGTTCATGTCCCGATGCCCTTCCTTCCGCTTGGCCAGACGCGACGTTTCGTGCCGTCATTAAATGCCGGCGCGCTCGCCTACCGATCGCAAGAATGGATAGTTAACTCGCGCCCACGAGGCGCGGCAGCGAATCGCGGAAATTCGCGGGCCGGCATTTTGCCCGTTAGACCCAGTACGGCACCCGGGCGCGATACTGCCGCATTCCGAAGGCCGCCAGCAGCCACCCGACGACCGTCAGCACCAGGACCACCACCCAGTGCCGCAGTTCCTGGTGGGCGCCCAGCAGCGGGGCGCGAACGATGTCGAGGTAGTGCAGCAGCGGGTTGAGCTCGACGATGCTCGCCCAGCGTCCGGCGCCCTGCGCCCGCATCGTGTCGTCGTTCCAGATGATCGGCGTCATGAAGAACAGCAACTGCACGACTGAGTTGAGCAGCGGGCCGATGTCGCGGTACCGGGTCGCCAGGATGCCGAAACACAGTGACACCCAAATCGAATTGAGCACGATCAGCGCAAGCGCCGGGATGACCGAGAGGTCGGCCCACGACCACGGCTTGGGAAAGATGATCGCGACGACGACGTAGATCACGATGTTGTGCGCGAACAAGAGCATCTGCCGCCACACCAGCCGGTAGACGTGCACCGAGAGCGGCGTGGGCAGTTGCTTGATCAGCCCCTCGTTGGCGACGAATACGTCCGCGCCCTCCAGGATCGAGGCGTTGATCAGGTTCCAAATGATCAGCCCGAGCGTGACGTAGGGCAGGTGCACCGCCAGGTCCAGGTGGAACAACTTCGAATACAGGCCGCCCATCGCTACGGCCGTCGTTCCGGTCGCGATGGTGATCCAGAACGGTCCCAGCACCGAGCGGCGGTAGCGCTGCTTGATGTCCTGCCAGCCCAGGTGCAGCCACAGCTCGTGCCGACGGAAGCCGGCGACCAGGTCGTTACGGGCCCGGGTGAAGGTCCGCGACTGCGCGGCGGCGTCGACAAACGTCATGTGCGCCACTCTCCCCCGCAAGCGGGAGGTGCCCCCACCTCATCGCTCCGCTCTGCATCGTCGCCGGCGCGCGTCACGCGGTTCCTCCCGGCTTGCCGAAGCGCTCCCGACGCCCCAAGCGGCGCAATCGAATCCAATCAGACAGGCCCTTGGGGTCGCGGCGGGTCACCAGGAAGAACCAGCCGAATCGGACCCACTCCTGGAACAGGAGCTTGCGCAGGCCCGGCTGCGCCATCAGGTAGCCGCGGTTGCGGTAGGTGAAGAACCGCTTGATGGCGTCGTCGGGATACTGCGTATGCATCCGGCCGCCCAGGATCGGCTTGAACTCGTCGGATCCGCACGGATGCAGGTAGACCGCGTCGAGGCAGGTTCCGAACGGCAGGCCGGAGCGAACCAGCCGGCGGTGCATTTCCACCTCGTCGCCACGAACGAACAGCCGCAGGTCCGGCACGCCGATCGACTCCAGCGTCGACGCCTTGAACAGCGCGCCGTTGAACAACGACGCGATCCCGCGCAGCAGATCCTGCCCCTCCTCGGTACGCAATTCGCTTGCGCGCCTGCGCCATACCAGCCCGCGACGCAACGGAAAGGCCAGCCGCTGCGGGTCGTCCATGTTGCACACCATCGGCGACACCTCGGCCAGGCCGTATTTCTCGGCGCAGGCCAGCAGCGTCGCCAGCACGTGCGAGTCCTGGGGGCGCCCGTCGTCGTCGGCGAGCCACACCCAGTCGGCGCCCTGCGCCAGCGCGTGCAGCATGCCCAGCGCGAAACCGCCCGCGCCGCCGAGGTTTCGGCGCGAGCTCAAGTAGGTCGTCGAAATGGGTTGGCCGGCAACCAAATCACGGACCCGGCCGTCACCGTCGTTGTCGACCACGATCAGGTGATCGGGCAAGCGGGTTTGCGTGCTGAGCACATCCAGCGACTTGGCGAGCTCGTCGGGACGCCGGTGGGTGACCACGACGGCGAAGATTGTTTCGCTCATGGCTGCCCGGCGGTCTCGGCCAGCACCTCGCGCACGTGCCGCGCCGCGTCCTCGCCCTCGTACGCGCGCACCACGTCCTCGATGCCGCCCGACATGCGGATGACGCCGTGGTCGATCCACATCGCGGTCTTGCACAGCCGGGCCAGGAACTCGTTGGAATGGCTTGCGAACACCAAGATTCCGGAGCGCTCCACCAGGCGCTGCAGCCGGGTCTGCGCCTTCTTCAGGAAGTCGGCGTCCACCGCCCCGATGCCCTCGTCGAGCAGCAGGATCTCGGGGTCGATGCTGGTGACCACGCCCATCGCCAGCCGAACCCGCATCCCGGTCGAGTAGGTGCGCAGCGGCATCGACAGGTAGTCGCCCAGCTCGGTGAACTCGGCGATCTCGTCGACCTTGGCCAACATCTGCTTTCGGGTCTGCCCGAGAAACAGGCCGCGGATGATGATGTTCTCGTAGCCCGAGATCTCCGGGTCCATGCCGACCCCGAGGTCGAAGACCGGCGCGACCCGGCCGGTGACCTTCGCCCACCCGCGGGTCGGCTCGTAGATGCCCGAAAGTAGGCGCAGCAGCGTCGATTTCCCGGCCCCGTTGTGGCCCACGAGCCCCACCCGGTCGCCCAACTCGAGCTTCATGGTGATGTCGCGCAACGCCTCGACGACCACCACGTTGGAACTGTTACGGCCGATCGTGCCGCCCGCCTTGCCCAGGAACGCCTTCTTCAACGACCGCGACTTGGCGTCGAAGATGGGAAATTCCACCCACGCGTCGCGCGTCTCGATATGAGGACCTGGACCCGGCAGCGTCATGCGATTACAGGTATTGCCCGGTGCCCGAACCCGGGCCGTGACCCGACCTGATGCCCGGGGGAAGCGCGCCCTGGCGCATCTGCTCCAGTTGGGCGCGCGCGGCCATCTGTTGAGCGAACAGCGCGGTCTGGATGCCGTGGAACAGCCCTTCCAGCCACCCGACCAGCTGCGCCTGGGCGATGCGCAACTCGGCGTCCGACGGCGCGGAGTCCTCGTTGAACGGCAGGGTGAGCCGATCGAGCTCCTCCCGCAGTTCCGGCGCCAGGCCGTCTTCGAGCTCGCGGATGCTCGTCGCGTGGATGTCGCGCAGCCGGTTGCGGCTGGCCTCGTCCAGCGGCGCGGCGCGCACCTCCTCGAGCAGTTGCTTGATCATCGTGCCGATCCGCATCACCTTGGCGGGCTGTTCGACCAGGTCGGTCAGGGAGCGCTCGTCCGAGTCGTCATCGGTGTCGCGGAGCGCCATGATCCGCGGGTCGACGCCGCCGATCACCTCGATGCCGTCGGCGTCCGGGCCGTCGTTGCCGTCGCTGCCGGTAGTCAATCCATTCACCATCCTCTTGTGCGTCTAAGGGTGCGGCGCCGCGGCGTCGTCGCGCCACTCGTAGATTCGAGCCCCGCCATTGTCGTAGATCATCGTCCACGACTTCGACCTATCCAGAGACACTAGCCCTTCGGGCGTGGTGAACCCTCTGACGTTGGGCGAGCTGGTCAGGATGTACCTGATGTTGAGCGCTTTGATCGCCTCGACGACCTTCGGGTCGGAATCGCCCTTACGCGCGGAGATCCAGAAGATGTAGCGGTAGTAGCCCGGACCGGTCTGCTGCGGGAAGTCGTAGTGGGTCCACAACGGGTGCAGGTCGGCCACCGCGTACATCCACGCGGTGCCGTCGACGTTGGAGTTGCCGATCAGGGTGTCGCGGGCCCCCGGCTGCTTGGCCAGGTAGGCCATCGCCATCAGGTCGCGCTGGTCGATGATCACCGAGTCGTACTTGTCGCCGAACAGCACCAGGTGTCTATACAGGTATTGCCGGCCGGCGACCAGGACCGCCGCCACCAGCAGGACCACCGTGGCCGCGGTCCAGACCGGGTTGGGCAACCGCTTGTACTGGTCGGTGAGCCGCTTGGCCAGGGCGACAGCCCCCACGACGATCGCGAAGAGCGCGATCCCCGCCATAGGCGTCACCAGCATCGTCACCACCGCCGACAGCCGGCGCGGATCGTTGTAGAAGAACTGGCTGAACTCCTCGATGGCGCGGCCGAGGGGATTGCGAAACGGTGCGCCGGAGTAGATGGTCGCCACGGTCAGCACCACCCAGACGGCGGGCGGCCACCAGATCCGCTTGTACAGCAGGATGCCCATGCCGATGGCCGCCAGCACGACGAGGCTGTACTGGGTCGGGAAGTCGTTGAGGTGGCGGGTGTGCAGCAGCAGCGCGTCGATGACCCCCTGCTTCACGCTCTTGAAGCTGGGGAACGCGTGCCCGGCGATGATGTCGGCCTGCCGCAGCACGCCGATGAATTGCGGCGCCAGGATCGCGGCGGTGGGCACGGCCACGCCGGCCAGGGTCAGCATGTCGGTGAGGCGCCCGCGCACTGGGTGCCACAGCGCGTCCAGGAGCCACCAGGCCAGCAGGAAAAGGATGACGATGAACCCTCCGGTCAGGTGCACCGACAGGACGCCGACCAGCGCCAGCACGGCCGCCGGGATGCGGTCGCGGTGCCGCAGCGTCGAGGCGATCAGCACGAACGTCGGGATCGCGACGCCGTAGGCGGCCAGGTTGGGCATCGCCGCGACGCCGAACTCGACATAGGGCACCGACGTGAACGACGCCGACAGCGCGGCGGCGGTGGCGGACACGCTCGCCGCGCGCCATTGGCTGCTGACGGGGCGCAGCAGGAACCAGGTGAGGGTGGCCGCGCTGGACGGAAACAGCCAGACCGACGCGGCCAACGAGTTCAGGGTGTAGCCGGTGGTGGGCGCCGCGCCGGTGAGCTGGCAGTAGACGGCCGTCAGGGCGTGGAACACCGACGGGTAGTACAGCGGTTGGTGGGTCTCGACGTTGCGGAGCTCGCCCATGTGGGTCGACGACGCCTGGCCGGTGTCGAGCATGAACCGCACCTCGTTGGCGTGCCAGACCGCGTCCCAGGTGCTCGGGATGGACTGCCAGTGCGTGAGGCCGCGATAGCCCGCCCACATGATCAGCGCCGCGCCCAGCAGCACACCCGCGGCCACCGTCACCGCGGGCCAGCGACTGACCCCGCGCGATTCCGCCTCGGTGTCGCGGTAACGGGCGAGCGCGAGCTGCAAGCCCGTCGCCACCACGCACACCACCGCCAGAGCGGCGAGCGCGGTCCAGCCGTTCCACGGGATCCCGAGCGCACCGAGGGGGATAATCGCCAGCGCCACAACGCCGTACGTCAGCGCAGGGCCAACCGCGATGGCCACCGGCCACGTCAGCTGGGTGATGCGCGCGACGATCACACCCGGTGCGATCAGCAAGAACAGTGCGATCAGCGTTCCGGTCCAAAGGCCCACTGGACTAGTATGGCTGCCCGGGTGACTCGGCTCGCCAAGCCACCATCCGGCTTGGATTGCCGAAGGGGCACCCGCTACCGTCACAATTTTCGCGAAATTGCGGAAGCCTTAAGGTGGCTGTCATGGCTTACGACGTCGCCCGGGTGCGCGGACTGCATCCGTCGCTGGGTGACGGTTGGGTGCACTTCGACGCGCCGGTCGGCATGCTCATCCCGGATTCGGTGGCGACGACGGTGTCGACGGCGTTTCGCCGGTCCGGCACTACCACCGTCGGGGCGCACCCGTCGGCGCGGCGCAGCGCCGCCGTGCTGGAGGCCGCGCGCGCGGCCGTCGCCGACCTGTTCAACGCCGACCCGGCGGGCGTCGTGCTGGGCGCCGATCGCGCGATCCTGTTGTCCTCGCTGGCCGAGGCGTCGTCGTCACGGGCCGGGCTGGGCTACGAGGTGATCGTCAGCCGGCTCGACGACGAGGCCAACATCGCCCCGTGGCTGCGCGCGGCGCACCGCTACGGCGCCAAGGTGAAATGGGCCGAGATCGACATCGAGACCGGCGAGCTGCCGACGTGGCAGTGGGAGAGCCTGATCGGGAAATCGACGCGGCTGGTGGCCGTCGCGTCGGCGTCGGCGACGCTGGGCACCGTCACCGATCTGCGGGCGATGACCAAGCTGGTGCATGAGGTGGGCGGGCTGGTGGTGGTCGACCACTCCGCGGCCGCGCCGTACCGATTGCTCGACGTCAAGGAGACTGACGCGGACATCGTGGCGGTGAACGCGCTGGCGTGGGGCGGTCCCCCGATCGGCGCGATGGTGTTTCGCGAACCCGCGCTGATCAACTCGTTCAGCGCGGTGTCCTCCGATCCACAGGCCGCCGGCCCGGCGCGCCTCGAGGTCGGTGCTCATCAGTTCGGCCTGCTGGGCGGGTTGGTCGCCAGCATCGAGTACCTCGCGTCGCTCGACGAGTCGGCCCGTGGCAGCCGGCGCGAACGCCTGTCGGTGTCGACGCAGTCGGCCACCGCGTATCTGAACCGGGTCTTCGACTACCTGATGGTGTCATTGCGGTCGCTGCCGCTGGTGATGGTGATCGGCCGCCCCGAGGCGCGGATACCGGTGGTCAGCTTCGCCCTGCAGGACGTGCCCGCTGAACGCGTGGTCCAGCGCCTGGCGGACAACGGCATTCTCGCCATCACGAACGAGAGCTCCCGCGCGCTGGACGTGCTGGGTGTCAACGACGTGGGCGGCGCCGTCACCGTCGGTTTGGCGCATTACTCGACGACGGCCGAGGTCGACCAGTTGGTGCGCGCGCTCGCATCGCTGGGCTGACTCTCTCGTCGCGAGCCTAACCACACTGCGAAAATTCAGACCCGAAATCGCAGCCAGGTTAGGTTCGCGAGCCACGGCTAGACGGTCAGCACGATCTTTCCGGTCACCTTGCCGGCCACCAAGTCTTGATGCGCCTCACCGGCCCGCTGGATGGGCATGCGCGCGCCGATGATCGGCCGCACCCGGCCCTCGGCGATCATCGGCCACACCGACCCCGTCACCGCCTGCACGATCTCGGTCTTGCTGTTCGGTCCGGTCACCGGGCGGGCCCGCAGCGTGGTGCCGATCACCCGCGCCCGCTTCATCAACAGCTTGGCGATGTTGAGCTCGCCCTTGATCCCGCCCTGCATGCCGATGATGACCAGCTGCCCGTCGGTGGCCAGGGCGTCGATGTTGCGGTCCAGGTACGCGGCGCCCATGATGTCGAAAATCACGTCGGCACCGCCGTTTTCCTGCAGGCGCGCCACGAAGTCCTCGTCGCGGTAGTTGACGGTGATCTCGGCGCCCAGCTCGCGGCAGAACTCCAGCTTCTCCGCCGACCCGGCGGTGACGGCCACCCGGGCGCCCAGCGCACGGGCGACCTGGATCGCGTGGCTGCCGATGCCGCTGGCCCCGCCGTGCATCAGCAGCAGCTGCCCCTTGCCCAGGTGCGCGACCATCACCAGGTTGGACCACACCGTGCACGCCACCTCCGGCAGGCCGGCGGCGTCCACCAGGTCCACCCCGTCGGGGATGGGCATCACCTGGCCGGCGGGCACCGCGACGTATTCGGCGTAGCCGCCGCCGGCCAGCAGCGCGCAAACCTCTTGTCCGACAGACCAATCCGTGACGCCCTCGCCCGCATCGGCGACGACTCCGGACACCTCCATGCCGATGATTTCGCTGGCGCCCGGCGGCGGCGGGTACTTACCGGCGGCCTGCAGCACGTCGGCGCGGTTGACGCCGGCCGCGGCGACCTTGATCAGCACCTCGCCCGGGCCGGCGGCGACGTCGGGCACGTCTTGCCAGGACAGTTGGTCGGGAGATTCGGCGACGATCGCGCGCATGACGGCCACGCTACTGGGCACCGTTACCCTTATCAGCGGTGGCGTGGCAGAGCGGCCTAATGCACTCGCCTTGAAAGCGAGAGACGGCTAAAACCGTCCGGGGGTTCAAATCCCTCCGCCACCGCCCGTCAGTGCAGGGTCGGTGCGTAGCGCAGCACGGCGCCGACGCCGTCGGCCGGGGAGATCCTTTCGTCGGTGCGCACCAGTGCCGCCCCGACCGACACCGCGAACATCGGCAGCGCCTCGTCGGCGCGCAGGGTTTTGTCGGGAGCGGCGCCCTGCTCGGACAGCACGTTCTCGTTGGGTGCGACCGTCGTCAGGCCCTCGTCGGCGACGACGGTGGCGTCCCCGACTTCCCCGACGATCAATGTCTCGACCGCGCCCTGGCGCAGCGCGGAGCAGACGGGGCCCAATCCCTCGGCGGCCAGCCCGGATTCGCGGCCGATCTCGGCGCCGAAGCGCTGCGCGGCGGCATCGATCGCACGCAGCTGACGGTCGACGAGTTCCTCCTCGATCGCCTGCTCGATCTCGCCGAAGTCGTGACCGCTGTGCCGCGCGCCGACCTCGAGCGCGACCACCCGGTCGCGCAACCGTTCCGGCAGCGTCGCGAGAAGGTCCGAGCGCGACCGCACCTCGCCGACGACGAAGATCACCTCGATACCCTTGTCGTCGACGAGTTCGCCGACGCGGTCGGCGACCGCGCGCATGTTCTTGCGGGCGGCCTCCTCGGTGCGCAGCTGCGGGTCGCCGTAACCCGCGGTTTCTGCACCGGCGGCCTTGTGTACCGGGTGGCCACCGCCGTCGACGGTCTCCGAATGCAGCGCGCCCCCGATCTGGGTGGTGATGTCGGCGCCGCTGTGGTCGACGACGACGAGCACGTAGTCCGGATGATCGAAGCTCTGCTCGAGAATCGGGACGAGGTAAGGCAATTCGGATACCCGCACGATCGTCGTCACCGCGGGCCGCGCCAAATGCTCGTTGATCACCACGCCGTCGGCGCTGGCGACCACCGCGCGCCCGCTGCGACCGATCGGCGGACGCAGGTCCATGACGGCGGCTTCGATGTCCTCGATGAGGGGTTGGCCGGCGCCCTTCCGCTCGAGGTCCTCGCGCACCGCCCGCCACTTGAGTTCGAGTTGGGCCTCGGCGTCGTGGGTGTCGTGCGAGTCCTCGAAGTAGACCGAGGCAAACGGCCCCGGTGCGTTCAGCAGCTTGCGGAAGCGTCCAGAATCCATGCGTAGTTGGTTGCCCCGGCCGCCCAGGAGGCAAACCCTAGTAGCTCCGATCGCCCTCGCTGTCGTCGAAGAAGCGCCATTCGCCGTCGTGCTCGACCTCCATGCGCCAGCCGAGTTCGTTGCCCTCGACTTGGTTGTCGGCGAACCACGCGTGCGCCTTGTCGGCGCTTTCGATGTCCTCGGTGGCGACGACGTCGCCCTTCGGGTTGAGCACTCGATATGTAGCCATGCGTGGCAGTGTTCCCACCGCCGCGCGCCCTCAACCGGTGCGAATCTCGGCGGCGATGGTGTCCATCAGGGCGGTGTAACGGCGGGCTTCCGGGTCGCGGCCGGGCTTGCCGCTGCTGATCACCCCGGCGGCCATGTCGCGCTCCGGGTCGGCCCAGACGGCGATGTTGGTGAGGCCGAGGTGACCGAACGCGGCCGTCGCGCCCCGGCCGAACGGCCCGAACCGCTTGGTTCCCAGGATGAATCCGGTGCCCCACCGGGCCGGCATCAGGCCGATCGCGAAATCGGGTCGTAGGCGCCGGCATTCGGCGGCCGCGCCACGCAGCGTTTCCGGGCTCATCACCCGCACGCCGTCGAGTTCGCCTCCGCGGCGCCAGATTTCGGCGAACCGGGACAGCTCGTCGGCGGTCGAAATGGTGTTGGACGACGGGACGATCGTGGTGAGGAACAGCGGGGTGTTCGTGTACGGGATGATCTCGTGCACGGTTCCGCCGATCGCCTTGCGGAAGATCTGCGCCACCACCGGCGGCAGGGTGCGGCCGGTGGGGTGACTGGGCGCGACCAGCGGAACGTCTTGATTGGCGACGCCGAAGTTGGTCCACCGGAAGCCCAGCGGGTCGAGGATCTCGGCGGCGAGGATCTCGCGGATCTCCTTGCCGGTGGCCGCGTAGATGATCTCGCGCATCAGCGGGCCCCACGTCAGCGCGTGATACATGTGCACCAGCCCGGGGCGGTAGAGGGGCCTCAGTTCGCCGAGCTTCTGTTGCGCGTACTCGTGGTCGTCGGCGCGTTTGACGTCCGGCCGCGGCCCGGTGGGGAAGGGCAGGCCGGCGCTGTGGGTCATCACGTGCCGAATCGTGATGCGGTCCTTACCGTGGCTGGTGAAGGCCGGCAGGTATTCGCAGACCCGGTCGTCCAGCGAGAAGACGCCGCGCTCGGCGAGCATGTGCACGACGGTCGCGGTGATGCCCTTGGCCGCCGAGTACACGCAGTACGGCGTGTCGGTGGTGACGGGAATCTTCTCGGCGTCGGGCGGATCGGTGGGCGCGTTGCCCCAGCCGTGGCCGATCGCGCGGTTGAGCACGACGCGCCCGTGCTGGCGGATGCACACCTGGATCGCCGGGTGCATGCCGCCCGCATACCAGTGCCGCGCGGCCCGCCAGATCCGTTCGACGGCCGCGCTGTCGATCTCGGAGTGGTCCTCCGCGCCGACGGCCGTCACGGAGTCCAGGTCGGCCGGGAGGCGGATCTTTCCGTCGGGTGTCACTTCAGCGAGAGTAGCCAAGCGCGCGCTACTCCCCGGTGAACTGCGGCGGACGCTTGGCGAACGTCGCGGAAATGCCCTCGGTCAGGTCCTTCGACGGCAGGAACGCCGCGTTCCACGTCGCGACGTAGCGCAGGTTCTCCGACACGGCTGACGTGCGTTGCTGGTCCAGGACGTCCTTGACGCCGTAGACGGCCAGCGGGGGATTGGCGGCGATCTCGGCGGCCGTCGCGTGCGCGGCCGCCAGCGTCGCGTCGGCGTCGGCGAACACGTCGTTGACCAACCCGATCTTCTCGGCGCGGGTCGCGTCGATGTCCCGGCCCGTCAGCGCCAGTTCGCGCAGATGGCCGTCGTTCAGGATCAGCGGCAGCCGGGCCAGGCTGCCCATGTCCGCGACGATCGCCAGCTTGACCTCCCGGACCGAGAACTTGGCGTCGGCGCTGGCGTAGCGGATGTCGACCGCGGAGATCAGGTCGACGCCGCCGCCGATGCACCAGCCCTGGACCGAGGCGATGGTCGGGGTGCGGCAGTCGGCGACCGCGTTGATCGCCTTCTGCATCCGCAGGATCTCCGCGTGAAATTCGGTGCGGGGGCGGGCCTGCGCTCCCTCGGCCATCAGCGGGGCGAACATGCCGCCCATCGCGGGCACGTCCAGGCCGTAGCTGAAGTTCTTGCCCGATCCGGTGATGACGATGGCCCGCACGTCGCGATCGGCGTCGAGCCCCGCGAACACCTCCGGCATCTCCGACCAGAACGCCGGGCCCATGGCGTTGCCCTTGCCCGGCCCGATCAGCGTCACCTGGGCGACGTGGTCTTTGGTTTCGATGGTGACGGATTCGTATGTTTCGCCCATAGCGAGACCGTAGCGTGGCAAATATGGCTCCTGACTTGCGACCCGGACCTCATTCCCCACCCACCGACGAGCTGCACAGCGCCGAGGACACGCTGGGCGTGCTGCAGCGCGTCCTGCACCCCATCGCGACCGACGACCTGACCCGGCGCACGCCGTGCCGGGAGTTCGACGTAACGGGGCTGACCGAGCACCTGCTGACCTCGATCAAGGGGCTCGGGGGCATGGTGGGCGCGGACATTCCCGAGCGCGACGAGGGCGATTCGGTGGAGCGGCAGGTCGTCGCCGCGGCGCGCCCCGCCCTGGACGCGTGGCATCGCCACGGCCTCGACGGCACCGTGCCGTTCGGGAAGGGCGAGATGCCGGCCAGGGGCGCGTGCGGCATCCTGTCGCTCGAATTCCTGGTCCACGCATGGGATTACGCCAGGGCGGTGGGGCACGACGTCGACGCCCCGGAGCCGTTGGCCGAATACGTGCTGGGGCTCGCGCACCAGATCATCCGCCCGGAGCAACGCACCCGCGCCGGGTTCGACGAGCCGGTCGACGTGCCCGCCGACGCCGGGGCCCTCGAGCAGCTGATCGCGTTTACGGGCCGCAACCCGGCGCGGTAGCTACACCCGCTCGAGGTAGAAGTAGTAGTACCGGCCGCCGTCCAGCACGCGTTTGCCGTTCATGATGCCCATCACGGCGTCGTCGTCGATCTTTTTGAAGTGGTCGTGCACGGGCTGGCCGTCGTAGACCATGGTCGCGGTGACTTCGCCGCGGAACTCCTCCAGCCACAGGCTGGCCTCGCCCTTGCCCATCTCCTTGTTGGAGAACTTGTTCCCGTCGGCGTCCAGGCACACCAACGGTTGCACGTCGGCGGCCGACTTGAAGGTCTTGCCGAACCAGCCCGCCTTCTCCAGCTGGCCGTTCATCTTGTGGCCGGTGACGAACTCGCCGCCCTTCCACTCGCCCAGCATCTCGTCGATGGTCGCCGGGGGCAGGGTCGCCCAGAATTCGTCGAGCTCGGCATCGGCGATGTCGCCGGTGCGTTCCTTGAACTCGGTGAACTTCTTGCGGGCCAGGCTCATTGGCTCTCCTTGATCCAGTCGCGGGCAAACCGTAGCAGCGCGTCGTTTTCCTCCGGCGCCCCGATGCTGACCCGCACGCCGTCCGGTGCGAACGGGCGGACCACGATGCGTGCCTCGGCGGCCCGAGCCACGAAGTCCTGGGTGCGCGTGCCGAGGGGCAGCCAGACGAAGTTGGCCTGCGACGGTGGCAGGGCGAACCCGGCGTCGCGGAGGCCGGCGCTGACGCGGGCGCGCTCGGCGACCACGGCGTCGGTGCGGGCGAGTAGCTCGTCGGCGGCGTCCAGCGAGGCGATGGCGGCGGCCTGCGAAATGCTCGTCACCGCGAACGGCACATAGACCTGGTCCAGCGCGGTGATCAGGTCGGGGTGCCCGATGGCGTAGCCGACGCGCAGACCCGCCAGCCCGTAGGCCTTCGAAAAGGTCCGCAGCACAACGACATTACTGCGGGTGCGGGCCAGCTGCAGGCTGTCGGGCAGCATGCCTTCGCGGATGTACTCGACGTAGGCCTCGTCGATGGCGATCAGGATGTGCGGCGGGACGGCCTCGACAAAACGGGCCAGCGCGTCCGGGTCGACGACCGTCGACGTCGGGTTGTTGGGGTTGCACACGAAGATCAGCCGGGTGCGCTCGGTCACCGCGGCGAGCATCGCGTACAGATCGAAGGTGTGGTCGGTCAGGGGCACCTTGACGGCGACCGCGCCGGCCACCTGAGTCATGGGCGGGTAAAGCTCGAAGCTGTGCCACCCCATCACCACCTCGTCGCCCGCGGCGGCGGTGATCTGGATGGCCTGCTGGCACAGACTCACCGAACCGCAGCTCACCGCGACCTGCTCGGGCGCGAAATCCGTGGAGCTCGCCGAGCTGAGGTGCTTGGCCAGTGCCGCCTTGAGCGCAAGGTTGGCGCTGTCGGGATAGCGGTGAATGCGGTCGGTGGCCCGTTCGATCGCCGCGCGGACGCTCGGTAGCGGGCCGTGCACCGTCTCGTTGCTGGCCAGTTTGATCGAACCCGGCACCGTCTTGCCGGGAACGTAGACGGGAAGTGCCGCCAGCTCGGGGCGCAGGCGGGCGGTCACTTCGACAGCATATGTCGGCGCTGTGTACGCTATGCCTCCGGCGGTTCGGGGACGGCTGAAGGGGTTCGGGTACCCTCAGGAAGTCCGATGGAGGCGTGCCAGAGCGGCCGAATGGGGCTCACTGCTAATGAGTTGTCCCCCTCAAAGGGGACCGGAGGTTCAAATCCTCTCGCCTCCGCCACGCGTGACAACTGAAGACAGGCGCCCGTAGCTCAACGGATAGAGCATCTGACTACGGATCAGAAGGTTAGGGGTTCGAATCCCTTCGGGCGCGCAATACGGAATGTTGGTTCACCTTCGATTTGGGAGAATCAGCCTTTGCGCGCTCTCGACTTCTCCGATGGCCTCACCGTCACGCGCATGTCACAAGATCCATCGAACTCGTGTGGGCGGAGTTATCCACCAGGCGTGGCGACTTGTCGCAACGCTGCACTGGCGGAACGCAATGCCTCGTCTCGCAGGTGGGCGTAGATAGCGCAGTGACCAAGGCCTCGGCATGGTCAGTCCGCTCGGCGGTCACAGCCAGGCGGACCCCGCGAAGATGCAGTGCCGGGCATCGTGCAATCGACCCCCACGTCGGGCGCACTGGGAAATGGAGTACCGTCGCGGCACTCTTGGACCAAGGCAACCAGCGGAAAGGGACACGTGCTCGGCGGGATCGGCCCGCCGATCCGTTGGTAGGGGTTTGAATCGGATTATGAGTGGGTACGTGGCTACCGCTATTTCTACGGGGTGATCTGAAGGAACGGGGCGGGGGCATGTCATATGTGAGCGCGGCGCTGGCGATGATGGACGCGGCTGCAACGGATCTGGCGAGTATCGGTTCGGCGATCAGAGCAGCCGATGCGGCTGCGGCGGCCCAGACGACGGGTGCGTTGGCGCCAGCCGCCGATGAGGTGTCGGAGGGCATCGCGGCCTTGTTCAGCTCGCACGCCCAGGCCTTTCAGGCGCTAAGCGCTCGGGCGGCCACGTTCCATCAGCAGTTTGTGCAGCTCATCGATAGCGCCTCGACGCAGTATGCCAGCGCCGAGGCTGCCAACGCGTCACCGATGCAGCAGGCGCTCAACGCGGTGAATGCGCCTGCCCAGACGACGTTTGGGCGCCCGCTGATCGGCAACGGCGCCAATGGGGCCCCGGGCACCGGGCAGGACGGCGGGGCCGGCGGGATCTTGTTCGGCAACGGCGGCAACGGTGGGTCCGGCGCGGCCGGTCAGGCCGGTGGTGCCGGCGGGAGCGCCGGGCTGATCGGCAATGGCGGCATCGGCGGGGCCGGCGGCATCGGCGGGGCCGGCGGGGCCGGTGGTGCCGGCGGCCTGCTGCTCGGCAGCGGCGGCAATGGCGGCGCCGGTAGCGGTGCGGCCGGTGGTATCGGCGGTAGCGCGTTCGTGTTCGGCAGTGGCGGTAGCGGCGGGACCGGCACGTCCGGCGGCGCCGCCGGCCATGCCGGGGTGCTCGCCGGCAACGGTGGCAATGCAAGTGTGGCTGGGCAGGCCGGTGCGAACGGCGGGCTACTGTTCGGCAACGGAGGCAGCGCGGTCGACGGTGCCGGTGGCAACGCAATCGCGTTGGGCAACGGCGGGAACGGCCTAACCGCCGGCCACGCTGGGCTGCTCGCCGGCAACGGTGGCAATGCGTTTGGGGATGGGCAGGCCGGCGCGAACGGCGGGCTGTTGTTCGGCAACGGAGGCGACGGCGGTGCCAGCCTTGTCCCCGGCGGGACCGGCGGTAGGGGTGGCGACGCCGGGCTGATCGGTAACGGGGGCAACGGCGGCGCCGGCGGCTTGGGCGGTGTCGGCGGTGACGGCGGCAACGCCGTCCTTATCGGCAACGGCGGTAACGGCGGGAGCGCGGTCGGGGGTACCGGCGGTAAAGGCGGTGCTGGTGGGCTGCTGTCCGGCACCCAAGGCAAGCCTGGGTCGTAGTGTACCCAGCGGGCCCTAGCTCGCACCGAAATCAACGCCAAGGCGCTACCCGCATGGATTCGTTGACCTGATATGCGCTGTCGGGTCGTCGCCCAGGTTGGGCCGCGGTCGACGTGTGCCGCGTTGGCGGGGGAACCTCGACGGTCCCGGCGGCATCTCGGTGTAGCCGAACCGTTCAGACGAAGTTGGTTGTGGCCGCGAGTATTCGGCGATAATGTCCGGCTCATGATCACGAGCAGTTTTGTGCAAACAATCGGTGGCAGTGCGGGTGGCCGCGTTGGTGGTGGCGCGGGTGGACGCGTCGGCGGTGGCGCCGGCGGTCGCCTCGGCGGTGGCGCGGGTGGCCGTGTGGCCGGTGGCGGCGCGGGTGGCCGCCTCGGTGGCGGCGCCGGCGGTCGCTAAACCCTAAATCTTTCCGATCCGGGGCGGGCGTGTGCGGCCCATCCCGGATTCGAGTTTGCGGTAGGGCGGCTCGGTCAGACGATCGGGCTGGGTGGCGCTTCGTGGTCGGTCGAGCCGACCAGGTCCAGTTGCATCCATGCGACGTCGTGCCAGCGGCCGTGCTTCCATTCCACGCGCCGGTACAGCCCGGCCTCCTCGAACCCGAAGGATCGATGGAAGCCGTTGCTGGCCTCGTTGGGTTGGGTGATGCCGGCGAAGGCCTGCCGATAGCCGCGCTCGGCGAGCCGGTGCAGTAGCCGCGTGTAGAGCGCGCGGCCGCCGCCGGTGCGGTGATGGTCTGGGTGCACGTAGAGCCCGGTCTCGGTCGACCATCGGTGGGTCGGCATGCGATTGAGCGCGTGCCCGTACGCGAAGCCGATGACCCGATCGTCGCGTTCGAGGACGAGCCATTCGTGGGCCGCGGTGATCCGCGCGGCCATCTCGGCTACGGCCGGGACTTCGAGTTCCCAGCTGATCGCCGTCTCCAGCACGTACGGGCGGTAAATCGCAACGCACGCGCCCGCGTCCTGAGCGGACGCCGGACGCACGATTGATTGCATGCCAGCAGTCTTCCATCGTCAAAGCCGCAGGGCGGCTTCGGCTTTAAACCGGCGACCAGTCGTCCCAGGACTCGGCGAAGTCGAGAGTCGTCCGCGGGATCTGGGCGGTGGCGATGATCTCGCGGAAGTGGTCCTGCCACCCCCACCACATGCCGATGTGAAAGACGTACTGGTACCAGCTGAGCTGGTAGCCGTCGGGGATGGCCTCGCCCTTGTTCTCGGGTGAGAACACCGCGACCGCCAACAGGCCGATCGCCGTCGACGCGGGCAGCTGGATCTTCCCGGTTCGCCAGATCTGCACTCCCGCCGGGCGCGGCCCGTGCGGGGTCAGCTCGAAACCCTCGGGCAGTTCGTCGTCGTGGCCGTGGCTCCAGCGGTGCACGCCGTACAGGACGTCGGCGATGTCGGGGCGGCCGTCGGGCATGTCCGACTTCACCGCGATAGGGAAGCGGCTCTGTTCGAAGTCGATGCCCGGCGCCGCCATCACCTGAAAGATGTCCAGCGCGTCCCGGATCGTGCGTTTGAATCGGGTCGCGACGCCCTGCTGCGGGTAGCGCTTCTTCGAGGTCCCGTCGACGGCGTTGCAGGCGTGCAGCATCGCTGTGTCCCACTCGCGGTGTTCCCAGTGGTCGAGCGAGCGCCTGACGGAATCCCCGACGTCCACGCTTGGAGGCTAACCGCCGAGCCCGCGAGGTGTCCTGGTTATGGGCGCGGTTGGAACGGCAGCCGGCGCGGCGGGATGGTCACGGTCTGGGTGACCGTGCTGGTTTCGGTGCTCGGGGACACGGTGACCGTGCTCGGCGGGACCGTCGTCGTCGGGGTGTCGGTGCTCGGGGCGCCCGTGTCGGTGCTCGGGGTTCCCGTGTCCGTGCTCGGCGGCGGGGCGGTCTCGGTGACGGTCTGGGTCGGTGCGCCGCCTCCGCCCCCGTGGTGACGGGGGGGCTCCGTGGTGGTGGTCACCGCTGGAGCGCTCGTGGTCGCCGGAGCGGGTGTGGTCGTGGCGGTGGGGGCCGGCGACGGCGATCCGGCGACCAGCTTGACCACCGCGTACGCCGCGAGGCCGAGCAAGATCGCACCGGTCGCACCGGCCGCGACCAGCGCCGCCGGGCGGCGAAACCAGGGGGTCGGGGGCTCGGGCGGCTGGGACGCCGGCTCGTCGTAGTAACCGCCGTAGGCGGCCTGGGTCGGCTCGGAGTAGAAGTCGGGGTTCTCGGGGTAGGGCGGCACGAAGGGAGATGTTAGTGCGTCAGGATTCGCCGCCGATAAGCGTCAGCGCCCGCTCGAAAAGGTGCACCGTGGCGGCGTGGAGTTGGTCGCCGACCTCCTTTTCGGCCTTGCCCGCGCAGGCGCGCGCCAGCGTGCCCTCGATGACGATGCCGAGCTTGAAGCACGCCAGCACCGTGTACCAGGTGATGTTCGACAGGTCGCGGGTGGTGTTGGCGGCGTATCGCTGGAACAGGTCGTCGGTGCTGGCCAGCCCGTCCTGACCGCCCAGGGCGTGGCTGAACACGCTGGACCCGTCGGGCTGGCGCCAGGTCGCCAGCAACCAGCCCAGGTCGAGCAGCGGGTCACCGATCGTGCACATCTCCCAGTCCACGATGGCGACCACCTCGGGGCCGGTACGGGAAAACATGACGTTGGCGGCGTGGTAGTCGCCGTGCATGATGCCGGGGCTCCAGCTCGTCGGTCGGCGGCGCTCCAGCCAGGTGGACACTTCCGCGATCCCCGGGATGTCGGGCCCGGGGTAGCCGTCGTACTCGCGGTAGGAGTCCAGTTCGGAAAGCCAGCGCGGCACCTGACGTTCGAGGAAGCCGTCCGGCTTGCCGAAGTCGGCGAGGCCGACGGCGACGTGGTCGACGGCGCCGAGCCTCGCCAGGGCGTCGGCCATCGACAGGCCCATGCCGAACCGCACGCTCGCGTCACCGGCGTGCAAGGGCGGCAGTCCCTCGCCGGCGTTGAACCCGTCGACCGGCTCCATCAAGTAGAAGACGGCGTCGCCGAGCACGCTGGTGTCGTCGCAGGTGGCGATCAGGTGCGGGTGCGGCACGTCGGAGCCGGCCAGCGCCGCAAGGACTTTCGTCTCGCGCAGGATCACGCTGTTGCTGCGCGGGCGCAGGTGCCGCGGTCCACGCCGCAGCACGTAGGGGCGACCGGCCCGGGTGAATCGCAGCATGACGTTCTGGGTTCCGCCGGTGACGTTGGTGACGTCCTCGAGCGGACCCTCGCCGAGCCCCTGCTCGGACATCCATGCCGCCACGGCATCGAGGGCCCCGACGTTGGTGGGCTCCACGTTCAGCCCCTGGGCCGCGGGGTGTAGCGAACGGTCTGGGCCCAGATCATGCCGTCGCGGAACACGAAGGTATCGACGCCGTCGTCGACCCGGTTGAGGCGCGAATCGGCCGTCCACTCGAGGAACAGCACGTCGCCCTCGAAGACCTGGTTCTTGAGGTCCCACGCCGCGTCGGGCAGATCATCGAGCAGCTTCGCGAAGGCCCGGCGGACGCCGTGCCTGCCGCGGGCCGCGCCGGCCGGGGTGATGAGCACGGCATCCTCGGAGTAGTCGACGACGATCTCGTCCAGGTTGCCTGCGCCGAGCGCCTGCCCGTGGTGGGCAAATATCTCCTGCGGCGTACGGGTCATGGGATGAAGCGTAGGTCACCCGCGGCTCGCGCCCGTCGCCGCCGGAGCCCTGGAACAATAGTGTGGACAACTAACGGACTTCGGGCTTGGGAGGGAAACCGCGATGCCGCGCACCGAGAATGATTCCTGGGACATCACGCAAAGCGTGGGAGCCACCGCGCTGGGCGTCGCCGCGGCGCGGGCCGCCGAGACCGCGAGCGAGAACCCGCTCATCAACGACCCGTTCGCGCGGGTGTTCGTCGACGCGGCGGGCGAGGGAATGTGGAGCATCTACGCCGACCCCAAGCTGCTGGCCAAGGCGGTCGAGCTGGAACCGGAGGTGCGGAGCCGAATCCAGCTGATGATCGACTTCATGGCCACGCGCACAGCGTTTTTCGACGAATTCTTCCTGGGCGCGGCCGACGCCGGCGTTCGCCAGGTGGTGATCCTGGCCGCCGGCCTGGACGCCCGCACCTGGCGGCTGCCGTGGCCCGACGGCACCGTGGTGTACGAGCTGGACCAGCCCAAGGTGCTGGAATTCAAATCCACGACGCTGCGCGAACACGGCGCCCAGCCGAACGCGGAGCTGGTCAACGTGGCGATCGACCTGCGCCAGGATTGGCCAAAGGCGTTGCAGGATGCGGGGTTCGACGCGTCACGGCCGGCGGTCTGGTCGGCCGAGGGCCTGGTCCGTTATCTGCCGGCGCAGGCGCAGGACCTGCTGTTCGAGCGCATCCATGCGCTCAGCGCGCCGGGCAGTTGGCTCGCTTCCAACGTGCCCGGCGCCGGCTTCACCGACCCCGACCTCGTTCGCCGTCAGCGCGAGGACATGCAGCGCCTGCGCGCCGCGGCCGCGCGGCTGGTCGACACGGAGGTCACCGACTTCGACGACCTCTGGTACGCCGAGGAGCGCACGCCCGTCGACGGGTGGCTGCGCGAGCACGGCTGGGACGTGTCGGCGGCGACCTTCGCGGAGCTGATGGCCCGCTACGACCGCAGCATTCCGCAGGGCACCGAAAACGCGATGCCGCCAACCCTGTACGTGTCGGCGCGGCGGCGAGCGGATTGAGCGCAGCGAACCCTATTGGGTCGCTGCCTGTTTCGATGCTTCGATGTCTTGCTTGATCGCCGCGATCGCGTCGACCGGTGTCAGGTCCTGGCCCTGGCTGTTCTGGCCGAGCTGCGGCCAGCCCGCGCCGCCGGGCCCCCGCAGTTGGTCCCAGATGTCGCGGACCTTGCTCAGCAGCTCGGCTTGTTCGTCGTCGGTGAGCGCCATCAACCATCCTCCGTTCGTACCGATGCCGCACGCGGCGGCAAATTCTTCCGCTGTCAGCCCGTCTGCGGAGTTCATGTCGCAAATGCCAAAGGGGGGACACCCCTGCGGCAGGTTGGGGCTGAAGCCCGTGCCGTCGGTGTACTGGTGCGCGACTTGACCCGGCAGGTTCGGGTTGGAGCCATAGCCGGCGCCGATGACCCGCAGGCCCGCGGGCCGCGTCCGCCACATGTTGGAGAAGTCATAAGCGTTGGCGTATCCGATGATCCGCGCGGGTGAGCCGGCGTAGTCGGCCAGGTTCCAGTACAGGCTGTTGATCCAGCTCGAGCCGTCGCCGGGCGGGTTGCCGCCCGCTTCGACGTCGAGCATGAGCGCGACCCGTGGGTGCATTCCGCCGGCGGCATCGATCATCGAGCGCACGGTGTCGGCGTTGTCCAGCCAGTTGGGCCGCACGTAGGTGTACACGATCCCGAACGTCAGGCGTCCGCTGTCCAACGCCCCGCGCAGCCATGCGTAGTTGGCCGCGAAGTTGTGATCTCGATAGGTGCCGTCGCAGACGCGGATGGAAAGCACCCGGTACGGATAGGAATCGTCCACGGGCACTTGGAATTCCGAGACGTCCGCGAACAGGGTGTCGGTCACGGCGCCGCGCCTCGGGAGCTCCGCCGAGAGCAACCCATTTCAATCCCCCTTCACCGCAACCCCGCTCGCCATGCTACCCATCGCGGTAACCTCGCGGTTATGGCTGATCGGCCGGCCCGGGTGAGCGACGTGCATCGGATCGCCGCGTCGATGCCACACGTCAAGCGCATGGAAGGCCCTAAGGGCAACCCCATCTATCAGGTGGGCGGAAAGTCGTTCGTGTTCTTCCGCACTCCGCAGCCCGACGCGACGGACCCGGACACCGGCGAACGCTACGGCGACGTGATCATGCTCTGGGTGGAGTCGGAAAGCGACAAGCTCGCGCTCGTCCAGGATCCCGCGTCGCCGTTCTTCACGACCAGCCATTTCGACGGGCATCCCTCGGTCCTCGTGCGGGCCGGCCGACTGGCGGAGATCACGACGACGGAACTGGCCGAGCTGATCCAGGACGCGTGGCTTTCACGTGCGTCGAGGAAGCGGGCGGAGGCCTGGCTCGCGGCGCATTCGCAGTAACTGGCCCCGAAAGCGGCACTGGGGGCCACGTTTAGACATGGGTGCAACGGGTAACGCTAGGCGCACGAGAAATTTTCTCGAACAAAATGGAGGTCACCATGGGTGGTCGCGGAGTGATCGGCGCGGTTGTCCTGATCTGGCTGCTCATCGGGGTTTTCGCGGCGTTTCAGCGCGACTACTTCAAGGGCGGCGCAACGAATTGTGTCACTGCGGGAAACATCGCACTGACGGTAATCGCCGGTCCCCTGAATTACGCGGGCGTGAATCCGAAAGTCAAGGATTGCCATGTCCCGCAGCCAAGTTCAATGCCCAGTGGTCTAGCAGTGGTCTAGAAGTGGCCAAGACCCCTCACAAAAGGAAGTTGTCATGATCATCCTCGGCATAGTGCTACTCATTCTCGGATTTGTGTTCAGCCTCCCGCTGCTATGGGAGATCGGCATCGTCGTGCTCGTCATCGGCGCAGTGTTGTGGATCCTCGGGTCCGTCGGCCGGCCGGTCGCGGGCAGGCGGTATTGGTACTAACCATCCACCGGGATGCCGGATCGCGTGACTGCTCGCCAGTCACGCGATCTTTTCACAGGCCACACAAAGGAACGGCATAGCGTCGGCTCAGTCGGGCGCGGATACTGGAAGCTGTGACGCAGTCCCGAGCCTCGGTCGAGCGGGTTGTCATGTGCCGTGCGGACGGCAACCCGATCAATGTGCTCGTCGTCGACGACGAAGCGGTGTTGGCCGAAATGGTGTCCATGGCCCTGCGATACGAGGGCTGGACGATCTCCACCGCGGGCGACGGATCGTCGGCCATCGCGGCGGCCCGGGCCCAGCGGCCCGACGTGGTCGTCCTCGACGTGATGCTCCCCGACATGAGCGGCCTGGACGTGCTGCACAAACTGCGCGAGGACAATCCGCAGCTGCCGGTACTGCTGCTGACGGCCAAGGACGCGGTGGAAGACCGCATCGCCGGCCTGACCGCGGGCGGCGACGACTATGTGACCAAACCCTTCAGCATCGAAGAGGTGGTACTGCGGCTGCGGGCGCTTCTTCGTCGCACCGGGGTGACCACCGTCGACAGCGGGGCGCAACTGGTGGTCGGCGACTTGGTGCTGGACGAGGACAGCCACGAGGTGAGCCGCGCGGGCGAACCAATCTCGTTGACCTCCACCGAGTTCGAGCTGTTGCGGTTCATGATGCGCAACTCCAAGCGGGTGCTGAGCAAGGCCCAGATCCTGGACCGGGTGTGGAGTTACGACTTCGGTGGGCGATCGAACATCGTCGAGCTCTACATTTCCTACCTGCGCAAGAAGATCGACAACGGTCGTGAACCCATGATCCACACGCTGCGCGGCGCGGGCTATGTCCTCAAGCCGGCCCGCTAGGACGCGGCGGGTCTGGTCACTTCGGCTCCGGCTGCTGGTCGGCCAGATCGTCATGCTCGCCGTGGTTTGCATCGGCATCACCGCGGCGACCGAACTGGCGCTACTGCACCACCTCGTCGCACAACTCGACGGGCAGCTCGCCGGAACTTCCTACCGCTCGGCGCTGATGTACCCCGAACCGAAACGCCCGGGCTGGCGCCACGAGTCGCACTTCTATCCGCGACCGGGCCCCGGCCCGCGGTTCCTGGATGCCCCGGGCCAGCCGGCCGGCATGGTCGCCGCGGTGATCACCGACGGCAAGATCGTCGACGCGGGATACCTGACGAGCGACGGCGCCCGGGCCGCATTGACCCCGGCCGCGCAGACGCAACTGGAGCACATCGCCGGCAGCCGCAGGGCGGTGACGCTCGACCTCGACGGACTCGGTCGATACCGCGTGGTGGCCGCCCCGAGCCGCAGCGGCGGGGACGTCATCGTCACCGGCCTGTCGATGTCGAACATCGACGCCACCATGATCCGGATGCTGGTCATCCTCGGGATCGTCACGGTGATCGCGCTGGTCGCCGCGACCACCGCCGGCGTCGTCATCATCCGGCGGGCGCTGGCCCCGCTGCGCCGCGTCGCGCAAACCGCGAGCGAGGTGGTCGAGCTCCCGTTGGACCGCGGCGAGGTCGAGTTGCCGGTGCGGGTGGCCGAGTCCGACGCGAACCCCGCCACCGAGGTGGGCCAGCTCGGCTCGGCGCTGAACCGGATGCTCGATCACATCGCGGCCGCGCTGTCGGCGCGGCAGGCCAGCGAGACCCGGGTGCGCCAGTTCGTCGCCGACGCCAGCCACGAACTGCGCACGCCGCTGGCCGCGATCCGGGGGTACACCGAGCTCACCCAGCGCATGGGAGACGACCGCGAGGCCGTCGCGCACGCCATGAGCCGGGTGGCTTCCGAGACCGAGCGGATCACCCGCCTCGTCGAGGACCTGCTGTTGCTCGCGCGCCTGGACTCCGGGCGGCCGCTGGAGCGGCAACCGGTGGACCTGTCGCGCCTGGCGGTCGACGCCGTCAGCGACGCGCACGTCGCCGGGCCGGAGCACCAGTGGGAGCTGGACCTGCCCGAGGAGCCGGTGGTCGTCACCGGTGACGCGGCGCGCCTGCAGCAGGTGCTGACGAACCTGCTGGCCAACGCGCGCGTGCACACCGCGCCCGGCACCGTCGTGACGACGCGGTTGAGCAGCGAGCCGGCGCAGACCGTGCTGCAGGTCATCGACAACGGCCCCGGCATCCCGGCGGGGCTGCAGTCCGAGGTGTTCGAGCGGTTCGCCCGCGGCGATTCCTCGCGCTCGCGCAAAGGCGGCAGCACGGGGCTGGGCTTGGCGATCGTCTCCGCTGTCGTCAAGGCGCACAACGGGACCATCACGGTCGACAGCGCACCCGGTCACACCGAGTTCACGGTGCGGTTGCCACTCAACGGGTGGCAACCGCCCGCATCACTGAGTTAGGAGCAAGTCACGTCGATTTCGAACGGCTTGTTCACCGGTTGCATCGGGTTGGCCATGTCTACCCCGGTGGCGGTGCCGGTGACCTTGTAGGTGTTGCCGTTCTTGGTCGCCGAGGCGTTGCCCTGGCCGGAGCCCTGCGCGTACGCGAGCGTCACGCCGTTGACGTTGCCGAGTCCGACGGACTTCACCGTGTTGTCACCGGCGAGCACGACGGAGATGCCGGTCGCCGCACCACCGACCGCGATGGTCGTGTTGCCGCCGACCGTCGTGCACACGACGGAGCCGGTCACGTTCTGGTTCTTGCCGTCGATGGTCACCGTCGGCGCAGCCGCGCCGCTTCCCGGGGTGGCAACCGCAACCGACGTGCCGTTCGCACTACCGCTCGTGCTCGACTTGTTGCTCGAACACCCGGAAATGCCCGCGGCCAAAATCGCCGCACCGGCCACCGCGACAGTCAGTCCACGCTTCACCTGTTCTCCTTTGCCCGATCGTTGCGGCTCTCCACATTAAGAACCGTCAAGGCAGTATGCGGGTTTGCCGATCCGCAGAAAAGAGGTTGGCCGAAATTGTTTCGCTCCGGTTAACCCGCCAGCTCCGCCCGCGTCCTTCCTCCGGAGGGCGCATTGATGGCACTGTGTTGCCGTGGACCACAAGCCCCCGGCCGCCGTCATCGAGTCGGCCCATCGCAAACACGCCCTGCCATTCGCGGACACGAGGGACTTCGAGAGCGCCGATCGCGGCTTCATCGCGGCCCTGTCCCCGTGCGTCATCAAGGCGGCCGACGGCCGCGTGGTGTGGGACAACGACGCCTACTCCTTCCTCGGGGGTGACGCGCCGACGTCCGTGCACCCGAGCCTGTGGCGCCAGTCGACCCTGGCCGCCAAGCAGGGCCTCTACGAGGTGGTGCCGGGCATCTACCAGGTCCGCGGCCTGGACATCTCGAACATCACCTTCGTCGAGGGCGACACCGGCGTCATCGTCATCGACCCGCTGATCTCCACCGAGGTCGCGGCGGCGGCGCTGGCGCTGTATCGCACCCACCGCGGCGGGGATCGCCCCGTCATCGCGGTGATCTACACCCACAGCCACGTCGATCACTTCGGCGGCGTGCTGGGTGTCACCACGCAGGCAGCCGTGGACAGCGGCGCGGTGGCGGTGCTGGCGCCGGAGGGCTTCACCGCGCACGCCGTTCAGGAGAACGTCTATGCGGGCCCGGCGATGACCCGCCGCGCGACCTATATGTACGGCTCCATGCTGGAGCGCGGACCGCGGGGCCACGTGGGTTGCGGGCTGGGTCAGGCCGCGTCCACCGGCGAGATCGGCATCATCGTGCCGACCCTCGACATCCGCGAGACCGGCGAGAAGCACACCATCGACGGCGTGGAGATCGAGTTCCAGATGGCGCCCGGCACCGAGGCGCCGGCCGAAATGCACTTCTATTTCCCGCGGCTCCGCGCGCTGTGCATGGCCGAGAACGCCACCCACAACCTGCACAACCTGTTAACCCTGCGCGGCGCGCTGGTGCGTGACCCGCACGCCTGGTCGGGCTACCTCACCGAGGCCATCGACACCTTCGCCGATCGCGCGGACGTCGTGTTCGCCTCCCACCACTGGCCCACCTGGGGCCGGGAGGCCATCGTCGAATTCCTTTCGCTGCAACGCGATCTGTACGCCTACCTGCACGACCAGACGCTGCGGCTGCTCAACCAGGGGCACACCGGCGTCGAGATCGCCGAGGCGTTTCGGATGCCGCCCGCTCTGGAGCGGGCGTGGCACACCCACGGGTATTACGGCTCGGTGAGCCACAACGTCAAGGCGGTCTACCAGCGCTACATGGGTTGGTTCGACGGCAATCCCGGGCGGCTGTGGCCCCATCCGCCGGAGGCGATCGCCCCCCGCTATGTCGACGCGATGGGCGGCATCGACCGGGTTGTCGAGCTCGCCCAGGCCGCTTTCGACGCCGGTGACTTCCGTTGGGCGGCAACGCTGCTCGATCACGCCATCTTCACCGACAGCGGGCACGCGGCCGCCCGCGCGCTGTACTCCGACACGCTGGAACAGCTGGCCTACGGCGCCGAGAACGCCACGTGGCGCAACTTCTTCCTGAGCGGGGCCGCCGAACTGCGCGACGGCAACTTCGGCACCGCGGCGCAAGTCGCCTCTCCGACCATGCTTTCCCAGCTGACGCCGGAGCAGATCTTCGACAGCCTCGCCATCGCCGTCAACGGCCCGCGCAGCTGGGACCTCGACATCGCCCTGGACATCAGCTTCGCCGACGCGGCCACCAACTACCGGCTCACCCTGCGCAACGGCGTGCTCGTGTATCGCCGAGTCGCGGCCGACCCGGCGACGGCGACCGTTACGGTCAAGGCGGACAGCAAGTTACGGTTACTGGCCGCGGCGACGGGCGATTTCTCCTCGCCCGGGCTGGACGTCTCGGGGGACCAGTCGGCGCTGCAGGCCTTCCTCGGTGCGCTTGACCGGCCCGACCCGGCCTTCAACATCGTCACGCCGTAGCCCTCAGCAGACGTCGATGACGACCTTGCCCAGCACCTTTCGCTCGGCAACATGCCGCAAAGCGGCCGCGGTTTCGGACAGGGCGAACCGTGCCCCGATGTAGGGCCGGATGGTGCCGGCGGCGAACATCTCCGCCAGCTCCCGCATGTCGCGCGCCGCGTCGTCGGGCCGGTCGCCCATGAAGGTGCGGATCTCCATGCCGCGCACGGTTATCCCCTTGAGCAGGACCAGGTTCAGCGGGATGGCCGGGATGGTGCCCGAGGCGTAGCCGAGGGTGATGAAGGTGCCGCCCCGGGCCAGGCCCCGCAGCGCGGGCTCCGCATACGGCCCGCCGACGGGGTCGAGGACCGCCCGGGCGGCGTCGCCGGTGAGCTCGCGGATGCGCGACTTGAGGTCTTCGCGGTCGTAGTCGACGGTGGCCTCGGCGCCGCGCCGCCGGCACAGCTCGAGCTTTTCCGGGCTGGACGCCGCGGCAAGCACCCGCGCCCCCATGGCCACCGCCAGGTCGACGGCCGCCAGCCCCACGCCACCGGCGGCGCCCAGCACGACCACCCAATCACCCTGCGCCACTCCGGCAATCGAGCGCAGCGCGTGATACGCGGTGCGGTAGGTGACACCGAACGCCGCGGCCGACGCGAAGTCGGCGCCGTCGGGGATGAGCGCGGCCGATCCCGAGTCGAGCAGCGCCTGCTCGGCAAACGCACCGGTCGGGGTGGTCGCGCAGACCCGCTGCCCCGGGCGAAACGCGCTGCCGACGCCGACCGCCATCACCTCTCCGGCGAGCTCGCTGCCCGGAACGAACGGCACCGGGATCTTGACCTGATATTTGCCGGCGATCAACAGCACGTCCGGGAAGTTGACCGCCGCGGCGTGCACCCGAACCACCAGCTGGCCGGGCCCGGGAACGGGGTCGGGGACGTCGTCGATGACCAAATCCTCCGGCGTGCCGTAGGAACGGCACACGGCGGCGCGCATCACTCGACCCCCAAGCCGCGCAGGCAAAACCGGACGACGTGTGCGATGTCGTCGCGACCCGGCCGGTCGGCCGACCCCACGTATCGCCGCATCGTCGCCGCCGTGCAACAGAACACCGCCTCGACGTCGCGGTCGACGTCGGCGCTGCCCAGCTCCGTGACCGGGTCGACCAGCAGGTCCCGCAGGGGGCCCATCATCTCCTGGTCGACGGCGCGCCAGTTGGCGGGTGACATCTGACCGGCCGCCGCGCGGCTCTTGCGGATCAGCTGCGGGTCGGCGACCTGTGCCAGCGTGCCCTCGATCCAGCGCGCGATCTGGTCCTGCGGCTTGGAATCCTTGCCCATCTGGTGCTGCAGGTAGGACACGACAATCGCCACGCCACGTTCCATGACCGCCAGGATGAGGTCGTCCTTGCCGGCGAAATACCGGTAGAACGCTTTGTTCGACGAGCCGGCCTCGGCGACGATGTCGCTGACCCGCGGCTCCTCGGGCGCCACGCGTTCCATCACCCGCACCGCCGCGGCCAGGATGCGCTCGACCTCCTCGGTCGCCTCGCGCTGCCGGTCGTCCAGGGCGCGCTCGACCGCCGCGGTGACCCGGCTACTGGTCAACGAGCTCACCGTATTTGGCGCGGGCCGCCTCGCGCCGGACATCCAGCATCTCGCTCGGCCAGTCGCCCTCTTCGGCCTCGTAGCCCTTGAGCAGCATCCGCGCCAGGTTCACCTTGTGCGCCTCGGTGGGACCGTCGGCCAGCCCGAGCGCGATGCCGCCGAGCAGCACGTTGACCAGCGGCAGCTGGTCGGTGAGACCCAGGGCGCCGTGGACCTGAATCGCCCGCAGCGCAATCGATTTGAGTACCTGCGACGCCAGGATCTTGCAGGCGGCGATCTCGGCGCGGGCGGCGCGCTCGTCGCCGGTGTCGATCAGCCACGCGGCGTGCAGGACGGTCAGCCGGAACGGGATCAACTCCGTATAGGAATCGGCGACGAACTCCTGCACCAGCTGCTTGTCCGCCAGCGAGCTGCCCTGGGTGAAGCGGCTTTTCGCGCGCCGCGACATCATCTCGACGGCGCGCTGCGCCATCCCGATCGAGCGCATCGCGTGGTGCAGCCGCCCGCCGGCCAGGCGGGTCTGCAGGATCAGGAAGCCCTGCCCGGGCTCGCCGAGCAACGCGTCGGACGGCACGCGCACCCCGTCGTACCGGACCAGGGAATGCCCGGGCTCGTGCGGGTCGGCGCCGACGAGGTGGTGGTTGGCCTCCACGTTCAGGCCCGGGGTGCCGGCCGGGATCAGGAACGTCGAGGCGCCCTGGTGGACGGGCACGTCGGGGTCGGTGATCGCGACGACGATGAAGAACGAGGCGACGGACGCATTGGAGGAGAAGTACTTTCGCCCAGTGATGATCCAGTCGTCGCCGTCGCGGACCGCTCGGGTGGTGAAGACCCGCGGGTCCGCGCCGCCCTGCGGCTCGGTCATCGAGAAGCAGGAAAAGATCTCCCCGGACAGCAGCCCGGCCAGATAGCGGTCCTTTTGGTCCTGCGTTCCGAAGCGGGCGATGATCTCCGCGTTGCCGGTATCCGGCGCCTGCGTCCCGAACACGATCGGCGCCCACGGGCTGCGGCCGAGGATCTCGTTGATCAGCGTGAGCTTGACCGCCCCGAACCCCTGCCCGCCGAGTTCGGGCCCCAAATGCGGTGCCCACAAACCGTTGTCGCGAACCTGCTGCTTGAGCGGATCGACGATGCGGCGGCGCTCGTCATTGAGCGTCAGGAATTCGCAGCCGGGGAACAGCACCTCGAGGGGTTCCACCTCCTCGTGCACGAACTCGCGGATCCAGTCCAGTTTTTTTTCGAACTCCGGTTCGGTGGAAAAGTCCCAAGACATTCGAATGCTCCTAATCGCTTTAAGGGATTCCGCCGTCGGCCCGCAGGATCGAACCGGTGGTGAAACTGGAGGCGTCGGACGCCAGAAATAGTGCGGCGCCGACGATTTCGCGCGGGTCGCCGGCGCGCTGCAACGCCAGATGCCTGAACGGCTTGCCGTCGGCCGCCTCGAGGTTCCACGCCTTGCTCACGTCGGTCAGGAACGGCCCCGCCATCAGGGTGTTGACCCGCACGTCCGGCCCGAACGCCTTGGCCAACGCTTCGGTCATGGCGTTCAGGCCCGCCTTGGCCGAGGCGTAGGGAACGATGTCCGGGGCAGGGCGCAACGATCCCGCCGTGCTCACGTTGATGATCGACCCGCGCCCCGCCGCGACCATCCGCTCGCCCACCAATGCCGATAACCGGAAGGGCCCCTTGAGGTTCAGGTTGAGCACCGCGTCGAAGAGCTTCTCGGTGACGTCGGTCAGTTTGTCGTACAGCGGCGACATGCCCGCGTTGTTGATCAGCACGTCGACCTTGCCGAACCGCTCGTAGGTGGCCTCGACCAGGCCGTCGAGCTGGTCCCAGCGCCCCACATGCACCTGATAGGGCATGGCGGAGCGGCCGGTCTCGGCCTCGATCTCCTTGGCGGTGGACACGCAGTTGTCCATGTTGCGGCTGGCGATCACCACGTCGGCCCCGCAGTTGGCGACGGCGAACGCCATCTCGCGTCCCAGTCCGCGGCTGCCGCCGGTGATCAGCACGACGCGATCGGTGAGGTCGAAAAGCTGTTCCGCGTAGCCCATTTCAGCGCGCCCCGGCGAGCTCGGCCGCGGTGGCGATGAGCCGCGGGATCATCGCCCCGAATGTATCCTGAATGGTCGGGTCGACCTTTCCGGTCTTGACCCCCGCCGCGTAGGTCTTCTCCAGCACGATGCCGAGCTTCCAGTTGGCCAGCACCAGGTAATAGTCGATGTTCTCGGTGGACAGCCCGCTGATCTTCTCGTAGTGCTCGAGCAATTCGCTGCGCCTCGGCATGCCGCGCATGTCCAGGTAAAAGCCGTCGGTGCTGGGCTCCTCGCCGTCGTAGCCCAGCAGCGCCCACGCGAGATCCAGCAGCGGATCGCCGACCGTCGTCATCTCCCAGTCCACGATCGCGGCCAGCCGCGCCGGCGCCCCGTGCGCGAACATCACATTGGCGAACTGGTAGTCGCCGTGCATGATGCCCGGCTTGTAGTGGGAGGGCCGGTTGTCGCGCAGCCAGTCGGCGGCCTCGTGCAGTCCGGGCAGCTCGCGCACCTTGTAGGCGTCGAGGAACTTCAGCCAGCGATCGACCTGTCGTTCGTGGAATCCGTCCGGGCGACCGAAGCCCTCGAGTCCTTGCGCGCGCCAGTCCACCCGGCCCAGCTTGGCGGCGCCCTCGACCAACTGGAACGCCAACCCACGGCGGGCCTCCAGGTCGGTGTCGAACGGCGCCTGCCACCCGCCGTCCACCGGGCTCCACCCGTCGATCGCCTGCATCAGGTAGAACGGCATGCCCAGCACGGTGCCGGTGTCGTCCGCGGCGATCAGCGCCGCGTGTGGCACGTCGGTGCCCGACAGCGCGCGAACCAACCGGATCTCGCGGAGCAAGCCGTCGATGCGGGCCGCGTCGGCGCGGGCGCCCGGCATCCGCAGCACCATGCGCTCACCGCCGCGCTCGATCAGGTACAGGGTGTTCTGGGAGCCGCCTTTGAGCTGCTCCAGCACCGGTTGCTCGCCGGCGCCCGGCGCGCGGCTCGCATCCAGCCAACGGGCAAGGACGCTCGGGTCCAGTTGGGTCTCGCTGACACTGGCCATAGGCTGCACACCCCAATCTCCGTGCGGAGAATAGCATTCTCCGCAGGTGTCCGGAAGCCTTGGAGTGCCGTCATTGTCACGGCTTGTGGGCGCTCAGCAGGAAGCCCGGCGCCATGAAGTGGCCCTCGCCGTCGTGTTCGACGTCGGGCAACGGGTCACCGGCAGCCGCGAGGGCGCCGGCGTTGCCGTAGAGCTTGGCGGGGCGGATGTCGTCGATGTGCCACAGCTTCGCGACCGCGTCGCGCAGCTCGATCTCGGTGAAGCCGCGCGGGCCGGGCCGGTCTGCGCCCTGCGGGCCCAGGGCCCCCGCGGCGAACGCCAGGATGTACAGCGCGGCTCCCGGCGCCGCGGCCCGAAAGATCGACTGCAGATAGTCCTGGCGGCGCTCCGGCGGCAGCGCATGGAACAGGCCGCTGTCCAGGATCGTGGCGAACCGACCGTCGTAGCCCCCGAAGCTGGTGACGTCGGCCTGCGCGAAAGTCGCTGTCGTCAGGCCTTGTTCGGCGGCTGCGGCGGCCGCGGCCTCGACCGCGGTAGCGCTGGCGTCCAGGCCCACGACGGTGTGGCCGCGCGCGGCGAGGGCGAGCGACAGGGCGGCGTGCCCGCAGCCGGAGTCCAGGACCTCGCTGCGGATCTTGCCTTCGTCGATCAGCGCCGCGAGCTCGGGCTGCGGACGGCCGATGCTCCACGGCGGCGGAGTTTCTTGCCGGTATGCAGCGTCCCAATCCATCTGCGGTTGTGTCATCTCTCCTCCTCGAGGCCGGCGTCGCGGGGCGCGATGAGAAACTGGGCGCTGCCCACCATCCGACGACGGGAACAAACATGCAAGTGCTGCTGGTCCGGCACGCGTTACCGCTGCGCAGCGAACACGGCGAGGGCTCCGACCCGGACCTGTCCGAGCAGGGGTGGGCGCAGGTCGAGCGCCTGCCCGACGCGCTCGCGCGGTTTCCCATCGCGCGGGTGGTGAGCAGCCCGCAGCGGCGCGCCGTCCAGACCGCCGAACCCGTGGCGGCCACCCGCCGGCTGCCTGTCGAGATCGACGACCGATTCGCCGAATACGACCGCGACCTTCCGGTCTACATCCCCGTCGAGCAGATCAAGGCGGAACGGCCGGAGGAATGGGCCCGCCTGGCCGAGGGGCATCTGCCCAGCGCGGTCGACGAGGACGCGTTTCGCGCGCGCGTCCGCGCGGGGGTCGACGACCTCGTCGCCGCCGCCGACCCGGAGGACACGGTCGCGGTGTTCAGCCATGGCGGGGTGATCAACGTCCTGCTGCACGAGATCCTGGGCACCAGGCGGTTGTTGTCCTTCCCCGTCGACTACGCGTCGGTGACCCGGCTGCTGTTCTCGCGGACCGGTCAGGCGACGGTGGCCGGAATCAACACGGTCGAACACGTGTGGGACCTGCTTCCTAGAAATCAGCGGCCGCTCGGCGACAATGCAGGCCATGGAACGGCCTGAGGTGGAGTCGGGCAATCCGGCGGTGGTGAAGGTGACCGACATCAGCGGTGGTAAACAAGTTCGAGTGACTTCAGTTGACCGACTCGACGGGCTCGACCTGGCCTCGCTGGACCGGTACCTGCGTTCGCTCGGGATAGGCCGCGACGGCGAGCTGCGGGGCGAGTTCATCTCCGGCGGCCGCTCGAATCTGACGTTCCGGGTGTACGACGACGCGACCAGCTGGCTGGTGCGGCGCCCGCCGCTGCACGGCCTGACACCCTCGGCCCACGACATGGCCCGCGAATACAAGGTCGTCGCCGCGCTGCAGGAGACGCCCGTTCCGGTGGCGCGCACGATCGCGCTGTGCGAGGACGACTCGGTGCTGGGCGCGCCGTTTCAGATCGTCGAATTCGTTGCCGGTCAGGTGGTGCGGCGGCGCGCGCAGCTCGAAGCGTTCAGTCACACCGTCATCGACGCCTGCGTCGACTCGCTGATCCGGGTGCTCGTCGATCTCCACAGCGTCGACCCGAACGCCGTGGGACTGGCCGACTTTGGCAAGCCCAGCGGTTACCTGGAGCGCCAGGTGCGGCGCTGGGGTTCGCAGTGGGAGCTGGTGCGGCTGCCCGACGACCACCGCGACGCCGACGTCGAACGCCTGCATTCGGGCCTAAGCCAATCCATCCCGCAGCAGAGCCGGACCTCGATCGTGCACGGCGACTACCGGATCGACAACACCATCCTCGACGCCGACGACCCGACGAAGGTCCGCGCGGTCGTGGACTGGGAGCTCTCGACCCTCGGGGACCCGCTGTCCGACGCCGCCCTGATGTGCGTCTACCGCGACCCGGCGCTGGACCTGATCGTCAACGCGCAGGCCGCGTGGACGTCGCCGCTGTTGCCGACGGCCGACGAGCTGGCCGACCGCTACTCGCTGGTGGCCGGGCTGCCGCTGGCGCATTGGGAGTTCTACATGGCGCTGGCCTATTTCAAGCTGGCCATCATCGCGGCCGGCATCGACTTCCGACGGCGCATGTCGGACCTGGCCAGCGGGAAAGAATCCGAGCACACGCCGGAGGTGGTCGCGCCGCTGATCTCCCGCGGCCTCGCGGAGCTCGCCAAGCTGCCCGGCTGATCCCTCGCGCCCTCAGGGTGTCGAGTGTGCCGCCGCGTGATGCTTCTTCGCGGCGCGGCGCAGCTGAATGATCCGCGCGGTGCCGGCCGCCACCGTGATCAGGCCGCCCACCACCGCCGACAGCAGGATGGCCACACCCAGCGGCAGGCTCCAGCGCCAGCCCAAGAACGCAAACGCCGCCGAATCCGTGTTCTGAGCGATGAAGATCAGCAACAGGATCAGGATCAGGAACCCGGCGATCAGGGAAGTCCACAGGGCGCCGGCGCGGGTGAACCCGATGGCCGGTTCCTTGGCCATCGCGCCGTGTTGTGGATCCGGCGGCGGCGGGGGAGGCGGGGGAGGCGTGGCAGGGATTTGGCCGCTCATACTGTCATCTTTGTCCCATCCTGCGCAGATTGAAACAAATCCACCCAAAACCACCCGTGCGACCCCTCGGCGCCGCAGCGCTTCTGCCGTTAGTGTCAGCGGTATGAGGACGCGGGCGGCGGCGCTGCTGGCCGCGATATGCCTGGTCGCGGCGTGCAGCAACTCCGATCCGCTGGGAGCGCAGACGCGCAGCCCGAGATCCATCGTGGTCGGCTCCGGTGACTTTCCCGAATCGGAGATCGTCGCTGAGATCTACGCGGAAGCGTTGCAGGCCAACGGCTTCGAGATCGGCCGGCGTATGGGCATCGGCAGCAGGGAGACGTACGTGCCTGCGCTGAAGGATCATTCCATCGACCTGGTGCCCGAATACATCGGCAACCTGCTGTTGTACTTCGCTCCCGACTCCACCGCGACCATGCTCGACGACGTCGAGCTGGAGCTGTACAAGAAGCTGCCCGGTGACCTGTCCATCCTGACGCCGTCGCCGGCTTCGGACACCGACACGGTCACCGTCACAAGCGGCACGGCCCGCGACTGGAACCTCAAGACGATCGGCGACCTGGCGGCGCACTCGCCGGACGTCCGGTTCGGGGCGCCCTCGGCGTTCGAGACGCGCCCGTCCGGGTTGCCGGGTCTGCGCCAGAAGTACGGACTCAACATCGCCCCGGGCAACTTCGTCGCGATCAACGACGGCGGCGGCGCGGTCACCGTGCGCGCATTGGTGGGGGGCAAGGTGACGGCCGCGAACATCTTCAGCACCTCGCCGGCGATCCTGCAGAATCATCTGGTGGCGCTCGAGGACCCGCAGCACAACTTCCTGGCCGGCAACATTGTGCCGCTGGTGAATTCGCAGAAGAAATCGGACCGTCTCAAGGACGTGCTGGACGCGGTCTCGGCTAAGCTGACCACCGCCGGCCTGGCCGGCTTAAACGCCGCGGTATCGGGCAATTCCGGCATCGATCCCAACCAGGCGGCGCGAAACTGGGTGCGCGACAACGGCTTCAATCGCCCGATCGGCCAACCGCGTTGATCGTATTCGACAATGTCACCAAGGTGTTCGCCGACGGGACGACCGCGGTCGACCAGCTCAGCCTGGTGGTACCCAACGGCGAATTGACGGTATTCGTCGGGTCTTCGGGTAGCGGCAAGACCACGGCGTTACGGATGATCAACCGGATGATCGAACCGACCTCCGGCAGGATAACCGTCAACGGGGCGGACGTCTCGACCGTCAACCCGGTGCGGCTGCGCCTGGGGATCGGCTACGTCATCCAGCACGCCGGCCTGATGCCGCATCAGCGCGTAATCGACAACGTGGCAACGGTTCCGGTGCTCAAGGGCCGATCCCGCCGGGACGCCCGCAAGGTCGCCTACGGGGTGCTCGAGCGCGTCGGGTTGGACGCCAAGATCGCCACCCGCTACCCTGCCCAGCTCTCCGGCGGGGAACAACAGCGCGTCGGCGTGGCGCGCGCGCTCGCCGCGGACCCGCCGATCCTGTTGATGGACGAGCCGTTCTCCGCCGTCGACCCGGTGGTGCGCCACGAGCTGCAGAACGAAATACTGCGTCTGCAAAGCGAATTGCACAAGACCACCGTGTTCGTCACGCACGACATCGACGAGGCGCTGCGCCTCGGCGAACGGATAGCGGTGTTCTCCGACGGCGTGCTGCAGCAGTACGACGAACCCGCGCAACTGCTGTCGCGCCCGGCCAACGAATTCGTCGCCCGGTTCATCGGTCTCGGCCGTGGCTACCGCTGGTTGCAGCTGATGGGCGCGGACGGGTTGCCGTTGCACGACATCGAGCGGATCGCCGAGGCCAGCCTCCCCGAGGCCGGGCCGCCCGCCGGCTGGGCTGTGGTGGTCGACGCGGCGGGCGCCCCGGTGGGCTGGATCGACGCCGAAGGCCTGCGCAAGCACCGCGCGGGCGCGTCGCTGCCCGACAGCATGGGCGGCGTCGGGTCAGTGTTCCGCCCCGACGGCAACCTCAGCCACGCGCTCGACGCCGCGCTGTCGTCGCCGTCGGGCCTGGGGGTGGCCGTCGACGACGGGGGCAAGCTCATCGGCGGCGTGCTGGCCGCCGACGTGCTGGCCGTGGTGGAAGCCCGGCGAAGGGCCTAGGCATGCACTACCTACTCACCCACCTGGACGACGCCTGGGCCCTGACCGTGGTCCATCTGCGGCTGTCGTTGGTGCCGGTCGTGATCGGGTTGGCGATCGCGGTGCCGCTGGGCGTGCTGGTGCAGCGCGCGCCGATTGCCCGGCGGCTGACGACGGCGACGGCCAGCGTGGTGTTCACCATCCCGTCGCTGGCGCTGTTCGTGGTGTTGCCGACGATCATCGGAACCCGGATCCTCGACGAGGCCAACGTCATGGTGGCGCTGACGGCCTACACCGCCGCGCTGTTGGTGCGGGCGGTGCTCGAGGCGCTGGACGCGGTGCCCGCCCAGATCAGCGACGCCGCCACCGCCATCGGCTACCCGGGGCTCAAGCGGATGCTGAGAGTCGAACTGCCGCTGTCCATTCCGGTGCTCGTCGCCGGGCTGCGCGTGGTAGTGGTGACGAACATCGCGATGGTCTCGGTCGGTTCGGTGATCGGCATCGGCGGCCTGGGCACCTGGTTCACCGAGGGGTACCAGACCGACAAGAGCGATCAGATCGTCGCCGGCATCGTCGCACTGTTCGTGCTGGCGATCGCCATCGACGCGCTCATCGTCGTGGCGGGCCGTCTGGCCACGCCGTGGGAACGGGCCGGGCGCACCCCGCGCCGCCGGTCGGTGGTGGCCCCGGTGGTGGGCGGAGCGCGATGAGCTTTGTGCAGCAGGCCCTCTCCTACCTCCTGACCGCGGACAACTGGGCCGGTCCCGTCGGGCTGGCGGCGCGGATCCTGGAGCATCTGGAATACACCGCGATCGCGGTGGGCGCGTCGGCGCTGATCGCCGTCCCGATCGGGCTGATCATCGGGCACACCGGCCGCGGCACGCTTCTGGTCGTCGGCGCCGTCAACGGACTGCGCGCCCTGCCCACGCTGGGTGTGCTGCTGCTGGGCGTGCTGCTGTTCGGCCTGGGTTTGGGGCCGCCGCTGGTCGCACTGATGTTGCTGGGCGTCCCGTCGCTGCTGGCCGGCACCTATGCGGGTATCGCCAACGTCGAGCCCACGGTCGTCGATGCCGCCCGCGCGATGGGCATGACGGAGGCGCAGGTGCTGCTTCGCGCGGAGATCCCCAACGCACTGCCGCTGATCCTGGGCGGGCTGCGCAGCGCGACCCTGCAGGTGGTCGCCACCGCAACCGTCGCCGCCTACGCGAGCCTCGGCGGTCTGGGCCGATACCTGATCGACGGGATCAAGGAACGGCAGTTCCAGCTCGCGCTGGTCGGCGCGTTGATGGTGGCCGCGTTGGCGCTGATCCTCGACGGCCTGTTGGCGCTCGCGGTGTGGGCGTCGGCGCCCGGTACCGGCCGGTTACGTGGGCCCGTGCGTCGGCGCGACCGCGTGACGCCCACCGCACTTCCGGACAAACCTGCCGCCGTCGGTGGACAAGTTTTACGGTAGAAGCGTGAACGCAGCCCCCTCTGACCCCCGGCGCGTGTGGCAGGCGATGTTGACCTGGCGCGCGCAGGACATCTCGCGCATGGAATCGGTACGAATCCAGCTGTCCAACAAGCGGATCAGGGCCAACGGGCGCATCGTGGCCGCCGCCACCCCGACCAACCCGGCGTTCGGCGCCTATTACGACCTGCAGACCGACGAGACCGGCGCCACCAAGCGGCTCGGCCTGACCGTGACGCTGGCCGAACGCGAGCGCGTGCTATCCATCGCCCGCGACGAGGAAAACATGTGGCTGATCACCGACCACCAGGGCGAGCGGCGCGCCGGATACAACGGCGCACTCGACGTCGACGTGGTGTTCAGCCCGTTCTTCAACGCGCTGCCGATCCGGCGCCTCGCGCTGCACGAACGCGCGGACATGGTGACGCTGCCGATGGTCTACGTGAACGTGCCGGACATGTCCGTCACCGCGGCGACCGTGAGCTACACCAGCGAGGGCCGTCTCGACGGAATCAAGTTGCGCTCGCCGGTCGCCGACACCACCGTGAGCGTCGACGCGGACGGCTTCATCGTGGACTATCCAAGCTTGGCAGAGCGGATCTGATCACCCCGCCCGCGCGGCCCGCGGCGGCCAGTTCCTCGCGCCACTTCTCCTCGCCGATGACGATGGTAAAGATGTCGGACCGCGGGAAGCTGTCGTACCGGGTGCGCGCGGCATGGCCCGCGTCGATGAGATCGGCCAGCGAGTTGTGGCTGGCCAGCGACTCGCGGGCGCGGCGCAGCAATTCGATGACCTGATCGACGGCCGGGAGCAGCTGCTCGGAGTTGCCTTCGCACATCGCCCGGACCAGGTCGGGGGCGGTGCCGGCGACCCGGGTGCCGTCCCGGAACGAGCCGGCCGCCAGCGCGAACGCCAGCGGGACCTCACCCGCGGTCACCGCCAGCGCCTCGGCCAGCAGGTGGGGCAGGTGCGAGATGGCGGCCGCCGCGGCGTCGTGCTCGTCCGACTTGGCCGGGACCACCAGCGCGCCGCAGTCCAGCGCCAGCGTCATCACCATGGACCACACGACCGGATCGACGTGGTCGTCCACGCTGATCACCCATGGGGCCCTGGTGAACAGCCCGGCGTAGCCGGCGGCCCAGCCCGAGTCGGCGGTGCCCGTCATAGGGTGACCGCCGACGAAGCGTTCCAGCAGGCCGGCCGCGGCGACCTCATTGACGACCGCGCTCTTGACGCTGGTGACGTCGGTCAGCGGGCAGTGCGGGGCGAGCTCGCCGACATGCGCGAGCATGCCGGCCAGCGCCGGCATCGGCACGGCCAGGACGATCAGCGCGCCGGCGTCGGCGGCCCGGGTCAGGGTCTTGGTGAGGTCGGTGCTGGCGTCGAAGCCGTCGGCGGTGGCCGCCTGCGCGCCCTCGACCGATCGGTTGTAGCCGAACACGTCGCGACCGGCCGCGGTGGCGGCCCGCATGATGGAGCCGCCGATCAGGCCCAGCCCGATCACGCAGACGGGAGTCTTGGATACAGGGTGGGCCACCGTCTTAGGTTTGCATACTTTTGCCGGTCGGCGGTGTTCCATCTGGTCAGGTGGCCTGGTCAGCGACTAGCGTAGGCGCCCATGGGAGCACAGCGGGCGCCAGCGCAAGGCCCGTCCGCGGACACACCGGACGGCTTCGGCGTCGCGGTCGTGCGAGAAGAGGGCAAGTGGCGCTGTTACCCCATGGGCGCCAAGTCGCTGACGAGCCTGCAGACCGCCGAGACGGAGCTGCGTGAGCTGCGCAGCTCGGGCGCGGTGTTCGGGCTGCTCGACGTCGACGACGAGTTCTTCGTCATCGTGCGCCCCGGCCCGTCGGGGACCCGGTTGCTGCTCTCGGACGCCACCGCCGCGCTGGACTACGACATCGCCGCCGAGGTGCTGGACAACCTCGACGCCGACATCGATCCCGAGGACCTCGAGGACGCGGACCCGTTCGAGGAGGGCGACCTGGGGTTGCTGTCCGACGTCGGGCTGCCCGAGGCGGTGCTGGGCGTCATCCTCGACGAGACCGACCTGTACGCCGACGAGCAACTGGGCCGCATCGCCCGCGAGATGGGCTTCGCCGACCAGCTGTCGGCGGTGATCGACCGCCTCGGTCGGTGAAGGCTGACGAAGACCTGATTCGTGCCGCGCTGTCGGTCGCCGCGACGGCGGGCCCGCGCGACGTGCCGATCGGTGCGGTGGTCGTCGGCGCCGACGGGACGGAGCTCGCCCGGGCGGTGAATGCCCGTGAGGCCCTTGGGGATCCGACCGCGCACGCGGAAATCCTGGCGATGCGGGCGGCCGCCGGCGTGCTCGGCGACGGGTGGCGGCTGGAGGGGGCCACGCTGGCGGTGACGGTCGAGCCGTGCACCATGTGCGCGGGCGCGCTCGTGCTGGCCCGCGTCGCGCGGCTGGTCTTCGGGGCGTGGGAGCCGAAGACGGGAGCCGTCGGGTCGCTGTGGGACGTGGTCCGCGACCGTCGGCTCAACCATCGCCCGGAGGTGCGTGGTGGCGTGCTCGCGCGGGAGTGCGCCGCGCCGCTAGAGGCCTTCTTTGCCCGCCAGCGATTGGGGTGAGTGGCCGGGGGTTCGGTAAGCTGCCTGGCGGTGGCGTGTCCGAGCGGCCTAAGGAGCACGCCTCGAAAGCGTGTGACGGCTAAAACCGTCCGAGGGTTCAAATCCCTCCGCCACCGCCAAGGAAAGAATAATATCCGCAGGTAAGGCGCCTGCTTAGCGCCCCAGCGCTGCTGAATGGGCGATGGTTGGGCACAAAATGGGTAAATCTCGAAGCAAGAAATTCCATAACTTTGCTGTGCGCTTTTCACAGATCGCGCCGTCCCGGAGCCCGCGCGGATGAGAGCCAAACCTAGCGTTTTGTTCGTCTGCGTACACAACACCGGCCGCTCTCAAATGGCCGCCGCGCTGCTCACGCACCTCGCCGGTGATCGCATCGAAGTGCGCTCCGCCGGAACCCAACCCGCCTCGGTGATCAGCCCCGCCGCCGTCGCAGCGATGGCTGAAATCGGCATTGACATCACCGCGGCAGCCCCCAAACTCCTCACCCCCGGCGACGTGCGGGCCGGCGACATCGTGATCACCATGGGTTGCGGCGACATCAGCCCCCACATCCCCGCAGCCACCTACCGCGACTGGAAACTGGCGGACCCGGCAGGCCAGCCCCCGGACATCGTTCGCGCCATCCGGGACGACATCGTCAAGCACGTCCACGCGCTGATTGCCGAACTTCTTCCCACGACTAACACGCCATAATCAGCGCTTTGCGCAGCTCGGAGCGCGTTTTACGTAGGCGCCCCACCGCCCAGGCTGCGGGCAGTCTGAAATTCGCTGTCCCGGTACGGCCGGCCGTCGGGTTGCAGCAGGTCGTGGAACCACACCTTCGGCGGCGCCGCGTACGGGTGATCCCACGAGTCCCACGGGAAGTAGGTCTGGGTCTTGCCGGCGACCAGCCCCCAGTTGAAGGCGCCGACGTTCCGGCGCTTCGCGATGGGCAGGATCGACTCGATCGTGCTGCCCTGCGGCCGGGCCATGTACTCGGTGCAGATGATCGGGCGGCCCATCGGCGCGAGCTCGGCGACCCGCGCATCGAAGCCCGCGGGCTCGGCGTAGGAGTGGAAGGTGATCACGTCGGCGTTGTTCAGCTGGATGTCGCTGATGGCGCTGGCGCCGCCGCGCTCGCCCTGGTCGGCGCCGCGCCAAACCCCGCTCGTGAGCGGTTGGCTGGGATCGACCGAACGGGCCCAGCGGAACACCTGGGGGAGCAGCTCCGCGACCCGGTCCAGCTTGTCTTTTCGTTCGACTTTGGCATACACCCGCGCGGGATTGTCCGGTTCGTTCCACAGGTCCCAACCCAAAATCCGGTTGTCGCTACGGAATTGGGTCAAAACGCTCGTCACGTAGTCGTGCAGGACCTGGGTGTAGGCGGGGTCGCCGAGGCGTTCCGCGCCGGGGCTCTGCACCCACCCCGAGTTGTGGACGCCGGGCCGCGGCGCACGCTGCGGACCCAGTTTGGGGAACGGATCCCAGCAGGAGTCGAAGAACACGAACAGCGGCCTGATGCCGTGACTCGCGGCGACGCTGACGAACTGCGCGAGGCGGGTGTGAAAGCCCCGGGCGTCCTGGGCCCACAGCTGGTCGTGCAGGAAAACCCGCACGCTGTTGAAGCCGTACGCCCGGGCCCAGCTCAGCTCGGTGTTGATGCGCCGAAGGTCGTACGTGCCGGGCTGGAACATCTCCAGCTGATTGATGGCGTTCGAAGTGATGTAGTTCGCGCCGACCAGCCATCCCTGCGCTTGATACCAGCGGTTGGCCCGGTCGGGCGACCACCGGGTTATCTCCCCGGAGGAGCGCGGCGCCGGGTCCGCGGACGCGCGAGGCGCATGCGCCAGGGCCGTGCCCGCCGCCAGCAGCAATGGGAGCTTCAAGGCCGTACGACGGTGCACAAAATGACGATAAATTTCCGGGGGCCCGGTACGCGGTATTTGGCCAGCGCGTCGCGGCAGCTTCTCGGCGCTGCGGAAATTGTTATCTTGTTGTGACCTACCGGCATTCGCGCGTTCGGTCGGGGGTCACCGTGGCCCGGCGGCCCCGGCCTAGCCGAATCCCTTGGCGTGCAACATCATTACGCGGGACGTGAAAACGAGCTTGCTCAAATGTCAAGGGACGGGGGCGCCCACCCGTCCACGACAAGCGGTAACGAGACCGACGAATCGCCGCAACTGACCTCGATCGTCCAGCGGCCGTCGACGGGCAGCCGTGCCTCGATTTCGAAGAAGGCGAACCCCGGGAATTCCCCGACGGCGGCTTCGGGCGCGTCGAACCACTTGTATTGCGTCGCGTCGAGTGTCGGGGGCTTGATCTCGACGTCGACTCGCCGGTCAGAATCCCCGCTTTCGGCCAGCGTCAGCACCACGAGGACAAACCGGGCATACCGGTCAGGCCCGACCGTGAATTTGGAAAGCACGCCGCCTTGCACGTTGAGCTTGTTGTCGATGGTCGCGGCCGCTTCCGCCAGGAAAGCCCCGGTAAGTTTCACAGGCAGAACCTACCCCGCAGCGCGGCCGATCGGATGCCGAACGACTAACGCAACTTGCGGCCGTCATTGTCCTTGACGCTGCCGGTGAACATCATGATCGCGTCGACAAAGGCCCACACACAATTGCGCCCAGGAACAATTGCAGAAGCCGGGCCGTGGTGGCGGACTTGTCCGATAGCGGTACCCCCGTTAGGGGATCGCGCCCGAATGGCGCTTGAGGGTCGACGCCGTACCCCGGATAGCCCGGATAGCCCGAACGGGGCGGATAAGCCGGGTAGCCCGGCGGTGGCCCGTAGCCCGGCTGCTGCCGCCAACCCCAAGCCGGGTCGCCGAAGGGGTCCCCGGGCGCTCCGTCCACAGGTTCCGTCGGCCCGGAAAAAAGCCCGGCGCGGATGGCGAAAGTGACTACAAATTTTGCGTCCGGGGGCGCGATACTTAACCGGTGCCTGATCGCAACGTGCTCGGCGGCCCGCTGGAACCGTGCGGCACCGACCCGCTTACAGGTTTCTACCGCGACGGCTGTTGCTCGACCGGCTCAGAAGACATCGGTCGGCACACGGTCTGCGCGGTGATGACCGCTGAATTCCTGGAACATCAGCGCTCCATCGGTAACGACTTGCTGACGCCGGTTCCCGAGCACCGCTTCCCCGGCCTGCTGCCCGGCGATCGCTGGTGCGTCACCGCGCTGAACTGGCTTCGCGCCCATAACGACGGGTGCGCCGCGCCCGTGGTGCTGGCGTCCACCCACGAGCGCACGCTCGAGGTGGTGCCCCTGGAGGCGCTGCAGGAACACAAGGTCGACGTTCCCGACGACCTGGCCAACCTGTAGAGCTCCCTGACGCGCGCGCACGCCGCACGGTAACTTCGACGCAGTCGATGTCGAGGAGGCGGTCGCGTGGGTTCGGCGGACCTCGGCATCACCGACATGGGCGGCCTCGACTTCGACGACCTGACGTCGCCCCGGCTGACCGACGTCCAGCGCCAGATTCTGGAATTCACCGAGGCCAAGCGCGTCGAATTCGATGTCGACCGGATGCTGGCCGAAGCCGTCGAGCAGGCGGGTGCCGACGACCTGGCCGACACCGACGGGTTCGGCGACCGGCTGACCGCGCACGTGGCCGCGATCGAGGCCGACGAGGGCCTGACCCAGCTCACTCGCAACACGCTGCGGCAACGGGTGGTCCGCCTGGTGCGCAACCGGCTGTCGCTGACCGACCTCATCAAGCGCTACCCCGAAATCGAATCGATCCCGATCGAGCAGCCCTTCATCGTGGTCGGGATGCCGCGATCCGGAACCACGCATCTGGTCAACCTCATTGCCGCCGACCCGCGCCGGCGCGCGCTGCCCTACTGGGAGAGCCAGGAACCGATACCCGCGCTCGGCCAAGGCCCCGATATTTCCGGGGTCGACCCCCGCTACGCGCGGGCCAAGGACGAGCACGACGCGCTCATGGCCAGCGCCCCAGTGGTCGCCGCCATGCATGACCGCTTCCCCGAGGCGATCGAGGAGGAGGTCGAACTCCTCGACCTCGACTTGGCCGCCTACGTTCTGGAATGGCATGCGCGCGTGCCGGATTGGCGCGACTACTACCTCGGGCTCGACCAGACCCGGCACTACGCCTACCTGAAGAAGGTCCTGCAGGCGCTGACGTTCCTGCGCGGTCCGCGGACCTGGGTGCTCAAGAGCCCGCAGCACTGCGAGCAGCTTGGCCCGCTGATGGCGACCTTCCCCGACGCGACGGTGGCATTCACCCATCGCGATCCCGTCGCCGTGGTCCAGTCGGCCATCACAATGATGGCCTACTCCGACCGGCTGCGCCGGACCAGCATCGACCCCGAATGGCTGCTGGACTACTGGAGCGACCGCGTGCAGCGGCTGCTCGGCGCGTGCGTGCGCGACCGCGACCTGGTTCCAGCCGAACGCAGCATCGACATCAGCTTCCACCACCTCAACGGCAACGAAATGCCGCTGCTGGAGCAGCTTTACCAGCGCGGGGGAGTCGAACTGACGCCCAGGGTGCGCGGTCGGCTGCAGAACTATCTGGACGGCAATCCGCGCGGCAAGCACGGCCGCGTCCGCTACGCGTTGCAGCGGCACTTCGGCATCTCGCCCGACGAACTCCGCGGGCGCTTCGGGTTCTATTTCGAAAAGTTCGACGTCCACCCCGAATGAAGGAGAGATCAGCGATGGAACCGGTCTATCGCAGCAGGCCGGGCGCGGATGCCCTGCGCCCGGCCGCCGCGGCGGAGGCCACGCCGATAGCCCCGGGACTTTGGTGCTCGCCGGGCCTGTCGAACGCCTACCTGCTGACCACCGCCGAGGGTCGGGTCGTCGTCAATACCGGCATGGGCTTCGAGGGGCCGGTGCACCGCGCCAACTTCGACGCCGTCGACCCCTCGCCGGTGCGCTACATCATCTTCACGCAGGGCCACGTCGACCACGTCGGCGGCCTGGACAGCGTGCGCGACCCCGACACAACGGTTGTCGCGCAAGCGAACTGGACCGCGTGGCGCGACGACAACGAGCGGCTGATCCCGTACCGCGCCGCCCGCAGCGCCTTCGCTTTCCAGCACACGCTGGCGTCGGGCATCCAAGACATCCAGCGCCGGCTCGGCACCAAGTGGCTGGCCGCCCAGAGCGTGCCCGCCGTCGACCTCGACTTCGAGGACACCCTGACCCTGGAGCTCGGCGGGCGACGCCTGGAGTTGATCGCGGTGCCCGGCGGTGAGACCACCGATTCGCTGGTGGTGTGGCTGCCGGACGAGCACATCTGCCTGTGCGGAAACACCTTTGGCCCGATATTCGGCCACATCCCCAACCTCGTCACCATGCGCGGCGACCGATACCGCGACGCCCTGACCGCCATCGCGTCGGTCGAGCGGGTCCGCGACCTCGAGCCCGAACTCCTGGTGACCGGTCACTTCGAGCCGATCGCCGGGCGACAGATCATCAGTGCCGAATTGACCCGCCTGCGTGACGCGATCCAACACATCCACGACCAGACGGTCGCCGGGATGAACGCGGGCAAGGACGTCCACACCCTGATGCGCGAGATCACCCTGCCCCCGGAATGCGAAGTCGGCCAAGGCTACGGAAAGGTCGACTGGGATGTGCGCGCCGTGTGGGAGAACTACTCGGGCTGGTTCCATCACCGCTCGACCACCGAGCTCTATCCGGTCGGTTTCGACGCCGTCGCCGCCGACGTCGTGGAGCTGGCCGGCGCCGACGCGCTGGTGGACAGGGCGCGCGCGCACCTCGAGGCGGGCCGGCCGCTGCACGCCATCCACCTCGCCGAGCTGGTTCCCCACGAGCACGTCGGGGCCCGCGACGTGTTGAACCGGGCGCATGAGACGCTGCTGGCCAACAGCACCAACTTCTGGGAAAGTGCCTGGCTCAGGAACCAACTAGAAACCAACTAGCGAGGAACGCATGACGGCGCGAGTCAGCTTCGACTTCACCGGGACCGAGGTCTTGGTCACGGGCGGCACCAGCGGAATCGGCTATGCCACCGCAACGCTGTTCCGCGACGCGGGAGCCGACGTCACCATCACCGGAACCAAACCCGCGGCGGCGGACTACGACAAGGACCTGTCGGGCATGGCCTATCGGCAGTTGCGCATCACCGACCCCGAATCGGTGGACGCGCTGGCACAGGCGTTCGCACGCCTCGACGTCCTGGTGAACAACGCGGGCGCGAATTTCCCCGGGGGCCTTGACGAATCGAAGCCAGACGGGTTCGACGCGTCGGTCGCGGTCAATCTGATCGGCCCGTACCGGCTGACGGTTGCCTTGTACCGGGCGCTGAAGTCGTCGACCGCCGCCGGGGGCGCCAGCGTGGTGAACGTGGCGTCGATGTCCGCGCTGCGCGCCGTCCCGCTGGTCCCCGGCTACGGCGCCGCGAAAGCCGGAGTCGTCTGCATCACCCGAAATCTCGCGGTCAAGTGGGCGGGCAAGGGAATCAGGGTGAACGCGGTGGCGCCAGGCACGATCGACACCCCGATGACCGCGCCCATGCACGGTGCAGCCGAGCTGGTCGAATCCGAGCTAGCCCACATCCCGTTGCACCGCTTCGGGTCCGTCGGGGAGATCGCCCCGACGGTGGCCTTCTTGTGCACCGAGCAAAGCAGCTACACCAGCGGCGCGCTCTTCGTCGTCGACGGCGCGTCGGACTGCGTTTGAAAGCAAGGGGCTGACAATGACATTCGCTTTGCACCCGCAGGACTTCTACCACACCGGCGTCGTCGTGCCCGACCTCGACGCGGCGATGGCCAGGCTGAGCGCGCTGGCCGGCTACCGGTGGATCAACCCGATGAGCTACACGCTGCCCTTCCGCACCGCCGCCGGCGTCCGCGAACTGACCTCGACGATCGTCTACTCCCTGCAAAGCCCCCATGTCGAACTCGTGCAGGAGGTCCCCGGCAGCCCGTGGACCGCGGCGCCGGGCAACGCCGTCCATCACCTCGGCTACTTCAGCGATAACTTGGCCGAGAGCGCCCGGGCTCTGGAGGCCAACGGCTTCACCCTCGAGATGACCGCCGATACGCCCGGGTCCGAGCTTGCGCTGTTCGCCTACTTCACCGACGCTTCCGGCACCCGCATCGAGATCGTCGACCGCGCGCTTTTCCCCGACTTCCCGGCATTCCTGCAGTCGATGGCGGGACCAGCGGAGGCATGACGTGCTGCTGACCGTGCTGCGCTTCAATTTCGCCTCGCCGCAAGGCGATCCGCGCACCCAGGGCGGCCTGCTTTCCGCCGCGCTCGAGATGGTGCAGTGGGGCGAGTCCCACGGCATCACCTCGATCAGCGTCGACGAGCATCACGCGACGGGGCACGGTTGGAGCTGCAACCCGATCATGGCCGCGTCGATGTTCCTCGCCCGAACCACCACGCTGATCGCCAGCGTCGACTGCGCGCTGGGACCGCTGTGGAATCCCGTCCGGCTCGCCGAGGACATCGCGCTCGTCGACAACATGAGCCGCGGCCGGCTGCTCACCACGGTGGGCCTGGGCTATCGCACGGTCGAATACGAGGCGCTCGGAGTCGATTTCGGACGCCGCGGCGAGCTGATGGACGGCCTGGTCGAGCGGATGCTGTCCGTGTGGTCCGGCGACGGCGCGGACGCGGAAGTCTGCACCGGCACCTGGACCAGGCCGCATCCGCCGTTGTTCGTCGGCGGCGGTTCGCGCGCGACGGCGCGGCGCGCGGCCCGCTTTCGGCTCCCGCTCAGCCTCGCCGACCACCTGCCCGACATCGCCGCCTACTATCGCGACCTGTGCGCGGACGTCGGCATCAAGCCGCTCGTCGTGATGCCCGGGGCGATCAACCGCGGGATGATCTTCCTGCACGAGGACCCGGACCGTGCCTGGGCGGAGCTCGGCGACCACATCCTTTGGGAGGCGGTCACTTACGGCGGATGGTCGGCCGATCAGCGTTCGCTAATGCACCTGCCCGGGGTCCGGACCCTGGACGAGGTGCGCGCGTCGGGACGGTACCGGTTCCTCACGCCCGATCAGCTGATCGCCGAGGTGCGCGAGGCCGAGGACTTCGGGCCGTTGGTCATGCACCCGCTGGTGGGGGGGATGCCCGTCGACGAAGCATGGAAGTCGGTCCAGTTGCTCACCGACAAGGTCCTGCCCGCGCTCACCTGATTGCCGGCCCGAATAAGGGGTATCGCCCCCTGCGTCGGAACTCGGATCAGAAGGTGGGGAAGCCCGTGAAATCTGCAGCCAGCAGGGGAATCGCGCTGTTCGGCGGCGTCGTGATGGTCGTCTTCGGGGTCGCCCTGGGCGGCACCGTCACCGCGTTGGCGATAAACGCGCCGGCGGCGCCGCCGACTTCGTCCAGCCCTTCGCCGCCGCCCCCGCCGCCATCCGCTCCCCAATACGGCGGCGGTGGCAGCGGCAGCGTGCCGCCCGGCGGGGGAGGTGCGGGTGGCGGAGCGGGCGGTGCCGGCGGTGGCGCCGGCGGCGGTGGCGGTGGCGGATAGGTCTCCGCTCTCCTGAAACCAGCCCGCGCACGGAGGCGTCTCCGGCCCCGGTGGGATCGACACCTGCGCCGATTCAGCTCGTCGTGAATCGCGCGGCACCGGCGTGCCGTCGTGTGGTTCGATCAGCACAGGACAAGGTCAGGAGAAAAGTGACTCGACGAATCGGCCGGATCCTTGTGATCCCGTTCATCTGGGCGCTGGCGATGCTGCTCGCGCCGCCGGCGTCGGCCGACGGCTACACCGAGCAGGTGGTGGACAGGTTCAACGCGCAGACGCACGTGGTGGCCGACCCGGCGGCCCGACCGCCCCTGCAGGACCCGGACAGGCTGAACGACCAGATCCTGACAACCAGGTGGGTGTGGAGCTCGGCGCCCCGGCTGTGGGTGGCCGCGGTGGCCCCCGCCCAGAGCGGCGTGACGACGGCGGATGCCATTCACAACATCATCGTGGGCCGCGATCCCGGGTTCAGCGGCGTCATCCTGGTGATCGACGCCAAGGGCTATCACGTGCGGGCCTACAACGTGCCGAGGGAGATCGCGGACAGCGTGAACTCGTTCCTGGACCAGTCGGCCCGGGCGCACCGCAACGACCCCGACGGCGCTACCCGTGACTTCGTCGGCAAGCTGGCCGGGGCGAGCGTCGCGTCGGGCGGGCCGGCGGTGACCTCGCCCGTCGGGACCGCCAAGCACACCAGCTGGACCTGGCTGTGGCTGTTGCTGACCTTCGTCGGCGTCGGGCTGGCGATCTGGTTCGCCATGAGCCGAAACCGCAAGCGCCGCAAGGACGCCGAGGCGCGAGAGTGGATCAAGGGGCAGTTGATCGCGGCCGAATCCGAAGTCGCCGACCTCGATAGCGCGGTGGTCACCAACGCCGACACCGACGTCAGCGCCGAGGCGCTGAAGGCCAACTCCAGCCTGTCCGACGCCCGCAAGGCGTACCAGGCGGGCGACTACACCGCCGCGCGGGCGCACCTGCGGGCCGTGCAGTCCACCGTCGACAAGGCCAATCGCAAGCTGAACCCGGCGGCGATTCCGAATGTGGGCGCCGTGACCTCGGTGCCACCCGGGGACCGCAAGCAGGCCACGGTGCAGGCGAGGAACCCGGACACCGGGCAGGTCGTGACGATCAACAACAACAACTACAGCACCACCCCGCAGCCCGGCTACGGGAACTACTATCCCGGCGGCTACTACAACGGGATGTTCTTCTACCCCGGCTACTACCCGTATGCGTTCTGGGGCCCGGGCTGGGGCTGGGCCATCGCCGACGTTCTGCTGATCGACGCCATGCTGGACGACCATTGGGGCGGCAACTACGACCGCGGGTTTGAGGCCGGGCGGGATTCCGCCTTGGCCAATTCGGGTTATGACGGCTACCAGAACGGCGGCTACGACAGCCAGCAGGGGGATGTCGGCTTCGACGGCAACTACCAGTACTCCGGTGGCGGCGACACCGGCTTCGGCGGCGACTCGTACTCTGGCGGCGGCGACGTCGGATTCGGCGGGTTCGATTCGGGCGGCTGGGACTCCGGCGGTGGGTTCGACTCCGGCGGATCGGATTTCGGCGGTGGGTTCGACTCCGGCGGGGGCAACGACAGCTTCTGAGGAACCCGGAGGGGTTTTCAGAAGGCGGAGATCCCGTCGCGGTGTGGGTGCAGCGCTCCCACCGGGGATGTGAGCGGAATGTGCAGCGCGTCAACGATTCCGGGCTCGGCGGCGCAGACCCAGGGGATGGCGTTGACCGCGCGCATCCCGGTGGCCAGCAGGCCGTGATCGTTGTGGCTGTCGCCGGGTCGATGCCCCACCTCGAACTCCGCGTCAAAGCTCGGTTCGCCGTCGATGATGACGCGCCAGATCCCGTCGGTTCCGCCGGTTCGGCCCTTCGGCCAGTCCGGGGCCAGGTCGTCGGCGATGCGGTCGACGTGCTCGATGGTGATGACGTCCACGCCGTCGACGACGCCGATGCAACGGGCCCGGGTGGCGCCGACCGTGCCCGCCTCGACAAGCCCGAACGCGGTGGGGATTTCGCGCGGCGTGGGCAGGAACTCGCACGTCTCACGGACGTCGTCGAGTTCCACCCCGAGCGCATCGGCGACCATGGTGACGGCGGCGCCCCAGCCCCAGCGCAGCACGCCGGGCATCATCAACCCGCCCTGGTAATCGAGGGGCTGGCCGAAGCCGAACAGCTCCCGCATGTCGTATTCGGCCGGGTATTCGGAGTAGTTGGTGATTTCGATGCCGCGCACCGAATACACCTTGTGCGACATCGACATCAGCGCGATGGGGAACAGGTCGGCGCCGAACCCCGGCTCGATGCCGCTGGAGAACAACGAACTGCCACCGGATTCGGCCGCGCCGCGGATCGCGTCGGTCACCTTGGCGGGCAGCGAGCCGCGCGGGTACACCAATCCCGGTATCGCGGTCGTCACCACGTTCTTTCCGGCGGCCAGGATTCGGCACAGGTCACCGATCGCCTCCTTCATCCGGGGTGGCGCCGGCGCCGCGTAGACGACGCAGTCCGCGTCGCCGCCCAGGATCACCGACTCGTCCTGAGTGGCGGCCACGCCGACCGGGTCGATGCCCGCGAGCTCGCCGGCGTCCTTGCCGTTCTTGCTGACCGAGTGCACCCATACCCCGACGAGCTCGAGGTTGGCGCGGTCGGTGATGGTTCGGATCGCGTACCTTCCCACCCCGCCGGTGGCCCAGACCGCGACCTTGTACGTGTCGTTCACGATTTCAGCCTCCTTCTCCAGTGCGGACTCTTGATGGCCTCGACGGCGTCGGTGACGTAGCGGTCCAGCGGGCGCGGCCTCTTGGTCGACTGACGCACCCAGCGTTGGAACGCGAAATCGCCTGCAGCGAAGCCGAGTTGGACCAGCAGGGCGGGCCGGATGTCGGTGTCGGGATTGGCACCCATCCGTTCGGCGATCAGCTTCGTCGCCCGCTCCTTGTCGGCGGGTGTGTGCAGCGTGACCTTGTCGAGCAGACCCGGCGCCACCAGCAACGCCTCGCGCCACTCCTCGCAGTCGGCCGGGTCGAACGACCGAGTCCGGAAGACGATCGCGTTGACCAACGCGACGTCGGGGGATTCGGTGGCGGGCCGCTCCTCGAGCAGGCTGACGATCGCGGCGCCACCGTGGCGCAGCGGTGCCAGTAGCAGTTCCTCCTTGGTCGGGACGTGCCGGAAGAAGGTGCGCGGCGAAACGCCTGCGGCCGAGGCGATTTCCTCCGTCGTCACGGCGTCGTAGCCGCGCTCGATGAACAGCCGGAACGCGGCGCGCCTGATGTCGGCCCGGATCTGGGCGCGCTGCCGTTCCCGCAACGACTGACTCAACGGAAGCAGCCGATCCCGCCGTCGACTTGGATGGTCTGGCCGGTGATGAACGTGGCGTCGGTGCCGAGCAGGAACGCCACCAGCGCGCCCACGTCGGTGCGGACGTCGCCGATGCGCTTCATCGGGACGCGTCCCACCGCCTTCGCATAGTCGTTGGGCGCGAACTGCTTCCACGCCTTGACGCCGTCGGACTCGGCAAATGGGCAGATGACGTTGACCCGAATGTTGTCCCGCCCCCACTCCAGCGCGGCGACCTTCGACAGCCCGCGGATGCCCTCCTTGGCGGCCGCGTAACCGCCCCACTTGGGTTCGCCGCCGGTGCCCGTGCCCGAGCCGAGGTTGACGATCGACCCGCCGCCCGCCTCTACCATCAGCGGGTACACGGCCTGCATCAGCAGGAGGGTGGCCCGGGGCCCGACGTCGTACCCGAGCGCCAGGTCCTCGGTGGTGATGTCGACGAATCGCTTGGGCTCGTTGGTGGCGATGGCATTGTTCACCAGGCCATGCACGGTGCCGAACGCCTCGACCGCGGCCGCCACCGTTCGCTGCGCGGTTGCCGGGTCGCGCAAGTCGGCGACGAGGTGTTCGACACGCCCCAGCTCACTGAGCTCGGTGGCCGTCGCGTTCAGGCCCTCGTCCTGGATGTCGACCAGCAGCACCGACGCGCCGCGTTCCAGCAGGGCGGCGGCGATGCCCTTGCCGACGCCCTGCGCGGCGCCGGTGACGATCGCGACGTGGCCGCGCATCGAGTCGGGGTGCGAATAGCTCATCGCGCCGGCCCCAACTGGAGCGGAACGCCGCGATGCATCTCGTAGGTGCTGCGCGCGCCGTCGGGCAGCTCGATGAACTCGACCGGTGTCCCGTCCGGGTCCTTGACGAAAAACATTCGCACCCCGCCTATTTCGAACGGCTCCTGGTCGGGCGCGTAGCCGGCGGCGGCGATCCGGCGGTGGGCGTCGTCGAGATCGGGCACCCGCAGCGACACGTTGTGGATGCCGGTGATGCCGCGCCGCTGCTGCTCGGCGTCGGGTTTGGCCCCGAGTGAGAGCAGCTCGACCATCAGCCCGCCCAGCAGGCCGCCCACCACCCGGCCCTCCTGCTTCCGCTTGGCGTGCAGGGCCGCATCGAAGGGCTCGCCCGAGATCAGGGTTTCGAAGACGACGTCCATGCCGAGCGTGTCGCGGTAGAACGCCAGCGAGCGGTCCATGTCGGTCACGCCGATGACGAGGTGACAGAACGACACGTCGGTGAGCGAGGTCACGGCTTTTCCGCGAGATTGGGAGCGGGGCGCCCCGCGAACAGCGGCAGATCCAGGTAGGTTTTGATGCCCGGCCCCGCGGCGCAGACGTCGGGAATGGCGTTGACGCAGTGGTTGGCCGTGGCCACCACGCCCGGATTCTTCACCAGCCCTTCGGCGATCGTCTCGGGTTGCAGTCCCTTGAAGGTGAGGCTCACGCTCGGGTCGCCGGTGATCTCGACCTCGAAGCGCTCGCCGCGCCCACCGAAATCCCAGGCCGGGTCCAGGTTTTCCTCGCCCATCAGCCAGTTGACCGCGGCGGTGATGACCGGCTCGCCGTCGACCAGGGCCTGCCAGCGGAACCGTCGTGCGGCCACCGTCCCCGGTGTGAGGGGAAACGGCGCGTAGTCGATGTCGGCGGTCGCCACCGCGACGTCCTGGATCGTCCTGATGTTCGGCTCGATGCGAAATCCCATGTGCTCGGCCACCATTCGCACCGACTGCTTGAAACCCGCCTCGAGCAGGCTGGCCATGGGCCCCTGCATGGCCTCCTCAGGGGTGCCACCGAATCCCATGATGTGGCGCACGACGTCCGGCGCGTTGTAGGTGCGGATGTCGGAGAACTCCTCGGCGCGCACGTGGGTGACCGCCGAGGACAGCGAGGACAACATCAGCGGGAATCGCTCGGTGATGCCGCCGGGGTGGATTCCCGAACCGTGCAGGGTCACACCGCTTTCGAGCGCGGCGTCGGCGACGGCTTGGTGGCGTGGGTTGCCCGGGTCGGGGTAGACCCAGCCGACCGGGGTCACCACGTTCTTGCCGGACCGCAGAATCGCGATGACCTCGTCGTCGTTGGGGATCAGGGGGCTGTAGACGACGCAATCCGCGTCGAGGGCCAGCACGTCGTCGACCTTGGTGGTCGCCGTGACCCCCAGGGGCGAGGACCCGATGATGTCGCCGACGTCGACGCCGTCCTTGGCGGCGCTGTGCACCCAGCACCCGACGAGTTCGAGCTGCGGATGGTTCACCACGCACGCGATGGCGGCCTTGCCGACGCCCCCGGTCGCCCATTGGATGACACGAATGCTCACCTGTGACCTCCCAAGTGCTTTACACGCCAACGGCTGAAATGGCACAGTATGACCCGCTGACAGTCACTGTCAATGAAGCATGGGAAGGCGGCCGATGGGCGTACTCGACGGCAAGATCGCCATCGTCACCGGGACCAGCCGCGGCGTGGGCGTCGGCATCGCCCACGAACTGCTGCGCGCCGGCGCCACGGTCATCGGCTGCTCCCGCTCACCGCTGGACAACATCCCGGACATCGACGACGACTGGGCGGGCCGCGCTTCCCAAAAGGTCTGCGATCAAGGCGATTACCGCTCGATCGACTCGTTCGTCGCCGATGTCGTCGCCACCCACGGACGCATCGACATCCTGGTGAACAACGCCGGCGGCACGGTGCCCGCGCCGCACGCCGAAAGCATTCCCCCCCTCGTCTCGCGCATCCAGGGCGCGCCGGGCAGCGACGACGAGTACGAGCGCACGGCGCTGTTTCACGCGTTCGCGGTGCAGATGAACCTCATCAGCCCGCTGTGGTTCGCGGTCCGCGCCTACCGGCAGATGCGCACCCAGGACGGTGTGGGCTGCATCATCAACATCTCCAGCGGCGCGGGACACCCGGCCGGATCTCCGACGCTGGTCTCGTATGGGGCGGCCAAGAGCGGGCTGAACCAGCTCACCCGGTCGCTGGCCGAGGAGTGGGGGCCGAAGGTTCGGGTCAACTGCGTCGCCCTGGGCCCGACGATGACCGAGAACTTCCGGTCGTTCGTGCTGCCGAAGGACGATCCGACCGGCGAAAAGTACTTCGCCGCGGTGCCGTTGCGCCGCGCCGGGGAGCCCGCGGAGGTGGGCCGCGTCTGCGTGTTCCTGGCCGGCGGCGACGTGGACTTCGTCAACGGCACCACCATCGAGTGCGACGGCGGCATGCTGCCGGGCGTGCTCTACGACGCGGGCCTGAAGACCATCACCGACCTGCTGTAGAAATCGCCTACCTCGACCGGCGTCGTTCTGCTACGTTGCGGACACGCCAACGGCTCGGTGAGCCCCTGGGAGGGATCGTGCATCGAACAGTCGCCGCCGCAATGGGCGCCGCGCTCGGATTCGCCGTGGTTGGGTGTGTCGGGCCGCCTCGGGCCGCCGCGGACAATCCGGTCTGCAGCCAAACGTGGTGTTCCTTCCTGTCCCCGTCGCGCAACATCGGCTGCGAGATGGACTATCAACGTGGCCACGACATTCCCGACGAAGCGTATTGCCAGTCGACGGCACCGCCGCAGTCCGTGCATCTGTCCACCGACGGGACGTTCAAGAGCTGCACGGGAGAGACCTGTCTCGGCAATGCGGGGGAGGGCACGCCCACCCTGCCCTACGGCCAAACCGCCTGGCTCGGCCCGTTCAGCTGCCGGTCGGAAGCCAGCGGCATCACCTGCAAGGTGACGTCCGGTCGTGGCTTTTCCATCTCCAACGCGGGGATCATGCCCGTCGGCTAACCCGTTCCGGGGATGTCCGGAAGTGTCAAAAGGTTGTCCTCGACTGTCAAGACCCGGGAGCGGGTGCCGCCGCACAGTGGATGCAGCGGTCAGCCACCGCCCGGACACCACAGTCAAGGAAGCACCATGAACTCCAGCAGCATCGAACACGTCGACGTGTTGATCATCGGCGCCGGCATCTCGGGCATCGGCGCCGCCTACTACCTGCGGACCATGCAGCCGGGCAAAACGTTCACGATTCTGGAGGCCCGCGACGAGATCGGCGGGACGTGGGACCTGTTCCGGTACCCGGGAATTCGCTCCGACTCCGACCTGCACACGTTCAGCTACGAGTTCAAGGCGTGGGAGAACGAAAAGGCGATCGCGAGCGCCGACGCGATCATGGCCTATCTTCGCGAGACGGTCGCCGAGAACGGAATCCGTGAGTCGATCCGCTTCGGTCACAGGGTGATCAGCGCCGCGTGGTCCACCGACGACGCGCGCTGGCTGGTCGAGATCGAGCGCGCGGGCGCACGCATCACGATGAGCTGTGGCTGGTTCTTTTGCGCCAGCGGTTACTACCGCTACGACGAGGGGTTCACCCCGGAATTCCCGGGGCGGGAGCGGTTCACGGGACAGATCGTGCACCCGCAGCACTGGCCCGAGGACATGGACTACCGCGGCAAGCGGGTGGTGATCATCGGCAGCGGCGCGACCGCGGTCACCCTGGTGCCCGCCATGGCCGAGACCGCCGGGCACGTGACCATGCTGCAGCGCTCGCCGACCTACATCGTGCCGGTGCCGTCGGAGGACCGCGTCGCCAACACCCTGCCCAAGCTGGTCGGCCGCGACCGGGCCTACGCGATCACCCGGCGCAAGAACGTTGCCAAGCAACGGCTCGTCTGGCGGTTCTGCCAGCAATACCCGAGTGCCGCACGCCGGCTGATCCGCCACCTCAACGCCAGGCAACTGCCGGCGGGCTACCCGGTCGACGAGCACTTCCGGCCTGCCTACAACCCGTGGGACCAGCGGCTGTGCGCGGTACCCGACGCCGACATGTTCAAGGCCATCCGCGAGGGCCGCGCCTCGGTGGTCACCGACCAGATCGAGACCTTCACCGAGCGGGGGATTCGGCTGCGGTCCGGGCGTGAACTGGAAGCCGACATCATCGTCACCGCCACCGGGCTGAACCTGCTGGCCTTCGGCGGGATCAGCTTCTCGGTGGACGGTGTGCCCGTCGACGTGCCGCACAAGGTGGCGTTCAAGGGCTTCCTGCTCAGCGACGTCCCCAACTTCGCCTACGTGTTCGGCTACACCAACTCGTCGTGGACGCTCAAGGTCGGGCTGATATGCGAGCACTTCTGCCGGCTGCTCGCCCACATGGACGCGCGCGGCCACACCGTCTGCTACCCGCGGCTTCCCGGGTCCATGCCGACCAAGCCGCTGTTGGAAGTCACCGCCGGCTACGTCAAGCGATCCGTCGACCACTTCCCCCGCCAGGGCGCCGAGGGCCCGTGGCGAACCTCCATGGATTACCTCGGCGACTACAAGACGCTGCGCGAGGGTCCGGTCGACGACGCCAACCTGTGCTTCGCCAACCCGGTGGCGGTCGGCGCGCCGGAGCCGGCGCTCGCCGGATAACCGCAGTCCACCTTGCGGTAAGCGGCCGGCCCCATCCCGAACCAGCGCTTGCACGAGCGGGTCAGCACGCTCTGCTCGGCGTAGCCCAGCTCGCGCGCCAGGTGTGTGAGGCTGATGCCGGTGCCGCGTAGGTAGCGATCGGCCGCGTCCCTGCGGACCTGGTCCACCAGCGCCGCGAACGTGGTGTCCTCCTCGGCGAGCCTGCGCTGCAGCGTTTTTGGGTGCATATTGAACTGGCCGGCGACCAGCTCGAGCGTGGCCGTCCCGGTCGGCAGCAGTTGACGAACGATGATGCGCACCGATTCCACAATCCCGGCGTCTCGCGGAGTGATGTCGTTGAGGTAATCGACAACGGCCCGATGCGCGATGTCATCGCGGTGCAGGGGCCGGTGCAGGTCGGCGGTGCGAACCGTGAAACCCGCTGCCCGAGCGGCGAACTCGGGCGTGCAGCCGAAATACCGCAGGTAGTCGGCCTTGGGCGCGAGCGGATCGTGCGGCACATGGACCTTCAGTGGGGCGTAATCGTCACCCATGAGGAGGCGGAACACCCTCAGCGAGACGCCCAGCGACAGCTCCGTGGTCTGCGGGTGCGGCGGCGGGTTGTCCAACAGGAATTCGAGCGTCAGGAACGACCGCTGGGGATCGGCGAGCGGCGCGACGCGAATGGCGATCACGGGGCTGTAGGCCGCCATATACGTGCCGAAGATTTCCAGGGCGTCCGCCACTGTGGCGGCGGTGCGGGCCGCCACGCCGACCGGCCCCAGAATTTCGATGCCCTGCCGCTGCGCCAGCCGTCGCCCGAAGTCCGGCGTGTTCGTCGCCTGGGCGGCCGACTCGATCGCCTGTATCGCGGCGCGGTAGGAGATGAACGAGTCGTAATTGCCCGCGTCCTGGTCGCGGACACCCGCCGCGCGCAGCAGGCTCGCGGGGTCGCCGCCTAATTCGGCGACGAGGCCCCGATAGTTCGAGAGCGCGGTCCCGCGTACGACAGACATGTGTCTTGAATTGTCAAAATGCTGTCGCGAGATGTCAAGACGCGGGTCCGTTGGTGAGGAATGGTTCAGGGAGTGCCAGCATCACAGCCGAATCGATCCAAGGAGATTCACATGAGCAGCTCGCTGGAGCCGACCCCCGAGCAGTTCGCGGCGCTCGCGGCCAGGCCCGCCGACGCGCCCGTGCTGATGGTCAACCTGTTGAAGTTCAAGACCGCGGGCGGCCTGGAGTCGTACCTGCAATACGGGCGGGAAGTGGCGCCGCACCTCGAACGCGTCGGCGCCACCGTCCGTTACGCCGGCACGGCACCCGCGGTCGTCATCGGTGACGGCGAACGACCTTGGTGGGACGCGATTCTCATCGTCGAATACCCGACGCCGCAGGCGTTCATAGACATGGTCACGACGCCCGAGTACGCCAAGGTGCACGAGCATCGCGCGGCAGGGTTGGCGCGCGGGGACCTCATCGCCACCTCCGCGTGGTCGGTCGCCTAACCCAGGACGGGGATGCGGCGCTCGCGCCCCAGTCGATCGAGCGCGGCCTGCATGACCGAGCGCACGTAGGCGTCGACCTCGTCGACGTCGGGCTCCTCGCCGAACCGCTCGGCGATGTCGATGGGCTCCAGCAACTGATAGACGATCTTGGCGGGCAACGGCATGTTGGCCGGGAAGAACAACGACATGCCGAAGGGGAAGCCGATCGTGACCGGGAGGATCTCAATCCGAAAGCGCTTGAGCCCCAACCTCTTCGCCAGCCAGTTGCCGCGCGTGAGGAAAAGCTGGGTCTCCTGCCCGCCGATCGACACCGCCGGCACGATCGGCACGCCGGCTTCCAGGGCTGTCCGCACGTATCCCGTGCGGCCGTCGAAGTCGATGAGGTTCTGCCTCAGCGTCGGACGGAACGCGTCGTAGTCGCCGCCCGGGAACGCCAGCACGACGGCGCCCGAACGTAATGCTTCGCCGGCGTTTTCCCGGCTGGCATGGATAACGCCGAGGCGTCCCAGCGCCGCGCGGAACGGCGTGAAGAACACGCCATAGTGGGCGACTGTGTACAGCGGGCGGTCGTAGCCGAACCTGCCGTAGATGGCCGGAGCCAGCACGTTCCAATCGGGCGTGAGCACGCCGCCGGAATGGTTGGACACCAGCAGGGCGCCGCCGGCCGGCGGGAATGTTTCCAAGCCGCGCACTTCCGGGCGGAACCAGCGTTTGATGACCGGATTCACCGCGTTGATCAGCAGCTCGGTGAAGGTGGGGTCCCACTTCGCGGTCTCGGGATGTGTCATGTCGTCACCCGCCGACTATTGCGCCGTATTCCAGTCCAGTCATCCTCCCGCGGCCGGCGATGACTGCGCAGTGCCGCAATCCCCGCATGGTGGGGACTAAAGACCCGTTTGAACGCCGCCCGTCATCGCTAACGTGGCAGGCGAGGTGCAGCGATGACGGTATTGATGACGGGGTTTCCCGGGTTTCTCGGCAGCGCGCTGCTGCCGAACATCCTCAAACGCGTTGACAGTTCGGCGATCTGTCTGGTGCAGCCCAAGTTCGCCACGCTCGCGGAGCGACGGGTGGGCGAGCTCAGCGCCGCCGACCCGTTCCTGGAGGGCCGGATCCAGGTGGTCGAGGGCGACATCACCCGACCGGGGCTGGGCCTCGCCGCGGGCGCCCTCACCGGGGTCACCGAGGCGTGGCACCTGGCCGCCGCGTACGACCTGACCGTGCCCCGCGACGTGGCGGTCCGGGTCAACGTCGACGGCACCCGAAACGTCCTGGAGGCCCTTGAGCGGTGCCCCATGCTGACACGCCTGCACTACTTCAGCACGTGCTACGTCAGCGGTCGCTATGCCGGGCCGTTCGGCGAGGACGACCTCGAGGTCGGTGCGCCGTTCAACAACTTCTACGAGGAGACGAAGAATCTCGCCGAGGCGGATGTCCGCTGGCACATGTCCGCGGGCATGCCGGCGACGATCTACCGCCCCGCGATCGTCGTCGGCGACAGCCGCACCGGTGAGACGCAGAAGTTCGACGGACCGTACTTCATCATGCAGTGGCTGTTGCGACAGGGTCGGCGCGCGATTGTGCCAATGGTGGGCGACCCGACCGCAACTCGCGTGAACGTGGTCCCTCGCGACTTCGTCATCGACGCGGCGGGATATCTGAGCGGACTCCCGGCTTCCGAGGGCCGGACCTACCAGCTGGCGGATCCGCGCCCGCTCACCGTCGACGAGATGACGAAGACCCTGGCCGAGGCAACCGGCAAGGAGCTCGTCAAGGTCCCGTTGCCGCGCAGCCTGGCCAAGGCCTCCCTGGCGCACGTTCCGGGGCTCTACCGCTTGATGCGGATCCCGCCCGAGGCGGTCGACTACTTCGCGCACCCCACCACGTACCTGACCGAGCATTGCCGCGCCGACCTCGAGGGCAGCGGCATCGATGCGCCCGCTTTCGGAAGCTACGTCGATCGGCTGGTCGAGTACATGCGCGCCCATCCCGAAGTCGGCTCGGCGGCGATGTTCTAAGAGCCCTTCGCGTCCCGCGCCGTTCGCGGTCTAATGGGTGGATGGAAATGATGGCCCCCGCCGACGGCGTATTTCTGTTCGCGGAAACGCGCGAGCACCCTATGCACGTGGGGGGCCTGTCGTTGTTCAAGCCACCCGAGGGCGCCGGACCGGAATTCGTCCGTGAGTTCACCGACGCCCTGATCGCCAACGACGAATTCCAGCCCACGTTCCGCAAGCACCCCGCGACGGTCATGGGCGGAATCACCCCCATGGCGTGGGCCGTCGACGACGAGATCGACGTCGACTACCACGTCCGGCGCTCGGCGCTGGCCTCTCCCCGGCGCGTCCGCGAATTGCTCGAGCTCGCCTCGAGGCTGCACACCAGCCTGCTCGATCGCCACCGCCCGCTGTGGGAGCTGTATGTGGTGGAGGGGCTCGACGACGGCCGGTTCGCCTTGTACAGCAAGATGCATCACGCGCTGATCGACGGCATTTCGGCGATGAAGCTGATGCAGCGCACGCTGTCGGTCGACCCGGACGACCGCGAGGTGCGCGCGATGTGGAGCCTGCCCCGGCGACCACGCCCCAAGCCGGCCGCCTCGTCCCCGTTGAGCTCGCTGGTCAAGGCGGCGGGATCCGTTGCGGCACTTGCCCCGTCGACGGTGAAGCTGGCCCGCGCCGCCCTGATCGAGCAGCAGTTGACCCTGCCGATGGCGGCCCCGCACACCATGTTCAACGTCAAGGTCGGCGGTGCGCGCCGCTGCGCCGCCCAGTCCTGGCCGGCCGATCGGGTCCTGAGCGTCAAAAGGGCCGCCGGGGTGAGCTTCAACGACGCCGTCCTGGCGATGTGCTCGGGTGCGCTGCGCTATTACCTGCTCGAGCAGAACGCGCTGCCGGAGGCCCCGCTGATCGCGATGGTGCCGGTGAGCCTTCGCTCCAAGGAGGAGGCCGACGCCGGCGGCAACATGGTCGGAAGCATCCTGTGCAACCTCGCCACCGACGTCGAGGATCCGGCGACGCGGATCGAAGTGATCAGCCAATCGATGCGCGCCAACAAGAAGGTTTTCGCCGAACTGCCGCGGCTGCAGGTGCTCGCGCTGTCGGCGCTGTACATGGCGCCGCTGACGCTGGCCGGCGTCCCGGGTTTCATCTCGTCCACCCCGCCGCCGTTCAACATCGTCATTTCGAACGTCCCGGGGCTGGCGGAGCCGATGTACTACGGCGGCGCGCGCCTCGACGGCAGCTACCCGTTGTCGGCCATCCCGGACGGGCAGGCGCTGAACATCACCCTGGTGAACAACGCGGGCAACCTCGACTTCGGTCTGGTCGGATGCCGTCGCAGCGTCCCGCACCTGCAGCACCTCCTCACGCACCTGGAGTCGTCGCTGAAGGACCTGGAACGCGCCGTCGGGGTCTGACCGCCCATGCCCACGCTGAGTGCGGGTGTGCTGTTGTACCGGGCGCGTGACGGCGTCGTCGAAGTCCTGATCGCACATCCCGGCGGTCCGTTCTGGGCCCGCAAAGACGAGGGATCCTGGTCGATACCCAAGGGCGAGTACGCCGACGGCGAGGACCCCTGGACGGTCGCGCAGCGCGAGTTTTCCGAGGAGCTCGGGTTTTCGGTGCCGGCCGGACCGCGACTCGACTTCGGCGCTCTGAAACAACCCAGCGGCAAGGTCGTCACCGCGTTCGCGGTCGGGGGCGACCTCGACGTCACCGACGCGCACAGCAACACCTTCCAGATCGAGTGGCCGAAGGGCTCGGGCCGGATGCGGGAGTTCCCCGAGGTCGACCGGGTCGGCTGGTTTCCGGTGGCGCAGGCGCGCACCAAGCTACTCAAGGGGCAGCGTCCGTTTCTCGATCGATTGATGGCAGATCCGGCATTGGCGGGCTTAACCGAAGGGGACTGATATGCAAACACTGCGCACACCCGACGAGCGGTTCGACGACCTGCCCGACTTTCCTTATGCCCCAAGCTATTGCGAGATCGCCGACGGCGACGGCGGGACGCTGCGCGCCGCCTGGGTCGAGGACGGCCCGCGGGGCGCCGACCCGGTTTTGATGCTGCACGGCGAGCCGTCGTGGTCGTACCTGTACCGCAAGATGATCCCGATCCTGGCTGCCGCCGGGCATCGCGTCGTCTGCCCCGACCTGGTCGGGTTCGGGCGTTCCGACAAGCCGACCCGCCGCGAGGACCACAGCTACGCGCGCCATGTCGAATGGATGCGCACCGTGGCCTTCGACGTCCTCGACCTGCGCAACGTGACCCTGGTCGGCCAGGACTGGGGCGGGTTGATCGGCTTGCGGCTGGCGGCCGAGCACCCCGAACGGTTCGCCCGGCTGGTGGTCGCCAACACCGGGCTGCCGAACGGCGAGCAGCCGATGGCCGACGTGTGGTGGCGCTTCCGCGAGGCCATCACTACCGCACCGAATCTGAACATCGGCTGGTTCGTGCAGGGCGGGTGCCGCCAGGAGCTGAGCGGCGAGGTGCGCGCGGGCTACGACGCACCGTTCCCGGACGACCAGTATTGCGCCGGGCCGCGCGCCATGCCCGGCCTGGTGCCCACCTCACCGGACGATCCCGCGGCGCCGGCCAACAAGGCGGCGTGGGCCAAGCTGTGCGTGAGCCCGACGCCCATGCTCGTCGCGTTCAGCGACAGCGATCCCATCACCGGGCCGATGGCCGCGATCTTCCGGCGCGAGATGCGCGGCGCGCAGGGCATCGATCACCCGACGATCGCCGGGGCCGGCCACTTTCTGCAGGAGGACGCCGGCGAGGAACTCGCCAACCACATCGTCGAGTTCCTGCGCCGCTGAGCCGCCCCGCGCGGCGCGGGCAGAATGTGGGGCATGACGACCGCCGCCCAGGCCGAATCGCAGGCGCTGCTGCTGCAGCTGCTCGACCCGGCCAATCGCGCCGACCCCTACCGGCTGTTTGCGCAGTTTCGCGACCACGGACCGATCGTGCTGCCGGAGACGACGCTCGCCGTCTTCTCGGCGTACCGGGACTGCGACGAGGTTTTGCGGCACCCGTCGTCGAGCAGCAGCAACGCGAACTCGACGGTCACCAAGCGCCAGCTCGAGGCGGGTGTGGTGCAGCCCCGGACGTTCCCGCCGGGATTTTTGTTCCTCGATCCGCCCGACCACACCCGGCTGCGCAAGCTGGTCAGCAAGGCGTTCGCGCCGAAAGTGGTGAGCGGCCTGCATCCGGAGATCACCGCGCTGGTGGACGGGCTGCTCGATCGGATCGCAGAGCAGGGTGAGTTCGACGTCGTCGACGATTTCGCCTACCCGCTGCCGGTGGCGGTGATCTGCCGGCTGCTCGGAGTGCCGCTGGACGACGAGCCGCTATTCAGCCGCGCGTCGGCGGTGCTGGCGCAGGCGCTGGACCCGTTCTCGACGCTCACCGGCGTGCCGCCGGACGTGATGAACGAGCGGATGCAGGCGGTGAAGCGGCTGCGTGGATACCTCCACGAGCTGGTCGACCGGCGCCGGTCTGAGCCCGGCGACGACCTGCTGTCGGGCTTGATCGCGGTGGAGGAGTCCGGCGATCAGCTGACCGAGGAGGAGATCGTCTCGACCTGCAATCTGCTGCTGATCGCGGGACACGAGACCACGGTGAACCTGATCGGGAACGCGGTCTTGGCCATGCTGCGCAACCCCGTTCACTGGTCCGCGTTGGGTGCCGACGCCGGCCGGGCGCCGGCGATCGTCGAGGAGACCCTGCGTTACGACCCGCCGGTGCAGCTGGCCGGGCGAGTCGCCCTCGCGGACATGACGATCGGGGACCTCGACGTGCCGGCGGGCGACATCATGATGGTCCTGCTGGGCGCGGCCCAGCGCGATCCCGCCGAATTCGACCGGCCCGACACCTTCGATCCGGATCGAGGGACCTTGCGGCACTTGGGTTTTGGCCGCGGCATCCACTACTGCCTGGGTGCGCCGCTGGCGCGACTGGAAGCCGGCGTCGCCTTGTCGGCGGTGACGGCGCGCTTCCCGAACGCGCAACTGGCCGGCGAGCCGCAATACAAGGCGAACGTCACGTTACGCGGCCTGTCGGAGCTGATGGTCGCCGTCTAGTTCGCGCCTGGTCCACGGCGCTCGGACGTTTGAGTGTTAAGTCGTGGGCGTCGTGCGGGAGTTCTGGGCGGACGGACCGCCGAAATCCCCCTGACCTCACGCTGAAAACCGCCATTGCACACCGAAAGTCCTGAACGCCCTCTCGCCGAAGGGTCACATGATGCGCTGGCGGTACGTCTCGTCGTTGATCCCGCTGCGCACCACCGGCCAGGCGGGGACGGACGGGTTGTTTTCCGTCCCGTGCGATTTCAGGTGGCGTGCGGTAAGGGCTATGACCATGGTTGCCTGGGTGGCCCAGCAGTACCACGTCATCGGGGTGATTCTCGTCCTAGCATGCCATCACCGTACGAAACCGCTGTTGCGGCAACGCTGCCCGCGATGATCGACTTGCTACAACCTGCTCACTGGCAACCGCCGCGGCCGGTGAGTTCAGCCGCGTTCCCACGGCGCGCTTTCGTCCATTTTGCGGTAGTACTTCGCCAGGTGGCTCTTGACGCGGTCGACGTCGGCCTTCGGTAGGTCGATGCCGCCGCGCGCACCGTCCATGATCGCGCCGGCGATCATCACTCCCCGCGGTACCGCCTGGAGTTTGCCGTCGATCACGTCGGCGAACAGCAGCTTGTAGCCGGTGAAGTTGTCCTTCTTGTCGCTGTCGTACCAGATGTGAGCGTCCCGGTATTTCTGGTTCGGCTTGTCCTCCGCGCCGGCCCACTTGCGCACCCGCTTTTCGGCGGCGCCACCGTCCCACTTCCGGTCGCGATCGGCCAGCGGAAGATCCTTGAATGCTGTTACTGACATCCTTTTCGCGTGCCCGCTCCCGGGCCCGGATAAACGCCGCCTAGCCTTCGGGGTCGGTGCCGCCCCCGCCTTCGCCGCCCGGATTCGCCGCGACCAAAGAAATCGAAATCGGTATCGGTGTGGCCATCTCGATTTTGCCGTGCGGGTCGTAATAGGCGCCGATTGTGTACTCGCCTTCCGCTTCGACGGAGATGACGAGGTCTTGGGTAAAGCAACGGTACTTCGACGGTTTATCGGCTTCGTCCGGCCAGTGCCAAGATCCCTGGAGGCTGCCGCGCGGCACCCCCGCCGGGTCTTTGCACACGACATGCAGTTCCGCGTCGTAGTCACCGCCGCAGCGCGCGTGCACCACCAGGACGACCGGAACCTTTGCCGTCAAAGGGATTTGCGCGACCTGAAAGTCCGTCGTGGGCACGCGGGTGGCATAGATCGCACCGGTCTCGTCGAGGGTGGCGGTACCGGCCACGAACAGCGCGGCGACATTCAGCATCACGACAGCTTAGTGGTCGTAATCGCAAGAATTTCGCAAGTCGGGGGCGATACCTTACGGCCCATAGCGGCGAAAGGAACCCATATGGATAGCACCCGCACCCTGAAAGCGATTTTTGCCGGCGCGCTGCTTTCGGGTGGGCTGGCGGCGGCCGGGCTCGGGCTGGGGGCGGGCACCGCCCACGCCGACGGCCCACACCGCTGGTGCCCGGGGAATCCGAAGAACATGCCCTATGTGGTCAACGGCTTGATCGACTGGGATTGGAACGTCTGCCACACCTGGTACCCCACCAATTACGGGATGGGCAACGTGACCAGCCAGGGCCGGCCCATTTCCATTTGGGACGGCGATAACCCGCCGCCGGAGGCGATCACACCGCGAGGGTGTCCACCGATCTCGTTCATGTGCCCGTAGCCGAAATTGGGACCGGTAGCGACGCGGGCGATGTCGACTTTGCACAGCAAACGCGGCCCACAGGACCGCAATCACCGGAAAGGACAACGATGAACAACGTTCGTTCCATGACAGGGCGCATCGCTCGGCTGGCGACCACCGCGCTGGTGGCCGGCGGCCTCGGCGTTGCCGGTTTGGGCCTGACCGTGGGAACCGCGTCGGCCCATCCCGCTCCCGCGCCGCTGAATGCCTGGCCCGGTTGCCCGGAGGACCACCCGCAGGGGCCGTGCCGCTGGTGCCCGGGGCAACCGCTGCCGCCGACCGGCAACCACGTCACCAACCCGGTGATCTGGGACAACAACATCTGCCACACCTACTACTACGTGTACTTCGGGCAGGGGAATGTCGCCCAAAACATCTGGGACGGAGAAAATCCGCCGCCGCCGCCCCCGCCGGCGCCACCGGGCCTGATCAACAAGGACAACTGCCAGCAGATCCTCGGGATGTTCTGCCCTCACGCGTGATCGGAGCCCGGCCCCAGGCCGGGCACGATGTCGCCGAGGCTGAAGGTGACCGGCTGTTCGAGTTGCGCGTAGGTGCACGAGCGCGGGTCGCGGTCGGGGCGCCAGCGGCTGAACTGGGCGGTGTGGCGGAACCGCGGGCCCTCCATGTGGTCGTAGCGCACCTCGACCACCCGCTCGGGCCGTAGCGGCACGAACGAGAGGTCCTTGCCGGCGTTCCAGCGCGAGAACTCGTTCTTGCGCGGCGTCCGTTCACCCGCCTCGTGCGCGGCCCAGTTCCACGGGTGACCCTCGAAAGTGGTGACCAACGGCTGCAATTCGGCGAACAGCCGCCGCCGTTCGGCCATCGGGAAGGCGCCGATCACGCCGACCGACGCGAGCTGGCCGTCGTCGGTGTAGAGCCCGAGTAAAAGCGAGCCGATCGCGTCACCGCCGGACTTGTGCACCCGGTAGCCGGCGACCACGCAGTCGGCGGTCCGCTCGTGTTTGACCTTGAACATGACGCGCTTGTCCGGCTGATAGGTGATGCCCAGCGGCTTGGCGATGACGCCGTCGAGGCCGGCGCCCTCGAACTCCTCGAACCAGCGCTGCGCCGTTGCCATGTCGGTGGTGGCCGGCGTGACGTGGATCGACGGCCCGGAGTGCGCCAGGGCGTCGACGAGGGCCGCGCGCCGCTCGCTGAACGGGCGCGCGGTGTAGTCGTCGTCGCCCAGGGCGAGCAGGTCGAATGCGATGAAGGACGCGGGTGTCTTCTCGGCGAGCATCCGCACCCGCGAATCGGCCGGGTGGATCCGTTGTTGCAGCGCCTCGAAGTCCAGGCCGTGGCCGGTGGCGACGACGATCTCGCCGTCGATCACGCAGCGCTCCGGTAGCTCCGCCTTGGCGGCCGCGACCAGCTCGGGGAAGTAGCGCGTCATCGGGCGCTCGTTGCGGCTGCCGAGTTCGACTTCCTCGCGGTCGCGGAAGCAGATGGACCGGAAGCCGTCCCATTTGGGTTCGTACGACGCGTCCGGCGGCATCGAGCGCACCGGCTTGGCCAGCATCGGCGACACCGGCGGCATGACGGGCAACTGCATGAGGTCATTGTGCTGGAATCAGAATGTGGCGGCTGCAGCGGAGGAAATCGACGTCGACGGCATTGCGGTGCGGGTGACCAACCCCGACAAGGTGTACTTCCCCGCCCTCGGGTCGCAGGGCACCAAGCGCCGGCTCGTCGAGTACTACCTGGCCGTGGGCGGCGGGCCGATGCTGACCGCGCTGCGCGACCGGCCCACCCATCTGCAGCGCTTCCCCGACGGCATCGACGGCGAGGAGATCTACCAGAAGCGGGTGCCGCAGCACCACCCCGACTACCTGGAGACCTGCCGGGTGACGTTCCCGTCGGGGCGCACCGCCGACGCGCTGAAGGTGACCCATCCGTCGGCGATCGTGTGGGCGGCGCAGATGGGCACCGTCACGCTGCATCCCTGGCAGGTGCGCTGCCCGGACACCGACCATCCCGACGAGTTGAGGATCGACCTGGATCCCCAGCCGGGCACCGGTTTTCAGCAGGCGCGGTCGGTTGCCGTCGACGTGCTGCGTCCGCTGCTCGACGAACTCGGTCTGGTCGGGTACCCGAAGACGTCCGGAGGACGCGGGGTGCACGTCTTCCTGCGCATCGCCACCGACTGGGACTTCGTCGAAGTGCGCCGGGCGGGCATCGCACTGGCCCGCGAGGTGGAACGGCGCGCCCCCGACGCGGTGACCACGTCGTGGTGGAAGGAAGAACGGGGCGAGCGGATCTTCATCGACTTCAACCAGAACGCCCGCGACCGCACCATGGCGTCGCCGTATTCGGTGCGGCGCACCCCGATCGCGACGGTGTCGACGCCGCTGACATGGGACGAACTCGCCGGTGCCGATCCCGACGACTTCACGATGGCTACGGTGCCGGATTTCGTGGCGCGCCGGGAAGACCCGTGGGCGGGCATGGACGACGTGGCCCAGTCGATCGCGCCACTGCTCGAGCTGGCGTCGGCCGATGCGGACCGCGGGTTGGGCGACATGCCGTATCCGCCGAACTATCCGAAGATGCCCGGCGAGCCGAAACGTGTTCAGCCGAGCCGGGATACGGATCTAACCAGGAAAAACAAGCCGAAGTGAACAGTCGGACTGCTGGCGGCTTCCCGACACCCGATTGTCAACCTAACCGCCGGGCGCATTGCGCTTGATCTCATCGGCCCTACACTGGTGGGAAATGACCGGCTATCAGACCATCGTGGTCGGCACCGATGGCTCTTACACGTCGATGTTTGCGGTGGACCGCGCAGCGGCGATCGCTGCGGATCAGGGCGCGAAATTGATTGTCGCTACGGCCCATGCCCCCGTCCGCGAGGAAAAGGGCCGCTACGCCATTCCGCCGGGGAGCGACCATGGCGCGGACTACCGGACGCAGCGCGAAACCCCCTTCCGCGAGATCCTGCGGGACGCCAGCGAGCGGGCGTACAAAGCCGGGGCCAAGAACGTGCTGCAGGAGGCGATCGTCGGCCATCCGGTCGATGCGCTGGTGCAGCTGGCCGAGGAGGTCCATGCCGACCTGCTGGTCGTCGGCAACGTCGGGCTCAGCAAGGTCGCCGGGCGGCTGCTGGGAGCAGTCCCATCCGAAGTCTCCCGCAGGGCCAAGACCGACGTGTTGATCGTCCACACCAGCGACTGAGGCACCGTCAGAAAGGCGCGTAGTGCGCGTCTGCTCTGTTAGATGTGCCATTGCAGGGTAATGAGGGCGGTTTGCGTGCTCACGGTCAGGCTTGCACGAGCAGGCTGATCGCCAGCCGGTCTACGGCTTGGTCGATCCTGTCTTGGCTTTGTAGCTCTATGGCGACGAACGCGCGGGTCAGCTGATAGTCGATCCGGTCGGGCGTGGCGTGGATGTTCATTTCAAGGCTCCGATCTTTTCGCGTCCCTCGTCGAAATGAACGGTTTACGATTCCGAATTGATCTCCGCCCAACCGGCATTCATTAGAGATCATGATCACAAAGCTTCGTTGTGCCGTACTAGGTGCGCCATCGGTGAGCGCCCCGACGTACCGGCCTAGTTGCGCGACGGCCCCGCGGGCGGTGCCCGACGCAAAACGTGCCCAAAATTCGCCCGATACACCCGCACAACGCCACCGACGGATCTGCGTTCTGTTAGTGAGAACAACGCTTAAGGGCTAGCCGCCCAAACCGCCGTGGCCGCCCGTGGCTTTGCCGAGGCCGGAGCCCGCGACGGTGGCGCCACCGCCGCCGCCGCCGCTGCCGCCGCTGCTGCCGGAGGCGGCGTTGGTGCCGCCGCCGATGCCGCCGGTGCCGCCGCCGGTGCCGCCGCCGGGGTTGCCGAAGCCGCTGAAGCCGCCGGCGCCGGGTATGCCGCCGGTGCCGCCGAGGGGCTGCCCGAAGCCCGCGATGCCGCCGCCGGTACCGCCGGTGCCGCCCGTGCCGCCGGTGAATGCGGACCCACCGCCTCCTCCGCCGCCGCCGGCGGCGTCGATGGTGCCGAGGCCGCCGTTGTAGCTGGAGTTGCCGCCGACGCCTCCTCCTCCGCCGCCATTGCCGCCGCCGGTGCCGCCGGTGTTTCCGGTGACGTCGACACCGCCGCCGACCTGGCTGGAGGCGCCGCCACCGCCGCCACCGCCGAAACCGCCGATGCCGCCCGCGGTGCCGCCGCCTTGGCCACCGCTGCCGCCGAAGGCCTGGAGGCCACCGTTGCCGACGATCTGGGCGCCGCCGCCGGCACCACCGGCGCCGCCGACGCCCGAGGTTCCGGCGAGCACGTCGCCGCCGAAGCCCCCGCTGCCACCGCCGCCGCCTATGGCGAAAGCACTGATACCGCTGGCGGTGACGGTTGTGGTGGCGCTGCCGGCGTCGCCGCCGTTGCCGCCGTTGCCGCCGGTGCTGCCGAAGCCGCCCTGACCACCGTTGCCGCCGTTGCCACCAACGACGCCGCCGTCGACGCCGGTGGTGAGGGTGGCGTTGCCGCCGTGGCCGCCGTCGCCGCCGGCGCCTCCGGTGCCCGCGGCGCCGCCAGCGCCGGCCAGGCCGGCGGTCCCGCCCCTGCCGCCGTCCCCGCCGCTGCCGGCGGTGCCGGTGCCGGAGAGGTCGGCGCCGATCCCGCCGTGGCCGCCCTGGCCGCCCGTGCCGCCGCTGCCGCCGGTGCCGTTGGCCCCGGCATGGCCGAGGGCCCCGGTTAGGCCGCCGGCCCCGCCGGCCCCGCCGGTGCCGCCCTGGCCGCCATCGGTGCCGCTGCCGCCGTTGAGGGAGCCGGCCGTGCCGTCGATCCCGTGCCCGCCGGTGCCGCCCGTCCCGCCGATGCCGCCCACACCGCCGGCGCCGCCGTTGCCGAAGATCAGCCCGCCGGTGCCGCCGGCCCCGCCGGCTCCGCCATTGCCGCCGATGCCGCCGTTAATTTTGGTGGGGTCCGGGCTGCCGGCGATGCCGGTGGCGCCGGTGGTGCCCTGTCCGCCGGCCCCGCCGTGGCCGCCGTTACCGAAGAACCAGGCGTTGCCGCCGCGGCCGCCCGGCTGTCCGGGCGCGCCGGACCCGCCGTCGCCGCCGGGCCCGAACAACAGCCCGCCCGGCCCGCCGTTCTGCCCTGTCCCCGGCGCACCATCGGTGCCCTTGCCGATCAACGGGGTGCCCAGCAACAACTCGGTGGGCGTGTTGATCACCCCGCGCACGTCTTGCCAAACGGTCTGCAGCGGTGAGGCGTTGGCGGCCTCGGCGGCCGTGTAGGCACCTCCGGCCGCGGTCAACGCCTGGACGAACTGAGCGTGAAACGCGGTCGTCGCAGCGCTCACCTGTTGATAGGCCTGCGCGTGCCCAGAAAGCAGCGACGCCACCGCCGCCGACACCTCGTCCGCGCCCGCGGCCAATAGCCCGGTCGTCGGGCCTGCCGCGGAGGCACTCGCCGCGGTTATGGCCGAACCCAGACTGGCCAAGTCGGATGCTGCCGTTGCAAAAACGTCGGGGGCTGCTACCAGGTACGACATCGCTATCCACCTACCGTCGCGACCCCCGGGCAAATCAGATCGTATCGACGGACCCGCCCGACCGCCATCCCTGGCGATGCATTCGCACCGTTGCCACGAGCAGTACCGCGCCTAAACAGGCTGCGGGACGAATTCCGACCGCGAGGCCTCGTTGCTCGGCCGCGATACCCGGGCGGTGAGAAGCGCGACCAGCATCCCGGCAAGACCGGCGACCGTCGTCACCGGCGACGACCCGGACAGCATGAAGTACCCGAACGCGGCACCGCCGATCAGCAAGGCGACCCGCGTGGGGGTCCAGGCGGCCGTCGCAGGCAGCCGATAGGACAGACCGATCCCGAGCAGCAGCGCCAGCACGTGGCCGACGGCCGTGAAGTCCGCTCCCGCGGCCGCCATCAGCGCGATCCCGAGCCACCACCCGACCCACGCCGGTCGCCAGCCCGACGGAATGGAGGCCGTCAGAGCGCCGAGGACACAAACCGCGCCGTAGCTGACCCCCACGTCGCTCGCGTGCGCAATGGAGAACGGCAGCCAGCCGACCTCCACCGCGACGACCAGCCCGGCCGCCACGAGGAGGGTGGCGCCGATATGACCGACGGCGAACGCGATGATCAAACCCCTGCCGCGCCAGATCAATTCGCCCAAAGCCAGCAGGCAGACGAGTCCGGGCAGGCAGGCGCAGATCTCGCCGCCGTCGTCGACGAACGCGCTGCCGATCAGCGTGCTGAGGCGGCCGTGGGCCAAATTGTGGAGGTTGGTGCTCATGCGGCTCACGGCGACTTCGCGCGCGTGCGGACCGAGCGCGTTCAACCCGAGCGAGATCGCGGCCAAGAGGACGGCGTACGCGGCGGTGATGCGCACCGACGCCGCGCCCGACAGGGTCCGCGCTGCCCAACGCTCGGTGCTGTCGCGAATAGTCATGGTGGCCACGGCTATTCGCCTCGATCCGAATGGCCCGACCAGCCCCGGTCCCGGCCGAGCAGGTCTGCGGTGGTTTCGCGGCGCACCAGTTCGCGCGCTCGGCCCGCGGTGACCGCGACCAGCGGCGGGCGTCCCACCACGCTGCAGCTCGATCCCATCGAGTAGTGGTAGGCGCCGGTACAGGCCACCGCCAGCAGATCGCCGGGATGGATGTCGGCGGGCAGCTCGATGTCGCGAGCGATCTCGTCGCCGGCCTCGCAGTGCCGGCCCACCACCGTGACCGGGGCGGTGGCCGTCGACGGCTGCCGGTTGGCAAGTGCCACCGTGTATTTCGCGCCGGCAGGAGCCATCCGGGGGTTGTCGCTCATCCCGCCGTCCACCGCGACGAGGGTGTGCCCGTCGGGCCGGCGCTTGACGGCGACCACCCGGTACAGCGTCATCCCCGCCCGCGCCGCGATCGCGCGGCCCGGCCCGATGATGATCCGTGGTCGCGGATAATCGTATTGGGCGCAAGCGGATTGGAGCGCGGCGTCGATGACCGTGCCGAATGCCCGCGGGTTGAAGGCGGGTTCGCCGCTCCGGTAGGGAACCGCATGTCCGCCGCCGAGGCTGAGTTCGGTCAGCACGACGTGATGGCGATCGCGGACCTCCGCCATCAACGCCAGAATCTGCCGGATGGCGGCGCCGTACAGCGCGGCGTCGGCCAGCTGCGAACCCAGTTGGCAGTGCAGCCCGACCAGGTCAAGCCACGGCTCGCCCAGGAGGCGCTTGACCGCACCGGCCGCCTGGCCGCCCGCCAGGGCGAAGCCGAATCTCTGGTCGCCGGCGTCGATGTCGGGGATCACCCGGATCAGCACGCGTTGACGACGGCGCACCCGCCCGGCGAGCAGCGCGATCTCGTTCGGGGTGTCGATCACGATTCGGCCCACCCCCGCCGCGACCGCGTCGTCGAGTTCCGCGGCGCTCTTGGCGGTGCCGTTGAGGACGATGTTCGACGGCGGCACCTCGCCGGTCAGGGCGGTGGCCAGTTCGCCGCCCGAGCAGACCTCCACGCCGGCGCCCTCCTCGGCGGCCCACCCCGCGACGGTCGCACTGAGCAGGGCCCGGCCGGCGTAGATCAGCTCGACACCGGGCAGCGCCGCGCGATAACCCCGGATGCGGGCCCGGAAGTCCTCCTCGTCGAGCACGTAGGCCGGCGTGCCGAACTCGGCCGCGAGCTCGGTGACCGCCAACCCGCCGATGCACAATCGGCCCGTTTCGTCGACGGAGCTGCTCAGCGGCCAGATCGCGCGGTCGAGGTGCGGTCGCACCTCGCGCCGCTGCGACGAAAGCAGCTCGGACAGCGTCATGCTTCCACGGTGCAGGCGCAAAGCGGGCTCTGCCGCCTTCTTAACGAAGCTTTCACACGCGTGTGATTAATCTTCACGGAATCATCACGGCGGGCCGGCTGACCGGGGTCCGACTAGGCGAAATAGGCCGCCGGGATGAAGGGAACGTCGTCGGGCGCCGCGTGACGGGAAGACAGCAATGCCCGCGCGGCGTCACCGATAGGGATACGCAGCGGAAGTTGCGGTTTCTCTGCCCCTTTCACAACGCGGCCGTGGAATCCGCCGGGTCGCTGCCGAGCGCGGACGAGATCGTGCGGGCGCACAAGCAGGAGTTCACCCGCCGCCTCATCGCCGTGGCGCAGCAGGCGGGTGCCGCCGATCCGCACCTGCTCGGCCAGCAGCTGGCCGTGCTGTTCGAGGGCGCCGCGGCGATGGCGACGTCGCTGAACGACACCGCGCCGGTGGTCCACGCCCGGGCCGCCGCCGCCACGCTGATCGATGTCGCGTTACGCCCTTGACGAGCGCCTCCCGGGGCTGCTACACATGGCGTGCGCCCATATTTGGGCGATCGCCCAAATATGGGGATCGAGGTGGCAATGGGCCGGATGGAGGGCAAGGTCGCGTTCGTGACCGGCGCCGCGCGCGGGCAGGGCCGCAGCCACGCCGTCCGGCTCGCGCGGGAGGGCGCCGACATCATCGCCGTCGACATCTGCCGCAAGTTCGAGGCCTCGCCGGCCGACGGGGCGACGCCCGAAGACCTCGACGAGACGGCCGGATTGGTGAAGGACGCCGGTGGCCGCGTCGTCACCGCCGAAGTCGACGTTCGCGATTTCGACGCGTTGCGCGCCGCCGTCGACAGCGGGGTCGAACAGCTGGGGCGCCTGGACGTCATCGTCGCCAACGCCGGCATCGGCACCACGGCGGGCAAGCTGCACAAGACCGACGAGGCGCTGTGGCAGGAGATGATCGACGTCAACCTCAGCGGGGTGTGGAAGACGGTGAAGGCCGGCGTCCCCCACGTTCTCGATGGCGGCCGCGGCGGGTCGATCGTTTTGACGTCGTCGGTGGCCGGCAACAAGGCGTATCCGCACGTCGGGCATTACGTCGCGGCCAAGCACGGTGTGATCGGGCTGATGCGCTCGTTCGCGGTCGAATTGGGCCAGCGCATGGTCAGGGTCAACGCCGTCCTTCCGACGCACGTGAATTCGCCGCTGCTGATGAACGAGGCGACCTACCGCGCCTTTCGGCCCCAGCTGGAAAACCCGGGGCCCGACGACCTGGCGCCGGTGTGTCAGAGCTTCCACTACTTGCCGATCCCCTGGGTGACCCCCGAAGACATCAGCAACGCCGTGCTGTTTTTGGCCTCCGACGAAGCGCGCTACATCACCGGCGTCGCGCTGCCGGTGGATGCCGGCAGCTGCCTGAAGTGAGGAAGCATCGATGACCGTCACCAGCGACACCGACGTCTATTACGACCCCTACGACACCGGCATCATCGCCGATCCGTACCCGACCTACGCGCGGCTGCGCGAAGAGGCGCCGATCTACTACAACAAGCGGTACGACTTCTGGGCGGTATCACGGCATTCCGACGTCGAACGGGCGCTGGCCAACTGGGAGACGTTCTCCAACAGGAGAAGCGACATCCTCGAGCTGATCCAGTCGAAATTCGACATGCCCGGCGGCGTCATGATGTTCCAGGATCCGCCCGAACACACGCGGCTGCGCGGCCTGATGTCGCGGGTGTTCACGCCGCGCCGGATGGCCGAGCTCGAGGACCAGATCCGGAGGTACTGCGTGCGGTGCCTGGACCCGCTGGTCGGGTCGGGGGGATTCGACATCATCGCCGAACTCGCGTCGATGATGCCGATGCGGGTGATCGGCATGCTGCTGGGAATCCCCGAGTCCGAACAGGTTTCGGTCCGCGACGCCAACGACGCCAACCTGCGCACCAAGCCGGGGACCCCGATGAAGGTCGCCGACGCCGACTCGATCGCCGACGGCCGGATCTACGCCGACTACGTCGAATGGCGTTCCAAGAACCCGTCGGACGACCTGATGACCACGCTGCTCAACGTCGAGTTCGGCGACGAGCGCGGGGTGCACCGAAAGCTGACGCGCAAGGAGGTGCTGCACTACACCCAGGTGGTCGCGGGCGCTGGCAACGAGACGACGGGCCGGCTGATCGGCTGGCTGGCCAAGGTGCTCGCCGAGCACCCCGACCAGCGCCGGGAGGTCTACCAAGACCGGTCGCTGCTGACCCGGACCGTCGACGAGACGCTGCGGTTCGAGCCCACCGGCCCACACGTCGCCCGTTGGATGGCAAAGGATTTCGAGTGCTACGGCAGGACCGTCCCGGCCGGCAGCGCCATGCTCCTGCTGTTCGGCGCCGCCAACCGCGATCATCGCCGCTACCGGGATCCGGACACGTACAACATCCGCCGCGACAACATCTCGCACATCACCTTCGGCAAAGGTGTGCACTACTGCCTGGGTGCGAACCTCGCGCGCCTCGAGGGCCGCGTCGCGCTGGACGAGATCCTTAACCGGTGGCCCGAGTGGGACATCGACTACGACACGGCGCAATTGGCGTCGACGTCGACCGTGCGCGGCTGGGAGCGCCTGCGGGTCGTACTGCCCTAGGTCAGCCGCGCGGCTTCTTCGGCGCCGGCATCTCGAATCGGTCCAGGAACCGGTTGACCAGCTCGATGGCCTCTTCGTGACCGCCTTTGGTGCCGAGAGTCTGCTCGAGGATCAGCGTGCGCCCGACCGCGGCGATGACGACCGCGATACCGGCGGGCGAGAATTCGCTTGTGTCATAGCCGTGTTCGCGGACGATGAAGTTCAGCGCGGTGATCTGCTGCTCGCGCCACCGCTCCTGCCACGCGGAGATCTCCGCCCGGATCTCCTTGCGGTGGTTGGCAAGTCCCATGAACTCCAGCAGCAGCCGGGCGTCCTTGGGTTCGATGAGCGTCTGCCAGAAGGCGTGCAGCGGCCGGTCGGAGGCCAGCGCTTGGCTCTGCCGTTCCAGGTAGGCGGCGGCCCCGCGCCGGAACACGTCGAGGTACAGCTCGTCCATCGTGGGGAAGTAGTAGTGCACCAGGGCCGGTTTGACGCCGGCTTCGGCCGCCACCCGCCGCGACGTAGCGGCGGCGTAACCCTCGTCGACCATGATCCGACTCGTCGCGTCGATCAGCATGTCCCGCGTCGTCGAGTCCCTGGCCATCCCCGACCCTAAATTGGGCGATCGCCAAAAATCAACCGGCCGCCGCGATGACCGGGGGACCACTTGACCGACCTCGCGGAGGGGTGATAGGCAGTGTCGAGCCCACGTGCTGGGCGATCGCTCAGGAAGGCGGGTGGGCGCGGGTGAAGACGGCGGTGGTGACCGGCGGCGCCTCCGGGATTGGCCGCGCGGTCGCGGAGCGATTGCGCAGCGACGGATTCCGCGTGGCCGTCATCGACTTGTCGCCCACCGGCGACGGCTTCGGTTACGTCGCGGACGTCACCGACCGCGCGCGGGTCGACGCGGCGGTAGCGGCCATCCGCGACGCGCTCGGCCCAGTCTTGGTGCTGGTCAACGCGGCCGGCGTGGAAGGCTTCAAGAAGTTCCTGGACATGTCCTTCGAGGCGTGGTCGAAGGTGATCGACGTCAACCTGAATGGTGTGTTCCACACCATTCAGGCCGTGCTCCCGGACATGGTCGAGGCGGGATGGGGGCGCATCGTCAACATCTCCTCGTCGAGCACTCATTCCGGCCAGCCGTTCATGGCCCACTATGTGGCGGCCAAGTCCGCGGTCAACGGCCTGACCAAATCGCTGGCCCTCGAATACGGTCCGAGCGGGATCACCGTCAACGCGGTGCCGCCGGGGTTCGTCGACACCCCGATGCTGCGCAGCGCCGAGCGGCGCCAGCTGCTCGGCGGCACCGTGGAGGACCACATCGCACGCACGCCGGTGCGCCGGGTGGGCAGGCCCGAGGACATCGCGGCGGCGTGCGCGTTCTTCGTGTCCGACGAGGCCGGCTACATCACCGGTCAGATATTGGGGGTCAACGGCGGTCGCAACACCTGATAAGCATGAGGTGTGGCTCCCAGTTTTCAGGACGTGATCAAGTCCAAGTACCTGCTCCTGACCACCTTCACCAAGGACGGCCGCCCCAAACCCACGGCGATCTGGGGAGTGCCGGACGGCGACAAGCTGCTGGTCATCACCGACGACGGGTCGTGGAAGGTGAGGCGGATCAACAACACGCCCCGGGTGACGATCGCTCGCAGCACCGCACTCGGCAAGCCCAAGGGCGAACCGGTCGAAGGGGTTGCCCGGGTGCTGCCGAAATCCGAAACACAGCGGGTCTACAACGCCGTGCTCAAGCGGTACTGGTACCACGCCTGGTGGTTCTATGCGCACTCGATCGTGCGCGGCGGCATCGACAAGGTGCACGTCGGGCTGGAGATCACCCCGGCTGCTTAGCGTCGCTCTTGGGGTCGATCAGAATCTTCGCGTGCGCCTCGGGATCGCCGAGCGCGTCGAACGCGGCCGCGACGCCGGACAGCCCCACCGTCCCGGTGATCAACGGGGTGACGTTGACCTTGCCGTCGGCGAGCATGTGCAGCGTGTCGCGGAACTCCAGCGGGGTGTAGCCGAGCACGAATCGAAGGTCGGTCTCCTTGTTGATCGCCATCGCCGGGCGGATGTGGTCCGAGCCCATGCAGACGCCGACCACGACGATGCGCGAAAACAGCGGCGCGCCCGCGATGATGCCGTCGATAATGCCTGGGACGCCGACACATTCGAAGATGATGGGGTGCTTCGGCGTCGTGGCGCCGGCGGCTTCGGCGGCGCGCCACACGTGCCACCAGGGCAGCCGCAGCCGTTGCAGCTTTTCAATGGTGCCGACCGCCAGATCGAACGCCTCGAGGATGCCTTGCAGGTGTTTGCCGCTCGCGTCCGTCGTGTAGGGGGAGTCCTGCGCGGGATCGACGACGGTGTCGGCGCCGCAGGCTGTCGCCAGCGCGCGCCGGCCGGGCGAGAAGTCGCTGGCGATCACGGTGCGCACACCGTGCGCCTTGAGCATGCAGATCACCGCGAGACCGATTGGCCCGCAGCCGATCACGATAGCGACGTCACCCTTGCCGACCTCGCCGCGCCGCACCGCGTGCCAGCCGACGGCCATCGGCTCGGTCAGGGCGGCCACCTCGGGCGCCAGCCCGTTGGGGACGGGCAACGTCAGCGACTGCTCGACGAGGAGCTGCTCGGCGTAGGCGCCCGGGGCCATCGTCGACAGCCCGATCCCGTGCACCTCCTTGCCGCGGCGCAGCAGCGGCAACGCGACGACGCGGGTGCCGGTCCGCGGAGCCTTGCGGGTGCCGGGCCCGTAATCGAGCACCTCGCCACAGAATTCGTGACCGAACACCACGTGCTGGTTCGATCGCATGAACGCGTCGTACCCAGATTCGGCCATCACGTCGGCCAGTTCGTCGCAGTGGTGGCGCGCATGCAAGTCGGACCCGCAGATGCCACACCGCAGCGCCTCGATGAGCAACTGGCCCTTCGCCGGGGTCGGGGTCGGGGCGTCGACGACTTCGAGCTTTGCATTGGTGCACGTGACGCTCTTCATGCTTCGGATAGTCCTCGGGCGATCGCGAAAGTGCAATGGGCGACCCGTTTCCCGAGTGGACCCGTCGGTAGTTGCATTTCGCGGGGCCCTAAGAGCCGGCGCTACGCAGGGCCTCGAAGGTGTCGGCGACGGTTTCCTTGGGGTCCCGATAGGTGATGCCGAGCTCCCGCTCGCTGGGCGAGTCGTCCGACGCCGGCATCTGCGTGTAGTACTGCATCCCCGCCGACGTGAACGGCGTGTCGAAGGGCAGGAACCGGCCCGCCCGGTCCAGTACCGCCCCGGCGACGCGCAGCGCGGCGTCCGGGATGGGAACCGCGACCATCGGGGTGCCGGCGACCTCGCCGAGCATGGTCGCCAACTCGGCGGCGGGGACCCGATGACCTCCCGCGGTGTAGCGGCGCGGCCCGCGCCCCGGCTCGAGGAGCGCGGCGTGCAACGCGGCCAGATCGCGGGCGTCGACGATCAACCAGGCCGCGCTGCGCCCCGGAATCGCGTGCATCTGCACCGCCGCCCTGACGCCCTCGCCGGCCTCACCGAACTGATCGCCGACCGGCGGGCCGAGGACCATGCCGGGATAGGTGATGTTGACGGGTGCGCCGGCGTCCTGCAGCCCGCGCGCATAGATTTCCACCTGCGCCTTGGACGTTCCGTAGCCGTCGGCCCCGCCGACGACCGGCAGGTCCGCGTTGAGCGTTTCCAGGCCGGGATGGAACAGCGCCGTGAAGCTCGAGACGTGAATGATCGGATCCAGACCCAGCTCGACGGACTGGCCGAGGACGTTCTGCGCGCCCTGCATGTTCGTCGTCAGCATCTCTTTGGTCTGGCGCGGGTCGGTCGCCACCAGGGCGGCGCTGTGCACGACGGCGTCGCAGCCGCGCAGCGCCTCGCGCACCGACACGCGGTCGGTGATGTCGCCGACGGCGAAGTCCGAGATGTCGACGCCCAACTTGGCGACGGACGTCTTCAGCCGATCAGGATTGCGAACCAGGAACCGGATGGAGTGCCCGGCGTCCGCGATGACCTTGGCCGTCCAACCGCCGACGAATCCCGTGCCGCCCGTGACCAGAACATGCATGCTGCGATTCTGCACGGAGCTACAGATGGCTCGCGGCGTAGGTCGCCGCTTGGTCCGTCATCCCGTTCACCGAATAGGACACGTGCGCGAAGGCGTCGTTGCCGTTACCGCAGATCCCGTCGCCGGGCGCGCACAATTCGAGGGTCTTGGGCTGATACAGCGGGCCGATGGCGATCACCGGTGCGCCGTACTTCTGCAGCCACGGACCCGACGGCGTCCCGAACAGCGTGACGGCGGCGACATGGTTCGCGACCTCCCTCGGCATGGGCTGGGGCACCACCGACGCCGGTACGCCCGGCGGCACGGCCGCTGAGGTGACGAAACCGGCCACCGCCGCCCCCTGGGAATACCCGCCGAGAACCTCGCGGGTCTTGGGGCAGTTCGTCGCCATCGACTCGATGTGCGACCCCGCGTCACGGATGCCGTCGATGACGGTCAGTGGGAAGTCGCTGTTGGAAAAGTCGGTGCTGGCGGGGTAATTGACCGGATAGACCCCGAGTGACCGGCCGCCGATCTGCCCGCGCAGCGCATCGACGAACGACCCGCCGATGCCGCCGACACCGGGCGGCTCGCCGGAACCGCGGGCAAACACCACCTCGACGTCGGGGCAAGGGTCGGCCGACGAGGCGGGCGCGGGGGAGCCCAGCAGTGCGAAGGCGGCCGACAGCGCCGCCACTCCCAGGGATGTCGCGAATCGGCGCATGTTCGTAGACCTTCGTCTCATCGGTGTCCTTTACCTGACATTCGACGCCACGAAGGCCGTGGATTGCCAGACCGGTCGGCGATCGGTTACCTCTTGAAGGCGTCCTTCACCTTCTCGCCGGCGTCCTTCAGGCTCGACTTCGCCCGATCGGCCCGGCCTTCGTCCCGGGTCTGGTCGTCCCCGGTGGCCCGGCCAATGGCTTCCTTGGCCCGGCCGCCCAGGTCCTCGATCTTGTTCTTTGCCTTGTCTGTAGCGCTCATGGGATTGTGGCTACCCCGCGGCGGGCCATATCGAAACCGCAGGTCGTCCCGCCTGTCATCATGGACGTTGTGGGCACCGCAGTGGTGGTGGCAATCGTGGCCACACTGATGTTGTTGGGCATCGGCATGGTGGTCAATCAGCTTTTTCGGCTCAGAAAGTGGTTGAACACCCCACACCCGGATCAACCGCCAGGCGAACAACCCCACCAGCCCCCGGATTGAGCTGTGTTCAGCGCTTTTGCCGGCTGATAGCTTGATGCCGTGATGGCATCGCGCCGCGGATCGACCCTGCTGGTGACCGACGACGGCTTGCCGCGCGGCGTGTCCGGTGCCGCCGACCCCCATTTCACGAACGTGGTCGGGCTGTTCTCGCGGCTGTTCCCCGGTCGCCGCTTCGGCGGCGGAGCGCTGGCCGTCTACATCGACGGCGTGCCGGTCGTCGACGTCTGGACGGGCTGGTCGGACCGGGCCGGCACCGAGCGCTGGACCGCCGACACGGGCGCGATGGTGTTCTCGGCGACCAAGGGCGTCGCGTCGACCGTGATCCACCGGCTGGCCGATCGGGGCCTGTTGTCCTACGACGATCCGGTCGCCGAATACTGGCCCGAATTCGCGGCCAACGGGAAGGCCGACATCACGGTCCGCGACGTCCTGCGGCATCGATCGGGGTTGTCGCACCTGCGCGGCGTCACCAAGACGGAGCTGATGGACCACGCGCTCATGGAGGAGCGCCTGGCCGCCGCGCCCGTCGATCATCTGCGCGGCGTCCAGGCCTATCACGCGCTGACCTACGGCTGGCTGCTCTCCGGCCTGGCCCGGGCGGTGACCGGCAAGGGCATGCGAGAGCTGATCCGCCAGGAAGTCGCGCGCCCCCTCAACACCGACGGCCTGCACCTCGGCCGCCCGCCCGAAGGGGCGCCGACCCAGGCGGCCCAGATCCTGATACCGCAGGGCAGGCTGCGCGCCCCGGTGTTCAACTTCATCGCTCCGAAGCTGGCCGGCCTGCCGTTCTCCGGCGCCCTGGGCGCGATGTATTTCCCCGGCGTCATATCCCTCATCAAGGGGGACACCGGATTCCTGGACGGCGAGGTGCCGGCGGCCAACGGCGTGGTGACCGGCCGCGGGTTGGCCAAGATGTACGCCGCGCTGGCCAATGGCGGCCGGATGGACGGCAAGAAATATCTGTCCGAGGAGTTGGCGGGTGGCCTGGCGGGGCAGGCGCAACGCAAGTGGCCGGACGCAAACATGGTGGTGCCCATGCCTTTTCACCTGGGCTACCACGAGTCTCCGGTGCCCGGCCTGCTCAAGGGTTTCGGCCACGTGGGTCTGGGCGGAACCCTCGGCTGGGCCGACCCCGAATCTGGCAGCGCCTTCGGGTTCGTCCACAACCGGCTCTTGACGCCGTTGCTGTTCGACATGGGATCGTTTGCGGGACTGGCCAGTCCGCTGCGCAACGCCATCGAGGCCGCCCGCCATCAGGGTCCGCTCGAGGTGCCGGCGCTCGGCGCGGCGTACAAGGCCGCGAGGCGTCGGGCCATCGCGTCCAGCGGTTAGGCGCTGTTCGCCGGCTACACCTTGGCGAAGCCCCTGGGAAGCGTCAGCGGCAGATCGGTGTAGGTGACGATGCCCGGCGGGGCGGCGACGACCGCGGGGATCGCGTTGATGACGGGCAGCGCCGTCATGATGTGCCCGAGCGCCATGAAGTCGGCGATCGTCTCGGCCTGGAAGTACGGGGGCGGTAGGAAGCCGACTTTGGTTGTCACCGTTGGCTGCCCGTCGATCTGGATGACCCAGCCGTCCTGGTCGATCTTCCAGTCGGGCTCGAGTGTCTGTCCCTTGCGCCACCGGACGTTGAGGTCGATCAGCGTCTTGTCGCCGACGACGCCCTGCCAGCTGATGTAGACGCCCGCGACGCATCCGGCCGGAATCGTCCAGGACGCCATCTCGAGATCGGCTGTGGTCTGGGCGAATTCGGCCACGCAGCGCACCTCGTCGAGCTCGACGCCGAGCGCGTCGGCCACCAGCCGCACGGCCTCGCCGAAAATGGCCGTCCCCTTCTCCGCCATCGCCGCCAACTCCGGGTGGTCGATCGGCTGGCCGAAGCCGACCGGCCTCTCGGTGTCGGGCGAGTCGTAGAACGTGGTGTCCGCCGCCTCGATGACCGAGACCTTGTCGATCCGGTTGCACACCATCGCCGAGACGATGGCCAACAGCTCGGCGAAGCCCGGGCTGACCCCGGAGCCGAACATCGTCGAGCCGCCCTTCTGGCAGGCCTCGACGATCCGGTCGCGGCCCTCGCCGAGGTTGGCTCCGGTGATGAACGACGCCGTCGTCACCACGTTGACGCCCGCGGACAGGATGCGGACCAGTTCGTCGACGTTGATCCACATCGGGTTGTAGACGACGCAGTCGGGTTTCAGGGCGAGCAGCGCGTCGACGTCGTTGGTGGCGCTCACGCCCAGGGGGGCGATGCCGACGAGTTCACCGGCGTCGCGGCCGACCTTGTCTTCCGACCAGGCGTAGCAGCCCACGAGTTCGAGCATGGGATTGTCGGCGATCGACTGCAGCGAGCTCTTGCCGACGTTTCCGGTGTTCCACTGGACGACCCGATAGTTGTTTGGCACTCGCTCAGCATAGGGACTGGCGGGGCCACCGAGAAGCTCAGTAGTCGGATTCGCCGGCCAGGATCTCCGCCAGGAACGCGTCGTTCGGCGGCCGGTCCAGCCGGGCCCTGGCCCACCGGCGAACCCGCTCCCGGGTCTCGCGGGCCTCCGACACCTGGGCGCCGACGGTCACCGACGTGGCCGACCAATCGTGGTCCCAGGCGGCCGCCTCCGTCACCGGGCGCTGGTCGCCGTCGACGAGCGGCAGGACCGCGCCGCCGTGGGCGTCCAGGGCGCCGCTGCCGCTGACGTCCCCGGACCGCAGTCGCACCGCGATGCCGGTGGCTGGGTCCGGGCCGATGACGGCCGCCCGCACGACGGCGACCACCGCCGCGTCGGCCATCTGGACGGTCCAGTCGACCGTGTGCTCGCCCGCGTCGAAGATTCCGGGCGGAACCGCGCCCCAGCCGATGGACGCGACGCCGCGGGCGATCGGGACCGCGCCGCGCGGAGCCGCGTCGGCGCCGGCGGCCAGCGCGTAGTCGTCGCGGCGCCCGCTACCGACGGCGAGCTCCGTGCCCGGATCGTCCAGCGCCGCATACAGTTCCGGCCAGCCGTCGCCGTCCACACCGACCTCCTCGGCCAGCCCGGCGCCGGCCCGCACCAAATCGCGGATCCGCGGGTCGCCGTCGCGCAGGTGTGCGAGCAGGGCGGGGCCGTGCGGCGCCAGCAGCCCCACCACGTCGGAATCGAGCGTGTCGTCGGTGAAGAAACCCTGCGCCCCGGACGTCAGCAGCGCGACCTCGACGTCGAGCAGCGCACGATCGAGGCCGGCGATGCCGTCGAGGCGACTGGCCGGCCACCACCGCCGCAGCCAATGCCCGATGGCGAGCCGCCGGAGCGGGTCGACCGAGCCCGGCACGATGTCCACCCCGGCGAGCTCGATGCCGCGCGGCTCGCTGTCCGTGTCGTCCAGCGCGGACGCTATCGCGACGTGCCCCGCCTCGCCCAGGACACGCCAAAGCCAGTCGGCGCGTGACAAGTCGGTGAAGGTGATCCGGGCCGAGCCATCGTCGGGTGGGTCGTCGATCGTCCACGACAGCACGCCGCCGCTGACCTCCAACACTGCGGCCAGCGGCGAATCGGCGGTGACTGGACCGGTGCTCCACAGTCCGGAATCGGCGACCAATCTCATCCGGCCACCTGCAATTCCAGCATCGCCTTGATGCGTTGCCGATGGTCGAGGCTCACCGACCGCGCGACGCCCTCAAGCAGCGAGCGCACCTCGTCGACGTCGTCGCACGGCTCCTGCCAGACGTCGCGCCCGTGCAGCCGCGCCCACAGCCGGCTCAGGTAGGGCTGGGCGTACGCGGCGAGGTCGTCGACCACCTGCCGCTGGCGCGGGTGGATCGGGCCGCCCTCGGCGAGGTAGCGCCGGGCGTGCAGCACGTAGGCCTCCTTGCGCAGCCGCGCCTGGATCTGGGCCGCCAGCGCGTAGCGGCTGGAGACCGAGGGGTCGAGCGGCGCCAGCTCGACGGCGACCTCGATGCCGGCCACCAGGGTCGCCTGTTTGTCCTCGGACAGTAGCCCCCAGGGCGCCGCGGCCCGGTCCACCTCCTCCTCGCACAGCAGCGGGATGTCGGGCAGCGCGTCGCGGTCCAGCGCGCGCCGCAGCGTCGCGCGTACCCGGTCGACCACGGTGCGATCCAGCGGGCGATCGCTGTCGGGGCCGCCCGCGATCGGTGGTTGTCGTTGTGGCTGAACCGAACTCAGGCCCAGCCCGATGATCGACCACGGCAGCTCGGCGGCCTCGACGCGGGCCAGGGCGCCCAGGTTGTACGGCGTGGTGTCGGCGATCACGGCCGACCAGACCCGTTCCCGGGCCGCCGCAGCCCGGTGGCTGTTGGCCGGCCCCAGCACCGTGCCGAGCTCGGCGAAAAACGCCCCGGCCCCGGTGGCCGGGTCCGTTTCCGCGGGACGCACGTCTCGCCAGCTGCGGTCGAGCTGAGCGGCCAGCCCGGCCACCACGTCGGGGCTCGCCACGTACTGGTGCAGCACCTCGATCGCGGTGCGGTCGCGGCCCTGGTGAATGTCGTGCAGCACCGCGGCCGCCGTCTCGCTATCCTGCGGCGCCGGTGGGCCTTTCGTCACCGCCAGCTCGAAGCAGACCGGGAAGTACAGTTCCTGGGCGTTGCCGGTGCGGATGCGCTGCCTGCGGCGCTCGAGCTTGAGGGTATCGAACCACGCTGCGGCGGAACGCAGTTCGCGTGCGCTGCCGACGATGAGCTCGTGCATCGCCGCCGCGGTCTCCGGTGCGACGACGGGGGCCGAATACTGGGGATTGGATCGCAGCCGGAGCACCAGCGGATCGATGATGCGCTTGACGGTCCGGCTCAAGGGCCCGCCGTCGTCGCTGCTGAGCACCTCGACGCCGGGGCCGATCGCGCGCCACGCCGCCTCGATCACCGACCGGCGCGGGTGGCCCACGACGGCGACAGTCGCAACCTGCGAATCCGCGCTCACCTGGACAGGATAGGGGCTTTTGAAAAATATCGGCAGCCGAAAAGTTGGGTTCGGTAGCCGTTTGGCCGTTAGAGCCTGGTGGCATGAAGAAGCTGATCATGCTGCTGTTGGGGGCCCTCGGGCTCCGGTTCGCCCGGCGCCGGAACGCGGCGGGACCGACCGTCGGGGTCGGCACCGTGCGCACCGTCGGCGACGAGCGCCAGGTTTTCATCGAGGTGGTGGCCGTGTCCGGTGAGACGTTCATCGGAAAGTTGGCACCCTGCGGCGACGACGCCGACGTGTCGATGCTTCGCCCCGGCCTGGTCGTGTTGGTGGCGTTCGATCCCGCTGCCCGCGAGGAGCTTTCGCTGCCCGACGACGTGATGGCCGTAAACGCGTCCTGGCTGGCGTCGATCTGACGCTATCGCGCGCCGTCCACCGCGAAACTGACCATGGCGCCCCAATACAGGGGGCTGGCGGCGAGGACGCCGTCACGCCAGCGGCGCATCTGCGCGCGCTGCCAACGGTTGACCGCGCACCCCGCGTCGTCGCCGTCGTGCGCGTCGTCCACGGCGACAACGGCGTCGGCCATCGGGTCGCCGGATTCGTGGCCCGCGAACAGTCGATAGGCCGCGGAGGTGGGCAGCGACCACAACGTGGCGCTGACCAGCTGGGCGCCACCCAGCACCATCGCCGCCACCAGGCCGGTCGCCTCGTCGAATTGATAGTCCCCGCCGGATCCGCAGGCCAGCAGGGCGACCCGCGGGGGAAGCGGCAGTTGCAAGGAGATCACGTCCGACGCGGTCAGCGGGCGATGGTCCCCGATTGCCTCGGCGTCCCCGGGAATCTCGGCCGTACATGCCAGGTGCAGCGCCGCGCGGTCGGCCTGGCCGTGTGCCGAACTGGCGTGGCCGACGTACATGAGCCGGCTCGGGGATTGCGCCAGCTGCTTGGCCAGCCAGACGCGGTCGGCGTCCTGGCGGCGGAACAGTTCGACCGCGTCGTCGACGTCCGGCAGCACCGGCCGGCGCTTCATCAGCTCGGCGAAGTGTTGCGCCAGTGGGGTTTCCGCCGAGGGCCTGCCCAGCACCGAGCCGAGCGCGGAGTCCGGGCGCTGCCCGGGCACCCGGGGGTCGAGGACCAGCACCGGCGGCCCGTCCCGCCGGGCCTCCCACCCGGCCGGCGCCCGCGGCGAGTGCACGATGTTGGGCGGCACCGCCATCAGCACGTCGACGAGTTCCATCAGCCGGTGGCCATCGGTGCGGGCGTCGATATCGTCGAGCTGCCAGGGGATCTGGGCGGCCACCCGGCCGCTGGCGGTGATGGCGTCCTGGCGGGCCCGCACGAGTTCTTCCTTGCTCGGCCCCGATTTCGGCACCGCCAGCAGGCCCCACGGCACGCGCGCCAGCCGGGAGCTCGGCGAGACGAACAACACCGCGCGCGGGGTCGCCACGCACTCCGTCAACAGTTGCCAACCGGCCGCGCCGATCAGCAGCACACCAAGGATGTAGGCCATCGTCAGCTCGGAGTCCGGGGCCGCGAACGGCCCCGTCGTCAGCGCCCGCTCGATCGCGTCGCGGCGGCTCTCGGTGCCGTGCGGCTCGGGCAAGGCACCGACCAACTCCTGTAGGGCGGCCAGCAGGATCGGCTCCTCCACCACCCAGTTGACGGTCCGGGACGGCTGACCGACCACCCGCAAACTCGCGTACGTGACGATCCCGACGTCGGCGAACCGCAGAACCAGAGTCGGCCGGCCCGTATCGCTCATGGCCAAGTGGACCAGGCGGGTTCGCCGGCGGTGACCTCGCGGCCGTAGCGCTGCAGCGCCAGTTCGCGATAGTGGCTCATGATCGGTGCGGCATCGGGCTGCATCTGCAGCGGCGGCAACGGGCCCAACCGCGTGAGCGTACGGCCACCGCCCGCCGGCGGGCCGGCCGCGGCCAGCGCCTGGCCGTCCTCGATGAGCAGCGGTGGGGCCGCGGTGGACGCCCACTCACCGATCTTGGCGCGCTCCGGCTCTATGTCGAAAGTTCCTCGGGCGCTGTGATATTCGACCAGCTCGCTGACCAGCTCGGTGTTCTCCCATTCCCACGCGACGGCGAAGGCCCCGGCCAGGATGGGCGCCGAAACACTGGTCGCCCAGCGCGATCTCGCGTCGGCGTCGGCGATCGAATACCGCACCGAGTCGACCGCGAGCGCGGCCGGCACCTTGAGCTCCGCCGCCTGTTCGAGCTTGCTCATCCCGCGCCAGTATTCCGGGGTGCCGATCTCGCCCTTGAGGATGCCGAGGCCCTCGGCCTGGCGCGCCTCGGTTTCCTCCAGCGTCTCGTCGGGATCGCCCGAGCTGTCGAAGCCGAGGTCCGCCAACGCATCCGCGCGCCACACCGTGCCGAGGTGGTTGTCGAGCTGGGCGTACTGCAGCCAACTGCTGCGCGGCGACGAGTCGAGCAGTTCGCGCGCCTCGGCGATCAGCTCGACCGCGTCGGCGAACTTACTCCAGAAGATCGCGATCCAGCTGCGTTGCAACAGAATACGGTGTAGATACAGCGGCTTGCCGAGCTCGCGCCAGTGCCGCTCGGCATGCTCCCAGCACTCGTCGGCCGCCTGCAGGGCACCGGATCCCAGCCGGGTGAATCCCATGTACAGCCAGCACCGAGCGATGTCGTGCGCCCGGTCGTAGCGCGCGATCACGGGGTAGGCCTCCGAGACCAGTTTCTCGGTGCCGGCGTGATCGGCCGATGCCCAGCGGGCCGCTGCGCGTTCCAATTGTGTTCTGGCCGCTGCCAATTCCCAGCCGTTCGTCTGCGCGCGGGCTCCCGCGCGGCGCAGCCAGGGTTCCGCCTCGGCCAGTCGCCCCGTCTCGACGCAGAACCTGCCGTACTCGGTGGCCGCCGCGACCCGGAGATAGTCGCCGAACGGGCTGTCACCGCTCAGGCGGTCAAAGTCTTCTAGCACGGCGAGTATCTGCTCCCACAACGGAACCGACTGCACGTGCAGGTCGTCGTCGCAGAGCGCGCTCGCGCATAGCGTTTGCGCACGTGTTACGAGGTAGCCGTGCTCGTCGGCGAGGTCGGCGAAATCGTTCGCAGGGTCCGCGGCCGCCAGCGCATCCAGCGCCGCGGCGGCGCCCTCGTGATCGCCGAGGGCCGCGGCCAGGCCGGTCTGAAGAAACTGCGCCCGCCGCGAGTACCGCGCGATCAGGTGCGCCACCTCGGCGTCGGACATGCGCACCTGTTCGGCCGCCTCCGGCATGGTGCCCGCGGCGATTCCCTGGTAGACGGCCACGCAGTCGCGGATGCGCCGGATCGACTCGCGCACGCCGTCATTCGCGCCTCGCGCCAGGTAGATCTCACCGAGCTGCGCGAGGGCCTCCAGCATCAGATCGTCCCGGTCTTCCCGCTCGATCTGCGGGATCAGCGACAGCAGCAGATCGCGCGCCCGGGTTTCGTCGGCGGCAAACGCCAACCGGCGGGCGTTCTCCAATTCGCCGGGGATCGACACGGCTGCATCATAAGTCCGCCGCCGCGGACGTGGCGAGGAACCGTAGCGGCGGGCGTGTGAGTGAAGGCACGCCCGCCGCCGCGGTGTTCGATCGATCAACCGCAAGTCACCTTGATGCTGAAGTCCTTGGTGATCATGCCGGCCATCGGGTTCTTCATGTCGGCGCCCTGCGCCTGGCCGGTGATGGTGTAGGTCTTGCCGTCCACCGCCACGTTGGCCGAGCCGACCTTCGCGCCCATGCCGTTGCTGACCGACAGGGCGTTGCCGTCGACGAAGAGCGCCAACGACTCGACCGACGGGGGGTTCGCGTCGGTCATCACCACGGCCAGCGCCTGCTGGGGCCCACTGGTGGTGCCGCTGCCGATGTCGATCTTGCCGCCGGTCCGGACGCAGGTCACCGCGGACGGGTTCAGGCCGGGCAGGTCGGTGCCACCCACCTTGACCTGCGCGTTGGTGCCGGCGCCGGTGGAGGCACTGGGCGCGGTGCTGGACGCCGGGCTGGCTGAGTGTCCGCCGCTCGAGCAGCCCACCAGCGCAGATGCGACACCGAGGGTTCCAATCGCTCCCACGAGAAGACGTTTCACTGCATTTCCTTCCTTCATGCGTCGCCCCAGTGGCGTCGTCATGGGCGCAAGTACAGACCTGCCGCGTTGCTACCGATCCCAATTTCGAAGCTCAGCCGGTAGGCTGCCTCGACACGGCCCACGAAGGGAGACGCGCAATGGCGAGCGTGAAATGGCTGGAACAGCCTGAGGCGCACGACTTCCCGGCGGCGGCCGACTACCTCGCCCTGCTCGCGCAGCCCGGCACCGCCAACGAGTTGGCCGAAAAGCTCAAGGCCGGAGTCGTCAGCCACAAGAAGGCCAAAGACATCCTGCGGGCGGCGCAGCTGAGGCTGCTGCCCGACGACAACCCGCACGTCGCCGCCGACCTGTCCAAGATCAAGAAGGGGCAGGCGCTGTCCCCGATTCTGCTGGTACGCGGCGACTTCACTTCGGGTATCCCGTTGCAGATCGCCGACGGCTACCACCGGGTATGCGCGAGCTATCACACCGACGAGAACACCGACATCCCCGTCGTTATCGTTTCACCGTGATCGAGATCGAAGCCGCCGGCGCGGTCCAGGTACTGACCCTTTCGTCGGGGCGCGTCAACGCCCAGGACGTCGAGCTGCTGAAGGAGCTGACCGAGGCGCTCGGGCAGCTGCAGCATTCCGGCGGCGGCGCCCTCGTGGTCACCGGCGCCGGCCGCGCGTTCAGCGCCGGGGTCGACCTCAACCGGGTGGTGGAGGGCGGCGCCGGCTACACCGACCGGCTGATCCCGGCGCTGACCGAGGCGTTCGAGGCGATGTTCTGTTACCCCGGCCCCACGGTGGTCGCGATCAACGGGGCCGCCATCGCGGGCGGGTGTGTGCTGGCCTGCGCCTGCGACCGCCGGCTGATCAGCCCCGAAGCGCAGATCGGGGCGTCCGAGGTCCGGGTCGGGGTGCCGTTCCCGGTCGCCGCGCTCGAGGTGATGCGCTACGCATGCGGCGATCGCGCCGAGGAGGTGCTGCTCGGCGGCGGCGTCTACCGCGGCGACGAGGCCGTCGCCAACGGGCTCGCCCACCGCGTCGTCGCCGACGACCTCGTCGGGGCGGCGGTGGCGGAAGCGTCCGACCTCGCCGGCATCGCGGCCGAGGCGTATCGCCACACGAAGGCCCAGCTGCGGGCCCCCACCCTGGCGCGGATGCGCGAGGGCGCCTTGGTCGACAGCGAGGTCCGACAATTGTGGGGCGCCGCCGAGACGCAGCGGCGCCTCGCCGCCTACGTCGAGAGCCTGCGGCGCCGCTGAAGCTGACTCAGCAGGCGAATCACTCGTCGAGCGCGACGCCGCCGCGGGTGCGCCTGCGCCGCATCCGGTGCGAGCCCTTGCCGGTCGGGCGGCGGTTTTGCAAGCCGCCCCGGGGCTCCTCGGCGTCCTCGGCGTCCTCGGTTTCCGCCGGCGCTTCCTCGGTGTCCTTGGTGTCCTCGCCGGCCTCGGCGGCCGATTCGGATTCGGCAGTGGCCTCGACGGGCTCTTCTGCCGTTTCCGGCTCTTCGGCCTCGTCGGTGTCTTCGGCCTCTTCGGCCACTTCGTCGGCCTCGTCCGCCTTCTTGCGGCGCAGGCCCCGCTTCTTGGGCTCCTTGGCCTTCTTGGGCTTGATCGGTTTCGGCGGTGGCGGCGGCAACTCGGCGATGAACGACAGGTAGAAGGCGAAGATGCCGATGACGCCGATCGCGGCGGCGGCCCCGTAAATCGCGAACAACCACTGACCCGCGTGGTCCAGGCTGAGCCAGATCTCGCTGATCGCCGCCCCGATGATCAGCACACCGGACAGCACGTGGGCCACGATCGACCACAGCCTGATGGACAGCGCCAACTGCGGCGTCCCCAGCTCCGGCTTGCGGGTGCGCAACTGGGTGAACACCACGGGCAGCGCGGCCAGGGCGATCAGCACACCCGTCACGATCCGAAGCGTCGTCCCCACCGAATGCGTGGTGTCGCCCATCAGCTCAGGCCAGCGGGGCAGCACGAAAAAGAAGTAGAGGACGCCGGCAGCGACCGAAAACGACGCGTGCCACGGTATGGCGACCTTGCGCCCCATACGCCTCCTCATGCTGCGGGTGAGCCCAAGCCAGCCTAAAGGCCGGTCAAAGCGATTCCAAACAACCCCGTGCGTGGTCGCGCCTCGACCGAGGACGACCGGTGGCGGAGGATGCGGGATTTGAACCCGCGAGGGCTGTTAACCCAACCCGCGTTCCAGGCGAGCGCCATAGGCCACTAGGCGAATCCTCCGTGGGCCATGGTAACCGAGTGGCGCGCGGTCGCCGCCGGTTGCTTCCGGCCAGGTACTAGACTCGCCGGAGGACCCCGCGCGGCGTCTATCCTGTGAACTCCCCCAGGGCCGGAAGGCAGCAAGGGTCAATGGGCTCTGTCGGGTGCGCGGGGTCCCCTATGTAGATAGGTGGCGACCCGCTGCAACCGGCTTTGCCGCGTTTGCGATCGCCACGTGACCCACCCCCGGTCGGACCGCGAAAGGGCCCGCATAGCTATGGCGTCGTTCGATTCCCTGAGCCCTGACGAGCTGGCCGCGGTGCACGCGCGCAACCAGCAGGATTATGCGGAGTTGCAGGGCAAGAAGCTGGCTTTGGATCTGACCCGCGGCAAGCCCTCGCCCGAACAGCTCGACCTGTCCAACCAGCTGCTGAGCCTGCCCGGCGACGATTACCGCGACGCCGAGGGCACCGACACCCGCAACTACGGCGGCCTGCACGGCCTGCCGGAACTGCGGGCCATCTTCGGGGAGCTGCTCGGCATCCCCGTGCAGAACCTGATCGCCGGCAACAACTCCAGCCTCGAGCTGATGCACGACCTCGTCGCGTTCTCGATGTTGTACGGCGGCGTGGACTCGCCGCGGCCCTGGAAGGACGAGGCGAGCGTCAAGTTCCTGTGCCCGGTGCCCGGCTACGACCGGCACTTCGCCATCACCGAGACGATGGGCGTCGAGATGATCCCGGTCCCGATGCTGCCCGAGGGCCCGGACGTCGACCTGATCGAGGAAGTTGTCGCCGTCGACCCCGCGATCAAGGGGATGTGGGCGGTGCCCGTGTTCGGCAACCCCACTGGAGTCACCTACTCCTGGGAGACGGTTCGCCGGCTGGTGCAGATGCGGACCGCGGCGCCCGACTTCCGGCTGTTCTGGGACAACGCGTACGCGGTGCACACCCTGACGCACGATTTCATCCGGCAGGTCGACGTGCTCGGTCTGGCGGCCGCGGCCGGCAACCCCAACCGGCCGTACGTCTTCGCGTCCACCTCGAAGATCACCTTCGCCGGCGCCGGGGTCAGCTTCCTGGGCGGATCGCTGGGCAACATCGCCTGGTACCTGCAGTACGCGGGCAAGAAATCGATCGGCCCGGACAAGGTGAACCAGCTGCGGCACCTGCGCTTCTTCGGCGACGCCGACGGCGTTCGCCTGCAGATGCTGCGCCACCAGCAGATCCTGGCGCCCAAATTCGCGCTGACGCTCGAGATCCTCGATCAGCGGCTGAGCGACTCGAAGATCGCCTCGTGGACCGACCCCCAGGGCGGCTACTTCATCAGCCTCGACGTGCTGCCCGGCACGGCGCGGCGGACCGTCGCCCTGGCCAAGGACGCGGGCATCGCGGTGACCGAGGCGGGCGCGTCGTTCCCGTACCGCAAGGATCCGGACGACAAGAACATTCGGATCGCGCCGACGTTCCCGTCGCTGCCGAACCTGCGTGACGCGGTCGACGGGCTGGCGACCTGCGCGCTGCTGGCGGCCACCGAGTCGATGCTGGTCTCCTCCCCGTCGAGCGTGAGCTGACGGCTTTCTCACACTCGACGCCGCCCGGGCCTTAGTCGGCGCGCGCCGGTAGCCTGCTGACCGTGGCCCTCTACCGCAAATACCGACCGGCAACCTTCGCCGAAGTAGTGGGGCAGGAGCACGTCACCGAGCCGCTGTCCATCGCCCTGGAAGCCGGCCGAATCAACCACGCCTACTTGTTTTCCGGGCCGCGCGGCTGCGGAAAGACGTCGTCGGCGCGCATCCTGGCCCGGTCGTTGAACTGCGCGCAGGGCCCGACGGCCACCCCGTGCGGGGTGTGCGAGTCCTGCGTCGCGCTGGCGCCCAACGCGCCGGGCAGCATCGACGTGGTGGAGCTCGACGCCGCCAGCCACGGTGGCGTGGACGACACCCGCGAGCTGCGCGACCGCGCGTTCTACGCCCCCGCGCAGTCGCGCTACCGGGTGTTCATCGTCGACGAGGCGCACATGGTGACGACCGCCGGGTTCAACGCGCTGCTCAAGATCGTGGAGGAACCGCCCGAGCACCTCATCTTCATCTTCGCCACCACGGAGCCGGAGAAGGTGCTGCCGACGATCCGGTCGCGCACGCACCACTACCCGTTCCGGCTGCTGCCGCCGAAGACCATGCGGGCGCTGGTCGGGCGGATCTGCGAGCAGGAGGGCGTCGTCGTCGACGACGCGGTGTATCCGCTGGTGATCCGCGCCGGCGGCGGCTCGCCGCGCGACACGCTCTCGGTGCTGGATCAGTTGCTGGCCGGGGCCGAGGGCAATCACGTGACCTATCAACGGGCGCTGGGCCTGCTGGGCGCCACCGACGTCGCACTGATCGACGACGCCGTCGACGCGCTGGCCGCCGCCGATGCCGCCGCGTTGTTCGGCGCGGTCGAATCGGTGATCGACGCCGGGCACGACCCGCGGCGCTTCGCCACCGATCTGCTGGAGCGCTTCCGCGATCTCATTGTGCTGCAAGCGGTTCCGGATGCAGTGAGCCGCGGCGTGGTGGATGCGCCCGAGGACGTGCTGGACCGGATGCGCGAGCAGGCGGTGCGAATCGGCCCGGCGACCCTGACGCGCTACGCCGAGGTTGTGCAGGCCGGGCTGGGCGAGATGCGCGGCGCGACGGCCCCGCGCCTGCTGCTCGAAGTGATCTGTGCGCGGCTGCTGCTGCCTTCGGCCAGCGACGCCGAGTCGGCACTGCTGCAGCGCGTCGAGCGGATCGAGACCCGGCTGAGCGTCTCCATCCCGGCGTCGGAGGCCGCCGCCGAGCCGAGCCCCCCGCCGCGGCGGGCGGCCTTTTCCAGGCCCCAGCCGAAACCCGAGCCGAAACCCGAGGCGAAACCCGAGCCGGCTCCGCCGCCCGCGCCCGAGCCCGCGCCCGAGCCCGAATCCGCCGCTGCCCCGGGCGAACTCAATGCGTCGGCGGTGCGGACCATGTGGCCGACGGTGCGCGACAAGGTGCGCCAGCGTTCCCGCACCACCGAGGTGATGCTGGCGGGCGCCACCGTCCGCGCGCTGGAGGACAACACGCTGGTGCTGACCCACGCGTCGGCGCCGCTGGCCAAGCGGCTGTCCGAACAGCGCAACGCCGACGTGATCGCCGAGGCGCTCAAGGACGCGCTGGGGGTGAGCTGGCGGGTGCGCTGTGAGGTCGGTGCGGCCGAACCCGGGCCGACCACCGCGCCCGCCCCCAGTCAGGAAGCGCCCCCGGACGAACCCGCCGACGCGAATTCTGCCCAGCGAGACGAAGAGGAGCACATGCTCGCCGAGGCCGGTCGCAGCGAGGCGGGGCCGCGGCGCGACCCGGAAGAGGCCGCGCTCGAGCTGCTGCAGAACGAGCTCGGTGCGCGCCGGATCGACGGCGCCTAGGCCCTAATCAAGGCGTCCACCACGGCCGCAGCGGCAGTTCGTCGTCGCCGCGGGCGTCGACGTTGGCCGCCAGCACGTGGTGCAGCTGAAGGTTGTTCTGCTCGAAGGCAACTCGTGAGGCCGCCATGTACAGGCCCCACACCTTGGCCGTCGCCAACCCGACCTCGGCGACCCCTTCGTCCCAGTGGTCGACGAGGTTGTGGCACCAGTCGCGCAGCGTCATCGCGTAGTGATGCCGGAAGTTCTCCTCGTGCAGCACCTCGAAACCGGCGTCCTGGATGTCGGTGACGATGCGGCCCGAGCCGGTCAGCTCGCCGTCCGGGAACACGTAACGGTCGGTGAACCCGCCGGCGAAGGAGGTCGCCTTGTTGTCGTGCCGGGTGATGCAGTGATTGAGCAGCAGGCCCCCGGTGCGCAGCTTGGACTTCAAGAAGCCGAAGTACGCGGGGTAGTTCCTGACACCGATGTGCTCGGTCAGGCCGATGGAGGAGACGGCGTCGAATCCGTCCTCGCCGACGTCGCGGTAGTCGGAGTGGCGGACCTCGGCGAGGTCCGCCAGGCCCTCGTCCTCGATCGCCTGCCGCGCCCACTTCGCCTGCTCGGCCGACAGGGTGGCGCCGATCGCACGGACACCGCGGCGCGCCGCGTAGCGCACCATGCCGCCCCAGCCGCAACCGACGTCGAGTAGCCGGTCGCCCTCCCGCAGCCGCAGCTTTTCGAAGATCAGCCGGTACTTGTTGTCCTGGGCCTCCTCCAGCGTCGCGTCGGCGTGCGGATAGACGGCGCACGTGTAGGTCATCGACGGGCCGAGCACCCATTCGTAGAAGGTGTTGGAGACGTCGTAGTGGTGGTGGATGGCCTCGGCGTCCCGGGTCTTGCTGTGCATGACGCCGGCGGCAACCCGCCGCCACCGCGGCGGTGCCTCCTCCGGCGGCGGGGCGACGGGCAGCAAATGCTCGAAGCCCAGCGAGCGGACGACGTTGGCGAGCACCCGCGCGGACGGCCGCTTGAAGTCGACGCGGTCGGTCAGCGTCTTGAGTAACTGGTACGGATCGCCGGGATGCACGCCGTATGTCTGCAGGTCACCCGAGACGTAGGCGCGGGCGAGGCCGAGTTCGCCGGGGGCGGTGGCCAGATAGGTGGCGCCGCGCGGCGAACACAGGTCCAGGCCCAGCTCGGCGTCCTCGTTGCCGGCGGTGCTGCCGTCGTAGGCGGTGAACTTCAGTGGGTGGCGCCCGGTCGCGGCGAAGATCTCCAGGATCTCGGCCATGCTGAGCTTGCCGGTCGTGGTGTGGTGGGGCTCTTTGGTGGTCGTCATCGCCGTTGCACCGCCTTTGCGTACAGGTCCAAAAGACGCGAATCGGGATCGTAGGTCTTTTTCACGGTGTTGTAGGTCTCCCCGCCGTAGAGTTCGTCAAACTCCTCGCGGGTGTAGAAGGAGTCCGAGTACAGCGACTTGTGGCCGTCGAGCTCGCTGACCTTGGCCTCGATGGCACGGTTTGTCACCCCCGCCGAGCTTCCCCCGGGGCCGGCCGGCACCGAGGACCAGAACCCTATGTTGACGTATGTGTGGTCCGGCCGCATCGGATACAGCGGCCAGCCCTCGTGGTCGCGCAACCGAAGCGGGCACAGCCAGATCGGGGTGATGGGCACGTTGCCCAGGAACCACTCCAAGAACCCGCAGGTCCGTTCGACCGGAACCTCGACGTCCTGCACGACGCGTTCGCGCGGCGGACGGCCGTTGCGTTTCTCGATCCGGTCGGCGATGCCGAAACGCTGGTCCAGGGCGACGAGCTTCCAGTAGAAGCTGCTGCGTCGGTACCGGCGCGGCCACCAGCGCCGCACCCGCGGGTTCTGCGCGCCGAACGCGCGTGAGCACCAGAACCAGTCGGTGTCCCAGCGCCACAGGTAGTCGTGGATCGTCAGCCGATCGTCCTTGGTGGCTTCCACCCCTGCCGCGTCGTGCCGAATCGATTGGTAGTAAATGTTTTTCCCGGTGTAGTCGCCGACCGGACCCGGCGTGGCGGTTCGTCGCCCCACGCACAGGTAACTTTCGTCGGCGCTGAACACCACGCCGTCCAGGTAGTCCACCGGGGTGCCGCCCTGCCCACCGGTATCGATGATGCGCTCCATCGCCGCGACCAGGTCGGGTAGCGAGCGGAAGCGGATGTGCCGCAGCGCCACGAACGGCGCGACGGGTTCCAGCTCGATCCGAAGTCGAGTCGAATAACCCAGTGTGCCATAGGAATTCGGGAAGGCGCGGAACAGGTCGGGATGCTGGGTGCGGGACGCGGTGAGCAATTCGCCGGCGCCGGTGAGGATGTCCATCTCCAGCACCGATTCGTGCGGCAGGCCGTTGCGAAACGACGCCGACTCGATGCCCAGGCCGCTGACCGCGCCGCCGAGGGTGATGGTCTTCAATTGCGGAACCACCAGTGGCGAAAGGCCATACGGCAGCGTCGCGGCCACCAGGTCCTCGTAGGTGCACATGCCGGCGACGTCGGCCGTCCGGGTTTCGGGATCGACCGAGAGAACGCCGGTCAAACCGGAGGTGTCCAGGCCGCGGCTATCGCGTTTGGTGCGGGCGCGGAACAGGTTTGAGGTGGGCTTGGCGAGCCGGACGGCGGACGTTGCGGGGATGGATCGATAACTCGCCATCAACCGATCGACGCCCGCTGCGTGAGCCGAGAGTGCAGATCCAGGGACAGGCACCACATATACCCTAGTCTTCGAAAACAGCCCGTGCACCCGCGCGCGGGCGGCATCAACGGAGGAGTCGGGCCTGATGGGCCAGGTGAGCGCAGCCAGTACGATCTTGATCAACGTCGGGCCAGAGGCCACCCTTGCCGCGGTCGCGGACTACCAGAAGGTGCGCCCAAAGATCCTGTCCCCGCAGTACAGCGAGTACCAGGTGGTGCAAGGCGGCCAGGGCGCGGGCACCGTCGCCAAGTGGAAGCTGCAGGCCACCAAGTCGCGGGTGCGCGACGTGCAGGTCGACGTCGACGTCGCGGGCCACACCGTCATCGAGAAGGATGCGAACTCGTCCATGGTCATCAACTGGACGGTGGCTCCGGCCGGACCGGGGTCCAGCGTCACGGTGAAGACCACCTGGAACGGCGCGGGCGGCGTCAAGGGGTTCTTCGAGAAAACCTTTGCGCCGTTGGGGCTGAAGAGGATTCAGTCCGAGGTGTTGGCGAACCTCAAGAAGGAACTGGAAGGCTAGCGCGCCTGGCCCTGGGTGGCCAGGAAGCCCGCGACGCCGCGGACCAGCGCGTCGGCGTATTTCTGCCGGCCATCGGCCGACTCCATCAACGCCGAATCCACCGGGTTCTTCATGTTCCCGCATTCGACGAGGATCGACGGGTACTGCGCCAGGTTCAGGCCGGCGAGGTCCGAGCGCCCGTACAGACCGTCCTGGCCGATGTAGTTGGCCGGCGGAATGCCCGAGGCCTGCAACTGGTCGCGCATGATTCGGGCGTACTGCACCGACGGCCCGGCCTGCGCCGGGTTCAGCGGCGGCGCCGAGTAGTTGACATGAAAGCCCCGCCCGGACGGCGGGCCGCCGTCGGCGTGGATGCTCAGGATCGCGTTGGGGTGCAACGAATTGGCCATGTTGGCGCGCGCGTCGACGCACGGACCCAGCCCCGTGTCGTCACCGCGCGACAGGGCGGTGCGCACGCCCAGGGCGTTCAGCTCGGCGCGGACCCGCAGCGCGGTGTCCCAGGTGAACGTGTGCTCCCCGTAGCCGCTGTTGGTCGACGTCCCGCTGGCCTGGCAGTCCTTCGTGCCGCCGCGCCCGGTGGGCACCTGGCGGGAGATCGACGCGTCGTTCGAGCCGTTGTGGCCCGGGTCGATGAAAACGACCATTCCGGCGATATTGGACGGTACGGCGGTCGCCGTCGGCATGATCGCCGTGGAGGCGGCAACCAACACGCCGACCGCCAATTTGATTCCGACACGCCTGCTCAGTCGTAGGTCCACCGCGCAAAGGTAGCTTCGCGCGGTCTACGCTGGGTGTTCCGAATCGCCCGACATCCGCAGGCGAAACCAACTCGAGACCAAGATGCGAGGGGATTGTCATGCAACCCGGAGGCGACATGTCGCAACTGCTCGCCCAGGCGCAGCAGATGCAGCAAAAGCTATTGGAAGCCCAGCAACAGCTCGCCAACTCCGAGGTGCACGGTGAGGCCGGTGGCGGCCTGGTCAAGGTGACCGTCAAAGGCAGCGGCGAGGTGGTCGGCGTGCAGATCGACCCCAAGGTTGTCGACCCCGCGGATATCGAGACCCTGCAGGACCTGATCGTCGGCGCGATGGGTGACGCCTCGGCGCAGGTCACCAAGATGGCGCAGGAGCGGCTGGGCGCGCTGGCCGGCGGCATGGTCGCCCCGGCCAAACCGCCGGCGCCGCCCACCCAGCTGCCTGGGCTGTGACGCCATACCGACATGTTTGAGGGACCCGTCCAGGACCTGATCGACGAGCTGGGCAAGCTGCCGGGCATCGGGCCCAAGAGCGCGCAGCGCATCGCGTTCCACCTGTTGTCGGTCGAGCCGCCGGACATCGACCGGCTGACCGCGGTGCTGGCGAAGGTCCGCGACGGCGTGCGGTTCTGCGCGGTGTGCGGCAACGTCTCCGACGACGAGCGCTGCAGAATTTGTTCTGATACCCGTCGAGATGCGTCTGTGGTGTGCGTCGTCGAGGAACCGAAGGACATCCAGGCCGTCGAGCGCACCCGCGAATTCCGCGGCCGCTACCACGTGCTCGGCGGCGCGCTCGATCCGTTGTCCGGGGTGGGTCCCGAGCAGCTGCGCATCCGCGAGCTGCTGACGCGCATCGGTGAGCGCGTCGACGATGTCGACATCGCCGAGGTGATCATCGCCACCGACCCCAACACCGAGGGCGAGGCGACCGCCACCTACCTGGTTCGGATGCTGCGCGACATCCCCGGCCTGACGGTGACGCGGATCGCGTCGGGGCTGCCGATGGGAGGCGACCTGGAGTTCGCCGACGAGCTGACCCTGGGCCGCGCGCTCACCGGCCGCCGGGCGATGGTCTGACTTTGTCTTCTGCTCGCTATGCGGCGAGCCTGTAATTTCGCAGGCCCTTACCCGCACTTCTTCTGCGGATTTACAGGCTCGGCGGCTGCTGGCGCGAACAAGCGTTACCTGGTCACGACGGCGAAGTTGTCGCTGGTGTTCCACGCGGCTTCGAAAGTGGCGATGGAGACCTGCTCGTTGCGGCCGGCCCTGATGCCACTGTCGTTGAGGTGCACCAGATTTGCCTGGGTGTCGATGCCGATGACGACGACGAAGTGGTTTTCCACGCTGCGGTCGCCGGGGTCGTTCCAGATGACCCTGTCGTTGAGCCCGACGATCACCCTGCGCCCCTGGTCGAGATCCTGCTCGAGGGAGCCGACGTTGGTGTGCACCGCGTCGGCCGCGATGCCGTAGTGCGCCAGCAGCACCGGCAGGTCCGAGTTCTTGGTCTTGCCGCCGGGCTGGTAGATGGGGCCGGGGTGGCTCACGCTCGGGATGTTTCCGGCCGCGCGGGTGACCTCGTCCTCGGAGGGCTCGCGGCCGGTGATCTGTCCGACCACGTCGGCGACCGCCATCTCGCCGCAATCGAGGTCCTGCTGCTGGTAGCGCCAGTACGGCGCGGCGGCGGCCGGGTCGCCGTGCATCCCCTCGTGGCGCGGGGCGGGGGCCGCGTCGGCCGTCCCCGCGAACGCGACCATCGAGCCGGCGGCCGCGCTCAGCAGGGCCGCGAGGCCGACGATGCGCGCGGCGCCGGCGACCCTGGTTCTCGTGTTGCGCATGGGGTTCCTTTTCTCGGTAGGGCTTCGAGAAAAGGCTGGGCGGCGGCCCTAGACGGATCCTTGAAGGATTCTTGGCGCGCGAGCGGCGCCCCGCAAGACATAAACCGCGAAGCAAAGGGCCTCAGGCGCGCAGCCGCTCGCGGCGCAGCAGATCAACCTCGGGCAGCTGCAGCGGCGGCAGCTCGCCCACCACCTTGCCCAGCAACAGGTCGGCCAGCTCCGGGTTACGGGCCAGGCACGGCCCGTGCATATAGGTCGCGACCACGCTGCCCTGCACCGCGCCGTCGACGCCGTCGCCCGCCCGGTTGCCCGCGCCCTTGATTACCGCGCCCAACGGTGACGCCGCGGGCCCCAAAACCGTTCCGCCGCGGTGGTTTTCGAAGCCGGTGAGCGGTTGCGTCAATCCGGTCGGCAGCGGCTCGCTCACCAGCTCGCCGATGGTGCGCTTGTCTTGCGGCGAGGTGGTCAGGTCCAGCATGCCCACGCCGTCGACCCGTTCCCCGGCCGACGTCTCGTACCAGTGCCCGAGCACTTGGATGGCCGCGCAGATCGCCAGCACCGGAGCGCCCCGGTCCGCCGCGCGCTGCAGACCCGGGTGCTTGATCAGGTGCTTGGTCGCTAGTCGCTGCGCGTAGTCCTCGGCGCCGCCGAGCGTGTACAGGTCTAGCGACTCGGGCACGGGATCGGCGAGCGTGATCTCGACGATCTCGGCGGCCACACCCCGCAGCCGCAGGCGTTGGCGGAGCACCAGGGCGTTGCCGCCGTCGCCGTAGGTGCCCATCACGTCGGGCAGCATCAGCCCGATCCGCACGGTCGAGTCAGGCATGGCGCGCCAATGCTCGTTGCAGCTGCAGGAAGGCGGTGTAGTTGGCGACGACCTCGACGCGCCCGGGCGGGCACGACGCGATGGCCGCCATGGTGTCGTGTACGAGCGTGTGCTTGACGCCCGCGTACCCGAGGCGCACCGCCAGGTCGGTGCCGCGTTCGCCGGCCGCGACGACCGGTGTGTTTTCGAAGTGCTCGAACCGCACGTCCCACAGCCAGGACAGGTCCTCGCCGTCGGGCACCTGCCCGTTGACCGCGATCACCACCCCGGCCGCGTGCTTGTCCACCATCGACAGCGCCTCCTGCCAGCCGGCGGGATTCTTGGCCAGCAGGATCCGCGCTTCGTGCTCGCCGACTCGGACGCTCCGGTAGCGTCCCGCGACCTCGTCGACCTGAGAGACGGCCGCCACCGCCCGCGCGGGGTCGGCGCCCAGCGCGACGGCGGCGGCGACGGCCTGGGCGGCGTTGCCGCGGTTGACCGCGCCCGGCAGTGCCAACCGCATGGGCACGGCCAGGCCGTCGGGACCGTGCAGCGTGTCGTCGTCGAACCACCATTGCGGGCTGGGCCGCTTGAAGTCGGCGCCGGTGGAGTACCAGTGCCCCGTGTCCCGGACGATGATCTCGCCGCTGCGCGGGCAGCTGACCGAGTCGTTGGCCCACGCCCCGCCCGCGGCCACCCACACCACGTTGGGGCTGTCGTAGGCCGCGGAGGTCATCAGCACGTCGTCGCAGTTGGCGACGACGAGCGCGTTCGGGTGCCGGGCCAGCCCGGCCCGCAGCGTGCGTTCGATCACGTTGATCTCGCCGACCCGGTCCAGCTGGTCGCGCGACAGGTTGAGCAGCACGATGACCCTGGGTTCCACCGCATCGGCGACGTGCGGCACGTGCATCTCGTCGACCTCCAGGGCGGCCAGCCCGGCCTCGCGGTCGGCGGCCAGCGCGGCCACCAGGCCGGCGTCCATGTTGGCGCCCTCGGCGTTGGTGGCCACCGGGCCCAGGGTCGCGAGCGCGGCGGCCGTCATCCGCGTGGTGGTCGACTTGCCGTTGGTGCCGGTGACGATCACGGTGCGCCGCCCGGCGCCCAGCTGGCGCAGCACCGAGCGGTCCAGCGTCATCGCGACCAGCCCGCCGATCATGGCCCCGGCCCCGCGCCCGGTGACCCGCGACGCCCACCGCGCGCTCGCTCCCGCGGCGAGGGCCAGGCGCGCACGGGTGGTGATCACCCGGCAGAGTTTATTAGGGCGATCGCAAGCGCGGCGCCGTGCGCCGGGCGCCGCGGGTCGCCCGCGTGGATTTAAGCGCGATCGCAAGCGCGGTGCTATGCGCCGGGCGCCGCGGGTCGCCCGCGTGGATTTAAGCGCGACACGACTCGTAGCGAACCGGCGATGTCGGCCTGCCGTGCCATCCTCAGTTCATGAACCGGGTGTCCTGGGGGCGGCCGGCCAGCGAGCCGGCCGGGGGTTGGGCCGTAATCGACGTCGAGACCTCGGGGTTTCGGCCGGGTCAGGCGCGGATCATCAGCATCGCGGCGCTCGGCCTCGACGCGCGCGGCCGGGTCGAGCAATCCGTGGTCAGCCTGCTCAATCCCGGGGTCGACCCCGGCCCCACCCACGTGCACGGCCTCACCCCCGCAATGCTGGAGGACCAGCCGCAGTTCGGCGACATCGTCGGCGACCTTGTCGAGGTGCTGCGGGGCCGCACGCTGGTGGCGCACAACGTCGCCTTCGACTACTCGTTCCTGGCGGCCGAGGCCGAGCTCGCCGAGGCGGAGCTGCCCGTCGACCACGTCATGTGCACGGTCGAGCTGGCGCGCCGGCTGGACCTCGGGGTCGACAATCTGCGGCTGGAGACGCTCGCGGCGCACTGGGGCGTGATCCAGGAGCGGCCGCACGACGCCTTCGACGACGCAATGGTGCTGACCGGAGTGCTGGAGTCGGCGCTCGAGCGGGCGCGCGAACGCGACGTCTGGCTGCCGGTGCGCCCGGTGACCCGGCGCCAATGGCCCAACGGGCGGGTCACCCACGACGAGCTGCGTCCACTCAAGGTGCTGGCCTCCCGAATGCCGTGCCCCTATCTCAACCCGGGGCCGTACGTCCGCGGCCGGCCGCTGGTCCAGGGCATGCGGGTGGCGCTGGCCGCCGAGGTGGCCCGCACGCACGAGGAGCTGGTCGAGCGGATCCTGCACGCCGGGCTGGCGTACAGCGACGTCGTGGACGGCGAGACCTCGCTGGTGGTCTGCAACGACGCCGCCCCCGAGCAGGGCAAGGGCTATCACGCCCGGCAGCTCGGGGTGCCGGTGGTGTCCGACGCGCAGTTCATGGACTGTGTGGGCGCCGTCGCCGGCGGCACCAGCATGGAGGAATTCACCGACGTCAACACGGCGCACCCGCAGCTCGCACTGTTCTGAGCGACCCCTTGCATCACTACATCCGTAGTAGTACCGTCAAGCGGCATGGCAACCACTACAGATGTAGTACAGCGAAAGTCCTGGTGGGTGGCGTACCGCCGGCACGGCTACTTCTTCCGCCCGGCGGCCATGCTGACCATCTCGCTCGGTGTGCTCATCCACCTCTACCGGGTGATCTTCGGCGACGACCTCACCTTGAAATACGCGCTGACCCTGACGACCGACCGGATCCTGCTCGTCCCCATGACGTATGCGGCCGTCACCGGCATCCTGGTGTGGCGTCGCGTGCGGTTCGCCAACAAGCCGCACCGGGCGTTCTTCACCGCGTCGCTCGTGTACATCGCCGGCAGCGTGCCGCTGCATATCTATTGCTCGTACGTGACCGAGGATCTTTCGCTCTACATGTGGTTTGGGATGTGGTTCAGCTACCTGTTGCTGATCGTGGTCTATCCCGCGTTCCTGACGATGTTCTGGCGGCTGCGCTACAAAGACTGATGGCCCCCAACCCGGAACGCCGCGCTCAGCTCCTCGACGCCGCCATCGGCATCCTCGCCGACACCGGGGTCGGGGGCCTGACGCATCGCCAGGTCGACGAGCGGGCGGGGCTGCCCGCGGGCACCACGTCGAATTACTTCCGCACGCGCCAGGCGTTGCTCGAAGCCACGGCGGCGCGCACCGTGGACCTGCATTGGCAGCGCGTCGAGGCGTTACAGGCCGCGATCGGGTCGCTCACCCGCGACGGCATCAAGGCACTGCTGACGCGGATGCTGTCCGACCCCGACGAACAGGCCCGTCGCTACACGCTGGCCCGGTTCGAGCTGTTCATGGAGGGCACGCGCCGCCCGGAGCTGCGGCCTTTCCTCAAGGACCTGCAGGCCGCCGCGGTGAAGTCCGCGACCCTCATCTTCGAGGCGGCGGGCTTCACCCCGGAGCCGTGGCAGATGGAACAGCTGAGCCGGCTGCTCAACGGCTACGTGTTCAGCAACCTCACGATCCCGGGCGGCGACGACCCTGCGGGGCTGGTCGACCGCCTGCTGCGCGCGTTCTTCGACGGCTAGGCCCAATGGTGCCGACCCGGCACTAGGCCCGCGACGCCCGGTTCACCGCCGACACCACCGCCCGCAGCGACGCGGTCGTGATCGACGGCGCGATCCCGACGCCCCACACGGTCCTGCCGTCGACCGAAGCCTCCACATACGCGGCGGCCTGCGCGTCGTCCCCGGAGCTCATCGCGTGCTCGGAGTAGTCCAGCACGGCGACGTCGAACCCGACGGTGCCCAGCGCGTGCACGAAGGCCGCGAGCGGCCCGTTGCCGACGCCGACGATCTCGGTCTCCACCCCGTTGACCTTGACGGTGGTGGTGATCGTGGTGCTGCCGCCGTCTTCCTCCGAGGCGTCGACCCGCTGCTTGATCCGCTCCAGCGGCCAGATCGGGGCCAGGTACTCCTCGGAGAACGCGTCCCACATCTCCTTCGGCGAGACCTCGCCACCCTCCCCGTCGGTGATCTTCTGGATCACCTGCGAGAACTCGATCTGCAGCCGACGCGGCAGCGCCAGGCCGTGGTCGGCCTTCATGATGTAGGCCACCCCGCCCTTGCCGGACTGCGAGTTGACCCGGATCACCGCCTCGTAGGTGCGTCCGACGTCCTTGGGGTCGATCGGCAGATACGGAACCTGCCAGAGCATGTCCTCGACGTCGGAATCCGCTTCGTCCGCGTCGATCTTCATCTGGTCGAGGCCCTTGTTGATGGCGTCCTGGTGGCTGCCGGAGAACGCGGTGTAGACGAGGTCACCGCCGTAGGGGTGACGCTCGGGCACGGGCAGCTGGTTGCAGTACTCGACGGTGCGGCGGATCTCGTCGATGTTCGAGAAGTCGATCTGCGGGTCCACGCCGCGGGAGAACAGGTTGAGCCCCAGCGTCACCAGGCACACGTTGCCGGTGCGCTCCCCGTTGCCGAACAGGCAGCCCTCGATCCGGTCCGCGCCCGCCTGATAGCCCAATTCGGCTGCGGCGACGGCGGTTCCGCGGTCGTTGTGCGGATGCAGGCTCAGGATGACCGACTCCCGGTTGGCCAGGTTGCGGCTCATCCACTCGATCGAGTCGGCGTAGACGTTCGGCGTGGCCATCTCCACGGTGGCGGGCAGGTTGAAGATGATCGGGTTGTCCGGCGTCGGGGCAATGATTTCGCCGACGGCGTCGCAGACCTGCTTGGCGTACTCCAGCTCGGTGCCGGTGTAGGACTCCGGTGAGTACTCGAAGCGCCACTGCGTGCCCGGGTGCTTGGTTGCCTCCTCGACGCACTTGCGCGCGCCGTCGGTCGCGATGGCCTGCACGGCGGCCCGGTCGGCGCGAAACACCACGCGGCGCTGCAGGATCGACGTCGAGTTGTAGAAGTGCACGATCGCTCGCGGCGCGCCCTCACACGCCTGGAAGGTGCGCTCGATCAGCTCCGGGCGGCACTGGGTCAGCACCTGGATCGTGACGTCGTCGGGGATGGCGCCGTCGTTGATGATCTCGCGGACGAAGTCGAAGTCGGTCTGGCTGGCCGACGGGAATCCGACCTCGATCTCCTTGTAGCCCATCCGCACCAGCAGATCGAACATGCGGCGCTTGCGGGCCGGGCTCATGGGGTCGATCAGCGCCTGGTTGCCGTCGCGCAGGTCCACCGCGCACCAGAGCGGGGCCCGGGTGGTGACCCGGTCCGGCCAGGTGCGGTCGGCCACGCGGACGGGCTCGACTTCCTCGGCGAAGGGCCGGTACCGGTTGATCGGCATCGACGAACCGCGCTGGGGATTCCACGCGGGTTGTTCGGGCCCGGGCGGGCCCGCGGGTTTGACGATGGTGCGCGCCGACTTGTAGGCGTCGGGCGAATCTGGATGGGTCACGATAATTGCTCCGGGGGATGAGAAGGAACCTCAGACCGGCGCATCGCGAACTCCCGCGACGGGAAGCCGGTCTTGATCAGACCCCGTCGCGGCGTCCGAGGAGGAGCACCCGCTGCACGTTGTGCACTCTACCGCGCCGAGGCCGGGCGCCAAAACCAGTGCTGGTGTGCTTGAGCGTCACCCGGAACTGCGTCGTCCGGTACGGCCAGCCCGTCGCGGTGTCCCACTGGGACACCACCAGCCCGACACCGCCCTGAACGTCCAGCCGCGAGAACGGAAGGATGTATCCGCCGTACAGCTGGGTGACCCGACTGTTCGGAAGGTCCTGGGCATCCCAGCTCGTCTCGACCACGGGCGTTTGGACCTCGGCCTCGTAGAGGTTGGCGGTCGGGGAGTCGATCGTCCGGTACCCCAACGCGTAGCCGGACGACAGGAAGCCGCCCAGGATCCAGGTGCCGGTCTCGAGCCTGCGCAACGCCAGCTCGCCCCAGGTCTCCTCGGACATCGGCGACCTGCGCGCCCAGGCGCGCTGGGCCAGTCAGATCTACCAGCGCTACGGCTACTGGACCTCGGTCGGGTCGGCCATCGCGACGTGGGCCGTCATCGCCAACATGAACTGAGCGGGCGGGTCGGCGGCCGCAAAAAACGATTCGGCGTCACACGTATTCTGTTGTGGACCTATACCCCGAGGACCGAAAGAACAACAGTGGCGCTCGTCGTGCAGAAATACGGCGGATCGTCGGTGGCGGACGCCGACCGGATCCGCCGCGTCGCGGAGCGCATCGTCGCGACCAAGAAGCAGGGCAACGACGTCGTGGTGGTGGTATCCGCGATGGGCGACACCACCGACGACCTGCTGGACCTGGCCCAGCAGGTCTGCCCGGCCCCGCCGCCGCGGGAGCTCGACATGCTGCTGACCGCCGGTGAACGCATCTCCAACGCGTTGGTGGCCATGGCGATCGAATCGCTCGGCGCGCAGGCCCGCTCGTTCACCGGTTCGCAGGCCGGCGTCATCACCACCGGCACGCACGGCAACGCGAAGATCATCGAGGTCACCCCGGGGCGGCTGCGGACCGCGCTCGACGAAGGCCGCATCGTCTTGGTCGCCGGCTTCCAGGGGGTCAGCCAGGACACCCGCGACGTCACCACGCTCGGCCGCGGCGGCTCGGACACCACCGCCATCGCGCTGGCCGCCGCCCTCGGCGCCGACGTCTGCGAGATCTACACCGACGTGGACGGCATCTTCAGCGCGGACCCGAGGATCGTGCACAACGCCCGTCGGCTCGACACGGTGACGTTCGAGGAGATGCTCGAGATGGCGGCCTGCGGCGCCAAGGTGCTGATGCTGCGCTGCGTGGAATACGCTCGCCGCTACGACATTCCGGTGCACGTCCGCTCGTCGTACTCGGACAGGCCGGGCACCGTCGTTACCGGATCGATCAAGGACAAACCCATGGAAGACCCCATCCTGACCGGCGTCGCGCACGACCGCAGCGAGGCCAAGGTGACCATCGTCGGGCTGCCCGACATCCCCGGCTATGCGGCACGGGTTTTCCGCGCCGTCGCCGACGCCGACGTGAACATCGACATGGTGCTGCAGAACGTGTCCAAGGTCGAAGACGGCAAGACCGACATCACCTTCACCTGCTCGCGCGACAGCGGCCCGACCGCGGTGGAGAAGCTCGCCGCGCTGCAAGACGAGATCGGCTTCACCCAGCTGCTCTACGACGACCACATCGGCAAGGTATCTCTGATCGGGGCGGGGATGCGCAGCCACCCGGGCGTCACCGCGACCTTCTGCGAGGCGCTGGCCGCCGTCGGCGTCAACATCGAGTTGATCTCCACCTCCGAGATCCGGATCTCGGTGCTGTGCCGCGACACCGAACTAGACAAGGCCGTCGTGGCGTTGCACGAGGCGTTCGGTCTCGGCGGCGACGAGTCGGCGACGGTATATGCGGGGACGGGTAGGTAGATGGTTGACCATCGGGTCTCAATAGGGGTAGTGGGGGCCACCGGCCAGGTGGGCCAGGTGATGCGCCGGCTACTCGACGAGCGCGACTTTCCGGCGACCACCGTCCGGTTCTTCGCGTCCGCCCGCTCGCAGGGCCGCAAGCTCGAGTTCCGCGGCCAGGAGATCGAGGTCGAAGACGCCGCGACGGCGGACCCGTCCGGGCTGGACATCGCGCTTTTCTCGGCCGGCAAGACGATGTCGCTGGTGCAGGCGCCGCGGTTCGCCGCGGCCGGAGTGACGGTGATCGACAACTCCTCGGCCTGGCGCAAGGACCCCGACGTGCCGTTGGTGGTGTCCGAGGTGAACTTCGGGCGGGACGCGGGGCGCCGACCGAAGGGCATCATCGCCAACCCGAACTGCACCACGATGGCCGCGATGCCGGTGCTCAAGGTGCTGCACGACGAGGCGCAGCTGGTGCGCATGGTGGCCTCGACCTATCAGGCGGTGTCGGGCAGCGGCCTGGCCGGCGTGGACGAGCTCGCCACGCAGGCCCGCGCGGTGATCGCCGACGACATCGAGCGGCTGGTGCACGACGGCGGCGCGCTGGAATTCCCGGCGCCGAAGACGTATGTCGCGCCGATCGCGTTCAACGTGCTGCCGCTCGCCGGATCGCTGTTGGACGACGGTTCCGGGGAGACCGACGAGGACGCGAAGCTGCGCTTCGAGAGTCGCAAGATCCTCGGCATCCCGGAGCTGTCGGTCAGCGGCACCTGCGTGCGCGTTCCGGTGTTCACCGGGCACTCGCTGTCGATCAACGCCGAATTCGCCCGGCCGCTCTCGCCCGAGCGCGCCCGCGAGCTGCTCGACGGTGCCCCGGGCGTCAAGGTGGTCGACGTGCCGACGCCGCTGGCCGCCGCCGGTGTCGACGAATCGCTGGTCGGCCGGATCCGCACCGACCCGGGCGTCCCCGACGGGCGTGGCCTGGCGCTGTTCGTGTCGGGGGACAACCTGCGCAAGGGGGCCGCGCTGAACACCATCCAGATCGCCGAGCTGCTGGCCGCGGAACTATAGTTCCCGGGTGAGCTCGGCCCGGGTCGCCCTGCTAAGTATTTTGTGTTTCGTTGCGCCCCAGCCTGTTTGGCATGCGTCCGCCGACCCGCCGGCGCCGGCGCCGGAGCCCGTCCTGCAGCCGCTGGCGCCGGGCCAGGTGGTGCGCATCGGGCCGACGGCCGGCACCGGAACCCCGACGGGTGACTACGGCATCGGCGCGACGGACCTGTGTGAGTTCCTCGAGTTCCCCACCGAGCTGTTGCAGGTCTGCGGCGACAGCTTCGCCGGCCAGGGCGTCGGGTTCGGCGGCTGGTACTCGCCGATCGCGCTGCACGTCGACGCCGCGTCGGTCGACGACCCCGCCGGGGTGCGCTACACCGGGGTCACCGGAATCGGGAAGCCGCTGCTGGCCGACCCCACGCCGCCCGGGGATTCTCAGCTGCCGGCCGGCGTGGTGCAGGTCAACCGGCGCAACTACCTGATGGTCACGACGACGAAAAACCTTGAGCCGCAAAGCTCCCGGTTGGTGATGGCCGAACCCGCGCGCGGCAGCTGGCAGACCGTCGCCGGGACCCGCCGCGACGGCTCCTATCAGGGTGGGCGACAGTCGCAGATCAGTGGCTACTACGACCCGATCCCCACCCCGGACTCGCCGGGCGGCTGGGTGTACATCGTCGCGAACAGCTTCACCCGGCGAGATCCCGTGCTGCTGTACCGGGCGACGCCGCAGACGTTCATCGACCGGTCCCGGTGGCAGGGCTGGGCGTCCGGGCCCGACGGTGGCTGGGGCAGGCCGCCGACACCCCTGTGGCCCGATCAGGTGGGCGAGATGTCCATCAGGCAGATCGACGGCAAGGCGGTGCTGTCGTACTTCAACGCCAGCACCGGCAACATGGAGGTCCGGGTGGCCGACGACCCGACGTCGCTGGGCGCCGCGCCCGTGACGACGGTGGTGCAGCACGACGAGTGGCCCGATCCGGCCGAAAGCCTGCCGCCCGCCTACGACAACCGGCTCGCGCAGCCGTACGGCGGATACATCTCGCCCGGGTCCACCCTCGATGAGCTGCGCATCTTTGTCAGCCAATGGGACACCCGCGCCCGTGCGCGCGCGCCATACCGGGTGATCCAGTTCGCGGTCAACCCGTTCAAGCCCTAGTCGGCATCGGCTTTCGAACCCGTCATCGCTGCCGCCGTTGTTCGAGCATGACGCCCAGCCACAGGAATGCCGGTGGAGCCAGAACGGCCCACGCCAGCAGCACAACCATCATGATGCTGCCCGCGGTCACGGTTCCTCCGGCGGGTATTCGCGGCGTTAGTAGCAGCTGATGTTGCCAGACCCACTACCGGCGTTCAACGAACCGACTCCAATCGGCGCCGCGCCGAGGTCGGTTAGGGTAGCGGCGCTGCGATTTCGCCAGGTGAGGTGGGGTTTCAGCTCATAGCTGCTACTTAACTAACGCATAGCCACAACTACTCTTAACGCAAGCATCATTTGTCTCATGAGTGAAACATCTGAAACCCCCACCGTGCGGACCGCCACCGCAACTGAACCCGCGCCGGCGGCAGCGTCGGTGCTATACCGGACCCCCAAGGTCTTCCTCGCCGCGGCATGGGTCGCCATCGTCGCCGGAGTCGTGTTCATCATCTCGGTGATCTTCTTCACCGGAATGGCGCTCGGGCACGGCCACGGCGGCATGCACCACCACAAGCACCACGCGGCGTTCATGCATCCGCACCGCTTCGGCCCCGGCGGCCCGGGCGGACCCGGTGGACCGGCCGGACCACCGGCGGCGATCCAGGGCGGCGGCCCCGCCTCGGCGACCCCCGGCGCCCCGGGACCCAGCCAGATTCCGTCGTCTGTCGCCCCGACGCGGACCCCGTAGCCCCGCGGGTCGTTAAACCCACATCCGATGGCCCGGCGCTCGCACGAGCGCCGGGCCGCTCGATTCACAGCAACATTTGTGTCTCGGACCTGTTCTCGCGGCCGGCGGCGGGGGCAGTATTCAAGGCATGACCCAAACACCCGAACCGTCAACGCAACCGACGCCCGTCGCCGCGGCCCCGCCTGCGTACGCGCCGGTCAAGCCTCCCCGGGTCTATGTCGCCGCCGCGTGGGTGGTGATCGTCGCCGGGATCGTCTTCATCCTCTCGACCGTCTTCTTCGCCGGTGCCATGGTCGTGGGAATCGGCCATCACTGGCACTATTACAAGCACCATCACGGCATGATGTACGGCCCCGGCGGCCCCGGTGGCGGACCGTGGCAGTACGGCGGGGGCCCGGGCATGGTCGTCGGCCCGTGGGGTCCGCCGCCGGGCTTCGGTCCGGGGGGTCCCGGTGGCCCCAGTCAGACGCCGACGCCCAGCGCTCCGGCGCCGGCACCGAACACCCCGGGCAATCCGCGCCCGTAGCCGCCTAGCGAAAGTTGTTGCGCTGATAGCTGAACGGCCTGGCCCAACGTCGAGTTGTTGGGCGGTTTTGGCGCAATTTCGCCCCACAACTCGACGTTGGAGGCCGACGGCCGCCCTGGCATGATCGAAACCCATGACCATGCGCATCCGCGCGGCGGTGATGACCATCGGGGTGGCGGTCGGGGGAGCGTTGGGTGTCCCTGCGGCGGTCGCGCACCCGTCGGAGCCCGGGGTGGTGAACTACGCGGTCCTTGCGAAGGGATCGGTCGGCAACATCGTCGGCGGGCCGATGGGCTGGGAGTCGGTGTTCACGCAGCCGTTCCAGGGTTATTCGGTCGACGTTGCGGTGTGCAACAACTGGGCCGACATCGGGCTGCCCGAGGTCTTCGACGACCCGGATCTGGCGTCGTTCAACGGGGCGACCACCCAGACGTCGGCCAGCGATCAGACCCACTTGGTCAAGCAGGCCATCGGCGTATTCGCCAGCAACGACGCCGCGGCGCGGGCCTTTCATCGCGTGGTGGACCGGACCGTCGGCTGCTCGGGCCAGACGACCGCGATGCACCTGGACAACGGGAGCACGCAGGTTTGGTCGTTCGACGGCGGCCCGGCGACGGGCGCGGACGCGAACTGGACGAAGCAGGAGGCGGGCACCGACCGCCGGTGCTTCGATCAAACCAGGCTGCGCGAAAACGTGTTGTTGCAGGCCAAGGTCTGCCAATCTGGCAACGCGGGACCCGCGGTCAACGTGCTGGCCGGGGCCATGCAGAACGCGCTGGGTCAGTAGCGTGGGTCCGAATCCTCGGGTGGTTCGGTCGTGGAAAAGTCCGGCAGGACGGGAATATGTCGGTGCGATCTGCAAGATGAAGTAGTGGCGTTGAATTTTCCGTTGACTTCGCAACAAGCGGCGCAGCCTGGAGGGATCGTGATATGACGTTCGCCCCGGCCAGCACCGCCCAAGCCGAGATGGTCGACTCCTCGGCCGCCGCGAAGTACATCGCCGAGACCTGCCTTAACGATGCACCGCTGCAGTCCATCGGTCTCGAGCTTGAAGGGCATTGCCACGACCCGGCCGACCCGTACCGCCGGCCCGGCTGGGACGAGATCGCCGACGTGCTCGAGCATCTCCCCCGCCTGCCGGGCTGCAGCGCCGTCACGGTGGAACCCGGCGGAGCCGTCGAACTGTCCGGCCCGCCCGCCGACGGGGTGCTGGCCTCGATCGATGCGATGAACCGGGACCAGGCCGTGCTGAGGTCGGCCTTCGCCGACGCCGGGCTGGGCCTGGTTTTCCTCGGGGCGGATCCGCTGCGGCCGCCGAAGCGCATCAACCCCGGCGCGCGTTACCAGGCGATGGAACAGTTCTTCCGCTCCAGCCGCTCCGGCGAGGCGGGCGCGGCGATGATGACGTCGACCGCGTCGATCCAGGTCAACGTCGACGCCGGGCCTCGGGACGGCTGGGCGGCGCGGGTCCGGCTGGCGCACGCGCTGGGGCCCACGATGATCGCGATCGCCGCCAACTCCCCGATGCTGGGCGGCGAGTTCACCGGTTGGGTCTCCACCCGGCAGCGGGTGTGGGGGGACATGGACTCGGCCCGTTGCGGGCCCATCCTGGGGGCCAGCGGCGACGACCCGGGCACCGACTGGGCGCGCTACGCGCTCAAGGCCCCGGTGATGCTGGTGCACAACCCCGACGCGACCGCGGTCACGGAGTGGGTGCCCTTCGCCGACTGGGTGGACGGCAAAGCGTTGCTCGGTGACCGGCGCCCGACGCTCGCCGATCTGGAATACCACCTGACCACGCTGTTCCCGCCGGTGCGGCCGAGGCAGTGGCTGGAGATCCGCTACCTCGACAGCGTGCCGGACGCCCTGTGGCCCGCCGTGGTGTTCACGTTGGTGGCGCTGCTCGACGACCCGGTTGCCGCCGACATCGCGGCCGAGGCCGTCGAACCGGTCGCCACCGCCTGGGACACCGCGGCCCGGGTGGGCCTGCGCGACCGGCGGCTCTACGCGGCGGCGAACAAATGCGTGGCCATCGCCGCCGAGCGGGCGCCGGCGGAGCTGGCCGACGCGATGCAACTGTTGGTCAGCGGAGTCGAGCGGGGCCGATGTCCCGGCGACGACTTCTCCGACGAGGTGATCGAGCACGGCATCGAGGCGACGGTCTCGAGGGCCGCGCGCTGGTCGCAAGGGGGCCCGTGACTTCTCGGGAAAAGCTGGCCGACGATTTGGCGCGGGCGCGGGCGCGGACGCTGCGGCTGGTCGAGTTCGACGACGCCGAACTGTGGCGGCAGTTCGACCCGTTGATGAGCCCGCTGGTGTGGGACCTCGCGCACATCGGTCAGCAGGAAGAGTTCTGGTTGCTGCGCGGCGGCGATTCGTCCCGGCCGGGGATTCTGCCGCCGGCCGTCGAGGGCCTCTACGACGCCTTCGAACACTCCCGGGCCAGTCGCGTCGAGCTGCCGCTGCTGTCCCCCGAGCGCGCGCGGTCCTACTGCCGCACCGTGCGGTCCGCCGCGCTGGACGCCTTGGACGCCCTGCCCGACGACCCCGCCGGTGCGGAAGCGGCATTCACCTTCGGGATGGTGGTCAGCCACGAAAACCAGCACGACGAGACCATGCTGCAGGCGCTCAACCTGCGCACCGGCACGCCGCTGCTGCGCGACGCCCCGGCCCTGCCCGCCGGCCGGCCCGGTCTAGCGGGAACGTCGGTGCTGGTCCCCGGCGGCCCGTTCGTGCTGGGTGTGGACGCCGCCAGCGAGCCCTACTCGCTCGACAACGAGCGCCCCGCCCACGTCGTCGACGTGCAGGCCTTCCGGATCGGGCGGGTCCCGGTCACCAACGGCGAGTGGCGAGCGTTCATCGACGACGGCGGCTACGACGAGCCGCGGTGGTGGTCCGAGCGCGGCTGGCAGCACCGCCAGACCGCGGATCTGACCGGGCCGCAGTTCTGGAGTTCGGACGGCCGAACCCGCGCGCGGTTCGGCTACATCGAGGACATCCCCGCCGACGAGCCGGTGCAGCACGTCACCTACTTCGAGGCCGAGGCCTATGCGGCCTGGGCCGGCGCCCGGCTGCCCACCGAGATCGAGTGGGAGAAGGCCTGCGCGTGGGATCCGGCGGCCGACGCCCGGCGCCGCTACCCGTGGGGGGAACGGCAACCGTCCGACGACCTGGCCAACCTGGGCGGCGCCGCGCTGCGGCCCGCGCCCGTCGGCGCGTATCCCGCCGGCGCCTCGGCCTACGGGGCCGAGCAGATGCTCGGAGACGTCTGGGAGTGGACCGCCTCGCCGCTGCGGCCGTGGCCGGGGTTCGTCCCGATGATCTACGAGCGCTACTCCCAGCCGTTCTTCGACGGCGACTACCGGGTGCTGCGGGGCGGCTCGTGGGCCGTGGAGCCGGGGATCGTGCGGCCCAGCTTCCGCAATTGGGACCACCCGATCCGGCGTCAGATCTTCTCCGGTGTCCGCTTGGCCTGGGACGTGACCGACTGATGTGCCGACACCTGGGCTGGCTCGGCGCCGACGTGAGCGTGTCCTCGCTGGTGCTGGACCCGCCGTGCGGGCTGCGAGTGCAGTCGTACGCCCCGCGCCGCCAGAAGCACGGCCTGATGAACGCCGACGGTTGGGGCATCGGGTTTTTCGACGGCAACGTGCCCCGGCGCTGGCGCAGCCCGGCGCCGCTGTGGGGCGACGCGTCGTTCGATTCGGTGGCGCCGGCGCTGCACAGCCACTGCGTGGTGGCTGCGGTGCGCTCAGCGACCGTGGGCATGCCGATCGAGGCCAGCGCGACGGCGCCGTTCACCGACGGCCGCTGGTTGTTGTCGCACAACGGAATCGTCGACCGCACGGTGCTGCCGCTCACCTCGTCGGCCGAATCGGCTTGCGACAGCGCCATCCTCGCGGCCACCATTTTCGAGCGCGGGCTGGACGCTCTGGCCGATACCATCGCCGAAATCGGGGCGGCCGACCCGTTGGCGCGGCTGAACGTGTTGGCCGCCAACGGCTCTCGGCTGCTGGCGACCGCCTGGGGCGACACCCTGTTCCTTCTGCGCCGCGACGACGGCGTGGTGCTGGCCAGCGAGCCGTACGACGATGCGCCCGACTGGCAGGACGTGCCGGACCGGCACCTGGTTGAGGTCACCGAGCGGGGGGTCACGTTGACGCCCCTCAATTCGAAAGGCTCTTCATGACGCTGACGCTGTCCAACCACCTCGCCGCCGACTCGGCGTACCATGCGCTGCGCCGCGACGTGCTCGATGGCCTGCAGCAGACACCGAAGTCGTTGCCGCCCAAGTGGTTCTACGACTCGGTGGGCAGCGACCTGTTCGACCAGATCACCCGGCTGCCGGAGTACTACCCGACCCGCGCGGAGGCCGAGATCCTGCGTGCCCGGTCGGGCGAGGTCGCGGCCGCCAGCGAGGCCGACACGCTGGTCGAATTGGGCGCCGGGACGTCGGAGAAGACCCGGCGGCTGCTAGACGCGCTGCGCGACCGGGGCTCGCTGCGCGGATTCGTGCCGTTCGACGTCGACGCCGGCGTGCTGTCGGCGACCGCGACCGCCATCCAGCGCGAGTATCCGGGCGTCGAAATCAGCGCGGTCTGCGGGGATTTCGAGGAGCACTTGACGGAGATACCCGACGGCGGGCGGCGACTGTTCGTGTTCCTGGGGTCGACCATCGGCAACCTGACGCCCGAGCCGCGCGCGCAGTTCCTCGCCACGCTGGCCGGGGTGATGCGGCCGGGGGACAGTCTGTTGCTGGGCACCGACCTGGTCAAGGACGCCGACCGGCTGGTCCGTGCCTACGACGACGCCGCCGGGGTGACGGCGCAGTTCAACCGAAACGTGCTCGCGGTGATCAACCGCCAACTCGACGCCGACTTCGACATCGAGGCGTACCGGCACGTGGCGCGGTGGAACACCGACGAAGAGCGCATCGAAATGTGGCTGCGGTCCGGCCGGCGCCAGCGGGTGCAAGTCGGCGCGCTCGAATTGACCGTCGATTTCGCGGACGGTGAGGAAATGCTCACCGAGGTGTCGTGCAAGTTCCGCCCGGGCGGCGTGAGCGCCGAGTTGGCCGCCGCAGGGCTGCGCCGCATTCGGTGGTGGACCGACGCCGCGGGCGACTTCGGGCTGTCGCTGGCGGTTAAGTGAGCCTGGCCGAGCGATGGCGGGCGGCCCGCCCGCCCGTGGCCGGGCTGCACCTGGACAGCGCCGCCTGCTCGCGCCAGAGCTTCGCGGCCCTGGACGCGGCCGCCAAGCATGCGCTGCACGAGTCCGAGGTCGGCGGGTACGTCGCGGCCGAGGCTGCCGCCCCGGTGCTCGAGGCCGGACGCGCCGCGGTCGCGACCCTGTGCGGCGCGCCCGACGCCGAGGTGGTGTTCACCACCGGCTCCCTGCACGCGCTCGATCTGCTGCTGGGCGCTTGGCCGGCCGATCGGCGCACGCTGGCCTGCCTGCCCGGCGAGTACGGCCCCAACCTGGCCGTGATGGCCGCCCATGGGTTCGAGGTGCGCACGTTGCCGACCCTGGACGACGGCAGGCTGGCGCTGGACGAGGCGGCGTTCGAACTCGAAAGCGACCCACCGGATTTGGTGCATCTGACCCCGCTGGCCAGCCACCGGGGCGTGGTGCAACCGCTCGCCATGGTGGCCAAGCTGTGCCGTCAGCTGAGCCTGCCGCTGGTGGTCGACGCCGCACAGGCACTCGGCCACATCGACTGCGCGGTGGGCGCCGACGCCATGTATTCGTCGTCGCGCAAGTGGATCGCCGGACCGCGTGGCGTCGGTGTCCTGGCCGCCCGGCCCGGGCTGATGGATCGGCTGGTGCCGCGACTGCCGGCGCCGCAGTGGGCGTCGCAGCTGTCGGTGGCGCAGCAACTCGGTTTCGGCGAGGCCAATGTCGCCGCGCGCGTGGGCTTTTCGGTCGCCGTGGGGGAGCATCTGGCATACAAACCGGAAACCGTCCGTGCCCGGCTGGCCGAGCTGGGCACGATCGCCCGGAGCCTGCTGAGCGATGTCGACGGCTGGTTGGTGGTCGAGGAGGCCGAGGAGCCCAGCGCCATCACGACGCTGGCCCCCGTCGACGGCGTCGACCCCGAAGCGGTGCGGGCGTGGCTGCTCGCCGAGCGGCGGATCGTGACGACTTACGCCGGGGTGGCGCGCGCGCCGCGCGAACTGTCCGCCGCGGTGCTGCGGATCTCGCCCCATGTGGACACCACCGCCGACGATCTGGAGACCTTCGCCGAGGCGCTGATCGGGGCCACCGCGGCGACCAGCTGAAATACCGGACTCGTCAATTTCGACTCCGATTTTGACCGGAAGTATGAAAAGGCCTGTTCTTATTGGGCATGTGTGGAGTACCTTTTGGCTTCTGTAGCGCGCGGCGAATCAGGGATCGGGACCTGCAACGGCTTGCCGTCGACGATGCAGCCGGTGAGAAGAGGTGCGGAGATGAATTGCGCAATGTTGCCGGTCGGGCCGGCCCGCGAATTGGCATCGGCCGCAGACTCATTCAGCTCCCTCACCCGTTTGCGGCGTGCGTGAAGGGAGACGGAGATGTCGTATGTGGTCACCGTGGCGGAAGCGGTGCAGGGCGCGGCCCAGGACCTGGCGGGTATTCGTGCCTCGCTGACGCAGGCCGCGGCGATCGCCGGCCCCACGACCGGGATCGCGACCGCCGCCGGCGACGAGGTATCGAGCGCGATCGCGTTGCTCTTCGGCAGCGCCGGCCAGCAATTTCAAGCTCTCAACGCCCAAGCACAGGCGTTCCACGCGGAGTTCGAAAGCCTGCTGAATGCCGGCGCGGCGGCATACGTCAGCGCCGAGGCCGCTAACGCTGGGCTGGCGGCCCCCGCAGCCGTGGCGGCGGCCGTACCCGCCGCGACCTACCGAACCTTCAACCTTTTCAACGGCCTGCTTGACATCAACATCGGGACCGCCGGCATCCAGTTCACCGTCAGCACACCCGGGGTCATCCTGCCGGCCACGCACATACCCCCGATAAGCGTCGCCCCCTTCAATCTGCCCCAGATCACGATCCCGCCGGTGAACATTCCGGCCGGCGCCACGCTCGCGAATCTCACGGTGAGTCCGTTCAATTTGCCGCAGCTGTCGATACCGTCGATCAACATCCCGGCCGGGACGACGCCCGCCAACATCACCGTGGGTGCGTTCAACCTGCCGCAGATCACGACACCCGCCATAAATGTGCCGCCGATCAACCTGCCCGCGGTGACGATACCGCCGTTCCAGACGCCTTTGATCCAGGTTTCGGGCTGGAGCCTGCCTTCGGTAACCGTTCCCAGGATCGATCTTCCCCAGATACAGGTCCCGGATATCAATGTTCCGGGTGGCGGCCAGACAGTAGTCACCCTCACAACGGGGAATATTCTTTTCCCGAACTACAACATCAATCTTTCATCGTTCGATATCGCGCCATCACTCGGCTTCAACACACCCGGCTTTATCACCCAATTCGGGATCCCCAGCATCCAGATCGGGCCGCTCACCCTGCCGATCCTGAGCATCAGCAACCCGAGCGGCGGCAACTACGTGTTCCCGTCCATCGGGCTTTCGGGCTTCAGCATCCCGTCGATCACGGTCCCACCGACTGCCGTCGGCGGTTTCACCCTGCCGCAGGTCAGCTGGCCGGCGTTCGCTACCGCGCCGCTGACCATCCCGCCGATCGGTGTCGGCGGTTTCACGCTGCCGCAGGTCAGCTGGCCGGCGTTCGCTACCGCGCCGCTGACCATCCCGCAGGTCGGCATCGGCGGCTTCAGCCTGCCCGACATCAACGTCCCCAACATCACCGTGGCCCCCGTCCAGCAGTACCAGTTCACGATCCCGCCGATCCCCACCTGGCCGAACGGACTGACCGTCGACGCGAGCAACTTCATCTCGATCATCAACGACGTCGCGGCCAGCCTGCTGGGCACGGGCCCCTGACCCGATACCTCAGCCGGCCTTGTGCGCCGACAGCAGGAAGGCCGGCAACTTCATCCGCCCCTTCTCGTCGCGGTCGTGCGGCGGAAATTCGAACGGCGCGTCGGCCAGTGCCGGGATGTTCGCGTGGATGAAGGCGGGCCGGATCTCGTCGATCTCCCAGTACCTGCTCACCGCGGCACGCAACTCGTCCTCGTCGACCTCGTTCGGCTTGGGCTCCATCTCGGCGGGGAAGGCGCCCTTGGCGAACACCAGCACGAAATAGCTCGCGCCCGGGGCCGCCGCGCGATGGACCGAGCGCAGGTATCCGTCGCGGCCCTCCACCGGCAGCGAATGAAACAGCGTCGAGTCCGCGATCGTGGCGAAGCGTCCGTCGTAGCCGGTGAAGGACGTGATGTCGGCCTGAACGAAGGTGGCGGTGGTCAGGCCCCGGTCGGCGGCCGCCTCGGTGGCGGCGGCGACGGCGGTCGGCGTGAGGTCGATGCCGACCACGGTGTAGCCCTGCGCGGCCAGCGCCAGCGACAGCTCGGCGACCCCGCACCCGGCGTCCAGCACGTCGCTGCGAAACTTTCCAGCCGCGATCAGCGCCGCCAATTCCGGCTGCGGCTCACCGATGTTCCACGGCGGTGGCCCCTGGAATTCGCCCTCCTCGCGGTACGCGCCGTCCCAGTCCATGATGTCGGATGACATGGTTCCCCTATCGATCCCAGGTATGCACCGGCTCGTTGGCATGCATGTGTTCGCAATACCGCCGGAGCATTTCGGCGAGCGCCGCAGGTCGGCTCATGCCGCCGTCCTCCAGCGTACGCACGGTGGACACCTGCCAGCTGGCCCCGTTGCGGCCGGCCCGGGCGCGTCCCTCGATGACACCCAGGAACCGGTCGCGCACCTCGGCGTCGACGCCCCAGCGGCGCAGTCCCTCGTCGGCGATCGGCAGCAAGGTGTCGAGCACCAGCTCCCGCGCCGACACCTTGCCCATGCCGGGCCAGAGCAGCCGGGCGTCCATGCCGTGGCGCGCCGCCTCGAGGAAATTCTCCCGTGCCACAAGGAAACCCATCCTGTTCCAGAGCGGGTCCTCGTCTTCCGACAGGCCGCGCAGCGCGCCGTAGTAGAAGGCGGCGTTCCCCAGCATGTCGATGACGGTCGGTCCGGCCGGCAACACCCGGTTCTCCAACCGCAGATGCGCGCGCCCGTCGACCACGTCGTACACGGGCCGGTTCCACCGGTACACGGTGCCGTTGTGCAGGCGCAGTTCGGGCAGGTGCGGGGTGCGTCCCGCGGCCAGCTCGGCGACCGGGTCCTCGTCGGACACCTCGGGCAGCAGCGACGGGAAATATTGGATGTTCTCTGCGAACAGGTCCAGCACGGAGGTGATCCAGCGTTCGCCGAACCACACCCGCGGCCGCACGCCCTGGGCCTTGAGCTCCTCGGGACGCGTGTCGGTGGACTGGGCGAACACCTCGATCCGGGTCTCCGACCACAGCTGGTGACCGAAAAAGTACGGCGAGTTGGCCCCCAGCGCCAGCTGCGGGCCCGCGAGGATCTCGGCCGCGTTCCAGTTGGCGGCGAACTCCGCGGGGGCGAGCTGCAGGTGCAATTGCATGCTGGTGCAAGCGGATTCGGGCGCGATGGTGGCGGCGTTCCAGCTCAGCGGCTCCGGGCCGGAGATGTCGATCGGGATGTCCTCGCCGCGGGCGGAAAAGATCGAGTCGTTGAGGGCGGCATAGCGCGTCGACTCGCTCATCCACCCCTCGGCGAGGTGTTCGGGCATCAGCGTGGGCAGGATGCCGATCATCACGATGTGCGCGCCGCCCGAGTCGGCCTTGACCTCGGCGTCGTTCAGGCTGGCCCGCACCTCCGCCTCGAGGTCGAGCCCCGTGTGCCCCGGCAGCGGGCGCGGTGGGACGTTGAATTCGATGTTGTAGGCACCCAATTCGGTCTGGAAAGCGGGGTCGGCGATGGCCTCCAGCACGGATCGGTTGGACATGGCCGGCTGGTAGTCCGCGTCGACGAGGTTGCACTCGATCTCCATGCCGGTGAGCGGCCGGTCGGAATCGAAGCGCGACTGGGCGAGCATCGTCTCGAAGACGTTCAGGCACAACCGCAACTTGCGCCGGTATTCCGAGCGTTGCGCGCGGTCATACGTGGTGCGCTTGACCTCTTCGCCCACAACGCCGATGCAACAGGTTTACCGGCGGCAACGCAAGGGCGACAGGCTGACCAGTGCTGACGGCGGCCGGGCGGGTAGACCATCATGGACGTAGGAGTCTCAATCACGGGTGGAGGAGAGCTAGTTGGCCGAGTCCGCTGAATTCGTAGCCGCAATCGATCAGGGCACCACCAGCACCCGCTGCATGATTTTCGATCACGACGGCGCCGAAGTGGCCCGCCATCAGCTCGAGCACGAGCAGATCCTGCCCCGCGCCGGCTGGGTCGAGCACGACCCGGTGGAGATCTGGGAGCGCACGTCGTCGGTGCTGATGTCGGTATTGAACCGGGCCAAGCTGACGCCGAAACACCTGGCGGCCCTGGGGATTACGAACCAGCGCGAAACCACGCTGGTATGGGACAAGCGAACCGGCCGGCCCTACTACAACGCGATCGTCTGGCAGGACACCCGCACCGACCGGATCGCGTCCGCGCTGGAGCGAGACGGCCACGGCGACGTTATTCGCCGCAAGGCCGGCCTGCCGCCGGCGACCTATTTCTCCGGCGGCAAGCTGCGATGGATCCTGGAAAACGTCGACGGGGTCCGCGAGGCCGCCGAACGCGGTGACGCCCTGTTCGGCACCGCCGACACCTGGGTGTTGTGGAATCTCACCGGGGGCCCGCGGGGCGGGGCGCACGCCACCGACGTGACCAACGCCAGCCGGACCATGCTGATGAACCTGGAAACCCTCGACTGGGACGACGAGCTGTTGTCGTTCTTCGGCGTCCCCCGCGCGATGCTGCCGGCGATCGCGGCATCCTCGCCCCTGCAGCCCTTCGGTGTGACGCTGGAAACCGGGCCGTTGGGCGGCGAGGTTCCGATCACGGGGGTCCTCGGTGACCAGCATGCGGCGATGGTCGGTCAGGTGTGCCTCGCCGAGGGCGAGGCAAAAAACACCTACGGCACCGGCAATTTCCTGCTGCTCAACACCGGCGAGGCGATTGTGCGGTCGAGGAACGGCCTGCTGACCACGGTCTGCTATCAGTTCGGCGACGCCAAACCCGTGTACGCGCTTGAGGGTTCGATCGCGGTCACGGGCTCGGCGGTGCAGTGGCTGCGCGACCAGCTCGGCATCATCAGCGGTGCCGCGCAGAGCGAGTCGCTGGCCCGTCAGGTTCCCGACAACGGCGGGGTCTACTTCGTCCCGGCGTTTTCCGGGTTGTTCGCCCCCTACTGGCGATCCGACGCCCGCGGCGCGATCGTTGGGCTGTCACGGTTCAACACCAACGCGCACCTGGCGCGCGCGACGCTGGAGGCGATCTGCTATCAGAGCCGCGACGTGGTGGACGCGATGAAGGCGGATTCCGGTGTGCGCCTTGAGGTGCTGAAGGTCGACGGTGGCATCACCGGCAACGAGCTGTGCATGCAGATCCAGGCCGATGTGCTGGGTGTGGACGTGGTGCGGCCGGTGGTCGCCGAGACGACCGCGCTCGGGGCCGCCTACGCGGCGGGCCTGGCCGTCGGGTTCTGGGCCGATCCGTCGGATCTGCGGGCGAACTGGCAGGAGGGCAAGCGCTGGACGCCGACGTGGGACGACGAGCAGCGCGAGGCGGGATACGCGGGTTGGCGCAAGGCGGTGCAGCGGACCCTGGATTGGGTCGATGTGAACTAGCTTTCCCACCGCGAGCGTGCGTGTCTGGACGGCGGCACGCCGCTTCGACTGGCATTCTGCGCACGCTCGCGGCGGAAAAAGGGACCTCAGTCCTCGCCGAGGATGCCGTAGACCTCGCGGCGGGCGTTGTTGATGATCTCGACGATGCGCTGCTGCTGCTCCTCGGTGGCGGTGTGCGCGGATTGCGCGACCGCCCCGAACAACTGGCCGATCGCCGCGCGCAGGTTGACCGCACCCGGGTCGGCGCCCTCGGCGATCTCGTCCCAGGGCTTGGTCTCGATCTTCTCCGCCGCAGCGCGTCCCTCGTCGGTCAGCTCGAAAAGCTTTTTGCTGCCGTCGGTTTCGCTCGCGTTGATCAGGCCTTCATCGTCCAACAGCTGCAGCGTCGGGTACACCGACCCGGGGCTGGGCCGCCAGATCCCGTTGCTGCGCTCGGCGATCTGCTGGATCATCTCGTAGCCGTGCATCGGCCGCTCGGCCAGCAGGGCCAGGATGGCCGCGCGCACGTCGCCGCGGCGTCCGCGGCCGGAGCCGCCACGACGCCGTCCGCCGCGCCGCCCACCCGGGCCGAACCCGAAGCCGAAGCCCGGGCCGAACCCGGGACCGAAGCCCGGCCCGAAACCGGGGCCGAAGTGGTCGCCGGCGTGGTCGCGGAGGTGTTCGCGGAATTCCCGCCGGGCCTGGCGCCTGGCGTCGTGCAGGGCGCGCCGGTCCACCGGGCCGGGGCCGAAGCCGAAGCCGGGCCGGCCCACGAAGGGTCCCTCGGGGGGAGTGAACGGGTTACTCATGGTTGGTAGTTCCTCTCAATGTTTTGTGGGTAACGCGCCGGTCGCGCGCTACGGAATATCACGATATATCGTAAACTAACGTGATGCAACGGGATATTCCGTCTAGCCGCGCTCAAGGCGCACTGAAATCGCGTTGACCTGGGGAAAGCCGGTTTCACGCCGTTGGCGCCGGGCGGTTTGCATCCCGCGGGCGGCGGGTAGGAACTGAGGGATGAACGCTAACAACAACCTGACGGTCGGCGGCGGAACGCAGAGCGCGGCCGAGCCCACCCGGGGCGACGACGCCCGGGGCCGCGGCGCGTGGCCGTGGGTGAACTGGGGGTTGGCGCTGGCGACGGTGCCGGCCGCGGCCATCGTGATGCTCTTCGCGCTCGGTGCGGTGATGAGCACCGATGGGTGCAGCGACCGCAGTTGCCCCAATCTGGGGCGCGGCGGCATCGACTTCGGTGTCGCGTTCTACGGCGCGCCCGTGGTGGCGGTCGTGGTTCTTGTCATCTCGTTCTTCACCGCAAAGCGCCGCGGCGGCATCGCGGTTCCGCTGGTCGGTTGGGCGCTGCTGGTCGCCGACGTCGCGCTGATGGCGGCGGCCGTCTCGGGCTAGCCGGGCGGCGCGAAGCCGCCGGGATCCGGTTCCGGGGCCGGTTGCTGTTGGGGTTGCTGTGGCCACGGCACGGGCGGCGGGGCCGGCGGTGGCCACGGGCCCGCGGGGGGCATGGTGGGCGGTTGGGGTTGCAGCCGCGCCAGTTCGCGGCGGTGGCGCTCGGCGAGTACCGCCGCGAGCACCAACTCCGGCGGGGCGCCGGGCGGCGGCGGCGGTGCGATGCGCGACACGACGTCGCCGGCGATCCGGTAGGCCATCTGTAGGCGCAGCTGACCGTCGAGTTGCGGTGCGCGGGACAGGAACTGCCGCGCGACCTCGGCCTGCCCGGCGCCCAGTCCCGACAGCTGCAGCGAGGACGCCCACCACGCCAGCGACGGTGGCATCACCGGCGGCGGGCTCAGCCGGGGGCCGCGCTCGCTGACCACGACGGTGCCGGCGAAGACGTCGCCGATGCGCTTGCCCTTGGGGGAGAAGATGCTGCAGATGACCGCGGGACTACCCGCGAGCATCCAAATCTCCACCACCGACGCCAGTGCTCGAAACAGCGCCTGCCGGAAGCGTTCTGGGCCGCCGTCCTCGGACACCACCCGCAGGCCCATCGCGATCTTGCCCACCGACCTTCCCCGCGTGGCGGTTTCGAACGCCAACGGGTAGCCGACGACCACCAGCACCGTGAAGATCAGCAGGACGGCCGTGCTCAGCGCCGTGTCGAACTGGGTCAGGGTGGCCGCCCACAACATCAGGCCGAGCACATAGCAGATGAAGATCACCGTTATGTCGATGAGCGCGCTGGCCGCCCGCACCGGCAACTGGGCGATCTGCACGTCGAGCACCACGGCGTCCCCGGTCACCACCTCCGACATAACACCGAACGGTACAGGCCGATTAGGCTGCGCAGGGTGGACGTCGACGCATTCGTGCTGACCCATCGCGGTACGTGGGACCGCCTCGACCAGTTGGTCAAGAGACGCCGGTCACTGACCGGCGGCGAGGTCGACGAACTCGTAGAGCTTTACCAGCGGGTCTCCACCCACCTGTCGATGCTGCGGTCGGCGTCCTCGGATTCGCTGCTGATCGGCCGGCTATCGAGCCTGGTCGCGCGCGCCCGCTCGGTCGTGACCGGTGCGCATGCCCCGCTGAGCAGCACGTTCGTCCGCTTCTGGACCGTGTCGTTCCCGGTGGTCGCGTATCGCACCTGGCGGTGGTGGTTGGGCACGGCGGTCGCGTTTTTCGCCGTCGTGGTCATCATCGCGATGTGGGTGGCCGGCAACCCGGAGGTGCAGTCCGCCCTCGGAACGCCAAGTGACATCGACGAATTGGTCAACCACGATGTCGCGTCGTACTACAGCGAGCACCCCGCCGCCGCGTTCGCCCTGCAGGTCTGGGTCAACAACTCCTGGGTGTCCGCGCAGTGCATCGCCATGTCCGTCGTGTTGGGGCTGCCGATCCCGATCATCCTGTTCAACAACGCCGCCAACCTCGGGCTGATCGCCGGGCTGATGTTTCAGGCCGGCAAGGGCGGCATCCTGTTGGGCCTGCTGATCCCGCACGGGTTGCTGGAGCTGACGGCGGTATTCCTCGCGGGCGCAACGGGGATGCGGCTGGGCTGGTCGGTGATTTCGCCCGGCGATCGGCCCCGCGGACAGGTCCTCGCCGAACAGGGCCGCGGCGTCGTCTCGGTCGCCGTCGGACTGGTGGGTGTGTTGCTGGTCTCGGGGCTGATCGAAGCGCTCGTTACGCCGTCACCGCTGCCGACGTTCGTCCGGGTGGGCATCGGGATCATCGCCGAGGCCGCATTCCTGTCCTACATCGTGTATTTCGGCCGGCGCGCGTCGAAGGCCGGCGAGACCGGCGACACCGAAGATGCGCCCGACGTGGTGCCCACCGGCTGAGCCGCGAAAGTTACAGCCGCCCGGTGGCTTTCATCGCCAGATAGCGGTCGGCGAGCGCGGGCGCGATCTCGGTCGGCGGGGCGTCGACGACCTCCACGCCGCCGCGCCGCAGCCGCGTCGCGATCGCGCCGCGGTCGTTGCGGGACCGTTCGGCGGCCGCCGCGTCGTAGACGGCGGCCGGGTCCGAGCGCCCGGCGGCCATCTGGTCGACGCGCGGGTCGCCGACGGCGGCGATCATCACGTGGTGTTTGGCCGACAGCTGCGGCAGCACCGGCAGCAGGCCCTCGTCCAGGGCGGTCGCGTTGAGGTCGGTCAGCAGCACCACCAGCGACCGCCGCCGGGTGCGCCGCAGGATGGTGGCAACCATTGCGCGCCAATCGGATTCGATGAGCGCCGGCTGCAGCGGGGCCATCGCGTCGACCAGCTGGGCGAGCAGCTCGGTGCGCGACGCGCCGAACACGCCGGCCCGGCTCACCCGGTCGTGGGCGAGGAAGTCGACGTGATCGCCGGCCCGCGACGCGAGGGCGGCCAGCAGCAGCGCGGCGTCCATCGCCCAGTCCAGCCGGGGCCACCCCGCCGGGTCGGCGGCGGTCGGGTCGACGCCGACGCGACCCGCCGCGGTGCGGCCGGTGTCGAGCGCGATCACCACGCGCCGGTCGCGTTCGGGTCGCCAGGTGCGGACCACCACGTCGGCACGCCGGGCGGACGCGCGCCAGTCGATCGAGCGCACGTCGTCTCCGACGACATACTCACGCAGCGAATCGAATTCGGTTCCCTGCCCGCGGATCAGCGTCGGCAGGAGGCCGTCGATCTCACGCAGCTTGGCGAGCCGCGACGGCAGGTGCTTGCGCGACAGGAACGGCGGCAATACGCGGACCTGACCCGGCACCGGCCGCGAACCCTGCCGTCCGGCCAGCCCCAGCGGCCCGATCGATCGCGCCGTGACCGCGGCCGCGCGCTGATCGCCGCGACGAACCGGGCGCAGCCGGGTCTCGAGCGGATGCGCCTGCCCGGCCGGGATGTTGACGGCGTGCATGCGCGGCTCGGCGCACGTGCTGGGTGGCCAGGCGTCACGGACCTGTCCGCGGAACCGCCGACGCCCGCCGTTGTGCACCTGCAGGCCGATCGTCACCGGCTGCGCGAGCCGGGCCGAGCAGTCCGGTGACCGGGTATAGCGCAACGCGCGGGGGCTGGCCGCCAGCACGGCGTCGACGACCACCAAGGCCACCAGCAACACCAGCAGTATCACGAAAGCCCTTGTGGGCCAGGGTGATACCGCGATGGGCAGGACACCGATCAGCGCCAGCAGCCCGGTGCGTCCGGTCAGGATCACTAGCGGGGCACCGGCACCGACGCCAGGATTCCGTCGAGCACGCCGTCGGGCGTCGCCCCTTCCAGCTCGGCCTCGGGGCGCAGCATCACCCGGTGTCGCAACGTCGGACGGGCCATGGCCTTCACGTCGTCGGGGGTGACGTAGTTGCGGCCCGACAGCCACGCCCACGACCGCGCGGTGCCCAGCAGCGCCGTGGCCCCGCGCGGCGACACACCCAGCTGCAGGGCGGGCGAGGAGCGGGTGGCCCCGACGATGTCGACGATGTAGCCCAGCACCTCGTCGGCGACCAGGACCTGTTGCACCGCCTTGCGCCCGGCCGCGAGCTCGTCCGGCCCGGCCACCGGGTTGATCTCCGACAGGTCGCGGGGATCGAAGCCGTGCGCGTGCCGGCCGAGGATGGCGATCTCGGCGTCGCGCGACGGCAGCGTCACGTTCAGTTTGAGCAGGAACCGATCCAGCTGGGCCTCGGGCAGTTGGTAGGTGCCCTCGTATTCGATCGGGTTCTGGGTCGCGGCGACGATGAACGGGTCGGGCAGCGGTTTGGCCTCGCCTTCGACGCTGACCTGACGCTCCTCCATCGCCTCGAGCAGCGCGGCCTGAGTCTTCGGCGGGGTGCGGTTGATCTCGTCGGCCAGCAGCAGGTTGGTGAACACCGGACCCGGCCGGAACACGAAGGCGGCGGTGCGCGCGTCGTACACCAGCGAGCCGGTTACGTCGCCGGGCATCAGGTCGGGGGTGAACTGTACCCGCTTGAACTCCAGCTGCAGCGCGGCCGACATCGCCCGCACCAGCAGCGTCTTCGCCACGCCCGGAACGCCTTCCAGCAGCACGTGACCGCGGCACAACAGCGCGATCACCAGGCCGCTGACCACCCCCTCCTGCCCGACGACGGCCTTGGCGAGCTCGGCCCGCAACGCCAGCAGCGACTCGCGCGCCGACTCAGCGCCGGGGATTTGTGTTTGCGTCACGTTCGTGTGACCTGCCTTTCGATGTCGTCGAGCGCACGGGCAAGTTGTAGTAGGTCGTGGTCGGTGGCCGGCGGTGGCCCGAACAGCTGGTAGGAAACGAATCCCGGGTCCGCGCCGCAGCGTTGGGCCACGGTCTGGACCACCGCGGGCGCCGGCGCGCCCGGGCCGAGGCCGAGCCGGGGCAGCAGCCGCTGCACCGTGGCGGTGCGCAACGCCGCGGCGGCGCGGTCGCGGGCCCGATGGGACCGGTAGAGCCGGCCGCGGCCCTCGACGGTCTCCGACGCGCGCACCACGACGGGCAGTTCCTCGGCCACCAGCGGTCCCGGCCGGCGGCCCTTCCACAGGGCGACGAGGAGCACGACCAGGCACAGCTGCCAGACGATCCAGGTCACGTTTTCCGGGATCAAATCCGAAATCGATGCGGGGGAAGATGTTTCGCCCTCGATGCGGTGGGGCGCGTACCAGATGAGCCGGGGCCGCGCGCCCGCAAGGTTCATCGCCAGCGCGGCGTTACCCGCCTGCAGCAGGCTCCCGTTGGTCATGAAGTCGGTGCTTCCGACCGCCGTGACGGTCCGCCCGTCCTCCCGGTACCGGACGAGTACCCCGTCGTAGCAGCTCGTCATGTCCCGACGGTCGGTGGCACGATAGGTTTCGCTGGGTCCGAACCGCACCGTTCCGGCGCGATTCGCCTCTCGCAGCGAGCAATTCGGGCTCTTGTCGAACGACGTACTGCCGGCCGACATGCGCACCCCCGGCATCAGCGCCTCCCGCGCGCGCACCGTCGGCTCCACCAGCAGCAGATCGCCGGGGGCGTTGCCCAGCCGGTCCAGCAGCGCGGTGTCCGTGAGGTATTGGCTCTGCGCCACCAGGATCTGGGTGCCCGGCCGCGCCGCGCGCTCGACGTCGGCGACGGTGTCGGCCACCACCACCTCGACGCCGCCGTCGCGCAGCAGCGTCACCAGGGCGCGCGCCCCGTCCGGCTCGGTCGATTTCGGATCCATCCGGGCGCCGGGCCGCGGTGCGGTCAGGTAGGCGCCGATCCCGGCGATGACGGCGAGCGCGACGATGGTGAGGACCGCCCAGGCCCACGTTCGCCACCGCTGCGCCGGCGCCGCCGCCGGATGCGTCGCCGTCATCGGACCTGCGCCCAGGAGTCGGTGGCCTCGGGCCGGCCCGCCGCCGGCGCCGCGGCGGCCGAGCGCGAGCGCAGATGGTCATCGAGGGCGGCGATCATTCGATAGGCGGCCTCGGTTCCGGGTCGCTCGCCGTAGGTCACGTCGTTGAATGCCGTTGCGGCCTCGGATAGTTCGCTGCCCAGGTGCGGCAGCGCCGCGCCGGCGTCGGAGGCCAGCTCGTTGGCGGTGCGGCCCGGTGCCGGTTCCAGCACGCCGGTCTCCTCGAGCTGGCGCGCGACGGCGCGCAGCCGGTGCCGGATCGCCGCCGCCCAATCCCCTTGCGCGGCGTAGCTTTCCGCGGTGGCACGATGCTGCGCCGCAGTGAGCTGGGCGGCGTCGAACAGCTGGTAGTCGCCGCCGCGGTTGGTGCGCATGGTGCGTCGTGCGATGCGGACGGCGACGACGACTGCGATCGCGAGCAGGATGAGCAGCACGCTGGTGGTGAACCAGCCGCCCGGTATCGAGGCGGTCTTCTCCAGCAGCCGGTAGATCAGTTCGTTGACCCACTCGGCGAATTGTTGGGCGGCCGAACCTTTCGAGTAGATCGGTTTGCCCAGCTCGACCTGTGCGGCCTGATGTGCGGCATCGCGGTCGATGTCGATGGAAGGCACTGTCCGCTGATCCTAAACCGGCCGGGTCAGCCAGAGGTTGTCGGTGGACGCGCCCGCGTAGGGTCCGCCGGCGGCGCCGGTCTGCAGCACCAGGTCGAACGCCTCGGCCCGCATGCGGCGGTCGGTGTAGAGCAGCGTGATGACGCCGGCGTTGAACGGGGCGATGATGATCTGGCCGATGGCCGACCCGACCGACGCGATCGCGCTGCTCAGCAGCAGCCCCCCGGTGGACGGGGCGCCGCCGCTGATGAGAAATATTTGGCCGACGATGCTGAACGGCAGCGCGACGGCGTTGCCGATGAACGACGCGACGATGAACGTCAGCGTCCGGATCCCCAGCACTCGCCAGAAGCCGCTTCGGACCAGCCGGAACGATCGGGTGATCGCCTCCATGACTGGCAGCCGCTCCAGCACGATCAGCACCGGCGCGAACAACACCATGGTGTAGAGGTAGACCAGCGCCACGATCGCCGCGAGCACCAGTGGGAGGCCGAAGAGGACCGCCAGCGCCGGGGCGCCGGCGACCGCCAACAGCGCGATGATCACCGCCACCAGCCCGAAAATGGCCGCCACGGCTACGCCTTCCAGCAGCGCCAGCCCGAGCAACGAGAGCAGCCGCCCCCGAATCTTGACCCAGGTTTCACCGATCGTGATCGGGGATCCGAACACCGCGCGCCCGACGATGACGGTGAGCATGCCGGACAGCAGCATCCCGCCGAGCCAGGTGACCACCATCCCCGCCGCCATCGAGCCCAGCCACGCGCCGACGACGCCGCCGCTGAGCTCGCTGGAGCGCGCGACGGTGATCCTGCCGTAGGCGGCCAGCGGGCCGAACGCCGCGAGCATGGAGATGAGCTGCATGACCACGACCACTATCGCGGTCAGTCCCAGCGTCGCCCTGGGGTTGGCCCGGATGAACCCGACCGCGCCGTTGAAGATGTCGCTGAGGGTCAGGGGCCGCAGCGGGATGATCCCCGGCTTGAGCGCCCCGGGTACCAACTGCGGCGGGCCGTAGCCGGGCGGTGGGCCGTAGCCGGGCGGTGGGCCGTACCCGGGCGGTGGCGCGCCGTAGCCGGGCGGCGGGCCGTAGCCGGGCGGTGGGCCGTATCCCGGTGGGGGGCCATACGCGACGGGCGGGTAGCCGGCGGGCGCGTATTGGCCGGGCGGGGGGTACGCCGGATAACCGGGCGGCGGGGGCGCGTTCACCGTTTGTTACGGCCTTCAAGGCCGTTCAGGCCTGCATAACCGGGTTTGCGGCCGGGCCCGTCATTCGTCATGGGCTCCATCCTGTCGGCGGTCCGGGCATTTCTCAATCTTGACCGGCGCCACGGCGCGTAGCGTCTGGGCCATGGCGGAACTGAAATCCCGGCTGCGGACCGACCTCACCCAGGCGATGAAGGCCCAGGACAAGTTGCGAACCGCGACTCTGCGCATGCTGCTGGCCGCGATCCAGACCGAGGAGGTGTCCGGCAAGCAGGCGCGCGAACTCACCGACGACGACGTCATCAAAGTGCTGGCCCGCGAATCGCGCAAGCGCGCCGAAGCGGCCGAAATCTACACCCAGAACGGTCGCGGTGAGCTCGCCGCCAACGAGCACGCCGAGGCGCGGATCATCGACGAGTACCTGCCCACGCCGCTCACCGAGGCCGAGCTGGCCGACGTCGCCGATACCGCGATCGCCCAGGTCGCCGAGGAGATCGGCGAGCGGCCGGGCCCCAAGCAGATGGGGATGGTAATGAAGGCGGCCACCGTGATCGCGGCCGGCAAGGCCGACGGCGCGCGGTTGTCGACCGCGGTGCGGGAGCGCCTGTAGGCCGAATCGGCCTGTGCCACTCGGGGATCGGGCGACCGAGCGGGGCGCCCACCGTTTCGCCGCGACCGCCGCCGGGCAACGGCCCTATCATCCAGTCATGCTGACCCGGATCTCGCCGGTCCGGCGCGCCTTTCAGGTGCTGCGCACCAAGGATCCGGAGCGCGACGCGCTGCGCCGCGCCGTGCGCGCGGCGATCATGGTGCCGTTCACGGCCGGGTTCGCCTTCGTCGTCGTGGGCGGCAAGGTAATTCCCCTCTATGCGTTGCTCGGTGCCTTCTGGCTGCTGGTGGTCACCGAATTTCCGGGCAACCGCCCGCAGCGCGCGGTGGCCTACCTCGGTTTGGCCGTCAACGGTTTCCTCCTGATCACCGTCGGCACGCTGGTGGCACCCGTGGCCTGGCTGGCGGTGACGCTGATGTTTTTGCTCGGTGTGGCGGTGGTTCTGGCCGGCATGCTCAGCGCGACGATGTCGGCCGGCCAGCGCGCGACCCTGTTGTTCTACATCTGGCCGGTCTGCACGCCGGGCGGCCCGATCCACGAGCGGCTGCTCGGCTGGGTGATCGCGCTGGCGCTGTGCGTGCCGGCGGCCCTGTTTCTCCTTCCCCCGCGGCAGTACGGCGAACTGCGTCGCCGGGCCGCGAAAGTGTGTGCGACGCTGGCCGATCGGATCGAGGGTGTCGGCTCGGCCGCGGAGGTGTCCGAGGCGATGGACGCGCTGCGGACCAATTTCATGGCCGCCAACTTCCGGCCGGTCGGCCTGAGCGCGGGCAGCCGCGCGCTGGTGCGCCTCGTCGACTTTCTCGAACTGGCGGTCCACCTCGTCAACGACGACGCGGGGTCGACGCTGGGGCCGGTGCAGCCGCCGGCCGTCGACGTCCTGCGCTGCTGCGCCCGCCTGCTCGACGTGTCGCAGTCGGGCCAACTCGCCGCCAATCGCGCCGCGCTCGACCGGGCGCTGCCCGAATTGCGCTCGCACGCGCGGGGCGCCTATCGCGACGACGTGGTGCTGATCCTCGGTGCCCCGGACGACGCGGCGGCGGCCGCGATCGGCGAGCGGCTGCTGACCTGCCGGGTGGTCGCGGCGACCGTCAGCCTGACGGGCCGGGTCATCGCCGCCGCCGCGACGGCCGATGCCCGACCGGTGTGGGCGCGGGCCCTCGGCCTGCAATTGCCGCCCACCGGCTTCGCCGACCGGCTGTCGCCGGAAACCGTCGCCGGCACGGCGATTGTCACCTCGTTTCTGACCACCCGCTCCGTGGCGGCGCACAACGGCCTGCGCATGGGCGTCGGGTTGGCCCTGGCCGTCGCCGTCACCCATCTGCACCTGCTCGACCGCGGCTTCTGGGTCGTGGTGGGAACGATGCTGGTGCTCAGCAGCAGCGCGCTGTGCACCCGAACCAGGGTCGTGCAGGCCGTGGTGGGCACGGCTTTGGGCATCATCCTGGGCGGGTTGTTGCTCGCCGCCGTCGGCGCCGAACCGGTGGTGCTGTGGCTGCTGATGCCGGCGACGGTGTTCGGCGCGACCTACCTGCCGCGTTTCGTTTCCCTGACCGCCGCGCAGGCGATGGGCGCGTTGAATCTGTTGATCATCCTCGGCCTGACGATCCCCACCGGCTGGCGCATCGGACTGGTTCGCGTCGAAGACGTCGCGGTGGGTGCGGCGGTGGGCATGGGGGTATCGCTGCTGCTGTGGCCCAGGGGGGCGACGGCCGCGGTGTCCGCCCTGATCGATGCCGCGCGCGACGTGAACGTGCGGTATCTCCGGGCCGCCGTACTGCGCGTCACCCACACCCGCCCGGAGGGGCCGGACGAGGCCGACGACGCCTACCTCGCCGCCCTGAGCCACGATGCGGTGGTGGGTAGCCGGAAGGTCGATGACGCTGTGCGCCACTACCTTTCGGAGACCGGCAACGGGGCCAACCTGCGCAGCCCGGTGGTGCGGGCGGCGAACCGGGCCACCTGGGTGCGGCTGACGGCGGACATCATCGCCGACATCAGGACGCTGCCGCCGGCCGGGGCCTACCCGTCCACCCGGGCGTTGCTGGACGCCCACCTGGAGTTCGCCGCCAACCAGATCTCCGGGCGCGACACCGCGACGGGCCGTCAGATGGCCGCGGAATTCGTACGGGCGCTGCGCGCGGAAGCGGGCGGGCAGGACGAGGCGGCCGACGCCGCGCAGCCGCTCGTCACGGTGGCGGCCAACCTCGCCCAACTCGAGCTGGTTTCGGCCATCGAATACGAAAGTAGCTCTCCCGCAACGACTTCCGCCGTCAAGTGATTCGCGGCCGGATCAGGCCATCGTCCGGGTGCCGTCGCTTGCCCGTCTGGTGACGCGCAGGTCGTCGAGCCGCTCGAGCAATGGCACGGCGACCCGGCGGGTGGTGCCCAGCGCGCGGCGGGCCTCGCTGACGGTGAACGGCTGCGGCAGCTTGGCCAGGACGCCGGCCGCCCGGTCGAACGCGTCGGGACCCAGCACCACGCCGTCGGCGATCCGGGTCAGGCGCCCGGCGCGCACGGCGGCGGCCAGCTCGCGGGGGCCGAGCTTGAGGTCGGCCAGTTCGTCGGCCTCCGGCGCGCGGAAAGGCTCGGCGGCCAGCCATTCCTCGATCGCGCGCACCGCCTTGTCGACGCGGGCCGGCAGGCCCGCTCCCGGCGGGCGGACCAGCCCGTCGGACACCTCGAGGCCAGTCCCGGCGAGCAGCGGCGGCAGCAGTTCCGCGGCGGGCAGCCCGGCGCGTTGCCGCAGCGTCTCGAACGGCATGCCCGCCGCGACGTCGTGGTCGTCCGCCCACTGCCGCACCGCCGCGGTCGCGCGGTCGCGCCGCTCCGCCCACCACTGCGGGTCCACCACCCAGTCGCCCACGCGCTGCCCTCGCGCCGGCAGGCCCATGGCGCGCAGTTCGCCCGCCCGCGCGCAGTCGGGGGGACGGGCCCGGCCGGTCGCCAGCTCGGCGGCGCGGTCCCGCGCAGCGCCCCGACGGCGCAGCCCGGGCGGCCGGACGTCGAGCACCTCGATGCCCGCCGCGATCCGGTGCTCACCGGGATCGCGCAGCAGCCCGACGTCTCCGACGCGCAGCGGCAGCGGCCCCGCCAGGCGCAGCCGCGCCGCGGCGGTCCCCAGCTGGCGTACCTGGACCGGCACGGCGGCGGACCCGACATGCAGCACCAGCTGGCGGTGCAGCGCGCCGGCCGAGCGCAGCCCGACGTCGATCTCCGCGGTGTCCAGCCACACGCCCGGCGTGCGAACGGTGTCCCCGCGGCCGATGTCGTGGCGGTCCACGCCGCGCAGGTTCAGCGCGACGCGCGCCACCCCGCCGACCGCGGTCTCCTCGCGGCCCAGCGATTGCAGCCCGCGAACCGTGACGCGCCGGCCGGCGTGTTCCAGCTCGTCGCCTACCCGGATCGTGCCGGCCGCCAGCGTTCCGGTCACCACCGTGCCGGCGCCGCGGACGGTGAACGACCGGTCGACCCACAGCCGCACGTCGGCGTCGAGGTCCGGCGGCGGCAGCCGGTCGATCAGCGCCGCCAGCCCCGCGCGCACCCGCTCGAGGTCGGTGCCGACCGCGACGGGCACGTCGCCGAGCGAGGTGGCGGCGAAGCGTTCGCGCGCCCGCTCGATGGCCGGGCCGGGATCGGCGAGGTCGGCCTTGCTGATGACCAGCAGCCCGTGCCGGACCCCGAGGGCGTCGAGCGCCGACAGGTGCTCCTCGGACTGCGGCATCCAACCCTCGGTGGCGGCGACGACGAACAAGACGGCCGGTACCGGGCCGACGCCCGCGAGCATGTTCGCGACGAACCGTTCGTGGCCGGGCACGTCGACGAACGCGACTTGACGGCCGCCGATCTCGGTCCACGCGAAGCCGAGGTCGATGGTCAGGCCCCGGCGCCGCTCCTCGGCGAGCCGGTCGGGCCACATGCCGGTGAGCCGGTGCAGCAGGGTCGACTTGCCGTGGTCGACATGGCCGGCGGTGGCTACGACGAACACGCCCGCACCGCCGCCGCCAGCAGCCCGTCGTCCTCGGGCGCCACCGTGCGCAGGTCGAGCAGGCAGCGGCCGGATTCCAGGCGGCCGACGACCGGCGGGCTGCCGGCGCGCAGCGCGGCGGCGTAGGTCTCGGGCAGGCTCACCGCGGCGCTGGGCAACTCGACGCCCGGCGCACCCCCGCCCCCGACGGCGGCGACGCAGTCGACCGCCATTGCTCCGATGTGGTCGGGCAGCTGGGCGGCGAGGGATGCGGCGCGGGCCCGCAGCCGCGCCACGTCGGCGCCCAGCGCCTGGGCCACCGGCGTCGGCGGGCCGGTCAGCGTCGCCTCCAGCGCGGCGAGGGTGAGCTTGTCCACGCGCAGGGCGCGCGCGGCGGGATGACGGCGCAGCCGCTCGATGAGCTCGCCGTCGCCGAAGAGCAGGCCGGCCTGCGGACCGCCGAGCAGTTTGTCGCCGCTCGCGGTGACCAGGCTGGCGCCGTGGCGCAGCATCGACGTGGCGTCGGGCTCGTCGGGCAGCAGCGGGTGTGGCGCCAGCAGCCCGGAGCCGATGTCGACGACCAGCGGCACCCCGAGGCCCGTGAGCTCTGTGACGTCGACGGCCGACGTGAACCCGGTGACGTGGAAGTTGGATGGGTGCACCTTGAGCACGAAACCGGTGTCGGGCCCGATCGCGTCGGCGTAGTCGCGCAGGCTGGTGCGGTTGGTGGTGCCGACCTCGCGCAGCCGCGAACCGGTGGACGCCAGCAGCTCGGGGATGCGGAACCCGTCGCCGATTTCGACCAGCTCGCCGCGGCTGAGCACGATCTCCTTGCCCCCCGACGAGCCCCCAGCCAGCGTCAGCGCGGTGAGCAGCAGCGCGGCGGCGTTGTTGTTGACCACGTGCACGCCGCCCGCGGTGGGCACCGCCGCGGCCAGCGCGGCCAGCGCCCCCCGGCCGCGCCGCGCGCGCCGGCCCGTCGCCAGGTCGAACTCGACGTCCGTCGTGCCGGCCGCGGCGACCACCGCGTCCACCGCGGCGCGCGACAGCGGCGCCCGGCCCAGGTTGGTGTGCACGACGACGCCGGTGGCGTTGAGGACGGGCCGCAGGCTCGACGCGGTGGCGGGCAGCGCGGCGACCGCGTGCTCGGCGACGCGCTCGGGCTCGATCTCCCCGGCGCGGGCCCGCCGCTGAGCCTCGACGATCACCGACTTCACCAGCGCGCGGCCCAGCACCCGCTGCGCCTCGACCAGGCGCGGATCGGCGAGCAGGACGTCGGTGCCCGGCACCCGCCGGCGCGCATCGCTCATGTCAGGTCCGAAGGAGTATGGCGGAGGCGGACGGGAATCGAACCCGCCAGCGGCAGCGTCTGCCGTTCGACGGTTTTGAAGACCGCGCCGGTCACCAGACCGGACACGCCTCCTCGGACCATGTCGACAAGTATGGACTTCGTGACATACCGACTGACCCAGTACGCCCACGGCGGCGGCTGCGCCTGCAAGATCCCGCCTGGTGAGCTGGAGGACGTCGTGCGGGGACTCGGGGCGGCCGCCCCGCGCGACCCGCTCGGCGAATTGTTGGTCGGGCTCGACCACGGCGACGACGCGGCCGTCGTGCGTCTCGAGAACGGCACGGCGCTGATCGCGACGACGGACTTCTTCACCCCGGTGGTCGACGACGCCTACGACTGGGGCCGCATCGCGGCCACCAACGCGCTGTCCGACGTGTACGCGATGGGCGGGCGCCCGGTGGTCGCGGTGAACCTGCTGGGCTGGCCGCGCGACGTGCTGCCGTTCGAGCTGGCGGCCGAGACGCTGCGCGGCGGCATAGACGTGTGCGGCCTCGCCGGCTGCCACCTCGCCGGCGGGCACAGCGTCGACGACCCGGAACCCAAATACGGGCTGGCCGTCACTGGGATCGCGGACCCGAACCGGTTGCTGCGCAACGACTCCGGCAAACCCGGCACGCCGCTGTCGCTGACCAAGCCGCTGGGCGTCGGCGTGCTGAACAGCCGGCACAAGGCCACCGGCGAGCGCTTCGAGCAGGCGATCGACGCGATGACCACGCTCAACGCCGGCGCGGCCGCCGCGGCGCTGGCGGCGGGCGTCGAATGCGCAACGGATGTAACGGGTTTCGGCCTACTGGGGCATCTGCACAAGATGGCGCGGGCCAGCGGCGTCACCGCGGTGATCGACGCGGCGGCGGTGCCCTACCTGGATGGCGCGCGGGAGGCGCTGGCGGCCGGGTACGTCAGCGGCGGCACGCGGCGAAACCTCGACTGGGTGGCGCCGCACGTCGACCTGTCCGCGGTCGGCGAGGACGAGGCCCGGCTGCTCGCCGACGCGCAAACCTCCGGCGGTTTGCTGATCGCCGGCGAGATTCCCGGCGCACCCGTCATCGGGGAGCTCGTGCCGCGCGGTGAGCACACGATCGTGGTGCGCTGAGCGGGCGGGGTTTCGGCCGCGCGCACTAGGCTTAGGGGCATGGCCCCAAAAAAGACGATGCGCAAGCTTTTCCTGGAGTGGCCCGTCGTGCGTCAGCTGCGCTCGGGGGACAAGCTCGGCCGCGGGTCGGCGGTGACGTCCAAGCACACCCGCAGTCTCGCCCCGCGCACCGCCACCGCCGACCGGGTGGTGCAGAGCGTGTGCCCGTACTGCGCCGTCGGCTGCGGGCAGCGGGTGTACGTCAAGGACGAGCGGGTGGTCCAGATCGAGGGCGACCCCGACTCGCCGATCTCGCGAGGGCGGCTGTGCCCCAAGGGCTCCGCCAGCGAGCAACTCGTCAATTCGCCCGGCCGGCAACTGAAGGTGCTGTACCGCGCGCCGCGAGCCACCGAATGGCAGCCGCTCGAACTGAACACCGCGATCGACATGATCGCCGACCGCTTCCTGGAGTCCCGCCGCCACACCTGGCAGGACATCGACAAGAAGGGGCAGTTGCTGCGCCGCACCATGGGCATCGCCTCGTTGGGTGGCGCAACGCTGGACAACGAAGAGAATTATCTCATCAAGAAGCTCTTCACCGCCGCCGGCGCGATCCAGATCGAGAACCAAGCTCGCATTTGACACAGCTCAACGGTTCCCGGTCTGGGGACCTCCTTCGGGCGCGGCGGCGCCACCCAATCACTGCAAGACATGGCCAACGCCGATTGCATCATCATCCAGGGCTCGAACATGGCCGAGTGCCATCCGGTCGGGTTCCAGTGGGTGGAGGAGGCCAGGGCCCGGGGCGCCCGGGTGATCCACGTCGACCCGCGCTTCACCCGCACCTCGGCGGTGTCGGACCGGCACATCCCGATCCGGGCCGGCTCGGATGTGGTCCTGCTCGGCGCGCTGATCAACCACGTGCTCGCCAACGACCTGTGGTTCAAGGACTACGTCCTCGCGTACACCAACGCGGCTACGCTGATCAACGAAAACTTCCGGGACACCGAGGATCTCGGCGGCCTGTTCTCCGGTTTCGATCCCGAGACCGGGCAGTACGACACGTCGACGTGGGCGTACGACGAACCGGGCGACGCCGGGCCCGGGCCGGCCGGCGAGCACGGCGCCGAGTCGTCGGCGCGCGCGGCCGGTGACGAGCACGGCAGCGGCGGTCCACCGCTCGCGCACGCCCGGGTCAAGCGTGACGAAACCCTGGCGCATCCGCGGACGGTTTTCCAGATTCTCAAGCGGCACTACGCGCGCTACACCCCGGAGATGGTCCGGGACGTCTGCGGCATCGGCGCCGAGGATTTCGACTACCTCGCGCGCTCCATCGTCGAGAACTCCGGGCGCGAGCGCACCACCTGCTTCGCATACGCCGTCGGGTGGACACAGCACACCCTCGGGGCCCAATTCATCCGTACCGCAACCATTTTGCAGCTGCTGATGGGCAACGTGGGCCGGCCGGGCAGCGGCATCATGGCGTTGCGCGGTCACGCCAGCATCCAGGGCTCCACCGACATTCCCACGCTGTTCAACCTGCTGCCGGGATACCTGCCGATGCCCAAGGCGGGGACGCACGACACCTTCCGGGCCTACCTCGACGCGGTGGGATCCAAACGGCAGAAAGGCTTTTGGGCCAACGCCGACACCTACGCGATCAGCCTGCTCAAGGCGTGGTGGGGCGACGCGGCCCGCGCGGACAACGACTGGGCCTACGACTACCTGCCGCGCCTGACCGGCCCGCACGGCACCTACCAGACCGTCACCGGGATGTTGGCCGACGAGGTGGAGGGCTACTTCCTGCTGGGTCAGAATCCGGCCGTCGGTTCGGCGCACGGCCGGATGCAGCGCATGGGCATGTCCCACCTCAAGTGGCTGGTGGTCCGCGACCTCAACCTGATCGAGTCGGCCACCTGGTGGAAGGACGGCCCCGAAATCGCCTCCGGCGAACTGAAAACCGAGGACATCGAGACCGAGGTGTTCTTCCTGCCCGCGGCGACGCATGTGGAGAAGGCGGGGTCGTTCACGCAGACGCAGCGACTGCTGCAGTGGCGCCACAAGGCGGTCGAGCCGCCCGGCGACTGCCAAAGCGAATTGGCCTTCTTCTACGAGCTGGGCAAGCGCATCAGGCAGCGCCTGGCCGGCTCGACCGACGAGCGGGACCGGCCGCTGCTGGACCTGACGTGGGACTACCCGACCGACGAGCACGGCGACCCCGACGGCGAGGCGGTGCTGTCCGAAATCAACGGATATCACGTCGGCTCAGGTGATCCCCTGTCGTCGTACACCGAGTTGCGCGCCGACGGGTCGACCGCGGCCGGCTGCTGGATCTACACCGGGGTGTACGCGAACGCCACCAACCAGGCCGCGCGCCGGGTGCCGCACGGCGGTGAGTCGCCCAGCCAATCGGAGTGGGGCTGGGCGTGGCCCGCGGACCGGCGGATCCTCTACAACCGCGCGTCCGCCGACCCGGACGGCAGGCCGTGGAGCGAGCGCAAGCGATACGTCTGGTGGGACGAGCGGATGGGTCGATGGGTTGGATATGACGTGCCCGACTTCGTCGCCGACCGGGCGCCGGGCGCCCGGCCCGACCCCGACGTCGGCGGCCCGGACGCACTGGCCGGCGACGACCCGTTCATCATGCAGGCCGACGGCAAGGGCTGGCTGTTCGCGCCGAAGGGCGTGCTGGACGGGCCGCTGCCCACGCACTACGAACCGCAGGAGTCGCCGGTCGCCAACGCGCTGTACCCCCAGCAGCGAAACCCGGCGCGAATCACGTTCCCGCGCAAGGACAATCTGAGCGCGCCCAGCGCCGGGGAACCCGGGGCCGACGTGTACCCGTACGTGTTCACCACCTACCGGCTCACCGAGCACCACACCGCGGGCGGCATGAGCCGGTGGCTGCCCTACCTGTCGGAGCTGCAGCCGGAGATGTTCTGCGAGGTGTCCCCGGAGCTGGCGGCCGAGCGCGGCCTCGAGCCGTACGGGTGGGCCACGATCGTCTCGCCGCGCGCGGCGATCGAGGCCCGGGTGCTGGTCACCGAGCGGATGGCCCCGCTGGTCATCGGCGGACACACGGTGCACCAGATCGGGTTGCCGTACCACTGGGGCGTCGGCAGCGACGCCGTGGTCAGCGGGGACGCGGCCAACGACCTGCTCGGCGTGACACTGGATCCCAACGTGCAGATCCAGGAATCGAAGGCCGGGTCGTGCGACATCCAACCCGGCCGCAGGCCCCAGGGCGAGGAACTGCTGCGCCTGATCGCCGAATACCAGTCTCGCTCGGGCGCCACCGCCGAGACCGGCAATGTGGCCGTCAGCGACGGCGTCTGGGAAGGGGGAGCCGATGGGCCAGCTGAGCGGACCGACTGACCCGGCCAGCGACGCGGGATGGGCGGATCGCAAGCCGCGCAAGGGATTTTTCACCGACACCTCGATCTGCATCGGGTGCAAGGCCTGCGAGGTGGCGTGCAAGGAATGGAACCGCAACCCGCAGGACGGGGAGCTGGAGTTGCTGGGCTCGTCCTACGACAACACCGGCGCATTGGGCGCCAGCACGTGGCGGCACGTGGCGTTCGTCGAGCAGGGCCGCGACCGCATCGAGGAGGCGCGCGAATCCGGTCGCGCCCTAATCGATTTGGGCATGCCCGCCGCCCCCGCGCCCCCGGACACCACCCCGCCGGACACCCCGGAGTTCCGCTGGCTGATGTCCTCCGACGTGTGCAAGCACTGCACGCATGCCGGGTGCCTGGACGTCTGCCCGACGGGCGCGTTGTTCCGCACCGAGTTCGGCACCGTCGTCGTGCAGGACGACGTCTGCAACGGATGCGGAACCTGCGTCGCCGGATGCCCGTTCGGCGTGGTCGAGCGCCGCAGCGACGGCACGTACACGACGCCGGCGCAGCGACCGGGCTCCCCGGGCGAGAAGCCCGTCACCGGGGTGGCCCAGAAGTGCACGCTGTGCTACGACCGCCTCGTCGAGGACCAGACACCGGCGTGCGCCCAGACCTGCCCGACGACGTCGATCAAGTTCGGCGACCACGACGACCTGGTGGTCAAGGCGCGTGAGCGGGTCGCCGCGCTGCACGCACAGGGGCTGACGGAGGCCCGCCTCTACGGCGCCAACGAGCACGACGGGGTGGGCGGCACCGGTTCGATCTTCTTGTTGCTCGACGAGCCGGAGGTCTACGGCCTGCCGCCCGACCCGCGGGTGTGCACGGCCGACCTGCCGCAGATGTTCAAACGGGCCGGCCTGGCCGCGGCCGGGATGTTCGGCGCCGCGGTGCTGGCGTTCTGGAGGAACAAGTGACCACCTCGGAATTCGACAGCGTGCGCCCGCCCGAGCCGACCGGCGGGCGGCGTCGCAACGGGAAAGGCAAGGGGCGCAAGGGCGGTGCCGACGGCTCGCGCGAGATGCCGATGGTCCCCGAAGCGCAGTTCGGCTCCTACTACGGGCGTCCGGTGGTCAAGCCCGCGCCCTGGGGACACGAAGTGGCCGCATACCTGTTCCTGGGCGGCGTCGCCGGTGGGTCGGGCCTGCTGGCGGCCGGCGCTCAGCTCACCGGTCGGGCCAAGTTGCGCCGCAACACCAGGCTGTCCGCCCTGATCGCGGTGATGCTGGGCGCGGTCGCGCTGGTGAAGGACCTCGGCCGGCCCGAGCGGTTCGTCAACATGCTGCGCACGATCAAGCTGACCTCGCCGATGAGCGTCGGGTCGTGGATTCTGAGCCTCTTCAGCGCCGGGATCGGCGTCGCCGCGGTCTCCGAGATCGACCGGATGACCGGCGCGCGAATCCCGCTGGGCCCGCTGCGGCCCGTCCTGCGCGCCGTCGAGGGACCGGCCGGGCTGGAAGCCGCGGTCCTCGCGCCGCCGCTTGCCGTCTACACCGCGGTGTTGCTCAGCGACACCGCCACCCCGACGTGGAACGCCGCCTATCGGGACCTGCCGTTCGTGTTCGCCAGCTCGGCGAGCCTGGCCGCATCGGGATTGGCGATGATCACCACCCCGGTCGCCGAGGCCGGGCCCGCCCGCAGGCTGGCTGTCATCGGCGCGGTGAGCGATCTGGTCTCCGCCAGGTTCACCGAACACCGGATGGACCCGGTGACCAGGGAACCGCTGCACCACGGCAGGCCCGGCCGGTTGCTGGCGGGCAGCGAATGGCTCGCCGCCGCAGGCGGTTTGGGCGCGTTGCTCGGCGGGCGGAACCGCGGCGTCGCCGCCCTGTCCGGGGTGGCGCTGCTGACGGCGTCGGCCATGCTGCGGTTCGGTTTCTTCGAGGCGGGGCTGGAGTCGACCCGCGATCCCCGCTACACGATCGAGCCGCAGAAGCGCAGGCTGGCGGCGCGCCGGGCGGCCGGCGTCACCGGGGACTCCATCACCACCGCGGACTAGCCGTTCACGGTCCGCGGGCGTAACGAGAGGGCGATTTTCAGTCCGATTTTTCGTCCTGGCGTTACGCCCGCGACGGGCCGGGTACCCCCTCCGCTATGACGAATTTTGGCTACACTTTGATGACCGAGCAGAGTGGACCCAAAGACCTTGTGCGGCATGCAATTTCGGCCGAAGATCGTGGGTTCGACTTCGAGGTGTGCAGTGACCATTTCTCGCCCTGGCTGACCTCGCAGGGACACGCGCCGAACGCCTGGGCGGTGTTGGGCGCGGTGGCGCACGGCACGGAACGGGTGGACCTCTACACCTACGTGACCTGCCCGACGATGCGGTATCACCCCGCGATCGTCGCGCAGCAGGCCGCCACCGTGCAGATCCTGTCCGACGGCCGGTTCACCCTCGGCTTGGGCAGCGGCGAGAACCTCAACGAACACGTCGTCGGAAGGGGCTGGCCGACCGTCGAGCGCCGGCAGGACATGCTGCGCGAAGCCATCAAGATCATTCGCGAGCTTTTCGGCGGCCAACTGGTGAACTTCAGCGGCGAGCACTTCCAGGTGGACTCGGCGCGGCTGTGGGACCTGCCCGAGGTTCCGGTCGCCATCGGGGTGGCGATGTCCGGCGCGAAGGGCGTCGACAAGTTCGCCAAGCTGGCCGAACACCTGATCGCCGTGGAACCCGACGGGGAACTCGTCCGCGAGTGGCACGCCGCCCGCCAGGCCGCCAACCTCGCCGGGGGCGGGCGGGTGGTCGGCCAAATCCCGGTGGCCTGGGACCCGGACCGCGACGCCGCCATCCAGCGCGCACACGACCAGTTCCGCTGGTTCGGCGGTGGCTGGAAGGTCAACGCCGACCTGCCCACCCCGGCCGGCTTCGCCGGAGCGACCCAATTCGTGCGACCCGAAGATGTCGCCGACGCCATCCCGTGTGGGCCCGACCTGGATGCGATCGTCGAGGCCGTCCGGCCCTACTGGGAAGCGGGGTTCACCGACATCGCGCTCGTCCAGATCGGCGGCGAGACGCAGGAGCTCTTCCTCAAGGAGGCCGCCCAGCCTTTGCTCGAGGCGCTGCGCGACGCGTCCGGCGGATGACGAGTTTGGGCCGTTCCTGGCGGGGTATCCGAGTGCCAACGTGGGCCTCGGGCAACCACCGGGAGTCGATCGGACCAACACGGGCGGACGGGGGCCCGCAAACCCGCTGTGCAGCAGCCGTTTTGTGCCTGCGCGCGCTCGGCTGGGAAGGAAGTCGACGGTAAAGGGAGGTAGCGCGATGTCAAATGAGTTGCAAGGGACAAAGATTGCCATCCTCGCGGCCGACGGTGTGGAGAAGGTTGAGCTCGAACAGCCACGCGCCGCCCTGGAGCAGGCCGGCGCCCAGGTCGAGGTGTTGTCGCTGAAGCCCGGCGAAATCCAGGCCCGCAACCACGATCTCGAGCCCGCAGGCACTTTCGCCGTCGACCGCGCGGTGTCGGAGGCGTCGGTCGGCGATTTCGGCGGCCTGGTGCTCCCCGGCGGCACGGTGAACCCGGACAAACTGCGTCTCGACGACGCCGCGGTCAAGTTCGTCCGCGACTTCGTCGTCTCCGGCAAGCCGGTCGCCGCGATCTGTCACGGGCCATGGACGCTGGTGGAGGCCGGCGTGGCCGTGGGGCGCACGCTGACCTCGTATCCCAGCATCCGCACCGACCTGCGCAACGCGGGCGCGCACGTGGTGGACGAAGAGGTGGTGGTCGACGGCAACTTGATCACCAGCCGCTCGCCGGCGGACCTGCCGGCGTTCTGCGACACCATCGTCAAGCAATTCGCCCACGGCACTGGCGGATAGCCGCCGCTGATCCGCGACCGCACCGTTTAACCCGCAAGTTTGCGGGCATTACACAGGTCAGGCCGTGCTCGCCGCGGCGATCTCTGCCAGGATGACCGAAAGGCCCACGTTGACAACGACCTATCCAGAACCGGCGATCTCGGTCGCGCATAACGTGTACCGGCCCCAGGAGGATTCCCGGTTGCTGGTCGACGCGATGCACCACACGGCGCTCATTCCGGGACGGCGGGTCCTCGACCTTTGCACGGGCAGTGGATTCGTCGCGATCGCCGCGGCCGAGATGGGCTGTGCCAGCGTGACCGCCTGCGACACTTGCCCCCACGCGGTGCGTTGTTCGCGCGGCAACGCCGCTCTGGCCGGCGTGCAGGTGGACGTCCGCAAGGGGTCTTGGACTGAGGCCGTCGACTGGGCGCCGTTCGACGTGGTGGTGACCAATCCGCCTTATGTCCCGGCCCCGCCACACGGCGAGCCGGCCCGCGTGAGCGCCGGACCCTCGTGGGCCTGGGACGCGGGTCCCGACGGGCGGCTGGTGTTGGATCCGCTGTGCGAATCGGTGCCAAAGTTGCTGTGCGACGGCGGTTCCCTGCTGCTCGTGCACTCGGCGATCGCCGGCGTCCAGCAATCCCTGGACCGCTTGAAATGGGCCGGCCTGAGGGCCGAAGTCATAGCGTCCAAATGGATTCCGTTCGGTCCCGTCATGTCGGCGCGGGCCGACTGGCTGGAGGACACCGGGCGCATCCCGTTTGGGCGCCGCGAAGAGGAACTCGTGGTGATCCGGGCGGACAAGCCATGACCACGCGGGTGCAGGTGATTGCCGGCGGGCCCGTACTGGTTTCCGGGCCGGTGCGGGTGGAAACGCCCGGCGGCGACGTCGTCGAGTCGGACCGCTTCATGGTGGCGATCTGCACCTGCCGGCGCAGCGACGACTATCCGTTGTGCGACACCAGCCATCGCCGATGCCGGGGCGTCAAGAAGCAGAAGAAGGCCTAGTCCACGGGCCTGCGCAGCGACGTGCGGCCCTGCTTCCACGCCTCGATGAGCTTGTCCGCCAAGCGGTTTTCCACCGCGGCGTGCGCGCGGATCCCGAAGACGACGTCCGGGTCGAGGTGCGGTTCCCGGTCCACGAGGTCGCCCACGACGTCGATGCGCACCACCTGTTCGTGGACGGCGTCGGCTTCCACGTGCTCGCTGTAGAAGCCGACGCAGGCCGGCGGCGCGGCCATCCTCTCCAAGGCTTGCACCATTCGCCGCGACCCGGGCGGTGAGGTGATCTCCGTCGAGGCGAAATGCCCGATCGCGGCGCCCCGCAAGCGACGGTGCAGCCCGAACAGCGACATGAGATTCACGACGGCCAGCGCCTCGGCGGGGACGGCGTCGAGGTAGCCGAGATAGGTCGCGTCCAGCCCGGCCGCCGTCAACAGGTCCGCGAAGAGCTGCTGGTGCAGGCGCGGGCCCTGGCCGGCGCCGTACTCGTCGAACTCGACGGCCACGAATGCGGCTTTGGCGGTGCCCATCAGCCGCGGGATCGCCCACGCGTGCGGGTCGCCCTCTTTGAGGTGATACAGCGACCGGTGCACGAAATATTCGCGCATCTGCTGCCAGCTTCCCTTGTCGCGCAGGAAATACGACGGCCCGTCACCATCGGCGGGCTCGACGGAAATCGCCTCCATTTCGGCTTGCGCGGTCTGCCCGGGATCGATGGGGCCGACGTCGCGTCGCACCCCAGCCAGGAACCCGCGTTCCAGCTCCGCGCGCAACCGCAGCAGCGCGGGGTTCCACTCCCAGGCGGGATCGACGCCCGCGAAACCCCGGTAGTGCAGCTCGTAGCACATGCACAGCGCTAGCTGCAGGTCGAGGCCGAACGGGTCGGAGTCCCGCACGGACGCGCCGATGCGCATCAGGCTGTCGTGTGCGGGTGGCCCTGACAGCGCGCGGCGGACTGCCGTCGACAGCGGTCCATGCGCCGCGGGCAGGGCGGGCTCGACCGTGATTGATGCGCGAGTCACGCCGATGACTACCCGAGAATCGGGCCCGGCAAACGGCGGCCCGTCAGCTGGTGCGCTCGGGAATTCGGAACGTGGTGCCGACGGTCGTGCCCTCCGGGCTGCTGTGCACTTCCATCGTGTCGCTGAGGGCCCGCATCAACACCAGGCCGCGACCGCTGTTGCCCGGCTCGGCGGCCGGCGTCTTCCACGAACCCGCGTCGGTGATCCGCGTCCCGACGTGGCCATCGGTCACTTCCGCCTCGAGCAGCATCGTGCCGACCTGGTGTCCGAGGTAGGCGTGCTCGACGCAGTTGGTGCACGCTTCGTTGACGACCAGCACGATGTCGGCGGCCAGCGCCTCCGGGATCTCGGCGGCGCGCAGCCAGGTGGCCAGCCGATGCCGGACGTCGACCAATTGCCCGGCGACTGCCTCGTTTTCGAGTCGGAACCGCGTCGGCCGGTGCCGGTATATCACCATCGCGACGTCGTCGTCATAGCCCGACGGGGGCGCCAGCGCGCGGACTACGGTCTGCGGGACGGCCTCCAGGGGCAGGTTCGTCGTATCGAGCAAAATGTCTGCGGCGCGGGCGATTCCGATATCGATCGACTCGTGTTTCCGCTCGACCAGGCCGTCCGTGTACAGCATCAGCGTCGAGCCCGCCGGCAGCACCCGCGAGGCTTGCGGCCGCGGCTCGTCCCGGCGCACCGCGAGCGGCACCGAGGCGGCGTCGGTCACCACGGTCGTGGTCGCGGGCCGCGGACCGGCGACCATCGCGGGCATGTGGCCGGCATTGCTGTATTCCAGCACGCCGGTTTCGGTATCCAGGATCGCGAGAAAGACCGTGGTGCAGTAGGCATTCGGGATGAGCGACGCCGCGAGGTCGAGTTGTTCGAGCACCAGCGCCGGTTGGGCGCCGTTGATCAACAGCGCGCGCGCCGAGCTGCGCAGCTGGCCCATCACCGCGGCCGCCGGCAAGCCGCGGCCGACGCAGTCGCCGACGACGATGCCGATGCGGTTGCCGCCGATCGGCAGCACGTCATACCAGTCGCCGCCGATTTCCAAGGGCGGCACGGCGGGCTCGTAGCAGACGGCGAAGCCGGCGGGCGGCTGGACGGTGGGTAGCATGGCGCGCTGCAGGGTCAGCGAGGTTTCGCGGGCGCTCTCGAACTGGCGCACGTGCTGCATCGCCAGGCTCAGGTGGCCGATGAGCACCGTGACCAGCAGTCTGTCCTCGGCGCTGACCCACCGGGGCGTGCGCAGCTCCAGCCAGAGCGCGAGGTCTCCGGCGTTGGACAGCACCGCCACCAATCCCTGTGCCTTGCCGGGATTTTCGGGCCGATCGACCGTCTTGGCCGTCAGCGGCAGCTGATGGCGGGCATCCTGGAAGGTATTACGCAGCCAGGGATCCAGTTCGCGCCAGGAGGATTCGGGAGGATCGCCGGCAACCTGGACGGTCGGTTCGCCCCCGGCCCCCGGCCACGAGACGGCGATCACCCGCTGGACATCGATCGCCGCCCGGCATTCGTCCAGGGTGATGGCCAGCAGCTCGTCGACACTCTTGGCCACCGCTACCGCCGTCGCGAGCCGCAGTACCGCACTCTCCCGGGCCGCAAAGGCCCGCTCCGCGGTGATGTCGCGGATCGTGCCCACGTAGACGTCCCGGTCGTTGCCTACCTCGCTGACCGCGCTGATGCTGACCATCACCCACGCGAGGTGTCCGTCGCGATGCCGGATCGGGGTTTCGTACTGGGCGCTTCCGTTGGAGCGGACGAGTGCTTGCTGCTCGCGCGCGGTCTTCTTGTCGACCAGCCAGGGGTGCGGCCACCGATATGGCAGCCCGTCGGCCGGATAGCCGAGGATCTCGATCAAGGCGCTGTTCATCTCGATCACCGCGCCCTCGTGATCGGCGACGAAGAAGCCCTCCTGCAGCGAATCCACCAGTGCGGTGCGGAACCTGTCGCGATCGGCCAGCCCCTCGGCGCGCGCCCGCTCCTGCGCGAAACGCCTTGTGCCATCGAGGAATCCGCGAGTCGCGACGTCCAGGGGGGCTAGCGTCTGCAGCAGGAATTCGAGCGCGGTGGGCCGGTCGACCGACGAACGCTCGGCGAGCGCCTGGACCAATCGGAAGTGGTGCTCGATGATTTCGAGCACGCTGATGTCTTCCTGCAGGGCGCGCCGTCCGAGCTCGTGGCCGACGGCCAGGGTGTCCTCATCGCGCGCGTCCAGGTAGCCGTGCAGCGCGACGGTGTACTCGGCGTGAAAGTCGTGGTTGCCGCTCATTTCGAGGCTCCCCGGTGACGAGCGGCCAGCACCATGGCGTCGTCGGTCTCCTTGGCGTGCTTGCCCAGGAGTCCTTCGGCGATGACCACCGCGGTGGCCGCGAAGTCGATGTGGTCCAGGTAATCCTCGGCGATGCCGTCGGTGCTCATCACGAGCAGGTCACCGGGGCGGATCGGAACCACCTGGGCGGGCCTGATTTCCGGCATCCGGTAGCCGACGATGCCCCCGGTGAGGCGCGCACTGGATCGGACTTGTAACCCGGTCGGCGCCTTGGCCACCAGCTCGGCGGTGACGTTGCCGACGCCCGTCCACGACAGCGTCCCGGCCGCAAAGTCCACCCGCGCCAGCGTCATCGCGACTCCCCTCGTGCCGTCCAACATGCGATGGCAGAGCTGGACCAAGACTTCCAGCCGCTCGGCACTGGAGCGCTTGACCGTGTCGACGGCGCGCAGCGCGGCGGCCGCGGCATCCGGGCCGTGCCCGAGGCCGTCCACCACGCCGAACAGCGCGGCGCCATCGTCGATGCCGATCGCGATGCCCTGGTCGCCGGACGTGTACTCGCCGGGCAGAGGGCGCCCCGCCCTTGCCCACTCGATCGGACCCAGCCGGCCGTTCTCATGCACGGGCGGGAACCCACTTCCACATCTCGATGACCGTCCCGCGACCGAGTTTCGAGTCCACGACCAGCCGGTCCATCAGGCGGCGGGCGCCGGGCAGGCCCATCCCCAGCCCGCGTCCGGTTGAGTACCCGTCCTCCATCGCGCGCTCGATGTCGGCGATGCCGGGTCCGTCGTCCTCGGCGCGCACCACCAGGGCCCGGCGCCCCTCCCGGTCGGCCACCGTGATCCGGACGGCGCCGCGCCCCGCGTAGCTGGTGATGTTTCGGGCGATTTCGGAGATCGCCGTGGCGATCATGGTGACGTCGGTCAGCGAGAATCCGAGATCGAGTGCGAGCTGATGTCCGGCCTTGCGGGCGGCGACGATGTCGTCGGAGCTGTGAATGTCGACGACGATGTCACCCGCCACCATCGCGCCCGATCGTCGACTTCCCCACTCCGCCTTGGCGATTCAGCAGTGCGAGGCCCTCTTCGAGATCCAGTGCGGTGTTCATGTCGTCGAACGCCAGGCCCAGTTGCACCATCGCGAAGGCGACCTCCGGTTGCAGACCCACGATCACGGTGTCCGCGCCGCGCAGCCGGGTCATGTGGGCGATGGTCCGCAGCGAGCGGGCGGCGAACGAGTCCATCACGTCGATGGCGGTGACATCGACGATGATTCCCTGGGCGCGGAACCTGCTGACCCGTTCCATCAGGTCGAAGCGGAGACGTTCGGCGTCGGAGTCGGTGAGCGCCGACTGCACCGAAGCGATCAGAATCGCGCCCTGTTTCAGAATCGGTACTGGCATGGGGTGCTCGTGCTAATGGTGGTTATCCGGTCTGTTCGCCGGTGCGTGTGACTTCGTAACCGAGCAGGCGTTCGGCCTCTTCGATGCCGCCCTGCAGGTCGCCTACGGCGTTCATCTTCGACAGGTCAAGCCCGATGGTGACCAGAGTCAGCGCGATTTCGGAGGACAGGCCGGTGATGATGACGCTGGCGCCCATCAGGCCTGAGGCGTCGACCGTCTGCACCAGGTGGTTGGCCACGGTGGAGTCGATGGTCGGCACACCGGTGATGTCGATGACGACCACCTTCGCGCGGTTCGCGCGGATCGCGCGCAGCAGCTGTTCCGTGACCTGGCGGGCCCGCTGGCTGTCGAGCACGCCGATGATCGGCAGGATCAGCAGCTGCTCGCGCACTTGCAGGACCGGCGTGGAGAGCTCGCGGATGGCCTCCTGCTGCTGGCGGATGATGCGTTCGCGCTCCTGGACGAAGGACACGCCCACGGTGTTGGCGATGCGGTTGGCCGCCGGCTCGTAGGCGTCCAGCACCCGGTTCAGCATCTCGAACTCGGCTTGGTACTTCTCGAACAGGGAGCGGGCCAGCACGTCACGCAGCAGCAGCACGATGCCGAGCACCTCGTCTGTTTCCACGCCTCGGGGAATGATGCGCTCGGACAGGTCGCGGGCGTACGCCTGCAGCGCCTCGACGCTACCGGTCTCGAGCACCTCGACGTAGTTGTCGTACACGGCGGTCGCCTCGGAGAAGAGTTCCTCGGGCGTCATCGCGGTGAGAAGTTCGGCCTCGGTGATCCTGCGGGCCCATTCCTCGCGCAAAACGGTGCGGTTCTGCCGCAGGTGCTGGACCAGCTGGGGCAACAGGCCCTCGCTGACCGTCTGCGCGGCGGTGCTGGTGGTTCCGAGATCCAACGGCGAATCTGACATCTGGCCTCCCATGTGCCGCGTCGCGCCCCGCAGTATGTCTATGGGGAGACTAGCCTGGGCAATCGCGTCGCAGGTGTCGAGGGCATATTCTTCTCGCGGTTCGCATGGCAGGCTAGGCTTGCACCACACTCAAGGCCCGGACAAAGGATGGCCATTGTCAGCTCCTGATTCGATTACCACGCTGGTTACCGACCACGACGGTGTGTCCGTGGTCAGCGTCAGCGGCGAAATCGATCTGGTCACCGCTCCGGCGCTCGAGCAGGCCATCAGCGCCGTCCTCGCGGACGGTCCGACGGCACTGGTCATCGACCTTTCCGCGGTGGAATTCCTGGGCTCGGTCGGGCTGAAGATCCTGGCCGCGACGTACGAAAAACTCGGCAAATCCACCGAGTTCGGTGTCGTCGCGCGCGGGCCGGCGACCAGGAGGCCGATCCACCTCACCGGCCTGGACAAGACCTTCCCGCTGTACCCGACGCTGGACGACGCGTTGACCGCCGTCCGGGACGGCAACGTCAACCGCTGACGCGCCCGCCGAGGGGCCCCTCTCGCAGCAGGGGGACGTTTCGCCAGAAGTTGGGCTTGGGCGCTCGGGTTGGTGAGCGCGGACTTAAATAAGGCGTCCGGTGGAATGATCGGTGCTATGGGTGACGACGTCGATCATCCCGAAGATGACCAGCAGTGGGATCGCAGTGAGCGCGGCGAGACCGAAATCGAGCGGCTGGACCGCAATTGGAACAGCCTGCTGCAGGAGCTGCGCGTGGTGCAGACCGGCGTGCAGCTGCTGACCGGTTTCCTGCTGACGCTGCCGTTCCAGCAGCGCTTCGACGTCCTCGACGAACCGATGCGGGTCGCGTACCTGGTGACGGTCGGTTGTTCCGTGGGGGCGACGGTGCTACTCGTCGCCCCGGTCGGCATTCACCGGCTGCTGTTCCGGCGGCATCGCCTCCAGGTCCTGGTGTCTGCGGCGCACCGATGCGCGTACGCCGGGCTGGCCCTGCTCGGCACGGCCCTGACCGGGGTGACGATCATCGTTTTCGACTCGGTCGCCGGACGTAGCGCCGGTCTCATTGCGGGAGCTTGTGCGCTGGCGTTGTTTGCGTTCTTTTGGTGGGTCTTACCGCTGTTGCTGCGCACTCGCGGTATGTAGTGCGCCGATTCGAGTGGATTCCAGATGGTCGAGGAGATCCTGGGGATCGGTGAAAATCGGTGACGCGCCGGCCGACTCCAATTCGGCGCGCGAGATGCCGCCGCTCAGCAGTCCGATGCACGGCAGTCCCGCGGCCGCGGCGGCGTGGGCGTCCCACACGGCGTCGCCGACGAACACGGCGTGCTCGGGGTCCACGCCGGCCCGGTCCAGCGCCACCTGCACGATGCCGGGGTCCGGCTTGGCGGTGTCGACGTCGCGTGACGACGTCTTCAAGGCGATGACGTCATCGCAGTCGAGCGTCTTGAGCAGGACCTCGAGTTCGTCGTCGGGCGCCGAGGTGGCCAGCACCACTTGCAGCCCGAGGCCGGCGACGCGGCGCAGCAGCTCGCGCGCCCCGGGCAACGGTGCCAGCAGCGGGGTGACCTCTCGATAGTGGCGGCTGTGCCCGTCGCTGAGCCGGTCCTGCACGTGCTCGGGCGCGTCGTTGGACAACGTGCGCACCAATGTGTCGCCGTCCATGCCGATGCAGCGGTGGATCTGCCACGCCGCGACGGGCATGCCTTCGGCGTCGAACGCGCGCTGCCAGGCATAGACGTGCAGATAGTTGGAGTCCACCAGGGTTCCGTCCACGTCGAACAGGACGGCGGGCGCTCTGTGCATTCGCGCCGCATACCCGCGCGGGGACCCGCTGACACTCCGGCGTCGTTTGGCCCGTCGGGGCGGCGGGTAGACGCAGGCGAGCCTTCGGTGCGGTCTACCTTACGAACCGCCCTGCCACCCAAGCTTTTTCACGAGGAGGGCAGTTGGACACCCCGAAAACTGACCCGGTTGACCACCACCGCACTTCTCGGCGGCACGCCGGTGAATCGCTCACGAACGGCGCCAATGCGCCCGGCCTCGCGTGGGCGGCCCTGGCGGTGGTCGCCCTGGCCATCGGCTTGTACGCGCTCGCGGCCGGGCACGTCCTGATCGGGTCGGTCGTGGTGCTGCTGGCCGCCGTATCAGGTGCCGCGGGGGTCGCCTGGCTGTTGCAGACCCACCGCAGAGTGCGCGGCGCCGAAGTGCGCTGGCAGGCAAGGAATTCCGATCAGCCTGCGCCTCCGCCCAGCAGCTGACCGTTGCCCGGGCGACGAAACCGAAACGTTTAATTTTCGGCCTGACCGGGTAAAAGGGGCCCATGCTCGACACATCCGGTCAAGCACGTCCCAGCATCCCGGGACTGGTGGCCGCCGGCGTCTGGGCGGTCGGCCTGGCTGTCGGCGTAATCGCTCTGTTGACCGGGCATGTGGGGCCGGCGGTCGTCGCGCTGCTTCTTGCAGTCGCGGCGCCGTGGTTCGGCCTGGCGTGGGTATCACGGAGTCAGCGCCGGGCCTTCAACGTCGCATTGTTTCTGCATGGCCCGAGGGCCGACGGCTCCGCCGCGCACGCCAAGGCGCCGATCGCCTGCTGAGCCGGCCCGCAATGGACATCTTTTTGGGCGGATTAGGTGTGATCGGCATCCGATTGGGGTATCGACTGTGCCACGGGTGAGTACGGGCAAGTGCGTGCGCCCGTCGTTCAGCAGGAAGGAACAGCTATGACGACCGCAAGCGATTACGACGCACGCCGCGTATCCGACGTCGAGACCCCGGATGCATCCGCCCTACGCGAACTCGCGACCGCCGGAGCACCCACCGCGGTCGTCGACGAGGACCCCAACGATGTGGTCTTCTTCGAGCTGCCCGGCGCGGATCTCTCCGGCGAAGAACTGTCGGTGACGGTGATACCCCAGCGCTCCGACGAGTTCACTTGTTCGAGCTGTTTTTTAGTGCAGCACCGCAGCCGGTTGCGCGCCTCGAGCTCCGGGCTTCCGGTCTGCGCCGACTGCGCGTAACGGCGGCGCGGGCGGCCTTGACCAACTAGGCCCGCCGTGTTTCTGTCGTCAGCGTGCCCTTGAGCCGTCCGCCCGGCCTGCCGGCTCCGCGCATGCTTCGACCGGCGTTCGCCGCGGCGTATGCGATCGCCTATCTCGTGGGCGGCGAACGGCGGATGCTGCGGTTGATCCGCCGATACGGACCGATCATGACGATGCCCGTCCTCAGCCTGGGCAACGTGGCGATCGTGTCCGACCCCGAACTGGTCAAGCAGGTCTTCACCGCGCCGCCGGACGTGCTGGTCGGCGGCGAGGGCGTGGGACCGGCGGCGGCCATCTACGGCTCCGGATCGATGTTCGTACAGGAGGAACCCGAGCATCTGCGGCGGCGCAAACTCTTGACGCCCCCGCTGCACGGCGCGGCGCTGAGCGGTTACGTGCCGATCATGCAGAACTCCGCCCGCGCGGCGATGCACAGCTGGCCCGTTGACCGCCCCTTCGAAATGCTCAGGGCGGCACGGGCGCTGACGCTGGACGTGATCGTCAGGGTCACCTTCGGCGTCGACGATCCCGACGAGGTGCACCGGCTCGGCCGGCCCTTCGAGCGCTTGCTGAACCTCGGCGTCTCAGAGCAATTGACGGCCCGATACGCGCTGCGCCACCTGGGCGCGTTGCGAGTGTGGCCGCAGCGGACGAGGGCCAACCGCGAGATCGACGATGTCGTCATGCCGCTCATCGAGCGGCGGCGAGCAGACCCGAGCCTGGGCAACCAACCCGGCATCCTCTCGTTGCTGATGTGCGCGCGCGGCGACGACGGAGAACAGCTGTCGGACAGCGAGATTCGCGACGACCTGATCACCCTGATGCTGGCGGGCCACGAGACCACCGCGACGACGCTGGCCTGGATCTTCGACCTGCTTCTGCACCACCCCGATGCGTTAGAGCGAGTGCGTGACGAAGCCCTGAGCGGGGAGGAAGCCTTCACGACCGCGGTGATCCACGAGACGCTGCGGGTCCGGCCGCCGGCCCCGTTCACGGCCCGTGTTGCGGCGCAGCCGTTTCCGATCGGCGGCTACCTCGTCGAGGCAGGTACGCGGATCGTCGTCCACATCATCGCGATCAACCGCAACCCCCACACCTACGAGTTCCCCAACGAGTTCCGCCCGGAGAGATTCCTCGGCGCCCGACCCGAGACCTACGCGTGGGTCCCGTTCGGCGGCGGCGTGAAACGTTGTCTGGGCGCCGCGTTCTCGATGCGCGAGCTGATCACGGTGTTGCACACGCTGCTGCGCGAAGGGGAGTTCAGCGCCGTCGACGAGGAACCGGAGCGGATCGTGCGGCGCTCCATCATGCTCGCACCGCGCCACGGCACCAGGGTTCGGTTTCGCCTCCGCTGAATTGTCGTAGCCCTCCGCTACGTTTCATCACACGAGTCCGCATCGCCACCGTGAGGAGTCATGCAGCTAATCGCCGGGTCCTTGCTCCTGCTGGGGTTCGCTGTCCCTTGGTATTTCACCCAGCAGGCCACCGGCAGCGTCCCGGCGGGATTTTCGGCCGGCCTGGTCGGCCTTGCCCTGACCGTCGTCGGCCTGTTGTGGCTCGGCGTTCGGCGCGACCGCTACAGCGTCGGGCGGCAGCTCAGGCGCGACCTGCGGTACGCGGCGTCGGACCTGGCGGCCATCGATGAAATGTCGGGCGTCGAATTCGAGGAATTCGTTGCGGCCCAGCTTCGGACCGTGGGCTGGAGCGTCGCGCACACCGCCAGCACGGGTGACTACGGTGTGGACCTGATCGCGAAGCGGGACGGCGCGTGCATGGCGGTCCAGTGCAAGCGACAGGCGAAGGCCGTCGGGGTGGCCGCCGTCCAACAGGTGGTGGCCGGCGCGCGGCAGCACCGGTGCAACCAAACGGTCGTGGTGACCAATCAGGGGTTCACCAAGGCGGCCCGCCAGTTGGCGAACACCCACCGGTGCCGCCTCGTCGGGCGGGAGCAGGTCCAGATCTGGGCGCGGGCCGATCGTCGGCGCGTCCAACCGGAGTTAGAGGCCTAAGCGCAGCGCGGGCACGACATTCACTCGCGCGGCTTCGCCGCACCGGTAGGCGTGAGCGCGACCACCGGGATGGTCCGCGATGTTTTGCGTTCGTATTCGGCGAATCCGGGAAACCGCCGTCCTCATATATAGGACGCCGGACAATCAACAGTCGGGGTGGCGGGATTCGAACCCACGGCCTCTTCGTCCCGAACGAAGCGCGCTACCAAGCTGCGCCACACCCCGCTTGAAGCCACGACAGCGTATCGCACCGCCCCGCCGACTCGCCAAACCGCAGGCTATGGGCTCGACCACGCGCAGCTGCGCTCGAATTCGCCCAGCGCCTCGGCCGGCCCGGCCGGATCGAGCCCCTGCGCGCTGACCCACTCGTCGCTGAAATAGGTGTCGGCGTAGCGGTCGCCGCTGTCGGCGAGCAGGGTGACCACCGATCCGCCGCGGCCCTCGGCGACCATCTCGGCGAGCAGCCCGAAGGCGCCCCACAGGTTGGTGCCCGTCGACGGGCCCACCCGGCGGCCCAGCACGGCGCTGACGTGGCGGGCGGCGGCGATCGACGCCGCGTCGGGGACCGCGACCATGCGGTCGACCACGTCGGCCAGAAACGACGGCTCGACCCGGGGCCGGCCGATGCCCTCGATGCGAGAGGACCCGGACATCACGATGTCGCAGCGGCCTTCGGCGTAGGCGGGAAAGAAGGCGGAGTTCTCCGGATCGACGACGCACAGCCGGGTGGCGTGCCGCCGGTAGCGGATGTAGCGGCCGATGGTCGCGCTGGTCCCGCCGGTGCCTGCGCCGACCACGATCCACTCCGGGATGGGATGCGTCTCCTCGCCCATCTGTTCGTAGATCGACTCGGCGATGTTGTTGTTTCCGCGCCAGTCGGTGGCGCGCTCGGCATTGGTGAATTGGTCCAGGTAATGGCCGCCGGTGTCGCGGGCGACGCGCTCGGCCTCGGCGTACACCTCGCCCGAGTCAGTCACGAAATGGCAACGGCCGCCTTGGGATTCGATCAGCGCGACCTTGGAGGCGCTGGTCGACGCGGGCATGACGGCGACGAACGGCAGCCCCAGCAGGGCCGCGAAGTAGGCTTCCGACACCGCCGTCGAACCCGAGGAGGCCTCGACGACCGTGGTGCCCTCGCCGATCCACCCGTTGCACAGCGCGTACAGGAACAGCGAGCGCGCCAGCCGGTGCTTGAGGCTGCCGGTGATGTGCGTGCTCTCGTCCTTGAGGTACAGCGCGACGTCGGCGTCACCACCCCAGGCCGACGGCAGCGGGTAGCGCAGCAGGTGGGTGTCGGCGCTGCGGCGCGCGTCGGCCTGGATCAGCCGGATCGCGTCGTCGGTCCAGCTTCGTGGCAGGGTGCGGACCGCGATCCGGGTCCGGTGACTCAACGCACCGAAGCGGTCGGCTGCGAACGGCTCAGGTCGCTGGTGGAATCGCGGTCGCCCATCGGGCTGGCGATCAGCGTCAGCAGGGTCGCCTCGGGCCGGCAGCAGAACCGCACGGGCGCAAAGGGCGACGTGCCGATCCCGGCGGAGACGTGCAGCGCCATGTTCGCGCCCCAGCGCGACGGCCCCTTGGCCCGCGAGCGGTCCAAGCCGCAGTTGGTCACCAGGGCGCCGTAGAACGGCAGACACAGCTGCCCGCCATGGGTGTGCCCGGCCATCACCAGCTGGTAGCCGTCGGCGGCGAAGCGATCCAGCACCCGAGGCTCGGGCGAGTGCGTCAAACCGAGCCGGAGGTTCGCGGCCGGGCTGGCCGGCCCCGCGATCGCGTCGTAGCGGTCCCGGTCGATATGCGGGTCGTCCACGCCCGCGGCGGCGATGTGCAGCCCGGCCACCTCGAACTCGCGGCGGGTGTGCGTCAGGTCGAGCCAGCCGCGCTCGGTGAACGCCGCCCGCAGGTCCTGCCAGGGCAGGGGCTCGCCGCGGACCCGGTGCGACGGGTTGGTCAGGTAGTTCAGCGGGTTCTTCAGGCGGGGCCCGAAGTAGTCGTTGCTGCCGAACACGAAGACGCCTGGCCGCGACAGCAGGTCGCCCAGGGTCTGCACCACCGCGGGCACCGCCTTGGGGTGCGCCAGGTTGTCGCCGGTGTTGACGACCAGGTCGGGCTCCCAGGCCGCCAGCTCGCGCAGCCAGGCCTGTTTGCGGCGCTGGTTGGGCAGCATGTGGAGATCGCTGATGTGCAGCACCCGCAGCGGCGTGGAGCCCGGGCTCAGGACGGGCATGGTTATCTCGCGCAGGACGAACGCGTTGCGCTCGACGAGCGCGGCATAACCGATGCCGGCCAGGGTCGAGCCGACCGCGACGGCGCCGGTGCGCATCAGGACGGGCAGCGCCCCGCGACGATGCGGTCCGCGTAGCGGACCGAGGAGAAGCGGGGCAGTCGGGCGAACGTCAGCCATGCAGGAAGCCTACTGCCGGTTGCGGTCTCGGCGCGTATAGCTTGCGCCACAACACGCTTATGCGGGCCCCTTATGGAGGGGGCGCCCCGGGCGGCGGCGGCGGCGCCAGCAGCGGAATCGTGATCGGCGGCAGGCCCGGAATCTCGACCACCTGCGACCCCACCACCGGCGGCGCGCCCTCGGGCGGCGGGGGCGGCGCCGGCGGGATGCCGTTGCTGACCTGGATCGTGATGATCGACCCCGGAATCGTCTGGCCGGACGGCGACGTCCCGACCACCTCGCCCAGCTTCGCGGTGCTGTTCACGGAGTTGGTCTGGTCGGCGACCGGGAAACCGGCCTCCTTGATGCGCTGGCGGGCCGCGTCGACGTCCAGGCCGGTGACGGCGGGCACCCGCGAAGCGGGGGAACCCTCGACGTAGCGGGGGTCGGTCGGCGGCAGCTTCACCTCGCCGAAGCTGGTCGCGATCGGTTTCATCGCGGTGAACCAGGTGCGCGCCGGCTCGTTACCGCCGTAGAGGTCCCCCTCGCCGCAGTGACGCAGCGGGGCGGAGCACAAATCCGTCGGATTGGGTGAATCGTCGTAGATGTAGTTGGCGGCCGCGTAGTGGCTGGTGAATCCCACGAAGCCGGACGAGCGGTGGGCCTCGGTGGTGCCGGTCTTGCCCGACACCGGCAGGTCCCAGCCCGCCGCGCCGGCCGAGCCCGCCGCCGTGCCGCTGCCCACGGCGTCCTTGCTCATCGCGTTGGCCATGGTGTTGGCCAGCCCCTCGGGCACCACCTGATCGCAGGTCTCGGTCGTCACGGAGACCTCGTTGCCGTTGCGGTCGATCAACTTGTCGATCGGGTTCGGGGGGCACCACACGCCGCCGGAGGCCAGCGTGGCCGCGACGTTGGACAACTCCAGCGCGTTCACCTCGATCGGGCCGAGGGTGAACGAGCCGATGTTCTGCCGTTTGACGAAGTCGGCCAGGCTCTCGTTGCTGTCGCGGTTGTAGTCGCGCGCGGTGCCCGGATCGGCGTAGGACCGCAGCCCCAACTTGATCGCCATGTCCACCGTGCGGCTAACGCCCACCTGCTGGATCAACTTGGCGAACGCGGTGTTGGGCGAGGTGGCCAGCGCGTCGGTCACGTTCATGGAGCCCCGGTAGTTACCTGCGTTGACGACGCACCAGGTGTCCTTCGGGCAACCCTTGGCGCCGCCGCTTCCCATGCCCTTGGCCTGGAACCGGCCCGGAACCTCGAGCGTGGCGTTGATGCCCATGCCCATGTCCAGCGCGGCGGCGGTGGTGAAGATCTTGAAAACCGACCCGGCGCCGTCGCCGACGAGGGAGAACGGTTGCGGTCGCATCGTCTCGCCGGCGTCGAGGTTCAGGCCATAGGTGCGGTTGCTGGCCATCGCCATCACGTGGTGGGACGTCTTGCCCGGCTCGATCACGCTCATCACGCTCGAGATGCCCGGCAGGGTCGGGCTGGCGTACTTGTCGATGGCCGCCTTGACCGGGATCTGCACGTCCGGGTCCAACGTGGTGCGGATCAGGTAGCCGCCCTTGGCCACCTGTTCCTTACTGATCCCGGCGCGGGACAGGTACTCCTGGACATAGTCGCAGAAGAAGGCGCGGTCGCCGGCCGCGATGCAGCCGCGGGGCAGTTCGTTGGGTTGGGGCAGCACGCCCAGCGGCGTGGCCTTGGCGGCGCGCAGGGCGTCGGCCTCCTGGGGCAGGTTCTCGACCATGGTGTCGAGGACCAGGTTCCGTCGGGCCAGGGCGCCGTCGGGGTTGGTGTACGGGTTGAGCGCGCTGGTCGACTGCACCATGCCCGCGAGCAGGGCCGCCTGCTGCCAGTTCAGGTCCGACGCATTGATGCCGAAGTAGGTCTGGGCCGCGTCCTGCACGCCGAACGAGCCGTTACCGAACGACACCAGGTTCAGGTAGCGCGTCAGGATCTCCGGTTTGGTGAAGGTCTTGTCCAGCGTGAGCGCCATCCGGATCTCGCGCAGCTTGCGCGCCGGGGTGGTTTCAACCGCCGCGCGCTTCTCGGCATCGGTCTGGGCGGTCACCAACAGTTGGTAGTTCTTGATGTACTGCTGTTCGATGGTCGAGCCGCCCCGGGTGTCCACGTCGCCGGAGGCGTAGCCGGCCAGCCCCGTCAGCGTGCCCTTCCAGTCCACCCCGTTGTGGTCGGCGAAGCGCTTGTCCTCGATCGAGACGATCGCCAGTTTCATGGTGTTGGCGATCTTGTCGGTGGGCACCTCGAAGCGGCGCTGAGAGTACAGCCACGCGATGACGTTGCCCTTCTTGTCGACCATCGTCGACACCGCGGGAACCTCGCCTTGCGTCAGCTGGGCGGACCCGTTGGCGACGACCTCAGAGGCCCGATTGGACATCAGCCCGATTCCACCGGCGAGCGGAAACATCAGGGCCGTGGCGACGACGCTGGCCAACAAACAGCACCCCGCGAGCTTGAGAACCGTGAGGACGGCCGGCGGACGGTCTGACATGCGTACTAGGGTAGCCGCCCCGGGTCACCCGGCCAGGCCCCGCGATGAGCAGAGGCCTTCCCACACCGTGACCAGCGAACTTACCATTAGGGATGGTAAAAAATTGTCGCCGCCGTCACTGATGAGCCGTCGGGGTAAAGTGCGCGGTGCCGTGCTCGGGTTTATGCTTTTCGGCAAGACTGCACGCCCGTCCCAAAAAAAGCGTTATGAGACTGTTGCGCAATTGCCACCTGACCACCTAACTTAGACACACGGTGAGATTCAGATAACACCGATTTGCATGGTGTGGCGTAGATCGCAGCAGGGTCTGCACCCGAGGAGGGCGGCCGCGACTGGCGGTCGGAAGGAAGGGAACAGCTCGTGTCAGGTTCACGGCCAGCCGCGCGTCGAACGAACATCGCGGCTGCTCAGGGCGTATTACACAGTGTTGACGCCGAGGAACGGATCGCATGGGTTTCAAAGGCGCTATGTCGGACCACTGACCCCGACGAACTGTTTGTTCGCGGGGCCGCCCAGCGCAAGGCGGCGGTGATCTGCCGCCACTGCCCCGTGATGCAGGAGTGTGGGGCGGACGCGTTGGACAACAAGGTCGAGTTCGGGGTGTGGGGCGGGATGACCGAGCGCCAGCGCCGGGCCCTGCTCAAGCAGCATCCCGAGGTCATCTCCTGGCAGGACTTCTTCGAGAAGCGCCGCGGCCGCAGCGTCGGCTGACCGGAGTATTATACGAACGCGTCAGGCAATTCCTGGCGCAAGCGAACTGACGGTCCTGAAAGTAACTGTTTTCATGATTACGGAACTGTTACACCCTAAGCGGACCTCTTAATCATCGTGTGTTCAATATAGCTCTGGCTCGTGTTGGATGCGAGCTGGCTTGTGCCCAATAGGAATTCGACAGCAACGCACCGGCCGGTTTTGACCAAGGCTGGCACGTGTCGAATAGCGTCTGCGAGCGCCTGACTGGCGGCTGCTCAAGAAATTGATTCGCTCGGCGGGCGCTCACCGAGCGTTCTCAGCGCCCCACAGCGCGGGCCGCCTCGTCGCCGACGGGGTTCGGATGCGCCGGCTCCTCAGCGCCCCACAGCGCGGGCCGCCTCGTCGCCGACGGCGGTGATCTGATCGGCGAGCGCCCGCAGCGCGTCCAGGTCCGAAACGTCGAACGGCAGCGACGGAACCCCGACGACCGGCACGTGCGGGTGGGCCCCGGTGAAGCGAGAGAGCAGCCTGATTTCCCGCTTGGCGGTCTGCGCACGGTCGGCATGGATCCTCAGCACGGAGGAAGCCAGCGCGGCGGCCTCGGAATCGAGCGCGTCCAGCGTCTCGCTGCCGTCGATCGCCCGCTCGACCGGCAGGGAGCACAGCGTCGGGTGGGTGCGGTTCAGCACCAGCCCCGCGAGCGGCATGCCCTCCTGCGACAGCCGGTCAACGAAGAAGGCCGCCTCGCGCAGCGCGTCGGGCTCGGCGGCCGACACCACGACGAACTGTGTGCCGCGCCGCTTCAACAGTGAGTAGGTGCGGTCGGCCTTTTCCCGCCAACCGCCGAAGGTCGATTCCAGTGACTGCACGAATGAGCCGATGTCGCTGAGCAATTGAGAGCCCATGATCGTGGACATGCCCTTCATCGCCAAACCCATTGCGCCGGTGACCAATCGGCCGATGCCGCGGCCGGGTGCGAGCAGCAGTCGCCACAGCCGGCTATCCATGAAGCTGCCCAACCGTTTCGGCGCATCCAGGAAGTCCAGCGCGTTGCGCGACGGCGGGGTGTCCACCACGATGAGGTCCCAGCGGTCCTGGCTCAGCAATTGGCCGAGCTTCTCCATCGCCATGTATTCCTGCGTGCCGGCAAGCGACGTCGCGACCGTCTGGTAGAACTGGTTGTTCAGCAACGCCTCTGCCCGCTCGGGGCCGGAGTACTGCATCACCATCTCGTCGAAGGTGCGGCGCATGTCAAGCATCATGGCGTGCAGCTCGCCGGATACCTCGGGCGCCAAGGGCACCCGCTGCGGGGCGTTGCCAAGGTCGTTGACCCCGAGCGCCTGTGCCAGGCGCTTGGCCGGGTCGATCGTCAAAACACACACGGTGCGGCCATATTCGGCGGCGCGCATCGCCATGGCGGCCGCGGTGGTCGTCTTGCCGACCCCGCCGGCGCCGCAGCACACGACCACCCGGTTGGACCGGTCGGCCAGGATGGCGGCCATATCAAGGGTTTTCGCTGTGACGCTCATCGGACCCCCTGCTGCGCAAGCGTTTCCGACAGCTCATACAGGCTGCCGAGGTCGATGCCGTCGGAAATCGCCGGCAGTTCCAGCCGCGGAACCTTCAGCGCATCGAGTTGCTGCGCCGTCTCCGCGCGTGCGGCGATCCGGGTCGCGTGCTGAATGGTTTCCGTGAGCAGGCCCGCGAAGTCGGTGTCGCTGAGCTTGATTCCGGCCATCTGAAGGCCGGCCCGCACGGAGTCCGCGTCCACGTCCCCCTCGGCGGCCTTCGCCAGATCGCGCGGCTCGAGGAACGAGGGGATGTTGCGGTTCACGATCACGCTGCCGATCGGCAGTTCCATCTCGGCGAGCTCCTCGATGGCTTCGAGCGTTTCCTGCACCGGCAGCGCCTCCAGCAGCGTGACCAAATGGATGGCGGTCTGATCGGAGTGCAGCAGCCTCACCACACCCTCGGATTGCGAGTGCACCGGTCCGCCCTTGGCCAGGTCGGACACCGCCTTGGTGACATCGAGGAAGCGCGCGATGCGGCCCGTCGGCGGCGCGTCGACGACCACCGCGTCGTAGACCGGGTTCTTGGCCCCCTTGTCGAGGCGCACCACCGACTCCTTGATCTTGCCGGTGAGCAGCACGTCGCGCAGGCCGGGCGCGATCGTCGTCGCGAACTCGATGGCGCCGATACGGCGCATCGCGCGGCCCGCGATGCCCAGGTTGTAGAACATGTCCAGGTATTCCAGGAACGCGGCCTCGATGTCGATGGCCAGCGCGTTGACCTGCCCGCCGCGCTCGGCGGTGGCGATCTTGACCTCCTCGTAGGGCAGCGGCGGGACGTCGAAAAGTTGTGCAATCCCTTGGCGGCCTTCGACTTCGACGAGGAGGACCTTACGGCCGCCCGCCGCCAGCGTCAGGGCGAGCGCGGCCGCGACCGTCGACTTACCCGTCCCGCCTTTGCCGGTTACGAAATGTAGGCGCGCCTTCGACAGGCGCGCGGGCCAACCGACGGAACTACCGCCGCTTTCAGTGGATGCCACCTTCGCATGCTAGCCCGACCGCCGCACCGCACTTGGGCTGGCCAGAGCCGTTGACGGCCGACCGATAAGCTCGCGTCATGAGCCAACCCACCGCATGGGAATACGTCACGGTCCCGCTGCTGACGCACGCCACCAAACAGATCCTCGACCAGTGGGGCGCCGACGGCTGGGAGTTGGTGTCCGTCCTGCCCGGACCCACCGGCGAGCAGCACGTCGCGTACCTGAAGCGCCCCAAGTAGAGATGAGCGCGTCCGCCCGGCTCGGGCAGCTCGGCCTCGCGCTGCCGGAGGTGGTTGCGCCGCTGGCGTCGTACGTTCCCGCGGTGCGGGTCGGCAACCTGGTCTACACGTCGGGCCAGCTACCGATGGAGGGCGGCAAGCTCCCGCGGACCGGCAAGGTCGGCGCCGATGTCAGCCCCGAGGACGCCAACTCGCTGGCGCGGATGTGCGCGCTCAACGCGCTGGCCGCGGTGCATTCGCTGGTGGGCATCGACACCGTCGCGCGGGTGGTCAAGGTCGTCGGGTTCGTCGCATCGGCTCCGGGTTTCAACGGCCAGCCAAGCGTCATCAACGGGGCGTCCGACCTGCTCGGCGAGGTGTTCGGTGACCAAGGCGCGCACGCGCGTTCGGCGGTCGGCGTCTCCGAGCTGCCGATGGACGCGCCGGTGGAAGTGGAGCTGATCGTGGAGGTCGGCTGACGGCCGTGACCGAGACCGCTGAGTCGTTGACCCATCCCGCATACGGCATGTTGCGGGCGGTCACCGACACTGCCTCGGTCCTCTTGGCCGACAACCCGGGCCCGATGACGCTGGAGGGCACCAACACCTGGGTGCTGCGCGGTCCGCGCAGCGACGAGCTGGTGATCGTGGATCCGGGCCCCGATGACGACGGGCACATCGCCCGGATCGCGGCGCTGGGCCGCGTCGCGCTGGTCCTGATCAGCCACCGGCACCCCGACCACACCGACGGCATCGACAAGCTGGTGGAGCTGACCGGGGCGACGGTCCGGTCCGCGGGCAGCGGATTCCTGCGCGGCCTCGGCGGTCACCTCACCGACGGCGAGGTCATCGACGCGGCCGGCCTCAAGATCAAAGTCATGGCGACACCCGGCCACACCGCCGACTCGCTGTCGTTCCTGCTCGATGACGCCGTGCTGACCGCGGACACCGTGCTGGGCCGCGGCACCACCGTCATCGACAAGGAGGACGGCAGCCTGGCCGACTACCTGGAATCGCTGCGGCGGCTACGCGGTTTGGGCCGGCGCACGGTGCTGCCGGGACACGGACCGCAGCTGGCCGACCTGGAATCCGTCGCGTCCGGCTACCTCACGCACCGGCACGAACGTCTGGAGCAGGTGCGTGCCGCGCTGTGGGATCTCGGTAACGAGGCCACCACGCGCGAGATCGTCGAATACGTCTATGTCGACGTCGACGAGAAGCTCTGGGATGTGGCCGAATGGTCGGTGCAGGCTCAGCTGGACTACCTGCGTCGCGACTGAAACCGCGAGCAGACACAGACTCGCACGCCAAAGGCG